>CAWFPY010000010.1:0-621841 GCA_963817815.1 uncultured Alphaproteobacteria bacterium | reverse complement strand
TGCGAACGACGCCAATCTCAACGCGCGATGCGAAACCCTTTCACCACAGCATAAATCGAAGGAATGACGACCAGCGTCAGGAGGGTCGAAGACACCATGCCGCCGATCATCGGCACCGCAATCCGCTGCATCACCTCGGCACCCGCGCCATGGCTCCACATGATCGGTAACAAGCCAGCCATGATTGCTGCGACCGTCATCATCTTTGGCCGGACGCGCTCGACCGCACCAGCCGTAATTGCGGCGTAGAGATCGTCGCGGGTGAAACTTGTACCCTCGTTTGCGCGCTTCGCTTTCAGATCCGTCAGCGCGTTATCGAGATAGATCAACATCACCACCCCGGTTTCCGCCGCAACACCGGCTAGCGCGATAAAGCCGACCGCCACCGCAACCGACAGGTTGAAGCCAAGCCACCACATGAGCCACAGACCACCGGCCATGGCGAACGGCACCGAAAGCATAACGATGAGCGTTTCGGTTACGCGACGGAAATTCAGGTAGAGCAGGAGAAAAATGATGAGCAGGGTGACCGGTACGACAATTTTGAGGCGCGCCTTGGCCCGCTCCATGTACTCGAACTGCCCGCTCCAGGTGACGTAGTACCCGGGCGGGAATTTGACCTGTGTCGCAACCGCCTTCTGCGCGTCTGCGACGTAGCCACCGAGGTCGCGGTCACGGAGATCAACATAGATGTAGGCGGCGAGCTGCGAATTCTCGGTCCGAATGGTCGCCGGCCCCTTGGCAAGCTCCACCTTGGCAACCTGCCCGAGCGGAACAGTGCCGCCATTGGGCAAAGGAATGAGCACCTCGCTTGCAATCGATCGCGGATCGCTACGCAATTCGCGCGGGTAGCGCAGGCTCACCGTGTAGCGCTCGCGCCCCTCGACTGTCGTAGTCACCGCATCGGCGCCAAGCGCGCTCGCAATCATGTCCTGCACGTCGGTGATCATCAGACCATAACGGGCGAGCTGCGCGCGATCCGGGTCGATATTGAGATAGTAACCGCCAATAATGCGTTCGGCGAAAGCACTGGTTGTTCCGGGGACCGTTCGCACTGCCGCCTCAACCAGACGGGCGAGCCGTTCCAATTCGGCGAGGTCGGAGCCATAGACTTTGATCCCGACGGGCGTGCGGATGCCGGTCGCGAGCATATCGATGCGCGCCTTGATCGGCATGGTCCATGCGTTGGATACGCCGGGAAACTGCAGCGCCTGGTCCATTTCGGCGATGAGCTTTTCGACCGTCAGCCCTGGCCGCCACTCCCGCTCCGGCTTCAGGTTGATGATCGTCTCGAACATTTCGGTCGGCGCCGGATCGGTGGCGGTATTTGCCCGCCCTGCCTTGCCCCACACCGAAGCAACCTCGGGGAAGCTCTTGATGATCTTGTCTTGCGTTTGCACAAGCTCCGCCGCCTTGGTGACCGAAAGCCCGGGCAAAGTTGTCGGCATGTAGAACAGCGTGCCCTCATTGAGCGTCGGCATGAACTCGCTGCCGAGACGGGATGCCGGCCACAGGCTGACCAGCAGGACAAGAAGTGCGATTACGATGGTGGCGGCCTTGAATTGCAATGCGACGCGAATCACCGGCCGGTAAATCCACATCAAGGCCCGGTTCACCGGATTGCGGTGTTCGGGAATGATGCGGCCGCGCACGAACAGAAGCATCAGCGCCGGTACCAGCGTCACGGATAGCAATGCCGCGGCCGCCATGGAGAAGGTCTTTGTGTACGCAAGGGGCTTGAACATGCGTCCTTCCTGCGCCTCCAAAGCGAAAATCGGCAGGAACGAGACGGTGATAACGAGAAGACTGAAGAACAGCGCAGGTCCGACTTCGATTGCCGCCTCAATCAGCACCTCGCTGCGTGGCTTGTCCGGCGCCGCGCGCTCCAGATGCTTATGGGCGTTTTCAATCATAACGATGGCGGCGTCGACCATTGCGCCAATGGCGATCGCGATGCCGCCCAGACTCATGATGTTTGAGCTCAAGCCCAGCAGATACATGCACAGGTAGGCGATGAGGATGCCGAGCGGCAACGTGATGATCGCTACCAGTGCACTTCGCGCGTGCAGCAGAAAAATGACGCAGACCAGGGCAACAATGAAGCTTTCTTCCGCCAGCGTGCGCTTGAGCGTATCGATCGCGCGGTAGATCAATTCCGAGCGGTCGTAGACAGCGTCGATGGTGACGCCTTCCGGCAGGCTTGGCGCCAGTTCGACGAGACGTTCTTTCACGTTCTTGATCACAGTCAGGGCATTCTCGCCAAAGCGCTGAATTGCAATGCCAGTGACCACTTCTCCCTCGCCGTTCATTTCGGTGATGCCGCGGCGCTCATCCGGTGCCAGCTCGACGCGCGCGACATCGCGGAGCAGTACCGGCACGCCGCGTTCGCTCTTGACCACAATCTGCTCGATATCGGCGATCGACTTGATGTAGCCGCGACCGCGCACGGCGAATTCGGTTTCTGCCAGTTCGACCGTGCGGCCGCCGACATCGATATTGCTCGCGCGCAATGCATCGCGCACTTTGGCAAGAGAAATTCCGAGCGATTGCAGCCGGCGCGGATCGATCACGACGCTGTATTGCTTGACGAAGCCGCCGACGGCGGCAACTTCCGCAACGCCTTCCGCTTTGATCAAGCCGAAGCGCAGCTGCCAGTCCTGGATGCTGCGCAGTTCGGCGAGATTCTTTTGTGCTCCACGCACGACGTATTGATAGACCCAGCCGACGCCGGTGGCGTCCGGACCGAGGCTGGGGGCAACCCCGGAGGGCAGCCGGCGGGTCGCGGAATTGAGGTATTCCAGCACACGTGAGCGCGCCCAATAGAGATCGGTGCCATCCTCAAAGATGACGTAGACGAAGGAGACGCCGAAGAACGAGAAACCGCGGACCACCCGCGATTTCGGCACGCTGAGCATCGCAGTGGTGAGCGGATAGGTGACGAGATCCTCGACCACCTGAGGCGCCTGCCCGGGATATTCCGTGTAGACGATGACCTGCACATCGGAGAGATCCGGAATTGCGTCAAGCGGCACGCGCGCCACCGCGTAAAGCCCGGCGAGCGTGAGAAAGAATGCCGTCAACCCGATCAAGAAGGGGTTGCGTGCCGATCCGCGGATCAGGGCTGCAATCATTTGGGCGGCTCAGGTTGAGTGAACGCCTTGAGCGCCGTCTGCAGATTGCTTTCCGCGTCGATCAGGAAAGTCGCGGAGGTGACGACCTCTTCACCGGCCGTCAAGCCCTTCGACGATCTCGACACGGCCGTCACCGCGGCGGCCGAGTTTGACCGCGCGTGGCTCAAAGCGGCCTTCGCCCTTGGCCACCAGCACGACCTGACGCGACCCGCTGTCGATGATGGCGCTGGATGGAACCGTCGCAACCGGGATACCGCTCCCTTCAATATGGAAAACGACGTCGGCATACATGTCGGTCTTGAGCCGGCCATCCGGATTTGGCACCTCGATGCGGACCCGGGCCGTGCGCGTCTCTGCGCGCATTTCCGGATAGATGAAGGTGACGACGCCCTCGACGGGCGCGCCCATATAGGCGCGGAAGGTCACGCTCGCTCGTGTGCCCGGTTTGATATCGGCGAGATCGCCTTCTGCGACATCAGCGATGACCCAAACCTGCGACAGGTCGGCGATACGATAAAGTTCATCACCGGCGCTGATGCGCTGGCCGTTGATGATGCGCTTGCTGATGATGGTCCCGGATGCCGGTGACGGCCAATCGATTGTACGCGGATTGACGCCGCTTTCACGCAGTTGCTGGATACGGTCCTCAGGAACGCCGAGATTGAGCAGCCGGCGCATCGTGCCGTTGAGGCTCGACTGTCCCAATGCCGGAGTCGGCTGTCCGCGGCTCGAAACAACGAGCAGATCGGCCAGCGCCTGTTGAATGTCAGGACTGTAAACACGGAATAATGCCTCCCCTTTGCGTACAGTCTGGCCGGTCGTGTCGACGAAAAGATCTTCGACATAGCCTTCCGACCGCATCGACACGATGGTGAGACGTCGCTCATCAAGAGCCACTGCGCCAACAGCGTGCACCGGCTGCGCCAACACAAGAGATTTCGCCGGTTCAGTGCGTACGCCACTGCGCTGAATGCGCTCGACGCTTAACTTGATGGTACTGCCCTGTTCCTGCACATCGCCGTCGTAGACCGGGATGTAATCCATCCCCATCGAGTCCTTCTTCGGCACCGGCGAGGTGTCGGGCAGCCCCATGGGATTGCGATAGAAAAGAACCTTGCGGCTGCTTTGTGCGGCCACCGGCGTTGCAGGCGGGTCGAATGTGGGCTCCGCGTCGTCATAGACCGGAAGGAATGCACGGCCCTGCGCATCCTTCTTCGGAGTGGCCGACCAGGACGGTGCCCCGCCCGGATCGCGGTAGTACAAGACTTTCCGTTCGGCTGCTGTGGCCATCGTGACCTTGGCAACACCAGCCGATGTCACTGGCCCATACCAGATTGCGTAACCGGCCACGGCAGACGGCCGAGACGCCGAGCGCCAAAGCGAATATTGCAAAACGTGGTGTCATGACATTCCCCCGTTTGCTCACTTGACCGCTTTGACGATGACCTTGCCGACGACGGTTTCCGCTTCGCCCTGCACCTTGGCCGCGACGCTGACCAGGTACCGGCCCGCCATCGGCAGATCGGTCTTGAATGTGTAGACGCCAGGTTCAGTGGCCGGCATTTGCGCGACGGGCGACACCATGTCAGCCATGCCGTCAGGCGCCATATCGACACGGGTACGGATGATGACCGCGTCCGCAACCGGCTTGCCGCTCGGCTTATGCGTGAGACGCAGCGCGACGACGACGTCGTCGCCTTTCTTGATTTCGGCCGCCACCGGTTCGAACGTGTAATCATTCGCGCCAGCGAGAGCCGCGACAGCGGTCAGGTTAAGCGCAACCGCACAAGCGGCCGCGAGCAGGTATTTGGCAGGCATGATCGATCTCCTCGTGAATCTGCATTGACGGCGCGCGCGACAGAAGTCGGGCGCAGCCGAATACGGGCGCGGGCCTGAAGCCCGCCTTCACACTTGCTGGAGATCAGACGCGAGGAGGCCGAAAGGGAAGCGAGCCTGTTTGCGGTGAAAGAAGATCACTGGCCCGCAATGGTTGAAGCGCTGTACCGACGGCCGGCACAAACGAGACAGCGGCTGTCGCGACCCCGGTCACACTGAAACAGTGGAACACGCAGGCCGCCATAGACATGCAATCGTTATCGGACTTTTGCGACTTGCCGTCCGGCGTGTGCATGTGATGGTCGCAATCGGGCATGGACACGGACGCAGCCGCCGCTTGCGGCGCGCCGGCAAAACCGGCTGCTGCCGGCAGCACCGCCACCGACACGCCGACCAAAATGACCAGGATCATTTTTGCAATACGCATCATAGACCTTTGTTGCCATCCATCAATTCACACGTCAACGACAATTGGTCTTTGATCAATGTCAAAGCACATCGTGCCGAATTGTTATTATACTTAAAATCTGACCGTTTGCGAATGACTAAAGAAATACATCCAATGACCGCAAACGAGGCTGAAATGAGGGCGTGCAACGCGCGCCGTCAGTCCCGGTTTGACAATTCGACCAAATAAACTTGAAAATTCAAAGTACGTTTGGCGGTCCCGAGAGGAGTCGAACCTCCGACCTTCGGTTTAGGAAACCGCTGCTCTATCCTGCTGAGCTACGGGACCGTCGGACTGCGATGTAGCACAAGTGTTGCGAAGGTGCACCGCCACCGGCACCGGCACTAGTCCACTTTTGCACCCGAAGCCGCAACAACGTCTTTCCACATTGCGCGCTCCTTCGCCGCAAAGGCGATGGCGCCTTCCGGCGTGCTGGACAGGACGCGTGCGCCGGCCACCAGGAACCGGTCCTGGACTTCTTTTTCGCCGGCGATCCGCCGCTGCGCCGCGGAAACCTTGTCGATGATTGGCCGTGGCGTTGCCGCGGGCAGCACAAAGGCGGCCCAAGACGTGACCACAAAATCGCTGATCCCTGCTTCACCCATGGTCGGGACATCCGGCAAGGTCGGCCAGCGCTGCGCCGAGGTCACCGCAAGGGCCCGCATTTTTCCCGACTGGATCACCGGCACGTAAGAGGCAAGATTGTCGATCGCAAACGTAACGTCGCCAGAAAGCATGGCGGGAATTGTCTGGGCCGCGCCGCGGAATGGGACATGAACCGCATCGATGCCGGTGCGCTTGGTGAACATCACGCCGGACAGATGCGGCGACGTGCCGACACCCGGGCTGCCGAAATTGGTGCGTCCTGCCTGCTTTGCCCAGGTCAGGAATTCGGACAGCGTTTTTGCCGGCACATGGTCGGTGGGCACAACAAAAACGTTCGGCAGCTCCCAGGTCAGTGACGCCGGGATCATGTCATGCTCGGGATCGTAGGGCATCTTGCTGTAGAGAAACTGGTTGATCGCAAAATGTCCGATGGTCGCGGAACCAATGGTGTAGCCATCGGGTGGACTGCTGGTGACCGCTGCAATGCCGATATTGCCGCCGGCGCCGCCACGGTTTTCGACGACAAACGATTGGCTAAATATGTCCTTCAGCCGTTCGGCCAAAATACGCGTGAGCACATCGGTCGAGCCCCCGGCCGGATAAGGCACAATGATCCGCACCGGACGGTCAGGCCAATGATTGTCATCACCACGCGCCCGGGTCGCCGTCATGACGCCGGCAGCGGCAGCTGAGGTCAGGAATGCGCGGCGGCTCGGCAAAGGCCCAGGCTTCTGCATTGAGTTCCTCCCAGCGGTTATGATGGCGTTCACGTTTATACTGTCATTCTAGCGCGTCGCCGGGTGACCGCCATCTCTATTGACGGTCCGCCGGCACGCATTGGCAGTTCAGTCCATGAAGCGTTTGGCGTTGCCCAACCGTGCCTTAGTCCTTGCGGCGGCCCTTCTTCCGCTGCTGGCTCGCAGTGCGACGGGACAAGCATCCTGCAAACTCATCGATATCGGCACGGCAACCGTCGCCGGCGTGCGTGACGGCCGCACACTGTTGCTGGCCGATGGACGGGAATTGCGCCTCGCCGCGATCGAAGTCACAGGCAACAGCCGCGATCTGCTTCAGCACCTGGTCGACGGGCACAGCATACGGCTGGAGCAGCTCGGCAATGCTCCCGACCGCTATGGCCGGCTGATTGCCTTTGTTTATGCAGAAAATGCGGAGCAGTCAGTGCAGCAAGCAATGGTCGCGCAGGGCCAGGCGCGTGTTTCCGGAAGAATTGGCAACAAGGCCTGCGCCGATATGCTGTTAGGCGCCGAAAAGACGGCCCGCAAAGCGCGTCGTGGCATTTGGGCCGACCCAAATTTCGCCCCTTTGCGCCCGGAAAATGTTACCCGGATCGGGGCTGCGCGGGGACAATTTGCGCTGGTCGAAGGCAAGGTCTTGTCGGTACGTGAAAGCGGCGCCACTATCTATTTGAACTTCGGGCGGCGCTGGACCAGGGACTTTACTGTCACCATTCTCAAGCGCCATCGGCGCGAATTTGCCGCCGCCGGCATCGATCCGAAACAGCTAGAGGGTCGTCCGATCCGGGTGCGTGGCTGGATCGAACAGCGCAATGGTCCCGTGATCGAGGCCAATGCGCCCGAACAGATAGAGCTCGTCGAGTAGTTTTTATTGTGAGTGAGAGCCGGATGGTTGCGGCACTGACAGTCAGATCAGCAAACAGGTCGCTCGGACTAGCGGCCTTGCTTGCCATTCTGCTGGCGGCCTGCACCAGCACACCCGACAACCGCTTCGTCTCGCTGCCGGTGGCGCAAGTCGCCGCCCAGGCCGATCAGACGCCCGCGGCGCAGCGCGAGCACGCGCGGATACTCGCTTCATACGGCGGGGTTTACGACAACGCGCGCCTGCAAAGTCTGATCGAAAAAACCGTCGACCGCCTGGTGGCGGCATCCGAACGGCCGGATCTGAAATATCAAGTCACGATCCTCAATTCGCCGGCAATCAATGCATTCGCGCTTCCGAACGGCAAGCTTTACATCACGCGCGGGCTGATTGCGCTCGCCAACGACAATGCCGAGCTTGCGTCCGTGCTCTCCCACGAAATGGGGCATGTCATTGCACGCCACGCGGCGATCCGCGAGGAACAGGCCCGGCAGGTCGCCATCATCAGCCATGTGGTCAATGACGTGCTCAGCGACCCGCAGGTCGGGGCATTGGCGCTCGCCAAATCGAAACTCACATTGGCGGCGTTCTCACGCGCACAGGAATTCGAGGCTGACGGCATCGGCGTCGGCATTTCCGCGCGCGCCGGCTTCGATCCATTCGGGGCCTCCCGCTTCCTGACCGACATGCAACGCAACGCCGACCTCAAGGCGTCCAGCGGCGGCGCGGATCCCCGCATGCTTGATTTTCTGTCGTCGCACCCGGCGACGCCCGAGCGCGTTAAAAACGCTCTCGCCAATGCCCGCCAGTTCAGTGGGCCGGGCGCCGGCGAACGCGATCGTGCCGAATATCTCGCGACTCTCTCCGGATTAATTTATGGCGAAGACCCCAGCGAAGGATTTGCGCGCGGCCGGCATTTCCTGCATCCAAAACTTGGCTTCACCTTCACGGCGCCACCGGGCTTTACGCTCGACAATACGGCGCAGGCCGTTCTCGGCCTCAAGGATGGCGGCAACGAAGCCTTGCGTCTGGACGTCGTGAGCGTTCCGGCCGAGCAATCATTGCCCGACTACCTGAAATCTGGATGGATGACGAATGTCGATGCCGCAAGCGTTGAGGAATTCTCAATCAACGGCTTTCCGGCGGCGGCGGCCACCGCGAGCGGCGATCAGTGGTCATTCCGGTTGTTTGCGGTGCGCTTTGGCAGCGACGTCTACCGATTTATCTTCGCGGCCAAGATCATGAATTCACAAGTCGAGCGCTCATTCCGGGATTCGGTGACGAGTTTCCGCCGCATGAGCCTGAAGGAAAGCCAGCAGATCCACCCGATGCATCTGAAGATCGTGACCGCCGCGCCTGGCGACACTGTCGAAAAGCTGGGGCGGCGCATGGCCGTCAGCGATCACGCCATTGAACGCTTCCGGGTGCTCAACGGTCTTTCCACCACCGACCGGATCAAGCCGGGCGACAAGCTGAAGATCGTCATCGACTAACGGCTTCGCCGCGGGTACGCCTCAGGATTCGCCGGCTTCGGGATTGAGCGTGAATTCGCGCGGCACATCGGGCCCCCAGAGATAGAACGAATCCTCGGGTTTATGGTCAGCGGCAGGCCAGCGCTCTTCTTTTGGAATGTAGTCGATATCGCACGAATATTCCGAGAAGCTGCCCCAGGGATCCATGACGTAATGGAAGTAGTTGGAGCCGAGCACGTGCCGGCCGAGGCCCCAGCCTTTTTTCCAACCCTTGTCGTGCATGCGCATGGCGCCAAGACCGATGTCCTGGATGCTGGCGGTGTCCCAGCTGCAATGGTGAAAGCCCGGCCCGGACGATTTCACCAGCGCCAGCAGATGATGGTCGCTGCCGTGAATACCGTGCATGAAAGCAACGAGATCCGACGCGCGATCTGAAAGCCGCAGACCGAGCGTCCGCTCATAGAACTTGATCGACGCGTCGATGTCGCGGGTGAAGATCAGGACATGAGACAGCCGGCGCGGCCGCACAGGCGGGGCCCTCTCACGCGTGGTCGCCGCGGCAATGCCGGGACCGACCGTGGTCCACTCGCTCTGCGCCTTGTGATCCGGAGAAACCTTGCGCGCGACTTTCACTTCGATCAGCACGCCTTCGAGATTGCGGAACCAGAAACCGTTGCTCTCAAATCCGGGTGGCGGATCGATGAGCTTGATCCCCTCGCCTTCGATACGCGCCTTCAGCCGCGGCAGGTCATCGGCATAGCAACCAAAGGAAAGATGATGGAGCGCTTTGGTACTGGCGCCTTCGACCACCGAGCCCCAGCGGTGTTCATGACCAAACGTCTTGATCGCGAGCGCGTTGCCATCGCGCCGCACATCGAGGCCGAAATTGCCGTAGAAATCCTGGGCGACCGACGCATCCGGCACGGCGAGCACGAACTGGTCCAGCGAGTGCACGCCGAGTGCGTCGGTTTCGGTTGTCGGCGCGACATAGCCGCGAATGGCGGTCATCGATTACTCCATCAAACATCGAATGCGGTGGTTGGCCGGCATATAAGCCAGCGCGGCGGCCGGAGCAACCGCGACCCGCGGCCCATAAAGCCCACTTGAGGCCCAACGCAAAAGCCCGGCGCGGGCGCCGGGCTTTGGAATATTCGTATGGACTGCGTGTCCGTTACGCGGCCTCTTCCTCGACCGCATCGTCCGAACCCGCCTCTTCGGCCGGCTTGGGACCGCGGCGCGGGCCCTTCGCGAGCGCCGCTTCGATCTCCTTGATCGCTTCGGTCTCGGTCACGCGCTGGACGGCCGCAATTTCGCGCGACAGGCGATCAAGCGCTGCCTCGTAAAGCTGCCGTTCCGAATAGGACTGCTCCGGCTGGGATTCCGACCGGTACAGGTCGCGGACGACCTCCGCGATGGCAACGATATCGCCGGAATTGATCTTTGCTTCGTATTCCTGGGCGCGGCGGGACCACATGGTGCGCTTGATGCGCGCGCGGCCCTTCAGCGTCTCGAGAGCCCGCTTGACCAGTGGCGCCTCGGCCAGCTTGCGCATGCCCACCGACACGATCTTGGCGGTCGGAACCCGCAGCGTCATCTTGTCCTTGACGAAATTGATGACGAACAACTCCAGCTTGGCGCCTGCAACCTCCTGCTCTTCGATCGCCATGATCTGGCCAACACCGTGGGCCGGATAGACGATGAATTCGTTGGTCTTGAAGCCTTGTCGCTGGGTAGTCTTCTTATTGCTAGTCATTCCGGGCACGACTCCTTCACCGGCCCCTTTGCGGGCACCGGCCAGTTTGGCTGCGGGAGCCCCGGCGCGGGCGGTGCCGCGCGAGGCGTGGGAGGTCCGCCGCGCTTCGGCAGACTTTTTGGAACCCCGGCTCATGCCGGCGGAACCTTTCTTTGATTTATGACGCGTTTTTCCTGCCACTGCTCACGCGTGGATCGCACGCCCTCTAGTTTGGGAACCTTGGAACTCAGCCACCGAAAAATAATGCTCCCGAAGGGGGAGCTCACCGATGGCAACGTCGTTCCTATCCATTTTTTACATATATAGCACATTTTTAGGCGGAATCAAAGCCTTATGCCGCCGCAGATCAGCTATTCGACGGTAAAAATCCTGCAATTTCACCGAATTGGTTAATGCCTTTCGACAGGTAGCCCTTTGGGGCCCTTGGGCTCCCCTTGGGCGCGCCCTTGGCCGCACTATGGTCGCCCCCGGCAACGGTGCCGGAGTATGGCGCCGGCTCAGTCGCCAGTCCCGGGGTCGGGCGAGAAGAACTTCTTGAACTTGTCGGGGACGCCATCCCATTCCTTGCCGTCGGCGGGCGCCTCACGCTTGACCGTGATATTTGGCCACGTCTTGGCGTACTGGGCGTTCACTTCCAGCCATTTTTCCAGCCCCGATTCGGTATCGGGCTTGATGGCATCGGCGGGGCATTCCGGCTCGCAAACGCCGCAGTCGATGCATTCGTCGGGGTGAATGACGAGCATGTTGTCACCCTCGTAGAAGCAGTCGACCGGACAGACCTCCACGCAGTCCATGTATTTGCATTTAATGCAGTTTTCGACGACGACGTAGGTCATTCCCCGCTCCGCACAGCCACTTACAGACGCTCCGTATCGTAACGACAGATAAGCCGCAACTGGCGTCCCCGCCACTGTAAAACGCGCTCCTCGCATGAAATTGGGACGAAAGGTCAAGGTCTTGGCCACGGCTTGGCTAGTCTTGGCTACGTCTTGGCTCTGTCGGCTCCCCGAGAGGGTCAGCCCAGATCGCGGTAGAGCGTGCGGGCGGCCGGCGCGTTACCGCGCCGTTCACAGATACCTTCCACCCGAACCACCCGTATCGAACGATCGAGCGCGAGTGTGACCACATCGCCGATTTGCACCGGGTGGCCGGCGGCGGTCAGGCGTTTTCCATTGAGCCGCACGAAGCCGGCTGTCGCGAGCGCCGCAGCGTCGCCGCGGGTGCGCACCATGCGGGCATGCCAGAGCCATTTGTCGATGCGTTGGCGGTCGAGCTTTTGCGGTCGAGACTCTTGCAGCCGGCGCTCAAGACGGATCTTTGCCGCTCTGTTCTAGCTGCTGCTTGAGCGCAGCAAGCTTGGCAAACGGCGAATTGGGATCCGGCTGCTTGTCGCGCCCGCCGGAGCGATTGCCGAACGGTTTGGCGTAATATTGCTCGCGCTCCGCGCGGTCGACCGAGTCTCCCCGGTCGCGACGGCGACCGCGGTCCTGCCGTTCGTTGCGTCCGCCATGTCGTTCTGCACCTTGGCGCTCCGTCCGCTGCTGCCGCTCTCGTCGATCTTGACGCGGCTGTTGCTCCTTGCGCTCCGGGCGGTCACTTCGGTCATGCGGGCGCCGCGGCCCGCGCCCGGCCGGTGCCGCATCCGACGGTGCTGGTAGTACGGCGCCTTCCGCCGGCGCAGTTGCCGTCGCGGCGGTTGCTCCAGAGTCAGCAACTTGTGTTTGTTGCTGGCGTTGTGGACGGCGGGGCCGATGGGGACGCCGGTCGGCACGACCAGCCGGTCGCCAGACCTCGATGAAAGCCGGCTCCTCCGGCGCTGTCGCGGCAGATTGCGGCGCTGGCGCGCCCTGACCGGCGGCAACTGCGTCAGTTCCGACATCAATGGAGACCGCCTCCGGCTTTGCGGCGTCTTCCACAAGCGCGATCGCAGGTTCGTGCACAATTGGTGCCGTCTCCGGCGCAACGAATTCGGGTTCAGGCAGAAGTGAGCGCGACGGCGATTCGGCAGCGGATGCATCTTGTGCAGGCGCGACGTCCGCTGGAACTGGTTCATCTGGCGGCGCCGTCACATCGCTAGCTGGCGCCGCTGCGGCGTCGCTGGCCACAGATGTTGCTTCCGTTGCCGCAACCACTGGCGCCGTTGGTTCGGCGGGCTTTGGCTTGCGGTCCATGCGATAGCCAAGCGAGCGCAGAATGGACGCGAAATCTTCTCCCGATGCGCCGGTGAGCGAGGTCATCGCTCCGGTGATCAGGAAGCCGCGGCCGTCGAATACACCGTCCGGTTTCGGACCTGGTACGCCTTCGCGCCACGACAGTGCCGGCCGGATAAGATCTGCAAGCCGTTCCAGGATATCGACGCGGACAGCCCTTTCACCGCAGATACGATAACCGGCGGTGCGGTAAAGCGGCTTCGGCGTTTCCGGTTCGACGGGAATCGAGGTGCGTCCGCTGGCAGCAAGATGCAGCAACTCGCCGACACCCTTGGCGTCCGGGCTCTCGTGCCGGATCGCCCATAATTGTGTTGCAAGCGCGCGCGGCGCCGGTTTGAGCAGTGCCGGCAGATAGATGTGATAGGCGCCGAAGCGCACGCCGTATTTGCGCAATGTGGCCCGCGCGGGTTGGTCGAGGCCCTTGACCTCCTCCGCCACCTTTTGCCGCTCCAGAACACCGAGCGCTTCAACAAGCTGAAACGCGACTCCGCGCGCCATGCCCGTGACGTCCTCGGCGGCGGTCAGCGAGAACAGCGGCGCCAACAGCTTCTCGATATGCGTCTTGAGCCAAAGATCGAGCCGCGTCTGCACCAACTCACGCGCTGGGCCAGTGAGTTGCTCATCGGCAATGACACGCACGCGCGGGCGCAATGTGTCATCACCGGCCGTCAGCTTGCCGACCAGATCGCCCGTCCAGCGTAACGCGCCGTCGGTGGCCAGCACGATCTGATCATTCGAGGCTTGCGAAAGTTTTGTGGCGCGTGCTTCGATCTCGCCGGCCAGCGCTTTTTGCGCGGCGGCATTGAGCGCTTTTGCTTCCGAGCCTGCGGCGGAGGCGTCGGGCGCAAACATGAACCCATCGAGCCGGCCAATCACATGACCCTCGACCGTCACTTCACCAGTTTTTCCGATTTCAGTTTCCAACATCGTGTTCTCTCGCAGCCGCCGCATCAAGACGCTGGTGCGGCGGTCCACGAACCGTTCGGCCAAACGTTCATGGAGTGCATCGGATAGCTTGTCCTCGACCGCGCGTGTGACGCCTTGCCAATGCTCCGGATCGGCGAGCCAATCCGGTCGATTGGCGACGTAAGTCCAGGTCCTGACATGCGCAATCCGGTTGGAGAGAGTATCGATATCGCCATCGGTTCGGTCGGCCTGAGCCACCTGCTGACTGAACCAGTCCGTCGGGATGTTACCCCCTCGCATCAGGAAACCATAGAGGGTGACCACCATTTCGGCGTGGGTGGCAGGTGCGATCTTGCGATAGTCCGGAACCTGGCAGACGTCCCATAACCGCGCGACCGACGCCCGGTCGCACGCCAGCGATTTCACGTCTTCGTCGCGTGCCGCATGTTCCAGAACGAGAATGTCCTCTCCGGTCGGCGCCCGCGTGAGGCCCTCTTCGCGCGGCGACATCGCCAATGCAGCCTGCAGGGCACCGATCGAGGCAAAGTCCAGATCGCTGTTGCGCCACTGCAGCATCCGCATCGGCTCGAAGGTATGGCTTTCGAGCGCCTGGACCAGCTCCGGCTCAAACGGGTCGCAACGCCCTGTCGTGCCGAACGTGCCATCACGTGTCGCGCGACCGGCGCGGCCGGCAATCTGGGCGAGCTCCGCGGGGTTCAGCTTGCGGAACTGGTAGCCGTCGAATTTCCGGTCGGACGCAAAAGCCACGTGATCTACATCGAGATTAAGCCCCATGCCGATTGCGTCGGTGGCCACCAGATAGTCGACGTCGCCCGATTGGTAGAGGGCGACTTGCGCATTGCGCGTGCGCGGCGAAAGCGCGCCAAGTACGACCGCGGCGCCGCCACGCTGGCGGCGGATCAATTCGGCGATGGCGTAAACTTCCTCCGCCGAAAAGGCGACGATTGCCGATCGGCGTGGCAGCCGCGTGAGCTTTTTCTCGCCGGTATAAGTAAGCGTCGACAGCCTTGGCCGGCTGATCACGTGCGCGCCAGGCAACAGTTTCTCGACCATCGGCCGCACTGTCGCCGCACCCAGGACCAGTGTTTCCTCGCGCGCCCGGGCATTGAGCATGCGGTCCGTAAAGACGTGGCCCCGCTCGAAATCGGCTCCAAGCTGGATCTCGTCGACGGCCAGAAATGCCACGTTGAGATCGCGCGGCATGGCTTCGACAGTCGAGACCCAGAAACGCGGGTTCGGCGGCTTGATCTTCTCTTCGCCGGTGATCAGGGCGACCGCGTCCTTGCCGGCCCGGTCGGCCACCTTGTTGTAGACCTCGCGTGCCAGCAGGCGCAGCGGCAGCCCGATCACGCCGGACGAATGGGCCAGCATTCGCTCGATCGCGAGATGGGTCTTGCCGGTATTGGTGGGGCCCAGCACGGCTGTGACCCCGGCGCCGCGTGTTCGCGATGTTCGGGCAGGCTGCGGGGAAAAAGAGATGGCCATTACGCGTCCAGACTGGTGGCAAATCCATCAAGCAGGCCCTGCCACAACTTTTCTGTACCACAATGCGACGCCGAACATGCGCCAGGTTAAGTATTAGAACGAGTCTGGAACGAAACGCGCCCGAATCACTGACTCGGGGGCTGTATACCTTCGTTCACGGCGACATCTGGCAACGTTCGACTGCACGGCTACAAGATGGGGTAGGAGCGGCGCGATTCATTTGCGTTTCCGACGCGTCAAACGTTAACACCAGCTTCGACTCGCGCCCGACCAACGAGTCAAGCACAACGTCACTGCACCTTTGGACCGGTGGCCGAAGCTCGCGTCGGAACGGGCACGGATACGAATTCATAAGCCTCGAGTATGGCCTGGCCAATCGGCGTCGGTCCTTGGGCGCGGAACGGGACCAATACGCGCGTTCCGGTAATAGGGGCGAGCCAAACTTCCATGTCGCGCTGCTTGGCGAGGTACTTGATCGCCGCGCGCGAGGGGATGTAGCCGGCCACGGGGGTGAAATATGCCGCGCAAACGACGACCGGGCCGGCATAGCCCTTGGTCGCTTTGACCTTGTCCATCCGCTTGAAGGCAAACTGCATGTCGTAGCGCAGCCGGCCATCGAAAATGGCCATTGTGCGTTGGCACGCTTCGGACGACAGCAGTTCGCCATTGCCCGGTACTCTCACCATCGAAGCCGTCATCGGATCAAAAACGCCGTGTTGGTGCGCTTCCGTGAGCGGCACACGCTCGGGATCGTCATCCTGCGGCGGATCGACCTGCAAATCCTTCACATTGCCATTGGCGATCGTGAACCGGATGACGTCGGATTTCTTCCGGGAGCTAATTGTTACCGCATAAGTGGAAGACAAAGGCCGGCCGCCATTGAGCGTGCCACGCGCGGTGCTGTCGCCTTGCCCGCCCGTGAAAGCGCGCAACAGACCGCTGGTCGAACCGCTGGCAGCTGCCGTGTATTGCGTATCGACAACGTCGATGGCCCAGGTGCCGCTGCCAATCGGAATGCCCGCGATCGTCACGGTATAGCGAGCTTCCAGTCGCCCCTGCGCCTCAGCAGGGGCGAGCGCGCCGACCAGGGCCAGGACCACCAGGCCTGACGCCACCAACGTGCATCGTACGGTTTGCCGCAAGACCTGATCCTTCCGCGCGTCGACACCAGCGGATCTTCCGCGGTCGGGCAGCTGATATTACCACCGGCAGCGCAATCCGGCACACAACGCGGCCACACAATGCGACCTTGGCGGGCGACGTGATGGCCGCAAAGTTAACGCAGGAGCCGCCGACAATGTGAGCATGTCGTCGGCGCGGATTTCGTCGAATTCTGTGTTCGCCGGCGCCGAAGATCTACTGGACGGCTCTGAAATCCGGTCAAATTGCGTTCAAATGCTCGGCTTGACGCCTTTAACCCCGCTCTCTATACGTCCGCGGTCTTAGCCCAGACGATTGACCTGAACCGGCGCGCTGGCGCGGGTATTATTTCGAGGAACTGAGCCATGTCCTGGCGTTGCGACCTGACCGGTAAGAAACCACTGGTCGGCCACAAAGTAAGTCACTCCAACATCAAGACCAAGCGGCGGTTCCTGCCGAACTTGCGCAACGTGACGCTTATTTCCGACACGCTTGGCCGCAGGTTCCGCCTGCGCGTGTCGGCGAACGCGCTCAAGACCGTCGATCATCGCGGTGGGCTCGACGCCTTCCTCCTCAAGGCCAAGGACGCCGAACTGGCGCCAAAGGTGCTTGAGATCAAGCGTCAGATCGTGAAGAAGCGCGACGCTTCGGCCAGTTAAATTTTTCGCGGTATTGCAGTTAGTCGTCATGCCCGGCCTTGTGCCGGGCATCCATGTCTTTGGACCTTGCAATCTCGTAAGACGTGGATGGCCGGGACAAGCCCGGCCATGACGCAGAATTCACTCGCCCACGATCGCAAACTGCAGCAGCAGGTTGCGCTGAATAACAGAAAAATTGTCGTCCGAGACGAGGGTGACGATGGTTTCGCCGCTCGCAGCGCTGTGCACGGCGATGCCTTCCATATTGTCGATCTGGTACCCGAGATCGGCCTCGATCATTGAACGGCCGTCGGCGACCGCATTCGCTTTGATATCGGCAAGCGAAATCCGGCGAATACGCATCGCGATGCCGCGCGCCGGCGAAAATCGGCGCTCCAGCAACAACAGATCGCCGGGCGGAAGGATCGTGCAGTCACTGACGTCAAAATCGTCGGTACGCTTCACGCTAAAGGGGGTGACAGTGTCACCGTCCAATATGAACGAGCGCAGATTGCCGTCCTTGTCGAGGCTACGTTCCGTCACAGCGATCAGAGCGGTGGCGAGCGGCGAGCCCTGCGGCGCAGTCGCGAGACATTCCAGGCTTTTGTTGAACGCAAAAGTCTTGAAGTCGGGCGGCACCGCGATCGGCTGGCCGCGCGCGCGTAAGCCGTCATGACGATAGTCAAAGCGCACGATCTGCTCGACCCGCTCGATTCCGATGTAGAGCATGCCGTCATGTTCGGTGAGCGACTCGACATCGTACCAACCGCGCGCCGCCAGCGGCTTTCCGTCGGATCCAAGGATCGGCGCCATTTCGGCGTCGGCAATGCCAGCCGGTCTGCCGTCACGGTAGACGATCCGCCCGCGAAGCCACGAACCGCGGTCGGTGATCGCGATAAAACGGTTGCCGTCCGGCTCAACATGAATGGCAGAGACGCCGCCGAAAGCCGGATGGCGCGAGGTGAGCACGAGACCGCCGCGAAATTCCAGAGAACCGAAGCGCGTCAGCGTCTCATCGTGATTATCAAAGGACCTAATGACGGTTGCATCGATTTGTACGCGTGTTGGCGTCTGGGGATAGCGCAATGCGTCGGCCAGGGCGAAGGTGCCGATGGCCAGCGCCGCCGAGAACGCGCCAGCGACGAGCCAGCGGCGGCGGGACAGGAATGATTTTACTCGCGCCAATTCATCCCCCGTTCGTTCCCGCGCAAGCAGGAACCCAGTTCTACAATTTGTTTGCTCTGGGTCCCCGCTTTTGCGGGGACGAGCGGATAGAACTCAAGCGACGCGTCTCCGGGCGCGCGGGCTTGGCCGTTCGGCAGCCGCGTGCTCCTCGAACAGTTCCGCGAGTTTCTCGGTCATCGCGCCGCCGAGTTCTTCTGCATCGACGATGGTGACGGCGCGCCGGTAATAACGCGTCACGTCATGACCAATGCCGATCGCAATCAGCTCCACGGGTGACCGGGTCTCGATTTCCTCGATGACCCATCGCAAATGACGCTCGAGGTAGTTGCCGGGATTGACCGAGAGTGTGGAGTCATCGACCGGCGCTCCGTCGGAGATCATCATCAGAATTTTGCGTTGTTCGGTGCGAGCCAGCAAACGCTTGTGCGCCCAATCGAGCGCTTCGCCGTCGATGTTCTCCTTCAGGAGACCCTCGCGCATCATCAGGCCGAGATTCTTGCGCGCGCGCCGCCACGGCGCATCTGCGGATTTGTAGATGATATGGCGCAGGTCATTGAGCCGGCCAGGATTGGCGGGCTTGCCGGCCGTCAGCCAATGCTCGCGCGATTGTCCGCCCTTCCATGCCCGGGTGGTAAAGCCCAGAATTTCGACTTTGACGCCGCAGCGCTCAAGCGTGCGCGCGAGAATGTCCGCACACGTCGCCGCAACCGTGATCGGCCGTCCGCGCATCGAGCCGGAATTGTCGAGCAAGAGCGTCACCACTGTGTCGCGGAACTCGGTGTCCTTCTCCGCTTTGAACGAAAGCGGATGCAGCGGGTCGATGACGATACGCGAAAGGCGCGCCGGATCGAGTTGGCCTTCCTCGAGGTCGAATTCCCAGGATCGATTCTGCTGCGCCATCAGCCGCCGCTGGAGCCGGTTGGCGAGCCGCGCCACAACGCCCTGCAGATTTGAAAGTTGCTTGTCGAGGTAACCTCTGAGGCGATCCAGTTCTTCGGCCTCGCACAGATCCTCGGCCGCGACGGTTTCGTCGAACTTCGCGGTGAATGCACGATAGTCGGGGCCGCGCGGCTCATTGGCCCCGAAATGACGCGGGCGCTGCGGTTCGCCGGGCGTTTCGGAATCACCCATGTCGGTGTCGTCGGCCATATCGGCGGTCGGCGCCTCGGCCGCTTCGGCGGCGGAATCCGGCATGTCTTCGGACGACACCTGGGTGTCCTCCATGCTCATGCGCTGCATCTCGTCGGAATCAGCGGCCTCTCCGTCCTCGCCGGATTCCTGCTTGCGGCGATCGTCCTCGCCCTCCTCCTCTTCCTCATCGGAGTCGTGACTGCGGTCCTCGCCCATCTCAAGAGCGTCGAGCAGATCGTGGACGACATCGCCAAACTGACGCTGGTCCTCGACCAGGTTTTCCAACCGGTCGAGATCGCTCCCGGCGCGGTCCTCGATCAATGGCCGCCAAAGATCAACCAGTTTGCGGGCCGCCGGCGGCGGAGCCATTCCGGTCAGTCGCTCGCGCACCATCAGCGCCAGAGCATCCTCGATCGGCGCATCGGCGCGCTCGGTAATTTCGTCGAACTTGCCGCGATGGAAGCGTTCGTCGAGCATGGCCGTCAGATTTTGGGCGACGCCATCCATACGCCGCGCGCCGATCGCCTCGACGCGCGCCTGTTCCACTGCTTCGAATACAGCACGCGCCTGCTGGCCGGCCGGCTGCAACCGGCGGTGCATGGCGGCATCATGGCAGGCAAGCCGCAACGCGATTGAATTGGCATGACCGCGCACGATAGCGGCTTCCGCTTTGCCCAGCTTGCGCGGCGGCTCCGGCAGCCGCACCTTGCCGCCCATCAGGCCAGGACGTTCCGCCGCGAATGCGACTTCCAGTTCGGGCTTGCGCGCGAGCGCGCGCAGGCAGCCGGTGACGGCCCGCTTGAACGGCTCGGTCGGCGATTCCTTCGACGACGGCTTGCTTTTGATGTTGGAGGCCATTTCTCTTCCCCCTCTCCCCGCTCTTACGGGAGAGGGCCGGGGTGAGGGGCAATTGCGATGTCGGCAGAACTGGCGAAGCCCCCTCACCCGGCTCACTTCGCTCGCCGACCTCTCCCCGCAAGCGGGGAGAGGTAAAATTACGACAGCGCCACGTTCACGGACGATTCCGGCAGTTCGACACCGAAGCAGCGTTGATAGAATTCGGCGACGATCGGCCGTTCCAGCTCATCGCATTTATTGAGGAAGGTGAGCCGGAACGCAAAACCGATATCATTGAAGATTTCGGAATTTTCCGCCCAGGTGATCACCGTACGCGGGCTCATCACCGTCGAGATGTCGCCGTTCATGAAGGCATTGCGCGTCAGGTCGGCAACGCGCACCATCTTGTTGACGATGTCGCGCCCCTGCTCATTGCGATAGTGCTTGGCCTTGGCCAGCACGATCTCGACTTCGTTGTCATGCGGCAGATAGTTGAGCGTAGTGACGATCGACCAGCGATCCATCTGGCCCTGGTTGATCTGCTGCGTGCCGTGATAGAGGCCCGACGTATCGCCGAGGCCAACCGTGTTGGCGGTGGCGAACAGACGAAATGACGGATGCGGCTTGATGACCTTGCTCTGGTCGAGCAGCGTCAAACGGCCCGAAGCTTCAAGCACGCGCTGGATCACGAACATCACGTCCGGGCGCCCGGCGTCATATTCGTCGAAGCAGAGCGCAACGTTATTCTGCAGAGCCCACGGCAAAATGCCTTGGCGAAACTCTGTTACCTGCTGGCCGTCCTTGATGACGATGGCATCCTTGCCGATCAGATCGATACGGCTGATGTGACTATCGAGATTGACGCGCACGCAGGGCCAGTTCAGCCGCGCTGCTACTTGCTCGATATGGGTCGACTTGCCGGTACCGTGGTAGCCGGTGACCATGACGCGGCGGTTCTTCGAAAAGCCGGCGAGAATGGCGAGCGTGGTCGGCCGGTCAAATCGATAGTCCGAATCGACATCAGGCACGTGCTCATCTGCCTTCGAGTAGGCCGGCACTTCCAGATCGCTGTCGATACCAAACACCTGCCGGACCGACACTTTCATGTCTGGCAGGCCGGCAACTTCTTGCACTGCGGCGGTCATTGATCCTCCGTGGCCTCGGAATGCCGAAGCCCTCTACTGCGGTCCGACTCGTACGGTCCGGCTGATGGCGGCGGCAACTTAGCAGAGGCCACGGCAGCGAAAAACCCGCTGCGTCCGAATAGCACCATCAATTATTTCAATGAGATAGGCATGCCCAGCCCTGTGCGGAAGGCGGGGCTGGGTTGTCCGGCAGCCCCGGCGGCCCGCTCAGCCGAAACCGACCGATTTGAGGTAATTGTAGGCCTTGATGACCTCCACCAGCCGGTCTTCGGTGGAGCGGTCGCCGCCATTGGCATCCGGGTGATGCCGTTTCACAAGATCCTTGAAGCGCGTCTTTACCTGTTGAGGGGTGGCCTCGACATCGAGCCCAAGCGTATCGAGCGCCTTGCGTTCCGCATTGCGAATTTGCCGGGTTTCGGCGCGCGCCTTCTGCTCCGCCTTCACACCTTCGCCAAAAAGACTGAACGGATCTGATTGGCTACCGAAATTGCGCAGGTCCGGCCGGACCTTTGCTTTGCCGGTCCCCATCTTCCAGGTTGGTCGATGTCCGGTCAGCGCGTCCTTCTGGTAGGCCATGACTGCGGCATCGTTCATGCCGTTGAAGAAGTTGTACGACTGATTGTACGCGCGCACGTGCGCGAGGCAGAACCGCCAATATTCATTTTCGCGCCCACGGCCTTTGGGCGCACGATGGTCCGCCTTCTCCTTGCAGCCATGCCATTCGCAGACGGGCCCGCCGGTTTTCGGCCGGCGATCCTTCTCCGGTTTGACGCGGATGCCATCAAAAAGGGGTGAGTCGAATTTCATGACCGATCATTATGCGCTTTTGCTGGTGACGCCTTCAAGACTTGTTCTCGGTATCAGGCACGATTTCAACCATTGACCGGCGCGCCGCCCTCTCCTAAGCGGGGCAGAATGCGGACCGCCGATCTCATCACAAAAAAGTTGTCAGAGGCTTTCACGCCGCAAAGCCTGAAGGTGCTTGACGAATCTCACCAGCATGAAGGCCATGCGGGCCACCGGCCGGGCGGGCAGACCCATTACCGAGTGTATATCGTGTCGGAAGCGTTCAATGGAAAGACCCGGCTCGAACGTCACCGTATGATTAACCAGCTACTTTCGGCCGAACTCGCGGGCAGTGTGCACGCACTTGCGATCCACGCGGCCGCGCCGGGCGAAGAAGGCAGTTAGCCCCTACCGTGCGTGCTGCGTCCGCGTCAATGGCTGGATGCGCAGTGCCGTGATGCGATTGCGCGCGCGTCGCAGCACGCGAAAGCGGAACCCGTGGAAAGTGAAACTCTGGCCGACTTCCGGTATCGAGCGCGCTTCGTGAATGACAAGACCGGCAATCGTGGTCGCTTCCTCATCCGGCAAATTCCAGTCCATGACACGATTCAAGTCACGGACTGGCACGGCGCCGTCGACGTTAACGGACCCATCGGGTTGGCGCCGTACGCCCGGCACAGCGACATCGTGTTCGTCGGTGATATCGCCGACGATCTCTTCCAGAATATCCTCGAGCGTCACCAGCCCTTCGACTTCGCCGTATTCGTCCACGACCAGCGCAAACGGTGTCTTGCGGCGGCGGAACGCCTTGAGCTGTTCCGATACGGGGCGCGTGTCGGGCACAAACCATGGTGGAGTTAGCAATGACGCAATATCGACCTTGGTGGCGTCGCCATCGACTGCGTGCAAGGCACGCAGCAAGTCTTTCACGTGTAAAATTCCAACGATATTTTCCGGATTTTCGCGCCACAGAGGCAACCGTGTGACGGGAGACGCGATGACCGTATTGACGATGTCCTCCGGTGATTCATCGGCATCGAGTGTGATCATGTTCGTGCGATGGATCATCACATCCGATACTGCGAGCTCGCGCAGATCGAGCACGCCGCCAAACATATCGCGGTCGAGCGTTTCGACGTCGCCCTCCCGATGCAGAAGGTCGACAGCTCCACGCAATTCTTCGCGCGCCGACAGCACCTGCTGATCGTCGCCCACCGTCATGCCGACGTGCTTGAGCAACCATCGCACCAGCGCCTCGACGGCCATCAATACCGGGCCGAATAATTTGACGAACAGATAGATCGGCCGCGCCACTGCCAGCGCAATGCGGTCAGGCGCGTTGAACGCCGCCGTCTTTGGCAGGATTTCCGAGAACACGACGACGATGATCGTCATCACCACGGTGGCGTAAACGACACCGGCGGTGCCGAACCAGGTCAGCAGAACGCCGGTCGCCAGCGCCGAAGCAGCGATATTGACCGCGTTATTACCAAACAGGAGCGCACCGAGCAGCCGCTCGCGCTGTTCCAGCAGTCGATTGACGATACCAGCGCGGCGGTTTCCGTGTTTCTCCAGTCGCGCCATGCTGGCGCGCGAAGAAGCGGTCAGCGCCGTTTCACTGCCGGCAAAGAACGCCGACAGCAGGAGGCAGAAGAAGACGATGACGAGGGAAAGCCAGTCGTTCGCAGTCATCGTTTATTCCCGGCGCGTGATCTTATCCGAAAACCGGTATCCACTTTTCGGGATCACACGCTAAGCGAGTTTTTCACTGAGGAAAGCGCGAACCTCGGCCGGATCGACATCATTCTCGACGAACGCCTGGCCGATGCCACGCACTAAAATAAACGTGAGCTTGCCGCGTTTCACCTTCTTGTCTTGGCCGATCAGGTTCATCAAAGCATCGATGCCCGGCACACCACCAAGCACCTGATTAACATGGGTTGGCAGGCCGACCGCCGCAAGATGCGCGGTGGCGCGGGCTGCCTCCGATGCCGCGATCAGCCCCTTTTGGGCCGAGAATTCGAACGCCAGCGCCATGCCAAGAGACACCGCCTCCCCGTGCAGGAGCCGATCAGAGAAGCCGCAGCCTGCTTCCAGCGCATGGCCGAACGTGTGCCCAAGATTGAGCAGCGCGCGCTCGCCGGTTTCGCGTTCGTCACGCGCCACAATGCCGGCCTTGCCGCGGCAGCAAACCGCAATCGCGTGCTCACGCGCAAAGTTTCCTGAGGTTTGCCCGCCGGCGAATACGTCCTGCCAATTCTTTTCAAGCCAGGCAAAAAACTGAGCGTCTCCGAGCAGCCCATACTTCGCGACTTCGGCATAGCCGGCGCGAAAATCGCGCTTGGGCAATGTGTCGAGCAAGGCGGTATCGGCAACGACCAGAACCGGTTGATGAAAGGCGCCGACCAGGTTCTTGCCTTGAAGCGAATTGATGCCGGTCTTGCCGCCGACTGAGGAGTCAACTTGCGCCAGCAGCGTCGTCGGCACCTGTACGAAGTCGAGCCCGCGCCGCACGCAAGCTGCGGCAAAGCCGGCGAGATCGCCAATCACGCCACCACCTAGCGCGACAACGAGATCATTTCGCTCGACTCGTGCGTCGATAATCGACTCACAGACCTTCTCAAAGGTCGCGTAATTTTTCGAACCTTCGCCCGCAGGCACGGTAATACGTGCGCTAGCGATACCGGCTGACTTGAGCGCGGCCTCAACAGCGCCTGAATGGAGTTGGGCAACCGTTTCGTCGGTCACGATTGCCACACGCGCGCCGGGCCGAAGCGCCTTGACCCGCTCACCGAGCGAAGCAATGAGGCCACGCCCGATGACGATTTCGTAAGCGCGCGCGCCCAGCGCCACCGGCACCTGGATCGGCTCAACCTGTCGCAAGGGCGCGGTCATGACGGCTTCTCGTTGCCAAGGTCGAGACAGTTCGGCAGCTTGGCCATGATTTCATCAATTATAGTCTCATGGGGCTCGTCACGCGATTGCACGACAATGTCGGACAACGAATAGACCGGCTCGCGCTGCGGAAGCAGATCCTTGATCTTCTCTGCGAGCGGCCGGTCGTTGCGGCGCTTCGTACGCTTGAGCAGTACATCAAGGTCGGCCTTCAGCCACACTGATATGCCCTTGATGTGAATAAGGTCGCGCGTGCTCTGGTCCATCACAGCGCCGCCGCCGGTTGCCAGCACCTGAGGACCGTTGTCGAGCAGACGCGCGATCACGCGTTTCTCGCCCGCACGAAAATAGGGCTCGCCATGCTTGTCGAAAATTTCGGGAATGGTCATGCCCGCTGCGTTCTCTATCTCGGTATCGGCGTCGATGAATGGAATCCCCAGCCGGCCTGCAAGCCTTCGGCCGATCGATGACTTGCCGGCACCCATCATGCCAACGAGCACGATCGAGCGGCTACCCAGCGCGCGAACGATCGCCGACTCCGGGCCATTTTCCGCGGGTTTTTGAACAGCACCGTTAACCATGCTATGGTTCCGAAGCGAATCCACGGTTCCATATACCAGCAATCGGGCCAACCGCGAGGGCCGGTCTTGTCAGCGGTTCCGGAACGTGGTCGTAACTTGCCTGAAATCGCTGGGCGCTGGTGCACGAATAACTGCCAGGTTTGATCGATGCCGAGTCTATTCAGATTTCTGATCTTTCTCGGTCTGCTCGGCGGGCTGGCTTACGGCGCGGTGTTCTCGCTTGCCACGTTCGTCAAATATCAGCCGCGCGAGATCATCGTGACCGTTCCGCCCGACAAGTTTATCAAGAACCATTGACGCCGGAGGCAGGCAAGGCGATGGCGCGCCGGCCAAAAGCATCCGACGAAGTTCTGGTCGAACTGTTTCTCGACATGCTCGCCGCCGAGCGCGGCGCCGGCGAGAACACGCTTGCCGCCTACCGCAACGATCTCGACGACCTGTCGGCGCATCTACGCGCAGCGAAACGCGCCATCGCCGACGCGACTACCGACGACCTACGCAAATTTATTGCGAGTCTCGACGAACGAGGCTTCAAGGCGTCTTCGCTGGCGCGGCGTCTATCGGCGGTACGCCAACTTTACCGGTTTCTCTATGCGGAAGGTAAGCGCGCCGACGATCCGGCCGCCGTTCTCGAAGGGCCAAAACGCGCGCGCGTTCTGCCAAAGGTCCTTTCCATCGCCGACGTCGATGGGCTCCTCCAGCAAGCGCGCGTGAATAGTGAGAACACAGATCAGCCACCAGCCCAGCGTCTGCGCGCCGCGCGGCTGTTGTGTTTGCTGGAAGTCGTTTATGCCACCGGATTGCGCGTGTCCGAGTTGGTGGCGTTGCCGGCCTCGTCCGCGCGGCGCGATCAACGCATGTTGGTGGTGCGCGGCAAAGGCGGCAAGGAACGCCTCGTGCCGCTCAACAGCCAGGCCAAACGTGCGATGGCCGAGTATCTCGAACTGCGCGCAAGCGCCGACCGTGATGGTCAGTCAAAGTGGCTGTTCCCGTCTTTTGGCGAACAAGGCCACCTGACCCGGCAGCATTTTGCACGCGAACTCAAGTCGCTCGGCCTGGCCTGCGGCATTCAACCGACGCGATTAAGTCCGCACGTGCTGCGGCATGCCTTCGCAAGCCATCTGTTGCACAACGGGGCCGACCTGCGCGTGGTGCAAACATTGCTTGGCCATGCCGATATTTCGACCACGCAGATCTATACGCACGTGCTGGAAGAACGCCTGAAAACACTGGTGCGCGATCTGCACCCTTTGACGGATGGCTAGCCAAGGGCCGGCGTAAAAGCGAAATTAACCCGTTTTGCTTGACTTAGAGGGCTCGCCCGCGTCAGTTCGCCTCGAAAAACACCCATCGTCTGGACCCAATGCGCAGCTATCTCGACTTCGAAAAACCGGTGGCGGAATTGGAGGCCAAGGTCGAGGAATTGCGCGCGATGGGCGAAAGCGACACAGCTGTCGCCGTTGGTGAGGAAATTTCCCGGCTCGAGGTCAAAGCCGCGGTCGCGCTCAAAGAACTCTACGCGGAATTGACGCCGTGGCAGAAAACTCAAGTCGCCCGACATCCCCAGCGACCACATTGCCTCGACTACATCGCCGGTCTCATCAGCAATTTCATTCCGTTCGCCGGAGATCGCAAATTTGGCGACGATGACGCCATCGTCGCTGGCTTCGGCCGGTTTCACGGTGAAAGCGTCTGCGTCATCGGTCACGAGAAGGGCTCCGACACCGAAAGCCGGCTCAAGCACAATTTTGGAATGGCGCGCCCGGAAGGATATCGAAAGGCGGTCCGGCTGATGGAAATGGCCGACCGTTTCGATATTCCGGTCATCACTCTGGTTGATACCGCCGGCGCCTATCCCGGCATTGGCGCGGAAGAACGCGGCCAGGCTGAAGCAATTGCCCGGTCTACGGACGCATGCCTTTCGCTGGGCGTGCCGAATGTCGCGGTGATCCTGGGTGAAGGCGGTTCAGGCGGCGCAATCGCTGTCGCAACTGCCAACCGCGTCCTGATGTTGGAGCATGCCATCTACAGCGTGATCTCGCCGGAAGGGGCAGCATCGATCCTGTGGCGCGATACGGCCAAGGCACAGGAGGCGGCGACCAGCATGAAGATCACAGCCCAGGACATGGTGCGTTTCGGGATTATCGACAGCATCGTGACTGAGCCGACCGGCGGCGCGCACCGCGACCCTCAGGGGGCCATTGCCGCAACTGGCGAGGCTATCGCCAAGGCTTTTTCTGAATTGCGGGGACTAGACCGCGATGCGGTCCGAAAGCAGCGGCGCGAGAAGTTTCTCACAATGGGCCGCAATCCCGGTTAACCGCGCGACGATTTACTTTTGCTTTACCATAGGCTTAGCGGTAGTCTGAGAGGGTGTGGAGCGCCTTGCGGATGCCACATCTTAAGGATAACGATTACTCAATGAGGGCCCGCCCCCTCGGGGAGTATCAGGTTTGAACCGACCCTTCGCTCGCGCCCTGTTGGCGTCTGCGGCTATTGCCGCGGCGATTGCCCTTGCCGGTTGT
This sequence comes from uncultured Alphaproteobacteria bacterium, assembly GCA_963817815.1. Taxonomy (GTDB): domain Bacteria; phylum Pseudomonadota; class Alphaproteobacteria; order Rhizobiales; family Xanthobacteraceae; genus Pseudolabrys. The sequence goes on along the minus strand of CAWFPY010000010.1, from coordinate 593,493 downwards.
GACGCTGACAGCATCACACCCACCGGCCGCGCGCAGGCTCCTATTTCCGATAAAACGCTCGCCGAGATCGCGGCGAAAAATATGGACAAGGAATCTCCGATCCTCGCCCGCATCTTCAAGGAAGAGGCGGAGCTGGAGATCTGGAAGAAGAATCGCAATGGCGAATACGCCTTGCTCAAGACCTTCCCGATCTGTCGCTGGTCGGGCGATCTCGGTCCGAAGAAGAAGGAAGGCGACCGCCAGGCACCGGAAGGTTTCTACACCATCACGCCCGGGCAGATGAATCCGAATTCGAACTACTACCTCGCCTTCAACACCGGCTTTCCGAACGCCTATGACCGTTCGATGGGCTACACCGGCTCCGAGTTGATGGTCCACGGCGACTGCTCTTCGCGCGGTTGCTACGCGATGACCGACGAGCAGATCCAGGAAATCTACGCATTGGCGCGCGAGTCATTCTTCGGCGGGCAAAAAGCGTTCCAGCTGCAAGCCTATCCGTTCCGCATGACCGCGCTGAACATGGCCAAGCACCGCAACAACCCGAACTTCGCGTTCTGGAAAATGTTGAAAGAGGGCTACGACCATTTCGATGCAACGCATCAGGAACCGAAGGTCGCGGTTTGCGAACGGCACTATGTGTTTGATCCAGCCGCACCTGAGGATTCGACGAAGCCTTTGTCGTTCAATCCGAAAGGTGCGTGTCCCGCTTATCAACTCGACAAGACGGTCGCCGATGCAGTGCTTGACCAGCGGCGCCAAGAGCAATTCAAGATGGCCGAATACATCGCGAGCGGTGTTTCGACTGTTCCGTCACGCGAGGGCATCGACGGCGGCATGAACCCGGCGTTCGCCGACAAGCTCGGCACGCAAGAGGGCTACGACAGCAAGGGCCGGCTGATCCGCGTGGCCACTGCGCCCGGCTCGCTACCGCGCACGACCGACAAGCCGGCTCCAGCGCCGACCATTTCGGTTCCGGAAGCCGCGCCGCAACGTGAAAGCTCTCCGGTGGTCATGGCAAGCGTGCCGATGCCCCGGCCGGCGCCACAGCCGAAAACGGGCGAAGCTCCCGCTTCTGAGCATCCGACCACGATTACCGGCTTGATCGGTAATCTGTTTGGCGGCTCAAAGGCCGAAGCTTCGACCGTGACGGCATCGGCCGACAGAGAACAAGTGCCCGTGCGAAGCACCAGTACCGATCTGGCGGCAAAGCCGAAACACCCTGCCGTGGTGCCGACGACAGCACCGGCGCCGATGCGTACGGCTTCGACATCGCCCGCGCCGAAACCGCGCGATGCTGCACCCCCGCCGGCGCCCGAAAATATCAGCCGTCCGGCGTCGAAACCGCCTGCGCAGCAAACCGCGAAGACCGAAGCGCCGCAGACCGCGGAACGGGAAATTCGCGCCGCCTATGCCACACCGCCGGCGAGCAACAGCGGCATGCTGACCGGTGCGCAGCCGGTTGTCCCAGCCGGCTCGTTCAACAGCTTCCGCTAAATCCTTTCAGCGCACCCCGACTGGACGAAACATGGACTGCTATGTCTATGTTCTCGGCACCCTCACCAAAAGCCGGCACTTGACCTATGTCGGCTGGACCGACGACGTCGCGCGCCGCCTGGCGCAGCACAATTCTGGAAAAGGTGCACGTACGACACGCGGCCGCACCTGGGTGCTACTGTATTCGGAACGTTGCGCGAGCCGGCGTCACGCCATGAGCCGCGAGTGGCATCTCAAGCGCGACCGCGCCTTCCGAAAGAAACTGGCACTTACCGAATTCGGCAAATAGCGCCAACGCGCTATTTCTCGGTGACCCTCACTTTGGAAGCAATCGGTCCGGTGTCACCGGTTTGCTCCACGTAGGACACTTCATCGCCACGCTCCAGGCCGTCAAAGTCGCCGCTGAGCAGGCTGTTGCGATGGAAGTAAAGCAAGCCGCCTTCCTTGGTCAGCAAAAAGCCGAAGTCCCTTTCCGGAGTGATCTCGGCGATCTGCCCACGAAATTCGTTAGCCGCTTCATGCCCGCGTTCCGCAATACCGTGATCGGTCAATTTGTCTTTGTACTTGCCCAGGCGTCGCTCGGCGATACGGAAGGCCTCGTTGATGGCATTGCGCAGATCCGGCGCCTGGTATTTGCGCTGGAGATGATCCGCCTCGTGCGCGACCACAATGTCGTTGTGACCGGGCACTGAAATGTCGATGTGGACAACCGGCGGCATGGTTTCATTGACATTCTGATTACGCTGATCGACTCGAACGCGGCAGCTCGTCATGCGGCCAAACATGTGTTCCAGACGCGCGACATGATCGCGAATGGCCGCCTCAGCAGCATCGGATGACTCAATATTACGAAAAGCGATCTCGACAGGCTTTTGCATGAACACATCCCGGCATGAACTGATGATCGATAATGCAGCAATCGACAGTCTGGTTGCGGAGCGGTTCCGCTGCCTTGATCTCGGTCAAACAGGAGGGATTGCCCGTGATAGGCAGCGCTTTCATGCGTTCAAAATAATTTTGCAGAAGCGGTTTCGGAAGGCTCTACGCGAATTTACCGTGACAATGCTTGAATTTTTTGCCCGACCCGCAAGGACACAATTCGTTGCGTCCGACCTTGCCCCAGCTCGTTGGGTCATTCGCATTCCGTTCCGGCTGTGCGCCATTCCCATTGCCGGCCAGCGCCGGCGCCAAGGCAGGCGCCATCTCGTCCTCGCCTGTCGTCGGGTCGACCTTGTGGGCTTCCATATACGGGAGCGCGGCAGATTCTTCAGCCGGCGGCTGCTGGACGATCTCCACGCGCATAAGCTGCGCCGTCACCGCCTCGCGCAGGTGCGCGATCATCGCCTCAAACAATGAGAACGCTTCCGCCTTGTATTCGTTGAGCGGGTCTCGCTGGCCGTAACCACGCAAGCCGATGACCTGGCGCAAGTGCTCGAGCATGACGAGATGTTCGCGCCACAGGTGGTCAAGCGTTTGCAGCAATATTGATTTCTCGACATAGCGCATGACGTCGGGGCTCCATTTGGCCACCTTCCCCGCCATCCACTCGTCGGCGCGCCGCGTGATCCGCTCGCGCACATCCTCGTCCGTAATACCTTCCTCTTTCGCCCATTCCTTGACCGGCAATTCCAACGTCAGCATTTCGCGCAGACTTGTATCGAGGCCCGTAACATCCCACTGCTCGGGATAGGCGTTTGGCGGAACGTGCTTGGCGACCAGATCTTCGATCATCGAATGACGCATGTCGGCGATGGTTTCATCAACCGTTTCGTCGCGCATGAGCTCAAGCCGCTGCTCGAAAATCACCTTGCGCTGGTCGTTCATCACGTTGTCGAACTTCAGCAAGTTCTTGCGGATATCGAAGTTGCGCGCTTCGACCTTCTGCTGCGCCTTTTCGAGCGCTTTATTGATCCACGGATGAACGATCGCCTCGTTTTCCTTCAAACCCAGCTTCTGCAGCATGCCGTCAAGTTTGTCGGAGCCGAAGATGCGCATGAGGTCATCTTCAAGCGACAGGAAAAACTTCGAATGGCCGGGATCGCCTTGGCGACCGGAGCGGCCGCGCAGCTGGTTATCGATGCGGCGGCTTTCGTGCCGCTCGGTGCCGAGCACATAGAGACCACCGGCGGCGAGCGCCTTTTCCTTCAACCGCGCGACCTGCTTGCGAATCTCATCGGCGCGCGGGCTTTTTTCGCGCTCACGCGGATCGGCAATGTCGGTGATTTCCTGGCGGATGCGCATATCGGCATTGCCGCCGAGCTGGATGTCGGTGCCGCGGCCGGCCATGTTGGTCGCAATCGTGATAGCGCCGGGTACGCCCGCCTGCGAGACGATATAGGCTTCCTGTTCGTGGTAGCGGGCGTTGAGGATAGCGAAGACCTTGGTCTTGGTGGCCCCGTCGTCGCCCGAGTAAAGCGCAGCGAAGGCGTTGGGATCGGAGAAATCGTGCGCCTCCCAGCCGGCCTCACGTAGCATGTCGGCGAGTTGCTCTGACTTTTCGATCGACGTCGTGCCGACCAGCACCGGTTGCCCGCGCAGCTTGCAGTCCTCGATCAGTGCAATGATCGACCGGTATTTCTCCTTGGTCGTGCGATAGACCTCATCGTCATCATCGAGGCGCACCAAAGGCATGTTGGTCGGCACCTCAAGAACTTCGAGGCCGTAGATGTCCATGAACTCATCGGCTTCGGTGAGCGCAGTGCCGGTCATGCCGGCAAGCTTTTCGTACATGCGGAAATAATTCTGGAAGGTGATCGAAGCGAGCGTCTGGTTCTCGGGCTGGATCGGTTGATGCTCTTTGGCTTCGAGCGCCTGATGCAGGCCTTCAGAATAGCGCCGTCCCGGCATCATACGGCCGGTGAATTCGTCGATGATGACGACTTCGCCGTTGCGCACGATGTAATCCTTGTCACGCTGGAACAGCTTGTGGGCGCGCAGTGCCTGGTTGACGTGGTGGACGACCGACACGTTCTCCACGTCGTAAAGAAACTCACCCTTGAGCTCGCCCGCGGCGCGTAGGCGCTGCTCAAGCTTCTCCATACCGGCTTCCGTCAACGTCACCGTGCGCTGCTTCTCGTCGACCTCGTAGTCGGTCTTGTCGAGCAGCGGAATGTAACTGTCGATGGTGTTGTAGAATTCCGAGCGGTCGTCGAGCGGACCGGAAATGATCAGCGGCGTACGCGCTTCGTCGACCAGAATTGAGTCGACTTCGTCGACGATGGCGTAGACGTGTCCGCGCTGGACCATGTCTTCCATGCGGTACTTCATGTTGTCGCGCAGATAGTCGAAGCCCAGCTCGTTATTGGTGCCGTAGGTGATGTCGCAGTCGTAAGCTTTCTTGCGCTGCTCGTCGTCGATCCCGTGCACGATGACGCCGACCGACAGTCCGAGGAAATTGTAAATCTGCCCCATCCATTCGGCGTCGCGCTTGGCCAGATAATCGTTGACAGTAACCACGTGAACGCCGCGGCCGGAAATCGCATTGAGGTAGACCGGAAGGGTTGCGACCAGCGTTTTGCCTTCGCCAGTTTTCATTTCGGCGATCTTGCCGTCGTGCAGGATCATGCCGCCGATCAGCTGAACATCGAAATGACGTTGGCCAAGCGTGCGTTTGGCGGCTTCGCGGACTGTGGCGAAAGCAGGCACCAGGATATCGTCGAGCGAAGCGCCTTCGGCGACCTGCTTCTTGAACTCCGCGGTGCGCGCTGTCAGCGCTTCATCAGATAGCGCTTGCACCTCTTTTTCGAGCTCGTTGATCTCACGGACCCGCGGCTGATAGCTGCGGATCCGCCGTTCATTGGCGGAACCAAACAGCTTGCGGGCAACGGCGCCGATCATACGGAGGGCTCCTCAGGTGGGTCGGGCGCTTATATCACGCCGTCGCGGCCGGATTGCTTCCGGCGCTCCGGAATGCGGCACTTTTCGGGCAAATTCGACGCGAAACGCGCCGGCGATCAGCGAATAGCCAATGCTGAGCGAGAGATATGGGGGGGTCGGATTGTTGTCAATCGGCGGCTTACCGAGGTTTAACTATCCTCCGGTCACGCGGACGTTAATTGGCACGCGCCAGTCGGCCATTGCAAAGCCACCGTTGTTGGGTGAAAAGTCCGCCACCGTCGGCCCGAGCCGATAGCCCCTACCACTTCCCAGGATAGCGCCAAGGACAACACCATGACGATTTCAGCTCCCGCCGGCATTCCGATCCGACCAAAGTCTGGCGGTTTACTCGCGGCCAGCCTGGCGCTGCTGATCGTCTCGACCGCTCCGCTTTATGCCCAGGACAAGGATCCACTGGTCGCCAAGGTCAATGGTGTGGAAGTCCATCAAAGCGACCTCGCCGTCGCTGAAGAAGAGGCTGGGCAAATCCCGCCGATGTCGCCTGAAGCCAAGCAGGACTATCTGGTCCAGTTTGTCGCCGACATGATCCTGGTGTCGAAGGCCGCGGAGGACAAGAAACTCGGCGACACGCCCGAGTTCAAGCGCAAGACCGAATTTGCCCGCAAGAAATTGCTCATGGAAGGTTTGCTGCAATCGATCGGCAAGGACGCTCTCACCGACGATGCCATGCACAAGGTCTACGAAGATGCGGTCAAACAGATCGGCGAAGAAAAGGAAGTCCATGCCCGCCACATCCTGTTCCGTGCGGCTGCGGGTGACGAGAAGGCCAGCAAGGAAGCCGAAGACAAGGTCAAGGCGGTAATCGCCCGGCTGAAGAAGGGCGAAGATTTTGCCAAGGTTGCGGGCGAGGTGACCGAAGACCCGTCCGGAAAAGCCAATGGTGGCGACCTCGGCTATTTCAGCAAAGACCAGATGGTGCCGGAATTCTCCGAGGCCGCCTTCAAGCTGGAGAACGGGCAGATCTCCGATCCGGTGAAGACCCAGTTCGGTTGGCACGTGATCAAAGTCGAAGACAAGCGCGTGAAGCAGGCGCCCAAGTTTGAGGAAGTAAAGCCGCAGATCGAGAATTTCGTGGTTCGCAAGGCGCAGGCTGAGCTGGTGACCAAACTGCGCGCCGAGGCCAAGATCGAACGCATGGATAAGCCGGCCAAGACCGACGACAAGCCTGCCGCATCGACACCCGCTCCGGCCCCGGCCCCGGCGAAGAAGTAGAGTTCAAACTAACTCACTTTGCGATTGTCATGGCCGGCCTTGTGCCGGCCATCTCGCTTAGGTAGGCACTGTCGTGTCCGATTGATCGGGATCGCCGGGACAAGCCCGGCGATGACAAATCGTTTGGTGTCTCATCATGAGTGCCGCAATCTCCCCCCTCGCCCCGCTCCACGTTCCAGATATGCCGGCCATCGCGGGCGTTCGTCTGGCGACTGCCGCAGCGGGCATCCGCTATGCCGGACGCACAGACGTGCTGCTAACCCTGTTCGATCCGGGCACGGTCGCTGCCGGTGTGTTCACGCGCTCGAAATGCCCGTCGGCGCCCGTCGAATGGTGCCGCGCGCACCTTCGTGCGGGCAAAGCGCGCGCACTGGTGGTCAATTCCGGCAACGCCAATGCCTTTACCGGCAAGAGCGGACGCGACGCCTGCAAATTCACCGCGCAGATCGCCGCCCGCGCCATTGGCTGCAAACCCGCGGATATCTTTCTCGCCTCGACCGGTGTGATCGGCGAGCCATTGAAAGCGCAAGCCTTCGACGGCGTGATGGAAGGGCTAGTCACGCACGCGCAGCCCGGCGATTTCCTCGCCGCGGCGCGCGCGATCATGACCACCGACACATTCCCAAAAGTAGCGACCGCCACCGCAAAAATTGGCAAGGCCAGGGTCACGATCAACGGAATTGCCAAAGGTGCGGGCATGATAGCGCCCGACATGGCCACCATGCTGTCCTTTGTCTTTACCGACGCGGCAATTTCCGCGGCCGCATTGCAGACGCTGCTCAAGGACGGCGTTGCCGACACCTTCAATGCCGTAACAATCGACGGCGATACCTCGACTTCAGATACGCTGATGATGTTCGCGACCGGCAAGGCCGCGGGAGTTCCGCGTATCGCACGCGCTACCGATCCGCGCCTGAAAGACTTCAAGAAGGCGCTCCACGCCGTGCTGGCGAACTTGTCCGAACAGGTTGCCCGCGATGGCGAGGGCGCGCGCAAACTGGTGGAAATTGTGGTCGAAGGCGCCGTGTCGAAAGCCTCGGCACGCCGTATCGCCATGTCGATCGCCAATTCGCCGCTGGTGAAGACCGCGATCGCCGGCGAAGATGCAAATTGGGGTCGCGTTGTGATGGCCGTCGGCAAAGCCGGCGAGCCGGCCGACCGCGACCGGCTTTCAATCTGGTTTGGCGGAATTCGCGTTGCGCACAAAGGCGCGCGCGACCCCGGCTATGACGAGGCAACCGTCAGCGCGGCGATGAAAAAGCCCGAGATCAGCCTGCGCGTGGCGCTCGGCATGGGCAAAGGCCGCGACCGCGTCCTCACCTGCGATTTGACCAAGGAATATATCGCCATCAACGGCGACTATCGCTCATAAGAGCTGACGAGGCCGAAGGCTGTGCCTGCCAAGATTGTCCTTGTTGCTGCCTGCGCCCTCGTCGACATCGATGGCCGCGTGCTGCTTGCGCAAAGACCCGAAGGCAAGTCGATGGCCGGCCTGTGGGAGTTTCCTGGCGGCAAGATCGAGCACGGTGAAAGGCCCGAAGAAACATTGATACGGGAGCTGAAAGAGGAACTCGGAATTACCGTCCGTGAGGATTGTCTCGCGCCGTCTGACTTTCGCTAGTCACAGCTATCCGGACTTTCATCTCCTGATGCCTCTGTATGTTTGCCGGCGATGGGAAGGAATGATCGCTCCGACTGAAGGCCAGCGCATCACCTGGGTGAAGCCGAACCGGCTGCGCGATTATGAAATGCCGCCGGCTGACATCCCGCTGGTGTCGCACCTGATGACGCTGCTCTAGCCTAAATCCCGGACGTGCTCAGCGTTCCGGTTTTTCGCCGGCCGGAATTTCCCGGGTGCCGAGCGCGTCGGCGAGTCGCTGAGCCGCCGAACCAGGCTTGAGCGGCTTCTGCTGGCTTTCGTGCGGCGCCCAACCTGTCAGCCAGATAATTTCGAAACTCGCCCGCAGGCGGCCATCCGCATCGGCAAAGCGGTCGGCATAGATCGCTTCCATGCGCTGCAACGTGGCGCGCCTGAGTGGTCTGCGCCGACGTTCCCGCATCACATTGGTCGCGCCCATGCGGCGCAAGTCGTGCATCAGCGCCAGGACCGAGTCATAGCGCACGGTCAACCGCTCGGAATCGACCACCGGCAGCGCAAAGCCAGTGCGCTGCAGCAGCGCGCCAAGTTCCCGTACGTCCGCGAAGGGCGCGACGCGCGGGGATAGGCCGCCCTCGATTTCGCTTTCGGCATCGGTAAAGGCTGTGCGCAGTTCGGCCAGGCTTTCGCCGCCAATCAGCGCGGCCATGAACAATCCATCCGGCTTCAGCGAGCGGCGGATCTGAATCAATGTTCCGGGAAGATCATTGACGAATTGCAGCGCCAAAACTGAAACAACCAGGTCGAGCGAGGTGTCGGCAAACGGCAGTGCCTCTTCATCGGACACGACGCGCAAGACAGAATTTTCGAGAGCGGCCGCACCGGCGGCGGCTGCAACAATCGTCCCGATCTTTCCGCTCGCGGTCAGCGCGTGCTGCACCGCATCGCTTGACGCACCAAGATCGACCGCAATATCGAATTGGCGCAGCACCGCCGAAAGCCGCTCACCCAGTTCGGTGGCGGCGTGTTCGAGCAGAAACGTTGCGGATCCAAGCGCGCGTGCACGCCGCTGCCGCGCACGCAGCAGGCGTCGGTCAAAGATTTTGGGGCCTGACGACATCGCTTTGTCCTGTCGCGCGCTCGAGATCCTTTCAGACCAAATTGTGCCTATGCTACCGTTGCAGCATGAACGAGCTGACTTCGGCAAGACCGGATGTCGTTGTACCCGCGGCCCTCGCGCGCATGGGTGGAGGGCTGCGAGCCGCGTTGCGGCTCGCGCTCGACTTTGCTCTGCCGCTGCTATGCCCATCGTGCCGCGAGCCGCTCGGTGATGGCGTCGGTTTGTGCGCGTCTTGTTGGTCCAGGCTGTCGCTGATCGAGCCGCCATATTGCGTACGGCTCGGCATTCCGTTCGTCTTCGATCCGGGCGCCGGACTGTTATCGATGGAGGCGATTGCCAATCCGCCGGCCTATGATCGGGCCCGTGCGGCGGTACGCTACGATGACGTCGCCAGCTCGCTGGTGCACCAATTCAAATATGCCGACCGGCTCGATCTTGCTCCGATGATGGGCCGGTGGATGGCACGCGCGGGCCGCGAACTGCTGGCCGATGCCCATGCTCTCATCCCGGTGCCCCTGCATTGGCGGCGGCTATGGGCGCGCCGCTTCAATCAATCGGCGACACTCGCCGGTGCGATCTCGGCCTTGTGCGGCGTGCCGGTCATCCATGGCGGGCTCAAACGGGTGCGTGCAACACCTCAGCAGGTCGGCCTGTCGAAGGCGGAGCGCGCCGACAACGTCCAGGGTGTTTTTCGGGTGCCGGGCGAGCGCAAGGCCGAAATCGCTGGGCGCCGGCTTGTGCTGATCGACGATGTGCTCACATCCGGCGCCACTGTCGATGCCTGTGCCCGTGCGCTTTTGCGCGCCGGCGCCGCGCATGTCGATGTGCTGGTTTTTGCCCGGGTTGTAGCTTCCGCGCGCGGTCCCATATAATTGATACCGATACAACCAGAACGCCGCATGCCGCCCGTCGAAATCTACACCACCCGCTATTGCCCCTATTGCCACGCCGCCAAGGCTTTGCTGAAGAGGAAGGGTGTTACCTTCAGCGAGATCGACGTTGGCCGCGATTGGGAGCGCCGCGAAGAGATGATTCAGCGGGCAAATGGACGCACGACGGTGCCGCAGATATTCATTGGCGCAATGCATGTTGGCGGTAGCGATGAGCTTCATGCGCTCGATCGTGCCGGCAAACTCGATCCTATATTGGCGGACGGCAAGGCATCCCCATGAACGCTGGGACGTTCAAATCTGCGATGATCCAGATGCGTTCGGGCCTTAGCCCGACTGCAAACATCGATGATGCCGCGCGCCTGATCGGCGAAGCAAAATCAGCCGGCGCCGATTACGCGCTCACACCTGAGATGACCAATATCCTCGCGGCCAAACGCGAACAGTTGTTTGCCGTCGTCGTCGAGGAAGAGAAGGATACCTCGCTCGCAACCATGCGCGAGGTGGCGCGCAAGCTTGGAATTTATATCCATATCGGCTCGCTTGCGATCAAGATTTCCAATGACAGGGCAGCCAACCGTTCGTTCCTGATCGATCCAAAAGGTGACATCGCCGCACGCTACGACAAGATCCACATGTTCGACGTCGACCTTGCGGACGGAGAGAGCTACCGCAAGTCGCGAAATTACCGGCCCGGTGAGCTCGCCGTGTTGGCGGATCTGCCGTGGGGCCGCCTGGGCCTGACAGTTTGTTATGACCTGCGCTTCCCCGCACTCTATCGCGCGCTGGCCGAAGCGGGTGCCACGATGCTTGCAATTCCCTCCGCATTCACCAAACAAACGGGTGAAGCCCACTGGCACGTGCTTATGCGCAGCCGCGCCATAGAAAACGGCTCCTTCGTCTTCGCGGCCGCACAGGGCGGCAAGCACGAAAACGGCCGCGAAACTTATGGCCATTCACTGGTCGTTGACCCCTGGGGGCGTATCATTGCGGAAGGCGGCACCGAGCCTGGGATTATCATGGCCGAGATCGACCTCGCCGAAGTGGCCAAGGCGCGCGCCAGAATTCCGTCGCTGCAACACGGACGGCGCTTTGAAATCGTCGAGCCGATGGCCGAGCCAACCCATTTGCATGCCGTGCGGAGCGCGGAATGATCCGGTACGCACTCATCTGCGAAAAGAGCCATGACTTTGAAAGCTGGTTCAAGGACTCCGCCGCCTACGACAAGCAGGTCAAGCGCGGGCTGGTGACCTGCCCGCAATGCGGTTCGGCGAAAGTCGAAAAGGCGATCATGGCGCCTCGGCTGTCCGCGACCGCGAAAAAACGTGGTGCCCCCATCCAGGCGCCAGCGCCGACAGTCGAGTCATCCACGACTCCGGCAGCGTCTGCGCCCGTTGCAATGATTTCCCCGCAGGAGCAGGAATTCCGCGCCAAGCTTAAGGAATTGCGCGACCACCTTACGAAGAATGCCGACAATGTCGGCGGCAAATTCCCCGAAGAAGCACGCAAGATGCACTACGGGGAAATCGAGCATCGCTCGATCTATGGCGTCGCTTCACCAGAGGAAGCCAAAGACTTGTCCGAGGAAGGCATTGAATTTCATCCGCTGCCGCTTCTGCCGGACGAGCGGAATTAATACGCCCACACCAGCAGCGCAACGCCGATCACCACCAATACGATACCTGCGAGCTCGCGCCGGGTTGTCGGCTGTTTGAACACGAAGCGCGTGACGCCCTGCGCAAACAAGACCTCGACCAGAGCCAGCGTGCGCACGTTGGCCGCGCTCGTGATGGCGAAGGCCAGAAACCAGAACTCCGACGCGAAGGCGCCCATAAACCCGGCGAACAGCGAGGGTTTCCAGGCGCGGGCAATCGCACGTAAGACACCCGGATCACGCAGCGCCAGATAAGCCGAAAGCAGCGCTGCCTGAAATCACCAGTCCGACGGTGACAGTGAACGTGGCAGCCAGCACGAAATCTGCAAGGCCCAGCGAAAGAATCGCGCCGCGATAACTAATGGCCGAAAGTGCGAACATCGTGCCGCCACCGAGCCCGACCAGCGTCGACCGCGTGGTACCGGCTTGGCCGGCGCCGGGCTTCAGCGACATGACAATCACGCCTGCAGTTGCGATGAGGATGGCGGCGGCGGCGAGCGGCGTAAACCGGTCGCCGAGGAAGATCAGGCCAAACAGCGCCACCTGCACCGGCTCGGTCTTGATGTAGGCATAGGCCACGACAAACGACCGTTCGCCCATTGCAGATAACATCAACGCAGTGGCGGCGATCTGCCCGAGCGCACCGCCGATCACCCAGGGCCAGAATGCGGCCGGCATTGCCGGCAGCTGATCGCCCGTGATCGCGATCAGGCCGGACAGAAACAGCAGCGCAAACGGAAAGCCAAACAGAAAACGCACGTGCGTTGCGCCGACCGTACCGAGCGTCGCGGTCAGCTCGCGCTGCATGGCGTTGCGCGCGGTCTGCGCCGCCGCGGCGATCAGCGTAAAGACGGCCCAGAGCATGTGGTGAATTGCTACAAGTTAGGGGGGTAATCAAGTCGTCATTCCGGGACCGCCCGAAGGGCCGGGCCCGGAATCTATACTCCGCAGCGTTCCGGACTATGGATTCCGGGTTCGCGAGCTTCGCTCGCGCCCCGGAATGACGAACTAGGCGGCGGGGCGGATTTCCGCCGCTTCCGGAAATTCCGTCACCGCGCCCTTCTCATTGTCGATCAGCAGGAACAGATCGAAATAGCGGATGGTCGGCGCGCCGCCGGTGCGCTTGATCACCGATTGCCGCCACTCCTCATTGTGGGCGCGCTTGGCGGCATCAACTGACGGCCAGACGTAGACGCCGGCTCCGGTTTTGCCGTCGAGTTCAAGCAGAAAATGTTTGCGCAGCAATTCCTTGTTGGCACGCCATTTCGGAATGACGTTGCGCGCCTCTTCGGCGACCTGTTGGCGAGTCCAGCCCTTCGGCGAATTGAATTCCACCAGCTCGAGAATCATGCAACTTCTCCTTTGTGCTTCGGGCGTTGCGCCGCCAGCATGTAATTGACGTCCATGTCGGATGATAACTGCCACCGGTCGGCGAACGGATTATAAATCACGCCACGTTCTCCGGTGACGCGCAGACCGCTGTCTTCAATGGCCCCTTCCAACTCCACAGGCGTAACGAACTTGTCCCATTGGTGCGTGCCGCGCGGCAGCCAGCGCAGCACATATTCGGCGCCGACAATGGCCAGGGCAAAACTCTTGAGCGTGCGGTTCAGCGTGGCGGCGATCATCAGTCCGCCGGGTTTCACCATTGCGGCACAAGTTGCAACGAACGCGTTCACATCGGTGACGTGCTCGACCACCTCCATGGCCAATACGACATCGAAACGCTCTTTTGCAGCGGCCAGTTCCTCGGCGGTCGTGGCTCGATAGTCGACCGTGACACCTGCTTCCTCTGCGTGCGCCCGCGCGGCGGCGATGTTTTCCTCGGCCGGGTCCGCACCGATCATTTGCGCGCCCAGGCGCGCGAGGGGCTCGGACAGAATGCCGCCGCCGCAGCCAATGTCGAGCATGCGCAGGCCCTTAAGGCAGTCGAGCTTCTTGGAGTCGCGGTCAAAGCGCGCGGCAGCCTGATCGCGAATATAGGCGAGTCTGACTGGATTGAACTTGTGCAGCGCTGCCATCGGCCCGCGCGCATCCCACCAATCCGCGGCATGGCGCGAGAAACGCTCGACCTCGGCCGCATCTACGCTGGATACGTGGGCTTTTCGGGTAACCATTCAAACACTCTCGTCAAATCGCTGCCGGCTATTGTTGCAGGTGGGCCGACCCGCCGGTATGTAATACGCGCCTTTTGGGGCCGGCGCCGCAAGGCCAAATATCCTCTCGCCGGCCGCTTGTTAGCGCCTTTCGGCGCGTTCGGAAACGTCAGGTTCTTATGGCCCGGCTGGTAATGAAATTCGGCGGAACGTCGGTCGCCGATCTAGACCGCATCCGCAATGTAGCGCGCCACGTCAAGCGCGAGGTCGATGCCGGCTACGATGTGGCCGTCGTGGTCTCAGCCATGGCGGGCGTGACCAATCAGCTGGTCAACTGGTGCCGCGAGGCAGCCATGCTGCACGACGCGCGTGAATACGACGCCGTGGTCGCAACCGGCGAACAGGTCACTGCCGGGCTGCTTGCGATCGTGCTGGAAGGCATGGGCGTCAATGCGCGGTCCTGGCAAGGCTGGCAGCTGCCGATCCTCACCGACAATGCGCATGCCTCTGCGCGCATTTTGGGGGTGAATGGGTCCGAACTGATCAAGCGTTTCAAGGAACACAAGCAGGTGGCGGTCATCGCCGGCTTTCAGGGCATGCACAAGGAGACCGGCCGTATCACCACGCTTGGCCGTGGTGGTTCCGACACGTCTGCCGTCGCCATCGCCGCGGCCATCGGCGCTGATCGATGCGACATTTATACCGACGTCGATGGTGTCTACACCACCGACCCGCGCGTTGTGCCGAAGGCACACCGCATGGACAAGATCGCCTACGAAGAAATGCTCGAACTTGCCTCGCTCGGCGCCAAGGTCATGCAGGTCCGCTCGGTCGAACTCGGCATGGTGCACAACGTTCGCATCTTCGTACGATCGAGCTTTGAAAAGCCGGAAGACATCGACCCCAAGAAGCCGCCCTCCGGCACACTCATTTGCGACGAAGGAGATATCGTGGAACAGCAAGTCGTCACCGGCATCGCCTTTTCCAAGGACGAGGCGCAGATTTCCATCCGCCGGGTGCAGGACAAGCCCGGCGTTGCCGCCGCCATCTTCGGGCCGCTCGCCGATGCCAACATCAACGTGGATATGATCGTGCAGAATGTATCGGGCGACGGCGCCACCACCGATCTCACCTTCACGGTGCCCTCGGCCGACTATGAGCGTGCCCGCGTCACCCTCGACAAGGCCAAGGGCGCGATCGGGTTTGAGCGGCTGGACGGGGCCACCGATGTTTCCAAGGTTTCGGTGATCGGCATCGGCATGCGCAGTCACGCCGGAGTCGCCGCCCAGGCGTTTAAGGCGCTTTCGCAGCAGAAAATCAATATTCTCGCCATCACCACTTCCGAAATTAAGTTCTCGGTGCTGATCAAGGCGGCCCAGACCGACCTGGCGGTCCGCACGCTGCATACGCTTTACGGACTGGATAAGGCGTAGCGGCCGGTCCGAAGCCGCCTGGCCGACCTCACTTTGGTTTGCCCTCGCACCCTTTGGCTTGCCCCTTGCATATGCCATTGGTTATAGCCTGAGGCGTAAGCGGCCGCAGACTCACGATCTGGCGGTCGCTATTCGTACATGATTTGGCCGTAGACGAGGCTGCGGCCCAAACCGTGGCTTGAGGACTTCCATAATGCGTGGTGCGCTCGGCGGTCCGCGCGTGCTGTTGCGCCGGCTTCGCGAAGTGATGGCGGAGCCTGTCAGCGCGCAGGATCGCCTCGACAAGGTGGTGGTGCTGATCGCCGCCAACATGGTGGCGGAGGTGTGCTCTGTCTACGTCCTGCGCGTAGACGGAACCCTCGAGCTATACGCCACCGAAGGCCTCAAGCGCGAAGCCGTCCACCAGACCGTCCTCAATGCCGACGAAGGCCTGGTAGGCCTCGTCGCCAGCGAAGCCAACCCGATGAACCTGTCGGATGCGCAAGCGCACCCGGCCTTCTCCTATCGTCCGGAGACTGGCGAAGAAATCTACCATTCGTTCCTCGGCGTTCCCATTCTTCGCGCGGGCAACACCCTTGGCGTGCTGGTGGTGCAGAACCGCGCGCGACGAACCTATACCGAAGAAGAAGAGGAGGCCCTGCAGACCACGGCGATGGTGCTCGCCGAGATGATTGCATCCGGCGAGCTCTCCTCGCTCGCCCGTCCCGGCGCCGAACCCGCCGCGCGTCACGCGATGCATCTTACCGGCAGTTCGCTCTCGGACGGAATTGCCCTCGGCCATGTCGTGCTGCACGAGCCGCGCGTGGTCATTACCAATGTTATCGCGGACGACGTGCCGCACGAACTCAAACGGCTCGATGCCGCCATTGCCACCTTGCGCGAAGACCTGGATCGCCTGGTCGAGCATCGCGATGTGGCGGACGGCGGGGAACATCGCGACGTGCTCGAAGCCTATCGCATGTTTTCATACGACCAGGGCTGGCTGCACAAAATACGCGAAGCCGTGATGACCGGCCTGACCGCTGAAGCCAGCGTCGAGCGCGTTCAATCCGACACCCGCGCGCGCATGCTGCGTGCATCGGATCATTACCTGCGCGATCGCCTGCACGATCTTGATGACTTGGCCAATCGGCTGATGCGCGTCCTGATGGGCCAGGATCACGCGCCGACCAAGGAGCAACTGCCGGAAAACGCAATCGTCGTCGCACGTTCCATGGGGCCAGCGGCCCTGCTCGACTATGACCGCAAGAGACTGCGCGGCCTGGTCCTGGAGGAAGCCGGACCGACCTCGCATGTTTCGATCGTGGCGCGCGCGCTCGGCATTCCGACCGTCGGCGAAATCGAAAACGCCACCGGCCTGGTCGAACCGGGGGACGCCATCATCGTCGACGGCTCGACCGGTCACATCCATATGCGCCCGCCGCAGGACATCCAGGCGTCCTATGGCGAGCGGGTCAAATTACGCGCCCGCCGGCAAGCGCAATACCGGGCGCTGCGCGAACGCCCTTGCGTCACCAAGGACGGCCAAAAAATTGCACTGATGATCAATGCCGGTCTCATGATCGACCTGCCGCATATCGAGGACACCGGCGCGGCCGGCATTGGGCTCTTTCGGACGGAATTGCAGTTCATGGTGGCGGACACTTTGCCGCGCACCGGCGAGCAACTCGCGCTCTATCGCGCGGTGCTTGACGCCGCAGGAAAAAAACCGGTGACGTTCCGCACGCTCGATATCGGCGGGGACAAGGTGCTCCCCTATCTGCGCAACATCGAAGAGGAAAACCCTGCTTTGGGATGGCGCGCCATCAGGCTCGGTCTCGACCGGCCGGGCCTGTTGCGCAGCCAGGTGCGCGCCTTGCTACGCGCCGCCGGCGGACGCGACCTGAGGCTGATGTTTCCAATGATCGCCGAGGTGGCGGAATTCGACAAGGCGAAGGCCCTGGTCGAAGTCGAATTGACCCATCTGCGGCGGCACGGACATGAACTGCCGGAGCGTGTCGAGATCGGCACCATGGTCGAAGTGCCCTCGCTCCTGTTCCAGCTCGATGAATTGCTCGAGCGCGTCGATTTTCTGTCGGTCGGCTCCAATGACCTGATGCAATTTTTGTATGCCGCCGATCGCGGCAATCCGCGGGTGTCCGACCGGTTCGATACGCTGTCCGCGCCGGTCCTGCGCGCGCTCAAGGACATTGCCGACAAGTCAAAAAAGCACGGCAAGCCTGTCGCACTATGCGGTGAACTCGCTTCGCAGCCGATTGGCGCGCTGGCACTTGCAATCCTTGGTTATCGCACCCTTTCGCTCTCGCCATCGGCAATTGGACCGGTCAAAGCACTGTTGCTCGAACTCGACATCAGTAAGGGCGAAGCCGCTCTTCTGCCCTGCCTTGAACAACCGATCGGCAGCGTTTCCATCCGCGACAGACTGGAAAGCTTTGCGGCCGCCGAGGGGCTGCAGCTTTGATTGTCCTGCCGCAGCAAAAGCTTGATGCGCTGCTCGCCCGCCACGCGTTGGTGGAAAGCGAGCTCGCTAGCGGCCTGAGTACGGACGCATACGTTAAGCTATCGCGAGAGTTCGCCGAACTGGGTCCGGTCGTCGCGACAATCAAAGCCTATCGCGATGCCGAAAAAGAAATCGCCGATCTTTCCGCGCTGGTCGATGACCCAAAATCCGATTCCGAAATGCGCAAGCTCGCCGATGCCGAGCGGCACGAATTGCAGGCCCACCGCGACAAGCTGGCCGAGGAAATCCGGCTGGCCCTGCTGCCGAAGGACGCGATGGACGACCACAACGCGATCCTTGAAATCCGCGCCGGCACCGGCGGCGACGAGGCCGCGCTGTT
Organism: uncultured Alphaproteobacteria bacterium; assembly: GCA_963817815.1. GTDB lineage: Bacteria > Pseudomonadota > Alphaproteobacteria > Rhizobiales > Xanthobacteraceae > Pseudolabrys. Next base: position 575,260 of record CAWFPY010000010.1, on the reverse strand, counting down.
CGCCGGCGACCTGTTCCGCATGTACGAACGCTACGCCGCCAAACAGAGCTGGAAGACGGAGATTCTATCGATCAGCGAAGGCACCAAGGGCGGCTTCAAGGAGATCGTTGCCGAGGTGCGGGGCCGTGGCGTATTCGCCAAGCTCAAGTTCGAGTCAGGCGTGCACCGCGTGCAGCGCGTGCCCGACACGGAAGCGTCAGGCCGTATCCATACCTCAGCGGCCACTGTTGCCGTGTTGCCCGAGGTCGAAGACGTCGACATCCACATCAACGAGGCCGATCTGAAAATCGACACCATGCGTGCGCAAGGCGCCGGCGGTCAGCATGTTAACAAAACGGAATCCGCGATCCGCATTACTCACATGCCGAGCGGCATCGTGGTCTTCGTGCAAGAAGAGCGCTCGCAACACAAGAACAAGGCCAAAGCGCTGACGATGTTGCGGGCCAAGCTCTATGACCAGGAGCGCACGAAGCTTGATGCCGAGCGTGCCGCTGAGCGGCGTGGACAGATCGGCTCGGGCGATCGGTCTGAACGCATCCGCACATATAACTTCCCGCAGGGCCGTGTGACCGACCACCGCATTAATCTGACCCTTCACAAATTGCCGCAGGTGATGGAAGGCGAAGCGCTGAACGAGGTCATCGACGCCCTGGTGACCGAGCATCAAGCCGAATTGCTGGCGGCGGAAGGCGCGACGTGAGAATCGTACCGGGACTGAAGGATGGTGCCTCAGTTTCTGAAGCGGTGGAGCTTGTAACGAATGCACTCAAGCTCGCCGGTATCGAAGACGCCCAAATCGATGCGCGATTGCTGATCGGACACGCGCTGCACCTCGACCGTACCCGGCTGATCACACAATCGGATCGCATCCTCGAGGCGCGCGAAATTTCCGTCATATCCGCGCTCGCCGCCCGGCGGCTAAAGCACGAGCCAGTGTCGCGCATACGCGGACAGAAGGAATTCTGGGGCCTTTCGCTGCAGATTACGCCTGACGTTTTGGTCCCGCGGCCCGACACAGAAACAGTCGTTGAAGCGGCCCTGGATTTCGTCGTTCGCGGCGGTCTGCGCATGGAAAAGCTGCGTATTCTCGACATCGGTACCGGCTCAGGCGCATTGCTGCTCGCACTCTTGCACGAATTACCAAATGCGATCGGTACCGGCACCGACGTCAGCGTCGCCGCGCTCGACGTCGCGCGCGCAAATGCTGCCCAATGTGGAGTGGAACCGCGCTGCAATTTCGTTGTTTGCGATATTGCGTCAGACGTCCAGGGCCCATTCGATATTGTCGTTTCCAACCCGCCCTACATCGCGCACGATGAGATCGCGTCGCTCGCGCCGGAGGTGCGGAACTACGATCCAAAAGTTGCACTCGATGGTGGCGACGACGGGCTTGCCGGCTACAGCGCCATTGCATCGGAGGCCCGGCGCCTTTTGGCATCGGGCGGACGACTATTTGTCGAATTGGGCGCGGGCCAGGAAACTGCGGTTCGCGCGTTGTTTACCAACGCGGGGTTAACCGTCGGCGCCGCGCGCAAGGATTTGGCCGGGATTCCGCGCGTGATTGGCGCAGGTCTAGTGCCATGAACTGGTCGCATTCCCACCCGATGAAAATCGCAGAGCTCGATTATCGTCGAAAAAACCGCTTGGATTATGGTCCGGAAACGACTAGCTTCCAGTCACGGAATTGACCCGTGACGGTTGCATCGCCAAAAACCCCGGAACCAATGGCTCTGTGTGGTACGGCGCAAGGCGGATGACGAAAAGCCGGCATTCGAAAAGACGGCAAACGAAATCGCCAGATACGGGTTTGGACGCTTCACCGGTTGGGCGCATCATTTTCGAAAACTAGGACGATGCGCGTAACGAAAGGTTGGCAACGCCGCGACAGGATCGCGGCTATGGGGTTGCTGCGACTATCGCGATAAAGAACACAACGTTTCGATCATTGGCGCGGATTACTGATGCAGGTCCGGCCGCGCAGTGAAATTTGTATGGACTTGCGATCAGGGTTGAGCGTTCGGCGGTGAATGCCGAGGCAATGTGAAAGGTCGACGAACAGGCACATCATGAGAAACGGTCAGAAGCGCATGCGGGGACGCGGCGGTAATAACCATCGCAAAAGCCAAAATCCGCTGACGCGCGTATATGAATTAAACGGTCCCGACGTAAAAATCCGTGGCACCGCCTCGCACATTGCAGAAAAATACATCCAGCTTGCGCGCGATGCGCAAAGCTCCGGCGACCCGGTAGCGGCCGAGAATTACTACCAGCACGCAGAACATTATTTTCGTCTGATCGCCGCGGCGCAGGAACAGTTCCGCCAGCAGAACCCCTACTACAACAATCAACAGCCGCAGCAGCAGGGCCAGGGCGGAGCACCACAAGGTGCTGCCGACGATAATTACGACGACGGCGAAGATGACGGCCAGCCTTTCATGGGACAGAACGAGCCGAGTTACGCGCCGCAGCCGCAGGTACAGCAGGGCCAGCCTTATTTACCGCGCGATGCCCAGCCATTCCCGCCGCGCGACCAACAGGTGCAAAACCGTCCGCAGCCTCAGCAACAGCCCTATCAACAGCCGAGTCAGGGCGGCCACGAGGGCGGTGGACAGGATTTGGGCGGCCTACCGGCGTTCATTACCGGAGGCGGCGGTGCGCAGCAGCCGCAGCAAAACCCCGGCCCCAACGGCCACGAGCAGGGTGACCGCGGCCAGGATCGTTTCGGACATCGCCGGCGCCGGCGTCATCGTGGCGGTGGCTATCGCCCCGACCGGCCGGAATTTGGCGGCAACAATCCGCAGACCGCAGCGCCGCAACCCGATGAAGGCGGCGACGAGCCGCGGCAGCCCGACTGATCGGACTCTGTCCGCAATCTGGACGGTCTGACGTGAGATCAGGCGCCCGGTGAGGGCGCCAATGCCGGCTCGAGCGCCGGCACCAGCTGCCGCTTTTCGCGGCGCGCCGGTATAGCGCGATAGACCTGCTTGGTTGCTTCCACGAGATGCACGCCGGCAAATGGCGCCGACAATGTTGCGCCTGTTCTCTCCCAGGCCACCGCGGTACGCAGGAACCAGCCGCGTGCGATGGGCGGCACATAGAGCGCCTCGCTCCATCCGGTCGGCGTGAACCAGGTTTCACGCAAGAGCTGGTTGATCTGGCTGCGCGAATAGGGACGCCCGTGGCCGAACGGAGTTGTGTCCATGCGCGCCCACAGGCCGCGCCGGTTCGGCACCACCGCAAGCAACCGACCGCCGGAAGCAAGCACCCGCCACACTTCGCGGAGCAACGCGCCTGGATCGTTCGTCATTTCCAGTGCATGAACCAGCATCACGCGGTCGACCGCCGCATCGGCGAGCGGCAATTCGTTCTCGTCGACCAGAGCGGACAACGCCGGCCGCGTCGTCGGCCATTTCACGACCCCCTGCCCCGCCGGCATGAGCGCGAGACAGCGCTCCGCCTCCTCGCGGAACAGACCGAGATAGGGTGTTGCGTAGCCGATCCCGAGCACGCGCTGGCCGGCGGTATCGCCCCACAGTGAGCGGATACCGCGTCCGATAAAACGGCGCGCTACGACTCCCAGCCGTTGGCCGTAGAAATTGCGCAGGTCCACAACGTCGATCGACATGAGCAGAAACTACCATGAAACGCGTAGCAAACCGCTAATGGTGCGGAACCCACGGACGTGCATGATGTTTCACCGGCATGTTACGGTTAATCTATTCCAGAACAGGACGAGGACCTTATGCCCGCTGAAATCCGTCTGTTTCGCTGCCGATCCGACAATTACGGGGTACTGCTTCACGACCCGGGCAGCGGCGCAACCGCCGCCATCGACGCGCCGGAGGCCGCGCCGATTGAAGCGGCCTTAAAAGCTACCGGCTGGAAGCTGACCGATATCCTGGTGACCCACCACCATGCCGATCACACAGACGGCATCAAGACACTGAAAGAGAAATACAAGTGCCGCGTGGTGGCACCGGCGGCTGAAGCTTCGCAAATCCCGGCGGTGGACGAGACGGTCCGTGAAGGCGATAAAGTTTCCGTCGGGACATTGTCGGCAAACGTGATCGAAACGCCGGGCCACACGTCCGGCCACATTGCCTACTGGTTTCACGCGGACAAGCTCGCTTTCGTCGGTGACACGCTGTTCTCAATCGGCTGTGGGCGAGTGATTGAAGGCACAGCCGAACAGATGTGGCACTCGCTTGTGAAGCTGCGCGACCTGCCGGACGACACCGAAATCTACTGCGGCCATGAATACACGGCCGCTAACATCAAATTCGCGCGCACCATCGAGCCCGACAACGAGACGCTTGCCGCGCGTGAGACCGAAGTCAAAGGGCTGATTTCGCGAAATGAAGCGACTATTCCGGTCACCATCGGCGACGAGAAGCGGGCAAACCCGTTCCTGCGCGCGGATCTCCCCGAGGTGGCAAAAGGCATCGGCATGGCGGGGAAACCGGCGACACAAGTATTCGCCGAAATCCGTGCGCGCAAAAACAAGTTCTAGCGGTTCGCATGCCTGTACCCACGGCCGCCGACATGATCCGCGCGCTTGAGCTCAAGCCGCACCCGGAAGGCGGTCACTACCGCGAAACCTTTCGTGACCCCAGGCTGATTGATGGCCGCTCGGCCTCAACGGCCATCCTGTTCCTGCTCGCACGCGGCGAACGCTCGCACTGGCATCGCATCGATGCCGTCGAGATCTGGCACTATTACGCTGGCGCACCGCTTAAGCTGTCGCTGGTCGATGGCGCCAAGGAAGAGATATTCCGGCTTGGTGCCGACATTCAGACTGGTGAAGTGCCGCAGGTCACGGTGCCGGCACGTGCCTGGCAGGCTGCGGAAAGTCTCGGAGATTGGACGCTCACCGGATGCACGGTCGCGCCCGGATTTTCCTTCGAGGGATTCGAACTGGCGCCGACCGGCTGGTCGCCGCACAATCAAATGCGATAAAACAGCAAAATCTTCTGACAGGGGACGTGCCGTGACGAATAAGCTCGATGAAGCGCGCGAACTGGTCGCCCGCGCCAACCGCATGATTGCCAACGAAGGCGTGCTCGACGCCTTCGGTCACGTCACCATGCGGCACCCGACCGATCCAAAACGCTATCTGATGTCGCGCTCGCGCGCCCCGGAACTGGTTCAGCCGGACGATATTCTGGAATTCACGCTCGATTCTCAGCCAGTAAAGCCGACAGACGTGCGGCTTTACGGCGAGCGGGTGATCCATGGCGGAATCTATCTGGCGCGGCCAGATGTGAACGCTGTATGTCACCATCACGCACCGTCAATTCTTCCGTTCTGCATCTCCGGTATGGATCTCAAGCCTGTCTATCACCTTGGTGCAACACTCGGAGAGAATGTGCCGTTCTGGGATGCCCGCGACGAATTCGGCGATACCACGCTGATTGTGGCCAAGCCGGAAGAAGGCGCTTCGCTCGCGCGCGCGCTCGGGCCCAACTGGATCGTATTGATGCGCCGTCACGGCGCGACGGTCGCGGGCGCAACTCTGGAAGAACTTACATTCCGCACAATCTATACCGCGCGCAACGCCGCACTGCAGATCCAGGCGCACAGCCTCGGTTATGTCTCACCGCTCAACGCCGCAGAGACCCGCCTTGCCGGTGAATACAACTTGCGGCCGGGCCCGGTCGCACGCGCCTGGGAATATTGGAACGTGCGACTGGACAAGGCCGAAGGCACCTGGGCCGGACAGAAAAAAAGTGCTGCCACGCCGAAAAAACGACAGCCCAAACGGAAAACAAAACGCCGGCGCTGAATTTGAAATTGGTTTGGGCGCTATTTACGGCCGTTCCGGTGCATGCAGGTCAAATAGCCTTCGAGCGCACGGCTTCGACGAATCTTGAAGCCTTCTCGTCGGTAATATTTAGGGAACGCAACGCGTCCCCCGTCCAGCGTTTGAGTTGATTCAGGACTTTCGCGCGGGTGTAGCTTCAATCCCTCGCGCTTGACGCCGACTGGCGGCGGAATGACCCGCCCGCCGTTTTGCAACGCGCATTTGCAGGCAATTTTGTCGAATATCTCGGCGCACTGCGCATCGGCATCTTGCGCTGACACGGACCATGCGATCGACGACACGGACAGGCCGATGACCGTTGCTCCGACCAAAACTGCCTTCATGTGCCCGCCTGCCATCCAGCCACGCCGTCTAGACAAAATACTGCCCGCCGTTGGCGGTGAGCGTGGACCCGGTAATCAACCCGGCATCGTCGGATGCGAGAAACACAACACAACGCGCGATTTCCTCTGGCTCGCCAAGGCGACCGATCGGGATGAGCGGCAGGATCGATTTCTCCAGCACGTCCTTCGGCACCGCCTGCACCATCTCGGTATTGATATAGCCCGGTGCGATTGCATTTACGGTCACGCCGGCGCGCGCGCTTTCCTGGGCTAATGCCTTGGTGAAGCCAAGCTCGCCGGCCTTGGCAGCAGAATAGTTGGTCTGGCCGAGCTGACCCTTTTGGCCATTGATCGAGGAAATATTCACGATGCGGCCGAATTTCCGTTCGCGCATGCCCTCGATGACATTGCGGCACATGTTGAACAGTGAATTGAGATTGGTGTTGATGACCGCGGTCCATTGTTCCGGCTTCATACGGTGCAGCGTTGCATCCCGTGTAATGCCCGCATTATTGACCAGCACGTCGACCAGCCCGACCTCGGCCTCTACTTTTTTGATGCCGTCGACGCAGGCTTCGAAGGACGAGACATCCCACTTGAAGACCGGAATTCCGGTTTCCGCCTTGAATTTCTGCGCGGCCTCGTCGTTACCGCCATAGTTGGCTGCGACTTTATAGCCAGCGGACTTCAGGGCTTTGGCGATTGCCGCGCCAATCCCGCGGGTTCCGCCAGTAACCAACGCAACACGCGACATAGACCGTCCCCTCCCAAGAATTCTTTAATTTCGCCACAGACGGAACGAGCCGTCGATGACGTAGATCAAATTCGGGAGCGCCGGCGTCCCCGTGCCGGCACGCCACAAGTCGCGCTAGCGTTCAACGCACATCGCGATGCCCATGCCACCACCGATGCATAGAGTGGCGAGACCTTTCTTGGCGTCACGCTTTTGCATTTCGTAGAGCAACGTCGTCAGCACGCGTGCGCCGGAAGCGCCGATCGGGTGCCCGATGGCAATCGCACCGCCATTGACGTTGACCTTCGACGTATCCCAACCGAGGTCCTTGTTGACTGCGCAGGCCTGCGCGGCAAAGGCTTCGTTGGCTTCCACCAGATCGAGGTCATCGTGTTTCCAACCGGCTTTCTTGAGCGCGGCGCGCGAAGCGGGAATTGGACCGGTACCCATGATCGAGGGATCGACGCCGGCCTGCGCCCAGGACACGATACGCGCGAGTGGCGTCTTGCCGAGCTTGGCGGCTTCCGATGCTTTCATCAGTACCACGGCAGCAGCACCGTCATTGATGCCTGATGCACTACCCGCTGTCACGGTGCCTTCTTTGTCGAACGCCGGACGCAATTTCGACAACGATTCAAGCGTGACGCCGGCCTTTGGGTATTCGTCGGTATCCACCACGACGTCGCCCTTACGCGACTTGATGGTGACCGGCGCGATCTCGTCCTTGAACTTGCCGGCCTTCATCGCCGCTTCGGCCTTGTTCTGGGACTTGACCGCGAATTCGTCCTGCTGCTGACGCGTGATCTGCCACTGCTTTGCAACGTTCTCGGCCGTCGTGCCCATGTGATAGCCGTTGAAGGCATCCCACAGGCCGTCCTTGATCATAGTGTCGACCATTTCGAACGAACCCATTTTCACGCCGGAGCGCAAATGCTGGCAGTGCGGCGCCATGCTCATCGACTCCTGGCCGCCAGCGACAACGATCTCGCTGTCACCGTTGAGGATCGCCTGATAGCCGAGCGCAACAGCGCGTAAGCCTGAGCCGCATAGCTGGTTCACACCCCACGCAGGCGTCTCGACCGGAATTGCCGCCGCAATGGAGGCCTGCCGCGCCGGATTCTGCCCCTGCCCCGCGGTCAGTATCTGACCCATGATCACTTCGCTGACACGACCGCCCTCAACGCCCGCCCGCTCCAATGCGGCCTTGATCGCGGCCTTGCCGAGCTCATGGGCCGGCAAGTTCGCAAATGCCCCATTGAACGCGCCGACCGGGGTGCGGGCGGCGCTCACGATCACGATGTCGTCTTTCATCGGAAACTCCTGTTAGTCGCGTGCGGGGCAGCGCGGTTTTTGGCACTGCCGCATCCTCGGCAGGCCCGGCAGGTCTGTCAACAACACCCGCTTCTCAGATATCCCTGAGAATTGGCCCTTTTTTGACGTTTCCGCAAGGGCGAACCGGGCGCCTGACGTTCTGCCGCGCCGCCACAAAACGGTGGCCCCCAGAAGCGGAAATTGGCTATGCTCGAAATCTGGGCAGGGGAAACGTGTGATCCAAATGGCAGAGGATAAAAAAGAGCCGGTTACAATCAAGAAATACGCCAACCGGCGGCTCTACAATACTGGAACCAGCACCTACGTGACGCTCGAAGATCTCGCCACGATGGTCAAAACCGGCGAGGATTTCATCGTCTTTGATGCGAAGACCGGTGAAGAGATTACGCGCTCGGTGCTCGCACAGATCATCTTCGAGCAGGAAAACAAGGAAGGGCAAAGCCTGCTGCCGATCGCCTTTTTGCGACAACTGATCCGCTTCTATGGCGACAGCATGCAAATGCTGGTGCCGCGATTTCTGGAAGCCTCCATCGACTCGCTATCGAAGGAGCAGGGAAAGTTCCGCGAGCAGATGGCTCAAGCCTTCGGTGTCGGCGGATTCGGGCCGCTTGAAGACCAAGTGCGGCGAAACATGGAAATGTTCGAAAAGACATTTGCAATGTTTGCGCCGTTCGCACATGGCCAATCAAAGCCGACCGACAAGCCGCCCAGCTCGGGAAGCGAGATGGACGAGCTCAAGCGTCAGCTCGACGAGATGCAAAAACGCCTGGATAAACTGGGCGGCAAGGAATAGCCGCCCGTTCGGCTATGCCGACGCGGTGCGTCCGCTTTTGTCCTGCCGCGGCCGCTCGGGCGTCGCAAGCCCTATCAACGCACCTTGCAAGTGGTCGCAGCCCCAATCTGCGAGCAATGCAGCGGTCTCTTCGTCCTGGACCCACTCTGCAACACTCTTGAGACCGAGCCGTCGCGATAGATCGACCAACGTGCGTACGAATGCCCGGTCGTCGTTCGACTTCGTAATATTCGGAACGAAGGCTCCGTCGATTTTCACGATATCGACGCCGAGTTTGCGGAGGTTGCGGAACGAGGTATAGCCGGCGCCGAAATCGTCAATAGCAATACGGCATCCCAAGTCCTTTACCCGCGTGACGAAACCCCGAGCGTCATCCAGATCATGAATCGCCGCGGTTTCGGTGATCTCGACAATCAGGCGGCCTGCTGCATCGCTATTGGCGCGCAATAAGGCACCCAATCCCTGCCACCAATGTGGGTCAATCGCTGAATTTGGCGATACATTGACGCTTGCCTGTATGTCCGGTGCGGCGGCCAATTCGGCGACCACCAGTTCAAGCACCCGGAAATCAAGCATGCGCACGAGCCCGACCCGTTCGGCCACCGGAATAATCTCGCTCGCCTGCGCGACGCTGCCGTCGCTGCGATTGATGCGCATCAGGCATTCGTAGAAGGCGACTTTGCGGCTTTGCGTCTCAACGACAGGCTCATACGCGAGCGCAATGCGGCGTTGATTCAGGGCCGCAACGATTTCGTCAGCAGCGCGTACGCTCTGCCGGCGCAATGCATCGCGTTCGACATTGGGTGCGTAGGCAATAAAGGAACCGTGGCGTTTTGCGCGCGCAACTTGCAGAGCGTCCTGCGCACGAGCCAGGACCTCGACCACAGTCCGAGCATGGCGCGGCGCGGTTACCCCGCCGATCGTGATCGTCACAGCCATCGGACCAGCAGCGGTATAGAACGGCTCGTCGCGTATGCCTGCGAGCAAGCGCTCGGCTGCGATTGACAATTCATCGGGCGTGCAACTGGCCAGAATGACGCCGAATTTGTTTCCGGAGTACCGGCCGAGGGAATCCTTGCCACGCAACCGCGCCCGGATGCGCTTTCCGACCTGGGCGATGACCTCATCGGCAACATCAAATCCATAAGCTTCATTGAGATGTCCGAGGTGGTCGATCGCCACCAGCATAAACCCGCAAGAACTCCGGAAGCGCACCGCCTCGTCGAGAGCCGTGCCGAGTCCTTCCGTGAGATAAATGCGGTTTAGCTCGCCGGTCAGGGGATCGAATTTCGCCCGCTGTTCAAGCCAACGTTGGCGTTCGTGCCGTTCGTTGATCGCGCGTATGATGCCGTTTGCATAATTTGGCGTTCCATCGGGTCCGGCAAACCAGCGACCGGTATCCTCGAGCCAGATCTTTTCATCACCACGTTTGAGTGCATATTGAATTTGGTAGGGCACTCCCTTGCCCGTGTCCCGCCGCGTCGCCTGCTGGACGATTTCAGCGCGGCTTAGCCCACCTGCGACATCAACGTGGCGCGCAAAAGCGCGACCACTGCTGATTTCCGCAGGATCGATGCCGAGCACGTCAGCGGCATTGCCGCTCCAGACCAATGCGTCGGTACCCAGTTGCCATTCATAGGCAACGTCACCGATCGACCGCAAAATTTTTGCGGTATCGAGGGGTGGAGGTGATTGATCGAAGCGGGTCACAATCGCCCCTTTTTGGAACGCCAAGGTGAGTCTGGACGTTGCTTGGTGCGACGAATGAGCCTCAGACGTTAAGGCCAATCGTTAAACAATTCGAGAATGCGGGTTTTATTCGAGGGTCCAGGCGCCGTTAACTGGCGCGGCACACCCCTTGCTCGTTAGACGGCGGAATAGCGTTGATTGTCCTAAAGCGAGACGGGTATTGCGATGCGACTTGGCGAAGTTAACTCATCGGCTTCTCGGCACCATGAATCGGCCGGTCATCGGCCCGAGCTGAGCGGTGAATTGCCCGCGTCTGAAAGCCGGGCGCTGGTCGCGCTGGCGCCCAACGCCGATCACTCCGACGGCCAGCCCGGATATCGCAACGTGGCCTTCCTCGCCCAATTGATTGCCACGAAAGATCAACACCCGCAGACCCGCGAGCGCCGGCGCGCCGAACCAACCGACGTGTTGGCGGCCTACCGGGCCACCGCGGCGCTAAGCCATTCCTAGTAGCCCAGCGCGCAGCCGTCTTTCCGCGGCTCCGAACCGGCGATCAGCACGCCGCGATCCCAATCGATCTTGATCGTTTGCGCACCGCCCCAGGGCGACGTCGCGGTAACAACGTCGTGCCCGCGCGCCTTCAGGCCTTCGATGGTCGCTGCCGGCGTGCCGCGCTCAACGTCGGTCTTCTCGCCTTCGAAGAAGAAGCGCGGCGCATCGATCGCCTGCTGCACGTCCATGCCGAAATCGATCATGTTCATGATGATCTGTACGTGTCCCATCGGCTGGTAATGCGCGCCCATGACGCCGAAACTCATGTCGCAACGTCCGTTGCGCATGGCGAGTGCTGGAATGATGGTGTGCATCGGACGTTTGTCCGGACCGAACGTATTGGGGTGATCCGGCTCAAGCGTGAAGCAAGACCCGCGATTGGTCAGCGTGATGCCGGTTTTCTCGGTGCAGATGCCAACACCGAAGTGCGAATAGAGCGAATTGATGAATGATACCGCCATCCGGTCTTTGTCGACGATCGTGAGATAAACGGTGTTGCTGCCGGGCGCGGGATGGCTCGGCAGCTTGGCGCGCTTGTTCATATCGATCAGCGACGCCAGTTTCCTGGCAAAGCCTTTGTCGAGCAGATCGGCAACCGGCGTGCGCATGTGCAAGGCGTCGGCGATGTGCGTGTCGCGCACCGCAAAACCGAGACGCGCGGCCTCCAGCACCAGATGAAATCGTTCGGGCCCGACCGGATCGAGCGCCTTGATGTCGAAATTCTCCAGGATGTTGAGCATCACCAGCGCTGTGAGCCCCTGCCCGTTCGGCGGAATTTCCAGAAGGTCCAGGCCGCGATAATTGGTCGAGATCGGCTCAACCACGTCGCCATGGTGGCGGGCGAAATCTTCGGAGGTCAGGAACGAACCGCGCGCCGAAACGGTCTTCGCCATATCGTCGGCGATTTCACCTTCATAGAAAGCGCGCGCGCCCTTGGCGGCAATGGTCTTTAAAGTCGCCGCGAGCGCGGGGAAGCGAATGACGTCGCCTTCCTTGGGCGCGGTACCATTGAACAGATAATGCTTTGCGGCACCCACATCGGCCTTGAGCTTGCCGACATGCCGCGCCCAATCCCATGCGACGCGCGCGGCAACTGGGAACCCGCCGTCTGCATATTTGATTGCCGGCTGCAGCGCACGATCCAGCCCGAAGCGGCCGTGGGTTTTGAGAATGGCTTCCCAGGCATCGAGCGCACCCGGCACCGTGACGGCATGAATTGAATTGCCGATTTCGGTCATGCCCTCGGCGCGCAACGCTTCGTATGAAGCTTTCGCGCCGGCGCGGCCGGACCCGTTATAGCCCCACACCGGCTTGCCCGGCCGCGACACCAGGCAATAGCAATCGCCACCGATCCCGGTCATTGCCGGCTCGACCACGCACAGCACGGCGACGGCAGCCACTGCGGCATCGGCCGCGCTGCCGCCGGCGCGCAACGTGTCGACGGCGGCCAAGGTCGCCAATGGATGCGAGGTCGCTGCCATGCCGTCGCAGGCGATCACGGGCGAGCGGCCGGGGAGCTGGAAATCGCGGCTCATGACAAGACCAAGGATGTTCGACGATCAGGACGAAACGCGATCGACGCCCTCGACCGTCAGGTCGCGCTGGGCCGAACGCAAAGTCACGGCAAAGCCGCCGAGCACGTCGATGAAGCTCACAACCAGCAGCAAGAAGAATGTCGCGGTCGCGGCCTGCTTGACCAGAATGAACTCGACCAGCATGCCGAGAAACAGGATCAGCGATAGAGCGTGGTCGACCACGGTGCGGATGCCGATGCGGGTCGATTTCATCACTTCACCGCACAGCAGCACGACCGCCAGTGCGACGAGGATATCGCCCGCAGACATTGTCCAGTCGGCGCCCGATACCATGTGCACGGTGGCGACGACGCCGGTCCAGGTCACCCCCGGCATCAAAAAGGCAATGATGTTGTAAATCGCGAACGGGATCAGCAGCAGCGGGAAGCCAAGCACAAACATGGCACAGATTGCCTTTCGGCCCTCGGCTGTCCTGTTACGCCTCGGCCTTCGGCTTTAGAACCTGGCGGCCTTTATACATGCCGGTCTTCAGGTCGATGTGATGCGGACGACGCAGTTCGCCGGAGTCCTTGTCCTCGACATAAGTCGGCCGCTTGAGCGCGTCGGCGGAACGGCGCATGCCGCGGCGCGACGGCGAGGTTTTTCTTTTTGGCACAGCCATGGACGAAACTCCTGAAAAGGCACGACAATGTCGGTTTGAAGCCGGGCTTATAGAGGAAGGCCCGCGTCAAGGCTAGTGGTTTGGCTAGTCGCTTTGGCTAATGGCCCTGCCTTACGCACGCCGCCGCAGTAGGTGCCCGCGCCGCGCGGGCGTCGTATAGCCCGGCCAGACGGCGCAATCCCGGCCCTGGCTGGCGCGCATTGCGTTCGACCGGGTTTGGCAGCGTCGCCGCAAGCAGTGCCGCCTGATAGCGGGACAGGTCCCGGGCCGGTTTACCAAAAGCGCGCTGGGCGCCGGCCTCGGCGCCGAATTCGCCATTGGGGCCCAATTCCGCAATGTTGAGATAGATCTCCAGAATCCGCCGCTTCGGCAGCACCAGGTCGATCCAGAGCGCCAGCGGAAATTCAAGCGCTTTGCGGACGAGGCTACGGCCAGACCAGAGGAACAAGTTCTTCGCTACCTGTTGCGTGATAGTCGAGCCACCCCGCATCTCGTCAATGTCATCCGCTTCGGCAATGGCTTCACGGATTTCCGCAAAATCGACACCGTGGTGGCTGCAAAAGCGGCCGTCTTCGGCAACGATCACCGTCAGCGGCAACGACGGCGAAATACGTGTGATCGGCACAAAGTGGTGCTCAACGCGCGCACCACTCAGGTGCCGCCAGAGCATCACCGTCGAGACGGGGTTAACGACCCTGTAGACCGGCGCGATCAGGTAAGGCAGCAGCAACACCAAAAGGATGGCGAGGACGACGACACGTAGCGCCCGCGGCAGCCCCAAAAGCCCCGATTTTTTGTCCAGCCAGTTCACGGGGCCAGATTAGCCCATTCGCGCCGTGAATTGCCCGAGTTTGCCCAGGCGCGAGATCCGGATTGCGGGCCGGTGCCTACTTTTCCAGACCAAGCGCAGCGGCTATCAATGCGCCGATGAACAAAGATACGACCGATTTTTCCACCCGGCTCGGCGGCGTCGCCGCCGAAACCGAAACGTTGCTCCGTCAGCTCCTGGCTGATGCGCCGCTCGACGGTGAAATCACGCGCCCGCCACGCCTCCTCGCGGCTATGCGCCATGCGGCCCTCGATGGCGGCAAACGTCTGCGCCCTTTTCTTGTCGTCGAGACCGCCGCGCTTTTCGGCGCCGGGCGAACAGGCGCCCTGATGGCAGGCGCAGCGCTCGAATGCATCCACTGTTATTCGCTGGTCCATGACGATCTCCCGGCGATGGACAATGACGACCTGCGCCGCGGGCGGCCAACCGTCCACAAGGCCTTTGATGAAGCGACCGCAATTCTTGCCGGCGACGCACTACTGACGCTCGCCTTCGACATCATGGCTCGTACCGAGGTGCACGCGGATCCAGCAGTGCGCGTGGCGCTGGTTCTGGAACTCGCACGCGGCTCCGGACTGGGCGGCATGGCGGGCGGCCAGATGCTCGATCTCGCAGCCGAAGGCCGCTTCGAGACAAAACGCGCGCTGAGCAAAAGCGAAATCGCCACCATGCAAGCGATGAAAACAGGCGCGTTGATCCGTTTTGCCTGCCGCGCCGGCGCCATCATCGGACAAGCGGATGCGGATGCGCATTCCCGCATGGACCGCTACGGCACGGCGATCGGACAGGCTTTCCAGATTGCCGATGATCTTCTCGATGTCGAAGGCGATACCAAGACCCTCGGGAAGGCGGCGGGGAAAGATGCTGCCGCCGGCAAAGCCACGCTGGTCGCCACGCTCGGCGCCGATGGCGCGCGCGCCCGTCTCAAAGAACTGGTCGCCGACGCCGATGACGCGCTGGCGCCGTTCGGCGCGAAAGCCGATACTCTGCGCGCCGCCGCTCGATTCATTGCCGAGCGGACGACATAAGAGGAGCGCCCCGTGGCCCGCAAGATTGTCGCCCGACCCATTTTGCCGGTCCGCCTGGCGCGGCTGCATGGGCGGTTGCTGATTTCCATCGCCGTCGGTCTGGCGGTGACGCTCGGCCTGGGAATGACCGACTGGACCATGGCGACCAAACTTCTGCTCGGGTGGGACATCGGCGTCGTTCTGTATCTGGTATTGGTGTATCAGTTGATGGTCACCTGTGGCATCGACGAGATTCGCCGGCGCGCTTCCGAGGACGACGAAGGCGCGCTTGCTCTGCTGATCCTGACCGGACTCTCCGGTCTGGCGATCATGGGCGCGATCATCGCTGAACTTGGCATTGCCAAAGTTTCCGGACAGCCCCGCAGCGGCTACGGAGTCGCAATCGCGATGATCACGATCGTCGTGTCCTGGGCCTTCGTCCACACGATTTTTGCGCTTCATTATGCCCACGAATATTATGGGGAGGGCCGCGATCACGCGATCGGCGGACTGACGTTTCCCGGCCGCCAGTCACCTGACTATTGGGACTTTGTCTACTTTTCGGTTGTCATTGCGATGACATCACAGGTCTCCGACGTCGTGATCACCAGCAAGATTATTCGTCGCATCGTGATCGTGCATGGCGTGCTGGCGTTCTTTTTCAATGTCGCCGTGTTTGCGTTGACCGTGAATATCGTTTCCAACCTGATCTGATGCGCGTGAACTTGTAAGTTCGTGAAGCAATGACCGGGATCGTCCAAACTGTTCTTTTGATGCTTGCAGTGCTTGCGGCGGTCGCGATCTCGGCCAAGCGGCTGAATATTTCGCCGTCGATCCTGCTGGTGGTCGCCGGCATTGGCATGGCCCTCATTCCCGGGCTGCCGAAAGTCGAGCTGGCGCCTGAACTGGTGCTGCTGGTGATATTGCCGCCGCTGATCTATTCGGCCGGCGTCGCCATGAGCTGGCGCGAATTCCGCTTTAACCTGAGGCCAATCGCGCTACTCGCGTTCGGCTGCGTGTTGTTCACCACCTGCGCGATAGCGGCGGCCGCGCACTATTTTCTCAACTTCGACTGGGCGGTGGGCTTTCTGCTCGGCGCCATCATCTCGCCGCCCGATGTTGTTGCACCACTGGCGATCGCACGACAGTTGGGATTGCCGCGCCGGATCGTTGTCGTGCTGGAGGGCGAAGGGCTCGCCAATGATGCCACCGCTCTCGTACTTTACCGCTTTGCCGTTGTTGCAGTCAGCACCGGCACGTTTTCGCTCAGTGAGGCGTCAGGCACTTTTGTGCTGATTGTCATCGGCGAGCTCATCTATGGCCTCGCGGTGGGTTGGCTCAGTCTGCGTCTGCGCCAATGGGCCCGTGAACCGCGCGTCGAAATCACGCTGTCTCTTATGACGCCCTATCTCGCCTTCTGGGTGCCCGCGCATCTCGGTGGCTCCGGCGTCCTCGCGACCGTCGCTTGCGGCTTGTATGTGAGCTGGGTCGGACCGCGCCTGATCCCGTTTGCAACGCGGCTGCAGGGAATCTTTTTCTGGGATCTGATTGTGTACCTGATCGAAGGCCTGGTGTTTCTCGTTACCGGCCTGCAGGCGCGGACGTTGCTCGAACAGGCACACGTTTTTACGATCCATGATTTGCTGATCGCGACGGTATGGACGACGCTAATTGCTATCGCAGCCCGATTTATCTGGGTGTTCCCGGCAACTTATTTCCCGCGCTGGCTCAGCCCACGTTTGCGCAAGCGCGATCCATCGCCGCCCTGGCAGGCGGCCTTCTTTCTGGCCTTCACGGGAATTCGCGGCGTCGATTCGCTCGCCGTTGCGCTCGCAATTCCCTTCACCATTCTCAGCGGGCAGCCGTTTCCCCACCGCGATTTGATCCTGTTTGTCACCTTCGGCGTCATCATCATCACACTGGTCGGCCAAGGCCTGATGTTGCCCTATGTGGTGCGCTGGCTCGGGCTGAGCCACGCTGGAAAAAAGGAACACAAAGACGAAATCAGAGCGGAGCTCCGCGCCCGCCAGGCCGCGTTGCGGCAGGTCGAAAAGCGGCTTGAAAAGGCCATCAAGGAGCACGACCTGCCGCGCGATGCGATCGCGCACTTGCGCACGCGCAACCAAAGCCGCTTGCAGATATTGCCCACGAACCTGACCGAAGGCCTCGAGCACATGCGCCGCACCGCCAAGGTCAAGGCTGAGCTGATCGAGGCCGAACGTGAGTTTATTTATCAGCTCTTGCGCGACGGGAAGATTACCGACGAAGCGCGCCGCCGTATCGAATACGAGCTGGATCTGGAAGAAGCGAGTGTTGCCAATCGCGGCAAAGACGGCGGTGGCTGGATATAGTCAGTCCCGTTCGGCTACTCAGCCGCCGCATCGCGACTGACGCCGCCAAACCGCCGATCAATGTAATCGATCACCATTTGCTTGAAGTCGGCGCTAAGCGTCGGTCCGCGCAGAGTGGCGGCCTTCTTGCCGTCGATGAACACCGGCGCGGTCGGCTGCTCGCCGGTGCCCGGCAGCGAAATACCGATATCAGCGTGCTTGCTCTCGCCGGGTCCGTTGACGATGCAGCCCATCACCGCAACGTTCAATGTCTCGACGCCCGGATAGCGTCGCTTCCACTCGGGCATCGAGTTGCGGATGAAACTCTGGATGTCGGAGGCGAGTTCCTGGAACGTGGTCGACGTGGTGCGTCCGCACCCGGGACATGCCGCAACCAGCGGAACGAATGTTCGCAGACCCATGGTCTGCAATAGCTCCTGCGCTACCTGGACCTCGCGCGTGCGGTCGCCATTCGGCTCCGGCGTGAGCGAAATGCGGATCGTATCGCCGATGCCTTGTTGCAGAAGCACGCCCATTGCCGCCGAGGAAGCAACGATGCCCTTGGACCCCATGCCGGCTTCGGTGAGGCCGAGATGCAAGGCGTAGTCGCAACGCCGGGCGAGTTCGCCATAGACCGCAATCAGATCCTGCACCGCCGAGACCTTGGCGGACAGTATGATGCGGTTCTTCGCCAGGCCGATCTCTTCGGCGCGAGCAGCTGACAGGACCGCCGACTGCACCATGGCCTCGTGCATGACTTCGCGGGCATCGAGCGGCTGCGCCGTCTTGGCGTTTTCATCCATCAGGCGCGTGAGCAATTCCTGATCGAGCGAACCCCAGTTGGCGCCGATGCGCACCGGCTTGTTGTATTTGAGCGCCATCTCGATGATGGCCGAGAATTGCCTGTCGCGTTTATCCTTGAAGCCGACATTGCCAGGATTGATGCGGTACTTACCGAGCGCCTCCGCACAGCCGGGATGATCGGCCAAAAGCTTGTGACCGATATAGTGGAAGTCGCCGGCCAGCGGCACGTTCACACCAAGCTGGGCCAGGCGATCCCTGATGTGCGGCACCGCCGCGGCCGCCTCGTCGCGGTCGACGGTAATGCGCACAAGCTCGGAGCCGGCCGCAGCCAGGGCGGCCACCTGGCGCGCGGTGCCCTCGACATCGGCAGTGTCGGTGTTGGTCATCGACTGGACGACGATCGGCGCGCCGCCGCCAACGACAACGCCGCCGACATCGACGGCGGCTGTTTTATGACGTTGTTGCGTGCTGGTGCTCATCGGTCGTCCTCAATAACGGGTGCCAGACAAATAAGTTGCGGTCAACGCAGGCGGAAGAGCCCGAATGACGGGCCTTATCGCACTTTGCCCGTGACTTTGCTTGTGAATTACGGCCGAATTCAACAATATTGCTGCCGCAAGAACGCAAGGGCCCGCCGATGGACGAAGAAAATCAGGTGACGGTTAAGTTTCGTTGCCCGCCGCAGATGGAGCCGATCTTGCCCCGTCCGATACCAGCAGTGCGCGGCCTGCCCGACTGGTTCAAAGCGTTGCCGCAAAATTGCTTCAGCGCCGTTTCCAACAAAGAGCTTATGACGGTCAAGAAATGCCCGCCGTTCATCGACGCCATGACCTATGGTTTCCTCATGCCGCTGGCGGCGGAAATCAAAGTTGAAAATGGCGAATTTAGCTGGGACAGCGAAATTCCTGTCGTCAGCAATCTCCGAAATCTCACCCGCTCGCCGATCGATTATCACGACAACGTTCAGGTCAAGGGCACGCCGTTTTTCGACAGTGATCGCTTCATCATCAAGTTCAACAATTTCTGGACGATCGAGCTTCCGCCCGGCTATTCGCTCTTCGTCACGCACCCGATCAATCGTCCCGATCTGCCGTTTACCACCATTACCGGCCTCGTCGATTCCGATCTTTACGCCGACAGCCTGGTGCATTTCCCGGCGCGGTGGAACGATCCCACATTCACCGGCGTCCTTCCAAAAGGCACGCCCGTTGCGCAGTGTATCGCGATCAAGCGCGAAATCATGGTTGAACAGTTCGATGTTCTTTCGGAAGAGGCCGCACATCGCCTGTGGGAAACCGCAAGTGCGATCAACACGGAAACCGGCGTCTATCGCCGCGAATTCCGCGCGCCCAAGCGCTAATTCCGCTCGCCGCGAAAGAATTGCGCGGCGGCGCTCGGTTGCAGCCAGAAGCGCCCGCGCGACGATGTCGTCAAAATCTTGAGCGCCTTGCCATAAAAATCCGGACCGCCGCGGGTCACCAACCGAAGGCAGGTTGCGGCGCCGGTTTCACCAATTTCCAGCAGACATGCCCCGAGGTAGAGACGGGCCTGTTGATCGGCCGGATCGCTGACCAGAGCCTGACGGAAATGTGCCGCCGCCGCCTGAAACTCGGCCGCCTCCATCAGCACCAGCCCCATTCCATAATGTGCATCGGGGTGATTAGGAGCACTCCCCAGTGCACGTCCAAAGGCCGATCTCGCGTTGGCTCCATCGTTTCTGGCGTGGAAAATCCAGCCAAGCAATATCGGTAAATCAGGTAACCAAGGCGCGGCGTCCATCCCGCTTTTGAGTACCTCGATTGCTTCATCGACGCGGCCGAGTGAATTGAGCAGGTAACCGAGTTCATGGATCGCGGCCGGAAACACCGGCACCTGCTTGGCGGCGCGCTGGAGCCTGACCAGCGCATCCTCGGTCCGTCCGGCTTTTCTCAGGGCAATTGCAAGCTGGGTTTCGATTGCAGGATCGCGAAGAGATCGAAAGGCTTTTTCAAGCGGCGCGATCGCCTCGCTCGCGCGATCCTGCATAAGCAAGGCATAGCCATAGATGTGAAGTGCGTTGGGGTGGCTTGAATTTCGCTTGAGGATATCCTGCGCCAGTTTTGCCGCGTAATCGGCCTGCTGGCTCTGGATCGCGGACATTGCCCGTTGCAATGTCTCTTCGATCGCGACGGCCTCTTGCGCCTTGTTTTTTGTGATCTCGCCGCGGTTCGCCATCTTGCCTATACGCGCAAACACACAATCGAAAGCGTGCCGAGCCCGAAAGCTACCATCAGCGCGCCCGGTTCACCAGCACGAGGCCCGCCGCAACCAACGCAACCGCGGCAGCAAAGGCCCCCGTTAGCGGCTCATTCAACACAAGGTGTCCCGCCGCAACGCCAAATAGCGGCGTCAAAAACGTAAAAGCCGAAAGCCGGCTAGCGGAAAAGCGCGCAATCAGCGCGAACCATACCACGAAGGTCACGCTCACAACCCAAACAGTCTGATAGACGAGCGAACCGATTGCCAGCGCCGACGGCATTTGCGTGATCCGCTCGTTCAATGCAATGGCCGCGGCAGCCATGATGGGCGCAGATACAACGAGCTGGTAGAGCATGACTTTCTCGGCGGACACCCGCGTGAGCGGACTGGCCTTGATGATCAAAGTGGTCGCGGCCCAGAACAGTGCCGCGCCGACCATCATCACATCACCGACAAGTTGCCTCGGATCCATCGCCGGCGTCGGCACGCCAAAGGCAATCAGCATGCCGGCGAAAGACAAGCCAAGCCCCAGCCATTGCGCTACTCCAAAACGATCGGCCGGCAGAACAAAGCGTGCGCCAAGCACGACGAAGAAGGGCGCGAGGTAGATGAACAACACGGCACGGGTTGCCGTGGTGTAGACGAGCCCTGGTAGATCAGGATGAACTCGACGGCGAACAGCAGGCCAGCCAGCCACCCCGAACCACAAGGTGCCATCCCGATTGAGCAGCGGAATGCCGCGCAAACGGCAGTACCCGGCGATCAGAAGCGCAGCGACGACCGATCGTATGGCGGCCTGCGTCAGCGGTGGGATATCGTGGATCGCGAGCTTGGTCGCAACCTGGTTAAAACCCCACGACAAACACAACACCACCACGATGGCCGCCGCGAGCGCATCAAGCGGACGCGTGGTGGATGTGTAGGCGGGAGTCGACAAGGCCGGATTTGCCTCACGCCGCCTTGCAATGCGCGCAGATGCCGGAAATTTCGATCACCGGCGTCTTCGGCGAAAAGCCGGCCGCGCGTGAAGCGCTTTTGATGGTATCGGCCACTGCAGCGGAGGCGGCCTCGCCGACCGTGCCGCATTTTTCGCAGATCAGAAACACCACCGGATCGCCCGTCTCGTGATTATGGACGCAGGCGATGAAGGCGTTGCGGCTCTCGATGCGGTGGACGAGACCCTGTTCGCGCAGAAAATCGAGCGCGCGATAGACGGTGATCGGCGCCGGCCGTGCGCCCCGCACCGCCAGTCGATCGATCAATTCATAGGCGCCGAGCGGCAGATGAGTTGCCAGCAGCGCCTCCAGCACACGACGGCGAATCGGTGTCAGCCGCTCCTTGCGCGAAGCACAAATCGTTTCCGCATGGGCGATGGCGTCGCTCGCGCAGCGACCATGGTCATGATCTGGCTTCGGAAATACCGCGTGCGCGTGTGATTTTCTGGACAAGAACTGTTCCGCCTTCCGACACAAGTCTAACGGCAAACCACTCGAAATCTCTAAGTCACGAACATATATATTGCGGTGCAACAAAAATAGAGGCAGGTTCCGGCCCTCAATTCCAGGAACCGCCGCTCATACGACGCGAGGACCGCATGCTCAAAGGCAAGACCGCACTCGTCACCGGCTCGACCTCCGGCATCGGCCTTGCCACCGCCCGCGCCCTCGCTCACGACGGCGCCAATGTCATGCTCAATGGCTTCGGCGACAAAACCGCCATCGAGATAATCCGCACGGGCATCGAGAGGGATTTCGGCGTAAAGGCGCGATACTCGGCGGCCGACATGAGCAAACCGGCGGAGATCGCCGACATGGTCCGCGCGACGGAAAAGGAATTCGGCGCGCTCGATGTATTGGTCAACAATGCCGGTATCCAGCACGTGGCGAACATCGAGGATTTTCCGATCGAGAAATGGGACGCGATTATCGCAATTAACTTGTCGTCATCGTTTCACACGATCCGCACCGCTGTGCCGGGCATGAAGAAAAGAAAATGGGGCCGCATCATCAATATTGCCTCTGCGCACGGCCTCGTCGCCAGCGCGCAAAAAGTCGCTTATGTCTCCGCCAAGCACGGCCTCGTCGGCCTCACGAAAGTGGTCGCGATGGAGACCGCCAACGCCGGCGTGACCTGCAATGCCATCTGCCCCGGCTGGGTGCTGACCCCGCTGGTGCAGCAGCAGATCGATACGCGCGCCAAGGCTTCCGGCAAAAGCGTGCGCGAGGAGGAAATCGCGCTGCTATCGGAAAAGCAGCCGATGCACCAGTTCACCAAGCCGGAAAGCATTGGTGCGCTCGCCGTCTTTCTGTGCAGCGATGCCGCGGCGACCATCACCGGATCGGCCTATTCGATCGATGGCGGTTGGGTGGCGCAGTGACACATAAGCAATGATTGAATTTCTCGCGCGCGCCTTCGGCGGCGACAAGTCTGAAAAGCCAGGCGCAGGCAAGCGCATCAATTTGGCGTTGCAGGGCGGCGGCGCGCTCGGCGCATTCACCTGGGGTGTGCTCGACCATTTGCTCGAAGACGGCCGGCTGAAGATCGAAGGCATTTCCGGCGCATCGGCCGGCGCCGTCAATGCGATTATGTTGGCCGACGGTCTCGCGCGCGGTGGGCCCGACGAAGCGCGCAAACGGCTTGCCGATTTCTGGAAGGCGGCGAGCCTTGCCGGCAACCTGCCCGACCTGCAGCGGCGCGCCGTGGACCGACTGTTTTCGTTCTGGCCGATCGAGGATACGCCGGTGGGCCTGTGGATGCAGGCGTTGACGCGATACCTGTCCCCCTACGACTTCAATCCACTCAACATCAATCCGCTGAAGGATCTGGTCGGGCGTTTCGTCGATTTTGACGCGGTGCGAGCCTGCACCGACCTGAAATTGTTCGTGTCGGCGACCAATGTGACGACGGGCGAGCTTCACGTATTCAGGCGCGAGGAAATGACCGCCGACATGATCGTCGCCTCGGCCTGTCTGCCGCATCTCTTCCGCGCGGTTGAAATCGACGGCGAGCCCTATTGGGATGGCGGCTATGTGGGCAACCCGGCGCTTTATCCGCTGGTCGGCGCCACGCAGACCGAAAATCTGCTGCTGGTCCAGATCAACCCGCTGCACCGCAAGCATGTCCCGAAGACACAGGCCGAGATTCTCGCGCGGATCAACGAAATCACATTCAATTCGTCACTGATGTCGGAGCTGCGCGGCATCACATTCGTGGGCAAGCTGATCGACGAGGGTAAGCTGCCGCGTG
This sequence comes from uncultured Alphaproteobacteria bacterium, assembly GCA_963817815.1. Lineage (GTDB taxonomy): Bacteria > Pseudomonadota > Alphaproteobacteria > Rhizobiales > Xanthobacteraceae > Pseudolabrys. The sequence continues at coordinate 551,367 of CAWFPY010000010.1, read as the reverse complement.
GTATCGGCGAGGGAAAATACCGCCGCATCAACATCCATCGCATCGCGCTGACCGGCGCTGCGCAAACACTCGACACCGCCAGCCGGCTCAGTACTGACTATGATTTCTTCGAAATGCTGCGGACCAATGGCCGGCGCGCCGCGCGCCGTTTCCTGGACGCGCACTATGATGACATTGGCGTGCGATCAACCGTCGATTTCGAAGCTGCGCCGGAGACCGAAGGCGCGTGATAGAGTTGCGCTCATGACGCAGCTTGTCGCCGAGATTGGGTCGACAGTTCTCGAGATTATCGTAGCAGACATTACGACGCTCGACGTCGATGCCATCGTGAATGCCGCCAATCGCTCGCTGCTCGGCGGTGGTGGCGTCGATGGTGCGATTCATCGCGCTGCCGGGCCGGAATTGCTGGCCGAGTGCGAAACGCTCGGTGGTTGCGATACCGGCGATGCCAAGATCACCCGTGGCTATCGGCTCAAGGCCCGGCACGTCATTCATGCGGTCGGGCCCGTGTGGGGTGGAGGCGGCCAGAACGAGGAAGCGCTGCTGGCGAGCTGTTATCGGACCGCGCTCGACCTCGCGGCCGAAAACAGACTGACGTCGATTGCCTTTCCGGCGATCTCGACCGGTGTCTACCGCTTCCCGGGCGATCTCGCGGCGCGCATTGCGGTCGGCACGGTTGCGGCCGAAATTGCCGCGCATCCGCGCGACATCGCACGCGTGATTTTTTGCTGCTTTTCAGACCGGGAGTGCGGAGCATCACAAGGATGCGTTCGCGGAATTGGGGCTGGCCTAGGCTTTCGGCTCAACGTCGAGCCGAACAACCCAGTTCTCCAGTCCGGATTTTACTGCCGGATAAAGCTTCAGCACCTCCGGGTCGTGGCCGGGCACGATGTGCTGACGCGAGCTCGCGAGCTTTTGGATCGTCTTGTAACCCTCCAGCGTATCACCGACGCTGTAGGTGATCGGAAAGACGCGACCCTCGTCGATGTGCGAGTAAAGATGGATGCAATCGGAGGCGACCACCACATAGCCGCGCTTCGTCTTCACCCGCACGCATTGCAGGCCCTTTGAATGACCACCGATCTTATGCACGGTGATACCGGGCGCCAGTTCTTCACTGCCGTCATGGAATTCGCACCGGTAGGCAAAGATCTTGCTCACCATGGCGTGCACGTCGCGCTCGCTGAACGGGATGCGTAGCATCTGGTGACACATGCAGCGGCCGGTGGCGTAGGCCATTTCGGTGTCCTGAATGTGATAGCGCGCATTGGGGAACAAATCGTAATTGCCGGCATGGTCCCAATGCATGTGCGTGGCAATGACATGATCGACCTTGTCAGGCTGCACACCGAGCGCCTGCAGACCTTCACCGACGGGATGAATGATTTTGCGCCCGCGTTCCCTGGCGGCGGCTTCATCGAAACCGGTGTCGCACACGAAAACGCCGTGCGGTCCCTTGATGACCCATACGTAATAGGCAATCGACGTCATCTCGTCGTGCGGGTCGCCGAAGATGTAGTTCTCCGAGCGCCTGCGCGCGTGGCTCGCGTAGCAGACCGCGTAGACCTCGTGAATATCATCGCTCATGATTTCTTCCCGCCCACAGTGACGCCGGCGCGTCGCTCGATCATTTTGACGATGACCGTGAAATCGCTGTCTCCACCGAATTCCGTATTGGTCATTTCCCATTGATCGAGGACAGCGCTCATCACCGAGTTGGAACATCCAGCGCCCTGGCTTCGTCGCGCAGAGCCGCACGTCCTTGAGCATCAGCGCGGTGGCGAAGCCGTAGTTGAATGTGCGCGGCAAAATCGCCTGCGGAAATTTTCCGTCCGAGGCGGTGGTACGGCCGGAGCCGGCATTGATGACGTCGATCATCACCGCCGGATCGAGCCCCGCCTTGACGCCCATCGCCACTGCTTCCGAGGTCGCCGCCATCGCGGTGGCTGAGAGAAAATTATTGGCGAGCTTCATGGTCTGCGCCATGCCGGGCTTGTGGCCGATCACGAACACCTTGCCGAGTACCGAAAGCGCGTCCTTCACCACGTCGATGTCGGCTTGCGGTCCGGACACCATAACTGCGAGCGTGCCTTTGTTGGCGCCGCCGACGCCGCCGCTCACCGGCGAATCGATCTGCACGATATTTTTCTTGGCCAACGCGGCCGCAATCTTAGCCGCGACGCGCGACCCGGTGGTGGAAAGATCGACGTAGCGCTTGACGCGCTTGCCGTGGATAACGCCGCCCTCGCCGGTGGCAACTTTTTCCGAGATCTTCAGCGACGGTAGACTGGACATCACGGTCTCGACCCGGTCGGCGACGTCAGCCGGCGATGATGCAAGTTGCGCGCCCAAAGCGACCAGCGGCGCGACCGCGTCATTGCGCGTGTCGTAGACGACGAGCTTGTGTCCGGCCTCGATCAGCCGGCGCGCCATCGGCTGTCCCATATTGCCTAGCCCGATGAAGCCGATCTCCATGAGAAGTTCCTCAGATTGCGTGGATTGAAGCGGCCGCGACTTTGCCCGACGTCCCGGCCTTCGTCATCCGCGCGCTGCGCGCGTGGCAGCCACGACGAAATAGCATATTGCGCTTATTATAAGCTTGCTTATTATCTTCGCAATCTCGAACACGAGGCGGCGATGCCCCAACAACCCATAAAGCGCGAATTTGCCTTTACTATCATGGATGTAGCAAGGCTGTTAAAAACTTATGCCGATCAGCGGGCGCGCCAATTCGGCATCTCCCGGGCGCAATGGGCGGTGCTGATCCGCATCGATCGCAGCGAGGGCCTCAAGCAGTCGGAACTCGCCGACATGCTCGACCTTCAGCCGATCACGCTGACGCGCCTGCTCGATCGCCTCGCTGACAACGGCCTGATCGAGCGTCGTGCTGATCCGAACGACCGGCGCGCCAACCGGTTGTACCTGAAGCCGGCGGCGAAACCTCTGCTCGACCGCCTGGCGGATCTCGGCGCCGACATGATGGAAACCGTCCTCGACGGGCTCTCGCAAACGTCGATCGAGCGCACGCTCAAGGAACTCACAATGGTCAAAGACAACCTGCGCTCGGCCATCGCCCGCAATGCAAACCAACCACAAGCAGTCGCTGGATAAGTCATGAGTGAGAAAGCACTGAAAATAGTTTCGGTCCCGGAGGCCAAGACCCTACCGGACTCAAAAGCTGATGCAGCGGCGCGCTCGGGCCTGTTCGCGCGGATTGGCCGCAAGCGGCTGCGCACGATTCTGCTTGTGGCATTGCCGGCGCTTGCTGCCTTGATCGGGCTCGGACTTTATCTTTCCGGCGGACGCTATGTTTCGACTGACAATGCGTATGTCGGCGCGCAGAAGGTCCTGATCACGCCGGATATTGCCGGGAAGATCCTCCATGTCGCCGTCCGTGAAGGTCAACACGTCAATCCCGGCGATGAGCTCTTCTCGCTCGATCGCGAGCCGTTTTCACTCGCATTGCAGCAAGCGAAGGCCAAGCTCGATACCGCGCGCAGCAACTACGACAAATTGAAGACCAATCTCAAGTCGCTGGATACGCTAACCGACCTCGCCCAAAAGAACGTCGATCTCAAGCGGCGCGACGTCGAACGGAAAACCAAGCTGGTGAGCTCGCAAGCAGGCTCGCAGGCAGATCTCGACACCGCACTGGCGGTCGTCGTCACCGCGCAATTGCAGGCGGAATACGCCGACGCAGCAGCGCGACACCACGCTGAACCAGCTGCTTGGTGATCCCAACCTGCCGCTGGAAAAGTATCCGGAGTATGCGCAGGCCAAGGCCGTGCTCGACAACGCACAGCGTGATTTCGACCATACGATCGTGCGCGCGCCGATGTCTGGTACTGCCACGCAAGTGGACAATATCCAGCTCGGCCGCTTCGTTGCCGCCGGCACGCCCGTGCTGAGCGTCATCGACGATCAGACGCCGTGGGTCGAGGCCAATCCGAAAGAGACCGACCTTACCTATTTGCGGGTCGGGCAGAAGGCGACGCTCGACGTCGACAGTTTTCCGGATCACACCTTCACCGGCACTGTCATGGCAGTGAGCCCCGGCACCGGTGCGCAATTCTCGATCCTGCCGCCGCAGAATGCGACCGGGAACTGGGTGAAGGTCGTGCAGCGCGTCCCGGTGCGGATTGCCTTCGACAAGAGCGAAGACACGAAACTATTGCGCTCCGGCATGAGCGTGAATGTCGAGATCGACACCGGCCACAGCCGGCTGCCATTTCTGTCCGCGCAGGCGAAAGAGCCAAAATGACTGCGCACTTCGCTTCGATGGATCCGAAGCTGCGGCGCATCCTGATCACGGTCTGCACCATGACCGCGACGGTCATGCAGGCGCTCGATACGACCATCGCTAACGTCGCCCTGCCTTATATGCAGGGCTCGCTGTCGGCCTCGCTCGACCAGATCAACTGGGTGCTCACGTCCTACATCGTCGCTGCCGCGATCATGACGGCGCCGATCGGCTGGCTGGCGGACCGTTTCGGCCGGAAGATGCTGTTCATCATCTGCGTCGGCGGCTTCACCGTCGCATCGTTCCTGTGCGCGCTGGCGCAAAACATCGAGCAAATGGTGCTGTTCCGCCTGCTGCAAGGCATGGCCGGCGCCGCGCTGGTGCCGTTGTCGCAGTCCGTCTTGCTCGATGCCTATTCGGCCGAGGAGCGCGGGCAGGCGATGGCGATCTGGGGCGTCGGCGTGATGCTGGGCCCGATCATGGGCCCGACGTTGGGCGCCTGGTTGACCGACAATTACTCCTGGCACTGGGTGTTTCTCATCAACCTGCCGATCGGCGTCATCACCGTGCTCGGGATGATGTTCTTTATGGACGAGACCAAAAAGCAGGCGCACTTGCGCTTCGACTGGTTTGGCTTTGCGGCACTCGCGGTCGGCATCGGCTCGCTGCAATTGATGCTCGACCGCGGCGAGCAAGTCGGTTGGTTCGACGCGAATGAAATCTGGATCGAGGCAATCGTCGCAATAGTAGGGTTCTATTATTTCTTCGCGCATTCGCTGACGACAAAAGAGCCGTTCGTGCGATTTGAGATGTTCAAGGACCGCAACTTCGTCAGCGGGTGCATTTTCATGGTGGTCATCGGCGTGGTGCTGTTCGGCACCATGGCCTTGGTGACGCCATTCATGCAGAATTTGCTCGGCTATCCGATCCAGACCGCAGGCTTTTTGCTCGGCTCGCGCGGGGTCGGCACGCTCCTCACCATGATGGTCGCGCCACGGCTGATGCGGATGGTGCAGCCGCGCTACCTGATCCTGTGCGGCCTGCTGCTGGCTGGCGGCACGCTTTACTACATGACGGGCTTTTCGCTCGATGTGACCAAAACGACGATCGTCGTCACCAGCATTATCCAGGGCATCGGCCTGGGCTTGCTGTTTGTGCCAATTTCAACGGTTGCCTTTGCCACTTTGCCCGGCCATTTGCGCACAGGCGCGACCGCGATCACCACGCTGACCCGCAATATCGGTTCTTCGATCGGCATATCCATGGTGATCGCGAACCTGACCAGCAAGACCACGGAAATGCACGCACGGCTGGCCGAGCAGGTGACGCCGTTCAACGACGCCCTGCAAATGCCGGATGTCGCCGCAAACCTGGACGTCCATACCGATGCCGGCCGGGCACTGCTCGATATGATCGTCACGCAGCAGGCGGCGATGCTTGCCTATCTCAACGACTTCAAGCTGTTGATGATCCTGACGCTGGCCGTCATTCCGCTGGTGCTGATCATTGGGACCGTGCCCCGGACACCCGGCGCAAAGCCGGAACACGCCGCCATCGACTGACGGCTATTTCGTAGCGAATTCCTTGCGCACCATCTCGGTATGTTCCCCGAGCGCGGGCACCGCACCGTAGTGCCGCATGGCGCCGTCGTGGATCGCGGTCGGCGCCGGCATATGGACCGGACCGGTCGGACTGTCGACCGTCATGCGCCGCAAATGCGGGTGGCGACCCAGAAGATTCAAGTCGTTGATGCGCCCGAACGCGATATCGTAACGCGCGAGCTTTTCCACCAGCGGTTCGACATCCATCGACGCAAAGGCAGCAGCGACGCGGCCGTCGGTCTCGGCGCGCCGTTTCACGCGTTCGACATTGGTGGCGAAGTTCGGATCGGCAGCGAGCGCCTTGTCGCCCATCACATGCTCGGCAAGGATGCGCCATTCGCGATCGTTCTGGATCGAGATCAGCACATCAGCGCCGTCGCGGGTCTTGAACGCGCCATAGGGCGAGATCGAGGTATGCGCGAGCCCGATACGCTTCGGTGTGTCGCCGCCTTCGTGCTGCAAGAGCGGCACCGCCATCCAGTCGGCCATCGCGTCGAACATCGAGATCGCAATCGTTGCGCCCTCGCCGGTGCGCGCGCGCGTCAGCAGCGCTTCCAGGATCGCCTCATAGGCATTCATGCCGGCAGCGATATCGACGACCGAAACGCCGGCGCGCGCCGGCGCTTCCGGGCCGCCGGTAATCGAGGCCAGCCCCGACTCGGCCTGGATCAGCATGTCGTAGGCCTTGCGTTGCGCGTAAGGCCCGCTCTCGCCGTAGCCGGAGATCGAGCAGCAGATCAGCCGCGGATAATCGCGGCGTAAACGCTCGAACGGGAAACCGAGCTTGGCGATCGCGCCCGGTTTCAGGTTCTGCACAAACACATCGGCTTTGGCGAGCATGGCTTCGAGCAAGGCCTTGTCGTCGGGCTTGGCGAGATCAAGCACCACCGACTGCTTGCCGCGATTGAGCCAGACGAAATAGGCGCTCTCGCCGTGCACCAGCCCGTCATAGCGGCGGGCAAAGTCGCCTTCCGGCCGCTCGACTTTGATGACGCGCGCGCCCGCATCCGCCAGCCGGCAAGTGCATTGCGGCGCCGCCACCGCTTGCTCGACCGAGACGACGAGAAGGCCTTCAAGCGGCAGCGCCATCTCAATACGACCGCGGCAGGCCGAGCACGTGTTCGGCCAGATACGAGAGGATCATGTTGGTGGAAATCGGCGCGACCTGATAGAGCCGCGTTTCGCGGAATTTGCGCTCGACATCATATTCCTCGGCAAAGCCGAAGCCGCCGTGGGTCTGCACGCACATGTCGGCGGCTGCCCACGATGCATCGGCGGCCAGGAGCTTCGCCATGTTGGCTTCCGCCCCGATATCCTCGCCCGCGTCATATTTCCGCGCAGCCTCATGCACCATCAGTTCGGCGGCACGCATTTGCGCATAGGCGCGCGCGATCGGAAATTGCACGCCCTGATTTTGGCCGATCGGACGGCCGAACAGTTCGCGCTCCTTGGCGTATTGCGTCGCCTTGCCGATGAACCACTTGGCGTCGCCGATGCACTCGGCCGCAATCAGAATGCGCTCGGCATTCATCCCGGACAGAATGTAACGAAATCCCTGGCCTTCCTCGCCGATCAGGTTCTCCGCCGGCACGCGCAGATCGTCGAAGAAGATCTGCGTGGTGGCATGATTCATCATGGTACGGATTGGATTGATGGCGATGCTGGAGCCTTGCGCGAGCCGCATGTCGACCAGAAACACTGACAATCCATCGGTGCGTTTCTTGACCTGTTCCTTCGGCGTCGTGCGTGCCAGCAGAAGCATCAGATCGGAATGTTCGGCGCGCGAGGTCCAGATCTTCTGTCCATTGATGACATAGTGATCATTGCCTTCGCGACGCGCCACGGTGCGCAGCGAGAGCGTGTCGGTGCCGGACGTGGGCTCGGTCACACCGAAAGCCTGCAGGCGCAATTCGCCGCTCGCAATCAGCGGCAAATAGCGTTGTTTTTGATCCGCGCTGCCATGCCGCAGGATCGTGCCCATGGTGTACATCTGCGCGTGACAGGCCGCGCCGTTACCGCCGGAAGCGTGCACTTCTTCAAGAATGGCAGCAGCGGCACCAAGGCTGAGCCCGCTGCCGCCATAGTCCTCGGGGATCAGCGCAGCGAGATATCCTGCTTCCGTGAGGGCCGCCACAAACTCAGTCGGATAGGCGCGGTCGCGATCCAGTGTGCGCCAATATTCGCCCGGAAACCTGGCGCATAGCGCGCGCACGCCGTCGCGAACGTCGGCAAATTCGTCAGGCTCGCTGCCGCGTTTTTTCATCGGTCCATTCTATGCAACCGCGCCCGGCGCCTGACAAGTGCGCGCTAGATCGGGTCCCAGTTGAAGACATCCTCGGAACGCTCGAGCGGCGTAAACAAAGGCGAGAATGCGGTCTTGATCTCGGCTGCAAGTGTCTCGGGGGTCCAGCCATCGGCGCGATGGATGGTCTTGATCGGCCGCGGCTGATTGAACAGATAGATCTCATTATTGCGGACCGAGAAGATCTGCCCGGAAACGCCGGCGGATGCGTCCGAGCCGAGATAGACCGCGAGCGGAGCGATCTTTTCGGGCGTCATCCGCTGGAACGCTTCAATGCGGCGCTTGTCCTGCTCCGATTGCGCCGGGATCGACTCGATCATGCGCGTGAACGCAAACGGCGCGATGCAATTCGAGCGAACATTGAATCGTGCCATGTCGAGTGCAATACCGCGCGACAGGCCCATAATTCCAAGCTTTGCCGCCATGTAGTTGGCCTGTCCGAAATTGCCGACAAGGCCCGAGGTGGATGTCATATGGACATAGGCACCGGAGCCTTGCTCGCGGAACAGCGGCGCGACCGCGCGGCTCATGTTGAACGAGCCGTTGAGATGCACGGCAATCACATCCGACCAGTCGGACCAGCTCATCTTGTGAAAGATGACGTCGCGCAGGATGCCGGCGTTGTTGACCAGCATGTCGACACGGCCGAAGGCATCGAGCGCGGATTTGACGATCAGCTCGGCGTTTTTCGGCTCGGTGATCGAAAGCGTCGAGGCAATCGCCTCGCCTCCGGATTTTTTAATCGCCTCTACCGTCTGTTGAGCCGGACCAGCATCGGCGCCTTCGCCCTGCAGGCTGGCGCCGATATCGCAGACCACGACACGCGCACCTTCGCTGGCGAGCAACATGGCGATGCCGCGGCCGATGCCGCGCCCCGCCCCCGTGACGATGGCGGTCTTGCCGCGACGATTCCCGCATTAATGTCCCCAACCACGAACCACTGTCATGCCCGCGATGCCGGGCATCCAGTCCTGTCATTTCCGAAACACGGGATGGCCGGAATCAGCCCGGCCATGACGAGAAGACTATTTCCCACTTCCTCGCAAGCTCGACGATCATGCGGAGCTTGGCCCATTGCTCGTCTTCGGCCAGCACATTGCCTTCTTCAGTCGAGGCAAAGCCACATTGCGGCGACAAGCAGAGCTGATCGAGCGAAACGAACTTCGCAGCCTCGTCGATGCGGCGCTTGATCTCGTCCTTCGGCTCCAGCCGCCCGCTCTTGGTGGTGACCAGTCCGAGTACGACCTGGCGGTCCTTCGGCAGCATGCGCAGCGGCTCGAAGCCGCCGGCGCGCTCGCTGTCATATTCCATGAAGAAGCCGTGCACCTTGATCTTGTTGAAGAGGATTTCCTGCACGGCCTCGTAGCCACCGGCACCCATATAGGTCGACTTATAATTTCCGCGGCACATATGCATGGTGATCGTCATGTCGGAGGGAATATCCGACATCGCTACATTGATGAGATCGCCATAAAGTTCACCAAGCCTGTTCCGGGTCATCGCCGCGATCTTTCATCGCCTGGCGATATTTCGGATCGCACAGCATGGCGATGAACACTTCGTCGAGCTGGAGATAGCGGCAGCCAGCGTCCGCAAAAGCGCGCACCGCCTTTTTGTATGCCTGCCCGAGATCATCAAAGAACGCGTCCAGCTTTGGATAGACTGAGTTATCGATTGGCGTGCGCATCGGACGGCCGTAGGCCGCCGACGGCGAAGGGATCGTGATCTTTGGCGTGCGTTTGGTGTGAGCGGCGACAAACTTGAAATGCTCGATCATCGGATGGCCGGAAAAGCCGACCTTGCCGGTGACCTTCAGGCCCTCATTGCGCGTGGTCACGGCGGCAAAGGCAATGCCTGCCTCCATCACATGCTTTTCGATCCCGTCGAGACCCCAGAGAAAATCGAGATGCCACCATGAGCGGCGGAATTCACCGTCGGTAATCGACTGCAGGCCGACGTCTTCCTGCTTCTTGATGACGCGTTCGATCTCGCGATCTTCAATGTCCTTCAGCTGCGCGGCGGATATTTCGTCCTTGGCGCGTTGTTCGCGCGCCTTCCTCAACGCCGCCGGGCGCAACAGGCTGCCGACATGATCGGCGCGAAAAGGCGGCTTGTTACGTTGAGACATGTCCCTCCTCCAGACTTTTTTGTCATGGCCGGGCTTGTCCCGGCGAAATCGAGGCGCGCACTGCTTCCTATGTCCCGGCATCTCGCGCGGTGACACCGGTTTTGCGCTCGCTATTTCCCCACACTTCGTCAGCGATTTCGACAATCATCCTCAGTTTCGCCCATTGCTCATCTTCGGCGAGGATATTGCCCTCTTCCGTGGAGGCAAAGCCGCACTGCGGCGAGAGGCAAAGCTGCTCCAGTGGCACGAATTTCGACGCCTGCTCGATGCGGCGCTTGATATCGTCTTTCGATTCCAGACGGCCTGATTTCGACGTTACGAGGCCCAGCACAACGGTCTTGTCCTTTGGCACGAAGCGCAGCGGCTCGAAACCGCCGGCGCGGTCGCTGTCATATTCCATGAAATAGCCGTGCACGTTGATCGAATTGAACAAGATCTCGGCCACCGGCTCATAGCCGCCGGTGGCCACGAACGTGGATTGGAAATTGCCGCGGCACAAATGCATGGCGATGGTCATGTCCGCCGGAATGTCGGAAATCGCCGCATTGATCATCTCGGCATAGATCGAAGGCAGCTGCTCAGGATCGTCGCCGCGATTGGCGACCTGGGCGCGCAGTTTCGGATCGCACAGATATGTGAAATTGACCTCGTCGAGCTGAAGATAACGGCAGCCGGCGTCCGCAAAGGCGCGCACGGCCTTGCGATAAGTCTGGCCGAGGTCACGGTAAAAATCCTTCATATCCGGATAGATCGATTCCGGAACGGCATCGCGGCCGTAGCGGAAATGCAAAGATGAAGGCGACGGAATCGTCATCTTCGGGACGACGCGCGTGTGCGCCTTGACGAACTTGAAGTGGTCGAGCATCGGGTGGCCGGAAAATGTGCCGAGCTTGCCGGTCACGCGCAGCATCATCGGTTTCGGATTGACGCCCTCGAACTTGATCTTCCGCTCGCCGAGATAGGCTTCCACCCCATCGAGCTCGCCAAGGAAATCGTAATTCCAGAAGGCGCGGCGGAATTCGCCGTCGGTCACGGCGCGAAGGCCAATGTCCTCCTGTTTCTTGATGATCGCGTCGATCTCGCGGTCCTCGATCGCCTTGAGATCATCAGCGGAAATATCGCCCTTCTCGCGTCTTGCGCGCGCATCCTTCAGCGGCGCCGTACGCAACAGGCTGCCGACATGATCGGCACGGAACGGTGGCGTTGCTCTTTTCATGTTTCGATCACGAGGAGCTTTCACGAATACGGCCGGCGCCTTGCGACGCCGACCGCTGATGTCACCACAAAAAGAGCGAGCCGCAAGCTTATTTTACGATCGCCTTTTCGTACGGGTAGATTACCTCGCCGCTCTTGTATTTCGGCGGATACACAATCACCTCGGTCGTCAGGTCGCGGAAGTCGTCGACTGTCTTGCCCTTGATGTTCTGGAACTGGGCCGCCAGGGTGCGTTCTTCCGCCCATTCGCCTTGTTTGCCGAATTTTACATCGCCGACAACTGTCTTGAACGTGGTCTTGCGGATATAGTCGGCGAGCACGTCGTCGTTGAGGCTCTTGGTATTGGCGATCGCATCGCCGAGCACTTGCAGATAGGCGTAGGCCCACACCGGCATATAATAGCCGAGGGGATCGGTGCCGGCGGCCTGGGCGCGCGCCTGATATTTCTTGAGCAGATCGAATGCGCCGGGGAAATCCATCGACTTGACCGGCAGCCAGGTCTCGAAATTGACGACGCCGTTGAGCAGCGGGCCAAGCTGGGTCTTGAACACGGTCGCCTGCAGGCCGACCATCGCGCCGCCCCACATCTTCGGCTTGAAGCCGACCTCACTCATCGCTTTGACCATGCCGACAGTGTCGAGTGGATAAGAGCAGATCACCAGCAGGTCCGGATTCAGCGCCTGGATCGCGCGCACGATTGGCGTGAAATCGGTGGTGGATGGAGGATAGGCTTTTTCGTAGACGATCTTGAAACCTGACGCCTGTGCATTCTGATGTGCGCCTTCACATGCGTTGCGACCGAATTCTGCGTCTGCCATCGCAATCGCGATCGTCTGCGGCTTTGGCTTCTGCACTTCCGCCACCTTGAAGAAGCCGCGCGTGAAGGCTGGCTTCGGTGTCGGGCCGTTCGGAATCATCGAGAAATATTTCGGATAGTTGAAAGTCTCGTTCACGCCGGTGCCAAACAGGCTCATGAACAACTTCTTTTTCTGGATGGCGACCGGCATCGCCGCAGCAATCTGGGTCGATGCATAGCCGCTTACAATCAGGTCAACCTTGTCGATATCGAGCAGCTTGGCGTAGATGCCGGGCACCTGCGACGGATTGCTCTGGTCGTCGTAGTAGACAAGCTTGACCGGTCGGCCGAGCAGCCCGCCTTTGGCATTGATGTCGTCTTCCCAGACCTGCATGGCGACCAGCGACATTTTGCCGTTGGCCGCGAGGGGACCTGTCAGCGCCATACCGAATCCGATTTTGATCGGCTCGGCCGCCTTGGCCGGGGCCACCGTCAGCAAGAACGCTGCGGCAATAGCCGACACCGCGACGCGGCTCGTGCTAAGCCATTGAGATCTAATGGACATTTTCATGCCTTTCCGTTGAACGTGGGGATGACGCGCAAACGCGACGACATCGCGCGTCGTGAATCGACGGCATCCCGATCTAAAAAGGCTAGGCGGCGTTCGGCGGAACCGGTTTGCGAAATATCAATTGCGGCCCCAGACCTCGTCCGCAACTTCGACGATCATTCGCAGCTTGGCCCACTGCTCTTCCTCGGCCAGCACATTGCCTTCTTCGGTGGAGGCGAAGCCGCATTGCGGCGACAGGCACAATTGCTCGAGGGGCACATATTTTGTCGCTTCGTCGATACGGCGTTTGATGTCGTCCTTCGGCTCCAGCCGTCCGCTCTTTCGACGTGACGAGGCCGAGCACGACCCGCTTGTCGCCCTTGAGATGGCGCAGCGGCTCGAAGCCACCGGCGCGGTCGGTGTCGAATTCAAGGAAATACCCGTCGATATTGACCTTGCCGAACAGCTCCGCGGCCACAAATTCGTAGCCACCGGACGCAATGAACGTGGAGCGGAAATTTCCGCGGCAGGAATGCATGGTGATCACCATGTCCGCGGGCTTTGCCTCCAGCGCCTTGTTGGTCATGTGTGTGTAACGCGGCGGCAGCTTGTCCGGATCATCACCACGCTTGCGTGAATCCTCCCGCTGCTTCGGGTCGCAGATCATCGACCATGCGGTATCGTCGAGTTGCAGATAGCGGCAACCGGCATCGTAAAATGCGCGGATGGCATTTTGGTAGGCGATCGCCACGTCGTCGAAATAGGCGTCGAGGTCGGGATAGATCTCTTTGCTGATCGACTGCCGGCCCTGACGGAAGTGGAAGGTCGAGGGCGCCGGAATGGTCATTTTCGGCGTGACCTTGGCGTGCGCCTTGAGGAACTTGAAATGCTCGACGTGCGGATGGCTGGAGAAACCGACTTTGCCAACCACGCGCACGCTTTCCGCTTTTGTATCAACGCCGGCGAAGTGGATGCCCTCGCCGGTCTGATACATTTCAACGCCGTCGAGGCCTTTATAGAAATCGAAATGCCACCATGAGCGGCGGAATTCCCCATCGGTCGCGAGCTTCAGGCCGACCTCCTCCTGCTTCCTGATGACTTTTTCAATCTCGCGATCTTCCACCGTCTTCAATGCGTCGGCGGGCAACTTACCCTTGGCGTGTTGGGCGCGCGCGTCCTTCAGCGCGGCCGGACGCAACAGGCTGCCGACATGGTCGGCGCGGAAGGGTGGCGTGTAGCGTTGGGTCATGGTCGTTACGCTCCCTACTCGGCCGTCATGCCCGCGAAAGCGGGCATCCAGTAACCACCGGCGTGGCGATTGAGCCGAGGCACAGGGACTACTGGGTCCCCGCTTTCGCGGGGACGACAGCAATACTTGTTGTTATTTCCCCCAAACTTCCTGGGATAGCTCCACGATCATGCGCAGCTTGGCCCATTGTTCGTCCTCAGCAAGCACGTTGCCCTCTTCCGTCGAGGCAAAACCGCATTGCGGTGACAGGCAGAGCTGGTCGAGCGCAACAATTTTGGCGGCTTCCTCGATACGTTTCTTGACGTCAGCGCGCGGCTCCAGCCGTCCGGACTTCGAGGTGACGAGGCCGAGCACGACGAGCTTGTTGCCCTTGGGCAGGAAGCGCAGCGGCTCGAAGCCGCCGGCACGGTCCGTGTCGTATTCGAGGAAGTAGCCGTCGTAGTTGCATTTGGCCAACAGGCTCTCGGCCACCGGCTCATAGCCGCCCGACGAGATGAAGGTCGAACGGAAATTGCCACGGCAGACGTGGGTGGTGATCACCATGTCGGCAGGTTTGGCCTCCAGCGCCTTGTTGATGCACTTGGTGTAGCTCTCCTGCAGGTGATCGACGTCGAGCCCGCGGTCGCGCGCTTTTTTCAGTTCCTCCTGCGAGCAGAGATAAGCCCAGGCGGTATCGTCGAACTGCAGATAGCGGCAGCCGGCATCGTAGAAGGCCTTGATCGCCTTCTGATAGGCAACCGCGAGATCATCGAAGATCGCATCGCGGCTGGCGTAGGCGGCCTTGCTTACTGCATTCGGCTCGAGCCGGAAGTGGAAGGTCGACGGCGCCGGAATGCACATCTTCGGCGTCTGCTTGGTGTGCTGCTTGAGAAATTTGAAATGCTCGATCATCGGATGGTTGGAGAAACCGATCTTGCCAGTGACCTTGATCGAGCGCGGCTTGGTCTGCACGCCCTGGAACTGGATGCCGTGGTCGAGCTCATAGATCTCGACGTTGTCCATCATCCCGTAGAAGTCAAAATGCCACCAGGAGCGGCGGAATTCGCCGTCGGTAATGGCCTTGAGCCCCACCTCTTCCTGCTTCTGGATGATCTTGATGATCTCGCGGTCCTCGACTTCCTTCAGTTGCGCCGCGCTGATCTCACCCTTCTCGCGCTTGGCGCGAGCGTCCTTGACCGGCGCAGTGCGCAGGATGCTGCCGACATGATCGGCGCGAAATGGTGGTTTGGTTCTTTGCATATTGTCCTCCGCGAGTGGCCCGCCCTTGCTGGCGGGTCTTAGTTGCTGCGAGCCATAGCACGGCCGGCACCATGCCGTCCTTCGGCGGCTTCGCACGCGTAGCGTGCGGTTTCAAGCGTTCCGCCAAAGGAAAAATAGTGCAGCGCGACATCGCCCAGGCCGTCGGCCGCTGAAACGGTTTCGATTATGCGATCAGGCCCGACATGGCCGACAAGCCCGCTGGCAACACCGGAGACCAGCCCGCGCAAAGAGGCCGCGACGCCGCAACGCCGGGCGTAACGCAGCAGCGCGGGAACACTGGTCGGCCCTGCCATGCCGATTTTCACCGGCTTGCTTATCCCGCAAGCTCGTAATTGCCGGAGCCAGTCCAGAATGCGTTCGGGCGAGAAGGAAAACTGGCTCACGATATGGACGCGCAAATCCTGCGCAGTAGCAGCGGCGATCTTCTCGTCCAACGCCGCTTCAAGACGCCCGGCTGGAATGCGCGGGTGGCCTTCCGGA
Organism: uncultured Alphaproteobacteria bacterium; assembly: GCA_963817815.1. GTDB lineage: Bacteria > Pseudomonadota > Alphaproteobacteria > Rhizobiales > Xanthobacteraceae > Pseudolabrys. The sequence continues at coordinate 535,546 of CAWFPY010000010.1, read as the reverse complement.
TAGGCGCCAATGCCGATCTCTTCAATGCCGGCCCCGCGCAGTCCGCCCCGCTGTATAATTGAGAGCGCATCTGAAAATGCGCCGGGCGTGTCGATGTCGCCGCCGATCAGCAATAGCCGGCGCATATCGGCTTCGCCGCGAAGGCCGGCGAGCAATTCTCGGAGTGCTTCGGCACTCGTAAGCCTCCGGGCGGCGATATGGGCAACCGGTTCCATGCCTGCCTTGCGCAACGCGGCGGCAGCCTTGATCAACTCGTTCGCATCTTGCGTCGGCACGGCGGTCAGATAGAGCGGCGTACCACGCGGAAGAATTTCTGCCAGTGCGGCGATCTCTGCGGCTCCTGGCCGCGTGGTTTCGAGCGAAAAGCGCCGCGCGAGAGCGGAATCATTCGACGCAGGCGCAGCGACTGACATGGACCCTATTCTCGCCGGCGCGAGATGACGAACGACTCGTCGTAAAACCACAGCCCTCCATGCTTCTGGAGAACCTCGCGGGTTGCATCGACATAGCGTCGGTCGCTGTTCACGTCGGAGAGGCGATCGTCTTCCACTTGCGCCACATAGATCGCGGCATTCCACGCGGCGAGCAGCGTCGACGTGCCGATCGACGACGAAATTTCCGATGGCAGCGTGTGCATGTCATAGCGGAATAGCGAACGCTGATCGGCATAGGCATTGAAATTGAGATCGCGCCCCGCGGTACCCAGGTCGTGCTTCACTTCCTTGAGCAGGTCATGGCGGCTGTGCATGAACGGATTATCGTTCGGCCAGACCTTTTCGATGATCTCCATGCCTGGGTCATGTCCGTAGGAGTGGATCGCAATCATGCGGCCCCCGGGCCCGAGTGCACGGGCAAGCGGCGCCAGCACGCGTTTGGCCTTGAACTCGAGCGATGCGCGCGCGCGATAAGGCTGCGACGCAATGACCAGGTCGTAATCGGCGACGGTGCCGCCGGGCTTCGGCACGATTTGATCGAGCAGGAAACGGTGGTCATTGCGATAGATCACCAGGATCACCGGGCGCTCATAAATCGGATTGCCGCTTTTCGCGCTGACCTTCGCCTTCCAGTTTTCCGACAGGAACGGCTCGAGGTCTGTGATCTGTTTCTCGAAGCTATGGGCGGTGCTGCCTTCCATCGCCAGTTCTTTCCAGACCAGGCTGGTGGCGGCGCTCAACGACTTCACCGCCAGCCACGGCGCTTCCGCGTAAGCGAGATTGGTGAGCACCAGGACGGTGGACGGATGCTCAATGAAACGGTCCGCCATCTTGTGCAGCGTGAGACGGATATCTTCGAGGCTGATCTCCTTGCCGACGATGTAGAACGGCGTTGTCGGAAAGCGGTCGTGCATCGAGCGCATGACGCGCGCCAGCACAGTGCCGTCGCCGACGCCGGCATCGAAGACGCGCACCGCCGGCGGGCGCGGATGAATGTTGGCGAGTTCAAGCGAGACGCGCGATGCGACCTCCCATTTCTCCGAGCAGGTGTTCACGAACAACAGATATTTTTGCCGGTTGTCGAAGAAGCGGAAATTGCGCTGCGGGTCATCGCTGGCGAGGCCGGAGGCCACCGGCGGCGCCGCCGGCTTCACGACAGGCAGCACGCCGGGTGGCGTCGGCTCGAACAGCACGCGGCGTCGCGCCGGCGCGCCATCGGAATTGCGCGCCATGAATGCGCGGATGCGTTCGAGCGTGTCGGTGGTGATACGGCCGCCATTGCGCAAGCGGTTCGCGAGCTTGCCGTCGTTGACGGCGCGACGGCCGAACGTCGATTCGGCAAGTCCGCGCGCGCGGCAAAATTCACTGATCTCCTGGAGGATTTGCTCGTTCATGGCAGCGTTTCCTGTCCGGCTCTGAATGGCCGTTACGGATCAAAGCGAACCAAGCCGCCCCGCTTTCGTCAACAATAAATTCCTTTGTGGGAAAGATGGGCAAAGTGGGTGGGCGTGCTGCCCACTGTTAAATTGCTGGTATTTAGGGCGAAAAGGCCAATAAATTTGTGATTACGGCGCCGCGACACACAAATGTTGGGATTAGTCCCACAATCAGAAGCAAGGGTATGGGCGGAGGTGGGCCCGGCGACATGGCCAACACGCGCGCGACAATGTCTGAAAAAGCCGGCCGCCTGGGTCAGATATCGAAGAAAACCGTCTCGCCGTCACCCTGGACGCGGATATCGAAACGATAGACCGCCAGCTCGCCCCGCATCTCCTTGTGGGCAATGAGTGTCCCACGCCGGTCTGTCGGAACCAGCGTCAGGATGGGATCACTGTCGTTGGCCGTCTCGTCGGCAAAATAGAGCCGGGTATAGATCTGCCGCAGCATGCCGCGGGAAAAGATACAAAACACGATATGCGGCGCCTGCGGCTTGCCGTTCGGTCCCGGCACCGGGCCCGGCTTGATGGTGTCGAAGCTGTAGACGCCATTCTTGTCGGTTGCCGAGCGGCCGAAGCCCGTGAACTTGGTGTTGGGTCGCGTTTGGCTGTCGCGCGGATGAGCGTAGCGGCCCTGCGCATCCGCCTGCCAGATTTCCAGCATGGCATCGTTGATCGGCATGCCGTCGCCGTCGAGCACGCGGCCCTCGATGCGAACCTTCGTGCCGGAGGTATCCGGCGTCACCAGATTGGCGCCGACGGTTTCCTTCCAGTCGTAGACGTCGCTCGGCTTCCAGTCGCAGCGGCTGTGTGGCGCCAGGCCGTAAGCGAAGAACGGGCCGACCGTTTGTGAGGGAGTAATGTCCGACATTAGTTTTTTCCTTTGCGCATGATCTTGTCCGAAAACCGGCGTCCACTTTTCGGGATCATGCGCTAGTGCTTGTCCGTATCCTGGGGTGTTGCCTCGCGTCCGCGCAACACGATGTCGAAGCGGAAGCAGAGCGCCCAATCGGGGATCGTGTTTTCCAGATCGAAGCTCGAGACCATGCGCTGCCGCGCCTTCTCGTCGGTCACCGAATTGAAGATCGGATCGAACGGGAACAGCGGATCGCCCGGGGAAATACATCTGCGTGACCAGCCGCGACAGAAACGAATGGCCGAACACCGAGAAGTGGATGTGGTTCGGCCGCCACGCATTGTGGTGATTGCCCCAGGGATAGGCGCCAGGCTTCACCGTGATGAAGCGGTAGTAGCCCTTCTTGTCGGTAACGACACGGCCGGCGCCGGTAAAATTCGGATCGAGCGGCGCCGGATGCTGGTCGACATTGTGGACGTAGCGGCCGCAGGCATTCGCTTGCCAGATTTCCACCAACGTGTCGGGAACCGGGCGTTTGTCCTCGTCGTACACATGGCCATGGACGATGATGCGTTCGCCCAATGGTTCGCCTTTGTGCTGCTTGGTGAGGTCGGCATCGCCATCCTGCACCGCGTCGTGGCCGTAAACGGGACCGGTCAATTCCGACAGCGTGTGTGGCACGATAATCAGCGGCTTCGATGGCGAGCGCTTGACCGTGCTGCGGTAATCAGGAGTGAGGTGCTTGGGAAACGCACCCAGGCTCTCTTTGGGAAAAACCAGCGTCATTATTCTTGCCCCTTTGTCCGCCTCTTCAAGTAACCCGTTCCAGGGCCAGCGACACGCCCTGCCCGACACCGACACACATGGTGGCAAGCCCGAGCTTGCCGCCATTTTCTTCCAGCCCGTGCGCAGCCGTCAGCACCAGGCGGGTGCCCGACATGCCGAGCGGATGACCGAGCGCGATCGCCCCGCCATGCGGATTGACGTGGCCGGCATCGTCGGCAAGCCCCAGCTGCCGCAAGCATGCTAGCGACTGCGAAGCGAATGCTTCGTTGATCTCGATCAAATTGTAGTCGCCGATTTTATGCTGCAGGCGCGCCATCAGTTTTTGCGTCGCCGGCACCGGCCCAATGCCCATGATGCGCGGCGGCACCGCCGCCGAAGCCATGCCGAGAATACGTGCGCGCGGCTTGAGCCCGTGCGCTTTTACCGCTGCCTCAGAGGCGAGAATGATGGCGGCGGCGCCGTCATTAACGCCCGATGCATTGCCCGCGGTCACCGTGCCGGGGTTGCGGAAGGGCGTCTTGAGCTTGGCGAGTTGCTCGAGTGTCGTGTCGGGACGCGGATGTTCGTCCTTGTCGACCTTGACCGGACCTGCCTTGCCGCCCGGCACCTCGACCGCAACGATTTCCCTGGCGAAATAGCCCGATGCCATGGCCTTGCCCGCGCGCTGCTGCGAGCGCAGCGCAAAAGCATCCTGATCGGCACGGCTGACCTGGAATTCCTCCGCCACGTTCTCACCGGTCTCCGGCATCGAATCGACGCCGTATTGCTGCTTCATCAATGGATTGATGAAGCGCCAGCCGATCGTCGTGTCGTAGATTTCGGCCGTACGTGAGAACGCTTCCTGGGCTTTGCCCTGCACGAAGGGCGCCCGCGTCATTGATTCAACGCCGCCGGCGATGGCGAATTCGATCTCGCCGGCGCGGATTGCGCGCGCGGCCGTGCCAACGGCATCCATCCCTGACGCGCAGAGCCTGTTCAATGTCACGCCCGGTACGCTCACCGGAAGGCCCGCGAGCAGCAGCGCCATGCGCGCGACGTTGCGATTGTCCTCGCCGGCCTGGTTGGCGCAACCGTAATAGACCTCGTCGAGCTTCTCCCAATCGATCTTGGGATTACGCGCCATCAACGCCTTGATCGGAACCGCGGCCAGGTCATCGGTTCGTACCTTGGCGAGCGCCCCGCCAAAGCGCCCGATCGGGGTACGCACGGCATCGCAAAGAAAGACGTCACGCGCCATCACGCGGCCTCCGCATGCGCGCGGTTGGTGCGGGCATGCAATTCACGAAGCACTTCGAGCTCGCGTTGCGTCGGCGGCGACGTCTCGGCCACTTTCGCGGCAAATTTCACCGGCCAGCCGGTATTCTCCTGGATCTGCTCGCGCGTGACGCCGGGGTGTATGGAAACGACGGTCATTTCCTTCGTTTCCGGATCGGGTTCGAACAAGGCCAGGTCCGTGATGAGCTTGGTCGGCCCTTTGGTCTTGACGCCGAGCTTGGCGCGGCTGTCGCCGCCGGACACATGGCCAATCGAGGTCACGAAATCGAGTTTGTCGACAAAGCTGCGCTTGCCTTGCGCCATGATGATGAAGATCTCGCCGCACGACGTCGCGATTTCCGGCGCGCCACCGCCGCCGGGCAGCCGCACTTTCGGCTTGTCATAGGGCCCGACCACCGTGGTGTTGAGATTGGCGTATTTGTCGATCTGCGCGCCGCCGAGGAAGCCGACCTTGATGCGGCCGCCTTGCAGCCAGTAGCGAAACATTTCCGGCACCGACACGGTGGTGATCGCCGTTTCGCAAAGCTCGCCGTCGCCGATCGACAGCGGCAAGATGTTCGGCTTGGTGGCCAGCGTGCCGGATTCGTAGATCAGCGTGATATTCGGTGCATGCGTGAGGCGCGCCAGATTGCAGGCCGCCGATGGCTGGCCGATGCCGACGAAACAGACGTCGTCGTTTTTGAGCGCGCGCGCCGCCGCAATAGTCATCATCTCGTTCGGCTTGTAGTCGGCCATGATGTCACTCCGCCGCAACGCGATGCTTGCGCGCGTATTTTGCAAATGCCTCGGGACCTTTCGACAGCACGTTCTCTTTCATCCAGGCATGGAATGAATTGCGCTCGCGCGAAACCGCGTCCCATTCCTTATAGAAGCTGTTGTTGCGCGGATAATAGCCTTGCGCATAGGACGGGAAGGCGCCGCCCGGCACCTCGACCACGTGGCCGACAGTCCAGTGCGGGAGCACAACGGCATTGAGGCTGCGCTCGGGAAGTTCGTCGACGATCTCTTCAACGGTCACCACCGAGCGTTTGGAGGCGAGCACCGCTTCCTTCTGCACGCCAAGCACGCCCTCGATCATGACATTGCCGGCCTTGTCGGCGCGCTGGGCATGAATGACTGCCACGTCCGGACGGTGCGCCGGAATAGCGGCAAGCTCCTCGCCGGTGAACGGGCATGTCACACGCTTGATATTGGAATTCACTTTCGGCAGGTCGCCGCCGATATAACCGCGGAAGATCGCGCAGGGCAGACCGGCCGCGCCGGCTTCGTAGGCGTTGGCCATGGCGGCATGTGAATGTTCCACAAGTTCGAGCTTGTGCGGCCAGCCGTTCTCGATTGCGTCACGCAGGCGATGCAGCGACCCGACCCCGGGATTGCCGCCCCACGAAAACACCAGCTTGGCGACGCACCCCATGCCGATCATCTGATCGTAGATGAGGTCCGGCGTCATCCGGATCAACGTCAGGTTCTTGCGGCCCTGGCGGATGATCTCGTGGCCGGCGGCATGTGGAATGAGATGGGTGAACCCCTCCAAGGCCACGGTATCGCCGTCGCGGACGGCGGATTTGATGGCTTCGGCGAGCGAGGAAATACGCGCCATGTGTGTACTGAATCCCGGTTGCGAACCCGTATTTACGGCTGGCCACCGGCAGGGTCAAATGGCGGACCTATTAAGTTTGAGCCCCAACGGATCACCACCGATGCTGAGCAAAGAGCCTATTTTCACAATCAATGCCGAGCTCGAGGGGATCACCAGTCTCGGCCGGACGCCCTATGGCGAGCGCCGGGTCATCGGCATTCTCGGCGGCAGCGTGCGCGGACCGAAGCTTGCCGGCCGCATCCTGCCGGGCGGCGCCGATTGGCAGATCATCCGCAACGATGGGGCAGCCGATATCAAGGCGCGTTACACCATCGAGACCGACTCCGGGGCCCTGATCATGGTCACCAGCGAAGGCTTGCGGCACGGACCGCCCGACGTCCTGGAAAAATTATTACGGGGCGACAATGTGGATCCCCGTCTCTATTATTTCCGTACAATGATGCGTTTCGAGACGGCCGACGCCTCCGTCGACTGGCTCAATCGAATTCTCGCTGTGGCGCGCGGCCAGCGCGAGCCGCGCGCGGTGCGGCTGGATGTGTATGAGGTCGAATGAATTTGGTTGCTGTCATCATCCGCGAAGGCGGATGATCCAGTAACCCCGGCCTTACAAACTGAGGTTTGCGTTTACTGGATGCCCCGCCTGCGCGGGGCATGACAACCGAGAGAGTTGCAAGTGCGGGAAGCAAGACCGTGTCAATGACAAGCAAGCTCCCGTCGTCGCTCATTGCCGAGCGCGTAGGCGCCGTCGCTATTCTGCGGCTTAACCGTCCGCACAAACGCAACGCGCTCGACGATGAGACCATCATCGGATTAGAGCAATTCTTCGCCGCGTTGCCCGGCGAGATCGCCTCTGTGTTGCTCGTCGGCGAAGGCGAGCATTTCTCCGCCGGCCTCGATTTATCCGAACTGAGCGAACGCGACGTCACTCAGGGCATCGCTCATTCCGGCCTGTGGCACCGTGCTTTCGAAAAAATCCAGTTCGGCAAAGTGCCGGTGGTCGCCGTGCTGCACGGTGCTGTGGTTGGCGGCGGCCTTGAGCTTGCCGCGGCCGCGCATATCCGCGTCGCCGAGAGTTCGGCGTATTACGCGTTGCCGGAAGGCAGCCGCGGGATTTATGTCGGCGGCGGCGGTTCGGTGCGCTTGCCGCGGTTGATCGGCGTTGCGCGCATGATGGACATGATGCTCACCGGCCGCACCTACTCTGCCGACGAAGGCCAGGCCATGGGACTGACGACGTATCTCGTCGAGCCGGGCAAAGGTTTCGCCAAAGGCCTCGACCTCGCGCAACGCATCGCCGGCAACGCACCGCTGACGAATTTCGCTATCATGCAGGCGCTGCCGCGCATCGCGGAAATGGATCCGGCGAGCGGCTACGCGGTCGAAGCGCTGATGTCGGCGATTGCACAGGCCGATCCCGACGCAAAAGCGCGCCTGAAGGATTTTCTCGAAAAGCGCGCGCCGAAGGTGACGCGCAGTTGATTGTGATGGCCGGGAGCCGATGTCGAGCGTAGCGCGAGAAGTGAAAGGCCAGGCGACGGCTCCGCTGCGTCCGGTGCGGATGGGGGCGCTCGACCCCATCGTCGAGCAACGCGCCGGCGGGGTCATCCATATTCGCGCCGCACAGCCACTCGGCCGATATCACGACAATCTGAGTGAGCCGCTCGAACATTGGGCGAAATTCGCGGCCGATCGCGTCTTTCTTGCGCAACGCGACGCACAAGGCGAATGGCGCAAGCTGACCTACGCGCAGGTCCTTTCCGACGTGAAGACGAATTGGCGCGGCACTGCTGCGGCGCGGTTTGTCGGCCGAACGGCCGCTTGTCGTGCTGTCCGGTAACGACATCGAGCACGCATTGCTCGCTCTTGCGGCGATGTATGTCGGCATTCCCTATGCGCCGATCTCTCCGGCCTATTCGCTGATGTCGACCGACTTCGGCAAGTTGCGCGCGATGATCGCACTGCTCACGCCCGGGCTTGTGTTTGCCAATGACGGCGGGCCGTTCGCGCGCGCGCTTTACGCAACGGTGCCGGACGAAATCGAGCTGGTGGTCACGCGCAATCCATTGGGCGACCGCAAGACCACGATGTTCGCCGATCTGCTTGGCGCAACCGACGATGCTGGCATCGCTGCCGCGCACGCCAAGGTCACGCCGGACACCATCGCAAAATTTTTGTTCACCTCTGGTTCGACCGGAAATCCGAAGGCCGTCATCAATACCCACCGCATGCTGTGCTCGAACCAGGCGATGCTGGCCTCCGGCTTTGCCTTCGTTGCCGACGAACCGCCGGTGGTGGTGGACTGGTTGCCCTGGAGCCATACGTTCGGCAGCAACCACAACTTCAATATGGTCCTCGTCAACGGCGGCTCACTCTATATAGATGACGGCAATCCAACCCCGCCGGGCGTCCCGAAAACCGCGCGCAATCTGCGCGAGATCGCTCCGACCATCTATTTCAATGTGCCGAAAGGCTACGAGGCGCTTGTCCCGCATTTTCATGCCGACGAAGCGCTGCGCCGCAATTTTTTCAGCCGCCTGAAGGTGCTGTTTTACGCCGGCGCAGGCCTCAACCAGCCCACCTGGGACGAACTCACCCGGCTTGCGATCGAGACGACCGGTGAACGCATTATCTTAGTGTCGTCGCTGGGTTCAACCGAGACCGCGCCCCTGGCGCTCGCCCTTACGTGGGACTTCGGCCGGCCCGGCAATATCGGGCTGCCGGCGCCCGGCGTCGAGCTCAAGCTGGTGCCAAACGAAGGCAAGCTGGAAGCGCGTTTGCGTGGCCCGCACATTACGCCCGGCTACTGGCGGCAGGAGCAGATGACACGCGAGGCCTTCGATGAAGAGGGCTATTACAAAATCGGCGACGCATTAAAATTCGTCGACGCCAATGACCCTGGCCAAGGCCTCCTGTTCGATGGCCGCATTGCCGAAGATTTCAAGCTATCGACCGGCACATGGGTCAGCGTCGGGCCGTTGCGCGCACGTTTCATCGACCATTTTGCGCCTTATGTCCGCGACGTAGTCTTCGCCGCCGCCGATAAAGATGACATCGCGGCGTTGATTTTTCCTGACATCGAGGCCTGCCGTAAACTGGGCGGTCTCGCCGCCGACGCTTCAATCGCCGAAATCATCGATGCGCAGGCCGTGCGCAAGAAGTTTGCCGAACTGCTGGGCAGACTTGCCGCGCTTAGTCCCGGCTCATCGATGCGTGTCGAACGCGCGATCCTGATGGCCGAGCCTCCTTCGATGGACAAAGGCGAGATGACCGACAAAGGCTCGATCAATCAGCGCGCCGTCTTGAAGAACCGCGCCGCGCTGGTGGACGAGCTTTACGCGGTGCCGCTATCGTCGCGGATCATCGCGGTCGAAGGAAAACACTGATGGAAACCAAGGGACAGGCGGCCATTGTGACCGGCGGCGCGTCGGGCCTCGGCGCCGCCACCGCGCGCGCGCTGGCGGCGGCCGGCGCCAAGGTCGCGATCATCGATGTCAATGAGAAAGCCGCCGCCGAGATCGCGGCCGAGATCAAGGGTGTCGCCGTCACCTGCGACGTCGCGGACAGCGCGAGTGGCGAAGCAGCGGTCAAGAAGGCTGCCGCCGCGCATGGGCCGGCGCGCATTCTGGTCAATTGTGCCGGCGTCGGCCCCGCCAAGCGCATTGTCGGCCGCGACGGACCGATGCCGCTCGCCGACTACGAGCGCGTCATTCGCATCAATCTGATCGGCACATTCAACATGATGCGGCTGGTTGCTGCTGCCATGCAGACAGCCGAACCCCTTGCCGGCGGCGAACGCGGCGTGATCGTGTCCACCGCGTCGGTCGCTGCCTTTGAAGGGCAGATCGGGCAAGCCGCCTATTCTTCGTCCAAAGGCGGAGTCGCTGCGCTGACGCTGCCGGCGGCGCGCGAATTCGCGCAGTTTGGCATTCGTGTGCTCGCTATTGCGCCCGGCATTTTCGGCACGCCGATGCTGCGCGCACTGCCGCAGGAAGCGCAGGATTCGCTCGGCGCTTCGGTGCCGTTTCCCAAGCGGCTCGGCGAGCCGCGCGAATTCGCGGCACTTGTGCTCCATTGCATTCACAACGGCTATCTCAACGGCGAGGTCATCCGCCTCGACGGCGCGCTTCGCATGGCGCCGCGCTGAAATGGGACAATCGTGACAACATTCAGCAACACCCGCACGGTGCGGATCGAATGGGGCGATTGCGACCCCGCCGGCATTATTTTCTATCCGCGCTATTTTGAAATTTTCGATGCCTCGACCGCCCATCTCTTCGAGGCCGCGCTCGGCATAACCAAATTTCAAATGTTCAAGAGCCTGGAATTCGCCGGCTTCCCGCTCGTGCGCACGCATGCGCGATTTCTCAAGCCGACGCGTTTCGGCGACGATGTCACGGTCGAAAGCAAAATCACTTTCGGCCGCTCGAGCTTCGACGTCGAGCACAAGCTCAGCCTCAAGGGCGACGTCTGCGCCGAGTGCTCGGAGAAACGGGTTTGGGTGGTGCGCAATGCAGACGGCGCGCTCAAGTCGCATCCCGTCCCGGAATTGGTGCTGGCGAAATTTCGCGCCTGAAAAATCCGACGAGCGTTATTCGATCTCCGCGGCGATCTTCTTCAGGATCTGAATGAACCGCTTGCGATCGCGCGCGCCGATGACGTGATCGAGATTGCGTTCGTGCCGGCGCGCGCAGCGTGTCAGTGTCGTCAGTATTTTTTTGCCGGCTGGCGTGACGTTCAGACGGTAAGTGCGCCGGTCGCTGTCCATGCGCTTGCGCTCCACCAGACCACGCCGCACCAGCTCCTCGACCACGGGCGTGAGACTGGATTTGTCGCGGCCATTGGCGTGCGACAGTTCGGTCTGGCTAATGCCGGGATTGCGCGCGATCAGCGTCAATGTGGCGAAACGGCCTGGGCTTTCGCCGATTTCCAGCGAGCGGCGCGAGAACGCCTGGAACGCGGCTTCCTGCGCCATGCGGAGATTGAAGCCGACCCAATGGGCGAGCGGCCCGAAATTGAGCGATTCGGCAAGAGCTTCGCCGTTCCTGCCGCGCCGGCGGCCGCCGGCGCCATTGGCTCCGTGCACTTTCAACCCCACTTCGCGAGGCGCCACATCCGAATTAGTTGGATGCCAAACTACACGCTTTACAACGCGGCGGACATCCGGCTGAATATCGCAAAAAGTTGGTGACTAAACCAACACCCCAACCCCCAAGGGAGGAGCCGATGAAACTCCGTTTCACCGCATGTGTCTATGCCGCCGCCTTGTTGATCGGCGGCGTGACCGGTGCGCTTGCGCAGGAAAAGACGTTCGAACTGAAGCTGTCCCACTGGGTTCCGGCGTCGCATCCGCTGCAAAAGGCGCTGGAAGAATGGGGCGCCAACGTCGAAAAGGCGTCGGGCGGCACGCTGCACTACAAGGTCTATCCGGCTCAGCAGCTCGGCAAGGCCTTTGACCATTACGATATGGCGCGCGACGGCATCGCCGACCTCACATACATCAATCCTGGTTACCAGCCCGGCCGCTTCCCGATCATCGCTGCCGGTGAATTGCCGTTCCTCGTCTCGGCGACCGAGGGCGGGACCCGCGGCCTTGATGAATGGTATCGCAAATACGCGGCCAAGGAGATGAAGGACGTCAAATTCTGCCTTGCCTTCATTCATGCCCCAAGCTCGTTCCACTCGAGCGAAAAGAAGGTCCTGGTGCCGGCGGATGTCAAAGGCATGAAAGTCCGCCCGGCCGACGCCACCATCGCGAGCTTCGTGACGCTGCTCGGTGGAACCAACGTCAACTCCGCCGCGCCGGAAGTGCGCGACATCATGGAGCGCCACGTTGCCGACGCCGTAACGTTCCCGTGGGGTTCGCTGGTCCTGTTCGGCATCGACAAGGTCACGAAGTATCACATGGATGCGCCGCTCTACGTGACGACCTTCGCCTTCGTCTTCAACAAGGCCAAATACGACGAGATGTCCCCACGCCAGAAGAAGGCGATCGACGACAATTGCAACAACGATGCAGCTGCGCGCGTCGGTGGTCCGTGGGGCAAGTTTGAGGACGCCGGCATCGACAAGGTGAAGGCGCAGCCGGGTCAGGAAGTGTACAAACTCACGCCTGAGCAGACCGCGGAATGGAAGAAGGCAGCCGAACCGCTGGTGAAGGGCTGGGCCGACGGCGTCAAGAAAGCCGGCATTGATCCGGATCAGGCGATGAAGGACCTGCGCGCCGACCTCGCCAAGCACGACGCGCTGGCGAAATAACGCCGGGCGGTCCGACCTTGAAGGTCGGGTCGAATGCGGCGGCGGGTAAGTCCCGCCGCCGATTGCCGTCGTGAGCAGACTGGGGCCGGCATGAATTGCAAAACCATGGACAGGTTCATCGACACGATCGAATGGATCGCGGCGATCTTCGTCGGCATCGTCGCGATCGATATTTTTCTGTCCGTTCTCCTGCGCAATCTTTTCAATTACGCAATTCCGGATTCCTTCGACTTCGGCCGCTTGTTGCTCGGCATTCTGATCTTTTGGGGGATTGCCGCCACGTCGTATCGTGGCGGACACATCACGGTCGATCTGGTCTGGGCCAATGTCGGCCCGCGCTACCAACGCTATATCGACGTTTTCGCCACGCTCGTTCTTTTGTTCGTGGTGACGGTGCAGACCTACACGCTGTTCGACAAGGTGCGGGGCACTTATTACGACAACGTGCTCACCTTCGATTTGCGGTTGCCGAACTGGCCTTTCTTCGCGGTCGCCTGGGCGGGCGATGTATCGGCCGTGCTGCTCATTGCGATTCGCACTTACCGGCTCATCATGCAGCCGGAGCTGATGAACGAAACAAAAATCAAACCGGTCGAGTGAGGCACGCGCGATGAGCACCGACGCCGTCGCGATCACTGGCTTCATATCGCTGTTCGGGCTGATGATGCTGCGCGTGCCTGTCGGCATGGCGATGGGGCTGGTCGGCGTGTCAGGGTTTGCCTACCTGGTCAATGGCACCGCCGCTCTCAAGCTGGTCGGTCAGACCTCAATGCGCACGGTGACCGACTATACGTTCGGCGTCATCCCGATGTTCCTGCTGATGGGCATGTTCATGTCAAATTCCGGCATGAGCCGCGACTTGTTCAAGGCCGCCAACGGATTCGTCGGGCATTTGCGCGGCGGATTGGGATTCGCCACGGTCGTTGCCTGTGCCGGTTTTGCCGCGATCTGCGGCTCATCGGTCGCCACAGCCGCGACGTTCTCCGCCGTGGCCTATCCGGAAATGCGCCGCTTCGGTTACCCGCAGAGTTTCGCCACCGGTGTGATCGCCGCTGGCGGCACGCTCGGCGCCATGCTGCCGCCATCCATTGTGCTCGCGGTTTACGGCATCATCACCGAGCAGGACATCGGCAAGCTGTTCATCGCAGGCATCGTGCCCGGCATTCTCGCCATGGCGATGTATCTCATTACCATTTACGTCATCGGCCAGGTCCGACCCGGCTTCCTGCCGGCCGGCCCGCGGGTCGACTGGCAACATCGACTTTCGGGACTGAAGGACATCGCAGCGCCGGTGCTGCTGTTTGTCTTCGTCATCGGCGGACTTTACGGCCTGCCTTATCTCCCGCGCTTCACGCCGACGGAAGCGGGTGGCGTCGGCGCCAGTGGCGCGTTCCTGATCGGCGTTTTCACCGGCCGGCTCGACAAGGACAAGATCCTGGCTTCGTTGCTGCAGGCGACGCGCACGGCGGCGGCGGTGTTCACTGTGCTGATCGGCGCGCTGATCTTCGGCTACTTCCTTACGATTACGCAGACACCGCAAAAGGTCACCGAATTTCTCACCGGCCTCGGGCTCGGTTCCTACGGCGTGCTCGCGCTGATCATGCTGATGTATCTGGTACTCGGCTGCCTGATGGACGCCATGGCAATGATTATTTTGACCGTGCCGATCATCTTCCCCGTAGTCACCCATCTCGGCTTTAACCCGATCTGGTTCGGCGTGATCATCGTCATGACGGTGGAACTCGGGTCTGATTCATCCGCCGGTCGGTATGAACGTGTTCGTCATCAAGAGCGTGGTGAAAGACGTGAGCTTCGCCACGATTTTTAAGGGCGTATTGCCATTCATTGTTACCGACCTGATCCGGCTGGTGATTTTGATTGCCTTCCCGATCATTGCCCTCTGGCTGCCCTCGCACATGTAACCCCATTTGTGGTATATAGTTTGGGTCCCAACTATCTGGTCCGACGATGGAACGGTCATTCAAGAAAGAAGTGCAAGCGCTGAAACTTGGCGACGGCGAGACCTTCCACGGCGAGGGCATCCTCGCTGTCACCAAGGCGCTGCTGCAGTCGGGCGTCTCCTATGTTGGCGGTTATCAGGGCGCACCAGTCTCGCATCTGCTCGATGTTCTGGTGGACGCCGAGGACATCATGGCCGAGCTCGGTGTCCATCTGGAAACCTGTTCGAATGAAGCGTCCGCCGCGGCCATGCTCGGCGCGTCGATCAACTATCCGTTGCGCGGGGCGGTGACCTGGAAGTCGATTGTCGGCACCAATGTCGCGGCCGACGCACTGTCAAACCTCTCGTCACCCGGCGTCGTCGGCGGCGCCATGATCATCCTCGGCGAGGACTATGGCGAAGGCGCCAGCGTCATCCAGGAGCGCTCCTATGCCTACGCGCTGAAATCCTCGATGTGGCTGCTCGACCCGCGCCCGGATTTGCCGTCAATCGTGCGCACGGTTGAAAAAGGTTTCGAGCTGTCGGAAGCGAGCCACGCGCCGGTGATGCTGGAGCTACGCATTCGCGCCTGTCACGCCACTGGCGAGTTCGCCGCCAAAAATAACCGCAAGGGCGTCGTGTCCGGCCTCAACAAGCTCGCCGGTCCGCCGCGGTTTGAATACGGGCGCCTGGCACATCCGCCGGTGATCTTCACGCAGGAAAAGCTGAAGGTCGAGGAGCGCTTGCCTGCGGCACGCAAATTCATCCGCGAACACAAGCTCAACGAAGTGATCGACGGTGACCTGAACGACGTCGGCATCATCGTGATGGGCGGCCTCACCAACAGCGTCTTGCGCGCGCTTGAGCGCATGGGACTGGCCGACGTCTTCGGCGCCTCACGCATTCCGGTGCTCGTGCTTAACGTGGTCTATCCGCTGGTGCCGGAAGAGATCCGCGCGTTCTGCGCGTCAAAGCGCGCCGTGCTCGTGGTGGAAGAAGGTAATCCCGACTACATCGAGCAGGCGATCAACGTCGAACTGCGCCGCGCCGACATCCAGACCAAGGTGCTCGGCAAGGGCCCTTTGCCGATGGCGGGCGAATATTCCTCCGATGCGCTGCTCGAAGGGCTCGCTGCATTTCTGCAGAGCACAAAACCGAGCGGCATCGATGGCGACACGATTGCAGAAAAAGCGCGCGGCCTGATTGCGCACAAGGCGAAAGCTGCTGCAGCGCTCGGTCCCCTGCCCCCGCGCCCGCCGGCATTTTGCACCGGTTGCCCGGAGCGCCCGGTATTTGCGGCAATCAAGCTGATGCAGCGCGAGCTGGGCCCGACCCATATCAGCGCCGACATCGGTTGCCATTCCTTCGCGACCTTCGCGCCGTTTTCGCTTGGCAACTCGATCCTCGGCTATGGCATGTCGCTCGCCAGCGCCGCGGCGGTGACACCCAACATGGAACGGCGCCCGATCGCGATCATGGGCGACGGCGGCTTCTGGCATAACGGCTTGATTACTGGCGTCGCCTCGAATTTGTTCAACAAAGGCGATGGCGTGCTGATCGTGATGCAGAACGGCTACGCTTCCGCCACCGGCCAGCAATACATTCCTTCAAGCACAACCAGCCGCGATGGCCCGACCCCTGGCGTGGACATCGAACAGACTTTGCGCTCCATGGGCGTGCGCTGGCTGCGCAAGGTGCGCACCTACGGCGTCAGCGCCATGGTGTCTACGCTGAAAGAAGCGATGAAGACCGCGGAAAAGGGGCTCAAGGTCATCATCGCCGACGGCGAATGCCAGCTTGCGCGCCAGCGCCGCGTGCGCGCCGAGGACTCCGAAAAGCTTAAGCGCGGCGAGCGCGTTACGCGTGTGCGCTATGGCGTCGACGACGAAATTTGCACCGGCGATCATTCCTGCATCCGCCTCTCCGGCTGCCCGTCTTTGACTGTGAAGCCCTCGACCGACCCGCTGCGCACCGATCCGGTGGCGACCGTAGTCGAAAGTTGTGTCGGCTGCGGCCTGTGCGGTGAAGTCGCACACGCGGCAGTGCTGTGCCCGTCATTCTACCGCGCTGAAATCGTGCGCAATGCGACTTGGCGTGATCGCTTTGTCCATCGCCTGCGCCAGAGAGTGATTGGCTGGCTCGGCGGCTATGCCGGCGAAACTTCCGGAGCAAAGATTTCGGCATGACATCGCCTCGCCCCATCACGATGCTGATTGCCGCGCTCGGCGGCGAAGGCGGTGGCGTGCTCACGCAGTGGATCGTAACGGCCGCGGCGCAAGCCGGCTTCCCGGTCCAGAGCACATCGATCCCCGGCGTCGCGCAACGCACCGGCGCCACCACTTATTACATTGAAATACTGCCGGTGAAGACTGCCGAACTCGGTGGCAAACGTCCCGTGCTCGCGCTCACGCCCGGTGTCGGCGATATCGACATCGCAGTTGCAAGCGAATTGCTGGAGGCTGGCCGCACGGTCGCCAACGGATTTGTCACGCCCGACCGCACGCATGTCATCGGCTCGCTCAGCCGCTTCTATGCGATGGACGAAAAGATCGCGATGGGCGATGGCCGCTTCGACCAGGACAAGCTGGTCAAAATCATCAAGGAGCACGCCAAGGACGTCCTGCTCATCGACATGGACGCGCTTGCAAAACAAAGCGGCTCGATCATCAACGCGGTGATGCTGGGCACGATTGCGGCGTGCGGGCGATTGCCGCTGACGGTGGAGCAATTCGAAGCCGCCATTCGCGAAGACGGCAAATCGGTCGACAGCAACTTGCGCGGATTCCGCGCGGGCTACGAAGCGGCCCGCGCCAACCTGCAACCCGCAAAAATTCCTGACAAGAAGAAAAACGCCGCCGGAACGCCTGCACTGGTCGAACACGAGGTCGCGCGCACATTTCCCGCGGTTGCGCAGGCCACCGGGCTCGAAGGTGTGCGACGGCTCATTCATTATCAGGGCGTCGCCTACGCGTGGCTTTATCTCGACCGCCTGCGGCCGATCGTCGAAGCCGACCGGCTTGTCGGCGCGCAAGGCAGACTGCTGAAGGAAGTCGCGCGGCATCTTGCCGTGCGCATGTCGTACGAAGACGTGGTGCGGGTGGCGCAGGCCAAGATCGCGCCGGCGCGCATGCGCCGTATCGCGCAAGACGAATTGCGCGTGAACGGCGAGCCCTATTCGGTGCACGATTTTCTCAAGCCCGGCATCGAGGAATTGAGCCAGCTGTTGCCGCCGTTCCTGGCGCGGCGAATTCTTCGCATCGCTGAACGCAAGGGCTGGCTCGGCCGCGTCTACTTCGGCATGGAAATCAACTCCACCTCGGTCAGCGGCTATTTGCGGTTTCTGATGCTGGCGAAGCTCCGGCCATTCCGCCCTTATGGCAATCGCTACAAGCAGGAGCAGCAACAAATCGAGGGCTGGCTCGCCTTGATCCGTGAAGCGGCACAGCATTCGGCCGAGCTCGCGCTGGAAATCGCCGAATGTGCGCGCCTGATCAAGGGCTACGGCGATACCCACGCACGCGGTCTCGCCAATTATGGTGCCATTGAAACACGGGTTATCCGGCCGGCGCTGGCGGGCCAAATCCCACCGGGGCGCGCGGCCGACGCCATTGCCAGCGCACGGACCGCCGCGCTTATTGACCCCGAGGGCGAGAGCCTCACCAAATGCCTCGCCGACATCGATGGCCAGCCGGCATTCCGCGTGGCAGCGGAATAAATCGCAGGGCTGGGGCGCGCCCGCCTCCGTTGTCACCATAGCCCTCGTCGCGTAAAAGACCGGCACAATCGTGAATAAGGCGCCCGGAGCAGCCCTGCGACGCTAACCGGATGCCGCGAGGGGCGAAACGAGATGGCCGCACCACCGACGGGACAACGGCCGACGATTGCCGCCGAAGCATTCCTGCGCGCCTTGGCCGATCATGGCGTCGAATATTTCTTCGCCAATCCCGGCACCGATTTTCCGCCGATCGTGGAAGCCTTCAGCCGCGCCAAAAAAACCAACGCCAAGGTCCCGCGGCCTGTGCTCGTTCCACATGAAAACCTTGCGGTCGGCATGGCGCATGGCGCCTATCTGATGACCGGACATCCGCAGGCCGTAATGGTCCATGTCAATGTCGGCACGGCCAACACGATCAACAATCTCACCAATCTTTCGCGCGATCGCATCCCGCTCATACTCGCGGCCGGGCGCACGCCGATCACCGAGAAAGGCTCCTTCGGCTCGCGCTCGCGCCCGATTCATTGGGCGCAGGAAATGTTCGACCAGGCCGGCATGGTGCGCGAGTTGGTGAAGTGGGACTACGAGCTGCGCATGCCCGGACAGGTCGGTGACATGGTCTCGCGCGCGGTCGAAGTCTCGATGGCGAGCCCGCGCGGTCCCGTTTATCTCGTCCTGCCGCGGGAGCCATTGTCGGCGCCGATGCCGGATCCCGTCGGCCCGCTGAAGCCGCGGCCGCAGGCGGCGGCACCGCATCCCGATCCGCGATCGGTTGCGCAGCTTGCGGAGTGGATTGCAGCCGCCGAGCGGCCGCTGATCATTGTCTCCACTTTGCCCGCGAATGCACCTGCGATCCTCGGGCAGCTGGCCGAGCGCGCGGCGATCCCCGTCGTCGTCAGCAATCCGCGCACGGTGTGCTTGCCCTCAAGCCACTCCATGCATTTCGGCTTCGAACCGGGCACGCTGCTGGCAGACGCCGACCTCGTCATCGCCATTGACTGCGATGCGCCCTGGATTCCCAGCCTGCATAGCCCGCCCGCGGGATGTCACGTCGTGCACATTGGCGAGGAGCCGTTCTTCGTGCGCTACCCGATGCGCACCTTCCCGAGCGATCTTGCGATCCAGGCCGGCACCGTCAACACGCTGACGGCTCTCAACACCGCGATCGGGCCGCGGCTGCAGATGGCGGAGGCGCGCATCGCCGCCCGCCGCGCCCGCCTGACCGAGCGCATGCGCACACGGCGCGCGCAACTTGCGAAGGATTCCGCGCCCGGACAAACGATCTCGCCGGAATATCTGTCGCGCTGCATCAGCGACGCCGTCGGTCCCGATGCTGTGATCTTCAACGAATATTCCCTGCGCGCCGCGCAAATCCAGCGCGACAAGCCTGACACGCTGTTCGCGCTCGGCCCCGCCGGCGGACTTGGCTGGGGTTTTGGTGCGGCATTGGGCGCCAAGCTTGCGGCGCCGGACAAATTCATCGTCGCGACGCTTGGCGATGGCGCGTACATGTTCGCGAACCCGATGGTTGGGCATTGGGTCTCCGCCGTTCACAATCTTCCGATACTCACAATCCTGTTCAACAACAGCCGCTATGGCGCGGTCCGCAATGCCACGATGTCGATGTTCAAGGATGGCGTTGCCGGTGAGGGCGACGGTCGCCTGCTCGCCGATCTCGATCCGTCGCCGCCATACGAAGAGATGGCGCGCGCGCAAGGCGCCCATGCCGAGCGCGTGGAGAAACCGGACGAACTGCCCGACGCATTGGCGCGCGCCCGCGACGTTGTCCTCAAGGAAAAGAAGCAGGCATTGCTCAACGTGATTACGCCTTATTGACCGGATCATCTGCCCAAGAACAATCGAAAGCACACGGAGGAGTTCATGCGTATCGACGCCTACACCCATTTCATCCCGGAAAAATATTTCAAAAAGATCGTGGAAAGTGGGCACGCCGATATCGGCAAGCGCGTGCGTGAAATCCCCTGCATCCATGACCTCGAGGTGCGCCGCAGGATCGTCGACAGCTTCAAGGACTACGCGCAGATCATTTCCTATCCGATGCCTCCGCTCGAGGTCATGACCAAAGGCGACGCAAAACTGACCGAGGAATACACCCGGCTGGTGAACGACGGCTTCGCGGAAATCTGCACGAAATATCCCGACCAGTTTCCCGGGTGGGTGGCGCAGGCCGCGTTGATTGCGCCCGACGGCGGCGTGGGCGAGGCCGAGCGCGCGCTGAAAAACGGCGCGTTGGGTGTGCAGATCTACACCAACATCGCCGGCAAGCCGCTCGACGATCCGGCGTTCGAACCGTTTTTTGCCTTCATGAACAAGAGCGGCAAGCCGGTGTGGATGCACCCGGCGCGCGCCGCCAATTTCCCCGACTACCTGTCGGAGACGAAATCAAAATACGAAATCTGGTGGACTTTTGGCTGGTCCTATGAAACCGCGGCGGCGATGGCGCGCCTGGTGTTCTCCGGGATCATGGACAAATACCCGAACCTGAAGATCATCACGCACCATTTCGGCGGCATCGTTCCGATGCTGGAAGGCCGCATCGGCCCCGGCTGGGACCAGCTCGGCGCCCGCACCTCGGATGAAGACCTCAGCCTTATTCTCAAGCGGCTGAAGAAGCGCCCGCTCGATTACTTCAAGCATACGTTCTACGCCGACACCGCGGTCTTCGGCGGCGAGCCTGCAACCCATGCCGGGTTTGCCTTCTACGACCTCGACAAGATCGTCTTTGCCTCCGACTGCCCGTTCGATCCCGAGAAGGGCACGATGTATACGCGCGAGACGCTGCGCATCATCGAAGGCATCGACATGCCGAAGGCCGACAAGGAAAAGATCTGGCACGGCAATCTCGAGGCGATCACCGGCGTGAAGTTCAAGTCCTAGCCGATCGGGATGGCCGGCTTTTTTCGCCCGGCGGCGCTGCGGACACAAAGAAAGTCGTGGATGCCCGGCATAAAGCCGGGCATGACGCGCCAAATTGGGCCCGCGCTGCATAGATGCCGGGCGCCCATCTGCTAACCTCGCGCCCATGGCGCTGACGCAACCGATCGACCCGCCCGACACCGAGCCGCCGGCCGAGGACAGCCGTGTCACGCCGGCGATGGCTCAATTTATTGAGATCAAGGCCGCCAATCCCGACTGCCTCTTGTTCTACCGGATGGGCGATTTCTACGAGATGTTCTTCGAGGATGCCGAGATCGCCTCGCGCGCGCTCGGCATCGTGCTCACCAAGCGCGGCAAATATCTCGGCAAGGACGTGCCGCTGTGCGGCGTGCCGGTCGTGCGCGCCGACGAATATCTGCACCGGCTGATCGCGCTCGGCCATCGCGTTGCGGTGTGCGAGCAGCTCGAGGATCCGGCCGAGGCGCGCAAGCGCGGCTCCAAGAGCGTTGTCCGGCGCGACGTGGTGCGGCTCGTCACCGCCGGCACGCTCACCGAAGACAGCCTGCTCGACGCGCGCCGCAACAATTACCTGCTGGCCGTTGCACGCGCGCGATTGTCATCAGCCGGCGAAGAGGCGCGCTTCGCGCTCGCCTGGATCGATATTTCGACCGGCGAATTCCGCGTCACCGAATGCGAACAGGCTCGCTCTCCGCCGAGATCGCAAGGCTCGAGCCCGGCGAGATCATCGTCTCCGATGCGCTGTTCAGCGAGGCCGATCTCGCGGCCTATTGGCGCTCGTTGCCGGTGGTGATGCCGGTCACGCGCGATGTGTTCGATGGCGCCACGGCCGAGCGGCGGCTCGCCTCCTTCTTTGCGGTGGCGACCAGCGAAGCCTTCGGGCCGCTCACGCGGCTTGAACTCACTGCCGCGGCGGCCTGCGTCACGTATGTCGAGCGCACGCAGATCGGACAGCGGCCCGCGCTGTCGCCGCCCTTGCGCGAAAGCGCCGGCGCCAGCATGGCGATCGACCAGGCGACCCGCGGCAATCTCGAATTGATGCGCACGCTGACCGGCGAGCGGCGCGGCTCACTGCTCGATGCGATTGACCGCACCGTGACCGCCGCCGGCTCGCGGCTGCTCGCGCAACGGCTGGCAGCTCCGCTGACCGACCCGGCGCAGATCGCCAGACGGCTCGATGCGGTCGCAAGCTTCACCGACGATCTCACCGCGCGCGCCGAGACCCGCTCGCGACTGGCGGCGGCGCCCGATCTCGCGCGTGCACTGTCACGCCTGTCGGTTGACCGCGGCGGGCCGCGCGATCTTGCCGCCATCCGCGATGGCGTGCTCGCCGCCGCCGATCTCGCCCGCGCGCTCGCTTCGCGCAGTGTCACCCCTCCCCCTTGTGGGGAGGGGTCGGGGGTGGGGGTCGGTGTCGGCGAACATCGTCGCCTCACTACGACCCCCCTCCCTAACCCTCCCCCACAAGGGGGGAGGGAAAATTTGCCCGCGGACATCGTCGACGCAATGCAAGCCTGCCGCAAGCCCGACGGCATGCTCGCCGCCGAACTGTCCGCGGCCCTGGCGGCTGATTTGCCCGCCTTCAAGCGCGACGGCGGTTTCGTGCGCGAGGGCTACGATTCATCGCTCGATGAGACGCGCGCGCTACGCGATGAATCGCGCCGTGTCGTTGCCGCCCTGCAGGCGCGCTATGCCGAAGACACCGGCATTCGCATTCTCAAGATCAAGCACAACAATGTGCTCGGCTATTTCGTCGAGGTGACGGCGCAGCACGGCGAGAAGCTGATGGCCGCGCCGTTCAATGGCATCTTCATCCATCGGCAGACGCTGGCCGGCCAGATCCGTTTCACCACCACCGAGCTGGGTGAACTTGAAGCGAAAATCGCCAGCGCCGCCGATCGCGCGCTCGGGCTCGAGCTGGAGATTTTCGAGCGCCTTGTCGCCAGCGTGATGGTGGAGAGCGCCAACATCAAGGATTGCGCCGGGGCGCTCGCCAGTCTCGACGTCGCGAGCGCGCTCGCGCATCTGGCCGCGGAGCGCGACTACACGCGCCCGCTGGTCGACGACAGCCACGCCTTTGTCATCGACGGCGGCCGTCATCCGGTGGTCGAGCAGGCTTTATCGCGCGACGGCACGCCGTTCGTTGCCAATGATTGCGATCTTTCACCACCGCCGGAGACCGGCGCCGGCCGCATCTGGCTGATCACCGGCCCCAACATGGCCGGCAAATCGACGTTCCTCCGGCAGAACGCGCTGATCGCAATCCTGGCGCAGACCGGGAGCTACGTGCCAGCAAGGCACGCGCATATCGGCGTGGTCGACCGGCTGTTCTCGCGCGTCGGCGCCGCCGACGACCTCGCGCGCGGGCGTTCGACCTTCATGGTCGAAATGGTGGAAACGGCCGCCATTCTCAATCAGGCGGGCGAACGCGCGCTGGTGATCCTCGACGAGATCGGCCGCGGCACCGCGACCTTCGACGGATTGTCGATCGCATGGGCAACGGTCGAACATCTGCACGCCGTCAATAAATGCCGCGCGCTGTTTGCCACGCATTTCCATGAGCTGACCGCGCTGTCTGCCCGCCTCGAGCGGCTGCACAACGCGACGGTGCGGGTGAAGGAATGGCAGGGCGAAGTCGTGTTCCTGCACGAAGTGATTGCCGGCGCCGCCGACCACTCCTACGGCATCCAGGTCGCAAAGCTCGCTGGCCTGCCAGCCAGCGTGATCGAGCGCGCCAAGGTCGTGCTGGCCAAGCTCGAGCAGGAAGACCGCGCCGCGCCGAAGGGCTTTGAAGACCTGCCGCTGTTCGCTGTTCCCAAGCCGACGCAGGATGTGCGGCAACCGGCCGAGGACCTGCTGGCGGCCGCGCTTGCGGCTATCAATCCGGACGACCTCTCGCCCCGCGAGGCGATGGAAGCGCTCTACCGCCTCAAGGAGCAGGCGGCCAAAGAGCGTCAAGGCTAGGGCCTCGCCCCTTTTCCGCTCATTCCCGCGCAGGCGGGAATCCAGTACTTTGTATAAGAACTGGGTCCCCGCTTTCGCGGGGACGAGCGGGTTAATACTGCAATGAACGTCGCTGAACGAAAGCAAACAAACGCACCGGCGGATGCGCAGCGCTGGCTTGAGAGCTTTGGGGCAGCACTGCAGGTGCAGAACGCCCAAGCAGCCGCGGACTATTTCCAGGCGGACGGTCTCTGGCGCGACGTGCTGGCCTTCACCTGGACCATCCAGACCATGGCCGGCCGGCAGGCCATTGCCGCAACGCTGCAAGAAACGCTGGCCCGCGCACAGCCAGGACAATTCCATATTTCACCCAAGCGAACGCCACCGCGCTGGGTGACGCGCGCGGGCATCGAGACGATCGAGGTGCTGTTCGACTTCGAAACGGCATTCGGCCCTGCCAACGGCGTCGTGCGGCTGGTGCCTGATCCGCAGGCGCCATCGCAGTTGCGCGCATGGACCCTCAACACGAACCTGCATGAATTGCGCGGACACGAAGAAGAATTCAAAAGGCGCGCACCACCGGACAGCACGCGCGACTTCGGCGCGGAGAACTGGAGCGACCGGCTCGCAAGAACGCGCGCTTATGCCGATCATGACCCCACCGTGATTGTTGTCGGCGGCGGTCAGGCTGGACTTGTCCATCGCCGCGCGACTGCATCAGCTCGGCGTCGACACTTTGATTGTCGACCGGCACAAGCGCATCGGCGACAACTGGCGCACGCGCTACCATTCACTGACGCTGCACAACGAAGTCTACGTCAACCACCTGCCCTATCTGCCGTTTCCGCCGACCTTCCCCGTCTATATCCCGAAGGACAAGCTGGCGAACTGGTTTGAGTCTTATGTCGAAGCGCTGGAATTGAATTACTGGACCGGCACCGAACTTGTCAGCGGCAGTTATGACGACAAACGCCAAGCAATGGTCAGTCACGCTCCGGCGTTCGGATGGCACCGAGCGCGTCATGCACCCACGCCATCTGATCTTTGCGACCGGCGTCAGCAGCATTCCCTACACGCCGTCCGATATACCCGGCCTCGACGATTTCGCCGGCGTCAAGGTGCACTCCGGCGATTTCAAGCACGCCGAACACTGGAGAGGCCGCAAGGCGCTGGTGCTGGGCAGCGGCACCAGCGGCCATGATGTGGCTCAGGAACTGCATTCCCATGGTGCACATGTCACCATGATCCAGCGCAGCAAGACTTATGTGGTAAGCCTGAAGGAAGCGCAGAGCGTCTACGCAATCTATTCGGAGGGCATTCCGTTCGACGATTGCGATCTGCTGGCGACGTCATTTCCCTATTCGGTGCTGCAACGCTCCTATCAAATCTCTACCGCCAAAGGCCGCGAGGTCGACAAAGCACTGCTGGAAGGCCTGGAGAAGCGCGGCTTCCGCCTGCATTTCGGTGAAGACGATACCGGCTTCCAGATGATGTATCTGCGCCGCGGCGGCGGCTACTACTTCAATGTCGGCTGCTCCGACCTCATCATTTCAGGCAAGATCGACCTTATCCAATTTTCAGATATCGAGACCTTTGTTCCGGAAGGCGCGCGGATGCGCGACGGGACGTCTTGTGCCGGCCGAGCTGCTGGTGCTGGCGACGGGTTACTTGAGTCAGCAGGAAACCGTTCGCCGCTATCTCGGTGATGCTGTCGCCGACCGCGTTGGCCCGGTCTGGGGCTTCGATGACGGCGGCGAACTGCGCAACATGTGGCGGCGCACCGCGCAACCGGGGCTCTGGTTCACCGCCGGCAGTCTCGCGCAATGCCGGATTTTCTCGCGCTACCTGGCGCTACAGATCAAGGCGCTGGAAGAAGGATTGGTGGGATAGCCTAGGCTTTTCATTCGTCATGGCCGGGCTTGTCCCGGCCATCTCGCTTAGGGACGCAACGCCGTGCGCTCATTAGCGGGATCGCCGGGACAAGCCCGGCGATGACGGCCTCAGCCAACTCCGCAGCGTCCACAGCAACGCATTCCACGCAATACCGACGCTCAGGCCGATCGCATACGACCACCACACGCCGAGCGGTTCCGCCAGAAAATGCACGGCCAGCAGGCTCAGCCCCAGCCCGATCAACGGCGCCTGCACATGCGCGGCCACGCTCGCGGCGGCCGGCCCGCCGATGCGCGGATGCAGAATGATGAAGAACGATCCCATCGCGACCGGAAAAAATGCGAACAGGCCGGATGCAAACGAACCGATCGAGTTACTGGCGGCCGTAACGACAATGACGCAGAGCGTCACCACGCCCGCGCGCCACGCCAGATCGGCGCTGGTAAACGCAACACGCGTCTTTGCTGCGCCCTCGGCGCGGAAACGGGTGCCGGCAAGGATCGTCAACGGAAACACCGCGACATTGAGCAGCACAGCGCTGGTCGCGGTCCAATCCACCAGCCGCGTGAGGGCGGCACAAACGAACCACACCAGATAGGCAAACCCCAGGCTGACCAGCAATGATCTGCGTTGCGCCAGCGCAGCATAACTGAGCGCAAAAATTGCAACCACGGCATTGGCCACGACGCTGCCGACCGCGCTTTGCGCGATGAAGGCCGGTGGATGCTCGATGGCAAGAATAATCATGGCCGCGCCGCCGGCGGTCGGCAGCGCGGCAATCAATGAACCGATGAACGGTCCGCTGCGCTCGACCACGACCGAGGCGCCCACAACGATCGACGCCGTCATGACGATCTTGAGCAGCAGGCTGATGAGAAGGAGTGCCATCGGCTAGACCGCGATGCCGTGGCGGCGCGCCAGCAAGCACGCCCAGGCTCCACCCGACCGACGTGGCAAGCGCCAACGTCAGGCCAATCACCGAGCCAAAGGCATCGGCGGAAAAATGCAGCACCGTGCAGGCAAAGGCGAAGCCAACCAGCCCGAGCACGGCATTGGCCAATACCGCGGCCGCAGCCGGCCCGCCGACACGATTGTGCAAAATGAACATGATGCTGATCAGAACTACCGGAAATACGGCAAGAATACCGCTGCCGCCGGGACCGAGCTGGAAGCTGAAGGTCACGACCACACCGACCAGCAAAGCGACCAGACCCGCGCGCAGGGCCATATCCGTCCAGCGCGTGCGAAAACCCGCTACGCGCACATGGCGCAGATGGCCGCGCCAGCCACAGGCATACACCCAGGACAATGACGTTAACCGCAGCGACGGCACCAAACGTCCAGTTCACCTTCACCGCAACGGTGGCGAGGATCAGCCAGACCAGAAATGCCAGCGCCATGCTGACCGCGCGCGAGCGCGTCTGCGCCAGCAACGCATAACAGATCGCGAAGATCACATTCACCGCGTTGATCGCGAGGCTCGCGATCGCGCTTTGCGCGATGAAATGCGCGTCGTGATCGATCGCAAGAAACACATAGACCGGGCCGGCCCCGATCGGCAGCGTTGCCACCAGGCCGCCGAGCAAGGGGCCGACGCGCTCCGCGATCACGGTCGCCGCCAGGACGAACCCGGCGGTGATGACCATTTTGACGATCAGCGTGAGTGCGAAATAGAGATCGGGGGGCATTGCATCCAGACTATGCGCCAAGCTCGTTGTTGTCGTCCCGGCCGAGCGCAGCGAGGGTCGGGACCCATACTCGGCAGTCCCTCGATCGTCCAGTGGCTATGGGTCCCCGCCTTCGCGGGGACGACGGAACTCACACCCTTGCCATCCTCACTTCAACCGGCGGGCCGTTCTTGATGGTCTGGTACACCACGCAATAGCGCTCGGTGAGCTTGAGCAACTGGTCGAGTTTGTCCTGCGCCGCGTCGGTGTCGAGATCGAAGCGCAGGCGAATTTGCGAGAAGCCGACCGCCGCATCCTTGGCGACGCCGAGCGTGCCGCGGAAATCGAGATCGCCTTCCGCCGAGATGGCCGCGGATTTCAGCGGAATATCGAGCGCCGTGGATACGGCCTTGAGCGTGACACCGGCGCACGCAACCAGTGCTTCGAGCAGCATGTCACCCGAGCACAATTCGAGACCGGAGCCTCCTGTCGCCGGATGCAACCCGGCGATCGCAAGCGCGCGGCCCGTTTCGACCTTGCATGCGATGTTGGCATCGTCGATGCTGCCCTTGGCCCTGAGTGTGATGAATGCAGCCTTCGGGTCGTTCTTGTAGCGCTCCTTGATTGGCGCCTGCATGGCGCGCAGTTCGGTGGCATTCATATCGTATTTCCTTCATGGCTCTCGCCGTCATCCTAGGTGCGCGCGCTTGTCGCGGCCTCGAGGATGACGGGCAAGGTCAAGGCCGTCGCCCTACGAGGCTCGGCCTTCCGCCGAGCACCTCGGGATGACGGATGATGAGTTTCACGCATTCGGCGTCAGCACGATGCGGCCGATCACCTTGCCGGCACGAAGCTGATCCATCACCGCGTTCACGTCGGTGAGCGGACGCGTTGAGACCGGAACCGGCGGCATACCGGTGCGCGGACGAGGTCGATCAATTCCTTCATCTCGGGCAGGCTGCCGACATAGGAGCCCTGGATGGTCAGCGCCCGCATCGGTATCGGCGGCAATGAGATTGTCATGTCGCCGCCATAGAGGCCGACGATAACGTATTTGCCGCCCTTGATCAGGCTGTCATAGCCGACACGCGCACTCTGCGACGAGCCGACGAGATCGATCACGCCCCAGGCGCCGCCATTGGTCATGTCGATGATCTTCTGCGCCGCATCAGCCGCGCCGCCGTCAACCACTGCAACGGCGCCTGCTTTCTTCGCGGCGTCGCGCTTGTCCGGATCGATGTCGACAACGATGGCGCTGTGGCCGCCCATTGCCTTGTGCAAGGCAAGACACATCAGCCCGAGACCGCCGGCGCCGATAATCACGGTCGGCTCGCTCGTCAGTGTTGGAATTTTCTTTAGGGCGCCGTAGGTCGTCACACCCGAGCAGGCGAGCGGGGCGGCGCGCTCGGGCGGCAGGTCGCCGATGTCGAACAGATAACGCGGATGCGGCACCATCAGGTAGTCGGCATAGCCGCCGTTCGAGAAGACACCGAGGCTGCGCATGGCGCGGCAGAGATTTTCCTCGCCGCGCTTGCACGGACCGCATGTTCCGCAACCGATCCACGGATGCGCCAGCACGCGCGCGCCAATCTTGACACCTTTGGCGTCGGGACCGGCCGCCACCACCTCGCCGACGTTTTCGTGGCCCAGCGTCACGGGAAGTTTCATGCCGCGGTCGGCCAAACTCATCCGCTTGCCGCCGCCAAGGTCGAACCATCCGTCCGCCAAATGCAGATCGCTATGGCACACGCCGGCTGCCAGAACTTTCAGCAGGACTTCACTGCCTTTCGGTTGCGGTGTGGGTTGCTCGTTAAGCTGTAACGGCTGGCCGCACACGCAAACCTGAAACATCCGCATTTCGAATTCCTCCCGGCTTTTTTTATGTCCCGGCGCGCCCGCCAAGGGGCTGGCCGGAACAAGCCAATACAAGGAACCACATTACACCGCCAAATTTCTAGGCACTTTTTGCGGGCCACCGAATATCTTTCTGTCTGCCCGTGACTTGGAGCCCCGCCTCCGCTATCCCCCTAGGCCCATGGCTTCGCTTGCTCTCGACAGCAATTCGCGTTCGGCGTCCGAAACTCCCGCCCGCTCCTCGGGCGACCTGATCGACGCGCGCGCGCTCACCGCCGAAGTCGAGGAACTCCTCAAGGCGCACACCGGCGGCGAGCGCGAGTTGCGTTCGGTGCTGGCACAGCGCCTGAAAGTGGCGTTGGCCGAAGGGCGGGCGAAGGCCGAGCAACTGCTGTTGAAAGACCGCCACGGCCGCCGCTGCGCCGAACGCCTGTGCCGGATGGAAGACCAGATCATCCGCATTCTGTTCGATTCCGCACGCAAACTTTACCCGTCGCAGAACCCGTCCGAAGCCGAGCGCATGGCGGTGGTCGCGACCGGCGGCTACGGCCGGGGATTGCAGGCGCCCGGCTCCGACATCGATCTGCTGTTCCTGCTGCCTTACAAACAAACCGCCTGGGGTGAGTCGGTCGCGGAGGCAATTCTCTATTGTCTTTGGGACACCGGACTAAAAGTCGGCCACGCCACGCGATCGGTCGATGAATGCATCCGCCAGGCCAAGGCGGACATGACAATCCGCACGGCCATCCTGGAAGCGCGCTTTCTGCTGGGCGACAAGAAGTTGTTCGACGAGTTGCAGACCCGTTTCGACGATGAGGTCGTCCGCAATACGGCGGCGGAATTCGTGGCCGCCAAGCTCGCGGAACGCGAAGACCGCGTCCGCCGCAGCGGGCAATCCCGCTATCTGGTCGAACCGAATGTGAAGGACGGCAAAGGCGGGCTGCGCGACCTGCACACGCTCTTCTGGATTGCAAAATATGTCTATCGCGTGCGTGAACCGGATGAGCTGATCAAACGCGGCGTGTTTGATAAACCGGAATACCAGCGCTTTCGCGCCTGCGAGGATTTTCTCTGGGCGGTGCGATGCCACATGCATTTCCTCATGGGGCGCGCCGAAGAACGTCTGTCGTTCGATATCCAGCGCGAGATCGCGGTGCGCCTCGGCTACACCGAGCATCCCGGCCTGCAGGATGTCGAACGCTTCATGAAGCACTACTTCCTGATCGCCAAGGATGTCGGCGATCTCACGGCGATTCTGTGCGCCGAACTGGAAGACAGCCACGCCAAGAGCGTGCCGGTTCTCAGCCGCGTGATGGCGCGGCTGCGGCCCGTGAAGCGCCGCAAGCTTGCCGAAAGCGAAGACTTTATCGTCGACAAGAACCGCATTCGCCTCACCCAGGCCAACGTGTTCAAGCGCGATCCGGTCAACCTGATCCGGATCTTCTATCTGGCGCAGAAGCACAATCTCGCATTCCACCCCGACGCCATGCGCGCCATTACGCGCTCGCTCAAGCTGATCGATGCGAAACTGCGCGAGAACGAGGAAGCCAACGAGTTGTTCGTCGACATTCTTACCTCGAAGAACGACCCGGAAACCGTGCTGCGGCGGATGAACGAAGCGGGCGTGCTCGGCCACTTCGTGCCGGCCTTCGGCAAGATCGTCGCCATGATGCAGTTCAATATGTACCACCACTATACGGTGGACGAGCATCTGCTGCGGTGCATCGGCGTGCTCGCCGAAATTGATCGCGGCAGCAACAGCGAGACGCCGCTTGCCAACGAGTTGATGCACAAGATTTTGCCCGAACACCGGCGCGTCCTCTACGTCACGATGTTCCTGCACGACATCGCCAAAGGCCGCCCGGAGGACCACTCCATCGCCGGCGCGCGCGTGGCCAGGCGTTTCTGCCCGCGGCTCGGTTTTTCAGCGGCCGATACCGAAACAGCCGCGTGGCTCATCGAAAACCATCTGGTCATGTCGAGCGTTGCACAGTCGCGCGACTTGTCCGACCGCAAGACCATCGAGAATTTCGCCGCCACCGTGCAATCGGCCGAACGGCTTAAATTATTGACCATCCTGACCACCGCCGACATTCGCGCGGTCGGCCCGGGCGTGTGGAACGGCTGGAAAGCCCAGCTCATCCGCACGCTCTATTACGAGACCGAGCCGGTCCTCACCGGCGGCTTCTCGGAGGTCAACCGTGCGCAACGCGTGACGATCGCGCAGAACGAGTTCCGCCAGGCGATGACGAACTGGCCGCAGGAGCGGCTCGAGGCCTATGTGGCCAAGCTCTATCCCGCCTATTGGCTCAAGGTCGATCTGCCGCACAAGATCGAGCATGCCAATTTCGTGCGCGCGACCGAGGACGCAGAAAAGCGCCTCGCTACGTCAGTCGCTTTCGATGCCGAGCGTGCGGTCACCGAGCTCACGCTGCTCGCGCCGGATCATCCCTGGCTGCTGTCGATCATTGCCGGGGCCTGCGCGATGACCGGCGCCAACATCGTCGATGCCCAGATCTACACCACCACCGACGGCCGCGCGCTCGACACCATTTCGCTGTCGCGTGAATTCGACCGTGACGAAGACGAGGAACGCCGCGCCAGCCGCATTGCCGACTCGATCGAAAAGGCACTGCGTGGCGAACTACGGCTCCCGGACGTCGTGGCCAAGCGCGGGCCGCCCAAGGGCCGCATCCGCGCTTTCGCGGTGGAGCCGGCTGTCACCATCAACAACCAGTGGTCCCACCGCTACACGATGGTCGAAGTCACCGGGCTCGATCGTACCGGCCTGCTCTATGAGCTGACCGCGACGCTATCGAAGCTCAATCTCAATATTGCGTCAGCCCACGTTGCAACATTTGGCGAACGGGTCGTGGACGTGTTCTATGTGACCGACCTGATGGGCGCGCAGATCACCTCCCCGACCCGGCAGGCCGCGATCAAGCGCGCTTTGGTTGCACTTTTTGCAACCGCTGAAGGCGGCAAGTCCGAAAAAGCCACCGTCGATTAAAGGACCGCAGACGGCTCCGATGACCCCGATTTCCCGCAAAAATGCCCCTTAACGGCCCCTTAAATCAGCCCGCTTAGCGTGACGCTGGGGACCGGCGCTTTGTATCCGCCGGCACGGAACGGGTCGCGTGATGGCGTCAAAACGGGGACAAGCGGGCACGCGCCGGGAACCGGCGTTTGACAAAAGCCCCGAGCTGCGCGTGTCCGCCGAAGACCGGCCCGCGCCTGCCGCGGAAAGGCCGGTCGCAGCAGCAAACCACCCGCACGACGCCGCAAGCGGCGCGCACGCAAGGCACGCGCCGCACGCAGCAAGCGCGCAATCATCGGCCGGATCGCCTACTGGAGCCTGGTTGTCTGCCTGTGGCTCGCGATCGGCGGCGCCGGCGTTGTTGCCTGGGTCGGCGCACATCTGCCGCCGATCCAGTCGCTGGAAATTCCAAAGCGCCCGCCCTCGATCCAGATCGTCGATGCGCAAGGGCACGCACTCGCCCGTCGCGGCGACCTCGCCGGCGCGCCGACGCCCTTGAAGGAAATGCCGGCCTATGTGCCGAGGGCCTTCGTCGCCATCGAGGACCGGCGCTTCTACGAACACTATGGCGTCGATCCCTTCGGGATCGGGCGCGCCGCCTTCGCCAACATTCTACATCGCGGCGTCGCCCAAGGCGGCTCTACAATTACACAGCAGCTCGCCAAGAATCTTTTTCTGACGCAAGAGCGCACGATCACGCGCAAGCTTCAGGAAGCTATCCTTGCGCTTTGGCTCGAGCGTAAATTTTCCAAGACGCAGATTCTCGAAATGTATCTCAACCGGGTCTATTTCGGATCGGGCGCCTATGGCATCGAACAGGCTTCACAGCGATATTTCGGAAAATCCGCAAAGCAAATCACTTTGGCCGAAGCCGCGTTGCTCGCAGGCCTGGTGAAATCGCCGTCCCGGCTTGCTCCGACGCGTAATTTCGATGGTGCTGAAAAGCGCGCCAAGGTCGTGCTCACCGCAATGGCTGAGCTGAAGTTCATCAATCCCAGCACCGAACGCATCGCGTTGTCGCATCCGCCAAGGATTATCGCGCAAGCCAGCAATGGCGCCGTGAACTATGTGGCCGATTGGGTCATGGATGCACTCAACGACACGCTTGGCCATGTCGATGAAGACATCGTTGTGTACACCACGATCGACGCGAGCCTGCAGGCCAACGCGGAAAAATCGCTTGAGGAGGAGCTCGCGCAGAAGGGCGACAAAAACGGCGTTGCGCAAGGCGCACTGGTCGCCATGACACCCGACGGCGCGGTGCGCGCCATGGTCGGCGGCCGCAGTTACGCCGACAGCCAGTTCAACCGCGCGGTGGCCGCCAAGCGCCAGCCCGGGTCCGCGTTCAAGCCATTCGTCTACCTCACCGCGCTTGAACATGGCCTCACGCCCGACACGGTGCGCGAGGACAAGCCGATCAACGTCAAAGGCTGGCAGCCGGAAAACTACGGCCACGAATATTTCGGCCCGGTGACGCTGACCAAAGCGCTGGCATTGTCGCTGAATACCGTATCCGTACGCCTGACGCTGGAAGTCACGCCCCTCGCGGTGGTGCGCACCGCGTATCGGCTCGGCATTGCCTCGAAGCTCGAGCCCAACGCATCGATCGCGCTCGGAACATCGGAGGTTTCGATGCTCGAGTTGGTGGGCGCCTACGCACCATTTGCCAATGGCGGTTATGCCCTCATACCGCACGTGATCGAGAAGATCGCCGCATCCAACGGCAAGGTGATCTACAGCCGCAACTCGCAGCAGCTCGGCCGCATCATCGAAGCGCGCTACGTCACGATGATGAACACGATGATGGCCGAGACCCTGACCATCGGCACCGCACGCAAGGCGACATTGCCGGGCTGGTCAGCGGCCGGGAAAACCGGCACGTCGCAGGATTTCCGTGATGCCTGGTTCATCGGCTACACCGCACACCTCGTCACCGGCGTCTGGCTCGGCAATGACGACGGCACGCCGACCAAGCACGTCACCGGCGGCAGCCTGCCGGTGGAAATCTGGAGCCGCTTCATGCGCGGTGCGCATCAAGGCGTTCCGGTTGCGAGCCTCCCGGGTTCTTCAAGCGGCGGCTTTTTCTCCGGACTGTTCGGGGGACAATCGAGACCGACGCCGCCTGCTCCGATTCAGCCGGTCGCGGCCAATAATTCCGCAACGACCGGAAGCGGCGGCCTCGACGGTTGGCTGCTCAACAATCTGTTCGGCCGCCGTTGAATTTCAGTGTTTGACCGCGCGGCCGCGGATCCCGCGCGTCACCAGCCAAAGCACCAACGTCGTACAACCCATCACCGCCACGCCAAGCACGAGTGGCCACGCGCTATGGCCCAGGAACCAGCCGACGACGGCGCCACATACCGCCGCCGCGCTTTGCTGGACGAACCCGAACAGCGACGACGCAGCGCCGGCACGCTCGGGAAATGGCGTCATCGCGCCGGCGATGCCTTGCGGCAACACCATCCCGAGACCGGCAAGATAAATGGCGACCGGCGCTACCAGCGATAACGACGACGTCAGTCCAAGTGCGACCGCCGTCACCATGCCAAGCCCGCCAACGGCACAGGCGCAACCGCCGACGCCGAGCACGCCGTCGAGCCCGAACCTGACAACGATGCGCGCGGCCAGTGCAGAGCCGGTCATGTAGCCGATCGAGCCAAGCGCGAAGGCCACGCCGAAATCGAACGGCGTCAATCCGTACAGGTTTTGTAATACGAAGGCCGCGCCCGAAATCCAGGCGAACAGGCCGGCATAGCTCGCCGAGGTAATGCCGAGATAGGCGAGATAGGCCGGATTGCGCGCAACGATGCGATAGGAACGGCCCATGGACGCTATCGAAACCGGCTCGGCGGCGCGGGTATTCAGCGTTTCCGGCAGCAGCAACCAGACGATTCCTGCTCCCACCAAACCGGCGGCGACCAGCGCGAAAAACACGGCACGCCAGCCGAAACCGGTCTGCAACAGGCCGCCGGCAATCGGCGCCAGCACCGGCGCGAGCGCCATCACCGACCCGATCAATGACAACTCCCGGCCCGCGCGGGCACCTGCGTATATGTCACGCACGATCGCGCGCGTGAGGACGATGCCGCCGGAACCGCCAAGCGCCTGAAAGGTGCGGGCAACGATCAGCATTTCGATCGATGTCGACAGCGCGCAGGCCAGGCTCGCCACGCAATAGAGCGCCATGGCCGCCATCAAGACCGGCTTGCGGCCATGCCGGTCGGACACCGGACCATAAAAAATCTGACCGACCGCGAAGCCGATCAGGTAGGCGGAAATCGTAAATTGAACCTGCGCCGTTGATGCATGGAGCTGCCGCGCGATGTCCGGAAGCGATGGCAGATACATGTCGGTGGTGAGCGGACCAATCGCGCTGAGTGCCGCCAGCAAAGCAGTCAACGCGAATGTGCCAGGGCGCAGCATGGATCGATGCTTCCGCAGGGGGAACCGGTTTATGAAAGGGTATCGAGACCGTATCGGTGCAAATCGGCGCCGTGCGCATCGAGCCAGGCTTTGGCGCGGCCCATATCGGGGCAGATCCGCTCGACCAATCGCCAGAACCGGCGCGAGTGATTCATCTCGATCAGGTGGGCGACTTCATGCGCGGCGAGATAGTCGAGCACAAAGGGCGGCGCCAGGATCAATCGCCAGGAATAAGACAAGACGCCGCTGGTCGAGCAAGAACCCCAGCGGCTCGATTGGTCGCGCACTGATACCCGCTTGACCTCAACGCCAAGCGCGAGCGCTGCCTGCCGGCTTGCCGTCTCGAGATCGCGTTTTGCTTCCCGCTTGAGATAGTCCTGTACACGGCGCGGAAGATGCGGCGCTTGCCCGGCGACGCAAAGCAGGCGTTCGTCCGCTTGCGCCTCGATCCACACGGTACCGCGCGCGCCGCGCCGGTGGTCAATACGGTGCTCGGCACCCCGCAACGGAAGCACGGCGCCGTGCACAAAAGGCGCGCCAGCCGGCAGGCGACGCAGCCGGGCCGCGATCCACGCACCGTGCTTCTGTGCAAACTCCTTCGCCTGCCTCACGCTGCCGCGCGGCGGCATGGTGAGCACCACCTCGCGGTTCGCGGCGTTGATGCGCAATGTGTACCGCCGAGCCTGCCGGTGGCGACGCACGCGCACCAGATAGACCTCACGGTCGAATTCGACTGTGATGGACGCCGGCTCGCTGGTCCGGCGAAAAAGCAAGGCGCGCAGCGGTATGGACATTATCGACCCAGAATCAGAACGCGCTGGCAGTCTGGCACAACCGCACGCACCAACGCGAGATCGTTACCGGGCGACAACCTTCAAGGAGGGGCGTACGTTGCGGCTGCCATTGCGCGACAGCACGAAATCCGCAATGCGCGGGGCGATCTCGGCACGGAACCGCGAGCCATTGAAGACGCCATAATGCCCGACCGCAGGCTGCACATAGTGCGCCTTGTGCTCATCGGGAATGTTCACGCACAGCGCATGCGCGGCTTCGGTCTGACCGACGCTCGAAATATCGTCGTTCTCGCCTTCCACCGTCATCAACGCAACGCGCTTGATAGCCGCCGGGTCAATGGGCCGACCGCGGTGGGTCATTTCTCCCTTGGGGAGCGCGTGACGGATAAATACAGTGTCGACCGTCTGCAAATAGAACTCGGCCGCAAGATCCATGACGGCGAGATATTCGTCGTAGAATTCGCGATGTTTCTGTGCGGGTTCCCCGTCGCCCTTGACCAGATGCAAGAACAGATTGTGATGCGCCTCGATGTGGCGGTCGAGGTTCATGCTCATGAAGCCATGCAGCTGCAGGAAACCGGGATAGACGTCGCGCATCACGCCGGGATGCGGGAACGGAACCTTGGTGATGACGTGGTTGCGGAACCAGTTTGTGCCGCGCCGCTCGGCAAGCTTGTTGACTTCGTTTGGGTTGATGCGTGTGTCAATCGGTCCGCCCATCAGCACCATCGAGCGCGGTACATTGGGATCGTTATCCGCTTCCATCAACGCAACGGCAGCCATGACCGGCACCGAGGGCTGGCACACGGCAATGACGTGCACGTCGCCATCGAGGGTGTGCAACATGGATATGATGTAGTCGATATAAGTATCGAGATCGAAGCGCCCTTCCGCGTGCGGCACCATGCGCGCGTCGATCCATTCGGTGATGTAGACGTCGTGATTGGGCAGGAATGTCTCGACTGTGCCGCGCAACAGCGTCGGATAGTGTCCCGACATCGGCGCCACGATCAGCAGTTTCGGTTGCGGACGCCGCGGCGGGCGCGCAAAGGCGCGCTCAAAATGCAGCAGACGGCAGAACGGACGCTGCCATATGCTCTTGATAGTGACCGGAATCTTCTCGGCACCGACGGTGGTTGTATCGATTCCCCATTCCGGACGGTGATAGCGGCGCGTCGAGCGCTCGAACAATTCCATCGTCGCCGCCATGGACTTGCCATAGGCGGTGTGGGCGAGCGGGTTGGCGGGATTTTTGAAGAACAGTTTGGCGGCATCGGCAAAGGCGCGCGATGGATTGAGCGCGGCGTGGCCCATTTCGTAGAACCAGTACATGGGGGTCGCCAACAACGACCCGCCATCGCCGGAGAGCGTCGCTGCTCCGCCGAATTCACCTATCGCCATAGAATCAGACCCCGGCCCTCGCTGCAGTGCGGGAGACTGTCGTTTTTCTGTCATAGCGTCAACATAGCGATAAGGTGTTCGAGTCCCGTTTACAACGCGCCCGGCGCCGATAAGTCCCAATAAATACTGCTGTTTTCCGGTTATTCCCCGGTCTGCAAGAGCGAGCCCTGGATCCGCGCGCTCTGCAAAAGCCTGAGGAAAGCCCATGACGCAGCCGCGAAAAGCACAACATTGAACGCAAAGGCCTCCGCCATCAGGTCGGCGCGAAACACATGGTCGATCACCAGCGCGCGCATGCCTTCAAAGACGTAAGTCGGCGGCAAGGCCCAGGCGACGTATTGCAGCCATTCCGGCAATACCGCGACCGGGTAGTACACACAGGTCAGTGGCAGGAACAGAAACATGATGGTCCAGGCCATGCTTTCGGCGCCGAGACCGTTCCGTAGCAGCAGACCCGCGACGAAAATCCCGACCGACCAGCTCGTCAGAATGAGATTGACGAAAAACGCCGCGAGCGCAAAGCCAAGCGACCACAAATTGAAGCCAAAGAAAGCGATGGCGAGCAGTGACACCGGGACCATCCCGATCGACAGGCGCACGATGCTCATGATCATCAACGAGAGCAGGAATTCCGCAGGCCGCAGCGGCGACATCATGATGTTGCCGAGGTTGCGCGCGTACATTTCCTCGAGAAATGAAATCGAAAAGCCGAGCTGTCCACGAAACAAGATGTCCCACAGCAATACCGAGCCGATGAAGACGCCGCCGGCGCGCGCGAAAAATCCGGCATTCTGCGAAATGTAAACCTGCAGGAAGCCCCACATCAGCATCTGCACCGTCGGCCAATAAATCAGATCGAGAATGCGCGGCCACGAGGAGCGCAGCAGGTACCAATAGCGCCGCACCATGGCGGCGACCCGATTGCGCGAAAAATTCATGCCAGCATCTGTGCCGATCATTGCGCAGCCTCGCGGTGGCGGCGGCCGCGCGCGACATCGAGGAACACCTCTTCCAGCGTTTCGCGGCCGTAGCGCGCGAGCAGATGCGCCGGCGTGTCATCATCCTCGATGCGCCCTGTCTTCATGATGATGACCCGCTCGCACAGGCGTTCGACTTCGCCCATATTGTGAGAGGCGAGCAGCACCGTTGCGCCTTGTTCGGCGCGATAGCGTTCGAGCCGCGAGCGGACCCAGTCGGCCGTGTCGGGATCGAGCGATGCGGTGG
Source organism: uncultured Alphaproteobacteria bacterium (assembly GCA_963817815.1). GTDB lineage: Bacteria > Pseudomonadota > Alphaproteobacteria > Rhizobiales > Xanthobacteraceae > Pseudolabrys. The sequence goes on along the minus strand of CAWFPY010000010.1, from coordinate 496,098 downwards.
GTTCGTCGAGCAACAGCACTTCAGGCTTGTTGAGCAGCGCCTTGGCGAGCGAGACCCGCGTCTTCTGTCCGGCCGAAAGCTTGCCGGTCGGCCGGTCGAGAAATTCAGTCAGGTCGAGGTCGACGGCGAGGCTGGCAATGCGTTCGTCAATGTCCGGCACCGCGTAGAGCTGGGCAAACACCGAGAGATTCTGCCGGACCGTGAGCCGCATCGGCATATCGACGTATGGGCTCTCAAAATTCATCCGATGCAGCACCCGGTAGCGATCGCGCGGCATATCGGCGCCCAGCACGGAGACAGTGCCCGCAGTGGGTGTCACCAGGCCCATGATCATGGCAATGGTGGTGGTCTTGCCGGCGCCATTGCCGCCGAGCAGGCCGGTGATCGAACCATGGGCCAGCCGAAACGAAATGCCATCGACCGCGGCCACGCCCTTGTAGCGTTTGACCAAATTGTCGACGGCGATGGCAGAGGCAATTTCCGCGTTCATTCAGCGAAAGATGTGACGCCCCGCCGCAGGAAGTGCAAGCCCCGTGATGCGCCGGCATTTTGCACGCGCGTCGCATGGCGCTAGGCTCTGCGCATGGCCGCGCCCAGCTTCGCCCAGCACCACCCACGCCGCAACGTGCGCCTCGATACGCTCGTGCGGCTGCGCTGGCTTGCCATCATCGGGCAGACCACCGCGGTGCTGGCTGTCTATTACGGGCTCGACTTCGAGCTACCGATTTACGCCTGCCTTGCCGCGATCGCACTGGCGGCCTGGCTCAATGTGGCATTGCGGCTGCGTTTCCATTTAACGCAGCGACTCGAGCCTGACCGCGCAGCCTGGCTGCTGGCCTTCGACATCGCAGAACTGGCGGTCCTGCTGTTCCTGACGGGCGGCCTGCAGAATCCTTTCGCCTTCATGTTCCTCGGGCCGGTGCTGCTGTCCGCCACCGCACTGCCTCCGCGTTACACGCTCACGCTTGGCGCGTTTGCCGTCGGCTGCGCGACCGTCCTGGTATTCGTGCATTACCCACTGCCGTGGGACAGCGACGACCCACTGCAATTGCCGCCGATTTATATGATGGGGGTCTGGCTTTGCATTTTGCTCGCGATCGGATTTATCGGGGTCTACGCCTGGCAGATTACCGAGGAATCACGCCAGCTGACCGACGCGTTGGCTGCGACCGAACTGGTGCTGGCGCGCGAACAGCATCTTTCGCAGCTCGACGGACTTGCGGCCGCAGCTGCCCACGAACTGGGTACGCCGCTTTCGACCATCTCGGTGATTGCCCGGGAACTCGAACGCGCCATCGCGCCGCATGCGCCGCACGGCGACGATGTCCGCCTGTTGCGCGAACAGGCCACGCGCTGCCGCGATATTCTCGCCAAGCTGACAGAATTGTCGGCCGGCGGGGAGCCATTTGACCGCATGCCGCTGACCGCGTTGATCGAGGAAGTGGTGGCTCCGCATCGCAATTTCGGGGTCGCCATCGCCGTCAATACGCCAAGCGACCGCGGCGCCGAGCCGGTCGGCGCGCGCAACCCGGCCATCCTCTACGGGCTAGGAAATCTTCTCGAAAACGCGGTCGATTTCGCGGCCAACCAGGTCGCCATGGATGTGCAATGGGACGAACTGACAGTCGACATCACGATTAGCGACGATGGACCCGGTTTTGCGCCGGAAATCCTGGGGCGGATCGGGGAGCCCTATGTCACCAGCCGGCACCATCAACCTGATGATACCAGCGAGGAATCGAGCGGTTTGGGGCTCGGATTCTTCATTGCAAAGACCTTGCTGGAACGGTCCGGCGCGACGCTTTCGTTCCAAAACCGGCCGACGCCCGAGCGTGGCGCAATCGTGCGGCTGAGCTGGAGCCGCCGTGATTTCGAGCGGCCATTAACCCTCGTGGCGGCTTGAGCCCGACGCCGGTAATCACTATTTGTTGCGGTGTGGTGAGGAGCCGGGAGAAGTATCATGCGCCATGGCTCGCCGCGCAGGTGACAACGTGGACGCCCTAGCGAACGAGACCGCCAAGCCGGCGGCAAAAAAAAACATTCCCGCCGAACGATCTTTGCTGATCGTCGAAGACGATCAGTCATTCTTGCAGCGGCTGGCCAAGGCGCTCGAACAGCGCGGCTTTACCGTGACGACGGCCGAGTCGGTCGCCGACGGTCTACTGCAAGTGGAGAAAGCGGCGCCCGCCTTTGCCGTGGTCGACATGCGGCTTGGCGACGGTAACGGGCTTGACGTGATATCTGCCCTCAAGCTCAAACGCCCGGACGCGCGCGGCATCATCCTCACCGGCTATGGCAACATTGCCACCGCGGTGAACGCGGTAAAGCTCGGCGCTGTCGACTACCTGGCCAAGCCGGTCGATGCCGATGACGTCGTCGCGGCATTGCTCGCGCAGGACAACACCAAGATCGAGCCGCCGGAAAATCCGATGTCGGCCGACCGCGTGCGGTGGGAGCACATCCAGCGCATCTACGAAATGTGCGGCCGCAACGTTTCAGAAACGGCGCGCCGGCTCAACATGCACCGCCGAACCTTGCAGCGCATTCTGGCAAAGCGCGCGCCGCGCTGACCTTCAGCCGACATCTCCATAAGGCCCGGTCGGATCGGCCAGCGACTGCAACCGCATCGCGGCGGCACGCGCGAACAGCAGCATCATCGACTTGCGTGTCGCGGCCGGCAATTTGTGCTCCGGCGCCTCGCATCTGAATTCCGCGCCAAACGCATCGGCCACGATCAACCCGGTATCGGGCGGGAAGATCTCACACGGCACCTCGACCGTGGTGGCGAAGAACAGCCGGTCGCAATGGGCGCGGTAGTCCTGCCATTTCTGGTCGGCGCGAAAATCGGCGATTGAGGATTTGATCTCGACTATCCAGAGCTCACCGCTCGAATCGAGCCCGACGAGATCGGCACGGCGGCCCGACGGCAGCGGCAATTCGCTCACCACGCATCGTCCGTGCGCATGCAGCAGGCGCGCGGTGCCGCGCGCGATCGCCAGCGCGGTTTCCGACTGGCGGCCGTCGACGGGCAATTCCAAGGGGGCGGCAAGCTTCATCGCCAATTCATAACGCGCTTCGCTGTGGCCGACAAACCACAATGATGCGCCAAAGCCACGGGCTAAAACTGCCGCAAATCAGCCGGTGGTCCGCCGCAATTCCGGCCCGCGCCGGACGTGAATGCAAAACATGGTTCCCCGGTCTGAGATTCTTCCATCGGAGGGTGAACTCATGCTTGCCAAACACGCGAGGGCCGCGGCTCTCGCTTTTTTTATGCTGCCGTTTGTTTTGCTCAATCAAGGTTGGGGCAGTGAAAGCATTCCATCCGTGGCCAGGGTCAAGCCCGTGGTCGAAGTCGCTTTCGTGCTCGACACCACCGGCTCGATGGGCGCGCTGATCGAGGGTGCCAAGCGCAAAATCTGGTCGATTGCCACCGCGATCGTCGATGCCAATCCCGACGCCGAAATCCGCATGGGCCTGGTCGCCTACCGCGACATCGGCGACGACTATGTCACCAGGACATTTCCGCTGACCAAGGACATCCAGGACCTCTACGCCAATCTACTCGAACTCAAGGCGCGCGGCGGCGGCGACTGGCCCGAAAGCGTCAACGAGGCGCTGCATGTCGGCGTGACGAAACTGGACTGGACGCAAGGCCCCGAAATCTGCCGCATCATGTTCCTGGTCGGCGACGCACCACCGCACATGGACTATGCGCAGGACGTTAAATATCCGGAGGTCCTGCGCATGGCGCGCGAGCGCGGCATCGTCGTCAATGCTGTGCAGGCCGGCGGCGCGCGCGACACCGAACGGGTGTGGCGCGAGATCGCCCAGCTGGGCCAGGGCCGCTACATCCCGATTCCGCAGGACGGCGGCCATCTGGTGGTGATCGAAACGCCTTACGACACCGAGATCATCGAGCTGCAGAATCACATCAACGGCACCGTGATTCCTTACGGTCCGCGCCAGCAGCGCGGCGATGTCGAGAAGAAAACCCGGCAAGTTGCCGCCGCGCCAGTGTCGGCCGGCGCAGATATGGCCGGCTATATGTCACGCAATGCGGCGAGAACGTCCGGCGAAGCCATCACCGGCGCCGGCGACCTGGTCGCCGACGTCAAGGCCGGGCGGCAGAAACTGGCGGGGCTCAAGGACGACGACCTGCCGGACAATGTGCGCAAATTGGGCGCCGTCGAACGCCAGCAATTCATCGATAACAAGCTGGCGGAACGCAAGGTGCTCAACGAACGCATGGCCGCACTGGTCAAGCAGCGCGATACTTATGTGCTCGAACAGGCCAAAAAATCCCCGACCCGCACCGTGGATTTGTTCGACCGCGCCGTGGCGGAAACCCTGCGCGCGCAGGTCAAGCGCAATCCTTGAAGAACCTGGCTTCTTGAAGAACTTGGCTTCTTGAAGAACTTGGCTTGATGACGCCGCGGCTTTGCCGCAAGCTCCCCGCCGGTTAAAAACCGGCGGGGATAGCGGATGTTGGCGATCGATTACGAGGTTGAATACGACAACCGCGCTCGCGTGCCGGAACATCCGGAGATTTTCGCCCGCTGGCAGCGTGATGGTGCGGCCTACCGAGCGGCCGCGCACAATCCCAAGCTCGCAATGGCTTACGGACACTCTCTGCGCCAGACCGTCGATCTGTTCCCGGCCAAGAACGACGACAAGGCACCGTTCGCCATGTTCATTCACGGCGGCTGGTGGCGTTCGCTCGAGCCTTCGATGTTTTCCCAGCTGGCGGCCGGCCCCAATGCGCGCGGCATCTCGGTTGCTGTCGTGGGATATGATCTGTGCCCGCATGTCTCGATCGCCGATATTATCGTGCAGATACGAACGGCCTGCCTGATGCTGTGGCGCAAACGGCGTCAGCGCATCTTCATCTATGGACATTCCGCCGGTGGGCATCTTGCGGCCTGCATGGTCGCGCAGGACTGGAAGGCATTTGCTTCCGATGCGCCGGCGGATCTGGTGCCCACGGCCTATGCCATTTCGGGCGTGTTCGATCTCCTGCCGCTGGTGCATGTGTCGCAAAATCAGGACTTGCGGCTCGATGAATCGGAAGCGCGGCGGGTGTCGCCGCTTTACTGGAACGTGCCGCCCGGACGCTCGCTCGATGCCGTCGTCGGCGCGCAGGAATTGAGCGAATTCCTGCGTCAGAGCAAGGCCATCGCCGAAGGCTGGCGGCAGCGCAGCGCATTGACCCGCTATGAGGAAATCGCCGGCGCCAATCATTTCACTGTCGTCGATCCGCTCACCGACCCGAACAGCGCGATGACGGCGCGTGTTGCGGCTCTGGCGAACAGCGTCAGCACGATACCGCTCTAGGACCGGCAGCGCGATCACGCAAACCAGTAGCGCCGCGCAAAAGCAACCGTCAGCGCCACGCCAACGACGACAATCAGGACACGGATGACCTTGCGCGGGATGACGCGCGCCACATAGGCGCCGATCAATCCGCCGCCGATCGTGCCAACGGCGAGCGCCAAGGTTTGCGGCCACAACACGGCACCTTGCGTTGCGAACACCAGCGTTGCGGCAAATCCATTAAGGCTGGAGACGAAATTCTTCGTGACATTGGCGGCACGATAGTCGCCGCCGGTCGCCAGCGAGAACACGCCGAGCATCAGGATGCCGACACCAGCGCCGAAATATCCGCCATAGAACGAAACTGGCAATATGACCTTCAGGCTGGCGAAGTTGAACGCCAAGGCATGGCCGCGGCCCTCGGCGCGCGCGCGTAGCCAGGCGCTGATCCGCTCGGAATAGGCAAACAGCAGCGTTGCAAAACCGAGCAGCAGCGGCACGATTTGAGCGAACAATCGCTCCGGCGTGAGCACCAGCAGCGCCGCGCCAAGGCCGGCGCCGACAATCGAGGCGACGATGAGGCCGATAAATGCGCGGTCGAAGGGCGGCAATTGCGAGCGGTCAGTGAGCGCCGCCAGCATGGTGGCCGGCATGATGGATGCGAGATTGCAGACCGCTGCAAGCTGTGGCGATACGCCGGTCGCGATCAGCGCCGGATAGATCACGACCGCCGCGCCGCCGACCATGGTCGCGATGATCCCGGCAACGACGCCCGTGCCGGCGAGAAAGAGGATAGTGAGAGTGTCCATGTCGAGCAAATTGTCGGCCGATGAGACGTCAGCCTCGATTCGTCACCTGACGTGCTCGCGCGAGCGCGAGCCTCGATGTCCCGGCCATCCCGATTATTGTGGCCTACAGCCTGTGCCCGCCTAAGCGAGGTCTCCGGGACAAGCCCGGTGACGACAAGATCTAAAAGAACGCCTGAATACCGGTCTGCGCGCGGCCGAGGATCAACGCGTGGATATCGTGTGTGCCCTCGTAGGTGTTGACCGTTTCGAGGTTCGATAGCACGCGCATCACGTGATATTCTTCGGAAATACCGTTGCCCCCGTGCATGTCGCGCGCCAGCCGCGCAATGTCGAGCGCCTTGCCGCAATTGTTGCGTTTCATCAGCGAGATCGACGGTGGTGAGGCCTTGCCCGCTTCCAGCATGCGTCCGAGCCGCAACGCGCCTTGCAGCCCGAGCGCGATCTCGGTCTGCATGTCGGCGAGTTTCTTCTGCACCAGCTGATTGGCGGCGAGCGGCCGGTTGAATTGCTTGCGATCGAGAACGTACTGCCGCGCCCGGTGCCAGCAGAACTCCGCCGCGCCCATGGCGCCCCAGGAAATGCCGAAGCGCGCATTGTTGAGGCAGCCGAACGGACCAGCAAGACCTTTCACGTTCGGCAGCAGGTTTTCTTCCGGCACCACGCAATTTTCCAAAACGATTTCGCCGGTGACCGATGTGCGTAGCGATAGCTTGCCTTCGATCTTCGGCGTTGAAAAACCCTTGGTGCCGCGTTCCACCAGGAAACCGCGAATGACATTGTCGAGCTTGGCCCACACCACCGCGACATGCGCGATCGGAGCATTGGAGATCCAGGTCTTGGCGCCGTTGAGCTGATAGCCGCCGGCAACTTTTTCGGCGCGCGTGACCATGGAGCCGGGATCGGAGCCGTGATCGGGCTCGGTCAGGCCGAAGCACCCGATGAGCTCGCCGCTCGCAAGTTTTGGCAGATATTTGCGGCGCTGCGCTTCAGTGCCATAGGCATAGATCGGATACATCACCAGCGATGACTGCACCGACATTGTCGAGCGGTAACCGGAATCGACGCGCTCGAGTTCGCGCGCGATCAGCCCGTAAGACACATAGCCGAGGCCCGCGCCGCCGTATTCTTCCGGAATCGTCGGACCAAGCAGGCCAAGCTTGCCCATCTCAGGCAACATGTTCGGATCGTATTTTTCATCGCGAAAGGCCTCGGTCACGCGCGGCATCAGGTAGTCCTGCGCGAAGCCGCGCGCGGTGCTGCGCACCATGCGTTCGTCTTCGGTGAGCTCGCCCTCCAGATCGAGCGGATCCTCCCACACGAAGGCCGCGTCTTTCAGCATAGCGGGCAGACCACCGCGTTTTTCGGCCGTTTGCGACATAAAGCCTCCTCGAAACTACTCAGGCCATTATAGACCTTGAGGCGACTGGGTGGCCAAGTGCAAATCCGCGCAAATCAATGCCCGACGACCAGCGCCGGCAACCAGAGTGACAGCGCCGGCACAAAGGTGACCAGCATCAGAACGGCAAACAGCACGCCGTAAAACGGCCAAATGCCGCGCATGACCTCCTCCAGCTTCACGTTGCCGACGGCACAACCGACGAACAATGTCGAGCCAACCGGCGGGGTCAGCAAGCCAATCCCGAGGTTAAGCAGCATGATCATGCCGAAGTGGACCGGATCGACACCAAGCTTCATCACCACCGGCAACAAAATCGGCGTACAGATCAAGATCAGCGGCGCCATATCCATGAGACAGCCGAGCACCAACAGCATGACATTGATGAGCATAAGGATGATGTATTTGTTGTCGGATAAAGTGAGAAAAAATGCCGTAATGTGCGCCGGCATCTGCATCAGCGCCATCACGTAGCCGAAAGACGACGCCATTGCGATGAGGGTCATCACCATCGCCACGGTCTTGAGCGTCCGGTGCACCAGGCCCGGCAGGTCGCGCCAGCGATAATCGCGATAGATGAACATCGTGACGAAGAACGCCCAGATACAGGCCATTGCACCGGCTTCGATCGCCGTGAAGATGCCGAGCAAGATACCGCCGATAATGATGATGATCGTGATCAGGCCCCAGCTTGCATCGATGCTGATCTTGATTGCTTCGCGCAACGGCACAGCGTCGCCCTTCGGATGGCCGTCGCGGTAGGCGATGAAGATACAGAGCGCGACCAGCGCAACGCCCAGCAACAAGCCCGGCACCACTCCGGCCATGAACAGGCTGATGATCGAGATGGTGCCGCCGGTCGCCAGCGAGTAAATCACCGCGTTATGGCTCGGCGGCACCATGATCGCCTGGACCGACGCGCTGATCGTAACGTTGGTGGCAAAAACGCGTGGATACCCGGCCTTTTCCATTTGCGGGATCATGACCGAGCCGATCGCCGAGGTGTCGGCGACCGAGGAGCCGGAGATCCCGCTCAGAAATGTCGTCGCCAGAATATTCACGGCAGAAAGGCCGCCACGGACACGCACGAAGTCCTACAATCACGTTTGCAAACCGTACCAGACGGCGGGCCATGCCGCCTTCCGCCATGATTGCGCCGGCGAGCACAAAGAACGGAATGGTGAGCATCGCCACTTTGCTCACGCCGTCGGAGATTTTCAGCATCACCGCTTCTGGCGGTATGCCAATCCAAAGCGCGCCGACGAGCGCCCCGAGACCCAGTGCGTAGGAAATCGGCATGCCGATGGCGAAACAAAAAAACAGCGTGCCGAGTAAAATGAGAAGATCCATAGCGGCCTATTCCACCGGCAAATGCGGATCGGCGCCGGCGCCGGCCGGACGTCCGATCGTCAAATGCTCAACGATAAATAATAGTGTGAACGCGCCGCCGATCGGAATCGCCGCATAGACAACACCGACCGACAAAAACGGGAAGTCCGCTATGGTGTTGTTCCACGTCGTTTGGCACAACTTGATTCCGTAAATCACCATAAATACCGCAATTGCTGCCATCAGCATTTCGACGAGCAATGCGCATGCGCGTTGCACCTGTTCCGGCAACAGGTTGACGCCGACCGTGACCGCCATGTGGATGCCGAGCCGGTAACAAGCCGCCGCGCCGAAAAAAGTCAGCCAGATCGTGAGCAAGACAGCGGCCGGCTCAGGCCATGACGCCGCGCTGTTGAGAATGTAACGCGTATAAACCCCCCAGGGGATCACCGCCGAAATCAACACCAGCGCCGTGCCGGCGATCAGCACGCAGACCAAATAAAGCGCATCCATCGCTTTGCGGAAGGATGCCGCTATCGCGTTCATCTCGCCAATCCCGCGATGGCTATGTTCCGTTACTTCGTTTCCTGGATCCGTTTGACCGTCGCGGCGTATTTGGGGCCGTATTTGTCCCAGACCGGTTTGACCGCGTCCTGGAAGGCCTTCTTGTCGGCGTCCGAGACCTGAATGATCTGGATGCCGGCGGCCTTGGCCTTATCCATGGCCTGCTTCTCGTAGGCCTCCCATAGCTTGCGTTCTTCCTGTTGCGCTTCCTTGGCGAACTTCAAGAGCAACGCCTGATCCTCCTTCGACATCGCGTCCCAGGCTTTCTTCGAGAACACCAGCATTTCCGGTACGATCAGATGTTCATCGAGCGTGTAGAACTTGGCGACCTGGTAGTGGTTGTCGAATACGAAGCTCGGCGGATTATTCTCCGCGCCGTCCACCACGCCGGTCTGCAATGCACTGAAGACCTGGTCGTAGCCCATGGCGACACCGTTGCCGCCCATGGCGTTGGCCATGTCGACGAAGATCGGATTGCCGATGACGCGGATCTTGAGGCCCTTAAGATCGGCGACGGTTTTGATCGGCTTCTTCGTGTCGTAGAAATTGCGGGCGCCGGCATCCATCCAGCACAGGCCGATCAGCCCCTTGCCGCTATTGGTCACCTTGTCGAGCAATTCCTGGCCAATCGGCCCATCGATGACCTGCTGCATGTGTGCCGTGTTGCGGAACACGTAGGGCATATTGAATACATTGAGATCATCAACGACCGGTCCGAGCGCGCCAACGCTGACGCGCGCAAAAGCAATAGCGCCGACCTGCGCCTGCTCAATCGCTTCCTTCTCCCCGCCAAGCTGCATCGCCGGATACATCTGGACGCTGAGGCGGCCGCTTGTGGCTTTCTCAAGCTTTTTGCCGAGATTTTCGACCGCAACCACCGTCGGGTAGCCTGCGGCATGAACGTCCGATGCTTTAAGCACCGTTTTTTGTTGCGCTGCGGCCGGCGCCCACACATACGCGACGGTCACGAGAATGGTGGCAACGAAGGTGGCAACGATCTTCATGTCGGCGGCCCTCCCGGTTTATAGTTATGATCTTGAACCTACTATAACCGAGAAAACGGAAATGCATATCCTGATCACCGGTGCCGCCGGCGATGTCGGCACCCGGTTACGAAAACTGTTGAAAGGCGTCTATCCGCGCATCCGGCTCAGCGACATCCGGAAACCCGCAAATCTCGCCGCGGATGAGGACTTCATCGCTGCTGATCTTGCCGACTACAGCCAGGTCGAAACGATCACCGCCGGTATCGATGGCATTATTCATCTCGGGGGCCATTCGATTGAAGGATCGTGGGATGCGATCCACAAAGCCAATATCGTCGGCTGCTACAATTTGTTCGAGGCGGCCTACCGCGCCGGCGTAAAGCGCGTTGTGTTTGCCTCATCCAATCATGCGGTCGGCTTTTACCCGCGCGACCAGAAGATCGGTGTGAATGTCACGTTGCGACCGGACAGTCGTTATGGCGTCAGCAAGGCCTTCGGCGAGGCAGTGGGGGCGCTCTACGCGGACAAGCATGGCCTGCGCGTAACCTGCGTTCGCATCGGCAATGTGAACGACATGCCGCTCGACAAGCGTCGGCTATCAATCTGGATCAAACCGGAAGATCTCGCGCAACTTGTTCGTATCGGACTTGAACACCCTGATATCCGCTTCGAGGTTTTCTATGGATCATCCGACAACAACGCGGGATGGTGGGACAACAGCAACGCCCGGCGCTTCGGTTACCGTCCGCAATTCCGCTCGCAGGATTTTCAGGCGCAAGCGCTGGCCGAACAGGCAAAGCTTCCTGCCGATCCGATCGGCGACCGGTTCCAAGGCGGCCCGTTCTGTTCCGACGAATACGATGCCGACCGCAAGTAGTGAATTCGGTTATGGCCCAATAGCTGCGTCGGGCTTTTTCCTCGGGCTTAACCACAGAAAGCTCGGATCTCGCGCGTCAAAACGGGCCACAAGGGAATCCGGCCGTTGCCGCTTGAGGGCGTTTCGTCTATTCAATGTTTACGCGCGCCCGTAGCTCAGCTGGATAGAGCGTTGCCCTCCGAAGGCAAAGGTCGGACGTTCGAATCGTCTCGGGCGCGCCAGTTATCTGCAACCTTACGCTTTCCGGAATTTCCCAGATCATTCCGACGGACCAAAGCCGCGCTTTGCGGAACTCACCGGGAGGACCACCATGCCAATCTCGCGCCGTACGCTGATCGCCACGCTCGGTTTCGGCGCGGCAGCAACAATGCTGCCTCGCAAAGCCTTAGCGGCCTATCCCGACCGGCCGATCCGGTTGATCGTGCCGTTTGCGGCCGGCGGAAATGCCGACATCGTTGGCCGCATCGTCGGCGAGCGGATATCGAGTGCGCTCGGCCAACCGGTCGTCGTCGACAATCGCGGCGGTGCGGGTGGCAGCATCGGCGCGGAGGCCGTGGCACGCTCGACCCCCGATGGATACATGTTGCTCGTCGGGTCGAACGGACCGCTCACCGTCAATCCCTTCGTGCAGGCCAAGCTCGGCTACGATCCGCTCAAGGATTTTGCGCCGGTCGCGCTGACCAGTTACGTGCCGCACGTGATTATTCTCAACAAGAATGTCGCGGCCAAGACACTGCAGGAACTGATCGCACTGTCGAAGAAGCAGCAGATCGCTATCGCCACCAGCGGCGTCGGCAGCGCTACTCACATGACGCTCGAGCGCTTCAAGGCGGCAACCGGCGCGGACATCGTGCACGTGCCCTATCGCAGCGGCGGCGCCCTCATGCCTGACCTCATTGGCGGCAGCATCCAGGCGGCGATGACGGAATTCTCCACTGCGTTGCCGCTGCACAAAGGCGGACAGGCGCACATCGTCGCAATTGCCGCCATGCAACGCTCCAGGCTCGCGCCCGACATCGCAACCTTCATCGAGAGCGGCGTGAAGAATTTCACCGCGCAAAGCTTTATCGGAATTCTGGCTCCAACCGGCACGCCGGCCTCAATTATCGCACAGCTGCAGAAGTCGATCGTTGCCGGGCTCACAGCGGGACCTGCCCCCGAAAAACTGCGCGACATGGGCTCGGAAATTGCCACAGCGGAGCAAATGACGCCGGACGGCTTCGCGAAATTTATCCGCGTCGACTATGACAACATGCGCGAGGCCGCCAAGCTCGCCGGGCTCACGCCGAAATGAGCGGCGCCTTGCCGCAAGGCGCCTGCGACTGCCACTGCCACGTGTTCGGCCCGGCCGCGCGCTTTCCCTATGCCGAACCGCGTAGCTACACGCCTGACGATGCGCCGCTCGAAGCCTACCTGGCCCTGCTCGACCGCCTCGGTTTTGACCGCGGCGTGCTGGTGCAGCCGAGCGCCTATGGCCGCGACAACCGCGCAATGCTCGATGCGCTCGTGCGCGAGCCACAACGATTGCGCGGCGTCGGGGTTGGCGGTGCCGAACTTTCAACCGCAACGCTCAAACAATGGCACATGGCCGGCGTGCGCGGCCTGCGCGCCAACGAATTCCGGCGCGATGGCAAGCCTTACTATCAGAATGGCGTGAGCCTCACCGAGGTCGAGCCGTTGCTGCCCGCGATCGCCGACCTCGGCTGGCATCTGCAATTGTGGATCGACGCGCGCGATCTGCCGGACCTGATGCCGCGGCTTGAGCGCGTGCCGGTGCCGGTGGTGGTCGATCACATGGGCCGCATGGAATATCACCACGGCACGCAGCATCCCGGCTTCCAGGCCTTGTTGCGCGGGGTTGGCGACGGGAAATTGTGGTCGAAGCTGTCCGGGACATACCGGCTGGGCGCCACGCCGCCGGATTACCTTGAGGCAAGGCCGTTCCACGACGCACTGGTCGCCGCAAATCCGCGCAACCTGGTCTGGGGCACAGACTGGCCGCATCCGCGCCCGGAGGGTCCGGTCCCGGATGCAAAACGCCTGCGCGATGCATTCATTGACTGGACGACGCCCGCCAACCGGCAAGCAATCCTCGTCGACAACCCCGCGCGGCTTTACGACTTTCCGGACGCCTGACTCCGCTGCCAAATCCGCGCCGCTCTATTCCACCTTGATGTTCGCGGTCTGAATAACTTTCGCCCATTTCGGGATGTCAGCCCGGATGCGGGCCGAGAATTCCTCCGGCGTGCTGACGATGGTGTCAAAGCCGAGGGATGCGAGCTTCTGGGCGGCGTCCGCCTCCATCATTGCCTTGCCGACCTCGCGATGAAGCAGATCGACAATGGACTCTGGCGTGTGAGCAGGAACGAGGACGCCCGATATCGTGTCGGACTCCTGATCGGACAATCCGGCTTCCGCCATTGTCGGCACATCGGGCAGCGCCGGCGTACGTTTCGGGGTCGTCACCGCCAATGCACGTAGCTTCCCCTCCTTCACTTGCGGAACGGCGGGCGTGAGCACGGTGAAGGCAATCGGCGTATGGCCGGCAAGCGTCGATTGGACGGCGGGTGCTGCACCATTGAAAGGAACCGACACGAGATCGATGCCTTGCGAGTGCTTGAACATTTCGCCGGAGAGATGCGACGTAGTGCCGATGCCGGAATGGGCATAGCTGTACTTGCCGTTGTTCTCCTTGAGAAACGCAATCAGCTCCTTGACGTTGTGTGCGGGGATCGAGGGATGAACCAACAATACGTTGGGGGTCGCAGCGGCCAAAGTAACGGGCGCAAAATCCTTGAGCGGATCATACGGAATTTTCGGATAGAGGCTCGGGTTGACGACGTAGCTCGTGCTGACAATCGTGATTGCGTATCCATCGGGCGCCGCGCGCGCGCCGGTGCCCATGCCGAGATTCCCGCCGGCACCTGGTTGATTCTCGACGTAGAACTGCTGACCAAGATTGCGTGAGAGATTTCCGGCAATAATTCGCGCAAAAACATCGGTCGGGCCGCCGGCAGAAAACGGCACGATCACGCGCACAGGATGCGCCGGATAGCTCTGCGCTCGCGCATTCCCTCCAAGCGCTGGCAGAGCGGCGGCACCAGCCGCCAGATACAGAAATCGACGCCGTTGCAGAATCATTGACTTGCTCCCGATAGAAATTCAGTGCGCCGGGAACGAGCAATGGACGATGAAATTTGTCAACGTGGCTTTGCGCATAGGACAAATGTTTGTCGCTTCAAGCATAGTAAGCGACAACAGATGTCGTTTTAAGCAAAGATGCTTGTCGCTCTGTGCATAAGATTGCAAACGCGCGCGCTGCGCTGCGCACCGAGATCCGTCGGCGACGTCACTCCAATTCGACCAGCGGTATCTCAACTGGCGACGGCATGCGCCGCGGCTCCGGCACATAGTGCTTGCCCATCGTCACCATCGGGCGCGGCTTGAACACGATCGCGGTCAACCGGTCGCACAGCGCTTTGGGCGACGTCGGCTTGAGCAGGAACTCGTTGGCGCCGGCCTCAAGCGCCTCGTTCACCTGGGTGCGTTGCGCGCGCGTGGTCATCATGATGACCGGCAAGTTCGGACGTGGAAACACGCCGGGCGAGCGCACGATACGCAGGACTTCGATGCCGTTGAGCACCGGCATGTCCCAGTCGAGCAGCATGACATCGGGATCTGACGTGCGGATCGCCTCCAGCGCGGCAAGGCCGTCGGGAGCCTCAAGCACGGATTTGGCGCCGAGATTGGTCAACATCGTGCGCGTGAGCCTGCGCATATAAGCGTTGTCGTCGACGACCAGGATATTAAGATCCTGAATCATCTTCTCGATCTGCTTGTTGGCCATGAAACCCGCGAAACCCGTTGCGTAAAATTTAGGGCAATCTAGGGGGAAGTCTCTGCCGTTCTGTTGAACCGATCGTTCAACTTTTCGCAATCGGGATGGAAGTCCCTGAATGGCGCGCTTAAATCATGCCACGCGGCAGCGTTCAGAAAGAATTATCCATAGTGCACGAGCCAAGCGCCATGAAACTTCCCGGCCCGGACCATCCGATCACCATCGCCCCAAACGGCAACCGCGTGCGCATCACGTTCGCGGGCCAGGTGGTCGCAGACACCACGCATGCCCTCACATTGAAGGAAGCGAGTTACAAGCCGGTTTTCTATATTCCGCGTACCGACGCCGACATGAGCCTGCTCAAGGCAACCGATCACCGCACGCATTGTCCCTACAAAGGCGATGCGAGCTATTTCACGATTCACGCCGGTGGCCGCAATGCCGAGAATGCGGTCTGGTCCTACGAACAACCATTTCCCGCGATGGCCGAAATCAACGGCTATTTGGCGTTCTATCCGAGCCGCGTGGATGCGATTGAGGAAATCTGACGCGCTGCAAATATACTCCGCTCATTCCCGCGCAAGCGGGAATCCAGGGCGTTCTCAAAACATCGATAATGTTTCTCTTGGGTCCCCGCTTTCGTGGGGACGAGCGGGATAGGAACTCAGTGCAGGCGCGGGCCCTTGAGGAATTTTGCGCGGTCGGACGAATTCACCCGCACGTCGAAGGTCACGCCATCCCGATAGAGCGTCAGCGGCACTTCGACACCCGCTTGCCCCAGCGCCCAGACTTTCCGGTAAAATCCGCCGAGCGTCGACACGCGCTCGCCCTTCACTGCAACCACCACATCACCCGTCTTGATCTCGGCGCGCGCCGCCGGGCCCTTGGGCGCGATGCCGACCACGACAACCCTGTCCTCGATCTCGGTCGAGTATACGCCGAGCCAGGGCCGCACCGGCCGGTTGACGCGGCCGAATTTACGCATGTCGTCGAGGATCGGCTTCAGCAGATCGATTGGCACGACCATATTGAGATGCTCGTTTTTTCCTTCGCGCGCCCGCTCGAGCTGGAGCGACCCGATGCCGGCCAATTGTCCATTTGCCGCGATCAGCGCGGTGCCGCCCCAGTTGGGATGGGCGGGATAAGTAAAGATGGCCTCGTCGAGGACGTATTCCCAATAGCCGGCGAATTCCTGCTTGGCCGCGATACGGCCCGCAAGCGAACGCGTGCGGCCGCCGGCCCCGCCGACAACGACGCGCTCACCGACTTCAACCGCCTTGGACGATCCAATGGTCAGCGTCGGAAGATCGATTTTGCCGAGCGCCTGCACCAGGCCGAAACCGGTCTCGGAATCGAACCCGAGCGCGTGACCCTGGACGACGTGGCCGTCGCCGAGGTGCAGCCATACGGTGTCGGCCTCCGTGATCAAATACCCGATGGTGAGCACAAGCCCGTCGTCAATCAGCACGCCATTGCCGGCGCGTTCGGCCCCCAGGGTATCGGCGGTGAAAGCATCCGGCGGAACGATGGAATGCAGGCCAACCACCGAGGACAAAGCGCGCTCCAGGTCATAGGAATAGTCCTCGGCGCGCGGCTGCACCGCTTGCGGCACTTTCCATTCGACCAAAGAGGCCATCGACACGCTCCCACTGAA
The DNA here is from genome assembly GCA_963817815.1 of uncultured Alphaproteobacteria bacterium. Lineage (GTDB taxonomy): Bacteria > Pseudomonadota > Alphaproteobacteria > Rhizobiales > Xanthobacteraceae > Pseudolabrys. Next base: position 479,335 of record CAWFPY010000010.1, on the reverse strand, counting down.
CTTCCACTTATCATACGACGGATCATGTGGGCGAAAAGACCGTGCTCACATGTTAGTGTAATTCTACGCCATGATCCCGTTATCCATCCTCGACCTGTCACCCGTTTCCGCCGGCTCCACGGCCGCGCAGGCGCTGCGCAATTCGCTCGATCTCGCCCGCTTGGCTGACGGCCTCGGCTTCACCCGGTATTGGGTGGCCGAACACCACAATTTGCCGGCCATCGCGAGTTCAGCGCCCGACATCATGATCGGGCAGATCGCTGCGATCACTAAAAACATGCGTGTCGGCTCAGGTGGGGTGATGCTGCCGAACCACGCGCCGCTGATGGTCGCCGAACGTTTCAAGGTCCTGGAAGCGCTCTTCCCCGGCCGCATCGATCTGGGCCTTGGCCGCGCGCCTGGCACCGACCCGGCGACGTCCTATGCGCTACGACGTCGCCAGGGCATCAGCGACGAGGACGATTTCCTCGAGCGCTTCAACGAATTGATGCTGCTGGAATCGCGCGCCTTTCCCGCCGGCCATCCATTTCACAACGTGCGCGCGATGCCGTCGGATGTGCCGCTGCCGCCAATCTACCTCCTGGGCTCGTCGGACTACAGCGCGCAGCTCGCAGGCCATATTGGCGCGGCATTTTCCTTCGCGCACCATTTTGCGACATTCGATGCTGCCGAAGCGATGCGGCTCTATCGCGACAATTTCAAGCCGTCACCGTCGCACGACAAGCCTTACGCGATCCTGGCGACGCATGTGGTATGTGCCGACACCGATGCAGAGGCCGAGCGATTGGCGGCGACCGTTGACCTGAACATCGTACGCAGGGCCAAGGGCGAGTATCTTCCCCTCGCCTCGCCGGAAGATGCTGCGAACTATGAATACACGCCAGTCGATCGAGCCCGCATAGCGCAGAACCGCACACGGCTCTCCGTCGGTTCTCCGGCCACCGTGAAGGCCCGGCTCATGCCGCTGATCGAGTCCACCAAGGCCGACGAGCTCATGGTGACGAGCATGCTGTTCGACCACGCTGCGCGAAAGCATTCATACGAGCTGTTGGCGAAGGTGTTTGCGTAATCTTACTTGTCGTCACCGGGCTTGTCCCGGTGACCCCGCTTAGGATGGCACCTTACCCTCCTAAGCGAGATGGCCGGGACAAGCCCGGCCATGACGGGCAATACATGGCGTGCTAAAAGCCCGCCCGGGTTTCGTTCAAAAAATTATGGGAGGCATCGTTGGGTAAGCAGTTCACCTTAAACACGACCGACAAGCATTCGCTCGGCGCCTATCGGGCCGATCCGGCCGGCACGCCGAAAGGCGGCATGGTGGTGGTGCAGGAGATTTTCGGCGTCAACCATCACATCCGTGCGGTGTGCGACCGGCTCGCCGCGCTCGGCTACGTAGCGGTTGCCCCGGCGGTGTTCGACCGTTTCGTGCGCAATTTCGAGAGCGGCTATACGCCGGACGAAATCGCGCATGCGCGCAGCTACCTTGGCAATCTCAACTGGGACCACATGATGGCCGACGTGGCGGCCGCGCAGGGCGATCTCAAGGGCACAGGTCCGCTCGGCATCGTTGGCTTCTGCATGGGCGGCACCGCTGCGTTTCTCGCCGCTTGCCGTCTCCCGGGGTTTTCCGCGGCGGTCTCGTTCTACGGCGGCATGATCGGAAAATTCGCCGACGAGAAACCGAAGTGCCCGATGCAGATGCACTTCGGCGAAAAGGACGACGGCATTCCGATGGACGTGGTCGCGACCATCAAGGCAAAACAGCCGCAGGCGGAGATCTACACCTATCCGGATGCGCCGCACGGTTTCTATTGCGATGAGCGCGCGAGCTATCGCAAGGAATCCGGCGACCTCGCGTGGAAGCGCACGCAGGAATTCCTCGCGAAGCATATGAAAAAATAGAGCGCGCCGCGCTGACGAAAAGGCCCGGCACTCCCGAGGCTTTTCTATTGGCGCATACATCTTGCTCCGCTCATTCCCGCGAAAGCGGGAATCCAGAGTATCTTGTGCTGGGTCCCCGCTTCCGCGGGGACGAGCGGAGAGATCTATTTCGCCAAAACCACCGCTCCTTGACGAGGATGGTGTCGCCGGGTCGCACCGGATAATCGAGCGGCACCTGGCTGCGGATCAGCTGACCGCCGACCTTGCGCGTGAGCTCCACCGTTGTCTTGAAGGCACGCGGTGCAAAGCCGCCTGCAATCGCAATCGCGGTTTCCGCAGTCAAGTTGGCAACGTAAGGATACTGCCCCGGCGTCGTGACTTCGCCGAGGATAAAGAACGGCCGATACGTCTCGACCTCCACGCTCACATGCGGCTCGCGCACAAAACCTTGCTTGAGCCGCGCGGCGATCGCGTCCGCGAGTTGCTGGTTGGTGAGGCCGCGCGCCGTCACCGCCCCGATCAACGGCAGATTGACCTTGCCACCGGCGTCAACGGTGTAGCTGTTGGTGATGCCGTCCTGGCCGAACACCACGACGCGAAGCTTGTCGCCCGCATCGAACGTGTAAGGCCGCTCGCTCACCGCCGCCACAAGGACGGCCGCTGGCGCGGAGGCGTAACTGGAGGGCGCGGCAACATAAGGTCCACCCATCGCGGGCGGTGGTGGCGGCGGCGGAGCCGGCGCGGTGTAAACCGGCGCAGCGGTTCTTGAATTGAACAGGCCGCGATCGTCAGCCGATGCGGGCTGCACTTCAACCATCTGATAGGCCGGCTGCTCGTAGGCCTGCTGCGCGTAAGTCGGAGAGGTTGAATATAGATGACGCGCTGGCGGCGCCGGCGCGGTCGCGCGCGGGCTTGCCTGTTGCGCATATTGTTCGTGCACGCAGCCCGCAAGCGCCAGCGTGGCGCAAACCGCCAATAGAAATCGGGCTCCTCGCATCAAGGCGTCCACTCAGCCTGGAGGAAAACGAGCCCGATTAAGGCTTTATATAGTTAATAAATCCTAACCATTGCATCTGTCCTCTCCGGCGCGGCTGCAGGCCGCGACCGGAATAACAGAAGAGCGCTCAAGCGGGCGCGCTTTGGGTGAGTTTGGCGCCGGTCCCGATCGGACAAGACACTCCGGTACCGCCCAGCCCGCAATAGCCCATCGGATTCTTCGCCAGGTATTGCTGGTGATAGTCCTCCGCGAAATAGAACTCGGGCGCATCGACGATCTCGGTGGTGATGCCGCCGTAGCGTTTCTTCTGGAGCTCCTGCTCGTACATCGCCTTCGAGGCTTCGGCCGCCTGTCGCTGCGCTGCGTTGAACGTATAGATGCCGGAGCGATATTGGGTGCCGACGTCGTTTCCCTGGCGCATGCCCTGGGTCGGATCGTGGCTTTCCCAAAAGGTCTTGAGCAGCGCGTCATAGGAAATCTTCCTGGGATCATAGACCACCAGCACCACCTCGTTGTGGCCGGTGCGGCCCGAGCAGACTTCCTCGTAGGTCGGATTGGGCGTCATGCCGCCGGCATAACCGACCGCGGTCACGTATACGCCATCGCCCAATTCCCAGAATTTGCGCTCGGCGCCCCAGAAGCAGCCGAGACCGAACACCGCCTTCTCGAAGCCTTCCGGATATGGACCTTTCAGTGCGTGATGATTGATGAAATGCGCGGCGGCGGTCCTGATCGGGCTCGCGCGGCCCGGCAAAGTCTCGCCGGCCTTGGGCATGGCAACTTTCTTGAAGCCGAACATGCTGGGTCCTCCTGCAATTGCTGACCGCAATATATGTCGGACGGCGGCTTGCCGAAACGGCCTACCGATCACGTCTTGGCAAGAAGTCGGATTCCGTGGTTCACGCGCCCGCGAGCCGACGCATTGCCGTTCAGGGTCGCGCGTAGCCGATCAGCGGCTTCTTCTTGCGGCCGAGCACAAGGAAGAGAATGCCGAAAAAGCCGAGGAGGCCCCAGCTCGGCGCCGCCAAAATGCCGACCATCAGCGGATCCCACAAATAGCCGCCGGCATAGGGTTCGATCATCGGCTGAAGCTTCGCCAGGCTGCCGGCGTTGAACAGCTCCCACAGCGTGCGCACACTGGTGAAAAAGACCATGTTCCCGGCGATCGACTTGGTGCCGTCATAGACACCCAAGATAAATCCTGCCGCCAGGAAGATCAGGCCAAAGAAGCGCAGTAGAAAACGAATCATAGCCAGCCGATCATAGCAATCGTCCGCGGGAGGCACCGATTAACCCGCGCCTCGATTTCATACAACAGTACCGTTGGGTGCAGTTCCGTGCTCTTCCCTTGCGTTGGTTGCATCCGCTAACGTTCACCAGCCGGGCATTCCGGTCGTGTCCATGGAGTAATAATGCCCGCCAAGCCCCCCGCCGGCCGCAGCCGACCCACCTTTACCGACCAGGAAGCCCTGCAATTTCACAGTGTTGGCCGGCCGGGCAAACTGGAAGTCATCGCCACCAAGCCGATGGCGACCCAGCGCGACCTTTCGCTCGCCTATTCCCCGGGCGTCGCGGTGCCGGTGCTGGCGATCGCCGAGGATCCGAGCCGGGCCTACGACTACACAGTGAAGGGCAATTTTGTCGCCGTCATCACCAATGGCACGGCGATCCTTGGCCTCGGCAATCGCGGCGCGCTGGCGGCAAAGCCCGTGATGGAAGGCAAGGCCGTCCTGTTCAAGCGCTTTGCCGACATCGACTCGATCGATCTGGAAGTCTCCACTGAAGACCCCGACCAGTTCATCAATTGTGTCCGCTACCTTGGCGCGGGCTGGGGCGGCATCAATCTCGAGGACATCAAGGCGCCGGAGTGTTTCATCATCGAGCAGAGGTTGCGCGAGCTGCTCGACATCCCGGTTTTCCATGACGACCAACACGGCACCGCCATCATCGCCGCCGCCGGTCTGTTGAATGCGATCGATCTCACCGGCCGCGACATTGCCACGACCAAGCTCGTCTGCAACGGCGCGGGCGCTGCCGGCATCGCATGCCTGGAATTGCTCAAGGCGATCGGATTCCGGCCGGAGAACCTGATCCTCTGCGACACCAAGGGCGTGATCTATCAGGGCCGCAAAGACGGCATGAACCAGTGGAAGTCGGCCTACGCCATCAAGACGTCCAAGCGGACGCTCGCGGAGGCTTTCGAAGGGGCCGACGTGGCCTTCGGGCTCTCCGTCAAAGGCGCCTTCACACCGGCGATGGTCAAGTCGATGGCGGCCAAGCCGATCATCTTCGCCCTTGCCAATCCCGATCCGGAGATCACCGCTGAGGAAGTGGCCGAGGTGCGTGATGACGCCATTATGGCGACGGGGCGTTCTGACTATCCCAATCAGGTCAATAACATTCTCGGCTTCCCGTTCATTTTCCGCGGCGCCCTCGACGTACGCGCCTCCACCATCAACATGGAAATGAAGATCGCTGCTGCGCGCGCGCTGGCCGAGCTCGCACGCGAGGACGTGCCCGACGAAGTTGCCGCCCTCTACGGGGCGCGGCCGAAATTCGGTCCCGACTACATCATCCCGGTGCCGTTCGACCCGCGGCTGATCTCGACGGTGCCGCCGGCGGTGGCGAAATCCGCCATGGATACCGGTGTCGCGCGCAAGCCGATCGTCGATATGGATGCCTACCGTCAGCAGCTTAACGCACGGCGCGATCCGATCGCGGGAACACTGGTGCAAGTGTTCGCCCGGCTGCGGCGGCAACCGAAGCGAGTTGTGTTCGCGGAAGGCGAGGAAGAGCAGGTGATCCGCGCGGCGGCGAGCTTCGTGCACCAGGGGCTCGGTACCGCGCTCCTTGTTGGACGCGAGGACCGTGTGCGGCAGTCCGCAACAGAGGCCGGCATCGACCTGTCCGATGGCATCGAGATCGTCAACGCACGGCTCTCGAACCGCAACGCCGCCTATATCAATTTCCTGTACGAGCGATTGCAGCGGCACGGCTATCTGGTGCGCGACTGCCAGCGGATGGTGAACCAGGACCGCAACCATTTTGCCGCCTGCATGGTCGCGCTTGACGATGCCGATGCGATGGTGACCGGCGTGACCCGCAATTTTTCGGTGGCGCTCGAGGATATCCGTCACGTGATCGATCCCAAGCCGGGGCATCGGGTGATCGGCGTGTCCATCGTGGTGGCGCGCGGGCGGACGGTGCTGGTCGCCGACACCGCGGTGACCGAAATGCCGGAGGCGCACGAGATCGCCGAAATCGCCATCGAGGCCGCCGGCGTTGCGCGCCGGCTCGGCTATGAGCCACGGCTGGCGTTGCTTGCATTTTCCACCTTCGGCCATCCGCCGGGCGAACGCTCGGCCCGGGTGATCGAGGCGGTGAAGATCCTCGACGGCAAGCGGGTTGATTTCGAGTACGACGGCGAAATGGCGGCCGACGTGGCCCTCAATCCGGAACTGGCGGCGGCCTACCCGTTCTGCCGGCTTTCCGGCCCGGCCAACGTGCTGGTCATGCCTGCGTTTCATTCGGCGTCGATTTCAACCAAAATGCTGCAGGAACTGGGAGGCGCCACCGTCATCGGGCCTCTGCTGGTCGGCCTCGATCGGCCGGTGCAAATCGTGCAACTCGGCGCCAAGGACAACCAGCTGGTCAACATGGCAGCGCTTGCCGCCTACAATGTCAGCGGCTAGATCACTGCCGACAGCCAAACGGAGCCAACGTTGAGCAAGACCCTTTCCGGTGTGATCGCCGCCGTCGCCACGCCGATCGAAGAGAGCGGCGCACCCGACCTCAAACGCGCCGTCAGTCTGGCGCGCTATCTGCTCGACAATGGCTGCGACGGCCTCAACGTGCTCGGCACCACCGGCGAAGCGACCTCGTTCTCGCTCGACGAGCGCAAGGGCGTCATGGACGCCTACAAGGCGAATGGGCTCCCCCTCCACCGCCTGATGGTCGGGACCGGCGCGGCCGCGGTGTCGGATGCGGTCGCGTTGACCCGCCACGCCGCTGAACTCGGCTTTGGCGGTGCGCTGGTTCTGCCGCCTTTTTATTACAAAGGCGTGCCCGATGAGGGATTGGTTGCCTACATCGATACGCTGGTGAAGGCGACGCAGTCGAAGCCAATCCCGCTCTATCTTTATCATTTCCCGGCGATGTCCGGCCTGCCTTGGCACGTCACGCTGATCGAACGGTTGCTGGAGTCGTATCCAACCCGCATTGTAGGTCTAAAGGATTCCTCCGGTGACATGGCCTTTGCGCGCGCCGCGGCGAAGGTGTCGCCGGACTTTGCCGTCTTCCCTTCAACGGAAGCCTGCCTGATCGAAGCGCGGTCCGGCGATTTCGCCGGCTGCATCTCTGCGACCGCCAATCTCAACGCAGACCTCTGCCGACGGGCATGGCTGGAGGGCGATACGACCGCCCTCGACGCCGCGGTAAAGATCCGCAAGCTGTTCGACGGTAAGCCTCTGGTTTCGGGCGTCAAAGCATTGCTCGCGCATATTCACGGCGATCCCGGGCTGGCGCGGGTCAGACCACCGCTCGCGCCGTTCTCGACCGCAGATCGTGCATCCGTGATCGCCGGCCACGATGCCGTGCGGGCCAAGCGCGTCGCCTGAGGTAGGGGTTTGCGGACGTTGACGCCCGCACAAGCCCTCACTATAAGCCTCAGCCTTGGCGGCGAAATCTTTTGCCGCCCTAACTTCTTGTAAATCCTAGTCGCTTTCGCGGACTTTCGCGGGAAGCGCCAGCTGTGATGAGAGATTGATGGCCAATACCAAGTCCGCCCGCAAAGCCACGCGCGTGATCGCGCGCCGGACCGAAGTGAACAAAGCGCGTCGTACGCTCCTGCGGAGTTCGGTGCGCAAGGTCGAGGAAGCGATCCAGAGTGGCGACCGCAAGGCGGCGATGGCGGCATTCAAGGCGGCCGAGCCGGTTATCATGCGCGCTGCGCAGCGCGGTATCGTGCATAAGAACAATGCCAGCCGGAAAGTATCGCGTCTCGCTCACCGCATTGCCAAGCTGGGCAAGTAGATAAGTACTCCGGCTGAACAAGCCGCGCGGCAATTTCGCTTCAAACTCGACGAAAAGTCGTCCGAACGGACCACGTGCGCGTCACCGTGGTTCGCCGGCACTCGGCTGTAGTTAAAACGTCATCACCACGTCAGAGAAATCTGGTCGCCAACGACCTGTTGGTCAAATCGCACTGCCGCCCGCAGCAGTGCTGTTGCCAGCAGCATTTTCAGAACGGGAGTTACCCAAAAATTCGCTCAGATTTTTTTTTGCGACGATAAAGACTTAAGAGGAAAGCGACGCAAGGACCCCGAAAATGCATATGTGACAGGCATTTTTGGCAGCACTTAAATTTTAAAATATTTTCTTCCTCATACAGCCCCGCCAAACGAATTTAGCGTCGAAATTCCGCGCGACTCCAACATGTTGGATAAAGTATCGCCGTAGCGGCGTTGCCGAGACAACACACACAATGATCTCTGTTACCGCCGCAATCGTAAAATTCATTGCGAGAGCACCTTGCTCGTGTATCTTGAAAACGCGCGCGGGAATTCTTCGCGCGTGATCAGAAACAAGGTTCCGGGTCGCGCTCATCGCGGATGAGAACGGATTTGGTTTGCCGCTCGCGTCAAATTCAATCGATTCAAAACGTAGATACAACTCGGAGCAGAAAACAAAATCAGGTCTAGTGGGCTCGGTGCGGACGCAATTGAAAGTTTCGGTAGCGCTGACACCGGGGGGACGCCAAAATCTGGCAAGTAACAAACCGCAGGGCGAAAGCCCGCAAGTCATTCGAGGGGTGATGTTATGACAGGCACAGGGACAGGGTCGGTGACCAACGCTAGTGGCATTGGATGGGCGTCGTCCAGTGCGGAATCGCGAGTCGCTTTAACCCGTATTGCCGGTCGATCAGCGCCACTCTTTTATATAGTGCATTCCAACCGCCATACGTCTCGTACGGCCTCGATTTTCACGATCGGAACCCGAGGCGCCACTCCGCCGCCGGCGGACTGAAGGCGCAACGCCCCTCGACGTCCTTTTGATGTCGTTCCGCCGAACTTTCATCACAGCGGCGGAATCCCTACCCCCGACGACATCATCGAGTGAGTGCTGTTGCGTCCCGTTTCCGGCGCGTTTGGCGGTACGCCGCCAAGCCGGGCAACCGAGTCCGTCCAACCAATTCATCGGATTGAGCAGAATAAAATGTCGAACGCGGATCAGGAGAGCTGGTCACGGGTCAAAGAGCACCTGCGCACAGAAGTCGGTGATGACGTCTATTCGAGCTGGTTTGCCCGTATGGACCTGGAAGCAATTGAAGAAGGCGCCGTGCGGCTGTCCGTGCCGACCCGCTTCCTCAAGAGCTGGATCCAATCACATTATGCAGAGCGCGTGCTGGCTTGCTGGCAGGCGCAGGAAGACAAAGTCACGCGCGTCGAGTTGATCGTCCGCTCGGCGGTCCTGAAGTCGGCAATACTGCCGAAGGCCAAGCCTGACTTAGCGACCGAAAATGGCGGTCGCTACACAAATGGCCATGGCATTGGTCGGCCGCTATCCGTCGGCGACCCGAGCGTGCACGAGGCCCTCGGCGGCTCGCCGCTCGATCCGCGGCTCACCTTCGATACATTCGTCGTTGGGCGCTCCAACACGCTTGCCCAGGCGGCAGCCAAACAGGTGTCAGGCGCCAAGCGCGGCGACCCCGTGATGTTCAACCCGCTTTACATTCATTCGGGGGTTGGCCTCGGCAAGACACACCTGCTGCAGGCGGTGACCTGGGCCGGTAACGCCGCGGGGGAGCGCAAAGTGCTCTACCTGACGGCAGAGAAGTTCATGTACGGCTTCGTCTCCGCCCTGCGTACGCAGACGGCGCTCGCTTTCAAGGAAGCATTGCGCGGGATCGGCGTCCTGGTGATCGATGACCTGCAGTTCCTGCAAGGCAAATCGACCCAGGCCGAGTTCTGTCACACCCTCAATGCGCTGATCGATGCCGGCCGTCAGGTCGTGATTGCCTCCGATCGCCCCCCTTCGGACCTGGAAAGCCTGGACGACCGCGTAAGGTCGCGGCTTGCTGGCGGTCTGGTGGTCGAAATGGCCGCGCTCGGCGAGGAACTGCGGTTGGAAATCCTCAAGGCCCGGGTCATGGCCGCGCGGGCCCACCATCCGGCCTTTGACGTCCCGCTTCCGGTGCTTGGCTACATTGCCAAGACGGTCACCCATAACGGCCGCGACCTGGAAGGCGCGCTTAACAGGCTGCTTGCCCATAACAAGCTGACCGGCCATGCCGTGACGCTGGAAATGGCCGAGCGCGAGGTGCGCGACCTGATCCGGCCGCAAGAACCCAAACGGGTCAAGATCGAGGACATCCAGCGCGTGGTCGCCCGCCAGTACAACGTCAGCCGGTCCGACCTGCTGTCATCGCGGCGCACTGCCAATGTCGTTCGGCCACGCCAGGTGGCGATGTATCTCGCAAAGACCCTGACCCTGCGATCGCTACCGGAAATCGGCCGGCGTTTCGGCGGCCGCGACCACACCACAGTCCTGCACGCTGTGCGCAAGATCGAAGGCCTCGTCGGCAATGACATGGCGCTGGCCGAGGAAATCGAGATCCTCAAACGACAGTTGCAGGAATAAGGCTGCGCACACCGCCTCTCCTCGTCATGCCCGGCCTCGTGCCGGGCATCCACGTCTTAGGAGCATCTCTACAAGCAAGGCGTGGATGGCATCGGAAGTCGGGCTTGCCCGACTTCCGCATGAATGACTTTGGCGCAAGTCGGGTAAACCCGACTTGCCCTGACAAGCCCGCCATGACGGATCACAGGGGTATCCGGCCTTGTGGACGCCCTGGGGAAAGTCGGCCAGCCCGGTTGCCTGCCCTTGCGCAAGGCGCACTCTTTCGTCACCTTTGCTCCCCGGCTTCGCATTCCGCGAGCGTCGGCTTGTCGTAGCGCCTGGTTTCTAGGTCCGTTTCGAAGGCGCCCAAGCGGGTTTCCCAATGAAAGTGACAGTCGAGCGTGCAGACCTTTTGAAGTCGCTGGGCCACGTGCATCGCGTGGTGGAGCGGCGCAACACCATTCCAATCCTGGCCAACGTGCTGGTCAAAGCCGACAAGGGCAAGCTCAGCCTGAAGGCGACCGATCTCGATCTCGAGGTCACCGACTCGATCGCTGCCGAAGTATCGCCGGGCGGCTCGACTACGGTGCCGGCGCATATGTTCTACGAGATCGTGCGCAAGCTGCCTGAGGGCGCCCAGATCATCGTCGAGGGATCCGGTGACCGCGCCGTGCTTTCGCTGCGTGCAGGGCGCTCGCGCTTTACCCTGCAAACGTTGCCGGAAAGCGATTTCCCCGATCTGGCCGCCGGCGAAATGACCCATTCGTTCAAGGTTGCCGCTGCCGATTTCAAGCGGCTGATCGACAAGACCCAGTTCGCAATCTCGACTGAAGAAACCCGCTATTACCTCAACGGCATTTATCTGCACACCGCGGGCTCAGCCAAGGCCGGCACATTGCGGGCCGTGGCGACCGATGGACACCGCCTCGCGCAGGTCGAACTGCCGCTGCCACAAGGCGCTGCCGGCATGCCCGGCATCATCGTGCCCCGCAAGACCGTGGGCGAGGTCCAGCGGTTGATCGAGACCGGCGAAGGCGAGGTCGCGATTGAACTATCCTCTGGCAAAATCCGCTTTACCATCGGCAATGTGGTGCTCACCTCAAAGCTGATCGACGGCACATTTCCCGACTACGCGCGGGTCATTCCGGCCAACAATGACAAGAGCCTTGTCGTTGACAAAAAGGATTTCGAGGCCGCCGTCGACCGCGTCTCGACCGTGTCGAGCGAACGCGGCCGCGCAGTCAAGCTGTCGATCACCGGCGGGCGGCTTGTGCTCTCGGTGACAAACCCCGATTCCGGGAGCGCCACCGAAGAAATTGAGGTTGAGTACGATGCCGACCCGCTCGATATCGGTTTCAACTCTCGCTACTTGCTCGACATCGCCGCGCAGATCGAAGGCGAGGTCGCCGTGCTCAAGCTCGCCGACCCCGGCTCTCCTACGCTCATCCAGGACAAGGACGCCAAAGGCGCGCTCTACGTCCTGATGCCGATGCGGGTTTAGCAGCCTCCTGTTTACGCGACGGCCTCTCCATCTTACCCTCTCCCCTTGTGGGAGAGGGTGGCGAGGGCCGCAAGGCCCGAGCCGGGTGAGGGGTCGGTGTCGCCAGGATTTCACCATCGTCCAATTGCGAAACGCAACCGCAATTTCGCAAAAGCCATGCGCCGGACTCCTACGGACGCTGAGGCCGCCATCTGGCAACTTTTGCGGCACCGGCGCCTCAAGGGTTTCAAATTCCGCCGACAAGTCCCATTTCAGAATTACATTTTGGATTTCGTTTGTTTTGATCCAAAGATCGTCATTGAAATCGACGGCAGCCAACACTTTGATTCGAAGCATGACGGGCAACGGGACGCGCACCTACAGCGTACAGGATTTCGCGTTCTCCGTTATTGGAACAACGACGTCCTTCAGCGATCCGCACCAGTTCTTGAAGACATCTTCTCGCATATTGCTAATGGTCAAGGCTGACCCCTCACCCGGCGCGCTTCGCGCGCCACCCTCTCCCACAAGGGGAGAGGGTACGCTGCGGCCTGCCGCATGGCAGCGCCCATGACCGCTGCCTTCATTCGACGACTGACGCTTACCAATTTTCGCAGCTATCACGCCGCGCAAGTTCTTCTCGATCGTGCGGGCCCGGTGGTCCTTACGGGCGCCAATGGCGCCGGCAAAACCAATCTGATCGAGGCGATCTCCCTGCTTGCGCCGGGCCGCGGATTGCGGCGCGCAACCATGGAAGAGCTCGCCTTTTCGGAAGGCGATGGCGCCTGGGCTGTATCAGCCGAGATTGAGGGCATGCTGGGTCTCGGGACGCTTGGCACCGGCATTGATCCGCCGGCGGGCGATGAATCCGCCCCGACGCGCAAATGTCGCATCGACCGCGAAAGCGTCGGCTCCGCGATCGCATTCGCCGACCATCTGCGCGTGGTCTGGCTCACGCCGGCGATGGATCCGCTGTTCAACGGTCCGGCTTCGGAGCGTCGTCGCTTTCTTGACCGGCTGGTGCTCGCCGTCGACGCGCAACACTCAAGCCGTGTTGCAGCACTCGAACGCAGCCTGCGTTCGCGCAACCGCCTGCTGGAGAATGCACCCGGCGACTCGCACTGGCTCGACGCCGTTGAACACGAGACCGCTGAGGTCGCCGTAGCGGTAGCCGCCGCGCGCGCGGAAACAGTCAAACGACTCTCGGCCGCACTCCACGCCTCGCGTGGCGAGGCCCCGGAATTTCCACAAGCCGAAATCGCGCTGCTAGGCTGGATGGAGCAGCTGCTGCCCGATCACAGCGCGCTCGAAATCGAGGACCGGTATCGCGCGCTCCTGAAGGACAACCGTGCGCGCGATGCCGCCGCCGGACGCACGCTCGATGGACCGCATTTGTCCGATCTTTCGGTCAGTCACGCGGGCAAGAACATTCCAGCCGCAGATGCCTCAACTGGAGAACAGAAGGCGTTGCTGATCCGCCTGGTGCTCGCGCATGCGAGCTTGATCAAGCAAATGACGGGCTTTGCGCCGCTGCTCTTGCTCGACGAAGTGGTCGCGCATCTCGACCCGGTGCGGCGCGCAGCCCTCTACGACGCGCTCACATCGCTGGCCGCGCAGGTCTGGATGACCGGCGCCGACCCTGCCGCCTTCGGCGATATCATCGGGCGCGCACAGGTATTCGTGGTCCGCGGCGGAACGGTGGAACCTGCTGCGGCGCAGTTCCTTTAAAGCCGCTCACATTTTGTTAATTCAAATGCGATCAATTCTTTGAAAATAGGAACAATCGCCAAGCGCGTTGCTTTACCCCCATACAATTCACGCGAACACATAGCGACGATGATGGAAAAGGACGCAGCAGCTACCAAGGTCAGAAACGAGCTTTATCGCGCGTTCGACAGGACGCGTGCTGAGCTCGATCGTATCGAGATTCTTGCGGCGGGCCTTGCAGCGTTCAATGCGCCGATTCCTGAGTACGAACCGACGTTTCATCATATGCGCCGCTTGGACCTGAGCAAACACGAATTGCCGTCGGACTATCCGCGGCGGCGCTAGATTTCTCCAAGCAGTTCGCGCCGCTGACGCTCGGACGCGTCGGAATAGCGACGCAATGCATGTGCTTCGCTGAGCAGTCCGGTGACTTGCCGGCGCTCCAGCGAGTCGACGACAGCCAACGCCTCGGCTTCATAGCGGTCAAAGGCCGCAATGGCTTCCTGTGCGGTCATCTGCGATAAAAGCATGTGGTCGCTGTGATGCAATATATCGCGCAGCGACGCCGTAGCGCTGAGCTCGGCCGCATGGGCTTCGGCCACGATCACCATCCCGGCATAGCGTCCGTCCTCGTCCACGGCGACAACCTGATTGGTCGAGCCAAGCGGAAACGCCTCGCGAAACGTCGGGATCGGCGATTTAACGGGCGTCGTGCGCACGTCAGCCCGCATCATCTGCGCGACGGTCAGGTCACGAATCCAGCCAACATCGGCTGCGCTGCGGATGGTTTCGCCGCGCAGATGGAACCGCCAGGTGGCGAACGAATAACCGAAGAACTCGCGCGTCACCTGCATCGCTATGATTGCAGCAATGACCACCGCGGTGGTGAGCCACAGATCGCCGGTTGTTTCCAGCGCGATAAACGTCATCGTCAACGGGCCACCGATCACCGAAACCGACAGCGCACACATGCCGATGATGGCGTAGGAATCCGGATCCAGATGCAGACCGGGGAAGAACGCGCCGAGCCCGATTGCGAATAACTGGCCGCCGAGCGCGCCCAGCAAGAGCGAGGCGAAAAACAAGCCCCCGCGGAAACCGGAGCCGAGCGAGACCATGGACGCAAGCGACTTCAGCACGAAAATAAGTGCGATAGTGGCCAGCGGCAGCTTGAAGATGCCGGTCAAATGCAGTGCGCCGTGCCCCGAAGACATGACCTGCGGCGAGATCATGGCGAGCAGGCCCACCACCGCACCACCGAACATCGGGCGCAATGCCGGCTTCACCCGCAAGCGCGTGAACAACAATTCGGACGCCGCCACGCCGCGCATCAGCACAATGCCGAACACGGCCGCGAGCACACCAACAAAGGCCGCGATCACCACGTCATGGACCGCGAGATTGGATACCGCGCCGGTCTCGATGCCGAGCCGATCGGGCGTGAAGACCTGCGCCGTCAAATAGCCGACAAGAGATGCCATGCCGACAGGGGCAAGCGAAGCGATCGAATAACTGCCGATGACCAGCTCGAAGCCGTAAAAAGCGCCGCCAAGCGGAGCGCCGAAGGCGCCGGCAATTGCGGCCGCTGCCCCGCAGCCGACCAGGATACGCATATCGCTGCGCCGCAGCCGAAACGACCGTCCGATGGCCGATGCTATGCCGCTGGCGAGCTGCGTGTACCCGGCTTCCAGTCCGACCGACGCTCCAATCCCGCTCGACCATACTGTCTGTGCTGCAACGATCAGGCTACCGCGCATGGACATGCGGCCGCCATGCAGCGCATTGGCCTCGATCGGGTCGACCTCGGTGCCACGCCGGCGCGTGATGTAGGCGCTAACGAGACCGAACAGCAGTCCGCCGAGACACGGTGGTAGAAACGCACGGAGCGGGTCGAGCGAACCCCGGCCGGACAACCGCTCACCAGGATCGAGCCCGAAAATAACCTGATGCATGTACCCAACCGCCTCGCCCATCGCGGCGACCGCAAGCCCGGCAATGGCCCCGATGATGACCGCAAGCACGATCACGCTCGATTCCCGCGCGCGGACGATGGCGCGTAGGCGGTGTGGGACTTCGATTGGGCGGGTAAGCCAGTTCATGCTGAATGAATTCAAATCGGACGCAGAGTGTCAGCGCCTTAAATGCCATGGCAGGCCCGGGTGCAAGCGATGGATTCAATGCGCGAACGGCGGCTTCAATTGCCGTCAATTTGGTCTTTTGCGACATACCGAAATGCAGTCGATTTCGGACTAAAAATGGGGCGAAAAAAGTGGGGATTTTTATACCCACTCCTCTTTAAAAAACGCTGCTAGATCAACATATTAAGGCCACGGACTTTGCCCTGTACGGGACCCATTTTTCATGTCACACAAACTGCTCATTCCGACTCAATTTTCTGCTCGATTCGAAGGTGCCGCCAATGGCTGAACCGGCCCGCAAGAACCCATCCGACTATGGCGCCGAATTGATCAAGGTCCTCAAAGGCCTCGACGCCGTGCGCAAGCGGCCCGGCATGTATATCGGCGACACCGACGACGGGTCCGGCCTGCACCACATGGTCTACGAGGTGGTGGACAACGCCATCGACGAGGCGCTTGCCGGATTTGCCACCGAAGTTGTGGTGACGCTCAACCCGGACGGCTCCTGCACCGTGCGGGACAACGGCCGCGGCGTCCCGACCGACATCCATAAAGGCGAAGGCGTCTCGGCAGCCGAGGTCATCATGACCCAGCTGCACGCCGGCGGAAAATTCGACCAGAACGCCTACAAGGTTTCAGGCGGCCTGCACGGCGTCGGCGTCTCGGTGGTCAACGCACTATCGACCTGGCTCAAGCTCACAATCTGGCGCGACGGCAAGGAGCACTTCATCGAGTTCCGTGACGGCGTCGCGGTTGCTCCGCTGAAGGCCACCGGTGACGCGAAAGACAAACGCGGCACGGAAGTCACTTTCATGCCCTCGACCAAGACATTCACGATGGTCGAGTTTGACTTTGCCACGCTCGAGCATCGCTTGCGCGAGCTGGCGTTCCTGAATTCCGGCGTCCTCATCGTCCTCGCCGATCAGCGCCACGCGGTCGAAAAGCGCGAAGAGATGAAGTACGAGGGTGGCGTGGAAGCGTTCGTGAAATTCCTTGATCGCAACAAGACCGCGCTCATTCCAAAACCGGTCATGATCAAGGCCGAGCGCGACGGCATGACTGTAGAATGCGCGCTGTGGTGGAACGACGGCTACCACGAGAGCGTGCTTTGCTTTACCAACAACATCCCGCAGCGTGATGGCGGTACGCATCTCGCCGGCTTTCGCGGCGCGCTCACACGCCAGATCACGCAATATGCCGAGACCGCCGGCACGTCGCGCAAAGAAAAAGTCGCGCTCACCGGCGACGACTGCCGCGAGGGACTGACGGCGGTCCTCTCCTGCAAAGTGCCGGATCCGAAATTCTCCTCGCAGACCAAGGACAAGCTGGTGTCCTCGGAAGTGCGCCCGGTCGTCGAAAATGTCATCAACCAGGCCTTGCAGGATTGGTTCGAAATCCATCCGCAGGAAGCGAGAGTCATCGTCGGCAAGGTGGTGGAAGCAGCAGCCGCGCGCGAAGCCGCTCGCAAGGCGCGCGAATTGACCCGCCGCAAAGGCGCTCTCGACGTGTCGTCACTTCCCGGCAAGCTTGCCGACTGCCAGGAGCGCGACCCCGCGAAGTCAGAGTTGTTCATCGTCGAGGGCGACAGCGCCGGCGGCTCCGCCAAACAGGGCCGCAACCGCGAATTCCAGGCCGTGCTGCCGCTGCGCGGCAAGATTTTGAACGTCGAGCGCGCGCGCTTCGACAAGATGCTGGGCAGCCAGGAAATCGGCACTCTGATCACGGCGCTCGGCACCGGCATCGGGCGTGACGAGTTCAATCCGGACAAGCTGCGCTATCACAAGATCATCATCATGACGGACGCGGACGTGGACGGCTCGCACATCCGCACTTTGCTGTTGACGTTTTTCTTCCGCCAGATGGAAGAGCTGATCAAGCGCGGCCATATCTACATTGCGCAGCCGCCGCTCTACAAAGTGGCGCGCGGAAAATCAGAACAGTATTTGAAGGACGAGCGCGCGCTGGAAGACTATCTGATTATGACTGGCGTCGAGGAAGCGGTGCTGCGCCTTGCCTCCGGCGAAGAGCGCGCCAGCGAGGACCTGCGCAAGCTGGTCGAACAGGCGCGGTCGGTCCGTAATCTGCTCAACGGGCTGCACAGCCGGTACAATCGCCAGGTCGTTGAACAGGCCGCTATTCTTGGCGTGCTCAGCTCCGATATTGTCGGCGATCCGAAAAAGGCCAAAGCAGCGGCGCCCTACATCGCCAAGCGCCTCAATGCGCTCTCCGAGGAAACCGAGCGCGGCTGGGAAGGCGAGTTCAGCGAAGAAGCCGGCTTCACTTTCACCCGCACGCTACGCGGCGTGAAGACCGTCGCCATCATCGATCATGCGCTGCTCGGCTCGGCCGATGCCCGCAAGCTCGACGAATATGCCGCCTCATTGCAGAAGATCTACGAAAAGCCCGGCTCATTGCGCCGCAAGGACGAAACCTGGGCGATCCACGGGCCCGTCGGCCTGTTCGAGGCCATTACCGGTGCGGGCCGCAAGGGCGTAACGATGCAGCGCTACAAAGGCCTGGGCGAAATGAACCCGGAGCAATTGTGGGAGACCACGCTCGACATCAATGCACGCTCGCTGCTGCAGGTGCGCATCAAGGAAGTCGATGAAGCCAACGTGCTGTTCGACCAGTTGATGGGCGATCTGGTCGAGCCACGCCGGCAATTCATCCAGGATAATGCGCTGGCGGCCAGCGTCGACGTCTGACGACGTTGCCCGCTTAGGGTGAATCGCAAACCTCTTTCACGCCCATGACCAATCCACCGCGGCCGTCGGGAACCGGTGCATCGCGCCAGTAGCAGCTGGGCGTGACGTCGTAGTAGCCATAGCAGCCACCCAACGCGCAGCCGCGCTCCCAAACGGGCTTGCCGACATAGCGAAGCCGCACGGTGCGCGAAGAGCTCCAGCCAATGGGGGCTTCGCAATCGCCGCAATAAGGAACCTGTTCGACAACGCGGATGCGGGGATCGGAAGAAACAACGCGATCGACATAGGCGCCGCCGTGCGAGACGCGCATGGATCGATGCGCCGGATAAATTAGATCGGCGGCCTGGGCCAAGCCCGTGAGCCAGCCAAGCATTGCGAACGCCAGAACGGCGTAAAAGATGCGACGCATAGTTACTATCCTCCAGAAAATCCGGGGCTGATGGTATCCGCAAAAACGCGGAGCCGTGACCCGCGGAGGTAAAATACTCACGATGTCAGCCGGGCGCCGATGCTCAGGCCGATGATCAGCGCGCCCAGGAACAGCACCAGGAAGATGCCAAACAACCACTGCGCGATGGTCGCCGAGGCCGCCTCGACGTCCGTGAAGCCGAAAATACCGGCGACAATGGCAATCAGCAGAAAAACAAAGGCCCATTTCAGCATTGGCACCTCCTCGGCGGGTCCGCCCCAATAATGAGCGGGGCCGCCATCGAGTTCCATCGCTAACGAGGGGCCTCAGGGGCGCGGGTCCGGGGATCACGCGTCTGCCAGGCGCCGGTATCGACGCGGGCCAGAAAATCAGCGACCACCCTGTTGAACAGGTCCGGTTCTTCGAGGTTCACCGCGTGGCCGGTCTTCGGAAACATGACGAGGCCAGAAGCCGCAATCGCATCCTTCATGAACCGGCCCGGTTCGATGCAACGCTCGTCCTCGTCGCCGACCACGATAAGCGCAGGCGTCGTCAGCTTTCGAATTTCGTTCTCGAAATCATAGAGAGAAGGACGCGCACCCTGGAAGCCGCGCGACATATGCGCGGAGCCTTGCGCATCGTGCTCAGCGAGCTGTTTGGCAAATTCGGCGAAACCACGCGGATCCTTGAGCTCGAAGGGAATGCGGCTCGGGCTGCGGCCGTAGGTTTTTGCCACAGCGGCCGAGCCTTCATTTTCGAATTGCAGGGCGAGGTCGCGCGAGCGTTTGTGGAACGCTTCGGTATACCACCGCTCGCTGCCCGAGCCCGCGCCGGCAAGCACCAGCGAGCGCACCCGGCCGGGATGGTTGAGCGCAACCTGCAGCGCCGTGTAACCGCCCATCGACAGGCCAATGATGTGAGCCTTGTCGATTTTTAGATGATCAAGCACCGCGACGGCGTCGCGCATCACATGCAGATAGCTGTAGGTCGAAGGATCAGTCGGTATGTCGGACGGCTTGTAGCCGCGTGCTGCGTAGGCAATGCAGCGATAACGCTTGCCGAATTCACGCAGCTGTGGCTCCCAGCTGCGATGATCGCCGGCGAATTCGTGCACGAACAAAATCGGTGTGCCCTGCCCGACTTCTTCGTAGTAGAGCTTCACGTTGTCGGACGTGGTCGCGTGTGGCATCAGATTGATTCCTGAATTTTCGTTCTGGTCGCAAGGCGCGCCGGCGAGACGCGCATTGCGGCGGGCGGATCGATCAATTCCGTGGCATTCCTTGAACCTTCATCGCGATGCGCACGAGGTCGGCGATATTACGGGCGCCGATACGCTCCATCACCCAGGCGCGATGATTTTCCACGGTCTTTGGGCTGATTTTGAGTTGCGATCCGATTTCCTTGTTCGACAACCCGGCCACGGCGAGCTCCATGACCTGGCGTTGCCGGGCCGAAAGCGTGTCGAAGCGGGATCGCAACTTTTCCAGCTCAGCGGCATCGATTTCAGGCTGCTGATTCTTTTCAATCGCATTCTTGATGCTGGCAAGCAAACGGGCTTCATCAAACGGCTTTTCGATGAAATCGAAGGCCCCGACCTTGATGGCGGCGACAGCCATGTCGACGTCACCATGTCCGGTGATCAGTACGACCGGCGTGAGCAGGCCCCCGTTTTTCAACCGGTGAACCAGATCCAGGCCCGACATGCCGGGCATCCGAACGTCCGACACAATGCAATCAAATCGCTGTCCGCCCTCGATCGCTGAAAGAAATTCTTTCGCAGACGCAAAGCAGGCTGTTTCGATGTTCTGGCGGGCGAAATAGAGGCGCAACGAATCGAGGACCGCCTCATCGTCGTCGATAACCGCAATGCGAACGAGCGCGCTCATGCCTTGGCCGTCTTTGCGATGGGCAGCGTAAAGTGGACGGCGCCGCCCTGCGCGCCGTCATCGATCCATAATTTGCCACCATGCGCCTCGACGATCGACCGGCATAGCGGCAACCCAATGCCGAGCCCTTCGGCTTTGCTGGAAGACAGCGGCAGAAACGCACTTTCAAGCAGCGTGGGCGGAAAGCCCGGCCCGGTATCGACGACACGAACCTCAATGAATTCGGCGTCGAATGTCTTCGCCGCGATCAGAACGGAGCCGCGCCTGTTTCCGATCGCCTCGATAGCATTGCGTAGAAGATTGATCAGCACCTGCTCGACCTGAAGGAGGTCGACCATGACGCGCGGGAGATCTGCAGCAATGTCGGTCCGGGTGGTCACATGCGAGCGATCGAGATCCGGCCGGCACAATTCGAGTGCCTCCTCCACGATCTGTTCGAATCGGCACAGCGCGCGGTTGCTGCGGTCGAGCCGAACCAGGGCACGCAAATGGCGCACGACTTCGGCAGCGCGCTCAACCTGAGCAACCGCCTTTTTGGCGGTTTCGGCAGCCGTTACGACATCAACAGGCGCCGCGCTCATCGCATCGTTGACAAGCCGCGTATAGGTGCCGGCCGCCATCAAAGGCTGATTGAGCTCATGCGCGACCGCGGCGGCGAGCTCACCCATGCTTCCAAGCCGTGCAAGACGCGAATGCGATTCTTGCTGCAAACGCAATTGCGCTTCGGTACGCCGCCGCTCGGTAACCAGTTCACCGGCAACCAGGCCCGTCACCGCCAGGACGAGCATGAGTGCCTGGAAAGCCGTTACGTCGAATGTTCCGGCAGGAAAAAGCTGGATGCCCAGGATCAGCCCGAGTTGCGTGACCAGAATCCCGACACTGACACCCTCCGAGCCGGCGCGGACAGCAAGCCAGACGATCGGCAGGAAGAGCACATAGAACAATTGGAATTGTTGTTCTTCCGCCAGGCCGAACACCAGCGCCAGGGCTATGCCGATCGCAACAAATTGGAGCGATGTTTCCGTCGTCATCGGCAGGATGCGGCGGCGCGTCAGCGCAAATAACGCAAATGGCGCGATCACCGTGATGCCGATGACGTCGCCAACCCAATAGCGCAGCGTCGCAGCCGTGAAGTCCGCGGGCGGCAGCAATCCCGCGGCGATCGTCAGGCTCACATATCCGATTGCAACGAAAGCCGCACTTACGACCGCAACGATCATCAGCAGCACGAGATCGCGCATCGAGTCGAGTGTCGGTTCAAACCGCAACTTCGGATGCAACAAAATCGTCAATGCGATCGAATATCCGCCGCCAACCAGCACCGAAGCAAGGATTTCGACCTGCCAGGGCATCGCAAACTGTTGATTGAAGTAATCCGCCAGCAAGGGGCTGATGAGCAAAAATGGAATCATCCGGAGGCCAAACAGCAGGAGCAGCACAAAGCTCAAGCCGGTACCGGGATTCCAGGGTGTGATTCCGAGATGCGCATAGGGCTCGATGAAACTGATCCAGTCGAGCGCCGCGTAGGCCGCAAGGTAAATAAGACCGACGATCAGTTTGTGTGCGTCGAAAACTCGCGGAAAGGCCATCGCTCGCAATCGCTCCGCCTGCATTCTGGTGGTCATCAATTTTAGACCTCTTCCGCGGCGACACCCCGGATATTAGTCCCTAGGTGAAAATACCCAAGTGCATCGACCCCGGGTATTCATCCTGAATTGTAGCCCGGTTCGACGACCCTATTCTTCCGGTACGGCAATCTGAATTGCCGCAAGCGGGCAGGGATCGTGCCGAATAGACTTCCACTGACAGCGAATTCCCCGGTCCACGCGGGAAGCGTTCGACTGCGAAGACCGACGAGCGGTCGGCCATTGCGCAAATGGCAGAACATCCGCGGGCCCGCAGGCGGGCCAACCGGGCAGTCGGGTGCGCGGATCTCCGTCAGCTCCGTTCTCGTCAACTGGGCCGGACTCGTTGCACTTTGGGCGCTCCCCTACCTGACATTGCTCGATCATCTCCGTATCGACGCAGCGCGCTCTGAAGTTCTGCAGTGGTCGCTGCTCGTCGTCGGCGCGCTCGGACTCGTCAGCATTCTCTACACGGCGTGGCGAGAAACGCTCGATCCCGCGTGGCGCGCGCGACATGGGTTAGCGCTTCGCAAGCGCCAAGCGCACCAAGACCGCTCGCACACCGGAAACATCGCTTAGTGGAACTGCGCAGGGATCGCGAATGATCAATTTCTTGAACGATATCGGCGTCAATACGCAGCCGCAGTTCTGGATATCGGTCGTTCAGATTATCTGGATCAACGTCCTGCTGTCGGGCGACAACGCCATCGTGATTGCGCTCGCCTGCCGGAATTTGCCGCAAAAACAGCGTCTCACCGGAATGGTGTTGGGCACAGGGGTCGCGCTTTTATTGCGCCTGGTCTTCGCGACCATCGTCTCGACGCTCATGTTGCTTCCCTACGTCAAGATTGCCGGAGGCGCCGCCCTTCTCTGGATTGCAGTCAAATTACTGTCGCCCAACGAGGGCTCCGAAAACGGAAATTCATCATCCGAGAGTCTCTGGCGAGCCGTGAAACTTGTGGCCGTTGCCGACGTGGTCATGAGCCTCGACAACGTCATTGCCGTAGCTGCCGTCGCCGACGGAAGCCTGGCCCTGCTCGTGTTCGGACTGGGCGTCAGCATTCCCGCCATCGTCGCAGGCGCGAACATCATCATGGCCTTGCTCAACTATTTCCCGCTCATCATTTGGGCCGGGGCAGGCTTGCTGGGATGGATCGCGGGCGACGTGATTGCCAGCGACCCGATCATTGCGGACTACGCGGCGTCGTTAAGCGCCGGCGCGCCGGCGAAGGTCAAGCTCATCTTTGCGATTGCCGGCATGGCCGGGACAGTGGGCTTCTGCCTCATCAGCCGGGCACGGCTGCGCGCGCCGCGGCTCGATTACTAACGCGTCAAAATAGATCCAGGTATTCTTTCTGCTCCCAAGGCGTCGGCTCCGGCTGGTCCCGCGCTTCTTTCTGGAAACGTTCGAGTTCGGCCGCCTTGATGTGCGTGTAGTAGTCGACAAAGCCTGCGCCGAAGCCGGCACGGAAAACGTCATCGGCGCGCAGTGCGGTCAGCGCCTCGCCGAGATTTTTCGGCAACAGCGCGGCCACCGCTTCGTAGGGCGTGTCGGCCGATGGGCCCGGATCGAGCCTGCGCGCGATGCCGTCGAGGCCCGAATAGATCTGCGACGCCACATAGAGATAGGGATTGGCGGCAGGCTCACCGACCCTGTTTTCCAGATGGGTCGCGGCATCTCCCGGCTGGCCAAGGATGCGCACCATGGCGCCGCGGTTGTCGCGCGCCCAGATGGCGCGGTCGGGCGCGAGTGAATAGGGCCGGTAACGTTTGTACCCGTTGATAGTCGGCGTGGTGAAAGCCGCTGCGGCGCGCGCATGGCTGAGCAGGCCGCCGAGATAATACTTTGCCGACCGTCGAAAGCACGTCTCGGTGATCGAACGCGAACGCGTTGCGCCGCGACCTGGTCTCGATCAGCGACTGGTGCAGGTGCCACCCGCTCGACATCATGTTGGGCAACGCCGGCCGGCACATGAAGCTCGCGAGATAGCCATGGCGGCGCGCGATCTGCTTCACCGCAGCACGAAACAGCACCATGGTGTCGGCACTTTCGAGGCCCGCTTGCGGACGGAAAGTGAATTCGCACTGGCTTGGGCCGAGTTCGACCTCAACCGAGCGCAACGGCAGGCCCGATTTGCTCGATGCCATGGCGGAGTAGCTCCACCGCCGGATCGAGCATGTCGTAGCGGGATTCGGTGAGATACTGGTGGCCTTGCGTCAGCAGGCTGACGTCAGGCGCTTCCGGCGGCCAGGTCGCATCGGCGGGCGTCAGACGCGGATTTGTCAGCTTGAACAGGTGAAATTCGACTTCCAGTCCGGCGACGAAATCGAAACCGGCCTTGGCAAGCGTCGCGAGCGCATCGCGGCAACGCGCGCGCGTGGAAAACGGCACCGGCTGGCCATTGGCGAAATAGATATCGCACAGCATCCAGCCGGTTTTGTTCGCCCAGGGCAGAATGCGGAACGTTGTTGGATCGGCGACCATGACGAAATCGCCACCGCCCTGCATCTGCTCCATCGCGAATCCGCCGCCCGGCGTGAACACCGGATAGACGGTGCGGTGCGCAGTGTCTTTCGCGAGCAAAGTCGTGGTCATGGTGACGCCGCTGCGCATCGCACCTGCGGCCTCCGATGCGAGCAGCGCCTTGCCGCGCAGCACGCCGTGCTGGTCGGCAAAGGAAAAGCGCACGACCTCAAGTTTTTCCTTTTTGATGATGCGTTCGACCTGCGCGGCCGCCTTTGTCTGCGCGTCGCTCCACAAGTCGTGGCGCTCGACGAAACTGGCGGATTTACGCGAACGTGGGGGCATTCGATCTAATGCCCGTTGGTCCAGCTCGCAGCCTTGCGCTTCACTGGCTTCGGTCTTCTGCCAATAGCCCTGCCAGTCGTCAGCGGGACCGATGCCGTCGATTGCCGCCGGGCCTGTCATGCTCGCGGCATGTGCAGGGTCGAGGACCATGATCGGCTTCTCGCCCTTGCCCGCCTGCTCGATCGCCTGCCGAAGCAGCTTGCGATAGGCGCTGATTGCCTTGTCGGACGTACCGAGATGTTCTTCTGGTGCGGTCCTGGATCGCGCCCATCGACTCACAGGCCCACTGGTCGTGCACGTTGATGTCGGCGCCCATGCCGGTATAGGTCTCGTGTTCCTGCTCGTGCGGATCAAAACCGTAGTCGTTGCTCTTGTTTTTGTTCGGGATGTAATCGGGCAACTGGTAGAGCGCGAGCCGCTGTCGCCGCATCTCATCCTTGTCGACTGGCGCGCCGAACGAGGTGAAGATCGCGTACCAATAGTGCTTTGTATCGTCGATCGGCACGTGCCACTGCGTGATCGTCATCTCCCGACTCATCGGAATGATGAACGCGTTGGGAAACATCAGATTGGTGACGCGCACATGCATGCTTGCGTCGCTGATCTGGCGCAACGTCAGCAAGCCGGAAACCGAACTCGGTCGGCTCAACTTCGATGCGCGGCCGTGTCACCTCGCGCATGATGCGCGACATCGGCATGTCGGAATCGCGCGAGGTGTCGCGAAAGAGCTTGCCGTATCCCTGGCTCGGATCCTCGTCCTGGAAAAACCGGTGCAGAAATGAGGTGTGCACGGGATCGATGCCGACCTCGAGCGATTGCAGCCAGTTGCAGTCGATCATGCCCTTGAACGCAAACGTGTGGCTCGCCGGCGCAACGAAGCAATCGAAGTGCGGCAATGCGGGCGGCTCGCCCGGTCCGAGATAGGCAAACAGGATGCCGCTCTTCTCCACCACCGGATAGGATTTCTGTTTGACGTTGGCGCAGAGATTGCTGTCGTCGGGCTCGGCCGGCGTCTCCAGGCATTTGCCGTTGACGTCAAACAGCCAGCCATGAAAGGCACAACGCAGTCCGCCGTTTTCGAGACGTCCGTAGGCAAGGTCGGTGCCGCGATGCGGACAGCGGCGGCCGATCAAGCCGTAGCGGCCCTGCTCGTCCTTGAAGATCACCAGGTCTTCGCCGAACAATCGCACCGGCTTCACCGGACGGTTGCCGGAGAGCTCATCAACCAGTGCCGCCGGTTGCCAATAGCGCCTCATCAATCCACCCGCCGGCGTGCCAGCTCCGGTTCGGGTGATGAGATCGTTCTGTTCCGCACTCAACATCGGCAGCCATCCCCATATACGCCGGAGGCTGACTGTATACGAAATCCGCAATCGACCGAAAGCTACCGGCCGCCCGCGCACGCAACGCAAAACGGCCGGCAGCAGGCCGGCCGTATGAGCGATAAAACGCGTAGAATCTCAGTTCGTATGGCGCGCCGCGAAACCCATGTCCATGCGCCGCCGCCAGGCGGTCTGCCGCAGGCCCACCAAACGCCGTGCAGCGGTTTTGGCTTCGGCGCGGCTGGCCGCCGCGCACGTGCGGTATTCGAGATCCGCAACGCGCGACACCAGCGGCTGCTTGCGAAAGAGCTTCGTGAACACGCTGGCGCCGTCGTTCAGCTTCAGATCTGCCAGCGAATTGGCAACGTTGCCGGAATGCCCGAAGGCAACAACCCGGCCGGTCATCGTATGCCGGACCTCGTAAACACCAGGGCCGATGGGCGCTTCAACATGTTCGCCGCTATATGCATCGGGAAATCGCTTCCAATTACTCCAAGTCTGAACCATGAAAATCCCTCAAAAACTCATTCAAAAAAGGCGCTGCAAGAACGCGACAACTAACCATTGGTTCCGCCAGGTCAACTGGCCCCGGCGAGGGCTGTTGATAAGCCGGCAATAACGGCTGCAATTTGACGCGGAGCAAGCTCCACGTATTTCCACCTACAAGTGCGGTTAATTGCTTCGGTTAATGGCCGGGCAGAACCAGTACTTTCGGCTTTGCCGGGAGGCTCGCCTTGCTTACCACCAATGATGGTATTTCCGCGACTTCGACATCCCACTCCTGCCTGAACTCGCTGCAGGAAACGGTCGAGGGTGTAAGCGCTGAAATAATGCATCGGAATCATCAGCGGCGCCTTGAGCGCGTGCAGCACCTCGACCATGCCATCCAGGTCGAGCGTATAGGACCCATCCACCGGCACGAGCACGATATCGACACGGCCGATTTCGTTGAGCTGCTGCTGCGTCAATGTGTGGTGCAAATGGCCGAGATGCGCGACGCATAAATTGGCAACCTCGAAAATGAAAATTGAATTGCCATGCCGTTCGGTCCCGCCGTCGAACGACCGGATATTGGTTGGCACATTACGTACACGCACGTCTTTATATTGCAGATCGATGCGCGCGGGCTTCTCGTCGTCGGCCCAGCCGTGCAGCACGTATTTGATCCCCGCATCCGGCGACAAAGTGTAGTGCGTCGAATGCGCATGATTCATCGTCGCAATGTCCGGCAACAGCGGTGACCTGACATAATCGTTGTAGTCGGTGGCAATCCGAACCAGCTGCGGGCTCTCGATCAGGAAAGTCGAGTGGCCGATATAACTCAAACGCATCTGATCGTGCTCGAGCGCGGCGAGGCGCAGCGATGCGGGTTGGACGAGCGGTGGCCGTGCGGCGATCAGGCCGGGACAGCTTTCCGTCATTTCTGGTTTTGCGGGTGCCGGCGCTGCGCCTTGCGCCCCCGCCTGCCCTGCGGATGCGATGACAAATGCCGCCGTCAGGATTTTCAACGCACCGTTGTGCATGAGATGACCCGCGTCCGTTCAGCGGCGGGAATCTGACACGGTTTTGCGGCCGTCGCTACCGGCCTCACGCGCAAATGAAGAGCGGCGCCCGAGGGGCGCCGCCGATCACCGTCCGCTTTGTGCTGGCGGTCAGAACTGCTCGAAATAGCGGCGGTCACGCATTGATACGATGATGCCTTTCGGGGTCACCACCAGCCAGCGGCCGTCCTGACGCTTGATCTGCTCGACGGGGCCGAGGCCAGGCAGCGGTGCGCCCGGGACCACCTGATAGACGTCGCCATGGCCCTGCACGTAAACGTAACCATCGCGCGTTTCACGAATTGACCAGTCCGGCACGATCGAAAAGCGTGGCGGCGGTTCGGCAGCGGCCACCTGCGGCGGCCGCGGAGCGGGTAAGGGCGCGGTTGCCTGCGGCGCCGGCGGAACTGTCCGCGGCGGCGTAATCGAGCCGGTGATGTCCGCGGTCTCGTGGCTCAGACGATCACTGAGTTTCGCAATCTGGCTGTGAGCCGCTTTGTTGGCGGCTTCGAGGCTCGCCTTCAGATTTGTGATTTCCTTGGTGAGATGCGCAACGGATTGCTGTGTCGCCTTGTTTTCTTCCATTGCCGCAATGTCGACTGCCGGCGCTTTGGAGAACCCGCCGGTTGCCGCAGCGCCGACCACGGCACCGAAGGCTGCTGCGATCGCCACGGATGCGGCAAGCAGCGCGTAACGTTTGTGGCGTGGACGGAAATGAAAGCGCGGGAAATGGATGAGCGCTGACGATGCCGTTGGCGCTTCGTCTGCGGGCGCGCTCACCGTATCGGCAGGAGCAGTGGGCGCGGCCGGCTCTTCCGCGGTGGCAGGGTCGGCAGCGATTTCCGCCTTTGCAGGAGAAATCGACGGTGACTCAACTGCTGGCAATTCCATGCCGGCTTGTGTTTTGTCGGCCGCATCGCCCGGGGTCGCCGCCGTGTCGCTTCCGGAAGTCTCGATTTCCTTGCGCTTGGCCATGACTGCACGTCCTCGATTGGCTGTTCACCAATCGGTAACCATGTTCGGTTACCAATTGGTTACCAATCGCTTGCGGCTAGCCCGGCGCCGTCCCAATTTAATTGTCAGGACCTTGCACGGCGTGCCCTCCGTCGCACCGGGGCGCCGACCGGTCAGCGTGAGATGCCCAGGCGACTGCCCCGGCGTCTCACGCACTTCCTTCACAAACGTTCAGAAAAACGCCGGTCAGACAGGCAAGCCGCACTCAGCGGCGCGCGCCTTGAGAGAAACGGCCGGTCTTGCACCGATGTGCTGGATGACTTCAGCCGCTGCCAGCGCACCAAGCCGCGCGGCGGTGCGATGATCCTTGCCGCGGGCCAATCCAACCAGAAAGCCCGCCGCAAACAGGTCACCCGCACCGGTAACATCGGCCACCTGCTCGACCGGCTCCGCCGCCACCGTCTCGATGGCATCGCGGGACACAACGACGCAGCCTTTCTCGCTGCGGGTCACAACCGCGAGCTTGGCCTCGCCGCGTAGCGCTTTCACCGCGCTGTCGAAGTCGGCCGTCTCGTAGAGGCTGTGCAACTCGCGCTCGTTGGAAAATATGATGTCGACAATGCCCTTCCGGATGAGGTCAATAAACTCCGCGCGATAGCGATCGACACAAAAAGCATCCGACAATGTCAGCGCCACGTGACGGCCCGCCTTGTGCGCGATGCCCGCCGCCTTGACGAAGGCTTCTTTCGCCTGCGGTGGATCCCACAAATAACCTTCGAGATAAGTGACGGCGGCACTTGCCACCTGCTCTTCATCAATGTCGCCAGGCTTCAAATCCTGCGCGGCGCCGAGATAAGTATTCATGGTGCGCTCGCCGTCCGGCGTCACCATGATGTAACAGCGCGCGGTCGACGGCCCCGCACTGGCTGGACGGGTTTCGAAGGCGACTTTGGCGGCGCGAATATCGTGCGCGAAGGCACGCCCGAGCTCATCATCCTTGACCTTGCCGACAAAGGCGGCGCGCGCGCCGAAGCTGGCAACGCCGACAATCGTGTTGGCCGCGGAACCGCCCGAACTTTCCACCGCCGGCCCCATGGCCGCGTAGATTGCTTGCGCACGCGCTTCGTCGATCAGCGCCATGGTGCCCTTGTGCATCCCCTGCGCCACCAGAAAATCGTCGTCGGCACGGGCAATCACGTCGACAATGGCGTTGCCGATGCCGAGTACGTCGTAGCGGGGAGCGGTCATAAGGGGTCCTCGGTGAGAGCGCGGGCAATATATCGATTAAGAAGTGTGACGCAATGTACGCGCTCAGCCGTCATCCACCTTGTACCGCCCATGACGAAGCACAACGCGGGCGGAGGCCCAACCGCTCGCGCGGAAGAGGCTACGCTAAAGGTGCCACCACGTTTCCCGGCCCAATAGGACTTTAGGACGTGTCCTAGTGGGGGGGCGGAAGTCTCTTCAGCACTTCGAGACTCCACCAGAGAAAGTATCCGGCGATCAGAACGCCGAGCGCTATCTTCACGAGTTGGATGATAAGTTCGTCTTTGCTCATTTGGTCCTACCCGCCGCTCGCCCCGTGATTCGGACGCTCCTGCCTCTATAATGGAACGGCAGCGGCTTTGATATTGTCGCGTCCCTCCGTGCCAGGCCAAAGCTTGGGCGCGGCTGGGGTTGCGCTACAAACGCCACCATGCGATGTGGCCGCCGCGAGCCTAAGGGAGTGAGGCAATGGCGTTCAAGGAGCGGGTATTTTCCGGTGTGCAGCCGACCGGCAACCTGCATCTCGGCAATTATCTCGGCGCAATTACCAAGTTCGTGGCGCTGCAGGATCGCTACGACTGCATCTATTGCGTGGTCGATCTTCACGCGATCACGGTCTGGCAGGATCCCAGCGAATTGCCGCGCGCCACGCGCGAGGTGACGGCCGCGTTCCTTGCCTGCGGCATCGATCCGAAGAAGAACGTTATCTTTAACCAGAGCCAGGTTGCCGAGCATGCCGAACTGGCATGGGTATTCAACTGCGTTGCGCGCGTCGGCTGGCTCAATCGAATGACCCAGTTCAAGGAAAAGGCCGGCAAGGATCGCGAAAATGCATCGGTGGGACTCTATGTTTATCCGAACCTGATGGCCGCGGACATTCTCGTTTATCGCGCGACGCACGTGCCGGTCGGCGAAGACCAGAAGCAGCATCTTGAGCTGTCGCGCGACATTGCGCAGAAATTCAACAACGACTTCGCGGCCTCGATCCATGCGCATGGATACGGCGAGGCCTTCTTCCCGCAACCGGAACCTCTGATCCAGGGACCCGCGACCCGAGTCATGTCGTTGCGCGACGGCTCGAAGAAAATGTCGAAATCGGAAGCTTCGGATTATTCGCGCATCAATCTCACTGACGACGCCGACGCGATTGCGCAAAAAATTCGCAAAGCCAAGACCGATCCGGAACCGCTGCCGAGCGAGGAGAAGGATCTGGCGCCGCGCCCCGAGGCCGACAACCTGGTCGGCATCTATGCGGCATTGCAAGGCGTGAGCAAAACTGAAGTCCTGGGCCAGTTTGGCGGCGGGCAATTTTCTACCTTCAAAACCGCCCTCGTCGACCTCGCGGTCGCCAAGCTCGGACCCATTGGCTCCGAGATGAAAAAACTGGTGCAGGATCCGGTCTATATCGACTCGGTATTGGCCGACGGTTCACAGCGCGCGCAGGCGATTGCCGCCGAAACCATGAAGGCGGTCAAGGATATCGTCGGCTTCGTGCGCCGTTAGTTGCAGCGCGGGACACCCGCCTTGTCTGAGCGGCAGCCGACATGCCACCATTGTCTGCTTGTGCGTACATTCCGCGCATATGATCAGACCGGAGCGTGGCGACGATGGGCAGCAAGCGCCAAAGCTACGAAAAGGGACACAAGCGTAAATACCTCGTAGTCATCGACGACACCGAGGAATGCGATCGCGCAATCTATTGGGCAGCCAAGCGTGCCGGACGCACCAAGTCACAGATCGTGATGCTGCGCGTGATTGAGCCCGGCGATCGCAACCAGCAATGGCTCGGCGTCGCCGATCTCATGAAAGCGGAAGCGCAGGAAGCGGCAAACGCCACGCTCGACAAATTCGCCGCGCGCGCGAAAAAAATCGCCCGCATTACGCCCGATCGGGTGATCCGCGAGGGTGATACCGCCGAGGAGATCATCAAGCTGATCGACGAAGACGCCGACATTGGCATCCTGGTGCTGGCTGCCGGCACAGGCAAAGAGGGCCCGGGCCCGCTGGTGACCAACCTGGCCAAGACGGCGGGGACATTTCCGATCCCCGTCGCAGTCGTGCCGGGCCATCTGAGCGACGAGGATATCGACGCCAGCTCGTGAATTCTGCGCGGTTTTGCGGTGGTTGACCGCACCCCGCGCAATCGCCATCTATGCGCTATAGTAGCAGTGCCCTGCGGGCCTTGAACCCGCGCGAGGCAAGGAGACCACGATGTTCATTCAGACCGAAGCCACGCCGAACCCGGCGACACTGAAATTTCTTCCCGGCCGCGCCGTGCTCGAAAGTGGCACGCTTGATATGCCCAACAGAGAGGCCGCGGCGCAATCACCGCTCGCAACGCGGCTATTCGATATAGACAATGTCGGCGGCGTATTCTTCGGATCTGATTTCATCGCGGTGACGAAGACCGACGGTGACTGGCAGCAGATGAAGCCGGCAGTCCTCGGTGCCATCATGGAACACTTTATGTCAGGTGCGCCGCTGGTGGCGGACGATGCCAAAGTGACCGACGCGGCAGCCGACGAGTTCTTCGACGCCAAGGATGCCGAGACCGTGGCAACCATCAAGGACCTGATCGAGACTCGCGTCCGGCCGGCGGTCGCCGGCGACGGCGGCGACATTACGTTCCGCGGCTACAAGGAAGGCGTTGTCTATCTCAACATGAAAGGCGCCTGCTCGGGCTGCCCGTCGTCCACCGCCACCCTCAAGCATGGCATCCAAAATCTGCTGCGGCATTTCGTGCCCGATGTGGTCGAAGTCCGGCCGATGTAAGGTCGCCGTTGTGCCCCGTGAAAGCGGGGCATCCAGTAATTTCCGGACCTGCGCTATAATGGACAATTAGCGGTTACTGGATCGTCCGCTTTCGCGGACGATGACACTCGGGTTGCCTATGCGCGTCCTTGCCATTGATACAGCGCTGGAAGCCTGCTCGGTCGCCGTGCTCGACACCGAGCGCGCGGATGCGCACGCGCATGAATCGCTTCCGATGCAGCGTGGCCATGCCGAAGCACTGATGCCGCTGATCGCGCGCGTGCTCGCGCGCAGCAATCTCGATTTTTCAGCGCTCGACCGCGTGGCAGTTACCACCGGACCCGGCAGCTTCACGGGCTTGCGTGTCGGCATTGCCGCGGCGCGCGGCATAGCGCTCGCCGCCGGCAAGCCTGCGATCGGGCTCTCGACACTGGCTGCCTTCGCAGCGCCCTTGATTGCCGCCGATGACACATTGCCAGTGGTAGTGGCGATCGATGCGCGCCACGACCACGTTTACCTGCAAGTGTTCGGACCCGGCGGCCGCACGTTGGTTGCGCCCCGCATAACACCATTGCGCGAAGCATTGCGGGTGTCGACGTCCGGCGCGCCCCGCATCATCGGCAATGCGGCGAATTTGCTGGCAAGCCTTTGGCCGGCCGGCGAGCGCGCCCCGACTTCGGTTGATCAGCGCGGCGCGCCTGATATCGATTGGGTGGCGCGACTTGGCGCGGCCGCAACCGACACCGGAACGCCGCCGAAGCCGCTTTATCTGCGCGCGCCCGATGCCCATCCGCAGGACGCCGTTCAACTGGCCCGCCGATGATCGGCTTAATCCGCAGCCTCTTCACACGCGGCGAGCCGGCAATGTCGGAGGCGAGCCCACGCGATGCATCGGCGATCGCGGCGCTGCACGGCGCATCCTTCCGGCGCGGCTGGAGCGAACAGGAAGTCGAGGGCCTCTTGCTCGATCGTCATGTCATTGCGCACCGCGCCCTGACCGGCATGCGGTTTTCTGGCTTCATCATGTCGCGATTGGTCGAGGATGAAGCGGAGATTCTGTCGGTGGCGGTTGCCGACCGCCAGCGCGGCCGCGGCCTTGCGCGTCGCCTGCTCGATCTTCATCTGCGCCGTCTGGCGGGACTTGCTGCGCGTACGGTATTTCTGGAAGTCGACGAGCATAATGGTCCGGCGCTTCGGCTCTATCAGCGCGCGGGTTTTCACGAGGTTTCGCGCCGCCCCAATTACTATCCGGGACCTGGCGGCAAGGCCGCCGCCGCGCTGGTGCTGCGGCGAGACCTTTATTGATGTCATGATTGATGTCATGGACACATCCCGGGCACGGTCAATATGATATCATTGGTTGCAAGATCCCGACCGAAAAGTCGCTAGAGACGACACCGTGACCAACGCAAGCAAATCCGCCCTTGAACGTAAAAACATCGAGGCCCTGTGCGCAGCCAAAGGCATGCGCATGACCGAGCAGCGCCGTGTGATCGCGCGCGTGCTGGCGGATTCCGACGACCATCCCGACGTCGAGGAGCTTTACCGGCGCTGCGCCAAAGTGGACGATCGTATTTCAATCTCGACGGTGTATCGCACGATGCGCCTGTTCGAGGACGCCGGGATCATCGAGCGGCATGATTTCCGTGATGGTCGCGCACGCTACGAGACCAGCCCCGAGGCGCACCACGATCACCTCATCAATCTACGCAGCGGCGAAGTCATCGAATTCCAGTCCGAGGAGATCGAGCGCTTGCAGGCCGAAGTCGCGCGCAAGCTCGGCTATAGGCTGGTTGACCACCGGCTTGAGCTCTATGCCGTGCCGCTCAACGACGACAAGAAACGCTAGCGCATGATTGATTCACCCGGGACGGGTTAGACGCCGATGGCGCGCGCGCTTGTCATTGCCGCATTCTTTTTCACGATGACGCCACTGCTGATCTCGGTGCAGTGGTTGCTCGGCAAGCTCAATTTGCCCGGCTGGGGTTTCATCGCATCGAACTACTATCGTGTGCTCTGTTCGCTCTTGCGCATCCGCATGCGCGTTAACGGTGAGCCGGTGCGCGACCGCGCGGTTTTTTTCGTCTCCAATCACGTATCCTGGGCCGATATTCTCGTGATCGGTTCCATTGCTCCAGTCGCGTTTGTCGCAAAACGAGAAGTCCGCGATTGGCCCTTGGTCGGAATCACTGCGGAATTGCAGCGCACCGTATTCGTGGATCGCACACGCCGGCATCAGGCCCCCGAGTCGGTAGGCCAGATTGTCAAACGGCTTGCTGACGGAACCTCGGTGGTGCTGTTCGCGGAAGGAACGTCGAGCGATGGAAACCGCGTCTTGCCATTTCGCTCGGCCCTGCTCGGCGCCGTCGAGGAGGTCGCCAGCCGTGGCGACGCTGGCAGCATTCTGATCCAGCCGATGGCGATTACGTATACCGGCCAGCACGGCATTCCGATGGGACGCCAGCGCCGTCCGCTCGTGGCCTGGTATGGCGATCTCGACTTCATGCCGCACATCAAGGCGTTCATCGAACGCGGGGCAGTCGATGCCGTTGTCAGTTACGGCGAACCGGTGGCCATCAGCAGCGCTACCGACCGCAAGGCCGTAACCAGGCAGTTGGAAACCGCAGTACGCCGCCTTCTGGCCACAACGCTGCGCGGGCGCCCCCTGGCGCCGCAGGCGGCGGAATGAGCGGCGTTTATTTTTTCGGCGATTGCGGCTAAGACCCCCACCTCGCGGTGTGGCCGCGTCTTAAACTTGTTGTAAAATCAACCATATAGTCGAACGGGACAAACCCTGGCCCGACGGCTAGATTGGACCCGCTTCGCACCGAAACGCATGAGCAAAGCCCGCAAAGTCCACGTCAAATCTTTCGGCTGCCAGATGAACGTCTACGATTCACATCGTATGGCGGACACGCTGGTTCCCGCCGGCTACAGCGAAACCGCGAATCCCGCGGACGCCGATCTCGTCATTCTCAACACGTGCCACATCCGCGAGAAAGCGGCCGAAAAGGTCTATTCGGAGATTGGCCGGATACGCGAAATGAAAGTGGCCGCCGCGCGCGACGGCCGCAACATGCTGATCGCCGTCGCCGGTTGCGTGGCGCAGGCGGAGGGCAAAGAGATTATCCGGCGAGCCGGTGCCGTCGACCTGGTCGTCGGCTCCCAAAATTATCACCGCCTGCCGGAGATGATCGCACGGGCACAGGCCGGCGAAAAAGTCATCGACACGGAATTTCCGGTCGAGGATAAATTCGACATGCTGGCCGCGCCCGGACGCGAGGCAATTGCCAAGCGCGGCATCACGGCTTTCGTCACCGTGCAAGAAGGTTGCGACAAGTTCTGCACCTTCTGCGTGGTGCCCTATACGCGTGGCGCTGAAATTTCACGGCCGGTGGAAAAGATCGTCAGCGAAGTCGCACGATTGGCCGATGCTGGCGTGCGCGAGGTGACGCTGATCGGGCAGAATGTGAACGCCTATCATGGCGTAGGGCCCGATGGCGCGCCATCGTCGCTTGGAAAATTACTGCATCGTCTCGCGCAGGTGCCCGGCATCCTGCGACTTCGCTACACCACCAATCATCCGCGCGACGTGGATGACGACCTGATTGCGGCGCATGCCGATATACCCGCGGTGATGCCTTACGTGCATCTGCCGGTGCAGTCGGGTTCTGACCGCATTCTGGCGGCCATGAATCGCAAGCATACGCGCCGGGACTATCTTGACGTGATCGCGCGTCTGCGAGCAAGACGTGCCGATCTCGCGTTCACGTCCGATTTCATCGTGGGATTCCCGGGCGAGACAGAAACAGATTTCCGCGACACTCTCTCGCTCATCGACGAAGTCGGTTTCGCCAGCGCCTATTCCTTCATGTACTCGCCGCGCCCGGGTACACCCGCTGCCGAGATGAATGACCCGGCAACGCCTGGAGAAAAGTCGGAGCGACTGCAGCGGTTGCAGGCTGCAATCACGCGCGATCAGCGCAGTTTTCTCGCCGGATTTACCGGCCGCACGCTGGACGTGCTGCTTGAAAAGCCGGGCAAGCTCCCTGGCCAACTCGTCGGCCGCTCCCCATATTTGCACGCGGTCCAGGTCATGGCGCCCGCGAGCATGATCGGTTCAATACACCGCGTAACGATTACCGAGATCGGCACCAACACTCTTTTCGGCACGCTCGCCGAAAGAACCCAAATGCCCGTCCTCAGCACAGCAGGAGCTTGATTCACCCTTGCGCACGACGGATCCCGTGATCCCACCCGCCGCCGCCTCCGAGGAGACGGCCACCACGCAGACCGTGCTCGCCTTCGAGGACAACAAGCTCGCCTCGATGCTGTTCGGCCAATACGGACAGAACCTCGCGCTCATCGAACGCCGCCTTGGGGTGGTCGCCGAGCAGCGTGGGAATCATGTCACCATCGACGGATCGCGTGGCGCTTGCGAGCAAGCGCGCCGCGTTCTGGAAGGCCTCTATGAGCAGCTCAAGCGCGGCCATGATTTGAGCCAGGGGGACGTCGACGGCGCCATCCGTCAGGCAATCGCGCAAGGTTCACTGTTCGACTATGACCCGGCAGCCCCGCGGCCGGCCTTCGAAGAAATTAATTTACGCAAGCGGCCGGTGCGTGCGCGCACGGCCGCGCAGGATGCCTATATCCGCGCGCTCAAACGCCATTCGCTTGTGTTTGGCACCGGCCCCGCGGGTACCGGCAAGACCTGGCTTGCTGTTGCGCAGGCGGTGCAGATGTTCGAACGCAAGGAAGTCGACCGCATCATCCTGTCACGGCCTGCGGTCGAAGCCGGCGAACGGCTTGGTTTTCTTCCCGGAGATATGCGCGAGAAAGTCGACCCCTATCTCCGGCCTATTTATGACGCGCTTTATGACCTGATGGATGCACGCATCGTCGAGCGCGCCTTGCAGGCCGGCGAAATTGAAATTGCTCCCCTCGCCTTCATGCGTGGTCGCACCCTGTCCAATGCCGCCGTTATCCTCGACGAGGCGCAGAACACGACCTCAATGCAGATGAAAATGTTTTTGACGCGGCTGGGCGAGAACAGCCGCATGATCGTCACCGGCGATCCAAGCCAGGTCGATCTGCCACCCGGCCAGACCTCCGGACTGGCCGAAGCGGTGAAATTGCTCGCGGGAATCGAGAACGTCGGCCATGTCGCATTCACCCATGAAGATGTGATCCGCCACGAATTGGTGGCGCGCATCGTGGAGGCCTACGACCGCGGCACGGCCGCGCGCGAGGGCAAGGGATGAGGCCGACGCCCGATCGGCGCGCATCCCCGCCGCAAATCGATATTCAAACCCAATCGCCGCTGTGGAAGGCGCAGCCATTGGCCGAACAAACCGTGCGCGACGCGGTTACCGCGGCGGCTTCCGCGCTCTCAACAGCGGACAGCGAAGTGAGTATTGTGCTGACGGACGATTCGGCGATGGCTGTCCTCAATCGTGACTGGCGCGGAATCGACAAGCCGACCAATGTGTTGTCGTTCCCTGCGTCCGGCCATAAAGGCAGTGAAAGTTCGCGTTTTCTTGGCGACATCGTCATTGCGTACGAAACGCTTGTTCGGGAGTGCGATGATGAAGATCGGAAATTCCTGCATCATCTCGCCCATCTCGCAGTGCATGGTTTTCTTCACCTCGTCGGCTACGATCACGAGACCGATGCGCAGGCCGAAGAGATGGAAGGGCTGGAAAGCAAGATCATGACGCGCATGAGCATGCCCGATCCTTATAATGCGCGCGATCTTGGCGACGCCTGAACGCCATGCCTGACAGCCAACCACCAAGTTCTGGTCCAGCCGGCGGCGTGCCTTTCGAGCCCCGCAATTTGCCGGTGCCGGTGCCGCCAGCGCAAGAAGGCGGTGACAGCTGGTTCATGCGCGCGCTGCGCACACTGTTTGGCTGGAAACCGAGCACAATGCGCTCGGACCTCACGGATATTCTTGAAGCCATGAGCCCCGGCGAATCCGGCTTTTCGCCGGAAGAGAGCCGGATGCTCAAGAACATCC
Source organism: uncultured Alphaproteobacteria bacterium (assembly GCA_963817815.1). Lineage (GTDB taxonomy): Bacteria > Pseudomonadota > Alphaproteobacteria > Rhizobiales > Xanthobacteraceae > Pseudolabrys. The sequence goes on along the minus strand of CAWFPY010000010.1, from coordinate 440,231 downwards.
TCGGCTTGCGCGAGCGCCGGGTCGGCGACGTCATGGTGCCGCGCGCCGATATCATCGCCGTCCAGCAGGACATCAAGCTCGGCGAGCTTGTGCGCGTTTTTGAAGGCGCCAGTCATTCGCGGCTCGTGGTCTACGACGATACGCTCGATGATCCGGTCGGGATGGTGCATATCCGGGACCTGATCGCCTTCATGACCGCACGCGCGGCTGTCGACCCGGAAAAGAATGCCAAGCGCAAAAAGCCGCTGCCCGCCAATCTTGATCTGAAGGCCGTCAACCTCGGCATGCCGCTGTCGGCGACAAAGATTGTGCGTGAAATCCTGTTTGTGCCGCCATCCATGCGGGTGATCGATCTGCTGGCGCGCATGCAGGCCACACGAATTCATTTGTCACTTGTCGTCGATGAATATGGCGGCACCGACGGCCTCGCCTCGATTGAAGACATTGTCGAACAGATCGTGGGCGAGATTGCCGACGAGCACGACGAGGACGAGACGCCAGCGGTTTCGCAACAACCTGACGGTTCCTTCATCGCGGACGCGCGCGCCAAGATCGACGATGTCGTTGGCGTCGTCGGCAACGATTTTGACGTTGGTGACGCCGCCGATGACGTGGACACGATCGGCGGCTATCTGGTAACGCGCGCCGGGCGTTTGCCGATCCGCGGCGAAATCGTCCCAGGCCCCGACTTGTTCGAATTTGAAGTGCTCGATGCCGACCCGCGCCGCGTCAAGCGCGTGCGAATTACACGCCTGAAGGAACGCCGCGACCGGCCGCGCGAACCGCGCCGCCGAGGCGAGGGCGACAATTTATTGACCGGGCAGCCCGTATCCTCCTCGCCGACCGACGACGCGACTTCCAAGGATTCCGATTCCACAACAGGCGCCCGCCGACCGTGACGCTCGCCAGATTTTCCCAAGCTGTTGTTCTCGCCTTCGGTTGGCGTCGCGCGCTCATCGCGCTCGTCGCCGGCGCGGCGTCGGCACTGGCGATAGCGCCGTTCAATGCCTGGCCTATTTTGTTCGTGACGTTTCCCGTGCTCGTTTGGCTTGTCGACGGCTCGGCTGCCGGCCGCTGGAGCGGAGCAACAAATGCCGCTTTGGCGGGCTGGTGTTTTGGCTTCGGCTATTTCACCGCCGGCCTGTACTGGATTGGCTACGCCTTTCTTGTCGACGCAAAGACGTTTGGCTGGCTCCTGCCCGTAGCGGTCGCCGGGTTGCCGGCCTACCTGGCGATTTACACCGGTCTTGGGTTGGCCGCCGCCAGACTAATTTGGGTACGCGGACCAGAACGAATATTGGCGCTTGCCGCCACGCTGACGATCGCGGAATGGCTGCGCGGCCATCTGCTCAGCGGGTTTCCCTGGAACACATTCGGCTATGCATTGACCGAGCCCCTGGTGCTGGCGCAGAGCGTCTCGCTCATCGGCATATGGACTCTCACCTTTGTCTGCATCGCTATCTGCGCCGCACCAGCGGTGCTCGCGGACGATAGAGCCGATACCCGGCATCCATACGTTCCGCTGTTTCTCGGGGCGGCAGTACTGGTCGGCTTCGTCGGCTATGGCGCGACACGACTTTGGTCGCATCCGACCGGCTACGTGAATGGCGTCAAGCTACGCATCATGCAGCCCAATCTGCCGCAGGATGACAAATTCAATTATTCGGCGAAGGCGCAGGTCATGGATCGCTACTTGCGCCTTTCCGATCGCGCGACCGGGCCGCAATCGAATGGTATTCGCGATGTGACGCATTTGATCTGGCCCGAGGCGGCATTTCCATTCTTCTTAACGCGCGAGCCGGACGCGCTGGCTCAAATTTCTGCGCTGCTAAAGCCGTCGACAGAATTGATCACGGGTGCGGTCCGTGCCGCATCGAACGCTAATGAACGCAATCCTCAAGCCTATAATTCAATCTACGTGATCGAGCCCGATGGCTCGATCCGCGCGGTCTACGACAAAGTCCACCTGGTTCCGTTCGGCGAATACCTGCCATTTCAGCGACTGCTTGAACGGCTCGGCCTGAAGCAACTTACCAAAGTCGTCGGAGGTTTTCTGTCGGGTGACCGGCGGCGCGCCATCGACGTCTCCGGGGCGCCAAAAATGTTGCCGCTGATTTGTTACGAGGCGATCTTCCCCGACGCAGCGGTACCGCGTGGCGAACGGCCCGGATGGTTGGTCAATGTCACCAATGACGGCTGGTTCGGTATCAGTACCGGCCCCTACCAGCATTTCCAGCAGGCGCGCGTACTCGCTATTGCGGAAGGCTTACCGTTGGTGCGCGCGGCCAATACCGGAATATCGGCGGTCATCGATCCGGTCGGCCGGATCGTCAGCGCATTACCGCTGGGCGTGGAAGGCGTGCTCGACGCGCATCTGCCGACTGCAATCGAACCGACGCCCTATTTGAGTTACGGCAACTACATTCTCGTTCTCACCTTGCTGCTGAGCATATTGATCGTAGGACGGCGCCGAATTCGCGCATAAATTGAAGAATTTATCAGAATACCGCGAAAATTGTTCCACGCTGCGCACGTTGCGCGGCCTGCACTCTACATTTAGCGACGAATTGTCATCCTGCGAAAACTGCTGAAATCTATAACTTATTTCCCGATTACAGAGACTTCGCGGATTGCATTGGCGCCTTCACTTGTGACAACTACGCCTCCAAATGGGGGCATAGGAGAAATCTATGGCTAAGAAGGCACCGAATCCGATCGACAAGCACGTCGGGTCACGCGTGCGCATGCGACGGATGATGCTGAGTATGAGTCAAGAAAAGCTTGGCGACGCCCTCAGCCTAACCTTCCAGCAAGTCCAGAAATACGAGAAAGGCACCAACCGCATCGGCGCCAGCCGATTGCAGCAGATCGCGCAGATCCTGCAGGTTCCGGTTTCATTTTTTTTCGACGGCGCGCCACATGCGCTGGGCCATTCCGGCGGCATGAGCGAAGCGCCCTCGCCTGCCTATGTGGCCGATTTCCTGGCGACGTCCGACGGGCTTTCGTTGACCAAGGCATTTATGCGCATCAAAAGCAGCAAGCTGCGTCGCCGTATTGTTGATCTGGTCGAGCAAATCGCCGGGGTGGACTGAATTTAGGGTCCAATCCCATCGTTAACGAGGCATCTGCCCACCGCTGCCCGCATCTTGACCTCGTTCGCCGCCGCTGCAAGAACCTGCCCGACATCACACGACGCGGCGCGCGGCCGCGCCACGGGAGGAGTTGCAGCGGTGGCTCACACCAATTTTCTGTTCACCAGCGAGTCGGTTTCCGAAGGTCACCCGGACAAGGTCTCCGACCAGATTTCCGACGCGATCCTCGATGCCTTCATCGAGAAAGACATCAAGCTCGGCATCGCCGACGATAGCCAGATCAATACGCGGCTGGGCTGCGAGACGCTCTGCACCACGAATAAAATCGTGATCGCCGGTGAAGGGCGCGGACAGCTCTTCAAAACCATCAACGGCGTATCGGTGGTTGATCGCGAGTTGATCACCGAGATCGCGCGCGGCGTCGTCAAGGACATCGGCTACGACCAGAACGGGTTCTCGTATCATGGTGCGGACGTCGAAGTGCTGCTGCACGGGCAGTCGCCGGACATTGCCATGGGCGTAAATGCCAAGAAGAAAAAAGGCGGCGAAGAAGAAGGCGCCGGCGACCAGGGCATGATGTTCGGTTTCGCCTGCACCGAGAGCGAGGTCTACGAAAAGAACTCGTTCATGCCGGCCCCGATTTATTTCGCGCACAAGATTCTGAAGGTTCTCTCGACGAAGCGCCACTCCAAGCAACTGTTCGACCTTCAGCCGGATGCCAAGAGCCAGGTGACCGTCCAATACGTTAACGGCAAGCCGGTCGGCTGCACCAAGGTGGTGGTTTCGACGCAGCACAATGAAAAGAGCCGCAATGGCAAGAAGTACACGCCCGGCATGGTCAAGGATCTGATCGCCGACGCGGTTGAGTCTGCATTGCCGAAAGGCTGGATGCCGAAGAAGCCGTCCGACTTCCTGGTCAACCCGACCGGTAACTTCGTGGTCGGCGGTCCTGACGGCGATTGTGGCCTCACTGGTCGCAAGATTATCGTGGATACCTATGGTGGGTATGCGCCGCACGGCGGCGGCGCGTTCTCCGGCAAGGATCCAACGAAGGTTGACCGCTCCGCGGCTTACGCTGCGCGCTATCTCGCAAAGAATGTCGTTGCCGCCGGTGTGGCCGAGCGCTGCACCATCCAGGTTGCTTACGCGATCGGGGTGGCCGATCCGATGTCTGTGCTCGTCGATACGCACGGCACCGGCAAGGTTGCCGAGAAAAAGCTCGAAAAAATTCTGCCCGAGCTGTTCCGTCTCACGCCGACCAATATCCGCCGGACACTCAAGCTGAATAAGCCCATTTACCGCCGGACCGCGGCCTATGGCCATTTCGGGCGCGCGCCCGACAAGGACGGCGGCTTCTCCTGGGAAAAGACCGACCTGGCGGCCGCAATCAGAAGCGCGGTCAAATAAGCGACTTCGCGCGCGGACGAATCTGGATCTGTCATGCCCGGCGAAAGCGGGGCATTTCAGTTTTTGATCGCCGCCGTCGTATCATTCGTTACGTACGAACGATGGTCCAATGATCGAGCGCCAGAACACCGCCGAGGCATTCGCAGCGTGCCTTTTTCGGACGCCGTAAGGGGCACCCGTTAAAGCCGCGCCAGGCCGCGCTGTTCGACACTCTCTTGCCGCGATTGGCGCTCGATCTCTCCACGCCAAGCCCGGCCAATCTGCGCACGCTATTTGCACCGGCGGTCGACGATTTGCGGCTCGAAATTGGCTTCGGTGGCGCCGAGCATTTGATCACCGCGGCAAAAGCCAGCCCGCATGTCGGCTTCATTGGCACAGACGCTTTCGTCAATGCCATTGCCAAGGCCTTGGCCGCAATTGACGAGAACACGCTGACAAATGTCCGGCTCTATTTTGGTGATGCGAGCGAACTACTCGATTGGCTTCCCGACGCAACACTTTCACGCATCGATTTGCTTTATCCCGACCCATGGCCAAAGCGGCGCCACTGGAAACGTCGATTTATCCAGGACGAGAGCCTCAGGCGGCTGGCGCGCATCTTGAGAAAGGGCGGCGAGCTTCGCTTCGCGACCGACATCCCGGATTATATGACCTACGTGCTGGCGCGCGCGCTGCGTTCGACGGATTTCACTTGGACTGCGGAAAGCGCCGAGGACTGGCGCAAGCCATGGCCGGAATTTTCGGGCACGCGATACGAGGCGAAGGCCAAGCGCGAGGGACGTATCCCGGCCTATTTCATATTTCGCCGCGTTTGATTACTCGCCGGTGCCTTGCCGGACTTGCCAGAAACGCACAACGCGCTGGGCAGTGGTTGCGGTCAGCCGATCGAAGTTTTCCAGCGCGGCATCGAGCGTCTGAGCCGACGGCTTGCTGCCGGGACGCGCATTGAGGATCGCCTTCACTGTCGGCCAGCCAAATCCGATAGCGCGCGCGAGAATCAAAACCGGATCGGCGCGCTCACCATTCATCAAACGGTCCACCACTTCGACCGGGACCGCGCACATTGTCGCCAAAGCGGCAATTGTCTCTTCGTATTTTCCAGCTTTGGCGAACTCGGCGATGTCGGCCTCTCCGAGCTTGCGCTCTTTATGCAGCGTACGCACGGCCGCGAGCGCGGCAGCGTAATTGCGCGGCGCAGCTTTGGCGGCGACCTCGTCAGTCACTTGCGCAAGAATGCGCCGGATTTCGGCCTGGGTTCCCGGCTTGGCCTTTGACAGCAAACGCCTCTGCACGACTTCGCTCGCCTGGACAAGGAGTTGGCGGAACAAGCGCGGCGGAATGTCGGTGCGCATGCCGACTTTCTCTGCCAGCACGCCATCTTGTTCCGCGCGTTTTACCAATTTGGTGAAGGCGTTGTCCGATAGCTGCGCATGCCGATTGGTCGCAATAGAACGCGCGACCTCCTGGTCCCCGCGCTCGACCAGAATGTCGGACAATGCCTCGCTGATCCCCAGGCGCGTCGACATTGCGAGCAGATGCGCCTGGCTCTTGGTTTCGGCGATGAACAGCAAATCCGGATCGGCGAGGCGCGCTTGCTTGAGCACCGGGCCGGCGACATCGATATTGTCGTTCTTCGCAAGTGCGCTGACGACGCCGGGTGGCGCGTTCGGAATCGGGGCAACCCGACGCGCAAGCTCGGCAAGCGCCTTGGCCTCGATTTCCACGACGAGGCAGCCGATGACATCATCGAACAGCGCGATGTGTTCCGCGTTGAAACTCGGCGCGCAGTCGAGGAACAAGGTGGTAATACGGCGCAACGTCTCCGCGCGCTTGTCGGCCGAGCCATGCAGCACGACATCTTCCAGCTCGGGAAGCAGCGAGGCGGGAACGCTCATACGAAACCTGCAAAACCTGCAAAACGCGATGAAATCGGCCGGGCCGGCGCCTTTACGCAAATTTAAGGGCAAATTCTGAAGGAAGGGTTAGTCGTTAACGCCGCCTGCCGCTCTTGCATGGCTTTCGCGAAATCGCTATATTTCCAGCGTTACCAGACACCCTCATAACCGAACGGGTTTTGAGAGTGGGTCCTTCCGGGCCCGCTCTTTTTTGTTACCGAATGGCCGAAAGCGACACTTTGCACAGGAATGCGGCTTCAAGCGCCGCACCGACCGAACCGCGGATCATCATTGAGCCGGGGTTGCCCGCGCGCGTCGCGGCTGTTGCCGAACCGGTGATCGAACAGCTCGGGTACCGGCTGGTGCGCGTCAAGGTATCCGCCGCCGAAGGCTGCACAGTTCAGATCATGGCCGAGCGACCGGACGGCAGCATGACGGTGGAAGATTGCGAGACGATATCTCGCGCACTCTCGCCGGTGCTCGACATGGCCGATCCGATTGATCGCACCTATCGGTTGGAGATTTCCTCGCCTGGTATCGACCGCCCGCTGGTCCGCAAATCCGATTTCGATCGCTTTGCCGGTCACCTGGTAAAAATTGAAATGGAAATCCCGGTGAACGGGCGCAAGCGTTTCCGCGGCGAAATCATCGGGACCGACGGTGAGACTGCACGCATCCGCCGCGACGACAGCAGCAGAAGGCGAAGACGCCGAGGTGACGCTCCCGATTGAAGAGATGAGTGAAGCAAAGCTGGTGCTCACCGACGACCTGGTGGCGCAAGCCTTGCGGCGCGAAAAGGCCGCGAAACGCGAAGCACGCGAAGCGCGGAAGGAAGAACGACGAGTAGAGAGACAATCACGGCATCGGCCACAAAGGCCTGCCGCCAGAGGAGGAGAGTGAGCTATGGCTGTCAGCGCCAATCGGCTCGAGCTTTTGCAAATTGCCGACGCAGTCGCGCGTGAAAAGGCAATCGATCGCGGCATCGTCATCGCCGCGATGGAAGACGCCATCGCCAAGGCGGCCCGCTCGCGCTACGGAGCGGAGACCGACGTGCACGCAGAGATCGAGCCGAAGACCGGCGATCTGCGTCTCACCCGCCACATGCTGGTGACAGAGAGCATCGAAAACCCGTCCAATCAAATCACGCTCGAGGAAGCGCGCAAGCGCCATCCGGCAGCCCAGGTTGGCGACACGATTGCCGATCCATTGCCGCCGCTGGAATACGGCCGCATCGCTGCGCAGTCGGCAAAACAGGTGATCGTGCAGAAAGTGCGCGAGGCCGAGCGCGACCGGCAGTATGCCGAATACAAGGATCGTATCGGCGATATCGTCAACGGCATCGTCAAGCGCGTCGAATACGGCAATGTTGTCGTTGATCTCGGACGCGGCGAGGCGATCGTGCGCCGCGACGAACTGCTGCCGCGCGAGGTGTTCCGCAACGGCGATCGCATCCGCGCCTATATCTACGATGTGCGGCGCGAGCCTCGCGGACCGCAAATATTCCTGTCGCGTACCCACCCGCAATTTACTGCCAAGCTGTTTGCGCAGGAAGTTCCGGAAATTTATGACGGCATCGTCGAAGTTAAGGCAGTCGCGCGCGACCCCGGTTCGCGCGCCAAGATCGCCGTCATCTCGCGCGATTCCTCCGTCGATCCCGTTGGTGCCTGCGTCGGCATGCGTGGTTCACGTGTGCAGGCCGTGGTGAACGAATTGCAGGGCGAGAAGATCGACATCATTCCCTGGTCGCCCGACATTGCCACGTTCGTGGTGAATGCGCTGGCCCCGGCGGAAGTCGCCAAGGTCGTCCTCGACGAGGACAAGGAGCGCATCGAGGTCGTGGTGCCGGACCAGCAACTGTCGCTGGCCATCGGCCGCCGCGGCCAGAATGTGCGACTGGCTTCCCAGCTGACTGGCTGGGACATCGACATTCTGACCGAGCAGGAAGAATCCGAACGCCGCCAGGCCGAATTCGAAAACCGTACGAAGATTTTCGTCGAAGCACTCAATCTCGACGAGGTCGTCGGACAGTTGCTCGCTTCGGAAGGCTTTGGCTCGATCGAGGAACTAGCCATGGTCGACGAAAAGGAAATTGCAGGCATCGAGGGCTTCGACGAGGATACCGCCCGCGAACTGCAAGAGCGCGCCAAGGAATATCTCGACAAGCAGGAAGCCGAACTCGACGCCAAGCGCGTTGAGCTTGGCGTCGATGACGCGCTCAAGGACGTGCCGGGCGTCACCACGAAGATGCTGGTCGCTTTCGGCGAGAACGGCGTGAAGACGGTCGAAGATCTCGCCGGTTGCGCAACGGACGACCTCACCGGCTGGACCGAGCGCAAGGATGGTGAGTCTAAACACGAGCCTGGCTTCCTCGACGGCTTCGATATTTCGCGTGAGGACGCCGAACACATGATCATGCAAGCGCGGGTGAAAGCGGGCTGGGTGACGGAGGCCGAAATTGCGCCACCGCCGGCTGCCGAAGCGCCCGCGGAAGAAGAAACAGAAGCGCAAGCGTAAGGAGCCTCGACAACGACAATGTTGGCCATTGCGCAGGACAACGAACTCGACCGCGGGGCGACCAGTGTCGCCCCGGGGACCGAGCGTACTTGCGCGCTGACCCGCGAGCTCAAACCGGTGGCGGAGATGATCCGCTTCGTGGTGGGCCCGGCCGGCGACGCGGTGCCCGATGTCAAGCGCAAGTTGCCTGGCCGCGGTATCTGGGTCACCGCGACCCGTGACGCAATCGAGGATGCAACGAAACGCAATGTCTTTGCCCGCGGCTTCAAGCGGGACGTCCGCGTGGCCTCCGATCTGGCGGCGCAAACCGAGCAGCTTATCGAACGTGCCGCGCTCGATGCCTTGGCAATGGCGGGCAAGGCCGGCGTGGTGGCCACTGGCTTTTCCAAGGTCGAGGCAGCGTGCGGCGGGGACGGCATCCTGGCGCTGATCCACGCCGCTGACGCGGGCGACGATGGCAAGCGCAAGCTGGCCGCCGCCCTGCACCGCAATAGTGCCGGAGAATCGCGCGAAATCACGGTGATCGACGCATTTACCGGCATCCAATTGGATTTGGCATTGAACCGCCCAAATGTGGTACATGCTGCCCTGCTTGCCGGGCCCGGGAGCGATACTTTTCTCGCGCGCGTTGCGCGTTTGACGCGCTTTCGGACCGGAATCTCGCCCGAGACGGTTAGCGCGCATGCGCCAACGGACGGCGCATAAGGACACAGTACGGAATGAGCGAAACGAAGAACCCTGGCGAAAAGAAACTCAGCGTCGGCAAGCTGACGCTGAAGCCGCGCACCGAAACGGGCGTGGTGCGTCAGAGCTTCAGCCACGGCCGCAGCAAGCAGGTTGTGGTTGAGAAGGTTAAGCGCCGCGCCGTCGGCGGGCCGGGCGAAGCCAAGGCCGAACCGGCGCCTGTCGTCGAGACGAAGAAGCCTGCTCCGAGCAAGGCGCCTGCGGCACCGGCTGCACGCGCTGCAGCGGCGCAGACCGAAGCAAAGCCGAAACCGTCGGGCGTCGTGCTGCGCACCCTCACCGAGGAAGAGCGCAGCGCGCGCGCGCATGCGCTCGCCGATTCGCGCGTGCGCGAGGCCGAAGAGCGCAAGATCGCGGAAGAAGAAGCACGTCGCCGTGCAGGCCGCGAGTTGGTCGACCGCAGCGAGCGGGAAGCGGCTGAAGCGCGCAAGCGCGAGGAAGATGAACGCCGCAAGCACGACGAGGAAACCAAACGCAAAGCCGGCGAAGTCGCCAAGAAGCGTTTCGGCGGTGATGAAGTCGCGCGGACCGGGCCGGGAGCCCGTCTCGCGCTCGAAGCCGATGACGAGGAAGCGCCCCGCCCGCGCCGGCCGGGCGCGGCGCGCACGCCTGCTGCGCCCCGACCTGCCCCGCGTGTCGGTGCCGAAAAGCAGCGCGGCCGGCTGACGCTGGTCACTGCGCTGCGCGCCGACGAAGTGCGCGAGCGCTCCGTCGCTTCGTTCCGACGTCGTACGCAACGGCTCAAGGGCATCGCCTCCAACGAACCGAAGGAAAAGCTCGTCCGCGAAGTGACGATCCCCGAAGCGATCACCATCCAGGACCTCGCCAACCGCATGTCGGAACGCGCGGTCGACGTCATCCGCCTGCTGATGAAGCAGGGCCAGATGGTAACGATCAATGACGTGATCGACGCCGACACGGCCCAGCTCATCGCCGAGGAAATGGGCCACAGCGTGCGTCGCGTGGCCGAAGCCGACGTTGAAGAAGGCCTGTTCGATGTTGCCGACGATCCGGCGCTGCTTGCGCCGCGCGCGCCGGTGGTCACCGTCATGGGCCACGTTGACCACGGCAAGACATCGCTGCTGGATGCCATTCGGTCTTCTGACGTTGCCGCAGGCGAAGCCGGCGGCATCACCCAACATATCGGCGCCTATCAAGTAACGGCGCCTTCTGGCGCCAAGATCACGTTCATCGACACGCCGGGTCACGCCGCCTTCACGGCCATGCGTGCGCGCGGCGCCAAAGTCACCGACATCGTCGTGCTGGTCGTTGCCGCTGACGATGGTGTGATGCCGCAGACAATCGAAGCGATTCACCACGCCAAGGCGGCGAAGGTGCCGATCATTGTCGCCATCAACAAGATCGACAAGCCGGATGCAAAGCCGGATCGCGTGCGCACAGATTTGCTGCAGCACGAAATTCAGGTCGAATCCATGGGCGGCGAAGTGGTCGACGTCGAAGTGTCCGCCACCAAGAAGACCAACATCGACAAGCTGCTCGAAATGCTCGGCTTGCAGGCCGAAATCCTCGATCTCAAGGCCGATCCAAATCGCGCGGCAGAAGGCACCGTGATCGAGGCCAAGCTCGATCGTGGCCGCGGTCCCGTTGCAACGGTACTGATCCAGCGCGGCACGCTGCGCGTTGGTGACCTGGTGGTGGCCGGCGCCGAATGGGGCCGCGTGCGAGCGCTGGTCTCGGATACCGGCACACCAATTGAAACGGCCGGACCATCAACTCCGGTCGAGGTCCTCGGCTTCTCCGGCACGCCGGACGCCGGAGATCGCCTGGCGGTGGTCGACAACGAAGCGCGCGCCCGCGAAGTCACCGACTACCGCGCCCGCCAGAAGCGCGAGAAAACAGCTGCGCGCGCTACCGGCATGCGCGGCTCGCTCGAGCAGATGATGGCGCAGGCCAAGACCTCCGGCCGTAAAGAATTTCCGTTGGTCATCAAAGCCGACGTGCAAGGATCACTCGAAGCCATCGTCGGCGCGCTCGACAAACTCGGCACCGACGAAGTGGCCGCCCGCGTCCTGCATGCTGGCGTCGGCGGTATTTCCGAATCCGACGTTACGCTCGCGGAAGCCTCAGGTGTGCCAATCATCGCCTTCAATGTGCGCGCCAACAAGGAAGCGCGCGAGTCGGCCGAACGCGCCGGCATCGAGATTCGCTACTACAACATCATCTACGACCTCGTCGACGACGTTAAAAAGGCGATGTCGGGCCTGCTGCCTCCGACGTTGCGCGAGACAATGCTCGGCAATGCGCAGATCCTGGAGATCTTCAATGTTTCCAAGGTCGGCAAGATCGCCGGCTGCAGGGTCACCGACGGCACCGTCGAACGCGGCGCCAATGTACGGCTGATCCGCGACAACGTTGTGATCCACGAGGGCAAGCTCAGCCAGCTCAAACGCTTCAAGGATGACGTGCGCGAAGTCGGCGCCGGCATGGAATGCGGCATGGCCTTCGAGAACTACCAGGACATGCGGCAAGGCGACGTGATCGAATGCTACCGGGTGGAGCAGATTCAACGCTCGCTGTGAGTCCAAGCCTCACAGCGTAGGTTAAGAACGCGCCACCCATTTCCCTGTCATGGCCGGGCTTGTCCCGGCCATCCACGACTAACTTCCTTCGCTGAGGGAAGACGTGGATGCCCGGCAAAGGCCGGGCATGACGAATTGAGAACGTGAAACTTATGACACGGCAAAAGCATCGCGACTCATCTCCAGGTGGAGGATCACAACGCCAGTTGCGCGTGGGTGAATTGGTGCGCCACGCGCTCGCCGAAATGCTGACGCGCGGTGAGGTGCACGATCCCGTCATCGAGAAACATCTCGTGACGGTGCCGGAAGTGCGCATGACTGCGGATCTGCGGCTCGCAACTGTCTATGTCATGCCACTCGGCGGCCGCGATACCGAAGAAGTCGTCGCCGCATTCGAGCGGCACAAGAAATTCCTGCGCGCCGAATTGGCGCGTCGCATAAACCTTAAATTCGCGCCGGATATCCGTTTTCGCGTCGACGAACGGTTCGCCGAGGCCGATCGCATCGAAAAGCTGCTGCATTCGCCGGAAGTGAAGCGCGACCTTGATCATAAGGACGAAAAGTGAGCGAGCGCGAGATTGACGAAATTGTTAGCCCTCATGTCGAGGAGCTACCCAACGGGTCCGCGCAGAGCGCGGCCCGAGGGCAGGCTCTGGCGGCACCTTCAGGCGCACGTCAAAAGCAGAAGAAGCGTGACAAGCGTGACGTGCACGGCTGGATCGTGCTCGACAAACCTGTCGGGATGACGTCAACCCACGCCGTCAGCGTCATCAAGCGCTTGTTCAGCGCCAAGCGCGCAGGCCACGCCGGCACGCTCGATCCGCTTGCTTCCGGAGCCTTGCCGATCGCACTCGGCGAAGCGACCAAGACAGTTCCGTTTGTCATGGATGGACGCAAGGTCTATCGCTTCACCGTGCGCTGGGGCGAGGAGCGCGACACTGACGACGCGGAGGGCCGCGTCATCGCGAGCAGCGACCAAAGGCCATCTGCAGAAGCAATCCGGGCCCTGCTCCCGTCTTTCACCGGCACCATTCAGCAGGTACCCCCACGCTACTCGGCGATCAAGATCGAGGGCGAGCGTGCCTACGATCTCGCTCGCGACGGCGAAGAGGTGGTTCTCGCGGCAAGGCCGGTCGAGATCGGCCGGCTGGAACTCGTTAACATTCCCGATCCCGACCATGCGGTCCTTGAGGCTGAATGCGGCAAAGGGACCTATGTCCGCTCGCTGGCCCGCGATCTCGGCCGCACTTTGGGCTGTTTCGGCCATGTCAGCGCCCTGCGGCGCGCCGCGGTAGGGCCGTTCAACGAAGAAACCATGATTCTGCTGGAACAATTGGAGGCTCTATGCCATAGAGCCGCGTCCGGCGAGGCGAGCCTCGCGGACGCTCTAATGCCCGTTGAAACCGCGCTGGACGACATCCCGGCGCTGGCTGTCAGTCGGGCAGATGCGGCAAGGCTTCAAAGAGGCCAAGCCGTTTTGTTGCGCGGACGGGACGCACCCAATTTCCGCGGCACAATCTACGTGACGGTATCGGGCCAGCTTCTGGCCTTGGCCGAGCTGGATCGTGGCGAAATCGTCCCCAAGCGCGTGTTCAACCTCGCCGGCCTGATGGGCAGAGCCGAGCGTAAGAAAGGATGACCGATGTCGGTGACCGCCGGCCGCAAGGCCGAAGTAATAAAGACGTATGCCAAAAAGCCCGGAGACACCGGATCGCCGGAAGTGCAAGTGGCGATCTTGTCCGAGCGCATCAACAATCTCACCGAGCATTTCAAAGCCCACGTCAAGGACAATCACTCCCGTCGTGGGTTGCTCAAGATGGTGGGGCAGCGCCGCCAGCTCCTCGATTACCTGCGGCGCACCAATGAAGCGAGCTACAAGCATTTGATCGAGAAGCTCGGCATTCGCCGATGATTTATTCCGCGCAGGGCGCATGTGCCCTGTGCGTTTCGTGCAGCGAATGCGTGTGACGCGTTCGCTCTACTACGCCGGCAGCGATAGGCGCCGCTGGCAATTTGGCAAGAGCCGATAAGGATCGCCTCTTGCGGCAAGGCAAGGTTCGAAACGCCATGGCAGGATCGCCAGACGCTGTTGCTCCCCGCACCGCGGTGATGTGCGACAGCTTCTCGCCGTCTTGCTCATGGCTTTCGGGGCTCGCCGAAAACCATGAAAGACTGAAGCAATGTTCGATAAGCATTCCGTTGAGCTCGATTGGGGTGGGCGCAAGCTAACCCTCGAGACAGGCCGCGTAGCGCGCCAGGCCGACGGCGCCGTGCTCGCCACCTACGGCGAGACCACCGTGCTCGCCGCCGTCGTGGCGGCAAAGCAGCCGAAGGAAGGAATCGATTTCCTTCCGCTCACCGTCAACTACACCGAAAAATATTACGCGGCCGGCCGCATTCCGGGCGGCTACTTCAAGCGCGAGCGCGGTCCGACCGAAAAGGACACGTTGACGTCGCGTCTGATCGACCGTCCGATCCGTCCCCTGTTCGCCGACGGCTGGCGTTGCGATACGCAGGTCACCATCACCGTGCTGTCGCACGACATGGAGAACGACCCCGACATCGTCGCGATGGTGGCGGCCTCTGCTGCGCTCACGCTGTCCGGCGCTCCGTTCATGGGACCGATTGCCGGCGCACGCGTCGGCTTTATCAATAATGAGTATGTGCTCAATCCGTCGCTCGACGAGATGCCGGAGAGCCAACTCGACCTCGTCATCGCCGGCACGCAGGACGCCGTGATGATGGTGGAATCGGAAGCCAAGGAGCTTTCCGAAGAGATCATGCTCGGCGCCGTGATGTTCGGCCACCGGCACTTCCAGCCGGTGATCGAAGCCATCATCAAGCTCGCCGAAAAAGCGGCGAAGGAGCCACGCGAGCTGACTGCCCCCGATCACAAGGCCCTGGAAAAGGAAATTCTCGGGCTCGCCGAGAAGGACCTGCGCGCGGCCTATTCGATCGTGAAGAAACAGGACCGCCAGAACGCTGTCGCCGCCGTGAAGGAAAAGGTGATGGCGCATTTCTTCCCGGAAGGCGCCGAGCCGAAACACGACAAGCTCGCCGTTGCCGGCGTGTTCAAGGAACTCGAAGCCAAGATCGTTCGCTGGAACATTCTCGACACCAAGAAACGCATCGACGGTCGCGACCTCAGCACCGTGCGCCCGATTGTCGCCGAAGTCGGCGTGCTGCCGCGCACTCACGGCTCGGCGCTCTTCACCCGCGGTGAAACGCAGGCGCTGGTCGTGGCAACGCTTGGCACCGCCGAGGATGAGCAGTTCATCGATGCGCTGCAGGGAACCTATAAAGAGACCTTCCTGCTGCATTACAACTTCCCGCATTATTCGGTGGGCGAGACCGGCCGCACGGGTGCGCCGGGACGGCGCGAAATCGGTCACGGCAAGCTGGCGTGGCGCGCGATCCACCCGATGCTGCCGACACCGGCGGAGTTTCCCTACACAATCCGCGTCGTCTCGGAGATCACCGAGTCGAACGGCTCCTCGTCGATGGCGTCGGTGTGCGGCTCTTCGCTCGCGCTGATGGATGCCGGCGTGCCGCTCAAGCGGCCGACCGCCGGCATCGCCATGGGCCTCATTCTCGAGGACAAACGCTACGCCGTGCTGTCCGACATCCTCGGCGACGAGGATCACCTCGGCGATATGGATTTCAAGGTGGCGGGGACCGAACAGGGCGTCACCTCGCTGCAGATGGATATCAAGATCGCCGGCATCAATGAGGAGATCATGAAGGTTGCCCTCGCGCAGGCGAAGGACGGCCGCCTGCATATCCTCGGCGAGATGGCCAAGGCACTCACTGCGGCACGCGCCGAACTGGGCGAGCACGCCCCGCGCATCGAGATGTTCAAGATCCCGACCGACAAGATCCGCGAAGTGATCGGCACCGGCGGCAAGGTGATCCGCGAGATCGTCGAGAAGACCGGCGCCAAGATCAATATCGAGGACGACGGCTCCGTGAAGGTTGCCTCCGCCGACGGCGAGTCGATAAAGGCGGCGATCAAGTGGATCAAGTCCATCGCTTCCGATCCGGAAGTCGGCGTGATCTACGAGGGCACTGTCGTCAAAACCATGGATTTCGGCGCTTTCGTCAACTTCTTCGGCGCCAAGGACGGCCTCGTGCACATCAGCCAACTCGCCGCCAACCGCGTCAACAAAGTCACCGACGTCGTCAAGGAAGGCGACAAGGTCAAGGTGAAGCTGCTCGGCGTAGACGAGCGCGGCAAAGTGCGCCTGTCCATGAAAGCGGTCGATCAGACCACCGGCGAAGACCTCGAGCAAAAGGGTGGCGTGCCGCAGCAGGCGGCCGGCGGCGGCGCGGAATAATTAAAAGATTCAAACGAGACCAAAGGGCGGCCCACATGGCCGCCCTTTTTATTTTGCCTGATAGCGAAACTGGCAGAGCGTTATCATGGTAGTGACCCGGCCGATAAGGTATGCTTATCGCCTGGCCCAAACAATTCGATTAGACCTGATTGGAACGGCTTCATATAAGCGCCGTAGGCGCGTGCCACTTTTCCCGTTCCAGTCCCTTTTGGTGCGCGCAGTTTCAGTGGAGGACACGATTCATGGACGCAAAGACTGACGACAAAAGCGCGGGCAAGTGCCCGTTCACAGGCGGCACCCGCGGGCACATGAACCGCGACTGGTGGCCGGACACGCTGGACCTTTCGGTTCTCCACCACCACTCCGCCCTCTCCGATCCGATGGGCGAGGCATTCGACTACGCCAAGGAGTTCAAGAGCCTCAACCTCAAGGCCGTGATCAAGGACCTGCGCGCCTTGATGACGGACTCGCAGCCTTGGTGGCCGGCCGACTTCGGCCACTACGGTGGTCTGTTCATCCGCCTGGCGTGGCACGCGGCGGGCACATACCGCACCACCGACGGCCGCGGCGGCGCCGGCACCGGCCAGCAGCGCTTCGCGCCGCTGAATTCGTGGCCGGATAACGCGAACCTCGACAAGGCGCGCCGCTTGCTGTGGCCGATCAAGCAGAAGTACGGCAAGAAAATCTCTTGGGCCGATCTGCTGGTCCTCGTCGGCAATGTTGCGTTGGAGTCGATGGGCTTCAAGACCTTCGGTTTCGCCGGCGGCCGCGCCGACGTTTGGGAGCCTGAAGAACTCTTCTGGGGTCCTGAAGGAAGCTGGCTCGGCGACGAACGCTACAGCGGCGAACGTCAACTCGCCGAGCCGCTCGGGGCGGTGCAGATGGGCCTGATCTACGTCAATCCGGAAGGCCCGAACGGCAATCCCGACCCGGTCGCAGCGGCCAAGGACATCCGCGAAACGTTTTTCCGTATGGCGATGAACGACGAGGAAACCGTCGCGCTGATCGCGGGCGGCCACACCTTCGGCAAGACCCACGGCGCCGGCGATCCGTCGCTGATCGGCCGGGAGCCGGAAGGCGCTAACATCGAGGATCAAGGCCTCGGCTGGAAGAGCAAGTATGGCACCGGCATTGGCGCCGACGCCATCACCGGCGGCCCGGAAGTCACCTGGACGCAGACGCCGACGAAGTGGAGCAACTTCTTCTTCAAGAACCTGTTCGAAAACGAATGGGAACTGACGAAGAGTCCGGCCGGCGCGAAGCAGTGGAAGGCGAAGGGTGCGCAAGCCGACGTCCCGGACGCCTTCGACAATTCAAAGAAGCACGTGCCGACCATGCTGACGACGGACCTCTCGCTGCGGTTCGACCCGGTCTACGAGAAGATCTCGCGGCGCTTCTATGAACATCCGGACCAGTTCGCGGACGCGTTTGCCCGCGCCTGGTTCAAGCTCACGCACCGCGACATGGGTCCACGCGCGCGTTATCTCGGGCCGCTGGTGCCGAAAGAGACGCTGATCTGGCAGGACCCGATCCCGGCAGCCAATCGCAGTCGGATCAACGACAAGGACATCGCGACTCTGAAGAAGAAGATCCTCGCGAGCGGCCTGTCGGTGTCGCAACTGGTCTCGACCGCATGGGCGTCGGCATCGACGTTCCGCGGCTCCGACAAGCGCGGTGGCGCGAACGGCGCGCGCATTCGCCTTTCCCCCCAGAAGGATTGGGACGTGAACAATCCGGGCTGAACTCGCAAAGGTGCTCAAGAAGCTCGAAGCGATCCAGAAGGCGTTCAACGACAAGGCCAAGGGCGGCAAGAAAGTCTCGCTTGCCGACCTGATCGTTCTCGGCGGCAGCGCCGCGGTTGAAAAAGCCGCCAAAGCCGCCGGTGTCAGCCGTGAAGGTTCCCTTCGCGGCGGGCCGCATGGACGCGTCGCAGGAGCAGACCGACGTCGATAGCTTCGCGCCGCTCGAACCGCGTGCCGACGGATTCCGCAATTACCTCAGCGGCAAGCGGCAATTCATGGCGCCTGAGGAGGCGCTGGTGGACCGGGCGCAATTGCTGCGGTTGACGGCACCGGAGATGACAGTTCTCGTTGGTGGCCTGCGCGTGCTCGGCGCTAACGCCGGCGGATCCAAGGACGGCGTCTTCACCAAAAAGGTCGGGACGTTGACCAATGACTTCTTCGTCAACCTGCTGAGCATGAGCACGGAGTGGTCTCCGGCCGGCGACAACGTGTACGAAGGCCGCGACCGCAAGACGAACGCGGTCAAGTGGACCGGCACGCGCGTTGACCTGATCTTCGGGTCGCACTCGCAACTGCGGGCGCTTGCGGAGGTGTACGGCTGCGCGGATGCCAGGGAAAAATTCGTGAAGGATTTCGTGGCGGCGTGGACGAAGGTGATGAACGCTGATCGCTTCGACATTGCCCAGGCGAAGGCGGCGTAAGCTTCATCGCATCCCTGGCAGCGAAACGGCGAGGATTCCCGGGCCTTTTTCATTATCAGCCTCATGCGAGGAGCGTCGCGAAGCGACGCGTCTGAACCATGGGTCGCCCCATCCCTCGAACGCGGCCTTTGGCCGCCCTCAGGATGAGGCGATTTACTGCCCCGTCCTTGCCTTCCACCGCGCCGCCAGCAGCTTTCAGCGCTTCCGGATGCGGCATGGCGATCACATTGTAGCCTGAGTCGACGAAGTGAACTTCGCCGGTGACGCCAGTCGACAAATCCGAGCACAGATAAAGTCCTGCACCGCCCAAGTTCCTCCAGCGTCACGCCACGCCCGAGCGGAGAATATTTCTGCTGGAAGGCAAACATGTAGCGCGCATCGGTGATACCGGCGCCCGCGAGCGTGCGGATCGGTCCGGCTGAAATCGCGTTGACGCGGATCTTCTGTGGCGCCGAAATCGACCGCAAGATAGCGCACCGAAGCCTCCAGCGCCGCCTTTGCCACACCCATCACATTGTAATTTGGCATGGCGCGCAGGCCGCCGTTATAGGTCAGCGTCACCATCGATCCGCCGTTCGGCATCAGCGCGGCCGCGCGCTTGGCGGCCTCGGTGAAGGCGTAACAGGAGATCACCATCGTGCGGATGAAGTTTTCGCGCGTCGAATCGGCGTAGTGACCCTTCAGCTCGTTCTTGTCGGAGAAAGCGACCGCATGCACGAGGAAGTCCATCGTGCCCCATTTTTTCTTGATCTCATCGAACACCGCATCAACCGATGCAATATCCTCGACATCGCAGGGCATCACAAATGTTGAGCCCGCCTGCTCAGCAAGGGGCTTCACGCGCTTCGCAAGGGCATCGCCCTGGTAGGTGAAGGCGAGCTGCGCGCCGTGCGACGCCAGCGTCTTTGCAATTCCCCAGGCGATCGAGTGGTCATTGGCGACCCCCATCACCAGTCCGCGTTTTCCGTCCATCAGCCCCGGCATTTTGCACCTTAGGTCGTCGTCATTCCGGGGCGCGAGCGAAGCAAGCGAACCCGGAATCCAGATACTTGGCTCTGGATTCCGGGTCCGGCCCTTCGGGCCGTCCCGGAATGACCGGAAGATTGATTACGCATCCAGCCGTTTGAATACAACCGAAGCATTGGTGCCGCCGAAGCCGAAGGAGTTCGACAGCACGCGCCGATCTTCACGTTGTCGCGGCGCTCGCGCACGATCGGCATGTCTTCGAACGCCGGATCGAGGTTCACGATATTGGCGCTCTCGCAGATGAATCCGCTCTGCATCATTAGCAGCGAATAGATCGCCTCCTGCGACGCCGGTGGCGCCGAGCGAATGTCCGGAAAGCGACTTGGTCGCCGAGATCGGCGGGCACTTGGCGCCGAACACGGCGCGGATCGCCTCGATTTCCTTGAGATCGCCGACCGGCGTCGCCGTGGCGTGCGGATTGATGTAGTCGATCGGCGCCTTGCAGGTTTCCAGCGCCATCTTCATGCAGCGCTGCGCGCCTTCGCCCGAGGGCGCCACCATGTCGTAGCCGTCGGACGTGGCGCCGTAGCCGGCGACTTCGGCATAAATCTTCGCGCCGCGCGGCCTTGGCGTGTTCGAGCTCTTCCAGCACCAGCACGCCGGCGCCGCCGGCGATAACGAAGCCGTCGCGGTCCTTGTCGTAGGCGCGCGAGGCCTTGTAGGCGTATCGTTAACTTCGATGACATGGCGCCCATTGCGTCGAACAGAACCGACAGCGTCCAATCCAGATCCTCGCAGCCGCCGGCGAAGACCATGTCCTGTTTGCCCCACTGAATGAGCTCGGCGGCGTTGCCAATGCAATGATTGGAGGTCGCGCAAGCCGACGAGATCGAATAGTTCACGCCCTTGATCTTGAACCAGGTGGCGAGCGTCGCCGACGCTGTCGACGACATCGCTTTCGGCACCGCGAAGGGGCCGACGCGCTTGGGGCCTTTTTCCGTGCGTGCGTATCAGCCGCCTCGACGATGGTGCGCGGCAGGATGGTCCGCCCGAACCCATTATGATGCCGCTGCGCACATTGGAAATATCGCTCTCCTCAACACCGGAATCGCGGATTGCCTGCTCCATCGCTATGTGATTCCAGGCGGCACCGCCACCCAGGAAGCGCATGGCGCGGCGGTCGACGACCTCTTCCGGATCGAGGTTCGGTGCACCGTGCACCTGGCAGCGGAAGCCAAGTTCCGCATATTTATCGGCACGCACGATACCGGACTTGGCCTCACGGAGGCTCGCCAGCACTTCCTGCGTATTGTTGCCGATGGATGAGACGATGCCCATTCCGGTGACGACGACACGTCGCATGGTCGTTTTACCCTTAAAATCTCACCGCGGTTGATTGCTGATCAGGCCACAGATTGGCCGGTTGAGGCATTTCCGCAAGGCCCCCTGCCGGGCTCAGGCCCCGCTCGGCTGCAAAGCCTCGTCCTGCTTGAACAGGCCGACCTTCAAATCGCTGGCGCGGTAAATGACATTGCCGTCCGCCGAGAGCCAACCGTCGGCAACACCCAGCACCAGCTTCGAGCGCATGACACGTTTGATATCGATACCGTAGATAACCTTCTTGACGGTCGGGAGCACCTGGCCCGAAAATTTCAGTTCGCCCAGGCCGAGTGCCCTGCCCTTGCCCGGAGCGCCAAGCCATCCAAGAAAAAATCCGACCATCTGCCACAGCGCATCGAGGCCAAGGCACCCCGGCATCACAGGATCACCCTTGAAGTGGCATAGGAAAAACCAGAGGTCCGGCTTCACGTCGAGTTCGGCGCGGATCATTCCTTTGCCATGCGCGCCGCCTTCTTCGCTGATTTCGGCAATACGATCGAACATCAGCATTGGCGGAAGCGGCAATTGTGCATTGCCGGGGCCGAAGAGTTCCCCGCGGCCACAAGCAAGCAGATCTTCGTATTCGAAGCTGTGCCGTCGGGTGTCCATTGACGTTGCATCCCCTTGCACGGGGCTTGGCTGAATTCCCATGCCCGAGTTGGTAACATACCAAGGCTAGGCGGCAAAGGTAGCGAGCGTGAGCGGACGCGTCATGTTTTTCCGCCGAAAAGGCCCTAAAATACTATATTACTCTTAGTTGCGAGCCGGTTGCATCAACGGGGTCGATTTCGTATATGTTGCAGATGAAACAGTTTTTCGCTGGCTTGCATTGCGAGCCGGCTGTACAGGCGTAACCAGAAATGACTCTGACGCGACAGACGGCGCTGCCAAAGGTAAAGGCCGCCGAGCACTCTTCGGACCGCTCGGCGCTGACCGGGTGTCCGTGGCATGACGTAAAGGCAATGCTGCGCCATGTCGGTTTGCGTCCGACCCGTCAGCGCATGGCGTTGGGATGGATCCTCTTCGGCAAGGGCGACCGCCACCTCACTGCCGAAATGCTTTACGAAGAAGCAAGCCGCGCGAAGGTCCCGGTATCGCTGGCGACGATCTACAACACGCTTCACCAGTTTACCGAAGTCGGCCTGTTGCGGCAGGTCGCGGTCGACGGCTCAAAGGCCTATTTCGACACCAATGCCACCGCACATCATCACTTCTTCATTGAAGGCGAGGATGAGGTGCTCGACATTCCGGGCGCCGAGGTTCTGATCGGCAAGACGCCGACGCCTCCGGAAGGTTTCGAGATCGCGCGCGTCGACGTCGTCGTGCGGCTACGTCGCAAAGCCTGATTGCCCAATTTCCGAACGTCCTAGTCCACCTTTTCGTTCGGATAAGCGCCCCACAGGCGCTCCTGCTGGATATATCCGTCGAAACCTTTGCCGCTGAATTGGCACCAGCTGCCATTGCACGATTTCAACGTCCCCAGAACGCCCGATTGTAGCTGCGCTGTGACCGGAGATTCGACGTCCGCACTTCCGTAGAGCGGGACCAGTTCTTCTTTCGATTTGGGCACCACGACCGCCATGCGCTTGCCCGACAACAGCGTGTGATAGACCCAGCCTTCCGCGCCTTCCCAGTCGCGAATGCGCCGCCAGTTCTCGAATTCCGCGGTGATCTCAACCGGCATGCCGATATGGGTATAGACCCAGCGGACCTCCTGATCCTTGTTGGGGCCGGAACGGGCATTGACCCGATCGGACTTGAGGCTGACAAATCGCGGAATCGGCAGGCCACTGACGGAGCCAGTCGCTGCATCGCCGGCAGACCAGGCCGAGCCCCCCAGCATCATAACGAAGCCGGCCACCAGTGCGGCCCCGCAAAGTGCAGCCCGGAAGCTTTGTGTTGTCACTGCCATCTGGTAGGAAAAAGAATGAGTTTCGTCCCCAACGCGCGTGGGCGCAGTGTGGTCGAGCACGGTTAATGAGGACTAAATCGGCGCTTCCCTTGGGTGGTATCGGCGCCATCGCCGCGGTTGAGAGCAATGCCGAAAGCCAAGAAACCGGTCGTCATTGTTACACGCAAGCTGCCCGACTCCGTCGAGCTGCGAATGCGGGAACTTTTCGACGCCCGGCTCAATCCCGACGACAAGCCGATGACGCAAAGCCAGCTCGCCGAAGCGGCGAAGGTCGCCGACGTCCTGGTGCCCACCGTCACCGACCGGATCGACGCCTCGGTGCTCAGCAAATCCGGCGACCAGCTCAAGCTGATCGCCAATTTCGGTAATGGCGTCGACAATATCGACGTCGCCACCGCCGTTCAGCGCGGCATTACCGTCACCAACACGCCGGGCGTTCTCACCGAGGACACCGCGGACATGACCATGGCGCTGATCCTGACGGTGCCGCGCCGGCTGGTCGAAAGCTCGCAGGTTCTGACGTCGGACAAGGATTGGACCGGCTGGTCGCCGACCTGGATGCTCGGGCACCGGATCTGGGGCAAGCGGCTCGGCATTATCGGGATGGGACGCATCGGCCAGGCGGTGGCACGCCGCGCGCGCGCCTTTGGCCTGCAGATCCACTACCACAACCGCCGGCGCGTAGCTCCCAAGATCGAAGAAGAACTCGACGCCACTTATTGGGAAAGCCTCGACCAGATGCTTGCCCGTATGGACATCGTGTCGGTCAATTGTCCGCACACGCCGGCAACATATCACCTGCTTTCCGCGCGCCGGCTCAAGATGTTGCGACCGGAAGCGTTTGTCGTGAACACATCGCGCGGTGAAGTGATCGACGAGAACGCGCTCGCCCGCCTGATCGAGTCCGGCGACATCGCCGGCGCGGGCCTCGACGTGTTTGAACACGAGCCGGCCGTCAATCCAAAGCTGGTCAAGCTTGCCCGCGCCGGGAAGGTCGTGCTGCTGCCCCACACCGGCTCGGCGACAATCGAGGGCCGTATCGACATGGGCGAGAAGGTCATTATCAACATCAAGACCTTCATGGATGGCCATCGGCCGCCGGATCGCGTCCTGCCGTCGATGTTGTAAGTCTGGGCCGGCGGCCCTTATGACGTGAAGACGGCCCGCGCATGCGCGGGCCTTTTGCAGCCAGACCGGGTGTTACCCTCGATGTTGTGAGAGGTCGCTGATCGTCGGCTTGTTGCCGCTCAGTGGATTGTTCGGATCCCACGCATAGCTCAGCGTCTCGAACCGCATCGAGCGGGCGTCGACCATCAGCAGGCGACCAACAAGGCCTTCGCCAAAGCCGACGATTTCACGGATGATTTCCAACGCCATCAGCGAGCCGAGCACGCCGGGCAGCGCGCCCAGAATACCGGCTTCGGCGCATGCCGGCACAGTGCCTGCCGGCGGCGGCTCGGGGAAAAGACAGCGATAAGTCGGATTGCGCGTTCCGTCGGCGCGCGTTTCGTGCGCGCGAATAGACGTAAGCGAACCATCGAAGGTGCCGACCGCCGCGGTGACGAGCGGTTTCCTCGCGAAGTAGCAGGCATCAGAGACAAGGTAACGCGTCGCGAAATTATCGGATCCGTCCGCGATGATGTCGTAACGCGAAATCAGATCGAGCGCGTTGGCTGCCGTCAGCCGCACGCGATGCGTCTCGACATTCACATGCGGATTGAGACCCTGCACGGCTTCGCCGGCACGCGCGACCTTCGGCTCGCCGATATCGCGCGTCGAAAAAATGACCTGGCGCTGCAGGTTGGATAGCGACACATCGTCGTCGTCGACCACGCCGAGCGTGCCGACGCCGGCCGCAGCCAGGTAGAGCAGCACCGGCGCGCCCAGACCGCCGGCGCCAACGACCAGCACGCGCGCAGCCTTCAGCTTCGCCTGGCCGGGACCGCCAACCTCACGCAGCACGATGTGACGGGCGTAGCGTTCGAGTTCTTGGGCATCGAGCATTGTGGTTAACCTAGCGCATGACCTCGAAATAGTGTGAATCGCTTTTGGAAAAAGGTCATGCGCAACGCCATTCAGTTACAGCTGTCCCCAAGTCCGTCCTTGGCCGCCTTGCGCCTTCGCTTCCATGGGCTAAGGTGACCGCAAAACGAAGGGGTGGGCGTTAACGTGATGCGTTTGGGTGGGTCAACGATCATGCTTGCCATCTTGCTCGGCGCCGTTCCGGCGCTGGCGCAGGATTCGCCTGGCATCATGCCCGGATCCGGGCAGCCCGCAGAAAAATCAAAACCGATCCACGTTGCCCCCAAAAAGGTCGCGGTCAAGGTCGCTGCCAAGCCCGCAGCTGCAACGCCGCCAGCGCCGAGCATTGCTGCACCTGCAACCGTCGCCGCCAAATCCACGGCGCTCGAGCCGCAGCCGGCCAGAGACAGAGGACGCCGCTGCGGGACTTTCCAACGGCGATCGTCAGAAAATTCAATCGGCGCTGTCATGGTCGGGCGACTACACCGGCTCGCTCGGCGGCGAAGATCCATTTTTGACCGCCATCAAGAATTACCAGAAACGCGCCAAGACCAAGATCACCGGTGTCCTGACGCCGGCCGAGCGCGCCAACTTGTTGGCAGCGGCAAAGGCGCACGAGGACGAATACGGCTGGACCGTCGTTGTCGATCCGGCCACCGGTGTGCGCATTGGCCTGCCGATTAAGATGGTTCCGCAGGCGCGTGACGCTGCGCATGGCACACGTTGGTCCTCGGCGCACGGCGACGTGCAGGTGGAAACGTTCCGGATCAAGGAGCCCGACCTCAAGCTGTCGGCGCTCTTCGACCAACAGAAGAAAGAGCCGGCCACACGCAAAATAGAATACAGCGTGCTGCGCGACGATAATTTCTACATCAGCGGCATGCAGGGCTTGAAGAAGTTTTCCGTGCGCGCCCAGCTTCGCAACGGCGAAGTGCGCGGATTCACGATCCTCTTCGACCAGATGATGGAAACGATCGTCGCGCCAGTGACCGTTGCAATGGCTAGCGCATTCTCGCCGTTTCCCGAAGGCAGTGCGCCGTTCGCGGCGATGGCGAAAGTCAGTGGAATACGGCAACGGGCTTGTCGTGAGTGCGCGCGGGCATATCGTGACCGATCGCAAACTCGCATCCGGTTGCCAGGTGATCGTCGCTGCGGGCCTCGGCGATGCCGACCGCATTGCTGAAGACAAGGAGAGTGGCCTGGCGCTGCTGCGTGTCTACGGCCCGCGCAAGCTCTCGCCGCTTGTGCTGGCGCCGGATGGCGCCAGGAAGGGCGACGTGACGCTGGTCGGTATTCCCGATCCGAAAGAACAGAACGGCAGGAAAAAGCTCACAGAGATCAAGGCCCGGCTGGCAGACGGCAACGCAATCGAATTGCGGCAGCCGGTGCCGATGGCAGGTTTCTCCGGCGCTGCAGCGCTCGATGCACAAGGCCAATTTCTCGGCATAATGCAGATGCGGGATTTCGTGCTTGCCAGCACGGAAGCAAGTGCGCCACCGGTGCGCCTTATAACGGCGCCAACCATCCGCGATTTCCTTGCGGCACATAACGTCGCGCCTGCCACCCAGACTACCGCCCTTGGCGGCGATGCCACGGCTGCAGTGGTCAGAATTATCTGCGTGCGGAAATAGCTATTTATTTTTCCAGGCCGGCTGCCGCTTTTCGATGAAGGCCTTCATCCCTTCCTTCTGATCGTCCGTCGCGAACAGCGAATGGAAGATCCGCCGCTCGAAGCGCATGCCTTCGGTCAATGACGATTCAAACGCTGCGTTGACCAATTCCTTTGCCGCAAGCACCGACGGCAACGACATGTTGGCGATCGCGTCGGCGACTTTCATGGCTTCGTCCATGAGGCTCGCCGCCGGCACCACGCGGGCCACGAGGCCGGATTTTTCGGCTTCCGCCGCGTCCATCATGCGGCCCGTGAGGATCATGTCCATTGCCTTGGCTTTGCCGACCGCGTGGGCCAGCCGCTGGGTGCCACCGATTCCGGGAATGACGCCGAGCTTGATCTCCGGCTGGCCGAACTTGGCGTTGTCGGCGGCAATGACGATGTCGCTTTGCATGGCGAGCTCGCAGCCGCCGCCAAGCGCAAAGCCGGCAACCGCTGCAACGACCGGTTTGCGCGCCTGCGCAATGGCGTTCCAGTTGGAAACGAAATCGCCGAGATAGGCCTCGACAAAAGGCTTGTCCGCCATTTCCTTGATATCGGCACCCGCGGCGAAGGCCTTTTCGCTGCCGGTGACCAAAAGGCAGCCAATTTTGTCATCAGCATCAAATGCCTCGATTGCCCTGGTGAGCTCGTCAATCAACGCCTTGTTGAGCGCGTTGAGCGCTTGCGGCCGGTTGAGCCGGATAATGCCGACCCGGCCTTTCGTTTCGACGATGATATTCTGATAGGTCATGTCTCGATCCCTGGCTTAGTCCAGTCTTGCGCCGGAGCGCCGCACCACTTCGCTCCATTTAGCGGAATCGGCCTTGATGGTCGCAGCAAAGTCTTCAGGCGTTCCGCCGGCCGGCTCATCACCGATCTTGGCGAATTTTTCCTTGAATGAATCGGATTTGAGCGCCTTGTTGATCGCAGCATTGAGTTTGTCGACGATTGGCCGCGGTACACCTGCGGGCGCGATCACGCCGGTCCAGGTCGGCGCCAGATATCCCGGTACCCCTGCCTCGGCAATTGTCGGCAGGTCGGGAAATGCCGGCGAGCGAGTGGCGCCGCTCACACCGAGCGCACGCACCTTGCCGTCGCGCGCAAAAGGCGCGATCGATTGCAGGCTCTCGAACATGAGGTCGACATGGCCAGCAATCAGGTCGGTGATCGCCGGCGCACCGCCACGGTAGGGCACATGCACGATCTCGGTTCCGGTCATGTATTTGAACAATTCGCCGCCGACATGCCCGGGCGAGCCGTTGCTTGACGAAGCATTGGTGAGTTTGCCGGGGTTCTTCTTGGCATAGTCGACCAGCTCCTTCACCGAATGGATCGGCAGCTTCGGCGAAACGGCGAGCAGCAAATGGCCGCGCGCAACCAGCGCGATCGGCTGGAAATCCTTTTCAATGTTGTAGGGCAGCTTGGCCACCATGTGACGCGTGATGGCGAGCGCGCCGATCGGCCCCATGCCGATCGTGTATCCGTCAGGCGCGGACTTCGCGACCAGGTCGAGGCCGATGGTGAGCGCGCCGCCCGGACGATCGTCAACAATGACCTGCTGGCCGAATTCCTTGGTCAACTCCGCCGCGAGAACACGCGCAACGGTATCGGTCGCGCTTCCCGCCGCCTGCGGGACGATGAAACGGATGGGATGGTCGGGAAACTCCGCGGCCGCCGCAACGGCCGGCATGGCAGCGAGCATGAATGCAATGAGGCCAAGCTTTCGCATGTGATTTCCCCCGGCGTTCAGGCGGCAGCGTGGACTATTTCTGGCATGAGGGGCAATAGAAGGTCGAGCGTCCCACCTGCACGATGCGTTTGATCTTTCCTTTGCAATGGGGGCACGGCTGGCCTTCGCGGTCATAGACCTTAAAATTGTGCTGGAAATCGCCAAGTGAGCCGTC
The DNA here is from genome assembly GCA_963817815.1 of uncultured Alphaproteobacteria bacterium. GTDB lineage: Bacteria > Pseudomonadota > Alphaproteobacteria > Rhizobiales > Xanthobacteraceae > Pseudolabrys. Next base: position 411,424 of record CAWFPY010000010.1, on the reverse strand, counting down.
AGCGCGGCGGTGGTCGCGCAATGAAGAGCCACCCGCCTCGATCGCGTCCTTGAGCACAGCCTTGATGGCATCGACCAGTTTTTCGGCGCGCTCGTTCGGCTTGCGGTTTCGGTCGGCAATCGTGGAGGCAAGCCGTTTCGGCGACAACCGCGCACGAAACAGAGCTTCACATACGTAAATATTGCCAAGGCCGGCAACGACACGTTGATCGCTGAGGGCCGCCTTAAGAGAAGTCTTCTTGCCGGCGCAAGCTTCAGCGAGCATCGCAGCGTCGAATTCATTTCCCAGTGGTTCCGGCCCGAGCGCGCGCAGCAGCGGCTCTTGCTCGAGTTTGGCCCTTTGCACCAGCTTCATCGAACCGAAACGGCGCGGGTCGTTGAACGTCACCGTCGCACCATTGGACATGTGGAAGACAATATGGTCGTGCGCGGTGCTCTTGGAGCGCTCGTGATAATACTTGCCAGGCGCGGCATCCTTGCCGACACGGAACGAGCCCGACATTCCGAGATGCATCAACAACACGTCGCCTGATGAAAGATCGGCCAGAAGGTACTTTGCGCGGCGGCCCAGCCCCTCCACCGTCTTGCCGTGCAACCGCTGCGCAAAGCCCTTGGGCAATGGCCAGCGCAGATCGCCACGGCGGACCTCCACCTTTGCAAAGCGCGCGCCTTCCATGGCGGGCGCCAGGCCCCGGCGCACGGTCTCAACTTCAGGCAATTCGGGCATGATTAACCGCTCCCGCGCTGACACATAGCGCCCCCGAGGCCACCGCGCTATGGTCCTGCCCGCAAAGGATTATTGGCGATGGCCCGGGGCAGCGAGCAGACCCATTTCGGCTATGACAGCGTGCCGCTTGAGGACAAGCAGCGGCGCGTGGACGATGTCTTTCATTCGGTCGCCCGCCGCTATGACCTCATGAACGACCTGATGTCCGGCGGCTTGCACCGGGCATGGAAGGACGCGCTGGTGACGGCGGTAAACCCGCCACGTTCGGGGCGCGAATTTGCGCTGCTTGATCTCGCCGGCGGGACCGGGGACGTCGCTTTCCGCGTCGCAGAGGCCGGTGGCGCTGGGGACGCGGGTGACCGTGTGTGACATCAATGCAGACATGCTCGAGGTCGGCCGCAAGCGCGCCGCCGAACGCGGGCTCGATGGCATTGTCGGCTTCGATGAAGGAAATGCCGAAGATCTCCCCTACCCGGACCGGAGCTTCGATTGCGTCACCATTGCCTTCGGGATCCGCAATGTGCCGCGCATTGAGCGCGCGCTTGCCGAAGCCTATCGCGTGCTCAAGATTGGCGGCCGCTTCCTGTGCCTGGAATTTTCGTCAGTCGATATCCCCGGCCTTGATGCGCTCTACGAGCTCTATTCCTTCCAGGTGATCCCGCGCGTCGGGGAAGCGGTGACCGGCGACCGTGATGCTTATCAATATCTCGTCGAGTCGATCCGGAAGTTCCCAAAACCAAAAGCGTTCGCGCAGATGATCGAGGCCGCTGGATTTCGTCGGGCGTCGTTCACACCCATGACCGGTGGCGTGGTCGCACTGCATTCGGGTTGGCGCTTGTGATCGCTGCCACGTCCCATCTGCTCCGCCTCTCCCGCGCCGGCTTCGTGTTTGCGCGCGAAGGCGTGTTTGCACTGGTCGATACCCGGCCTTTGCCCTTGCCGGCGAGGGTCGGCATCGCCGTGGCGCGCCTTCTTGAACGGCCGAGTACAAAAAGCGGCGAAAGCCGGCTTGCCGCCGCACTCAGCAAACTCGGGCCGACTTATGTCAAGCTCGGTCAGTTCCTGGCGACACGGCCGGACGTGGTCGGTACGACGATAGCGCGCGATCTGGAAAGTCTTCAGGACAAGATGGCGCCTTTCCCGCAAGGCGAGGCGGAGGCAGCTGTCGCAGCCGCGCTCGGCAAACCGCTTTCTTCTGTCTACGCAAGCTTTGGTCCGGCAGTGGCCGCCGCATCGATTGCGCAAGTGCATCGTGCGGAGGTTGACATCGACGGTGCGCGCAAGCCGGTTGCGGTCAAGGTTCTTCGTCCCGGCATCGAGCGGCGGTTCAAGTCCGATCTCGACGCGTTCTTCTTTGCGGCGCGCAATGCGGAGGCTTTCTCCGCGGAAGCGCGCAGACTGCGGCTGGTCGAGGTGGTGTCCACGCTTGCCCGCTCGGTGACGATCGAAATGGATTTTCGGCTGGAAGCCGCCGCTGCTTCTGAGATAGCGGAGAATACCCGCGAGGACGCCGACTTCCGCGTGCCCACCGTCGACTGGGATCGTACCGCCCGCGAAGTGCTCACCCTGGAATGGATCGATGGCGTCCGCCTGAGTGACCATGGCGCGCTTGCGGCGAAGGGTTTTGATCTGGCGGCGCTTGGCCGCAACGTGATCCAGAGTTTTCTGCGGCACGCGTTGCGTGACGGTTTCTTTCACGCCGACATGCATCCAGGCAATCTGTTTGTCGATGACGAAGCACGCCTGGTCGCGGTTGATTTCGGCATTATGGGGCGTTTGCGTCCGAAAGAGCGGCGCTTCCTCGCCGAAATCCTGCTCGGCTTCATTACGCGCGATTATCACCGGACCGCCCAGGTGCACTTCGATGCCGGTTACGTGCCGCGGCACCATTCGGTCGAAAGCTTCGCGCAGGCGATCCGCGCCATCGGCGAGCCGATTCACAATCGTTCGGCCGAAGACATCTCGATGGCCAAGCTTTTGATGCTGTTGTTCGAAGTCACCGGCTTGTTCGATATGCGCACCCGGCCGGAACTCTTGCTCTTGCAAAAGACCATGGTGGTCGTGGAAGGCGTGGGCCGTTCTCTCGATCCCAGGCTCGACATGTGGACGACCGCCGATCCGGTCGTGCGCGAGTGGATTGCGCGCAACCTCGGCCCCGTAGGACGGCTGGAAGACGCTGTCGAGGGCGCCGGCGAGATTGGCCGCTTCCTGGGAGAAGTGCCGGGCCTGCTGACGCGTGCCGGCACATTGCTCGATCAGGTCGACGACATCACCCGCGATGGGCTGGTGCTGTCGCAAGAAACTGTCGCGGCGATAGGCGCCGCGGAAGCGCGCAGCAACCGCTGGACCGCGGCGGGGCTGTGGATGATCGCGTTGTTACTCGCAACGATTGTCTGGATGCTCCGGTAAGAAGAGCTACGCCGCGCTCTCCAGAAGTTCTTCCAGTTTATCGATGCTTTGAGTCCAGCCCGCTTCCATGCCGGCCAGCATCTGCTTGGCAATCGGAACGAGGCCGACTGCGTATGTGTGCAACGTCATCTTGGTTTTGCCGCCCTGCTCCGCGAACGTGACGGTGGTCAGGCCTTCGAGCAGGTGCTTGCCTTCGTTGTCGATCGCAATATTGCTGAACACGAGCCGTTCAGGTGCGACAACCTCGCGGAAAGTACCCTTCATCGGGTAGTCGTTGCCGTCCGGCCCGTGCATGACAATGCGAAGGCTGCCGCCGACGCGTAGGTCCAACTCGGGGACCGTGCTGCTGAATCCGCGCGGGCCGAACCACTGCGCCAGCATTTTTGGGTCGGTCCATGCCTGCCACACCAGCGCGCGCGGCGCGTCGAACACGCGGACGATCTCGACGGTTCCTTCGCCGAATTGTTCCTGAACGTTCATGGCTTACCATCGTACGCGTGTTGGATCATTGCGATGTCAAGCTTCTTCATCTTCATGAAGGCATTCATCACGCGTTTTGCGCCTTCGGCGTTGCCGCTCGTCATCAGCTTGGGCACGATACTGGGCACCACCTGCCAGGACAGCTTGAACTTGTCCTTTAGCCATCCGCACGGGCCTTCGGCGCCACCATCGGAGGTAAGCTTGCTCCAGTAATAATCGACCTCGGCTTGCGTCTCGCACACGACCTGGAACGACACAGCTTCGTCGAAGGTGAATTGGGGTCCGCCGTTGAGCGCAGTGAAGGTCTGACCTTCAATTTCGAACTCGACGACCATCACTGACCCGGCTTCCTTGCCCTGAATTTCTTTCCCGCGTCGGGAAAGCGGCTGACGCGGTTGATGTGGGAATTCTTGAAGACGCCGACATAGAACTTCGCGGCATCCTCCGCCTGCGTGTCGAACCACAGGCATGGCGTGAGTTTTTTTGCCGCAATCTGCATTCCGAACTCCTTACGGTTACTTCGCGTTCGCCAGATAGGCCTCGAGCTGCTCCAGGGTGCCGCTCCAGCCGCCAGTCATGCTGTGTCGGCCAGCATCGAAGGTCTTGCGCTCTTCTTCGGTCGGGTTGAGCGGCGTCCAACGCACGGTGAATTTCGTGTTGCCGCCGGGCGCATCTTCGAAGGTGAACGTCGAGAGCATTTGCAACGGCCAGCTCGGGCCATCGGGGTGACGCGTCACGCCGCCGGCTTCGTCGGAAAACGAATTGATGAAAACCATTTTTTCCGGCGGGGCGACTTCGCGGTAGACGAATTTGCCCCACATCGCTTTCCGTCGGGCGTTTCCATGCCGTAGAGGTAAGTGCCGCCGAACGCAGATCCATATCGGACTTGACGCACCTTGACGCCCTTGGGGCCCCACCATTGCTTCATACGCTCTGGATCGGTGAAGCATTGCCACACCAGATCGCGCGGCGCCTCGAACACGCGCGACATCACGAAGTCCTTGGATGCCGCGTTGGTTGCTTGGTCTTGCATCACTGCCTCTCCTTGACCAGCCGAGGTTTTGTTTTCATCGGGAACATGTCGAAATACGGCTGCGCTTCCTTGAGCGCTTGCGCATAGGAAGGCCGTGACATCAAGCGGTCCAAATAGGCCTGCAGATTCGGTTGCGCCGATCCGAAAGGTATCGCCGTGTTTGCGTAGAACAGCGCAGGCGCGGCGGCACAGTCGGCCAGGCTGAAGTTTTCGCCGACTGCCCAGGTCTTGCGGTCCATCGCATGTTCGATCATCCCGTAGGCGCGCTGGAGCGTCGTCTTCGCCTGCTCCACGCCGAAGGGATCGGCGGCACCCGCCGGGCGAAGCCAGTCGCCCACGATCTTCTGCATCTGGCAGGTGAACGTAGTTGTCATAAAAGCGGTCCCACATCCGGGTTTGCCACGCGAGATCCGCCTCGGCCGGCACAAATTGCGTGCCGCCCGGATAATGCGCCCCCAGATATTCGACGATCACGGTCGCCTCGGCGACGGTGTGGTTCCGGGCGTCGTCGCGCAGAACCGGAAATTTTGCCATCGGCCACAGCGATCGGAGTGCAGCGCTCGATTTCTCGTCGGACAAATCGACCAGGATCGGCTCGAAAGAAGCGCCGCACTCGTACAACGCGATCAGTGCCTTGTGGCAAAAGGACGAGAGTGGGTGAAAATAGAGTTTGAGCGACATCGCCTGATCGTCCCATTGTTCCCGTTTCGAACGCGCGAGCGCTCCTGCCCGCGCGGCGGCGCCTACTTGTCGACCAGGATCATCCAATTCACTCCGAACTTGTCGGCGAGCATGCCGAAGCGCGGCGAGAAGAAAGTCTTGGTCTGCGGCATGGTCACTTTGCCACCATCGGCGAGCGCGTTGAAAAGTTTGTCGGCTTCGGCTTCGGTCTTGGTGGCAATCGACAGTGCAAAGCCCTCGAATTTTGGATTGCCGGTGTTGCGGCCGTCCGAGAGCATCACACCGGTCTCGCCGATGGTCATATAGGAATGCATGACTTTGTTCTCGTTGCCCGGCGTACACATGGATTTATCGGGGCTATCTTTCCAACGCATCAGCATCGTCACCTTGGCATCGAGCGTTTTCTTGTAGAACTCGATCGCCTCTTCGGCCCGGCCGTCTAAAAATAGATACGATTGCACTTGCATAACTCTTGCTCCTTCATGTTCCGGTCATTGACAAATAGGTTGATATCAACATATTATGTTTCATGTCAACCCGTCATGAGCCGCCGCTTGCCGTCACGCATCTGGTGCGCGACGCCTGCCTGTGCTTGCACGTCCAGCGCGCCGCACGCGCGCTGGCGCGGCGTTTTGACGAGGTATTTCGTCCGCTCGATCTCACCCAAGGGCAGTTCTCGCTGCTGATGTCGCTGAACCGCCCGGAACCGCCGAGTATCGGTAGCGTTGCGGCGTTGCTCGCCATGGACCGCACGACCCTCACCGCGGCCCTCAAGCCTCTTGAACGCCGGGAGCTGGTGAAGGTTTCGACCGACAAGGAAGATCGGCGCAGCCGGCGGCTGGCGATTACCGCTGCGGGGCGCAGATTGCTCGGCAAGGCTGTTCCCCTGTGGAAACAGGCCCATGCGGATGTCGAGCGTTTGATCCCCCGCGGCGGCGCGGATGATCTGCGTGCCGCGTTGCGCGCTTTGTCGGAGCCGGCCGGGACGATTGGGCATTTACGCGCGCCCCGTTGATGCAATCGCTGTGACATACTCATCGAGCCGCGCCATGGTTTGCACCAGGCCCTTGTCGGCGCCGTAATCCTTGATTACGCGGGCGCGCGCTTCCGCCGTCGGGAATTGTCCGTGCCAGGTGAGGCGCGTCTGGCCATTGCCGAGATCTTCAAAAATTACGGTCGTGCTGAATTGCACTGGCTCAACATCGTCTCCGCCGCCATGGTGATAGACAATGCGCTCGGGCGGAACGATCTCGTCATAGGTAACCCGGTTCTGGTAGTCGCGGCCGTCCGGGCCATGCATGACGAAACGCCAGGTGCCGCCGGGCCGGAAATCGAAAGAATGAGTCGTGGTGGTGAAGCCGTCCGGTCCCCACCATTGCGCCAGATGTTTCGGATCCGTAAATGCCGAGAACACCAGATCACGGGGCGCATTGAAGATGCGCGTGCCGATGATCGAGCGCGGATCGCGTTCAAGGTCGACGTTATTTTTTGCGGCCATGATTTTTCTCCCGCTTGCTTTGCTTCTGCGCCGCTTGCAGCGTCTTCAGGTAGTCGTCGAGCCGATCGAGCCGCTCTTCCCAGAGCCGCCGATATTCCTCGAGCCAGTCGTCGGCTTCCTTGAGCGCGCGCGCATCGATTTGGCACGGACGCATCTGCGCATCGCGGGTGCGCGTGATCAGGCCGGCGCGCTCCAGCACCTTGAGATGCTTCGACACCGCCGGCAGGCTCATCTCGAATGGCTCGGCGAGCTTGAGCACCGAGGTTTCACCGAGCGCGAGGCGGGCGAGGATCGCGCGCCGGGTCGGATCGGCGAGAGCCGCGAAGGTAGAGCTGAGGCGATCGGTCGGCATTGAATTGAACCATCCAGTTAAATAACTCTACGGTTAAATACAAAAGAAGCTCCCAATCGTCAAGCCGCCAAAATATTTCGCCCCAGTTTGATTGCATTGATTGCAACGCAATCATACCTATACTAACCTCTTTCAATACAAGAGGTTTCTATGGCTTCGCTCACCGTCCGCCAGCTCGACGAGAGGCTGAAAAAGCTGCTGCGCCTGCGCGCTGCGCGCAGCGGGCGCTCGGTCGAAGATGAGGTCCGCACCATCCTGCGCGACGCCGCTGAAGAGACTGGTCATGAAGCGCTCGACCTGATCGAGCCACCCTCGCCGCGGCAAAGACCTGCCGCAAGATCCACGCGCTCCACCCCCGTGCCCGCTGATACGAAACGCGTGCTGCTGATCATCGGCGGCGGCATCGCCGCCTACAAATCGCTCGATCTGATCCGCCGATTGAAAGAGCGCGGTATCGCCGTTCGTTGCATTCTGACGAAAGCCGCCGAACAGTTTGTCACGCCACTATCGGCGAGCGCGCTCGTCGGTGAACGCATCTTCACCGATTTGTTCGATCTCGCGGGTGAATTTGACGTCGGCCACATTCGTCTCGCGCGCGAAACCGATTTGATTGTGGTCGCACCAGCGACCGCGGACCTCATGGCGAAAATGGCCGGCGGTCATGCCGACGACCTCGCCACCGCCGTGCTGTTGGCGACCACGACGAAAATTGTTTTGGCACCGGCAATGAACTCGCGGATGTGGGCGAACAAATCCACTCAGCGCAATCTTGCACAGCTTGTCGCAGACGGCGTTGCACTCGTCGGCCCGAACGAAGGCGAAATGGCGGAGGCAAACGAGCGCGGCCTGGGTCGCATGGCTGAACCATTGGAAATTGCGGCTGCCGTAGAAAAACTTTTGACGACTGAAGAGACACGGTCGCTGCAAGGTCAGCGCGTGCTCATTACGTCCGGCCCGACCCACGAGCCGATCGACCCGGTGCGGTACATCGCCAACCGCTCATCCGGCAAGCAGGGCCATGCTATCGCAGCCGCCGCAGCTGCGGCCGGTGCGGATGTAACGCTGGTGAGCGGCCCCGTGAATGTACCCGACCCGCCGGGCGTCAAAGTGATCAAAGTTGAAACCGCGCGTGAGATGCTGCAGGCCGTCGAGCGGGCGTTGCCAGCGGATGTGGCGATATTCGCTGCGGCTGTCGCCGATTGGCGCGTTGCAAATACCGGCGAACAGAAGCTCAAAAAGAAGGCGGGCAATCCGACGCCGGAGCTGTCGCTTGTCGAGAATCCCGACATCCTCGCGACCATCGCAAAGCGGAAGGCCCAGCGGCCAAAACTGGTTATCGGCTTTGCCGCCGAAACCGAGAATGTCGCGGCAAACGCCAAGGCAAAGCTTGCCAGCAAAGGCTGCGACTGGATTCTGGCCAATGATGTTTCGCCACAGTCTGGCGTGATGGGCGGCGACCGCAACACAATCACGCTGGTGCGCGCGTCCGGCGTCGAAGCCTGGCCGCCGCAAAGCAAGGACGAGGTTGCGAGCCGCCTCGTTGCGCGCATTGCCGACTCACTCAAGAAATAGCGGCGGCAGTTACGCACAGGTGCTTCGGCACCAAAGTTTCTCGATTGTGGCCACTGCCGCCAGGTGCCATTCTCACGGCAATCAAAATACCGTGGTGCGATGGCGACGAATCTCCCGCTCAAGAAAATCCGGAGCGAGGCCGCGACCGAAGTGCGGGTCACGCGCCTGGCACACGGCCACGATTTGCCGCTGCCGTCTTATCAGAGCGCCCATGCCGCCGGCCTCGATCTTTTGGCTGCTGTGCCGGCTACCGAACCACTGACGATTGCGCCCCGCGACCGTGCGCTCGTCCCGACCGGCATTGCTATCGCGCTTCCCGAAAACCATGAAGGCCAGGTACGTCCTCGTTCCGGTCTCGCTGCGCGTCACGGGCTCACTGTGCTCAATGCACCTGGCACAATCGACGCCGACTACCGCGGAGAGGTCCAGGTGCTGCTCGTCAATCTCGGCACCGAAGCTGTGACGATCACCCGCGGCATGCGGATCGCCCAATTGATAATCGCTCCGGTTGTACGCGCACACATATTGGATGTTGCATCTCTCGATGAAACCCCACGCGGCAGCGGCGGTTTCGGTTCTACCGGAAGCTGAAAAAAAGAAGACTCCGATTACTGCTGGACGGGGACGGGGGCGTAGCCTAATACCGCACGCTTCGTTACCACTGTAACCGGTTCGAAAATGCCCCTGGTGCCCCGCAAGGGTCTTCTTGCCATTGCCGCAGTGATCGATGTTGCCATCCATGCCAACAGCCGCCCCGTATCGGCCAAGGCGTTGGCCGCACGCCATCAGTTGCCGCCGCGCCACCTCGAGCCGGTGCTGCAGGCGCTGGTCCGGGACGGTATTCTCAAGGGCATCCGAGGGCCGCATGGCGGTTACGAGCTCGGGCGGGAACGCGACCACATAACAGCCGACGATATCCTGCGTGCGGCCGTCGCGGCTGATGACGGCGAAGACCTCGCATTGCCTGACTCTTTATTGCTCAACGAAGTGGTGCGTCCGGCGCTGGTTGAGACGGAACGCACATTTTCTATCGCACTTGGCCGCATTAATATCGACGATATGGTCAAACGCGCCGAAATTTTGAAATAGCACCTGATTTTTCAATCACGTGCGCGAGTCGTTCACGGTCTGGACTCTTTCGGCACGATTCCCCTTAGGGGTAAAGTCCAGCGATTCGCGGATCGGCGTGGCGGACGCCTCCCGCAATCCTGGGGCAAGCCTGAATGCCGGAGACAATCCGGACGGCGAACGAGAGGCTGCGTTCTCGTCCGTGGCGAGATGGATTCCTCGCCGCCTTCGTGGCCGCAAATCTTTCCATGGTGCTCACCACATCGGCTTACGCCGACGTGCATTTTGGCACGACGACAGTCGATGCCGTCCAGCGTGGCATCGCAATGCTTCGCGGCCAGCAAATCAATGCCCTCACGCTGGTCCTCGCTTTCATCGGTTTTGTTTTGCTCGCCACCCTCTTTTTATTGCGGGCAAACCGAAATGCGAGCCGCGCGCAATCCTATTCGCACGATGAGACAAGCGCGTTGCAGGCCGAAGTCGATCGCCTCAAGGCGCTGTTGCTCTCGGAACCGCAGGTCCTTGTGACCTGGGCGGCGGCCGCCGAACAGCCCGAGATTCTGGGTGACTCCAGTATAATCGCGCCCGGCAGCGTGCCCGAACGGGTTCTCGCATTCGGCACCTGGCTGGAGCCTGCGGCCGCTCACCGCATGGAAGCCGCGGTCGATGTCCTGCGCAGCGAGGGCCGCGGCTTTGTCATGACACTGACCACCCGCGCCGGACACCCGGTCGAGGCCGAAGGTCGCGCCATCGGGGGTCGCGCCGTTCTGCGCTTGCGCGACGTCAGTGGCATTGAGCAGGAGCTGCTGGATCTTGCCGGGCGGCACGATCAATTGCTGAGCGACATCGAGACCATGCGCACGATGCTCGATTCGCTTCCTGCACCGGTCTGGACGCGAGATTCCGCCGGGCATTTGATCTTCGTTAATTCGGCTTATGCCCGTGCGGTAGACGCGGAAAATCCGGCGGACGCTGTAACGCGCGGACTGGAATTGCTCGACCAATCGACCCGCGCAGAGCTCGCCCGCACGCTCGCTGCAGGCGAAACATATGTCGGCCGCTTGCCGGCAATTGCCGCAGGCATGCGCCGTATCTTCGAGGTCGTCGACGCTCCGACCGGCGGCGGGAGCTCAGGGATTGCGATCGACCGCACCGAGGTCGAAGCCATCCGCGCCGAACTGGCGCGCATGAACGAGGCGCACCGTCGCGTACTCGACCAGCTCGCAACCGGCGTGGCAGTTTTTAATGTCGACCGCAAACTGACATTCTACAACGCCGCGTTTCGCTCGTTGTTCGAACTCGATGCCGGTTTCCTTGACCAGACGCCGACGGATGCTGCCGTGCTCGATACGTTGCGCGGCAAACGCAAGCTGCCCGAGGAGCAGGATTTCCGGCAGTGGAAACAGCAGCTGTACGAGGCCTATCGCGCGGTCGAACCAAAAGAGCATATGTGGCATCTGCCGGATGGCCGCGCGCTGCGCGTCGTCACAACGCCGAATCCGGAAGGCGGCGTCACCTATCTTTACGACGACGTCACGGAGCGGCTGGACATGCACCGCCGCTACGATGCGCTCATCAAGGTCCAGAGTGAAACGCTCGATCATCTGGCCGAAGCGGTGGCGGTGTTCGGCAGCGACGGCCGGGTCTGGTTGCATAACCCGGCCTTTCAGCGCATGTGGAAGCTATCGCAAGAAGCGCTTGATCAGCACCCCCATGTCGAAGCCGTCACTGCGTGGTGCCAGGCCCAACACGACGACAATACGGTTTGGCGGAACCTGCGTGCGGCGGTCACCGCGATCGACAGCCGTGAGCCGCTCGCCGCTCGCGTCGAACGGCGTGACGGCGCCGTCATCAATATCGCAACCATGCCGCTGCCCGACGGAGCAACGCTGGTCACGTTCCAGGACGTGACTGACACGATCAATGTCGAGCGAGCGTTGCGCGAACGCAACGAAGCATTAGAAGCCGCCGATTCCATCAAGATCGATTTCGTGCATCACGTGTCGTACGAACTGCGTTCCCCGCTGACCAACATCATCGGTTTTGCGAACCTGTTGAGTGATCCGACCTTCGGCCCGCTCACGCAAAAGCAGGCTGAATACCTTGGTTACATCACCGTATCGACCAATGCGCTGCTGGCGCTCATCAACAATATTCTCGACCTGGCCACGATCGATGCCGGGGCCATGACGCTGAACCTGGGCGAGGTCGATATTCGCGCCAGCATGGAAGCCGCGGCGGAAGGCGTACAGGATCGGCTGGTCAAAAACCGCATCACTCTCGACATCCGTTCTCCCGCCAATATAGGTAGCTTTACGGCGGACGAACGCCGCTTGCGCCAGGTCCTGTTCAATCTGCTCTCTAACGCGGTCGGCTTTTCGCCCGCCGGAGAAACCGTAACGCTCAGCGCCGAGCGGCGCCCCGAGGCAGTCGCGTTCTCGGTCACCGACCACGGGCCGGGCATTCCGCCGGAAGCAACGGACAAGGTCTTCGAATGGTTCGAGACGGATTCCATGGGATCGCAGCACCGTGGTCCCGGCCTCGGACTGTCGCTGGTGCGCTCGTTTGTCGAGCTGCATGGTGGCATGGTCGAAATCGATTCCGCGCCCGGCCGCACCACGGTGACTTGCGTGTTTCCGGCGGAGCAGGCCGCGAAACAGACGGCGGCCTGACGTTCGATGCTCACAAAAATTCGATTTGCCCGCTTGCCCACTTGCAGAGTACACATCTGACGCATCACCGGAGTTTGCCGCTTGACCGACCACGATACGAAATCGCGCGCTTCAGCGGGTATTGCGCCTGAAGCTCTGGTTTTTGACCTCGTCGAATGGGTCGCGCGCGAGCCCCGCTCTTATGCCGAGGTCATCGACGCCTGGCGCACGTCATGCCCGCGCCTCACGGTATGGGAAGACGCCGTAGACCGCGGATTGGTGAAACGCGAAACGGCTTCCGGACGCGGCACACAGGTGGTCGTAACCGACTCCGGCTGGCGTTTCCTGCGCGAACAGGCTCGCAACCAGCGCTAGCCAAATCGAGCGCCGGTGTGCTGGCGCGTGCGCAGGCTCTCCACTACCATTCGTTCAAGATAAAAAATGCGGGCTATTGCCCGCCTCGGAGGATTCGCATGTCCAGGAAGCCGTCATTCGGTACGCGATTGGTCTGGTGCAGACTGTCCGTCGCAGTCGTTGTCGCCGCTGCTCTTTTTACTGTTAGTGCGGCGCATGCCGCCTGGCCTGAGCGCACCATCACCATCATCGTGCCGTTTCCGCCGGGGGGACCTAACGACTTGCTTGGACGGTTGCTGGCAGCGGAACTCGCACCGAAACTCGGACAGAATGTCATTGTTGAAAACCGGGCCGGCGCTGTCGGCAATATCGGCATTACCGCAGGTGCACGGGCGGCACCCGATGGCTATACGCTCGTCGTCGTCACGGGCGTCGTCCTGATCAATCCGAGCGTCACAAAAGTTGCCTATGACCCGATCAAGGATTTCGCGCCGATCGCCTTTCTTGGCGCCGCGCCCAACGCCATCATTACGAGGCCGGCCTCAGGCATCACCAGTGTTGCAGACCTGATTGCCAAGGCGAAGGCAAATCCCGGCAAGCTGACTTATGCATCACCAGGCCTGGGCAGCGTATCGCAGCTTGCGGTCGAATTGCTCAAGCTTCGCGCGAATATCGACATGACACATGTGCCGTTCAATGGTGCGGCGCCGTCACTGCAAGCCGCGCTATCGGGCACGACCGATGTCGCATCGGTCAGCATTGCTGGATTGATCAGTCACATCCGCTCCGGAACGCTGAAGGCGATCGCGCAGACGGGCGCCGAGCATTGGGTCGACATGCCGGACGTCCCGACCATGCAGGAGGCCGGCATTCCCAACGCGGTGGTGGAGACGTCGCAAATGTTTCTTGCGCCGGCTGGCACGCCGCTGGAGGTTATCAAGCGCCTCAGCGAGGAGACCCGGCTGATCCTGCAAAAGCCCGAGGTCAAAGCGAAAATGCTGACCGCGGGCTTCATGGTGAAATACGAAGGACCTGACGAACTGCATACGCGCATGGTGCGCGAAGTGCCGATGTGGAAGGAAATCGTCGAGCGGGCCGGCCTCGCGAAAGGTAACTGACGCGGGCTTGCCGCTGCGATTCTGGCGTGGGGCCGCGCGGTCCGCTTATAAGGTCCTACCGCGCAACGGATGATTCGATGTTTTTCACCAGCTCCGGCAGTTACAGCTTCACTGTAGATCTTGCCAATGAAGCGGCAACGGACCGGTTGGTGAGGGACGTCGCCGCGCTGATCGAAGCCGGCGACATGATTACGTTGTCCGGCGATCTTGGCGCAGGAAAAACAACTTTTGCGCGCGCGTTCATCCGCTACGTTGCGGGTGACGACACGATCGAAGTGCCGAGCCCGACATTCACGCTAACGCAGACCTACACGCTGCCGCGCTTTTCATTGGTGCACACGGATCTCTATCGGCTGTCAGGGCCAGCCGAACTCACCGAACTTGGTTTCGAAGATGCCACGGAAGGCGCCGTGACGTTACTGGAGTGGCCGGATCGGGCCGCCGGGGTGCTTCCGCCCGACCGGCTCGACATCGCATTGACGCTGGCGCCGCAGCAGGGACCAAACGCGCGCAGCGCACGCATCACCGGCTATGGCAGCTTTGCCGCGCGCGCCGAGCGCATCCTGACGATCCGCCAATTTCTTGACCGGTCCGGATTCGGACATGCCGAACGCCGCCGCATCCAGGGCGATGCCTCGACACGCAGTTACGAGCGGCTCACGCGCGATCGCGCAACTTACGTCTTGATGAATTCACCGAAGCGGCCCGATGGGCCGCCGGTGCGGGACGGCAAGCCCTATAGTGCAATCGCGCATTTGGCCGAAAGCGTGACGCCGTTTGTCGCAATGGCCCACGCGTTGCGCGGCCGCGGGTATTCGGCGCCAGCGATATTTGCTGCCGATCGCGATGCGGGCCTGTTGATCATTGAAGACCTCGGTGATGAGTTGGTCGTTGGCGGCGACCCGCCGGCACCGAATGAGACTCGGTATGAAGCCGCAACGAGCCTGCTCGCCGAGTTGCATAGCGAACCGCTGCAGAGCGTGGTCCCGGTCGAGCCAGGTGTTGAATATCAAATTCCGCACTACGACATGGACGCCTTTCTGATTGAAGTCGATCTGTTGCTCGATTGGTATCTCCCGAAGCTCGAAATCAAGCTTTCCGATACCAAGCGTGGCGCCTATCGGGCGCTCTGGCGCGAAGCACTTCTGACGATAACCGAGGATGAGCAGACCTGGGTCCTGCGCGATTTTCACTCACCCAACCTTCTTTGGCTGCCGGAGCGAGAGGGTACCGCGCGCATTGGCCTACTCGATTTCCAGGACGCGGTGATGGGCCCCGCCGCCTATGATGTCGCCTCGCTATTGCAGGACGCCCGCGTCGACGTGCCGGAAACGTTGGAGATCGCACTGCTCTCGCGCTATACGCGCGCGCGACGTTCCGCTTATCCTGCATTCGACGCTGCGGATTTCGCGCGTTCTTACGCTACTCTCGCCGCGCAGCGCGCTTCCAAGATCCTCGGCATTTTTGCACGCCTGGAGCGGCGCGACGGGAAGCCGCAATATCTGCGGCATTTGCCACGGATTTGGGGTTATTTGCAGCGGTCGCTGGCGCATCCGGCACTCAAGCCGCTCGCGGCCTGGTATCGCGCAAATGTCCCGCCATTGAAGACATGAACGCATGAGCGCATCGCCGACAAAATCCACACCACGCCGCGCTATGGTGCTTGCCGCCGGCCTCGGCACCCGCATGCGTCCGCTGACCGACAAAATTCCGAAACCGCTGGTGCCGGTTGGCGGCAAGGCGCTCATCGATCACGTGCTCGATCGCCTCGCCGACGCGGGCGTCGCGCGTGCAGTGGTCAATGTGCACTACATGGCCGAACAGATCGAACAGCATCTCGCCTACCGCACGCGCCCGCAGATCGTGATCTCCGACGAGCGCGGTCTGCTGCTCGGCACCGGCGGTGGCGTGGCGAGGGCTTTGCCCCAGTTGGGCCATGCACCTTTCTTCCATATCAATTCCGACACCATCTGGATCGACGGCGTACAGCCCAACCTCGCGCGCCTCGCCGAAACCTTTGACCCCGACACGATGGACGCATTGCTCCTGCTCGCGCCCACCGCCGGGAGCATCGGCTATTCCGGACGCGGCGATTTTGCGATGGCCCCGGACGGCCGCTTGAACAAGCGCCCCGAGCAGGAAGTCGCGCCCTTTGTTTACGCCGGGGCTGCGATTCTCTCACCCGCGCTGTTCAACGGGGCACCAACGGGCGATTTTTCACTGACCGCGTTATTCGATCGCGCGGCCGAAGCGGGACGGCTGCATGGGCTCCGGCTGGAGGGTCTGTGGATGCATGTCGGAACCCCGGAGGCCGTGGCCGCCGCAGAGGCTGCGATCAAGGCCAGCGCGAAGTAGTTTCCGTCGTCCCGGCCGAGCGAAGCGAGAGCCGGGACCCATACTCCGCAGCTTGTCGAGAGGGCACGGCGTATCGGTCCCCGCTTTCGCGGGGACGACACAGTGTATGCTGAACCAATGAGTCCGAACGTCTTCAATATCCCCGCTTCGGCGCCGTTTCTAACGGTGCTGATCGACGCGTTGCGCGCCGGCAAATTGGTGCCCGGCTTTCCGGCGAGCGACGATCCGCTCGAACTGGCCCGTGCCACTCTTTTTCTGCCGACGCGGCGCGCCTGCCGGCTGGCGCGCGACGTGTTCCTCGAATGTATCGGGGGCGATGCGGCGGTGTTGCCACGGATCGTACCGCTCGGCCGTATCGATGAAGATGAGATCAATTTCGCGCAGTTTGCGGGAGCCGACGTCGCCGACATTTATATTCCCGATGCGCTTGGTAGCTTTCAACGCAATATCACGCTCACCGAATTGATCCTGGCGTGGGCGAAATCCCAAGGCATGCGCACTGAAGGTGGCGCCGCTCTGGTTGCCAACAGTCCAGCGGCGGCGTTCAGGCTCGCCGGCGATCTCGTGCATCTGATGGATGATATGGCGACACGGCAAGTGCCGTGGGACAAGCTCGACGGGCTGGTGCCGGAAGACCTCGACGAATATTGGCAGAAGACGCTCGCATTCCTCAAAATCGCGCGCGATATGTGGCCGAAAATTCTGGCCGAGAAAAATCTGATCGAACCGGCCGTCCGGCAGAATAAACTGATCGCCGCAGAAGCAGAACGCTTGAGGCTAACCGGTGCTCCGGTGATCGCTGCCGGCTCCACCGGTTCAATCCCGGCGACCGCCGCATTGCTCGACACCATTGCCAAACTTCCGAATGGTGCAGTGGTCTTGCCAGGCCTCGATACCAATCTCGACAATGACACCTGGCATGCGCTCGGCGAGAAAGACGCCGCGCCCAGTCATCCGCAATTCGCAATGGCTGCCCTGCTTAAGCGTTTCGGCATCGACCGCACCGCAGTAAAAACACTCGCCGCCGCGCATGGGCGAGATTTTCTGGTATCGGAGGCCATGCGTCCGGCGGGGCAAACCGATCGCTGGAGCACGCGGCTTGCCGAAATCGCGCCACGCATCGAACCGGCGATGAAAGACGTCGCCGTGATCGAAGCCGCAAACGCAGAGGAAGAAGCGCTCGCCATCGCGATCGCTCTGCGCGAAGCGGTAGAGACAAAAGACAAAACCGCGGCGCTGATTACGCCCGACCGCGCACTTGGCCGCCGCGTGCTGGCTGCACTGGCACGCTGGAATATTGAGGCGGACGATTCAGCAGGAGATGATCTCGCCGAAACGCCAGCTGGGGTATTCGCACGTCTGGTGGCGGAAGCAACCCTCGGACGCTTACCGCCGGTGCTGTTGCTGGCATTACTCAAGCATCCCCTTTGCAAGCTCGATCCAGCGGCGATCGCATCGCTCGAGCGTGCTGTGTTGCGTGGGCCCCGGCCAAAGCCCGGTACGACCGGACTGGCGCATGCTCTGAGGACCTTCCGCGCTACGCGCGGTGATTTGCATCGCAGCGACCCCCGCACGGCAATGACCGAAGCCGAGCTCGATTCTGCGGAAATGCTCGTGCGGTCGTTGGCGGAAGGGCTTGAGCCGTTGGAAACCCTGAAGGCCGGGACACATCCATTGGCAGCGATTGCGCAAGCGCACCGCGAGGCCATTGACGCCCTCGCCGGTGGACAGGAGATTCTCGTTAAATTTTTCGACGAGATCGCCGATCACGGCGCACTGGCCGTTGCTCGCGCCGATTATGCGGAGTTGTTCTATGTTGCGCTCTCCGGCCAACCGGTGCGCAACCCGCCCGGCCAGGCGCGCGTCCGAATACTCGGCACGCTTGAATCGCGTCTGCAACACGTTGATCGCGTGGTGCTCGGTGGGCTTGCCGAGGGCATTTGGCCGCCGGAAACGCGCACTGACCCTTGGCTCAGCCGGCCGATGCGCCAGCAGCTCGGGCTCGACTTACCGGAACGGCGGATCGGCTTGTCAGCGCACGACTTTGCGCAGGCGCTGGGGGCCAATGAGGTCATTCTCAGCCGCGCCGCGAAGATGGCTGGCGCGCCGACCGTCGCGTCTCGCTTCGTGCAGCGGCTCGCCGCAGTTGCGGGCGAGCCGCTTTGGAAAGGCGCACTGGCGCGCGGCGAAAAATACCTCGATTGGGCGCGCATGCTGGACGCACCCGACACGAGCGAGCGCATCAAGATGCCGGCCCCAACGCCGCCGCTTGAAGCGCGGCCCAGACAGCTCAGCGTTACTGACATCGAAAATTGGCTTCGTGATCCCTACACAATTTATGCCAAGCACGTGCTGCGGCTATTTCCACTCGATGACATCGACACGCCGCCGGGCGCCGCCGACCGCGGCACCATCATTCACGGTGCCGTCGGCGACTTCGCCCAAAAATTTCCAGGGAAACTACCGGATGACGCCTTTACGCAAATGCAGTCCCTCGGCGCAAAACACTTTGCCGAACTGGAGGACTTTCCCGACGCCAAGGCATTCTGGTGGCCACGTTTCCTGCGCATTGCGCGCTGGCTGACAGAGACATTCGAACCCGCACGCCGCGCCGGCCTGACGGCCTTGCACGCCGAGCGCTATGTGAAGCTCGATATCCCCGTCGCCGGGGGTACTTTCACGCTCACGGCCCGCGCCGACCGCGTGGAGCAGTTGAACGATGGCACTTTTGCCATACTCGACTTCAAAACCGGAAAACCGCCAACCGATGGCCAGGTGCAAAGCGGTCTAGCGCCGCAGCTTACGCTCGAAGCGGCCATGCTGCGCGGCGGCGCATTCGACGGAATTCCAAAAGGCGCCAGCGTTTCGCAACTCGTCTATGTTGCATTGCGCGGCGGTGAGCCTCCCGGCGAAGAGCGGATCGTCAAGTTCGAGGACAGCGACGCAAACGCGCAAGCCGAAAATGCACTCAAGCGTTTGACTGGCGTCGCCGCAAAATTTGCCGACCTCAAGACCGCCTATCGTCCGCTCGCACACCCGATGTGGAAGACCCATTACGGCGACTACGACCATCTCGCGCGCGTCAAGGAATGGTCGCTCACCGGCGGTGCCGACGAGGGCGACGAATGAGCACACTGCGCATTATCTCCGAAGCCGTTCTCATCCGTCAGCGCGAGGCATCGGACCCGGAAACCTCTGCCTGGGTTTCGGCCAACGCCGGTTCCGGCAAAACTCACGTGCTGGCGCAGCGTGTTATCCGATTATTGCTCGACGGCGTCGATCCCGCGCGCATCTTGTGCATCACGTTTACCAAGGCCGCGGCCGGCAATATGGCGAATCGGGTGTTCGACGAATTGCGCAAATGGACTGCCCTCGACGACGCCAACCTCATCAAGGCCATGAATAATGTTGGAGCCCGCGATACCGGCGACAAGATGCGCGCGCGTGCGCGCAGGTTATTCGCGCTGGCGCTTGAGACCCCGGGCGGACTGAAAGTGCAGACCATTCAC
Source organism: uncultured Alphaproteobacteria bacterium (assembly GCA_963817815.1). Taxonomy (GTDB): domain Bacteria; phylum Pseudomonadota; class Alphaproteobacteria; order Rhizobiales; family Xanthobacteraceae; genus Pseudolabrys. The sequence goes on along the minus strand of CAWFPY010000010.1, from coordinate 391,618 downwards.
GCCTTTTGCACGCACATTCTTCACCTCTTCCCATTCGAGGCCAATGTCGCCGCACGCTTTTCTGTGCTGGATGAAGCTCAAAACGCGCAATTGCTCGAAAAGATGACGAATGAAGTACTGCTCGACGCGGCGCAAAAGCCGCAAAGCGACACCGGACGGGCGTTGGAATATGCGATCGGGGCGGTCGCTGATCTCACATTCCGCGACCTGATCGGCAAGACGATTGCCGAGCGTGACCTGGTTGAAGCCTGGCTCGAGTCCGCGGGCGGTCTCGACGCCGCAAAGGTGCAGCTATCGCGCGCGCTCAATATTGAACCCGACGATAGCGAGAAAAAGATTTTGGATGAGTTCTTCGGCAAGAGCCTCATCCCGCCGTCGGAATGGTCCGCCATCGCAACGATCGGCGGAACTGGCAAGAAGACAGATCGCGACCAAGGCGAGCGTTTTGCCTCGCTGCCAAGCCTTGCCGGCACGCGGCAAATTGACCGTTACATCGAGATTTTCTGCACCAAGACAGCAGGCAAGCGCGAAAATGTGTTTACCGGCGACATCAAGAAGCAGCACGGCACGCTGTGCGACCGGCTGCACAGGGAGCGCGACCGTATCTGGACTTTGATCGAGCGCCGGCGCGCCGTGGCGGCGCGCGACCGCACTATAGCACTCGTCACAGTCGCGAAGGCGGTACTCGACCGCTTCGGTACCGAAAAAAGTCACCGCGGGCTACTCGACTTCGAGGACCAGATCGACAAGACCCATGAATTGCTGTCGCGCGTATCCGCGGCCTGGGTACATTACAAGCTCGATCGCGGCATTGATCATGTCCTGATCGACGAAGCACAGGACACCAGCGCAAAACAGTGGGGGATCGTCCGCCATCTGGTGGCCGAATTTTTCGCCGGTCGGGGCGCAACCGAGAAAAAACGCACCATTTTCGCCGTCGGTGACGAAAAGCAGTCGATTTTCTCGTTTCAGGGCGCAGCGCCAGCAGAATTCGAAAGCATGCGCCGAGAGTTCGAAACGCTGTCCGGCCGCAGCCAGCAACCCTTTCGCCATGTCCGGTTCGATACATCATTGCGGTCCGGCGCAAACGTACTGGCGGCGGTCGATATCGTGTTCAAGCCGGCGGCTGTCGCTGGCAGCCTGACCCAAGACGTCGCGGGAATTCCGGAGCATATCGCACTGGCGAGCGCAGCACCCGGCGAAGTCGAAATATGGGACACCGAGAAGCCGCTCGAAGATGCCGGGGAAAAGGACCCCTGGAACGCCCCGTTCGACAACCTCATCGGTTCGAAACCGGCGGTTCGGCTGGCAGAGCGCATTGCAAAATCCATACGCGGCTTTATGGCCGCGGGGCGGCGGCCGGGCAGCATGTTGGTGCTGGTGAACCGACGCGGCACGTTGTTCGAAGCCATCATCCGCGCGCTCAAGAATATCGGCATTCCGGTCGCGGGCGCCGACCGGCTTGTGCTGACCGAGCACATCGCGGTGATGGACCTATTGGTGCTCGCCGACGCCCTGTTGCTGCCGCAGGACGACCTCGCGCTAGCCACCGCGTTGAAAAGTCCGCTGTTCGGCCTTGACGACAACGACATTTTTGCACTCGCCCATGACCGGGGCACCAAATCGTTACGGACAGCGCTGACACAGAAAGCTGCCGATACTAAAAAGTATGGGCAGGCGCTTGCGCTTCTCCTCAAACTTTCACAACACGCGCGAAACGATTCACCTTTTGAATTCTATGCGCGTTTGCTTGGCGCCGACTGCGGCCGCAAACGGTTCCTCGCCCGGCTCGGCCACGAGGCCGCCGATGCGCTTGATGAATTCCTCAATCTCGCACTCGAATACGAAGCCGGCGAGTCACCGTCGCTGCAAGGCTTTGTTGACTGGATGCGGGCTGCCAAATCAGAGATCAAGCGCGACATGGAAATGGACCGCGATGAAGTACGCGTGATGACCGCGCATGGCGCCAAGGGACTCGAAGCGCCAATTGTCTTTCTTGCCGACACCACGACCCGTCCGGAAGGTCATCACCCGCCGCCACTGCTGGCGCTGCCAGCGCAGAGTGGCGTCCCGGCGCTCGTCTGGGCAAGAAGCGAGAAGGAGGATGTCGGGCCAATGAATGAAGCGCGTGCCGCCGCGCGTACGGAAATAAAAAATGAATACCGGCGGCTACTGTACGTCGCTATGACCCGGGCGGCCGAGCATCTGATCGTCTGCGGCGTTGAATTCGAGAAAGCGGCCGGAAGGCTGCTGGTACGATCTCGTGCTGCGAGGCTTGCAGGGCCAGCCCGGTCTCGTTGAACATGAAGTTGATGGCATGAAGCTGTGGCGTTACCGCAAGGTCGAACCGGTCGGTGCATCAAAGCAGACGCCAATTAAGACCGCGGCGGTTGTCGATAAACCCAAATGGCTCAGCCAGACACTCGCGGCGGAAACGCGCGTGCGCGTGCTGACGCCGTCACGCGAAGCGGAGGCACCGGATCAACGATTGACTGCGGTCACGACAAGCAAGATGGCGCGCAAACGCGGCGTAGTCGCGCACCGCCTGTTGCAGTCATTGCCGGACATTCCGCGCGAAAATCGCAGCGACGCAATGCAGGATTTTCTGGCGCGTCAGAGCGAACTCGATCCGGCCGCGCGCTCGGCACTCGGTGAGCAGATGATGCGCGTGCTCGAAGATCCCCGCTTCGCCGCGCTTTTTGCGCCCGGGAGCAGGGCCGAAGTTCCGATCGTTGGATGGATCGAGGCTGGTGGGAAAAAAGCTCGCGTCTCCCGCCAGGTTGATCGGCTGGTGGTCACAAAAGAGGCTGTTTTGATAGGTGATTTTAAAACGGGCCGGCCCGCTACACAGCGGCTTGAGAACTACGTCCGGCAGCTCGCGGAATACCGCGCCATACTCAAAAAATTATACCCGGACCGGCCCGTTCGTGCCGCCCTGATCTGGACGGAAGTCCCTGATCTCATGGAGCTTTCCGCGGCCATGCTGGATGACGCATTGGCGGGCATCACCCCCGCGTGAGCCTGCCTTGACGCTGCCGGACCGCGTTCATAGCTTCCTGCCCTCGCAATGTTTCGGGAAGTGATTCTCCCGCCCAATAGACAAGAGGTAATGGTCATGACCGTCGGCAAAGTGTCGGACGCTAGCTTCGAATCGGATGTGTTGAAATCTGCCGAACCGGTCGTCGTCGACTTCTGGGCGGAATGGTGCGGCCCGTGCCGCATGATTGCGCCGGCATTGGAAGAAATCGCAGGCCAACTGGGCGACAAGGTCAAGATCGTCAAGCTCAATGTCGACGAGAATCCGAACACCGCCGCGAAATACGGCATCATGTCGATCCCGACCTTGATGATGTTCAAGAACGGCGAGATCGCGTCACGCCAGGTCGGTGCTGCGCCCAAACAGAAACTGCATCAATGGATCAGCGGCGCGGTGTGACACGCGACTAGAACGTTTTTCGAAAACGGCCGGCCTTTCCGCCGGCCGTTTTTATTTCATGTCGGTAGGGTGCCATTTTCACGCAGGGCCTCGCCGGCGAGATAAAGCGACCCTGTGATCAGAATACGCGGCGGCGGATCGAGATCGAGTTTTCGGGCCGCATCAAGCGCCTCGGCAAGGTTGTCGCGGCTGGTCGCGGATAGACCGATCGCACGCGCAGCGTCGGCGACCGTTTCCGCCGTCAGACCTTTCTCTGCGCCTGGCACCGGCACAGCGATCAGGCGGCGCGCCAGTCCGGCGAAATTTCGCAGGAACCCCTCGCAGTCCTTGCTCGCCAACATTCCGACGATCAACACCAACGGCCGCGACACACGCTCCTCGAGATCGGCAAGCGCAGCCGCAATCGCACGGCCGCCATCGGGGTTATGCCCGCCGTCGAGCCAAAGCTCACTACCCGCTGGCGCAAGCTGAACCAGCTTGCCGTGTCCGAGCCGCTGAAGCCGCGCTGCCCACTCGGCCTTGCCGATGCCGGTGTCGTAGGCCGCGGGTGGAAGCCTGTATTGTTTGATTGTGCGCAATGCCGCGATGGCCAATCCGGCATTCTCGAATTGATGCCGGCCGTAGAGCCTTGGCGCCGGTAAATCGAGCAGCCCTGTTTCGTCCTGATAGACCAGTCTGCCGCGTTCTTCGGTGGCCGTCCAATCTTCGCCGGCGACCTTCAGCGGCGCGCCGAGCTTGGCCGCCTGCCGCTCAATCACGGCCAATGCATCGCGATCCTGCGCGGCAATGATCGCCGGCGCGCCACGCTTGAGAATGCCCGCCTTCTCGGCGGCAATTTTTTCAAGTGAGTCGCCGAGAAAATCGACGTGATCGATCGAAATGCGCGTAATGATCGTGGCCAGCGGATGATCGATCACATTTGTTGCATCAAGCCGCCCCCCGAGTCCGACCTCCAACAAGACGACATCCGCAGGATTGCGCGCGAACAGCAACATGCCGGCCGCGGTCGTAATTTCGAAGACGGTAATGGGGGCGCCCGCATTGGCGCGCTCGCATTCCTCCATCGCCGCTGCTAGTCCTTCGTCGGAAACGAGCTTCCCCTCCCCCGCTGCCCCGATCCGATACCGCTCGTTGAAACGGACCAGATGCGGCGAGGTGTAGGTGTGCACGCGCTTGCCCGCAGCCTCCAGGATCGCGCGCAAAAAAGCGATCGTCGACCCCTTGCCGTTGGTGCCGGCAACATGGATCACCGGTGGCATTTTTTTTTCAGGATGGTCGAGCGCGGCAAGCAGACGCTGCACGCGCTCGAGCGACAGGTCGATGCGTTTGGGATGCAGCGAGGTCAACCGCGCAACGATGGAGTCGATGGGTGTCATTTTATTTTCTGTCATGCCCGCGAAAGCGGGGCATCCAGTACACACTGGCCTTTCGATTGTTCAAGAGCCGGGGTTACTGGATCATCCGCTTTCGCGGATGATGACACCAGCATGAATTCAAGCGTGGGCCGGGACGGCAGCAACTGCTGCTGGTGCCCAGCCGGTAGTGGTGTCCGCGTCAGCAGCCGGCACAATTCGGCAAGTGTTGCCCGCAATTTATGCCGGTGCACCACCATGTCGACCATGCCGTGCTCCGCGAGATATTCGGCACGCTGGAAGCCTTCCGGCAGCTTCTCGCGGATGGTCTGCTCAATCACCCGCGGACCGGCGAAGCCGATCAAGGCGCCGGGCTCCGCGATCTGCACGTCGCCAAGCATGGCGTAGGAGGCGGTGACCCCGCCGGTGGTCGGATTCGTCAGAACAACGATGTAAGGTTTGCGCACCTCGCGCAGCATTTGCACACCCACCGTCGTGCGTGGAAGTTGCATGAGCGAGAGAATACCTTCCTGCATGCGCGCGCCGCCGGAAGCCGCGAACATGATGAGCGGCGTTTGCCGCCGCGCGGCGGTCTCGAAGCCGGTTATCACTGCCTCACCTGCAGCCATGCCGAGCGAGCCACCCATGAAGTCGAAATCCTGGACGGCGATGGTGACCATCTGACCTTCCAGGCGCCCGATACCGAGCTTTACGGCGTCCTGCAGTCCGGTTTTGGTGCGGGCATCCTTCAGGCGATCGGCATAGCGGCGTTCATCGCGAAACTTGAGCGGATCGAGCGGCACTTCGGGAAGAGCGATATCTTCGAATTCGCCGCCATCGAACATGGATTTCAGGCGCTGTGGCGCGCTGATACGCATGTGGTAGTTCGAGCTCGGAATGACGAACTGGTTGGCCTCGACGTCCTTGTAAAAGACAAGCTGCCCGGTTTCCGGACACTTGATCCAGAGATTTTCGGGCGTCTCTCGGCGCAGGAAGCTGCGAATCTTCGGCCGGACGACGTTGGAGATCCAGTTCATGGCTCGCCTCTATAGGACCGATTCGGCGAAATTATAACCGTTGGCCTGGCCAATTGTTCATATCGCCGCCACGCGGCGGGCGCTACGCACACCTTGCGCCAGCGCCGATACGAGCTCCGTCACCGACTTTATGGTGCCGGAGCCGGCTTTGCCGTTCTTGTCGAGGGTCTGCCGGAGCGCATCCACCAGCGCCGAGCCAACGACCACCCCATCGGCGCCTTCAGCCATGGCGCGCGCCTGCTCCGCAGTGCGAACGCCAAAGCCGACCGCCACGGGAAGCTTGGTGTGGCGCTTGATGCGCGCAACCGCCGTGGTGACCTTGCCGGCATCGGGCGCGGCAGTGCCGGTGACGCCCGTGATGGAGACGTAATAGACAAAACCGGAGGTATTCTTGAGCACTATCGGCAGACGCTTGTCGTCGGTGGTCGGTGTCGCGAGCCGAATGAAATTGAGACCGGCCTTTAATGTTGGCAGGCAGAGTTCGTCGTCTTCCTCCGGCGGCAGATCGACAATAATGAGCCCATCGACCCCGGCCGCCTTGGCATCGGCGAGGAAACGATCGTTGCCGTAAATATAGATCGGATTGTAGTAGCCCATCAGCACGATCGGTGTTTCGTCGTCGTCTTTGCGAAATTCGCGCACCAGCGCCAACGTTTTGGTCATGCGCTGGCCGGCCTTGAGCGCGCGCAAGCCGGCGGCCTGAATCGCCGGCCCATCCGCCATCGGATCGGTGAATGGCATGCCGAGTTCGATGACGTCGGCGCCCGACTTCGGCAGGGCCTTCGCGATCGCGAGCGACGTGTCGTAGTCCGGGTCGCCCGCCATGGTGAATGTCACCAGAGCGGCACGGCCTTCCACCTTGAGGGCGGCGAAGCGGTGTTCAATGCGCGTGCTCATGCGCAATTTCCAATACTGTCATTCCGGGACGCGCCGAAGGCGCGGGCCCGGAATCCATAACCCCTGCTGCGGAGTATGGATTCCGGGTTCGCCGCTTTGCGGCGCCCCGGAATGACGAAATGAGAGATCAGCGTGGTCATCGCTTCCTACTTTCGAGAAACGCTTCCACGCTGGTTAAATCCTTGTCGCCGCGGCCGGACAGATTGACCACCATCAAATGGTCCTTTGGCTTGGCGGCGGCAATCTCCGGCACTCTTGCCAGGGCATGGGCCGATTCCAATGCCGGGATGATGCCTTCGAGCTTGCTGCACAGCTGAAATGCCGCCACCGCTTCGTCATCGGTCGCCGATAAAAATTTCACGCGGCCCATGTCGTTGAGCCAGGCATGCTCGGGGCCTATGCCCGGATAATCGAGACCGGCGGAGATCGAATGCGCTTCCTCGATCTGGCCGTCATCGTCCATCAGCAGATATGTACGGTTGCCGTGCAGAACACCCGGCTTGCCGCCGGCGATCGACGCCGCGTGCTCGCCGCTCTTGAGTCCGTGGCCTGCCGCTTCAACGCCATAGATTTCGATCGCGCGCTCGTCGAGGAATGGATGAAACAGGCCCATGGCATTGGAGCCCCCGCCGATGCAGGCAACCAGTGAATCCGGCAGCCGGCCTTCGGCAGCCTGCATCTGCTCGCGCGTCTCGCGGCCAATGATCGACTGGAAGTCACGCACCATTGCTGGATAAGGATGCGGCCCGGCGACCGTGCCGATGCAGTAGAACGTATCGCTGACATTGGTGACCCAATCACGCAGCGCTTCGTTCATGGCATCCTTGAGCGTACGTGCGCCGGACTCGACCGGGCGCACCTCGGCGCCGAGAATTTTCATTCGCAGCACATTCGGCTTCTGCCGCTCGACGTCGACGGCGCCCATGTAGACAATGCAAGGCAGTCCGAATTTGGCGCAAAGCGTGGCGGTGGCAACGCCGTGCATGCCGGCACCGGTCTCGGCGATGATGCGGGTCTTGCCCATGCGCAGAGCCAGCATGATCTGGCCAAGCACATTGTTCACCTTGTGCGCACCGGTGTGATTGAGCTCTTCGCGCTTGAAGTAGATTTTCGCGCCACCAGCTGAAAGGCCTGAGGCCGTCTTTCTTACATGTTGGGTGAGGCGCTCGGCGAAATAGAGCGGCGATGGCCGCCCGACATACGTCGCGAGATGCCCGTCCATTTCCTTCTGGAAGGCAGGATCGCCCTTTGCCTGTGTGTAGGCTTTCTCGAGTTCGAGGATGAGCGGCATCAGCGTCTCGGCGACAAAGCGTCCGCCATAGATGCCGAAATGTCCGCGCTCGTCGGGGCCGGTTCGGAATGAATTAGGCTGCTGCACGGTCATCCGAAGGGCCCCTACTTGATCGACCGCACGATCGATGTCTCTCCAAGCTGGAGAGGTGGCGAAAATATCTCAGCCTCCGCCACCCGCGCGGCACGGATGAACGTGCGGATCATGTCGGGGTCTTTCTCGCCCGGCGCACGCTCTACGCCGGACGATACGTCGACGCCCGGCGCACGTGTAATGCGCAGCGCCTGGGCTACGTTGTTCGCATCGAGCCCACCCGACAGCATGAATGGCACGCCGGGATCGACGCCGCTGAGCAGCGTCCAATCGAACGGCTTGCCGAGGCCGCCGGGCCGCGTTGCCTCCTGCGGCGCGCGCGCGTCAAAGATCAGCCGGTCGGCCACCTGCGCATATTCGCGGATGGGCGAAAGGTCGCCGCGCTCGGCGATCGGCAGCGCCTTCATGACCGGCAGACCGAAGCGGCTGCGCACCACGGCCACCCGCTCCGGCGCCTCTTTGCCGTGCAATTGCAGCATGTCGGGCTTCAGGGCGTCGACGATGCTGCCCAGTGTGTCGTTGTTTGCATTGACCGTGAGCGCGACCTTGGCGGCCCGGCCACGCACGCGCTCCCCGAGCGTGCGCGCGAGCTCCAGCCCAAGATTGCGAGGGCTTGGGGCAAAGAACACGAAGCCCACCATGTCCGCGCCGGAATCCAACGCCACATCAAGCGCTTGCGGGGTCATGAGGCCGCAGATTTTGATCGTCAGAGGCATCGTGGGCGCGTTCTACCGCCTTCTCCACCGCGCCGCAAAGCAGAACCGCCACCTGCGTTAAGGAATTGGCGGCGGGACGACTGTGTAGGGGCCGGGCTCCGGCAGGGACGGCGGCGGTTCAGGCGCAAAGCGGCGACGGATCGTTTCCAGTTCCTGATGGAGCGCACGCACGTCGGCATCGCGCTTGCGCGCGACGCGGCGCCACTTGGCCTGGCCGAACCAGGCGGCAATGCCGCCGACCAGCACGCCGATAATCAGCACCGTGAAGATGATGACGAACAAAGGCAGTGTCGCCGCGTAAGCCGGAGCGCTCGAAGAAAACGGATCGAACGAAACGGTCACCGACTGTCGATTGGCCACGGCGAACACGATGATCACGACCGCCAGCGGTACGACAATCAGCGCTGAGACGATTTTGCGGAACACAGGTGACGCCTCTTCGCAAAAAATCGATAGCCAGCCCTCACTCGGCCACGACCATAGCACTCTCGATGTTCGGAGGCAGCAGGGCCCTAGACCGCGCCTGGCCTGTTCAGGCGCTCGCGCATTTCCTTGCCGGTCTTGAAGAACGGCACGGACTTCTGGTCGACCGCAACATGGGCGCCGGTGCGCGGGTTGCGGCCGGTACGGGCCGGCCGGTGCTTGACCGAGAAGGCGCCAAAGCCGCGCAGTTCGACGCGGTCGCCCTTCGCCATCGCGCTCGTGATCTCACCCAGGATGGCGTTGACGATGTTCTCGACGTCACGCTGATAGAGATGGGGGTTCTGCGAGGCAATACGTTGGACAAGCTCTGACTTGATCATTGACGCCGCCCTGCCCGGTCAACTGGAAATCAATTGGTCGACGGAGGGTGCCAAAGCGCCAAGAGACCGTCAAGGTTGAGTCGCTCGACCGCTTGCACTGCACCCCATTCCTCGATGCGGTGCGCAATCGCTGTCAAGCCCACCGCCTCGAAGGTCCATGCGGCCACGTGCAGGAAGGAAAGCTCGCTGAATCGCGGCTGCAACGAATAATCGCGCACCGGGGTATTGGCCGGTACCTGTTTTTCCTTCTCCAGCCAGGCCAGCGCGGTCTTCTCGTTGCCGAGGCCATCGATCAGCTTGAGGCCGACAGCCTGACGACCGGTGAAAACGCGGCCATCGGACACTTTTGCGAGTTGACCGTCATCCATCTTGCGGCGGTCCTTCACCAGCCCTTTGAACCAGGCATAGGAGTCGACCACGATAGCCTCGATGGCCGCCCGCGCTTCCGGGCTGGTCGGCTCGAAGCCGTTGGGCGCAGCCTTCAGCGGAGAAGATTTCACCTCTTCGACCTTGATGCCGATGGTTTTGAGCACATCGGTGAAGTTCGGATACTGGAACAGCACGCCGATCGAGCCGACCAGCGACGTCTCCTGCGCCACGATGTGCTCGGACGACAGCGCGGCGATATATGCACCGGATGCGGCGAGCCCGTCGACCACAACGACCATCGGCTTCTTGCCCTGCAATTCCCGCAGCGAGTCGTAAAGCTGCTCGGAACCGGCGGTCGTGCCGCCCGGGCTGTCGATATGCACGATCACCGCACGCGCGCGCGAACGTCCCAGCCGCGCCAGCGCTTCGACGCGATCCTGATTGCCGCGGATCAATCCCTGGATCTTGATGCGGGCGACATAGGCACCCGGCGGCATCAGCCGGCTGCCCGGCACGAACAGCAACGATGCACCGACAATCGCCAGCAGCGCGATCACCAGCGCGCTGACGCGCCAGAAGGTGAGCTTGCGCCGCATTCGGCGGCGATCGACGATGGCATCGGCATCGAGCGACATGGGTGCTCCTTCAATCGAATCGTAGGTGAATTCTACCCCTCGGCAAGGGGCTTGGCGCGGTCATGTCGCCAGGTTTTGTCGCCAGTTGCCAAGTTTGTCACCATGGTTTGGCAAGGTCGTGTCAAAAAGAAACCCCGGGGGAAGGCCCCGGGGTCCCGTGATAGATGCATAAAAAGCCGCTTATTCTTCGGCCTTTTCTGTCTCGGCTTCCGGCTTGTCGCCGGCTCGCTGCTTGAGTGCAGCGCCCAGAATATCGCCCAGCGATGCGCCTGAATCCGCCGTGCCGTATTGGGCGATCGCTTCCTTCTCCTCGGCGACTTCCAGTGCCTTGATCGAAACGCCGACCTTATGGGTCTTGCGGTCGAACTGGGTGACGCGCGCGTCAACCTTCTGGCCAACCGCAAATCGCTCGGGACGCTGGTCGCCGCGCTCGCGTGCCAGATCGGCACGCTTGATGAAGGCAACGAGATCGGTGCCGACGATTTTGACGTCGAGGCCGCTCTCTTTCACTTCGGTGACTTCGCAAGTGACCACCGATCCCTTTTTGAGGTCGCCGGCGGATTCCATCGGGTCGCCTGCGAGCTGCTTGACGCCGAGCGAAATGCGCTCCTTCTCGACGTCGACATCAAGGACCTGCGCCTTGACCATGTCGCCTTTCTTGTATTCCTCGATCACCTGCTCGCCGGGACGCTTCCAGTCGAGATCGGACAGGTGGACCATGCCGTCCACGTCGCCATCGAGGCCGAGAAACAGGCCGAACTCGGTCTTGTTCTTGACTTCGCCTTCGACGGTGGAACCGGGCGGATGTTTCTCGACAAACACTTCCCACGGGTTCCGCATGGTCTGTTTGAGGCCGAGCGAGATACGGCGCTTGACCGGATCAACTTCAAGAATCTGGACTTCGACTTCCTGTGAGGTCGAGACGATCTTGCCCGGATGCACGTTCTTCTTGGTCCACGACATCTCGGACACGTGGATCAGGCCCTCGATGCCCGGGCTCTAGTTCCACAAACGCGCCGTAGTCGGTGATGTTGGTGACACGGCCCTTGAAACGCGTGCCAACCGGATACTTGCCCTCGATGCCCTGCCACGGATCGTCGAGCAGCTGCTTCATGCCGAGCGAGATACGGTGGGTCTCGTGGTTGATCTTGATGATCTTGACCTTCACCTGCTGGCCGATATTGAGCACTTCGGTCGGGTGATTGACCCGCCGCCAGGCGATGTCCGTGACGTGCAGCAAGCCGTCGATGCCGCCGAGGTCCACGAACGCGCCGTAGTCGGTGATGTTCTTAACGACACCGTCGATGACCTGACCTTCTTCAAGGTTCTGCACCAGTTCCTGACGCTGCTCGGCGCGGGTCTCTTCCAGCACGGTGCGGCGGGAGACGACGATGTTGCCGCGGCGGCGATCCATCTTCAGAATCTGGAATTGCTGATTTACGTTCATCAGCGGAGTGACATCGCGGATCGGGACGAATATCGACCTGCGCTGCGCGGCAGGAAGGCCACCGCACCATCGAGATCGACGGTAAAGCCGCCCTTGACCTGGTTGAAGATGACACCCTGAACTTTCTCCTGGGCATTGAAGGCTTTTTCCAGCTTGCCCCAGCTTTCCTCACGGCGCGCCTTGTCGCGCGACAACACCGCTTCACCGAGCGCGTTCTCGACCCTTTCGAGATAGACCTCGACATCATCGCCAACCTTGAGATCATTTTGCCGTCCCGGCCCCGTGAACTCACGCAGGGCGACACGTCCTTCGGTCTTGAGACCGACGTCGATGACGGCGAATTCCTTTTCGATGCCGACGACCTTGCCCTTGATGACGGAACCTTCCTGCAGGTTTCCGCCGCCGAAGGTTTCATCGAGCAGCTTGGCGAAGTCTTCACGCGTGGGTGCTGTAGCGGTGGCCATGGAGTTCTCCTGTAAGCGGGCGCCGGCGGGTTTGAATGGCGTTCAACAGGTGCGGGCCGTTGGTCCCGCAAGACCAAAGGCGACCTCCGGAAATCCGGATGGCCGGCGCAAATACCGTGCTTGTCGAACGATTGAGCGGTCGGGGCGCGCCTTACGCAGAGGCTCGAGCGGGGCTTTGTCCTCCAACACGAGGGGTGGTTAGCCACGCCCTCGGCCCGCTCGGGTAGCCTCGACGATGTCGATGGCGGCCCGGATTGCCGCGTCTATATCCAAATGCGTGGTATCGAGCAAGTGCGCATCCGGCGCCTGTTTTAGAGGGGCAATAGCGCGATTTTGGTCGCGTTCGTCCCGATTCCGGATGTCGGCCAGGACCGCGGCCTCGTCGATGTCCCGGCCCTGCGCCCGGTACTCGGCGGCGCGGCGGCGGGCACGCACTTCCGGGGTTGCGGTCACGTAAATCTTAACATCTGCATTGGGGCAAATGACGGTGCCGATATCCCGGCCATCGAGTACGGCGCCGGGTGGCTGGGCGGCAAAGTCGCGCTGAAACGCCAACAATGCGGCGCGCACCGCCGGGATGGCAGACACAATTGAAGCGGCTTCACTGATGCTGTGAGCCTTGAGTGCCACTTCATCGAAGTGCGACGGATCGAGCGATTTCGCGGCGGCGGCGGCGGCAGCCGCATCGGCCGGGTTTCGGCCGTTATCGATCAGCGCCTTGGCGACAGCGCGGTAGATCAGGCCGGTGTCGAGATGGCGCAATCCGTAATGAACGGCGAGCCGCTTGCCGAGCGTGCCTTTGCCCGACGCGGCAGGCCCGTCGATCGCGATAATCATCTTGACCCTCCCCTGCAGGGGGAGGGTCGCTCACCGGAGCGCAGCGAAGGTGAGCGGGGTGGGGTGTTTTTTTTCTGCGAAGAAACATCACCCCCTCCCGATTGCGCTACGCGCAATCGACCTCCCCCCGCCAGGGGGAGGTGAAGAGAGTGTGTCGCGATAATCATGTCAGATCCGCACCGATCGAGCGCATCAGTTCGACGAAGCCCGGAAAGCTCGTCGCGATGAACGCGCTATCGTCGATGCGCACCGGATTTTCCGTGGCGAGACCCATGACCAACGCCGCCATGGCGATGCGATGGTCCATGTGCGTCTTCACCTCGCCGTTGCCGGCGGGTCGGCCCTTGCCCTGCACGATCAGATCGTCGCCTTCGATCTCGACGACAACGCCATTGGCGCGCAGCATGTCAACGGTCGCCGCGAGGCGGTCGGATTCCTTCACCCGCAATTCCTTCAGGCCACGCATCCGCGTGAGTCCTTCGGCGAAGGACGCAGCCACTGCCAGAATGGGATATTCATCAATCATCGACGGAGCGCGCTCAGGCGGCACCTCCACGCCCTTGAGCGTCGACGTGCGAATGCGCAGGTCCGCGACTTCCTCGCCGCCATCGTCGCGCTTGTCGAGCGCCTCGATATTGGCGCCCATCTCCCGCAACGTCGTCAGGAGGCCGGTGCGCAGCGGATTGGTCATTACGGCTTCGAGAACGAGTTCGGAGCCCGGCACGATAAGCGCAGCCACGAGAGGAAAGGCTGCAGACGATGGATCGGCTGGCACGAGAACATTCGCCGGTTCAAGCTCCGGTTGACCCTGCAGGACAATTCGACGGCCGTGCTCGCCATGAACTTTGCTGGTGATCTTCGCGCCGAAATGTTTCAGCAGCCGTTCAGTGTGATCGCGCGTTGCTTCCGCTTCGATCACCGTTGTCTCGCCCGGCGCAGCGAGACCGGCAAGCAGCACCGCCGATTTGAGCTGCGCCGACGGCACCGGCGGCTCATAGACGATCGGGATCGGGTCGGCTGCACCTTGCAGCGTGAGCGGTAGCCGTCCTCCGTCCGCGACCTGCAGAACGCGCACGCCCATCTTCAACAAAGGATCGAGCACACGCTGCATCGGACGGCTGCGCAGGGAATCGTCGCCACTAAAGGTGGCTGTGACCGGCGCGCCGGCGACTGCGCCAATAGCCAGCCGGCAGCCAGTGCCTGAGTTGCCAAAATCGAGAGTCCCGCCGGGTTGCGTAAAACCTCCGACGCCGACGCCATGAACGTGCCAGGTACCATCGCCGGCGCGTTCAACGCGCGCACCGAGCGCCCGCATGGCATCGGCAGTGTGCAGAACATCTTCGCCTTCCAGCAGGCCACCGATGGTAGTTTCGCCGACGGTAAGCGCGCCCAGGATCAAGGCACGGTGGGAGATCGATTTGTCGCCCGGAACGCGGGCCCGGCCCTGGATGGGGCCACCCTGACGGGCGGTCAAAGGCGTTAATTCGGCAGGGTTCACCGGGTGGTATCCTTAAAATCTGCGCCGTCCTACCACGCAGCCGCGCGCGCCGTCATCCCGCCGCTTTTGCCGGCGCTTTTGGCCTTGCCGGGCGCGCTTGCGCTATTGACAGGGGCCTTGCAACTAGCCAAGTGAAACACCGATTTAAACGACCCCGTCCCCCGAGGAACCTCGACTGTGGCGAAACCCGATCTTGGTACCAAGCGCGTCTGTCCAGACACTGGTCGTAAATTCTACGACCTCAACAAGACGCCAGTCATTTCACCCTACACCGGCAAAGTTGTGCCGATCGTCGTGCCAACGCAGTCGCGTGCGCGGCCAGAACCGGCAGCAGCGCGACCAGCGCCTGTTGTGCCGACCGTCAGCGTCGAGCCGGAGACCGCAGACGCTGAATTTGTTTCACTCGAGGACGCCGAGGCCGAACAGCAGGGCAAGAAGCCGGCGGCCGAGGGAGCCGCTGCGGCGGGCGAGGAGGAAGAAGTCGAGATTGGTGACGAGAGCCTCGACGATGCCGCCTTCATCGAAGAGCAGGAAGAAGGCGCGCCCGACGTGACCGACATCATCGGCGAGTCGATCGAGAAGGAAGAGGAAACCTGAACTCGCTGCCTCTCAAGGGCAGCGGTCGAAATCGCGAATTGGGGCCATAGCTCAGCTGGGAGAGCGCCTGCATGGCATGCAGGAGGTCGGCGGTTCGATCCCGCCTGGCTCCACCACCCGCCTTCGCTAAAGCTTCGGCGGGCAAGACCTTCGCATGGCGGGTGTCCGCCGAAGCTTTAGCGAAGGCGGACCTCCGGAGCGTAGATCGAGCTGAGCTCAGTTTGATGAGATACGTTTATCTCCTCGAAAGCATCAATTTCCCTACGAAATCTATATTGGTCTTACAGACGATTTGCGTGAGCGACTTGCCGCACACAATTCCGGCCAATCGAGTCACACAAAAAAATTCAGGCCATGGCGGATCATGACCTATTTCGCCTTCTCCGATGCGAGCAAGGCAGTTGCATTCGAACGTTATCTAAAATCATGATCAGGCCGCGCTTTCACAAAGAAGCGCCTGCGCTAGCAAGCCGCCCTTTTGGGTCGGTTTTTTTGCGTCACCCTTGCAATACTGACAAACGTAGCCGCCACATTGCATGATGGCTGCGAACGAGGGGAAACGACATGCAAGGCAAGATTGCGCTTGAAGAACATTTCGCCATCGAGCCGACGTTGGGCGATTCACAGGTGTTCGGCGCTCATGTCTGGAAAGACCTGGGTCACCGCCTGCTCGACATTCAGGACACGCGCCTGGGTGAAATGGACAAGCACGGGATCGAGATGATGATCCTGTCGCTGAACGCACCCGCGATCCAGGCGATCCACGACGTCAAGAATGCAATCGCCGTCGCAAAACAGGCGAATGACGTCCTTGCCGGCGAAGTTCAAAAGCGCCCCAACCGTTTTGCCGCGTTCGCCGCGCTGCCGATGCAGGATCCAGACGCCGCGATCACCGAACTCACGCGCTGTATTAAAGAACTCGGCATGGTCGGTGCGCTGGTCAACGGTTTTTCGCAGATCGGCTCGCCCGACAACGTCACGTACTACGATCTGCCGCAATATCGCCCGTTCTGGCGTGCCGTGGAGGCGCTTGATGTTCCGTTTTATCTGCACCCGCGCAATCCGCTGCCAAGCTGGACGAGATTCTACGAGGGCCACAATTGGCTGCTCGGTCCAAACTGGGCCTTTGCCGCCGAAACCGCCGTGCACGCATTACGGCTGATTGGCAGCGGTTTGTTCGATGAGTGCCCGCGATTGAAGATCGTGCTCGGCCATATCGGCGAAGGCATTCCCATCTATCTTTGGCGCATCGACAACCGCAACGGATGGATGAACGCGCCACATAAATATCCCGCCAAGAACGGCGTTGCGCATTACTTCCGAAAACATTTTCACCTCACCACGTCGGGCAACTTCGACACGCCCGCGCTCGTCAACGCCATGTCGGTGATGGGAGCAGATCGCGTGATGTTCTCAGTCGATTGGCCCTTCGAGGACGTCGGCGAAGGTGCGCAGTGGTTCGACAAGGCCGACATTAGCGAAACTGACCGGGCCAAGATCGGCCGCAGCAACGCCATCAAGCTGTTCAAGCTGCCGCTGCGCTAGATCAGACCATTCGAAAGCGTTCGACCGCGCTTTTGTCCCACACCATGCCGTTGCCGGGACGCGGCGGAATGATTGCGTGGCCATCGGCAATTTTGAGCGGCTGTTCGACCAGGACATTTGCCCAGTCGACATATTCCAGGAAATGGCAGGTCGGCGTCGCGGCAAGCAAATGTGCGCTCACTTCCGGGAAAAGGTGCGACGACATTTGAACGCGCCTGGCCGCCGCAATGTCGGCCGCCTGTCGCCATCCGGTGACGCCGCCGATCCGCTCAAGGTCGGGCATCACGTAGTCGGCGGCGCCTTGATCGAGCGCGACATTCATAGCGGCCGGTAACGAGAAGTTCTCCCCTATTTGAATTGGCACATTGAGCTCGCGCGCCAGCCTTGCAGCGCCGACATAGTCATCGTGGCGGATCGGCTCCTCCAGCCAATAAATTTTCTCCTCGTCGAGCGCGCGACCTCGCACCAACGCTTCCTCGACACCGAGAGCCTGATTGTAGTCGACCATCAACGTCGCTTCATCGCCAATGCGCCGGCGCACCGCATGCACGGCCGCGATGTCTTCGCGCAATGACGGATAGCCGAGCCGCAACTTCACCGACCGGAAACCGACCGCGAGCAGCTTTTCCGCTTCATCCGCCAGCGCACCAAGATCGTTCGTCAAACCGAGACCGCAACTATTGTAGGCGGGAATTGGTCGCAGCTCTGCGCCGAGAAAAGTGGCGAGCGGCATACCGGCTGCAATCGCAAGCGCGTCCCAGCACGCGGTGTCGAAGCCAGCCATCGCCATGCGCACGATCCCCTGGACACCGATCAGGGTGAAGCGGCGCGTCAACTTCGCCCAGAGTTCGGCCGGCGCGACCGCATCGCCCTGCACTATTCGCTCGACCTCGCCGAGCAGGCTCAAGATCGCCGGGGCCGCTGCGCGCAGATAGCAGAACACATAGGCGCGGCCGGAAATCCCCTCCTCTGTTTCGAGGTCGATCAGGAGCAATGGCGCCCGGCGAATTGCCGTGGCGCTGGTCCCGAGCACGAAATTCAATGGAACTTCGACTGGCGTGCCGCGGACAGCACGTACAGTCAGGGATGGCATTGCGGCTCCAATTTTCATGAAAAACCCCGTCGAAAGCCGACTATAACGGCCGCTTGGGCAATTTCTCCTTGTTCTTGAACCTTTAACCTGCCCTGCCCATATTAGGGGCGATCGGACGGCGGTTGCCGCCCGGTTGGGGTGCCTGAAAGGGGCCCCGTCAAAGTCGCTTCAAGCGAGGGCTTTGAGACCAATGTCGCGAGTACCGTCCCTATCCAGCCCGTTCCTCTTGGGTTTCGATGAGATCGAGCGCGTGCTCGACCGCGTTGCCAAGGGGGCCGATGGCTACCCGCCCTACAATATCGAGCGGCTGCCGCGCGACGGGCAAAATCCGGAGCGGCTGCGTATCACGCTTGCCGTCGCCGGTTTCACCCGTGATCAGCTCGACGTCTGCATCGAGGAAAGCCAATTGGTAATCCGCGGGCGGCAACAGGACGATAAGACCCGCCAATACCTCCACCGCGGCATTGCCGCGCGCCAGTTCCAGCGCACCTTCGTGCTGGCCGATGGCATGGAGGTCATGGGCGCGGACCTCAAGAATGGCTTGTTGTCGATCGATCTCGTCCGGCCACAACCGGAACGGATCGTGAAAACCATCTCGATTAACGAGCAGGAATGACGGATTCGTGAAGCAGGACTCGACCACGTCAAGCGTTTACTCAGAAAGGAGTCGAGGGCCATGACCAACGACAAACAGACTGAACCGAACACGACTCACCCTGTGATCACACAGGAGGCGCTGGCGCAGCTCGGTGATGGTCGTCTGGCTTATGTGAAGACGATCCGCTCAGAAGACGTCGCCAACCTGTTCCCGCAGGCGCCGAAAATCGAGCCTGGCATCAAGCTGTTCGCGCTGCACGCAGCCGACGGCACACCGATCATGCTGACCGATACGCGTGAGGCAGCGGTCGCGAATGCATGGAGCCAGGAGCTCGAGGCAGTCAGCGTTCACTGATCGCTCAACGCTTCCTGAAAATTAGGCAGCAGTACTTGCCGGCGGCATTGCCAGCACGGCATAGAGCGCGTCTGCATCGCTCGATTCGCGCAGGCGGCGCGCGATCTCCGGATCGCGTAGCTGCCGCGCGACGCGCGCTAGCGCCTTGAGATGATCAGCGCCTGCGGTTTCCGGTGCCAGCAACAGAAAAACCAGATCGACGGGCTGATTGTCGAGCGCCTCGAAGTCGATGGGTTTTGGCAGCCGCGCAAACAGCCCGAACAGCCTGCCCAACTTGGGCAGCTTGCCATGCGGGATCGCCACGCCGTTGCCGACCGCCGTCGAGCCGAGTTTCTCACGCTGAAGAAGGATCTCCAGGATTGCCTTTTCGTTTTGGCCGGTGAGCTCGGCCGCACGTGTCGCAAGGTCCTGGATCGCCTGCTTCTTGCTATTAACTTTGAGAGCCGGAATGACAGCATTCGGCGCGACGAGATCGGTAAGCGTCATGGACATGGCCAATGATCGGGGATGACAGCGCCGAAGTTGCAATGGGGGTGTTGAAGGCGGCGGACCATAAGAGCGACCCGTCCCGCCGTCAATGGCCCAACTCCGCCTATAACTGGCGATTTTTCGAGCATTTTCGCCCTATTTAGCGCCGCGGCGGGCCTGATGGTCCTTGCGGCGACGTTTGTATCGGCGCAACCGCTTTTCAATACGGATCGCGGCCTGCTCCGCACTATCATACGCATCCGCGGCCATTCCTTCGGCTTCGAGCAATGTCCCCGAATCAAGATGCAAAATGCACTCGGTACGGAAACCGAAGCCGTCTTTGCCAACCGTCGCATGACCAGAATAGCCGCCTCTGAAATATTTGGAGGCGGCCTCTTCGACCCGGTCAGTGATTTTTCGCTGCAGCGCGGAGCCGACACTGATATTTCGTCCCGAAACGCGTAAAGGCATACGATCGCCTCCCTACCGTCTCCTTGGGGCGTACGGCAGCGCCCTTGAGTTCGCCCGGCTCTAAAGATTTCAGCTCAGAAATGTTCCCGGCGTCAATGCGTCAGGATAGGTGCATTTAAGCGCTCGCGGCCTGTTTCTCGCGACGCCGTTGCACCGAGGACGGGATCCGCATCGCCTCGCGGTACTTGGCGACCGTCCGTCGTGCAATGTCGATCCCCGCACCACGCAGTTTTTCCACAATCGTATCGTCAGACAAAACATCCTCGGCGCTCTCGTCGTCGATCAATTGACGAATGCGGTGCCGGACCGCTTCGGCGGAGTGCGCTTCCCCGCCGTCAGCCGCCGCGATCGAGGACGTAAAGAAATATTTGAGCTCGAAGATACCACGACTGGTCGCCATGTATTTGTTGGCGGTGACACGCGAGACGGTTGACTCATGCATGCCGATCGCGTCGGCAACAGTCTTGAGATTGAGCGGACGGAGATGCTGCACGCCCTTGGTGAAGAAGCCATCCTGTTGTCGCACGATTTCACTCGATACTTTTAGAATAGTCTTTGCGCGTTGATCGAGCGCACGCACCAGCCAGGTTGCGGTTTGCAGACAGTCGGCGATATAGGCCTTCTCCTTGTCGTTGTGCGTGCTCTTCGACACTTGCGTGTAATAGCGCTGATTGATGAGCACTTTTGGCAACGTGTCGGAATTGAGCTCGACCTGCCAGGTACCATCCGGTGCCGCCCGCACATAAACATCGGGCACGATCGGCTGCACGACGGTGGAGCCGAATGCGAGGCCTGGTTTTGGATTGAGGTTGCGTATCTCAGCAATCATGTCAGCCAGATCTTCATCGCTGACGCTGCAAAGACGACGTAACGCGGCAAGGTCGCGCTTGGCCAGAAGATCGAGATGCCCGACCAACGCCTGCATCGCCGGATCGAAGCGGTTGCGTTCCTTGAGCTGAATGGTGAGGCATTCGGTCAGATTGCGCGCGCACACGCCGAGCGGCTCGAACGTCTGCAGGACCGCGAGCACCAGTTCGACATCACTACGCTGCGCGCCAAGCTTTTCGGCAACCGCGTCGACATCGCCGGTGAGGTAGCCAGCCTCGTCGACCATATCGATCAAGTATTGGCCGATCATGCGGCCGGCCGGATTGGAAATCGCTAGCGACAACTGCTCGGCAAGATGATCAGCAAGAGTGACCTGCGCCGAGGCATAGGCTTCGAGGTTATGGTCGTTATCCTGACCGCCCGAACCTACGCCAGACCATTCCGAATAAGCCGGCGGCGGCATCTCGGTTGGCGCCGTTTTTTCACCACCGTCGTCGGGAAATACGTTTTCCAGTTCGGTCCCCAGCCCCTGCTCCATGGAGCTGCGGCTGGTCTCAAGGTCGTCACCAATCCAATCCGGGGTGGTAGCGGTATCCTCATCACGCTCGATCGCCGGAGCGTCGGGCTCGGCGCCTGCCGTGGGTGCCTCATCCTCGCCGGCACGGTCGAGCAGCGGGTTGCGCTCCAGCTCACCCTCCACGTAGGCGGCCAAATCAAGACTGGAGAGCTGCAGCAGCTTGATGGCCTGCATCAGCTGCGGCGTCATCACCAGCGCTTGTGTCTGGCGAAACTCCAATCTTTGTGACAGCGCCATAAACGTCCCGGCGGAATTGGTCCGATTCTTGCTTGTTTATAGCAGCCCGTAGACGGCGGCGATATGCAATATCGCCGCATTGAGCTGCACAAATGTTGAGCGGATTAATGCTTAACCGGTGCGCCTATAGGCGGAATTCTTCGCCCAGGTAAAGACGGCGCACATCGGGATTATTCACGATGTCGTCGGCCCGGCCTTCCATGAGCACTTCACCGGAGTAGATGATGTACGCGCGGTCTGTGAGGCCCAGGGTCTCGCGCACATTGTGGTCAGTGATCAGGACCCCGATGCCGCGATTCGTCAGGTGCCGAACGAGCGCCTGGATGTCACCAACAGCAATCGGATCGATGCCGGCGAATGGCTCGTCGAGCAGCATGTAGCTCGGCCGCGTTGCCAGCGCGCGTGCGATTTCGACACGACGCCGCTCGCCGCCCGATAACGCGATGCTCGGTGTCTTGCGCAATCGGGCAATATTGAATTCTTCGAGCAGTGCATTGAGGTCTGCTTCGCGCCGGCGACGATCGGGCTCTACCACTTCGAGAACCGACCGGATGTTGTCCTCGACGCTCAGCCCACGAAAAATCGACGCTTCCTGCGGCAGATATCCGATACCGAGCCGTGCGCGTTGGTACATCGGCAGCGCGGTTACGTCATAGCCATCGAGTTCGATGCGACCGCGGTCGGCATTGATCAGGCCGGTGATCATGTAGAACACCGTTGTCTTGCCGGCACCGTTTGGACCGAGCAAACCCACCGCCTCGCCGCGCCTCACATATAGTGTAACGCCCTTCACGACCATGCGGCCGCCAAAGCTTTTTTCAACGCCATGTACCGCCAGGTAGGCATGTCGTTGAGCCTGCCGTCCGTCGCCATCCCGGCGCGGACGAGCGGGCGTCTGGCTCGGCGCCGTGCCGTGCACTTGTTGTGTTTGTTGCGCGTTGACCGCGGCCGCCTGTTGTGCGCGGGCCTCCGGCGATAAAACGCGCCTGCTCCGGGCCGGTTGGCGGCGCCAAAACAGCGAGAGAATATTCACCGGCTTACCTCGCAGCGCATAAATTCGCCTGCCCGCAAATCCGCCAATGTGCGGCGCATAACACTATCTGATTCCCGTGCACGCGGGCGGCGACGTCCGTGGCGGGCGTATTGCAAATCAATTGAACGGCCGCACTGGCACAGGCCGCGGACCCTGGACCCCGTTGTTCCCCGGCTTCTCAAGTCCGCTACTACCCGGCTGGAAAAGGCCCTGAACGCGGCCCTGGCCGCCTTTGTTCGATTCCACGCGCGAGACTCCGCTGGTCAGATCGACCACCAGTTTTTCGCCACGAAGCACGTTCTGGCCTTGCGTCATCACCACCGGATTTCCAGTGAGAGTCACCGTATTTGCCTTCATGTCGAAAACGCCGAGATCGCCAGTGGCGGTTTGCTCTTTTTGCGTCACGACAACGCCGCCATGGGCTTCAAGCCGCTTGATCCGTTGTTCACCCCCCGGACCGGGAGTTGCGGCTTGCAATGTTTTGCTCTGATCGGCCGCTTCACCGTCCTGTTCGTAGAACACCACCAGCGATTTGCAGCGCAACCCCGTATCGCCCTGTTTAACGCGCACGTCACCGCTGAAAGTTGCCTGCTTCTGCTTGTCGCGTACTTCCAGCGTAGCCGCCTCGATATGTACCGGTTGGTCGCGATTTTGCGAAAATCCTTGCAGCGCATTCGGCGGACCGTGCGGCGCGGTTTGCGCATCCGCGCTTGCACCAGACAGGCCCAGCATCGCGGCGATGAGCAATATCAAACTCGTTCGGCGCATCTGGACTATTGCGCTCCCGGATTAGTTTTTGGCGCCGGCTGGTTGAGCATCATATCCATGACGACTCCGTCGTGGAAGCGGACGACCTCGCCGGAATCGACAATATCAAGCCGGTTGGCATTGAGCGTACCCTGTAACATCTTCACTTCGACCGGATGTTCGGACACGACATTGCCTTTGCGGATATCGATCATCGCTTCACTAAGACGGGCGCGGTAACCGGACGTATTGAGTTCTGATGTCTCGATCGAGCCTCAGGGTCTCGCCTTTGGAATCGTAGAGACCGCTGATTGCGGTCAACTCCATCATGCTCTTGTCCTGCATTTCCACTTTGGCGCGGATATTGCGCAACTCGACCATGTCCGGCTTTGTCATGTCTTGCGCCGCAGTGTCGGCTGTCAATTCGTAAGCTCGCGCATCGCTTGTAAAGCCGGAGAGGTGCGGCTGTTCCATGGTGACCTTAGTGCCGGACACTACCAGATTGTCGATGTTGATCGGCAGCCGGGCGAGCATTCGCAACGGATTGAAATAGGTGACCAGCGCAACGATGACGACAACCAGGCCGACACTCGCGGGAACGGCAATGCGCAGGAGACGGACCACACGGCTGTGCCGGCGTGCGGCTTTGAACGCGCGCTCAGAGTCGCCGCGGCCCGTTGTCCAATAGGCGTGCGCAGCGTCCTGGTCAGTTCTGGCTGTAATCACACGGTTCATGCCAAGCCTGGCATCCGTCTTCACCCTTGGAAGATCCCGGAAATCATCTCACGCCCCCACGACGCAACATGCGGCTCGAATATGGCCTCGACGCGGCAACAAACGCCCGGTCGTTAACCAATAGCCGCCAGAATACAACAGCTTACGACGAATGAGAAAAAATATCCTCGGCCGCCCAACCGGCGAGGTCGAGGCGCACGCGATCCGGCAAAAAATGGAAGCAGGCTGCCGCCAGATCAGCGCGGCCCTCGCGCGCGAGCATGACGTCGAGCTTCTCCTTCAGCGCATGCAAATGAAGGACATCGGTCGCCGCGTAAGACACTTGCGCGTCGGTGAGTTCATTGGCGCCCCAGTCGGACAACTGCTGCTGTTTCGACAGATCAACGCCGAGGACCTCGCGTGCCAGATCCTTGAGGCCATGCTTGTCGGTGTATGTGCGCGCGAGACGGGAGGCGATCTTTGTGCAGTAGACGGGCGCCGGCATCACACCAAACGTCTTCGCCAGGATGCCCATGTCGAAGCGGGCGAAATGGAAGATCTTGAGGATCGATTTGTCCGCCAGCATCCGTTCGATTTTCGGCGCCTTGTGCTGGCCGGCGCCAATTTGCACGACGTCCGCCGAACCGTCGCCGGGCGACAGCTGCACGACACAGAGCCGGTCGCGGTTTGGATCAAGACCCATGGCTTCGGTGTCAATCGCCACCGCGCCCTTGTAGGCGTTGAGGTCGGGGAGGTCGCCGCGGTGCAGACGAATGGTCATTCAGGTTCTCGGAACGTTGGTGCCCAGGAGAGGACTCGAACCTCCACGGCTTTCACCGCTAGTACCTGAAACTAGTGCGTCTACCAATTCCGCCACCTGGGCTTGTCGGGACCAGATACGGAGCCGTTTCCGGCTTGTCAATGAAGGGGCTTGGGGGCCTGTACAGCCCATGGCCGATCCTGTATTTGCCGAACCTCAAGGCATCCCTGCCCGCACAAGATCGAGAGCGGCATGACCGCACGCAGCCCTTACGACACCCTCGTCACCGTTTATGGCGGTTCGGGTTTCCTTGGCCGGCACGTGGTTCGCGCTTTGGCCAAGCGTCATTACCGTATCCGGGTGGCGGTGCGCCGCCCCGAGCTCGCCGGCTACCTGCAACCGCTCGGTCGCGTCGGTCAAATCCACGCGGTGCAGGCCAACCTTCGCAACGCACCTTCGGTGGAAGCGGCGGCGCGCGACGCTCAGGTAATTGTCAATCTCGTCGGCGTCCTGTTCGAGCGCGGTCGCCAACGTTTCGATTCGGTGCACGCGTACGGCGCCGAGCAGACTGCCCTGGCAGCCCACGCGCACGGCGCGCACATGGTGCATGTTTCTGCGATCGGTGCGAACGAGAATTCGGCCAGCGCGTACGCGCGTTCCAAGGCCAAAGCCGAACAGCTCGTGCTGGCCGCGCAGCCGTCCGCGGTCATCATGCGGCCTTCGATCATGTTCGGACCGGAAGACGACTTCTTCAACCGCTTTGCCGCACTTGCGCGCCTGTCGCCGGCCTTGCCGCTCATCGGTGGCGGTCTTACGCGCTTTCAGCCGGTCTTTGTCGGAGACGTCGCGACTGCGATTGCGGACGCAGTGGACGGCAATGTCCGGCCGGGCACCGTCCACGAACTGGGCGGACCGGACGTGCGGACGTTCAAGGAGCTCATGCAATTTGTGCTGGCGACAATCGAGCGCAACCGGCTTCTGATCCCAATTCCATTCTTCGTTGCCAGAATGCAGGCGATGTTTTTGCAGTATTTGCCGAAACCGCTGCTGACTCCCGATCAGGTCGAGTTGTTGCGTGCCGACAATGTCGTTTCGGAATCAGCGACGGCGGAAAAGCGAACCCTGCAAGGACTCGGTATCGAGCCCGAGCCAATCGAGGCCATTGTGCCGTCTTATCTCTGGCGCTTCCGCAAGACAGGTCAGTTCCGCAGCCGGACCGCGTAAGACTTTAAAGAACATACAGTGCGAAAAGCCCGGCGCCGCCCACCAGGATGCGCCACCATGCAAAAAGCGCGAAGCTGTGGCGCTGCACGTAGCGCAGGAACGTCTTCACGACGATCCATCCGAAGATGAACGAGAAGACGAAGCCGACCGCGGTCACCGTGAAATTGCCGCCAAGGGCGAGCTCCCCGCGGCTTTTGTAGACTTCGTAGGCGAAGGCGCCGACCATCGTCGGCATGGCCAGCCAGAATGAGAATTCCGCCGCCGAGCGACGATCGGCGCCGAACAACATGGCGCCCACGATCGTCGCGCCCGCGCGCGACACGCCCGGTATCATTGAAATGCACTGAATGATGCCAATGCCAAAATACATCGGCAAAGAGAACGCGTTTGCCTCGTGATAACGCGCCTGCAAATTCAAGCGGTCGACCCACAACAGGACGAAACCGCCGACGATGAGCGACACACACACGATGCGGACATCGAACAGGTAAGTCTTGATGATGTGATAAGCGAGCGCACCGACGACCGCCGCCGGGAGAAAGGCAAGCAAGATGCCGATGACGAAACGCGCCGCCGCCCATTGTGTGAACATTTCTTTGGCAAGAGCCCAAAGCCTGCCGAAGTAAATGCTCAGCAACGCCAGAATAGCGCCAAGCTGAATCAGAACGGCAAAGGATTTACCGAAGGCATCATCGCCCCAGCCGAACAAATGCTCCATCAGCAGCAAGTGCCCGGTCGACGAGACCGGAAGATATTCAGTCAGGCCCTCGACAATACCAAGAGCAGCCGCCTTGATGAGGTCGAGGTGTGCCAAATCCATAAATTGCTCCGGAGGAATTGTGGCGCTTGCGGCCAGGAACGATGCGGGCGAGCGCTTTTGGCGCAAAGGCACGCGAGAGGCAACGAAAAAAGGCGAAAATTCTTGCCGAATTTCCTGGCGATTTGCCCCATCGCCGCAGATTTCTATAGTGCGGAAGTTGATTCCCACCGTGAGCGGCATCGCCGCGCCATTCTGAGTGTCCATGCTGACATTGTTTCACCACCCGCTGTGCCCGCATTCGCGCTACGTGCGGCTGATTCTCGGAGAGTACGGCATCGGTGTGCGCCTGGTGGAAGAGCGGTTCTGGGAACGACGGCAGGAGTTCCTGCTGCTCAATCCGGCGGGAGAATTGCCGGTGCTGGTGGCCGAGGGGGAGCCACCAATTCCGGGGGCCGCAATCGTCGCCGAATACATCGAGGAAACGCACACGGGCGAGAGCGGCGGTGATCGGTTGCTACCGCAGCGGCCCGGCCACCGGGTTGAGGTGCGCAGGTTGGCGAATTGGTTCAATGACAAATTCTACACGGAAGTCAGCCGGCCATTGGTGACCGAGCGGGTCTTTAAACGCCATATGACGCAGGATCAGGGCGGCGGGCCGCCGGATACCGAGGCCCTGCGCGCCGCCCGCCACAATATCCGCTATCATGTCGCCTATATCGGCTGGCTGGTGCGCACGCGCGATTGGCTTGCCGGCGATCGACTGAGTTTGGCCGATCTTGCCGCCGCTGCGCATCTGTCGGCGGCCGACTATTTGGGCGAAGTGCCGTGGAACGAAGACGAAGTGGCAAAGAACTGGTACGCCCGCGTGAAGTCGCGTCCGTCGTTCCGGGCGATTCTCGCCGACACGATGGCCGGCCTGCCGCCTTCGAAAAGCTACGCCGATCTCGACTTCTGAGCGAGCCAGCGGCAATCAAGACGGCGCTTGCCGAACAAGCGCGCGCGCATGGATTTGACGCGATTGGTGTTGCCAGGCCCGACGCCGTGCCGGAATTGAAAGCGCGGCTCGACAATTTTCTCGCCGAGGGTGCGCATGGCGACATGGCCTGGTTGGCAACCACTGCCGAGCGGCGCGTCTCCCCGTTGGCGCTGTGGCCGGATGTACGCTCGATCATCATGCTCGGAATGAATTACGGGCCTGACACGGACCCGTTGGCAATTTTAAAAGCGCGCGATCGCGCAGCCATCTCGGTCTACGCCAAAGGCGACGACTACCACGAACTGATCAAATCACGGCTCAAGTCGCTGGCGCGCTGGCTCACGGCAAATGCCGGCGGTGATGTAAAAGTATTCGTTGACACGGCGGCGGTGATGGAAAAACCGCTCGCAGCAAGTGCCGGGCTCGGCTGGCAGGGCAAGCACACAAATCTGGTGTCCCGCCAGTACGGCTCCTGGCTTTTTCTCGGCGCGATCTTCACCACGCTCGATTTGCCGGACGATCAAGCGGAGCCTGACAGCTGCGGCAGTTGCCGCGCCTGCCTCGACATTTGCCCCACCGCCGCTTTTCCCGCGCCCTATCGATTAGACGCAAGACGCTGCATTTCATATCTCACCATCGAGCACAAAGGTCCGATTCCGCGCGAACTGCGCGCGGCGATCGGCAACCGTATCTATGGTTGCGATGATTGCCTTGCCGTATGTCCGTGGAACAAGTTCGCAAGCCAGGGCCGCGAGGCCAAATTGAGCGCGCGCGACGCCTTGCGGGCACCGCGCCTCGCCGATTTGGCCCGCCTAGATGATGCGCAATTCCGCACGCTTTTTTCCAAAACCTCGATCAAGCGTACCGGACGCGATCGTTTTATACGCAACGTTCTGATTGCGATCGGCAACTCGGGCGACGCCAATCTTGCCGTTGAAGCGGAGCGCCTGCTCGACGATGCCTCGCCCCTGGTGCGCGGCGCAGCCGTGTGGGCGCTGGCGCGATTGCTGCCACGCGAGAAAGTCTCAACGTTGTCGCGGCGCAATCACGAAACGGACGCAGACGTTCGGGAGGAATGGGCGGCGGCGCTCGGTTAGAATTCCTTTATCGCCGCAATCAGCCGCTCGATGTCTTCCGGCCGTGACAGCCGATGATCGCCGTCCTTAATAAGTGTCAACACAACGTCGTCACGGGAAAAACGCGACACCAGCTCGACGGCATGCCGCCACGGTACGTCCGGATCCTGTACGCCCTTGCAAAATATGCACGGGGCAGCGGGTTTCGATCAGGCCACCCAGCATCAGATGTTTGCGGCCATCCTCGATCAGCCCGCGCGTGATTGGATAAGGCTCTCTCACCATAGGCAGATGGCCTTAGCCACGCCCCATTTTGCTCGATCTCGCGCTTGGTCGTGTCCGAAAACTGCTTCCACATCAGCTCTTCAGTGAAGTCCACCGCCGGCGCGATCAGCACCATGCCTGCAATCGGCGGTGTGTCCTTGCGGCCGGACAATGCACGCGCCAGCAGCAGCGCCAGCCAGCCGCCCATCGATGAACCGACGACAATCTGCGGACCGTCGGCGAAACGGGCGTAAACGGCGAGACTTTCCTCCAGCCATCGCCCGATAGTGCCCGCCTCGAAGTCACCCCCCGATTCACCGTGGCCGGAGTAATCGAACCGCACGCAGGCGCGAGCCGCACTATCGGCCCACCGGTCGAGCGCCTCGGCTTTCGTTCCTTTCATGTCGGACTTGAAGCCCCCAAGCCAGAACAGACCTGGTCCCGAGCTTGGGCTCTTGCCCTCGCGCACGCGTACGGCGATTGTCCGCTCCGCCGGAGACGAACCTATTGTGATGGTGGTCAGGCGAGCTTCGCTCATGAGTGGTCGGGCCGACAATCCGGTGGATGCGGTTACTTCTCGCCGCAACGCGACCCGAAATGCAAGGGCCATGCGGTCATGATACGGGCTAGTGCCGGAAGCCCGCGCTCGCTCGCCGGCGCAACGATCCTCCAGCTTGTGCCTGCCTTGCACGACGATCTGGCCGGAAACGTTGCGGTCGATATTGCCCTCATCCTGCTGCAAGCAGGTGCCCGCGCGATTGTTGTTGGCGATGAAGGCGCGCTGGTCGGAAGACTATGCGCCTTTGGCGGCGAGTGGCTGCCAATGACGCACAATACAATCAATCCGGCGCGAATTTTCCAAAACGCGCATCGCCTGGCAAACCTGATCGCTGACGAGCGCATCGATATCGTGCATGCGCAATCTGCCGGCGGCGCCTGGAGCGCGCGCACTGCTATCGGTCGCATGCCCGTTTTTCTTGTAACTTCATTTCCCGACCGGGTACCGGCGCGCTCGTGGGGCGGTGACTGGTTTCGACGTTCGCTTGCGCGCGGCGACCGCATCATCGCGCCGTCAAGCTACGTCTCACGCGCCATGATCGAGCGCTACAAACTCCCTGCCGAACGCATCACCGTTATCCCGCGCGCCATTGATGCCACTGCTTTTGGACCAGCTTCAGTCAGCGCGGATCGCATCAATTCACTGCGCCGCGCCTGGGGCGTGTTGCCGGACTCCCGCATCGTACTGGTGCCCGGTCGCCTCGCTCCGTGGAACGGGCAACTCGACATGATCGATGCCGCCCGTCTTTTGGCCAATGGCAGCGGAGGCAATATTATTTTCGTGTTTGCCGGCGACGATCGAAGCGAACCGCGCTATGTGCGCGCACTGCGCCGCCAAACACGCATGCATGGCATCGACACGCTTTGCCGGTTCATCGGCCAATGCCCGGACATGCCGGCTGCCTTTGCCGTAGCCGACGTCGTGGCCGTCCCTGCGATCGAACCACCTTTGTCGGGCCGCGTCGTTGCCGAGGCGCAGGCGAGCGGCCGGCCTGTGGTGACGACAACGGTAGGGGTGCTTCCAGAATACGTCCTCGCGCCGCCACGTATGCGCGACGAATTGCGTACCGGTTGGCTCGTCGCGCCGGGCAACATTGTGGACATCGCCCGCGCTATCACGAACGCGCTCACGCTTGATGCAACATCATACGAGGCACTGGGCGCGCGCGCGCGGCAGTTTGCCGAATTTGCATTCTCGGCGGAAAGCGTTGCCGACGCCATTCGTGGCGTCTATACCTCTTTGCTGGTGCGTGACAGGTGAAATACCCCTGAAAGGCGCCGCTATTTCGAGGTCTTTAAAGTCATGTCGAGTTTGCCCGCACCCGCAGGGGAGCCGGACATTCATCTGGACGGACAAGCGCGCGTGCATGACGCGCGTCCATCGATGGCTGTGTTGATCGTCGTACCGACACTCGATGTTGGGGCTGCAGATGCCGGCGCGGTCGAGCTGGTGCGCATTCTTTCCGCAGCCGGCCACCGCGTGACCGTTGTGTCGCGCGCCGGACGTCTCGTCGCCGACGTTACCGCTGCCGGCGGTGAATTTGTCCCGCTCAATGTATCGAGCAACAACCCGATCGTGATGTTGCGCAATGCGGTCGCTCTCAACCGACTCGCACGTGACCGCCGCTGCAATGCAATTCACGCCTTGGGCCGCGCCGGAGCCTGGAGCGCTTTCGTTGCCGCTCGCGTGCGCGGCATTCCCTTTGTGACCAGCTGGTACAAAGGTTTCCGCGAGCAGAATTTATTGAAACGCTTGTACAACAGCATCATGGCGCGCGGAGATCGCGTAATCGCATCAAGCGAGCAGATCGCTCAACTGATCAACGACCGCTACGGAACGCCCTGGAACAAGATCGCGGTTGTGCCGTGCGGTGTTGATCTCGATCGCTTCAATCCTGAGGGTGTCACGCGCGAGCGTATCGAGTCGATGCGTACCGCGTGGGGCGTCAAACGCGACACAAAGGTCATTCTGATCATCGGACGAATTCTTCGCCGCAAGGGCCATCACGTGGTGGTCAAGGCGGTCCGGCGGCTCAAGGACATGGGGCTGAAAGACTTCTTATGTGTCTTCGTCGGCGAGGACCGCGGCCGCACGCGCTACACAGGCGAATTGTGGGACCTGGTGCTGACAACCGGCACGATGGACGTGATCCGCATGGCCGCGCCGGTATCCGACATGCCGGCGGCCTACGCGGCCGCTTCAGTCGTGGTGTCTGCAGCCATACAGCCGGAGGGCGTTCAGCGCGCAATCCTGGAGGCGCAGGCCATGGCGAGGCCGGTCATCGTGTCGGACCTCGGTGCAGGGGCCGACGTCGTGCTGACAGCGCCGGCGGTACCCGAAAGCCGGATCGCGGGATTCCGCTGCGCAACTGGCGACGATGCGGCACTGGCGGCAGCTTTGCTGCGGCTTTTTTCAATGCCGGAACAGAACCGCGCCACGATCGGCCGGCGCGGGCGGGACTGGGTGCTAGGCCATTTCAACGACGAGATTATTGCGGAGCAGACCCTGCGACTTTACGGCGAGATTGCCGGCCTGGCCGAGCGCAGAAATCGGACGACTTCGGGCGCACAAAGCTAAAGCAGGGCAAAATAAGAGCGATTTGAACACTTTGACCGCGGATTCCGATCCAACTAACGACAATATTGACGGAACTGCGTTGACTTCTGCACCGTTTCTACCAATCTTTCGCTATTCCCGAGGCGCACCCGGATCGCGCCAAGGGATCGTTGCAACAGCATGAGGAGACACTAGCCATTCGTCGTCCGATGAAGTCCGCGCTGCCCGTTCAGAAGGACGGCCCGCGCATTAACGAGGATATCCGCGTTCGCGAGGTCCAATTAATCGATGCCAGTGGCCACAACCATGGCCCTACACCAATCCAAACCGCGCTAGAGATGGCGCAGGCCGCAGGGCTCGACCTGGTCGAGATCGCTCCCAACTCGGCACCGCCCGTCTGCAAGATCCTGGATTACGGCAAATATAAATTCCAGGCGCAGAAGAAGGCAGCGGAAGCCCGCAAGAAACAGAAAGTCGTCGAGATCAAGGAGATCAAGCTCCGGCCGATGATCGATGATCACGACTATCAGGTAAAGATGCGCTCGATGCAGCGCTTCTTCGAAGAGGGCGACAAGGTCAAGATCACCTTGCGCTTTCGGGGCCGCGAGATGGCGCACCAGGAGCTTGGCTATAAATTGCTCCAGCGCGTGAAGGACGACACCGAGAAGATCTCGAAGGTCGAGTTGGAGCCGCGCTTCGAAGGCCGCCAGATGGTCATGTTGCTGGCGCCGCGCTGACGCCGCAAGTAATTCGCCGTCCAATCAAACGCGCCGCTCGCTGATTGCGGGTGGCGCTTTCTTTTTCAGCGACGTTCGGCTTCCCAGTGGCCGGCGCAGCTGCCGCTCGAACCAATGCCGCGCCACGTGCCGGTCCCGCTACGCGCCGACAATTGGCCGGTGCCATTGGCTCCGCTGTCGCCAAGCTTGATGTTGACCTTGACGAGACCGCTCGGCGCGACCGTACCGCTGAGGTCAACGGACGCATCGCCCTGGTAGCTGACGTGGCCGTTATTGATATTCACATTGTAACGGTAGCCGCGATCGCAGGTGCCCTGCTCCGTGACAATCAAAACGCTCCAATTTCCATCGTGCACAGCGGTCGCCCGCGCACCGATCGACGCCGGGAGAATCAGACAAAAACCAAGAACCGAACCAAGGATCGGACCAAGAACCAATTGCGCAATAAAATGCCGCATAACGACAAACCCCTTATTTGGTGCGGATTTTCAATGATGTGCGCCCATTTTACGACCGAGCCACAGCCGGTCCTCAGGGCACCAGCGAAGGCCATAAGGTAACCGGATCGCGAAAACAAGAGGTTAAGGCCACGCCAGCCGCGCGGTTGCATGGTGCGGCGGCCTCTGCCATAACGCCGCCTCTCGCCGACCGGCCAGTCAGGGCTGCCGTGGCGGCGATTTACGCTCAATTCCGAGCACAGCTCTGAGGCCCTCGGGCCTTGGGAGCATTTCTTGGCCGTTCGGGCTTGTCCCGTAACGCGCCGATGAGGAGAGCCAAATGCCCAAGTTGAAGACCAAATCGGGCGCTAAAAAGCGCTTCAAGATCACCGCGCAGGGCAAGGTGAAATACCAACAGTCCGGCAAGCGCCACGGAATGATCAAGCGAACCACAAAGACGATTCGCGAGCATCGCGGCACCCGCGTGCTGTTCAAGACCGACGGCGACAACATCAAGAAATACTTTCTGCCAAACGGCTGATCCGTATTTCTGGCCGCCGTTAGGCGGCTGTCCCCCGTCGACAACTCGCACGAACTGCAAGGAGATTTCCCATGGCCCGCGTCAAACGTGGTGTCACATCACACGCCAAGCACAAGAAGGTCTACAAGGCCGCCAAGGGCTATTATGGCCGCCGCAAGAATACGATCCGCGTTGCCAAGCAGGCCGTCGAAAAGGCCAATCAATATGCCTTCCGCGATCGCAAGCGGCGCAAGCGGACCTTCCGCGCACTATGGATCCAGCGTCTGAACGCCGCGGTGCGTCCGTTCGGCCTCAACTACAGCCGGTTCATTGCCGGGTTGGCCAAGACCGGCATTACGGTCGACCGCAAAGTGCTGTCCGATCTCGCCATCCGCGAGCCGGCGGCATTCCAGGCGATCGTCGAAAAGGCCAAGGCCGCGTTGCCGGCGTAACGTCCTTCGGTGTCATGGCCGGGCTTGTCCCGGCCATCCCGATCAGGCAGGCACAGTGCCAATCTAAGCGGGATGCGCGGGTCAAGCCCGCGCATGACAGGGTGGTGAGCCATGTCCGACATCGCAAAGCTTGAGCAAGAAATTCTTGCAAGCGTCGCCTCCGCCAAGGACGAGGCGGCGCTGGAGTCCGTGCGCGTGTCAGCGCTTGGCAAGAGCGGCTCGGTGTCCGCGCTGTTGAAGACACTCGGCGCGATGACGCCGGACGAACGCAAGACGCAAGGTCCCGTGATCAACGGGTTGAAAGACCGCGTTACGGCCGCCATCACCGCTGCGAAAGAATCCCTCGGCTCGGCTGCGCTCGATGCGCGACTGAATTCTGAATCGGTCGACGTCACCTTGCCGGTGCGTGAAGCACCGACCGAAGTCGGTCGTGTGCATCCGATCAGTCAGGTGACGGACGAACTGACCACCATCTTCGCCGATATGGGTTTCGCCGTCGCCGAAGGACCGGATATCGAGACCGACGACTACAACTTCACCAAATTGAATTTCCCGGAAGGCCATCCGGCCCGGGAGATGCACGATACGTTTTATTTCCCGCCGAAGGCGGACGGCTCGCGCCTGTTGCTGCGCACGCACACCTCACCGGTTCAGGTGCGCACAATGCTCAGCCAGAAACCGCCCATTCGCGTGATCTGCCCCGGCCGCACCTATCGCAGCGACTCCGACCAGACCCACACGCCGATGTTCCATCAGGTGGAAGGGCTCGTCATCGACAAGGGCTCGCATCTCGGCCATCTGAAATGGATTCTCGAGGAATTCTGCAAAGCATTCTTCGAGGTCGACAGCGTGAAGATGCGTTTCCGTCCGTCGTTCTTCCCGTTCACCGAGCCTTCACTCGAAGTGGACATTCAGTGCAAGCGCGACAAAGGCGAAATTCGTTTTGGCGAAGGCGAGGACTGGCTGGAAATCCTGGGCTGCGGAATGGTGCATCCCAATGTGCTGCGCAATTGCGGCCTCGACCCGGATGAGTACCAGGGCTTTGCCTGGGGCATGGGGATCGACCGCATCGCCATGTTGAAATACGGCATGCACGATTTGCGCGCATTCTTCGAAGCCGATGTGCGCTGGCTTGCACATTACGGATTCAGGCCGCTCGATTTTCCGACCTTGGCCGGGGGATTGAGTTCATGAGCAGCCGGCCATGAAGTTTACCCTCCCCTGGCTGAAAGACCATCTCGACACCGACGCGGCTTTGCCCGAGATCGTCGACAAGCTCACCATGATCGGGCTTGAGGTAGAAAACGTCGAAGACAAGGCGACGCAGCTCAAGCCGCTGGTCGTCGCGTCAGTACTCTCCGCTGAAAAGCATCCGAACGCCGACCGCTTGCGCGTCTGCATGGTCGATATCGGCGACGGAAAGCCGATTCAAGTTGTCTGCGGCGCCCCCAACGCCCGCGCCGGCATGAAAGCCGTGTTCGCACCGCCGGGCACCTACATTCCGGGCAAGAAAATCACGCTCGGCATTGGCAAGATCCGCGACGTCGAGAGCCGGGGCATGCTGATTTCCGGCGCCGAGATCGAGGTCTCCGACGACCACGACGGCATTATCGACCTGCCTGCTGATGCGCCGGTCGGTAAACCTTATGCGGAATGGGCGGGCGTCAGCGATCCGGTTATCGAGATCAATCTCACGCCCAACCGTCCGGACTGCACCGGGGTCTCCGGCATCGCGCGCGATCTCGGCGCGACCTCCATCGGCACCTACAAGAACAAATTACCAAAGCCGGTGAAGGGGACGTTCCCGTGCCCGGTCAAAGTCACGCTCGATTTCGGAAAAACGCCATCGCTCTGCCCGGCCTTCGGGCTGCGCCTCGTGCGCGGTGTGAAAAATGGTCCTTCGCCCGATTGGCTGCAAAAAAGGCTCACGGCGATCGGGCTACGGCCGATCAATGCGCTGGTCGACATCACCAACTACATCACCTTCGATCGCGGTCGACCGCTGCACGTGTTCGACGCCGCCAAGGTGAACGGCAATCTGACGGTCCGGCGTGCGAAAAATGGCGAGCAATTGCTTGCACTCGACGGCAAGACCTACACGCTCGACGAAGCCATTTGCGTGATCGCCGACGAAAAAGCGGTCGAGTCTCTGTCCGGCATCATGGGCGGCGAGGCCACCGGCTGTTCGGAGACGACGACCGATGTGTTGATTGAATCGGCGCTGTGGGACGAACTCAACATCGCGCAGACCGGCCGCAAGCTCGGGATCAATTCTGATGCGCGCTATCGTTTCGAACGCGGTGTCGACCCTGCGTTTATGCTTCCGGGCCTCGAGCTTGCGACACAGATGGTGCTCGATTTTTGCGGCGGCGAAGCGTCGGAGATCGTGGTTGCCGGCGATCCGACCCCCAAGGAAAAAGTGGTCGACTTCCCGCTGAGTGATTTATCGCGACTGGCCGGGCTGAAGCTGCCGCTCGCCGATACGCGCCGCGTTCTGGAAAAGCTCGGATTTTTTGCCGTCGGCAAGGACGAGCGCATGAAAGTGGCGGTGCCTACCTGGCGGCCCGATGTGCACGGGCGCGCCGACATTGTCGAAGAAATCATGCGCATTGTCGGCGTCGACCGCGTGCCGTCGACGCCATTCCCGCGCGGTGATCTGGCGCGCAAGCCTGTGCTCACGGCGATTCAAAACCGGACCCGCAAGGCCAAACGCGTGCTGGCCGCACGCGGGCCTGGTTGAGGCGGTCACCTGGTCATTCGTGTCGAAGCGGGAGGCCGAACTTTTCGGTGGCGGCAGCGCGGCATTGGCGCTTGCCAACCCGATCGCCGCCGAATTATCCGACATGCGGCCAAGTCTCCTCGCCGGCCTGGTCATGGCGGCGCAGCGGAACGCCGACCGCGGCTTTCCTGATACCGCCCTGTTCGAGGTCGGACAGATTTTCAAAGGCGATCGTCCGGAAGACCAATTCACCGCGGCGAGCGGCCTGCGCCGCGCGCTTGCCAAATCCGGCGGCATCGGACGTCATTGGTCGAGCAAAGCCGAACCCGTCGACGCCTTTGATGCGAAAGGTGATGCGTTTGCTGTACTGGCCGCGGCCGGCGCCCCGATGCAGGCCTTGCAAGTCGTGCCCGGCGGTCCGGCCTGGTTCCACCCTGGCCGTAGCGGCACCATCCAGATCGGCCCGCAAA
The DNA here is from genome assembly GCA_963817815.1 of uncultured Alphaproteobacteria bacterium. GTDB lineage: Bacteria > Pseudomonadota > Alphaproteobacteria > Rhizobiales > Xanthobacteraceae > Pseudolabrys. The sequence continues at coordinate 353,971 of CAWFPY010000010.1, read as the reverse complement.
ATGTCCTCGGTCATTTTGGCGAACTACATCCGCGCGTGATATCGGGACTCAAGGCCGAAGGACCACTGGTCGCCTTCGAGGTCATCCTGGAGAAGATTCCGGAGCCGAAGGCAAAACCGACACGCGCCAAGCCGCTGCTCGAGTTATCGCCGTTTCAGCCGGTCGATCGCGATTTCGCATTCGTGGTCGATAGCGCGGTAAAAGCCGCCGACATCGTGCGCGCCGCGCAGAACGCCGACAAGAAACTCATCGACAACGTGATCGTCTTCGACGTCTATGAGGGCAAGGGAATCGAACCCGGCAAGAAATCGATTGCCATCGCGGTTACGATCCAGCCGCGTGAAAAGACGATGACCGACGCCGAGATCGACGCACTTTCCGGCAAGATTGTCGCTGAAGTCACCAAGCGCACCGGCGGCGTGTTGAGGGCGTAACGGCCGCCTTCTCATGTTGTTATGCCCGCGAAGGCGGGCATCCAGTAATCCCGCACCGTCTGTGGCTACTGGGTCCCCGTTTCGCGGGGACGACAGCTGAATGCTAGGCCGGCAACAAATCCGCGTAAGCGAATCCATCGCGCTCGACGGTTTCACCCACTTTGACCGCGATCTTGCCGGCGAGCATCGGCCCAGCCGAAACGAAAGAGTGGAATTCGCCGTTCTCGCCGCACGGATCTGCTTCGGCGGGCAGCGCAGCAAGCAGCGCGCTATCGAAGCGGCGACCGGCAAATGAAGCCGGCAATTTCCGCAGATCGACGGTTGATAGACGAGCCTCAACGCCTGCATCAATCATGTCGCGCGCAAGTGCCGCGGTCGGCCTGCCCCACAACGGAAAAACCGGCGTGATGCCGGTGCCGGCAAGTTGCCGCTCGCGATAGGCGCGCACGTCTTCCAGAAACAGATCGCCAAAGACGATGTGTGTGATGCCTGCTTGCTTGGCATTGGCCATCGCAACGGCCATTTTCTCCTCGTAGATCTCGTTGGGGCATGGAAAGGGAATATGCACGACGATGGCGGGCAAGCCGGCGGCATCGATCTGCACCCGCAACAATTCTTCGCGCACGCCGTGCATGCTGACGCGGCCGAAAGTCTTGGTGACCGTGGTCAAGGCGCCGACGATTTCGTAGTCGCCGGCGCGACGCGCTTCGAGCAGCGCCCAGGCGCTGTCCTTGCCACTCGACCACGCGATCACGGCTTTCGGGATCATCGGCATCAAGGCCCGACATGGTATCCAAATTGTTTCTGGACGAGCCGGCAGGATGCCCGAGCGCGCCATGTGCCGCAACTTATATGCCTAACAATCCGTAATTTCAGCGCGCGGCCAACGAACCGGTGAACCAAATTGCAATGACTCCTCGCTAAATTCGCCGGCATAGGGATAGGGCGCGAAGTATTCGTAGCGCCCGGGGAATGTCTTGCGCGCCAAGAACTGGCGCCGAGGGCCGGTGATGAGCTGGATGGTCGATGGGGTTGGGCGCTTTCTAGCGCACTATCTGGAAAAGCCGGTGCACGGCTATGAGCCGTTCACACCGTCCGATCCCGAATCCTTGCGCGCGACCCTGCGAACGGGCGACGTTTTGCTGGTCGAAGGCAACAACCACATTTCCGGCGTCATCAAATATCTTACACAGTCGACGTGGTCGCATGCCGCACTTTATGTCGGCCCTATCGGCGATCGTGAAACTGCCGACGGCGAGCCGCTGGTGCTGGTCGAGGCCAATATCGGCCAAGGTGTCGTCGCAGCTCCGCTGTCGAAATATGCGCGTTTCCACACGCGCATTTGCCGTCCGACACAACTTGACGAGGAAGACCGCGCGCGGGTTTGTGCGTATGCGGCCGAGCGCATCGGTTTCGACTACGACCTCAAGAACGTCATTGATCTGTTGCGCTATCTGTTTCCAATGCCGGTGCCGCAACGGTGGCGTCGCCGCATGATCGCGCTCGGCTCCGGCCATCCGACGCGGATCATCTGCTCGGCGCTGATTGCGCAGGCGTTCGAAACTGTGCGCTATCCGATTCTGCCGAAAATCACACGGCTCGAGAGCGAAGCGGCGCGCGAGGAAATTCTGGAAATTCGCCATTCCTCCCTGTACGCGCCGCGCGACTTCGACATTTCCCCTTATTTCGAGGTGGTGAAACCAACCATCGTGCGCGGCTTCGACTACAAGGCGATGGCCTGGAGGGATTTGCCAGCTCCCGATGCCGACGAAATCGTCGCGCTGGTGCCGGCCGACGACGACCTCACTCCCGTCGCATAACCGGCCAGTGCTTCGGACTTGCCCTGAGCCGCGGCCGGCACTAACTGTGCCGGGCATGATCGACGGCGCCATGAAAGCCCTTTCGCAGATGTTCACGCCCGCCTTGCGGCACGTGCTGCTCAAGGCTGTCGGCCTGGCGCTGATCCTGATCGTCATCATCGGCATTCTGATGCAGCGCGTGCTGGCCGCATGGGCGGAAACCGGCGCCAACTGGGCTGAACAGGCAACCGGGATGGCCCCGCACGCCGTCTGGTCCGCGCTCGCCTGGGTTCTGTCGATCATGGCGAGCCTGGGCATCATCACCGGCGCGCTATTCTTGATGCCGGTGGTCACCGCTTTCGTCGGCAGCTTCTTTGTTGATGAAGTCGCCGATGCGGTCGAGCGCGAATATTACCCCGTCGAAACGCCCGGACGCGCGCTGCCGTTTTTCCGCGCACTGATCGAGGGCGTGAGTTTTGCCGCGCTGGCACTGGTGGTCTATCTCTGCGCGCTGCCATTTATCTTCTTCGCAGGCATCGGCATCATCATTTTGTTTTTGGCGAATTCATATCTGCTCGGCCGGGAATATTTCGAACTTGCAGCGATGCGCTTTCGTCCCCCGCACGAAGCGAAGGCCCTGCGCAAGGCCAATGCCGTTTACGTTTTCCTTGCTGGAATGTTCGTTGCATTGTTCGTGTCAATTCCCGTCGTCAATCTGGCGACGCCAATTTTTGCCATGGCTTTCATGGTGCACATCCACAAAAAGTTCTCGGGCACTCATCCCCAGCTGGTCGAACCGCTTCGGTAATCGTCAGTTTTTCGAGCGGAGATCGATGACCCGCTTGGCCTTGCCGAGGGATCGTTCCACTGTGCCGGGTTTCACTGTACGAACAGTTGCCGTCACTCCCATTAATTCCTTGATATGGTGGGCGAGATCGCGGTCGCAGGCGGCAAATACGCCGCTGTCGGCGTCGGCTCGTGCCTCGACCACTACCGTGATCTCGTCGAGCCGCTCGGCGCGCCGCAACTCGATCACAAAATGGGGCGCCAGCCGCTCGTCCTTGAGAATGATCTCCTCGATCTGGCTTGGAAACACATTGACGCCACGCACGATCATCATGTCATCGGATCGGCCGGCCACCTTTTCCATTCGGCGCATCGAGCGCGCCGTGCCCGGCAGCAACCGCGAGAGGTCTCGGGTGCGATAACGCACGATCGGCATCGCTTCTTTCGTCAACGTGGTGAAAACCAGCTCGCCGACCTCGCCATCCGGCAATACCTTGCCGGTCGCTGGATCGATCACCTCCGGATAGAAATGATCTTCCCAAATGTGCGGTCCGTCCTTGCTCTCGATACATTCGCAAGACACCCCCGGTCCGATGATCTCGGAAAGCCCATAATTGTCGATGGCGTGCAGATCGAACGCGTCTTCAATCTCAGCGCGCATGGCATTGGTCCAGGGTTCGGCGCCGCACATAGCGATCTTGAGCGAGGATTGACGCGGATCCACTCCCTGTGCGTGAAACTCATCGAGAATTGCGAGCAAATAGCTGGGCGTCACGAAAATAATATCCGGTTTGAAATCCAGGATCAGGCGCACCTGTCGCTCGGTCATACCACCTGACACCGGCACGACAGTCAGTCCCAGCCGCTCGGCGCCGTAGTGAAAGCCGATACCGCCAGTGAACAGACCGTAGCCGTAGGAGTTTTGTACCAGCATGCCGGCCTGGCAGCCCGCCGCACGCATGGAACGCGCCATGACGTCGGCCCAGGTGTCGAGATCATGACGGCTATAGCCGACGACAGTCGCTTTGCCGGTGGTGCCGGACGAGGCATGCACGCGCAGGACCTGTTCACGCGGGATGGCGAACATTCCGAACGGGTAGTGATTGCGCAAATGGTCTTTGGTGGTGAACGGAAATTTCTGCAGATCGTCGAGGGATTTCAGATCATCGGGGTGAACGCCCGCCTTCTCGAAGCTTTTCTTATAGTGCGCAACGTTGTTGTAGGCATGATTGAGCGTCGCTTTCAGCCGTTTGACTTGAAGTGCAGCGATCTCATCGCGTGAGGCAATCTCGATCGCATCGAAACTCTCACGGCGCGGCGTGAGATTGACGCCTTTGAGTTGCAATCGCGGCATACGTCCCCCCGACGAGTTTTTTCTTGCACTAGATTTTTCGCTGCGCGGCGTTCCAATGTTTCTCAAGGTTAGCGATCAACGCCGGGCTGAAATGGCAGTAAGCCTGTTCGCGGCAATAGGTCGCCATGTAACGGCGGAAGGTGTCGAATGGCTCTTCGCCAACCCGTAAGGCGCGCCGGTTGCCGGCGGCGCTGACCACGCCGGAACTGGTGAAATCGTCGCACACCTTCATCACCGTCCGCTCTACTTCGGCCGGCGAAACGACAACATCGCAGACCATGCGCCCTTCCGGGGAATCGCACTCGAGTCGCTTGCCCATCAGAATTGCCTGCCGCGCGATGCGCGGGCCGACGAAACGCGGGAAACGCAAATTGGCGGCGCCCGGAATGATGCCCTCCTTGCGCGCCGGCAGCGTCATGTAGGCATCCGAGCCGGCGACCACGTAGTCCATCGCCAGCAGATACTGGCAGCCGCCACCGATGGCGAAGACATCGAGCTGCGCGACCCAGGGCTTTTCGCGCGTGCCGCCATAGACTTCGTCGGGACTGGCGCTGCCCATCGCCAACCCGCGAAACATCTTGTTCACAACGCCCATGTCGCGGCGGATGTACCAGAGAAAAGGAATCTTTCCGCGATAGAGGTGCGTGAGATTGATGCCGGCGGAGAAAATCTTGCGGCCTTTGTATTTCGGATGATCGACCACAGCGCCGCGAAGCACGCAGATTTCGCTCAGCGGATCGAGGATGGCGATGTCGGCCGCAGTCTCGGTGTCGTCGAGCGTGTCGTCGTCCTCGGCATTGAGGAAGCGCGGATTATTGACGGTGACCACCGCGGCCTTGCCCTGCCGCTCGACGCGCGCGGGGCCGAAGTCGATCACGCCACTCTTGATGAATTCTCCGCTGCGTTCCAAGGCTTCCGGTTTCGGCATCAGCATCGCTTCGCAGAGATGCAACCCCGTGTCGGGGACAGCCAACACTTGGGCAAGAAAAATACCCTGGTCGATTTCGACGCCGTCTTTCTCGCTTTGCATCAACGCGCTTTCGGCATCGACTTGCTTCTTGTTCGGTGTCAATCCCGGAATTAACTTCGCGGCGGCATATGCCAATTCATCCACACGCCGGAATTCCGAAAGATTTTTGGTGAGCTTTCGGTAGATCGCTTCGGCATGACGGGTCAGATATTCTTCGCGCGTGCGACGGCAATCGGACAGGATGATCTCGGCCGCCAGTTGTTGCTCGGGCGTACGCTTGGGCTTTTTCGGAAGTTTTTCCAAAAGACCGGCGCCGCGATGCCAGAATTTAGTTCCGGCGGCACTATCGCGCTTGAGAGCGCCATTCACCCGCGGGCGCGCTTTAACCCATGCAGCTGTGGCACTGGCAGGCAGTCCAGCACGGCGAAAGATCTCATTGGTGTCCCCGCGAATAAGGGGCTTCGCGATCCCGGAGCCTTCCATACGCACTCTCCCAGACTCTTATCTCTTTAAACGACCGTTTTGCCCGGCCATTGGCACAAGTCGCTGATGATGCATTTTTCGCACAGCGGCCGGCGCGCGACACAAGTGTAGCGCCCATGCAGGATAAGCCAATGGTGGGCGTGACGCTTATATTGCGCCGGCACCACCTGCTCCAGTTTCGTTTCGACGTCGAACGGTGTTTTTCCGGTCGCCAGCCCGGTCCGATTGCCGACGCGGAATATATGGGTATCGACCGCGATCGTTGGCTCGCCGAAGGCAACATTAAGAACAACATTCGCGGTCTTGCGTCCAACACCAGGCAATGCCTCCAACTCCTCGCGCGAGCGCGGCACTTGCCCCGCATGTTCCGCGATGAGTTTTTGCGACAGCGCGACGACGTTCTTGGCTTTGTTACGGAACAGGCCGATGGTTTTGATCAGGTCGCGGACCCGGTCTTCACCGAGCGCGGTCATTTTTTCCGGTGTATCGGCGAGCGCAAAGAGCGCCGGTGTCGCCTTGTTGACGCCGGCATCCGTCGCCTGCGCGGACAGCACCACCGCGACCAACAGCGTAAAGGGATTGATGTGTTGCAGCTCCGTCTTCGGCTCCGGGTTTGCAGCCTTGAAGCGGCGGAACGCTTCCTCGATCTGCGCCGTTGTCCATTGTGGCAAGTCTCCCGCCGCAGCCTTGCTGTCGGCTGCTGCGCGCTTGGGAGCCGGCTTTACCTTCGCGCGCCGTGCTTTGCGTGGGCTTTTCTTGCGCGCTTTCGCCGATGCCTTGCGGGCCGTTTTTTTCGCCATGATTTCGGTATACTGAGCGCAATGACCGCGGACAACGCCGACGAACTCGAACCCACGATCTTTTCAGCGACGCTGACCCCTCACCGCTCGCTCGGCCACATCGGATTTCTGGTTCTGATGTTGCTGTTCGGCGGCGTCAGCTTCGTCACGGGCGTCCTCTTCCTTGTGATCGGCGCCTGGCCTGTGTTCGGCTTCTTTGGCCTCGACGTGCTGCTGCTCTATTGGGCCTTTCGGCTCAACTATCGCCACGCCGACGCGTACGAACAAGTGACCGTGACATCGTCAGCTTTGAAGGTGCGCAAGGTCAGCCATCTGGGGCGCGCCCGTGAATGGGTGCTCAATCCGCTTTGGGTCCGGCTCGACAAGGTCGAATTGGACGAATTCGGTATCGACCGGCTATTTCTCGTGTCGCGCGGCCGGAAATTGTCGGTAGCGGCTTTCCTGGGACCCGATGAAAAGGCAAGCTTCGCCAAGGAACTCGGAAACGCCCTGAATGAAGCCAAGCGCGGGCCTACCCGGACCGTCTTCGAATAGTCAGAAATCGGGTGGCTGGGCCCCGCCAATCGCCCTAAATAGCGGTCATGAACATGACACTGGCAAAAACGACCTTGACCGACCGTTTCACCGAATTCGCGCCGCTCTCGACCGCGGCGGCTGATTACGACATCGTCCGTCGCGCGATTGCCCATATTCGGGGAAACTGGCGCGCGCAGCCGGAGATCGACGTCATCGCGGACGCCGCCGGTGTGACCCCCACCGATCTGCATCATCTGTTCCGCCGCTGGTGCGGGCTGACGCCGAAAGCCTTCCTGCAAGCATTGACGCTCAACAGCGCGCGCGAACTGCTGCGCTCCTCCGCAAGCGTTCTGGACACTGCCTATGAAGTAGGTCTATCCGGCCCGGGCCGCCTGCACGATCTATTCGTAACCCACGAAGCGATGTCGCCAGGCGAATGGAAAGCCGGCGGCGAGGGCCTGACCATCATCTACGGATTTCATCCCTGCCCGTTCGGCATGGCGCTGGTGATGACAACGCCGCGCGGGCTGGCGGGTCTTGCGCTTGCGGACGCAGGCAAAGAACGCTCGGCGCTCAAAGACATGCGCGCGCGCTGGCCGCGAGCGCGTTATGTGGAAGATTTTGCGGCAACCGCCGCGACTGCGCGGCGCATATTCGACCCGTCACTCTGGCGTAAAGACCAGCCGCTGCGCGTGGTGATGATCGGCACCGACTTCGAAGTGCGCGTGTGGGAAAAACTGCTCGACATTCCGATGGGCCACCTCACCACCTATTCCGAGCTCGCCGCGCGCGCCGGCTCGCCCAAGGCCGCACGCGCTGTCGGCGCCGCGGTCGGCAAGAACCCGATTTGTTTTGTGGTGCCGTGCCATCGCGTGATCGGCAAGAGCGGCGAACTCACCGGCTACCATTGGGGTCTCACGCGCAAGCGCGCGATTCTCGGCTGGGAAGCCGGGATGGCGGCAGCCTGAGGCGTACAGCGCCGCATGCCCGGCCTTGTGCCGGCATCCACGACTTTTTTAAAGATACAAATGGAAAACAAGTCATCATGGCCGGGACAAGCCCGGCCATGACAAAAACGGATTACGCCGCCAGATCGAGTTTTGAGGCCACCGTCGAATCAGCGTTAAGCCGGTAGATCATCGGCACACCGGTATCCAGATTAAGCTTGGTGATGGTCTCGGGCGTATGCTTGTCGAGCACCATCGCCAATGCGCGCAGTGAATTGCCGTGCGCCGCCACCAGCACGCGCTCACCACGCAGCACCCGCGGCAGGATTTCCCGGATGTAGTAAGGCAAAACGCGCGCAGCGGTGTCGCGCAGGGATTCGCCGCCGGGCGGCGCGATATCGTAAGAGCGGCGCCAGATATGAACCTGCTCTTCGCCCCATTTCTTGCGCGCGTCGTCTTTGTTGAGACCCACGAGATCGCCGTAGTCGCGTTCGTTCAATGCCTGGTCCTTGAACACCGGAATTGCGGTCTGGCCCAATTCGGTGAGCATCAAATCAAGCGTGCGTTGCGCGCGCTTGAGCGCGGACGTGAAAGCGACATCGAACGTGATTCCCTGCGCCTTCAACTTGCGGCCGGCTTCGCGCGCTTCGCTGACACCCTTGTCGGTCAGATCAACATCGCGCCAGCCGGTGAACAGGTTCTTGAGATTCCAGTCGCTTTGGCCGTGGCGTACGAGCACGAGAAGACGATCGGTCATTGCTGCCCTCAGAAATCCTTCAATCCTAGAACGTCCGTCATCGAATAAAGTCCCGGTTTTTGCGTGCGCGCCCAGGCCGCCGCGTGCAGTGCCCCGCGCGCGAAGATCATGCGGTCCTCAGCCTTGTGCGTGAGTTCAATGCGTTCTGCAGGGCCGGCAAAGATCACGCTGTGCTCGCCGACCACGCTGCCGCCGCGCAAATTCGCAAAACCGATGTCGCCGGGATGACGCACGCCGGTGTTACCGTCGCGGCTGCGCACCGAATTTCTGTCGAGGTCGATACCGCGTCCATCCGCCGCCGCACGACCGAGCATGAGCGCCGTGCCGGATGGCGCGTCGACTTTCTGGTTGTGATGCATTTCCAGAATTTCGATGTCGAATGAATTGTCGAGCGTCTTGGCAACGCGCTTCACCAGCGCGGCCAGCAAATTGACGCCAAGGCTCATATTGCCGGACCTGACGATGACCGCGCTCTTGGCCGCGTCCTTTATTTTAGCTTCGTCGGCCGCGCTCAGGCCCGTCGTGCCCACGATATGCACCTTGCCTGCCTTGGCCGCGAGCCCGGCAAAGACGACGGTAGCCACCGGCGCGGTGAAATCGATGATGCCATCAGCCTTTGCTAGCAGCGCCGCGGCATCACCAGTGAGCTTGATGCCATTCTCCGGAAGCCCTGCAAGTACGCCGGCGTCCCACCCGAGCAACGGCGAACGTGCGTCCTCGAGGGCGCCCGCGAGCGCAAAATCCTTGCTGTCGGCAATCGCCTTGACCAGCGTGCGGCCCATCCGCCCGCCAGCGCCGGCGACCACGAGCCGCATCTCGGCCATAGGTCGAACTCCGGGTCCAACTCCTGAAACGTGGGCGTCGGTATAGCGCGGGAACCGGCAAAAGGCACTACGGCTGCGGGCCGTCGTAACCCTCAATGACGATGATCTCGCCAACGCCATGACCCATGCGCAGAGCCTTCGCCTTTTGGTACTCCTCCGAGCGATAGCATTGCAGCGCCGCCTCATAGCTGGGAAATTCGATCACGACCACGCGCGAGCGCAACTTGCCTTCCACCGCTTCCGACTTGCCGCCGCGGGTCAGAAACCTGGCACCGAATTTTCGGAACGGCGCGGCGTTGGCTGCGACATAGGCCTTGTAGCCGTCCATATTGGTCACGTCGATATTCGCAACCCAATACCCCTTCGCCATATCGCGTCTCCCTTCTCACCCAACAACTTGATCAATTTCCGCGACAATCGCGTCGGCCGCTGCCTTGGGATCACGCGCTTCCACAATCGGACGGCCGACGACCAGGTAGTCGGCGCCGGCCTCGATCGCGCGTGTCGGCGTCATGATACGTTTTTGATCGCCCTGCGCACTGCCCGCCGGCCTGATTCCGGGTGTGACCAGCACCATGCCGGGCCCGGCTATGTCGCGCAGGTTCGCCGCTTCCTCCGCCGAACAAACAAGTCCGTCGATCCCGGTGTCGCGCGCTTGCGCTGCACGGGCAGCCGCCAATTCCTTGACGTTCATCTCGTAGCCTGCGGCGGCAAGATCGGCATCGTCATAGGAGGTCAGCACGGTCACCGCGAGAATGCGCAACCTTGAACCCTGCTTGCCTTCGACCGCCGCCTTCATGGTCTGCGGATAGGCGTGCACTGTGAGGAAAGTCGCACCCAGCTGCGCGACGCTCTCGACACCCTTGGTCACCGTGTTGCCGATGTCGTGCAGCTTGAGATCGAGAAATACCTGTTTGCCGGCGGCGATCAATCCGGCCGCGAAGGGCAAGCCGCCGGCGAAAGCGAGCTGATAGCCGATCTTGTAGAACCACACCGAATCACCAAGCCGAGTCACCATGGCCTCGGCGGCTGCCACCGACGGCACGTCGAGAGCCACGATCAATCTTTCGCGCGCATCCAACGACAACGCTTACCCTCCTCGTACCATCATCCGCGACATTTCTACCAAACGCTCGAGCTCGGTGCGAAACAGATTGGCAGTGCCAGCATCGGCGATATTGTCCATGTCGTCGAATGCGCTCTCTGCGCGCTGGATCGCCACCTGTTCGGGAATCACCAAAGCGCCGCACCCAAGTTCAAGAATTTGCCGCAGTGCCATCAGTGAGCGCAGGCCGCCGGCCCGTCCGGGCGAGGCCGACGCAATCGCGAATGCGCGGCCCTTGAAGGCCGCATAAGTCGGATCGCCGCGTTCGCGCACACGCGATACCCAGTCGATTGCGTTTTTAAGGAGAGGCGTCACCGATGCGCTGTATTCGGGACTGGCGATGAATACGCCCTGATGCGCCATGATCATCTGCTTGAGCTTGAGGGCGTTGGCCGGTTGTCCGGCGCGCACGTCGAGATCCGCCTCATAGATTGGCAACGGATAGTCGGCGAGCGAAATGCGCGTGACATCGACGTCGAGCAGCGTCAGTTCTTTGGCAGCCAATGCCGCAAGCCTGACATTGTACGAACCGGTGCGGGTCGAGCCGGGTAGAACGAGGATTTTGGGGTTCGGCATCAACGACTCCGCTTTCGCGGGCGATGACACCACACCATCAGCGACCGCGATAGACCCACACGCGCGCGGGCGGCAGATTCATCCAGATCAGTTCCGATGCTTCCGCACGAATGCCGGATAGCTCTTTCGGAATTGGTGGCAACATCGCGTAAGTGAATTGCACAAACGGCGCGCCCTCCGCGAGCAGCGTCATTGCATCGGAAATCAGACGCAGCCGCGTGCGCAGCGGCTTGGTGACGAGCGGCAGCCCCGAGACGACCGCAGCGGCGGGCTCGTCGACATAATTCTCCAGGACGCGCCGCAACCGGTAAGCATCGCCCTGTACGACGGTGGCCGCCGGATAGCGCGTGCGCAAGAGCCGGCAGAAATCAGGATTAAACTCGACGAGGACCAGCCGCGCCGGATCAACTCCGTGCCGCACAAGCGCCTCGGTCACCGGGCCGGTGCCGGGGCCAAGTTCGATGACCGGGCCGGTTGAATTGGGGTCGACATACCGCGCCATGGCGCGGGCGAGCACCCGGCTCGACGGCATCACGGCGCCGGTCGAGATCGGCTTTTCCATCCATGTACGGATGAACTGCATCTCGTCATCGAGACGCAGGCTCTTTTTTTCAACTCGGGCGATTGAGGGTGATTGCATAGTTGCGAGGTCACGCCTTACACGCGGCGGGCCCCGCCGCAGCATCCACGGGTATAGGGACCAAGGCAGGGGGTCAAGATGGGCTACCCCGATTGGCTGCCCCGGCTTCCGAGACCATCAAGAAACTCTTTGACTCGACTGAAGAAACCGGCCGATTCGGGCTGAGTATCCTCAGACGACAGCTTTTCAAACTCGGCCAGCAGTTCGCGCTGGCGTTTAGTCAGGTTCTGCGGCGTCTCCACCGCTACTTGAACGTACATATCGCCAGTTTGTTTCGCGCGAAGCACCGGCATGCCCTTGCCCGCCAGGCGGAAGCGCCGGCCGGTCTGTGTCCCCGCCGGGACTTTGACCTTGGCTTTGCTGCCATCGATCGCCGGCACCTCGAATTCGCCCCCGAGCGCCGCACTGGCCATGGAGATCGGCACACGACAGTGCAAATCGGCTCCATCGCGCTGAAAAAACTCATGCGGCGCGACTTCCAGAAAAATATAGAGGTCACCGGGTGGGCCACCGCGCAAACCGGCTTCGCCCTCGCCAGCCAACCGAATGCGGGTTCCGTCCTCGACACCGGTCGGGATGTTGACCGAAAGCGTGCGTTCGCGGGTAACGCGCCCGCCGCCACCGCAAACTTTGCAAGGATCGTCGATGACCTGACCACGTCCATGACAGGTCGGGCAGGTACGCTCCAAAGTGAAAAAGCCCTGGGCATGGCGGATTTTACCAGCGCCGCCGCAGGTGGCGCACTGTTTTGGTTTGGTGCCCGCCTTCGCGCCACTGCCCGAGCAGGCTTCGCAGGTAACCGAGGTCGGAATGCGAATTTGCGCGGTCTTGCCGGTAAATGCCTCGTCGAGGCTGATTTCCATATTGTAGCGGAGGTCGGAGCCACGCTCGCGGCCAGTGCCGCGGCCACGCGCGGACCCCATGCCGAAGATGCCCTCAAATATATCGGCAAAGGTAGAACCGAAATCGGCGCCGAAGCCATGCGCCCCGCCGCCCATGCCGCCGTGTTCGAAGGCCGCGTGGCCGAAGCGGTCGTAGGCGGCGCGCTTGTCGCCGTCCTTGAGCACGTCATAGGCCTCGTTGATTTCCTTGAAGCGGTGTTCGCAGTCCTTGTCGCCCGGATTGCGATCCGGATGATGCTGCATGGCCTGCTTGCGAAAGGCAGCCTTGAGTTCGACCTCAGTGCAGGTGCGGGTAACGCCCAGGACCTCGTAGTAGTCGCGCTTGGACATTCAGATATCGCCCTAATTCACCGCGCCGCGACAGCCGTACTTGATTCGGCCGCCCATGGTCCCTGCAAAATTGCACCCCCGGGCATCGGCCCGGGGGTGAAATCTTTCACGGATGACCTGCGCACGATGCGCGCTCTGCGATCAGCCGGATTTCTTTTTGTCGTCGTCGACTTCGGTAAACTCCGCGTCGACCACGTCTTCCTTCTTTTCCGCCGAACCGTCACCATCAGTACCGGGAGCACCAGGAGCGCCTTGCGCTTCCTGCTGCTGTTTGTACATCGCCTCGCCCAGTTTCATCGAAGCCTGCGCGAGTGTATTGGTCTTGGCCTGGATCGCCGTCGCATCGTCGCCTTTCAGCGCTTCTTTCAAATCGGCAATCGCATTCTCGATCGCGGTGCGTTCTGCATCGCCGACCTTCGAGCCATGCTCGGACAGTGCTTTCTCCGTGGAATGCACCAGCGCTTCAGCATGGTTCTTGGCTTCAACCGCAGCCTTGCGCTTCTTGTCGTCTTCGGCGTGCGCCTCTGCGTCCTTGACCATCTTTTCGATATCGGTCTCGGACAAGCCGCCCGAGGCCTGGATGCGGATCTGTTGCTCCTTGCCGGTGGCCTTGTCCTTGGCCTGGACGTTGACGATGCCGTTGGCGTCGATGTCGAACGTGACTTCGATCTGCGGCACGCCGCGCGGCGACGGCGGGATGCCGACCAGGTCGAACTGGCCAAGAATCTTGTTGTCGGCCGCCATCTCGCGCTCGCCCTGGAATACGCGGATGGTGACCGCGTTCTGGTTATCTTCGGCCGTGGAGAAGACCTGGGACTTCTTGGTCGGGATGGTGGTGTTGCGGTCGATAATGCGCGTGAAAACGCCGCCCAGCGTCTCGATGCCGAGCGACAGCGGCGTCACGTCGAGCAACAACACGTCCTTGACGTCGCCGGCGAGCACGCCGGCCTGGATAGCGGCACCGATGGCGACCACTTCGTCCGGGTTGACGCCTTTATGCGGCTCCTTGCCGAACAGTTGCTTCACGACTTCCTGCACCTTCGGCATGCGCGTCATGCCGCCGACCAGCACGACCTCATTGATCTGCGCGGCAGAGATGCCGGCATCCTTGATGGCTTGCTTGCAGGGCTGAATCGTCCTCTGGATGAGGTCGTCGACCAGAGCCTCGAACTTGGCTCGCGTGAGCTTCATGGTCAGATGCTTCGGACCCGCAGCATCCGCCGTGATGAACGGCAGATTGATTTCGGTTTGCGTCGTCGACGACAGCTCGATTTTCGCCTTTTCGGCCAATTCCTTCAGCCGCTGCAGCGCGAGCTTGTCCTTGCGCAGGTCAATACCCTGTTCTTTCTGGAATTCGTCGGCGAGATAGTTCACCAACCGCATGTCGAAATCTTCGCCGCCCAGGAATGTATCGCCATTCGTGGACTTCACTTCGAACACGCCGTCGCCGATTTCGAGAATCGAGATATCGAAGGTGCCGCCGCCGAGGTCATAGACCGCGATGGTGCCCGTCTTCTGCTTGTCGAGACCGTAGGCGAGCGCGGCCGCGGTGGGCTCGTTGATAATGCGCAGCACTTCAAGACCGGCAATCTTGCCGGCGTCCTTGGTGGCCTGACGTTGCGCATCGTTGAAATAGGCCGGGACCGTGATGACGGCCTGTTCGACCTTCTGCCCGAGATGAGCTTCCGCCGTCTCCTTCATTTTCTGCAGGATGAAGGCGGAGATCTGCGAGGGCGAATATTGCTTGCCATCCGCCTCGACCCAGGCATCGCCATTCGACGCCTTGGAAATCTTGTAGGGGACGAGCTTCTTGTCCTTTTCGACCATTGGGTCGTCGTAGCGGCGGCCGATCAGTCGCTTGACTGCGAAGATGGTCTTTTCCGGATTGGTGACAGCCTGGCGCTTGGCCGGCTGGCCAACGAGACGCTCGCCGTCGTCGCTGAAGGCAACGATTGAAGGCGTCGTGCGCATGCCTTCGGCGTTCTCAATAACTTTTGGCGTCTTGCCTTCCATGACGGCGACGCACGAATTGGTGGTGCCGAGGTCGATGCCGATGACCTTGCCCATGGTTTTTCCTCTCAATTGCGGCAGGCCGGTCGGGCCGCTTGGCGCCCGAGTGGGAATGTCAGCGGCTCATCCGCAGACCCCCGATCCAGCCCCCTGGATACGCAATTCGCCGCGTATTTTGCGGCTTACTGGCTCATATAGGAGGGCCCCCCGAGGCCGCAAGACAGTCGGTCACGAAATCGCGAGGAGACGGTCGCACGCCGGCCTGATGGTTATCGGGGCATTGCCGCCTTGGGCGGGGACGGGTAGGCACATGCATCCCATTTCCCCTGAAAGGTCGTGGTGCTCATGCTCCGCCGACTGTTTGTTTACGTCCTTTTGGCCGCGGCCAGCCTGGCAAGCCTCGCCCCTTGCGCCATCGCCGAGCCTGTCTTCCCGCCCGGCCTGCGGGTGGGCCTGGAGCCCCCGGTGGGTATGGCCCCCAGCGCACGTTTTCCCGGGTTCGAGGACACCGAGCATAACGCAATCATCGCAATTCTTGATCTGCCATTGAGCGCCTATCACGAGCTCGAATCCGCGGCATTCAACAAGATTCAGCAGGATCTTGAGCAGCCGAAGCGCGAGAGCTTCCCTTTTGAAAGCGGCATTGGATTTTTGATTAGCGGCACCGCCAAACAGAATGGCGTCGCGGTGCATCGCTGGTCGCTCCTGGCGCAGGCCGTTGGCGGATCCGTCCAAGACTTGACGGCGCTGATCAACGTGGAAGTGCCGGAAAGCGCCCTATCGGTCTATTCGGACGCAATCATTCGCAAGGCACTTGCAAGCGTCACGTTCAGGCCAGCACCGATCCAGGAACAACTCAAGCTCCTGCCCTTTAAGCTCGGCGATCTGGCCGGCTTTCGCGTCGCGCAAATATCGCCCACGGGGGGCGGCGTCATCCTCGCGGACACGACGACCGACAACACTGGCCCACAGCCGTTCATGGTCATAACCGTGGAACGCGGCGGACCTGCCGAAGCAGGCGATCGCCCACGTTTCGCCCGTGACTTGATGGCGACCGCGCCAGTGCGTGACCTTTCCCTGCAATCAGCCGAGCCGATGCGGATCGGCGGCGCACCGGGTCATGAAATCAGGGCGCAAGGGAAAGGTCCCGCCGGCGATCCCGTCTCCATGGTGCAATGGGTGCGGTTCGGCTCCAACGGCTATTTGCGAATGATCGCTGTTAGCCCGACGGACAAATGGGATCAGTCGTTCACCCGCTTCCGAACCGTTCGCGATGGTATCGAGGCGCGGTGAGTGACTACTTTGACCGATCGCCGGGCTGCGGATTGCCGTTGGCGGAAGACGCCGATTTCGGCGCGGCCTTGCTGACCGCCACCATTGCCGGGCGTAGCACGCGATCACCGATCATATAACCGGCCTGGATGACTTGTGCGACCTGGCCCGGCGGCAGATCTGACGTCGGGATTTCGTACATTGCCTGATGAACGTTGGGATCGAACTTCTCACCCTCTGGCGAGAATTTTTTCACGCCGTTCTTTTCCAGGCTTTTCAATAGCTCGCGTTCGGTGAGTTCGACACCTTCGATGAGGGCCTTCACCTTGGCGTCGGCAGCCTCACGCAATTCAGGTCCGATCGCCGCCAGCGCACGATGCATATTGTCGGCGACCGCCAACACGTCGCGCGCAAAACCGGCGATACCGTACACGCGCGCGTCAAGAACTTCGCGTTCGGTCCGTTTGCGCAGGTTCTCCATTTCGGCAAGCGTGCGCAGCAATTTGTCCTTGAACTCCGCGGCTTCGCGCTTGGCTTCCGCCAAAGGATCGACCTTGGGATCGACCTTGGGATCGGCCGCCTCAGGCGCCGTAGCGCTGTCAGCGTCTGCAGCCATGGTCTCGGCCTGGCGGGCGGTCGGGTCCGTCATCGTGCTCAATCCATCCTCGGCAATATCCGGATGCCCCGCATATCAGGGCTCCGGCGTGAAAAATCAAGCGTTTAAGGCGTCAGAAGGCGGCTGACCACCCGCGCCGTGTAGTCAACCATGGGGATGACACGGGCGTAGTTGAGCCGTGTAGGCCCGATCACCCCGATAACGCCAACGATGCGGCCTTGGCTGTCTCGGTAAGGCGCAACAATGGTCGAGGAACCGGAGAGCGAAAACAGCTTGTTCTCCGAACCAATGAAGATCCGGACGCCCTCGGCGCGCTCGGCCCGGCCCAGCAAATCGATCACACCACGTTTGGTTTCCAGCGCACCGAACAGCGAGCGCACGCGCTCGAGGTCTTCGAGCGCATGCAAGTCTTCCAGAAGATTGGCATGACCGCGCACAATGAGTTGGCGGTCTTCGCTGTCACCGCCCGACCAGCTAGCGAGGCCCGTGGCAATGACCTTCTGCGTGAGCTGATCGAGCTCCGCCTGGCCTTCGGCCACCGCCCCTTCGATTTCGGCGCGCAAGTCGGCGAGCGTTTTGCCCCGAATGCGCGAATTGAGAAAATTGGCCGCCTCGACAAGCGAGGACGTTGGCAACCCCGCGGGCACATTCAGCACCCGGTTTTCGACTTGTCCGTCCTCCGCAACGAGAACCGCCAATGCGCGTTCCGGCTCGAGCCGCACGAACTCGACATGCTTGAGCCGAACATTGATTTTGGCGGTCAGCACGACGCCAGCCGAGCGCGTCAGGCCTGAGAGCATCTGCGAAGCTTCAGTCAGCACGGCTTCGATCGATTTAGCGGTTTGTGAACCGGCAATTTGGGCCTCAATCGATCGGCGATCCTGGTCTGTCAAGTCGCCGACCTGCATCAAAGCGTCGACGAAGAATCTCAAACCGATTTCAGTCGGTAGCCGCCCGGCCGAGGTGTGCGGGGCATAGATCAGGCCGAGCTGTTCCAGATCCGACATCACGTTACGAACCGAAGCCGGCGACAGCGAAATCGGCAACAGCCTCGACAGATTACGCGAGCCTACCGGCTCGCCGGTCGTGAGGTAGCTCTCGACGATCTGCCGGAAGATCTCGCGCGAACGCTCGTTGAGAGCCGCCAGGCTCACCTGTGTCGCGCCGATCGGGATGTCGTGGGAGGCCAAGGCCGAGCTCCTAGAGTACCAGCCAACAATTGACCATTAGTGCGGTCTTGTTCAAGCCGGGCGTATGGTTAAGGTGTGCGCCCGATCGTAAAGGAGCAGCCCGATGCGGCCGAGCCGCCGACAAGTCGACGAATTGCGTGCCGTTTCGCTTGAACGCGGCGTGGTCAAATATGCCGAAGGCTCCTGTTTTGTGAAATTTGGCGACACCCACGTCCTGGTGACCGCAAGCCTCGAAGAGCGATTGCCGCCCTGGCTCAAGGGACAGGGGCGCGGATGGGTCACGGCCGAGTATGGGATGCTGCCGCGCGCAACCTCGGAACGAACACGGCGCGAGGCGAGCGCCGGTAAACAAGGTGGCCGCACCGTCGAAATCCAGCGATTGATCGGACGCAGCCTGCGTTCGGTCATCGATCTGCCCGCGCTCGGCGAGCGCCAGATCACGCTCGATTGCGACGTGATCCAGGCCGACGGCGGCACCCGGACGGCTTCGATCACCGGCGCTTGGGTCGCGCTGGCCGATTGCCTGAGCTGGATGAAAGCGCGCGACATGATCAAGGCCGAAGTGCTGCGCGATCACATCGCCGCCGTTTCGTGCGGCGTGTGCAAGGGCACCGCGGTACTCGATCTCGATTATGCCGAGGATTCGGAAGCCGATACCGACGCCAACTTCGTTATGACCGGCTCCGGCAACATCGTCGAAATCCAGGCAACCGCCGAAAAAACCCCATTCAGCGAAGACCAGTTCACGACTCTGCTGGCGCTCGCGCGCAAAGGCATCGAGAAACTCGTGGGCTTGCAAAAAATGGCGGTGATGTGAGCAGGAAACTCACCGGGCCGGTTGTGATCGCGACACATAACCCGGGCAAGCTGAGGGAAATGCGCGAGCTGCTGGCGCCGTTCGGAATTGCCACGCAATCAGCCGGCGACCTCGGTCTGCCGGAACCAAATGAAACGGGAAAAACGTTCGCCGCAAATGCGCGCATCAAGGCGGAAGCAGCGGCGCGCGCAAGCGGCAAGACGGCGTTCGCTGACGATTCGGGACTGGTTATCGATGCGCTCGGCGGCGAACCCGGCATCCATTCCGCGCGCTGGGCTGGACCTGACAAGGATTTTCGCGGCGCCATGAATCGTATTCAAACGCTACTGGTCGAGCGCGGCGCCAAGACACCCGAACAGCGACGCGCGCATTTCGTGGCCGCACTGTGCATTGCCTGGCCGGATGGGCACGTCGAAGAATTTGAGGGCCGTGTCGACGGCGTTGCGGTGTGGCCCCCGCGTGGTGACAAAGGCTTCGGCTACGATCCGCTTTTTCGTCCCGATGGATTCGACCGTACCTTCGGCGAAATGGACGCGGACGAAAAACACGGGCTCCCGCCGAAAGGCAAAGGCCTGTCGCACCGTGCGCGTGCGTTCGTGAAACTGGCCGAGGCCTGTCTTTCCAAGTCTTGAGCGTGTTCCCGATCGTTACAATTTTAATCAACTCTCGTCTTCGCTGCGTCTTTACGCTGGCTGCGAGCAGCGCGTGCGACCTATGATGCTTAACATGTCGTTAACATCGCCCTTTGCCGTCTACGTGCACTGGCCCTTTTGCCTGTCGAAGTGCCCGTACTGCGATTTCAACAGCCACGTGCGGCACGGTGGCGTCGACGAGGCGCGGTTTCTTCGCGCCTACGAGACCGAGATTGCAGCGACCGCCGCGCGTGTACCGGGCCGCACCGTGTCGAGCATATTCTTCGGTGGCGGCACACCATCGCTGATGCAGCCTTCGACGGTGCAAACGATCCTCGATTGTATCGGCAAGCACTGGAGCGTCGCGCCAGACGTCGAAGTCACGCTCGAGGCCAATCCCACCAGTGTGGAAGCGACGCGATTTCGCGGATATCGTGCGGCTGGTGTCAACCGCGTTTCGCTGGGTGTACAGGCGCTCGACGATACCGCGTTGAAGGAGCTCGGACGTTTGCACACTGCGCAGGAAGCGCTCGACGCCGTTGCGGTCGCCCGTTCGATCTTCGACCGCTACTCGTTCGATCTGATTTACGCCCGGCCGCACCAATCGCTTGATGCCTGGGCGGCAGAACTCAAGCGCGCCATCGCAGAGGCCGCAGAGCATCTTTCGCTTTATCAGTTGACCATCGAACCGGACACGCCATTTTTTGGCCTGCACAAGGCTGGCAAATTGATCGTGCCTGACGAGGATCTTGCGCGCGATCTCTATGATCTGACGCAAACGATCTGCTCCAAGGCCGGCCTCCCCGCTTACGAAATTTCCAACCACGCACGGCCCGGCGCGGAATGCCGCCACAATCTGGTTTACTGGCGCGGCCACGACTATGCAGGCGTTGGCCCCGGCGCGCATGGGCGGCTCACAATTGATGACCGCCGGGTGGCGACCGCAACCGACAAACGGCCAGAAGCCTGGCTCATGCGTGTAGAAGAAACCGGCACCGGCTTCACCGTCGACGAGAAGCTCACGTCAGGTGAAGCGGCTGACGAATATCTTCTGATGGGCCTGCGATTGGCCGAAGGCATCGATACCGCGCGCTATAGCGCACTGTCGGGCCGCGATCTCGACCCAAAGCGTATTTCAATATTGCGCGAGGAAGGCGCCGTCGAAACGACCACCGATGGCCGCTTGCGCGTTACCAAGAGCGGCTTTCCGCTTCTCGATGCAGTGGTGGCAGACCTCGCCGCCTGACCTCAGGTCCCCGGCGCGAAAGTGTGCGGGGCCGGGCTGATCACCTGGCCGCCTGCCGGCGCCACGCGCAGCACCGCCAGCCCACGTTCGTTGGGACCTTCGGGGCGGAATCGGAATACGCCATCGATCCCCGCAAATCCCGAAGCGTTCGTCAGCACCTGTTCGCTGAATCGTTGCGGACCTTGTGTCTTTACCAGTGCTGCAACCAGCGCCACCGCGTCATAGGCGAGCGTCGCCGTGCGCACCGGATCCTGGCCATAGCGCGCGCGATAGCGCCCCGAGAAATTGCGGAAGCCGGTTGATTCAGGTGCGGCATACCAGCCGCCATCGAGTGCCGCGGTCGAGAAGATGCGCGGGTCATCCCAAAGCCCTGTTCCCAGCAGTTGCACGCGTTTGAGATTGACGCCGCTGGCGGCGAGCGCTTGCACGACTTGCGGCACGGCATCAGCGCCGTCGGGAATGAATATGCTGTCGGCCTGGTTCGCAGCCTGACTGACGCGACGGGCGGCCTCCGCCATCCTGTTCGCATCGAGCGGATATTTTTCCAGCGCCACCACTCGGCCGCCGCGGCGCGACACTTCCTGCTGGAAGGCCGCCTCCACCACCGTGCCGTAGGCGTTGTCTGGCAGCAGTGCAGCGAATGATCGCTTGCCGCGTGACACTGCAAAATCGACAATTCGCCGCACGTCGGTTTCGGGCAGGAAGCTCAGCAGGTAGACACCGCGCGCAGCCACGCTCGCATCAGTCGAGAAAGCGATCACCGGAATATTGCGTCCACGCGCGACCTGACCAACAGCGCTGACCGATTGCGCGAACAGCGGACCGACAATTATTTCCGCGCCTTCATTGATTGCTTGCTGGGCGGCGGCTTGTGCGCCTTGCGGGGTGCCGCCGTCGTCTTTCACCAGAAGCTGGATATTCAGGGCTCTTGAATTCCGCCAGCGCCATCTCGGCGGCATTCTTCATCGACTGCGCCGCGACACCGGCATTGCCTTGCGCGGAGAGCGGCAGCACCAGACCGACACGGACCTGACCTTCGCTCACCTGCGCCGTTGGCGGCGGCTCGCCCGGCTGAGGTGTCGGAGCCCCGCCTCCGAACTGGGTCGTACATGCCGCCAGAAGCATTGCGGCTGTCGCGATAGACAGGGCTGAGCGCGTGCGAGCCCACACGTGCATCAATGCCCCCTCCTCACGCGACGTACCCGACATGGTCGCTCCCCACGCGACAGTTCTGTGTCAGTCGTAACCGGTATCGGCGATTTTGTCCCGCAAAAGTTAAGGCTCTGAATAGACGAAAATATTTGTTCCCGATGACGCGCCAAAGATGGACGTCTAGAGTGCCGACCCATGGCACCTGAAAGCAAAATGCGGTCCCGCAGCTACGCCCCATTCGGGACCGCCATTGCGGCGGACAAACCTGCGCCCGGCCTTTATCTGGTCGCCACGCCAATCGGAAATTTGAGCGACATCACGTTGCGCGCGCTCGAACTGCTCGCCGGCGCCGATGTCATCGCCTGCGAAGATACCCGGGTCACGCGCAAGCTGACCGAGCGTTACGGCATCGCAACCCCGCTGACGCCGTATCACGAACACAATGCCGCGCAGGCACGGCCAAAATTATTGGCTCGGCTGGCCGAAGGCCAGGCGGTCGCCTTGGTGTCGGACGCCGGCACGCCTTTGATCTCGGATCCCGGCTACAAACTTGTGCGGGAAGCGAGCGAAGCCGGACATATGGTGACTGCATCGCCGGGCCCATCAGCCGTTCTTACCGCGCTGTCGGTCGCGGCATTGCCGACCGACCGCTTCTTTTTCGAGGGCTTCCTCCCGCCCAAACAAGGCGCGCGGCAAAAACGTATTGCCGCGCTCGCGAATATCCCTGCGACACTCGTGTTGTTCGAGGGCGGATCGCGCGTCGCTGCGGCGCTCGCCGATCTTGCCAGCGCGTTGGGAGCGCGGGCGGCCACGATTTGCCGCGAACTGACAAAATTGCATGAGGAAATAAAACGCGGCGATTTGACAACGCTGGCGCGCGACTATGCCAAAGGCCGCGAGACACGGGGTGAGTTTGTAATTGTCATCGCACCGCCCGAAAGCGATGAGGGGCGCGTGGACGATCTCGACGATCTCTTGCGTGGAGCGCTAGCGCGCGTTTCGGTCAAGGAAGCAGTCGCCGAAGTGGCAACAGCGACAGGCCTTCCACGGCGCGAGGTCTATCAACGCGCACTCGCGCTCGCCAAGGATGCGGATCGTGACACAGAATGATCCGCCGCAGCGTCCCTTAAAACCGACACCACGACCCGAACGGCAAGCCGCATTTCGGGTCGGCATTTCCGCCGAAAGCCGTGCCGCCGCCTTCCTGATCGCAAAGGGATTCCGCATTCTGGCAAGACGATGGCGAAGCCCGCGCGGCGAAATTGACATCATTGCTCGCCGCCGCAGGCTTCTGGTGTTCGCAGAGGTGAAGGCGCGCGCCAGCCTCGATGAAGCCGCGGAATCGATCAACGAACGTCAGCGGCGGCGAATCGCAGCCGCTGCCGAAGTGTGGCTCGCAGCAAATCCCGATGAAATGATCCGCGATATCCGTTTTGACGCAATACTGGTGGCGCCGGGCAAAATTCCCCGCCACATCCCGGCCGCGTTCGAAACCAGCTAGGGGTCAGGCGCTCAGGCGCTCGAAGAACTGGTCGACCTGTGACCGGATGCGATTGGCGACACCACCGAGATCATCGGCAACGGATTTCACCGCGGCCGCGCTTGAGCGCGTATCCTGGGTGGCGGTACCCACGAGATTGACCTGATTGGCGGTCTCTACCGTACGCTCGGCGGCGATCTCGACGCCACGGGCGATTTCACTCGTGGCCGCGCCTTGCTGGGTCACCGCAGCAGCAATCGCGCTGCTGATGTTGCCGATTTCGCGGATCGTATGTTCGATGCCGGTGATGGCCGCAATCGAGCGCTGCGTCGCCCGTTGCATGCCGGCGATCTGCGCCCCGATCTCTTCGGTCGCGCGGCTGGTCTGACCGGACAGCGCCTTCACTTCGCCGGCGACCACGGCAAAGCCACGTCCGGCCTCGCCCGCGCGCGCCGCTTCGATTGTGGCATTGAGCGCGAGCAGATTGGTTTGCTCGGCAATGTCGGTGATCAACTTGACCACGTCGCCGATGCGCGCCGCAGCCTCGTCCAGTTCCTTGACCGCCATATTGGTGGATTCGACTTCGTTCACCGCCTTTGTGGCGATGGCGTTGGATTGCGCGACCTGGCGATCGATCTCGTTGACCGATGCGGACAGTTCGTCCGCAGCCGATGCTATATCGCGCACATTCGATGATGCTTCCGACGAGGCTTCTTCCGCGCGTTTTGTCTTGCTCGATGCATCGTCGGCGGCTGCGCCAAGCTGGGTCGACGCCGCCAGCATTTCGTCGGAAATTCGTCCGAGTTCAGCCAGCGTGTTTTCCACTGCGGCGGAGAACTCCGATATTTCGTTCGACATCTGCTGCTGTCGTTTTGCCTTCAGTTCGGCGTTGCTGAGGACAGTGCGATTGAGATCCTCATTGTTGCGCATCGCATTCTGGAATACGCCGATCGAGCGGGCGAGCGCGCCGATTTCGTCGCTGCGATCGCTGAACGGGATGGAAATAGCGGAGTCGCCCGCCGCGACCGCTGCGGTCACTTTGGTGATTTCGGTAATCGGTTTGGTTACGCTGCGTGCGATGATTGCCACACCGATGAGCGCCAGCACAACCGCG
Organism: uncultured Alphaproteobacteria bacterium; assembly: GCA_963817815.1. Lineage (GTDB taxonomy): Bacteria > Pseudomonadota > Alphaproteobacteria > Rhizobiales > Xanthobacteraceae > Pseudolabrys. The sequence goes on along the minus strand of CAWFPY010000010.1, from coordinate 329,219 downwards.
ATACCGGCGAGCACAGTCAGCAACAAGGCCGTATGGTCGATGCCCTCGTCGATCTGCGTGTAGATCTGGCTCGCCGTGTCACTATAGTGCTCGCTCAGTGTCGCCAGATCCTTGCTGAGCACTGCGCGAATTTCCAACGGCTGGTTTTTTTCGGCCCACTCGCGCGCAGCCTTTGGGCCGGACTTTTTGGCGATCGGGGCAAGGGCGTACAAGGAATCCTGATATCCATTGATACGGACGGCAAAGTTGCTGAACGCAAGCGCATCGCTGTTGCGGACGCTGCGCTGCCAATCGCCAATCACGCCGCTGATCTGATCGGTGGCCTTGAGAAGGGCATCGGCGTACTTGGCAGCTTCCGCAGCATCGGCCGACATATAGATGCCGCGCGATTCCATGACCGTCGCGTAGATCAGACCATTGATCCGCTCGACATTCCAGCTGCCGGCGTTGGCCGATTCAAATTCGTCGGTGAGCGTCGCATGGTGGCGGGAATTCGACACCGCGACCATGGACAGCGCGACCGTCGTCGCGGCCATCAGGGCGAAAATCGCGTATAGCCTGGCGGCAATCGAAAGCTTTGGCAAATTCACCAGTCTGGCCCCCCGGCCCCGTGCAACATTGGTCCCGAAGCGGCTATAGTGCGTATAAATTGTTAACGCTTTGTTCGCCCATAGGTAGTCATGAGCCTCAAAATCGCGGTGCAAATGGATCCGATCCAGCGGATCAATATTAAAGGTGACTCGACCTTCGCCCTGCTGCTGGAAGCGCAAAAACGGGGTCACCAACTTGCCTATTATACGCCCGACCGGCTGGCGCTGCTTAACGGTCGTGTGTTTGCCCACGTTGAATCCCTGAGTGTGCGCGACAAGGCTGGCGACCACTTTACGCTGGACGAGCCACGACGCGTGGAGCTCGACGGAATTTGACGTCGTGCTGCTGCGCCAGGATCCGCCATTCGACCTCGCTTATGTGACGACGACGCACCTGCTTGAGCGCATCCACCCGAAGACGCTGGTGGTCAATGACCCGGCGCACGTGCGCAACGCGCCGGAGAAGGTCTTCGTCACGGAATTTCCCGACCTCATGCCGCCGACGCTGGTGACGCGCGACCTGGCGGAGATCAAGGCGTTCCGTGCCGAGCACGGCGATATCGTCATGAAGCCGCTCTACGGCAAAGGCGGCGAGGCGGTGTTCAGGCTCGAACGTGAGGATCTCAATTTCGGGTCGCTGTATGATCTGTTCTCGGTGACCTTCCGCGAGCAATGGGTCGTGCAGAAATTCCTGCCCAACATCAAACATGGCGACAAGCGTATTATCCTCGTGGACGGCGACTACGCCGGCGCGGTCAACCGCATTCCGGCACCCGACGATCTTCGTTCCAACATGGTGCGCGGCGGCGCGCCGGCGGCAACCGAGCTGACCAAGCGCGAGTCTGAAATCTGCAAGCGTATCGGTCCCGCGTTACGCGACCGCGGCTTGCTGTTCGTCGGCATCGATGTCATCGACGGCTATCTGACCGAGATCAACGTCACATCACCGACCGGCATCCGCGCCATCAAGAATCTCGGCGGGCCGGACGTGGCGGCGCTGATCTGGGACAAGATCGAGCAAAAGCGGCGCGCATGAGCCGGAAAAGACGCGTTCGATTTTCGGACGGCGTCATACGCAGGATTATTTCATGAGCGTCTCGCTCACCATCGCCACCACCGACTATGACCACTTCCGCGACTTCCGCCTGGGTTTGGTCCGCGCGGAAGGCATTGACGCAACCTGGCTCACACTTGGCCATCACGAAATATTTTCGCGCTTTACGTTCAACCGCGAATGGGAAGTGTCCGAATTATCCTTTGCCAAGTTCGCGGCGCAGGTAACGCGCAAGGATTCCGATATCATCGGCCTGCCGGTCTATGCCTCGCGGCTGTTTCGCTTTGCTTCGTTCTATGTGAATCGCAAGGCCGGCATCAAAAACGCCAAGGACCTCAAGGGCAAGCGCATCGGCGTACCGGAATGGGCGCACACCGCGGCGGTCTACATGCGTGGCTGGTTGATGCACGAAGGTGGTGTTGCGCTGTCGGATATCGAATGGATTCAGGCCGGCACCAACGAAGCCGGCCGCATCGAAAAGGTCGAAATATCGCTGCCAAAAGGGGTTCGGCTCACCAGCATGCCGGAAAAGACGCTGAGCGGCATGATTGCGTCCGGCGAGCTTGATTGCGTCATCATTGCACGACCGCCGAATTCGTTTCGTGAAAAGCATCCCGACGTCGTCCGGCTGTTTCCCGACTACGAGGCGATCGAGCAGAAATATTATGAGCAGACGCGTGTCTATCCGATCATGCATGTGATTGCGCTGCGCAAATCGATCCTCGAGGGCCAGCCTTGGATCGCGCGCAATCTCTATAACGCGTTCGAGGAATCCAAACGCCGCAGCCTCGAGCGCATTCTCGATCCTGCAGTATCACGGTATCCGGTGCCGTGGCTTACCAATTACGCGACGCGCATGCAGCAGGTGTTCGGCGGCGACCTGTTTCCCTATGGCATCGAGGCAAACCGTCCGACGCTCGAGCTTTTTCTGCGCTACACGTACGAACAAGGCATCGCCCACCGCCTTGCCAAGCCGGACGAAATTTTTCCCGCCGGCATCATGGCCTCGGTGAAGATCTGATTATTTGTCCGCGCGCTTTAAAGCTTCGGCGCGAATGTCACTATCGGTGATCTTGCCGAGATCAACCGGCATTTTCAGATTGCCGGCTTTCACTAGCTCGCCTTGCATCCAGTTCAACTTATCGAGCGGCAGCTTGACCGCCGGATCGATAGCGCCCTGCTTGAGCGTAAAATCGTATGCGTAAGCGGGGCGCGGATCGTCGGGCTTGGCGTGAATGGTCTCTTGCGTGAGCTTGATCGTTTCATCGCGATGGCTGACCGCAAATTTCAACGCGTTCATCTCCGCAGCCATAAAACCGATCGCGTCTTCGCGCCTTGACGCAATTGTCCTTCCCGTCATGGTGAGGCACAGCCGCACATAATTCGGAAGTGCTTCGTGACCGGCGATCAACATCTTTATGTCCTTGGGTGCAACCGCCATGAATTCGGCAGCGACGATGCCGGCATCGGCGACGCCGGCGACCACCGCCTTGAAGCGGTCGAGGTCGCCGCCGAGATTGGCAAAGCGCACATCGGCTTGCGGAATTTTATTCTGATCGAGAATGGCATTGACCAGCAGATTAGGCAGCGAGCCGGGCGCGGCCACCGCGATGGTTTTTCCCTTGAGGTCTTCGACTTTGCCGATGCTCGATCTCACCATCAAGCCGTGCGGCACGCCGGGCCAATCGCAACCGAGAATCTTGATATCGGCGCCATGCGCGCCCGCCAGAATCGCAGCACCGGGTGATGACTCGATGCTGTCGAGCTCGCCGGCAAGCAGCGCCTTGTGAGCGGTGGCACCGTTCTTCAGCGAAACGATTTCGACCTTGAGGCCATAGCGAGCGGCAAAGTCGCGTTGCCCGATCATCACCATGAAGCCGGCATCGCCCTTGGGCTCGATCACCCCGTGCTTCCATGGCTTTGAGCTCCTGCCGATGCCTGCGGCGCGCAAGCGGCCAGGAGCAGGGCAATGGCAAGGCCTCGACGGATGGTCATGCGGCGGTCCTCCACGTCCTTTGAGAGCCATGATCGGCGGTCAAACGTCCGAGAGCAATGACGCTATTGGCGATGTTCGTTGACGCCAATGGTTTTTGATAGCGCCGGCACGGGCCACCGCCGTCGCCCAATGCGACTGCGTCAGTCTCGGCCCGGTGCGGGCAGGAATCATAGAAATCACAATCCCAACCAACAAGATTCCCAGGGCAAAGAAGATTGGCGCTGTTACGAGGAATCCCCATAAGCCACAAAGATTACCCATTCCCGGACAGGCCAGACCAATTCCGAGAAGTAAGCCGAAAGTGCCCCCAATGGCGCCGCAAACGACCATGGCCAAGATGAACCCGATCACGGACACCTGGCGCGCCAGTTCAACACGTTTGCGGTGGCGAGCGAAAAGAACACACGCGGCAATGATTGCGACAATGGGAGTGATGATCCCAAGACCCGAGAGCGGCAGAAATGAGATTAGCCAACATCGCGAGCATCAGGTTCTGATCCCTTTTGCGACAAACGAGTCTTTCACATGAAGACCTGAGCGACCATTTTATCAGCAGACGTCTTCGGTGGTGCCAATCAGAGCTACCGCTACATCCTTGCCGTCGGCCATTCCCTGCGATACTACTTATACGAGTATACGGCGAGGATCGGTTGTATGGTCGAGCGGGTGGCGACGGTGGCGTTCGAAGGCATTGAGGCACGCGCCGTCGACGTGCAGGTGCAGGTCGCCCCGGGATTGCCCGCCTTCAACATCGTCGGTCTGCCGGACAAGGCCGTTTCGGAAGCCAAAGAGCGCGTGCGCGCGGCGCTCGTTGCATCCGGCCTTGCCCTTCCCGCCCGCCGCATCACCGTCAATCTCGCGCCCGCCGACCTTCCCAAGGAAGGCAGCCACTATGACCTGCCGATCGCACTTGGCCTGATGGCTGCGATCGGCGCCATTCCGCACGGTGCACTCAGCAGCTTTACGGTGCTGGGCGAGCTTGGCCTCGACGGCTCGATTGCCGCGGTTGCCGGCGTGCTGCCCGCCGCGATCGGCGCCAACGGGCGCGGTCAGGGGTTGATCTGCCCGGGCCCTTGCGGACCCGAAGCGGCTTGGGCCAGTCCCGAAATCGAGGTCATTGCCGCGCAATCGCTGATCCAGCTCGCCAACCATTTCAAAGGCACGCAGGTTCTCGCGCGGCCGCAGCCAAAAATCCGCGAGCGCGAAGATGCCCCGCTCGATCTTGCCGACATCAAGGGACAAGAAAGCGCCAAGCGTGCGCTCGAGGTTGCTGCTGCGGGCGGACACAATTTGCTGATGATCGGCCCGCCAGGCTCCGGCAAATCGATGCTGGCGGCGCGGCTTGCAACAATTCTACCGCCGCTCTCACCAGCTGAATTGCTGGAAGTGTCGATGATTGCGTCAGTTGCAGGCGAAATCGAAGGTGGCGCGCTCACCAACCGGCGTCCATTTCGTTCGCCGCATCACTCGGCATCGATGCCGGCATTGGTCGGCGGCGGCCTGCGCGCACGGCCGGGCGAAATCTCGCTGGCGCATAATGGTGTGTTGTTTCTCGACGAACTGCCCGAGTTCTCCGGGCAGGTGCTCGAATTCACTGCGCCAGCCGCTCGAAAGCGGCGAGGTTTCCATCGCACGCGCCAATCATCGCGTCACTTATCCGGCGCGCTTCATGCTCGTTGCCGCGATGAATCCCTGCCGCTGCGGGCGCGCAAGCGATCCCGGTTTTATCTGCAAGCGCGGACAAAACACGCGCTGTGCGGCTGAATACCAGGGCCGGTTGTCCGGACCGCTGCTCGATCGCATCGACCTGCATATTGAGGTGCCGGCGGTCACGGCCGCCGACTTGATTCTGCCGCCGCCGAGCGAGGGAAGCCGTGAAGTTGCAGCCCGGGTCGCGCGCGCGCGAGACATCCAAGCCGAACGCTACGCGGCGATGGGCACAGGCAGCATGCGCACCAACGCGCAAATCAACGGTCCGGTGCTGGAAGACGTCGCGCGGGCGGATCCTGCGGGGCTTGCTTTGCTGCGCGATGCCGCCGACTCGATGCGCCTGTCAGCGCGTGGCTACCATCGTGTCCTGCGGGTGGCGCGCACGCTCGCCGATCTCGACGCCGCGGACAGCGTCGGGCGCGTCCATCTTGCGGAAGCTTTGTCTTACCGTGCGCTCGCCGACGACGTGCGCAGGGCTGCGTGAGCACACGGATACCTCGCCGTTAACCCGGCATTTACCACGTTCGCGCGAGCGACCCGGACGCGGTTAATCAGGAATAAAATTGCAAGGTTCGCGGGGCCAAATGGCTGCCATCACGGCGCTGGTGCCATGCGACCCGAATTACGATCGACAGGCGGATCGGCGAAGACATCGTGGCGCGATCGGGCAACACTCCCGGTCCGCGCGGCTTCCATTGCATTGGCTATTTTTGCGGCCGCGGCGGGCTTTCTTGCGGGCGCGCGCCTGCAAGGCACCGGCTACGAATTGACCGGCACTGCCATCGCCACCGGCGCGCTGTTTGCCGCGGCCTGCGCCGCGATCGGTTTCCTGCTGGTGCGTCAGCGCGCGATTGCAACGGCCATGCGTCTGCTCGAAGCGCGCAATGAGGAGCTGTCCGACCGTAACTGGGAACTGCGCGAAGCGGAAGAACGGGCGCGTAGTCTGCTGGCCGCGCAAGGCGACGTGATCGTTCGCCGCGACAGCACTGGCCTCATTACATATGCCAACGACGCCTACTGCGCGCTCGCCGGAAAACCGCGCGAAGCGCTGACCGGCAATACCATCGAGTTGCGCGTCATAGAGCAAGGCACACCGACGGTGCAAGCCGACGGCACACGCATGCACGACCAGAAAATTGCCTGTGGCGATGGTTCGCGCTGGATTGCATGGCGCGAAGTCACGATACGCAGCGAAAATGGCACCGAGGTACAAAGCGTCGGCCGCGATGTCACCGATCGTGTCGAAGCCGAGCACGCGCTTGCGCAAACGCGCGACCAGGCTGAGACCGCCAACCGCGCCAAGTCGCGTTTCCTTGCGATGGTCAGTCACGAGATTCGCACGCCGCTCAACGGCATGCTCGGCATGGCTGACCTGCTGCTCGACACGCCGTTGACACCGGAGCAGCTCACTTACACGAAAGCTGCAAAGACCTCCGGCGAAACACTGCTGTCGCTGATTGAGGAGATCCTTGATTTCTCGAAGATCGAAGCCGGCAAGCTCGATTTGGAGGCACGGCCATTTGCGCCGGCCTCTATGATCGAGGAAGCCGTCGAACTCATGGCACCGCGCGCGCAGGCCAAGGGCATCGAGATTGCCTCGTTTATCGACGAGCGCATTCCGACGCAGGTCGTCGGTGACATTGCGCGCTTGCGACAGGTGATCCTCAATCTTGTCGGGAATGCCATCAAGTTCACCGAAAAAGGCGGTGTTGCAGTCACCGTTGAGCCGGGCAACCACGAGAACGAAATTCTCTTCGAAGTGCGCGACACCGGCATCGGGCTGAAGACGGAAGATCTTGCACGCATCTTTCTCGACTTCGAACAGGCCGACGGCTCCTCAACGCGCAAGTTCGGCGGCACTGGCCTGGGCCTCGCCATCTCAAAACGCATCGTCGAGCGTATGGATGGACACATTGCAGCAAAGAGCGAAGTGGGCGTGGGTTCGACTTTTACCGTCAGCGTGCCATTGCTTCCGTCGCCTGATGGACAGGAAGCGGCCTTCGTCGCACCGGATCTTGCCCACACGGCAGTGATGGTCGTCGCCCCGGCGGAAATCGAGGCGTCCTTGCTGGCGCGGCAACTCGGCCGCTGGGGCGCAAAAACCTGCGCCGTGATTGACGAAAATATTGCGGCCGCCTTGCTGCCGGAACGTTCGTGGGACGCTCTTCTGGTCGACTATCCGCTTGCCGCAGCGATGATTGCGAACGTCAATGTCGCCAGGCTCGGCGTACCAAAACGTATCGTTTTGATCCGGCCGACCGACCGGCATGAACTGCCCGCGCTGAAAGCGGCCGGCTTCACCGGCTATCTGATCAAGCCGGTGCGCGCCACCTCGCTGGCGGCGCGCCTGACCGTCGAAGACGCTTTCGAACATTCGCCGGCGGAAACCGAAGTGGAAACCGCGGAAGCATCTGCTCCTGCCGGCATCAAAGGACTCTCGATCCTGGTTGCGGAGGACAACGAGATCAACGCATTGCTTGCGCGCGCGCTCCTCACGCGTCTTGGCCACCGCCCGACCATCGCGACCAATGGCGAAGCTGCAGTCGAATCCTGGCTGGCCGCGCGCGCCTCCGGCAGCCCATACGATCTGGTGCTGATGGATGTGCAAATGCCGGGCACGGACGGTCTTGAAGCCGCGCGGCGCATCAGGGCCGCCGAAGCGCAAGCTGGCGACAAGCCCACCCGAATGTTGGCTCTCACCGCGAACGTCCAGATCGAAGACCGCGAGGCTGCGCTCGCCGCCGGGCTCGATGGGCTTCTCGTCAAACCGCTCGATCGCGAGCGCCTGCGCGAGGTTCTGGAGGCCACCGCGGGGACCGCGGCCAACCCGCTTGCAGCCTGACATCCGTTTGCCCACATTGTCATAATTCCGTGTCCGGCCCGTGGTGTAGGGGTGACCATCGATTGACCAATGATTTGCCGGCTGGAACCCCGCCAATAGCGTCGATTGAGCATTTTTCGCGCCAAGGAGGACCTTGATACCCATGGCCAACCGCGCTGCCCTTCAGATGCCGCGCAGTTTGTTCGAGCGCTTTCGCCCCGCGCCGGCCGGACCCGGCGCGCCCGGGCTGATCTCGTCGCTGCAGGCCTATGGCGGTCTGCAGGCATGGGCCGCACGCACACACCGGCCCTCGCAGAGCCTTGGCCGCATCGGTTCGCTCGAGGTGCGCCTGGCACAGACTGCCGCCGAAGTGCGCCAAGCACAAAAACTTCGCTATCGCGTTTTCTACCAGGAAGGCCCAGCCATCCCGACTCCCGGACGCCTGCTGGCGCGCCGCGATATGGATGGGTATGACGCGATCTGCGACCATCTGCTGGTGCTCGACCACGCCACGCGCGATCGCAGCGCGCTCAACAGGCCGAGCGTTGTCGGAACCTATCGGCTGTTGCGACAACCGCTGGCCGAAGAGTATGGCGGTTTCTACACGGCCGGCGAATTCGACATCGGGGCATTGATCGCGCATCACGGCAATCTGCAGTTCCTCGAGCTTGGCCGTTCCTGCGTGCTGGCGCCCTATCGCAACAAGCGAACAGTCGAACTGCTTTGGCACGGTATTCACGCGTATATCTTGCAGAACCGCTGCGACGTCATGTTCGGCTGCGCCAGCCTCGATGGCACCGATCCCAAGCGCCTCGCACTGCCCCTCTCATTCCTTCATCATTATGCGCGCGCGCCGGAGCCCTGGCGCGCACGCGCCTTGCCCGAACGCTTTGTTGAAATGAACCGGATGTCGAAGGAAGCGATCGATCCGAAGGATGCGCTGCGCGCGCTACCGCCCTTGATCAAGGGCTATTTGCGTCTTGGCGCCTATATCGGTGACGGTGCGGTGATCGACTACGAGTTCGGCACCACCGACGTGTTGATCGTTCTGCCGGTGTCGGCGATCAAAAAACGCTACCTCGAGCATTTCGACCAGAGCCGCCGCGCGGCGTGATCACAGCCGCCGCAGCGAGACGTCCTCAACCAGGTGGCTTTCGTCTTTTTTCAAAATGAGATCGGCACGCTGTCGGGTTGGCAGAATATTTTCGTGCAGATTGACCAGATTGATGCGCGACCAGATGGACACGGCCGTCTCAGTTGCTTCCTCATCCGACAAATTTGAATAGCGATGGAAGTATGATTTCGGATCACGGAATGCCGTTCCGCGCAACGTCAGGAAGCGGTCCACATACCAGGACTTGAGGACGTCCTCGTCGGCATCGAGATAGACGGAGAAATCGAAAAAGTCGGAAACGAACGGGATCGCCTTGCCATCCTTCGGCAGACGCCCGGTCTGCAACACGTTTAGTCCCTCAACGATGAGAATGTCGGGCCGGTCAACCTCGACCCACTGGTTCGGGACTACGTCGTAGACAAGATGCGAATAGATCGGCGCCCGTGCCGGACGGCGGCCGGCCTTCACGTCGGACAGAAAGCGGAGCAGCGCCGGAAGATCGTAGCTTTCGGGAAAACCCTTTTTCTCCATCAGGCCTTCGCGTTCGAGAATGGAATTCGGATATAGAAAGCCGTCGGTCGTGATGAGGTCGACCGTGGGTACATTCGGCCAGCGTGCCAGCAATGCTTGCAGCACGCGCGCCGTGGTCGACTTGCCGACTGCAACGGACCCGGCAACGCCGATGATGTAGGGCATCTTCACGTCGGTGGTGCCTAGGAAACGCTCCTGCGCGCGAAACAGGCGCTGCGTTGCGGCCACGTACATCGACAGCAACCGCGACAGCGGAAGATAGATTTCCTCCACTTCCTTCATGTCGAGCCGGTCGTGCAGCGAGCGCACACGCGTGACCTCGTCGGAGGTCAGCGTCATTGGCGTGTCCTCGCGCAAGGCCGCCCATTCCGCACGCGAAAACGTGCGGTAAGGCGAAAGGTTTTGCTCAGTGCGCTGTTCCATCACGACATCCGATCAACGCGAGCGCGATGCTTTTTCCTCGTGCCCGCTTTGCGACGTGCGCTTTTCCAATGCGGCCTCGACCTCGGCAAGCGTTACACCGCGCGCCTCGAGCAGCACAAGCAGATGATACAGAAGATCGCCCGCTTCCGCGATCAGCCGGCTCTTATCTTCCTGTACCGCGGCAAGCCCCGTTTCGATCGCCTCCTCGCCCAGTTTCTTGGCGCAATGAGCGACGCCTTTGTCGATGAGCGAGCGTGTATATGAGTCCACCGCGCTCGCCTTGGCGCGCTCGTGCACCCGCTTTTCCAGATCGGCAACGGTGAATTTGCTCATGCAAGCCCTTCCTGGCGGCTCAATAGCATTGTTGCGGCTAGGGATCGAGCCGCATCGGAAGCCCGGCGTTCGCCATATAAACCTTGGCTTCGCGCACGCTATGTTCGCCAAAGTGGAAGATCGAGGCCGCCAGGACCGCCGTGGCGTGGCCGTCGCGGATGCCTTCGACCATGTGCCCGAGTGTACCGACGCCACCCGAGGCTATGACAGGAATTGTGATGGCGTCGGCGATCGCACGGGTCAGCGGGATGTCATAACCCTTCTTGGTGCCGTCGCGGTCCATCGACGTGAGCAGGATTTCGCCGGCGCCAAGCGCCGCAACTTCCCTGGCGTAGTCGACGGCATCGAGGCCGGTCGGCTTGCGTCCGCCGTGCGTGAAAATTTCCCAACGGTCCTTTTCACCAGGATGCGACACCTTCTTGGCGTCGATCGCGACGACGATGCATTGATCGCCGAATTTCTCCGCCGCCTCTTTCACAAATGCGCGCCGGTCAACCGCGGCCGTATTGATTGACACTTTGTCGGCGCCGCACGTCAATAACTTGCGGATATCATCGACCGAGCGCACGCCGCCGCCGACGGTGAGCGGCATAAAGCAGGCTTCGGCGGTACGGGTCACCACGTCGTAAATGGTGTCGCGATTTTCGTGGCTTGCCGTGATATCGAGGAAACACAGCTCGTCCGCGCCCGCCGCGTCATAGGCGATGGCAGCCTCGACCGGATCGCCGGCGTCGCGCAAGTTGACGAAATTGACGCCCTTGACCACGCGGCCGTCTTTCACATCAAGACAGGGTATGACACGGACTTTGAACATTATCCGGCTGTCCTCGCGGCGCGGATCAGCGCGAGCGCGTCTGCGGCATCGAGTCGCCCGTCATAAAGCGCGCGGCCGGCTATAGCGCCGGCGAGCTTTTTCGCGCGCGGCTCCAGCAACGCCTTGATGTCGGCAATGGAGGCCAACCCACCGGACGCAATCACCGGAATGGAAATTGCGTCCGCCAGCGCAATTGTTGCGTCGAGGTTGAGGCCTTGCAGCATGCCGTCGCGCGCGATGTCCGTGTAGACGATCGCCGCCACACCGACGTCCTCAAACCGGCGCGCAATCTCGAGAACCGACAATTCCGACGTTGACGCCCAGCCTTCCACCGCCACCTTGCCGTCGCGCGCATCGAGCCCGACTGCAATGCGCCCGGGATAATCGCGCGCCGCCTGCTTGACGAATGGCGGGTCGCGCACCGCGGCCGTTCCGATGATGACGCGCGTAACGCCTTTCTCCAGCCAGGCCTCGACGGTCGCGGTGTCGCGCACGCCGCCACCGAGTTGCACCGGAATGCCGATGGTTTCCAGAATACGATCGACGGCCGCCGCATTCACCGGCTTTCCGGCAAAGGCGCCATCAAGATCGACGATATGGAGATATTCAAAGCCCTGCAGTTCAAAGGCGCTCGCCTGCGCGGCCGGATCGCGATGAAACACCGTCGCGCGATTCATATCGCCCTGCTCGAGCCGCACGGCGAGGCCTTCCTTGAGGTCGATAGCCGGGAAGAGGATCACGGCGACCACTTCAAAAAGTTGGCGATCAACGCCAGCCCAAGCCGCTGGCTTTTCTCCGGATGGAATTGCGTGCCGACCATATTGTCGCGTCCGACGATTGCGGTGAGTGGCCCGCCATAGTCCGCTTGTGCCACGAGATCCGACTTTTGCGCCGTCTTGAGTTCATAGGAGTGCACAAAATAGGCATTTAGCCCATCGGGTCCGAGCGGAATATCCTCCAGCAACGGATGCGTCTTTACCATGCTGAGCGTGTTCCAGCCCATGTGCGGAATTTTCAGATCCGGGTCGGATGGCGTGATGCGATCGACCTCGCCAGCAATCCAGCCGAGTCCCGGCGTCACCTGATATTCGCGACCGCGCTCGGCCATTAATTGCATGCCGACACAAATGCCAAAAAACGGTTTGCCATTCTTGCGTACGCACTGCTCAAGCGCATCGATCATGCCGGGAATTTCGTCGAGTCCACGACGACAATCGGCAAATGCGCCAACGCCGGGCAGCACGACGCGGTCCGCGCGGGCGACTGCGGCAGGATCGTTGGTCACGACAATTGGTTGGTTGTGGCCGGTCTCGCGCGCGGCGCGTTCGAAGGCCTTTGCTGCCGAGTGCAGATTGCCGGAACCATAGTCAACGATAGCGACGCTCATCGTTGACCTCCCGGCTCGGGAAACAAACCAATCACGTCGGACGGCGATGGTGGTCCGCGGCGCACGGGCGTCGAATAGCCTGATGGAGGCGGTGCCGGCGGAGAGGCCGGAGTTTCGGTCGCGGGCTTGGCCCAATTTGCGAAAAACCGCTGCTCCGCTACTTCTGCGTCTTCGCCCACCACAAAGCCAAGCGTGCTCCAGCGGCGCCGAGTCAATGTCCATCGCCAGATGCTGGGCGCCTCGAAGCCAACCAACAATGCGATGGCCAGGCCGGCCAGCAATTGCGCGTTCGCCGGCACACGCAAGAAGACAAAGGCAACGCCCACCAATCCGTAACCCACGACATAAATGACGAAGGCCAGCCACAACCTGTGTGCCAGCAACCACAGTGGTGACAATATGAATGCCCAGACATGAAAGCCGTCGCGCACGAACACAAAGCGCTCCGGAGCGCTTATTGTTTCGCCGTGTCGCGGTGGCGGTGCATGCACTGTGTAAGTGGGCATTATTTTACTCTGCCAACGTCATCCTTCGTGGATCGCTCAGGATGACCGTCGCAAACGCGTCACCCGCCGAGCGAACCCTTCGTTGAAGGCACTTCATCCTTGGCGCGCGGATCGATCGCAATCGCCGCCCGCAACGCCCGTGCCAGACCCTTGAAGCAGGATTCAGCGATATGGTGATCGTTCGTGCCATATAAAGTCTCGGCGTGCAGCGTGATGCCGGAATTCGTCGCGAAAGCCTGGAACCATTCCTGCACCAGCTCGGTGTCGAACGTACCGACCTTGTCGCGCACGAACTCGGCCTTGAAGACCAGAAACGGCCGCCCGGAAATGTCGATCGCGACGCGTGTCAGCGCCTCGTCCATCGGCACGTGCACGTCCGCATAGCGCGTGATGCCCTTCATGTCGCCGAGCGCCTGCTTGACCGCCTGCCCGAGCGCGATACCCACGTCCTCGGTGGTGTGATGATGATCAATGTGCAGGTCACCCTTCGCCTTGACCACGATATCGATCCGCGAGTGGCGCGCCAGCAGGTCGAGCATGTGATCGAGGAAGCCGATGCCGGTCGCGATCTGCGAACGGCCGGCCCCGTCGAGATCGACCTCGACCTCAACGTCTGTTTCCTTGGTCTTGCGCTTGATGGCGCCCTTGCGCATGGCGGATATCCTTTATTCCGCGCCTTTTATCAGGGGTTTGACGGATTCGCCACAGCGGTTGCGAACCGTTTGCAAACGCCCTGTCCCATGCCTAGATGACGCTGGTCGCGGGGTATTGAGCGTATGTCATCCAACGAAATTCCCTCAAGTCCGACTTGGCACGGCACCACCATCCTCACCGTCCGCAAGGGCGGCAGCGTGGTTGTCGGCGGCGACGGCCAGGTCACGATCGGCCAGACCATCGTCAAATCCAATGCCAAGAAAGTGCGCCGCCTGGGCAAAGGCGACGTGATCGGCGGCTTTGCCGGCGCAACGGCCGACGCCTTCACGCTGTTCGAACGGCTGGAAGCCAAGCTTGAGCAGTATCCGGGACAGCTCACCCGCGCCGCGGTCGAGCTCGCAAAGGACTGGCGCACCGATCGCTATCTGCGCCGTCTTGAAGCGATGATGATTGTCGCCGATGCCCAGGTATCGCTGGTGCTCACAGGGACAGGTGACGTGCTGGAGCCGGAAAACGGTGTCATGGGCATCGGTTCCGGCGGTAACTACGCGCTGGCGTCTGCGCGCGCACTGCTCGACGGTTCGCTCGATGCCGAGGCGATTGTGCGCAAATCGCTGGATATCGCCGCCGAGATTTGCGTGTTCACCAATCGCAACGTGACCATCGAGTTGTTGAAGGCATGACGACCATCACTGCCTCGCCATCACGCTGGCGCGCGGGATTACCCATCGTACTGGCAATCCTCGTACTGCAGGCGGCAATCCTGCTGGCAATGGGCCGCGTGCCTATCTGCACCTGTGGCAGCATCAAGTTCTGGCATGGTGTGGTGCAGAGCGCGGAAAACTCGCAGCACATTACCGATTGGTACACCTTCTCGCACCTCATCCACGGCTTCATCTTCTACGGCGTGCTGTGGCTTTTTGCGCCAAGCGTGCCGATCGGATTGCGATTGGCCCTTGCAACCGGCCTGGAGGCGTCTTGGGAAGTCCTCGAGAATACCAGTTTCATCATCGAGCGCTATCGCGCCGCGACGATTTCGCTTCAGTACTACGGTGACAGCGTGATCAATTCACTATCGGACACCACGGCCATGATCATCGGATTTGTGCTGGCGTGGCGGCTTCCTATATCGGTGGTGGTTGGGCTTGCCATATTGCTGGAGGCAGCTGTCGGCTTCTGGATCCGAGACAATCTGACCTTGAACATTATCATGCTGATTCACCCGTTCGAAACGGTTCGCGCCTGGCAGGCCGGCACCTGAGACGCAGATACGGAACTGAAGCCAATGACTGACTTCTCTCCCCGCGAAATCGTATCCGAGCTTGATCGCTACATCGTCGGCCAAGGTGATGCCAAACGCGCCGTCGCCATCGCGCTGCGCAATCGCTGGCGGCGGTTGCAGCTCGACGACAAATTGCGCGAGGAAGTGTTGCCGAAAAACATCCTGATGATCGGCCCGACCGGTGTCGGCAAGACTGAGATTTCCCGCCGTCTGGCGAGACTCGCCGGCGCGCCCTTCCTCAAGGTCGAGGCCACCAAGTTCACCGAGGTCGGATATGTCGGCCGCGATGTCGAACAGATCGTGCGCGACCTGGTCGAGATCGGAATATCACTCGTGCGCGAACGAAAACGAAAAGACGTGCAGGCGCGCGCCGAGCAGTCGGCGGAGGAGCGCGTACTCAATGCGCTCGTCGGTCCGGGAGCCAGCCCTGCAACCCGCGAAAGTTTCCGGAAAAAGCTGCGCGATGGCGAGCTCAACGACAAGGAAATCGAGATCGAGGTTCAGTCCGGTGGCGGCGGCATGCCGATGTTCGAGATTCCTGGCATGCCGGGCGCGCAGATGGGCGCGATCAACATCGGCGATATTTTCGGCAAGCTTGGCGGCGGCCGCACCAAGACGCGCCGCGTCACCGTGGACGAATCACACAATATTCTCGTCAACGAAGAATCCGACAAGTTGCTCGACGACGAGCAGCTGGTTCAGGAAGCGATCAAAGCGGTCGAACAGAACGGCATCGTCTTCCTCGACGAGATTGACAAGATCGCCGGACGCGAAGGCCAGCGGGGTGCCGACGTGTCACGCGAGGGCGTGCAACGCGATCTGCTGCCGCTGATCGAAGGCACCTCCGTCAATACCAAGCATGGACCGGTGAAGACCGACCACATTTTGTTCATCGCGTCGGGCGCGTTTCACATCTCAAAACCGTCCGATCTGCTGCCCGAATTGCAAGGCCGCCTGCCAATCCGCGTCGAGCTCAAGGCCCTCACCCGCGACGATTTCCGACGTATCCTCACCGAACCGGAAGCATCGTTGATCAAGCAATATATCGCGCTCATGGGCACTGAAGGTGTGACGCTTGAGTTCAGTGAAGACGCAATCGACGCAATCGCTGATATTGCCGTGGCGGTGAATTCTTCAATCGAGAATATTGGCGCCCGGCGGCTTCAGACCGTGATGGAGCGCGTGCTCGACGAAGTCTCGTTCGCGGCGCCTGACCGCTCCGGTGAGACCGTGAAAATTGATGCCGCCTATGTGGAAAAACACATCGGCGATCTCGCCAAGAACGCGGATTTGAGCCGCTTCATCCTTTAATTGACGCGCGATATTCGACTCGGGGTTACCCGGGCGCGCGGCGCACGCGCACGTATAGCGCGCCCTCGCCGCCGTGCGCGGCATGTGCGTCCTCGAACCCGATCACCAGCGCGCGAAATTCCGGTAGCCCCAACCAGTGTGGCACCTGCCGCTTCAGGACGCCGCGCTCTCCTTCGGCCGCACGTGCGCCTTTACCTGTAATAACCAGCACAAGCCGTGCGCCGCGCGAACTGGCCGTGCGCAAAAAGCGCAATAACGCGGCGTGCGCTTCGCTTTGTGTGAGACCATGCAGATCGAGCCGGCCATCAATCTCGTCTTTACCTCGTGCAACCCGCTGCTTCATGCGGCGGCCGAGCGGTGCAAGCGGTGGCGGCGATTTTTTCTCCGCCGGCGAAGGCGCAGTCGGCCGAGGTTTTACGGTGCGTTTGACGGGCGGCGCCGGCATGGCCGGTTCCGCCACATCAAAATCCATATCGTCTGCAGGCAATTCCCGCATTGGCGCGATTGATTTGGTGACGGTCGTCCAAAGGACACGCTCTTCCTGTGAAAGAACGCGGCGCCTCCTGCCGTCGCTTGGACTCATTGCATCAGGGCCGCGGCTTTGGCAGCGGCCGGGGCAGCGGCGCCGGCACACTTCCCGTCGTCTCGGTCACCGCCCGCGCGGCAGCCGTGACTGTCATCCGGGGCCGCGGCGTCGGCAGCGGAACGTCGGTGGCAGCCGCAACTGCAGTACCGCTCACTGCGATGCTTTGCGGCACCAACATAACAAATTTGCCGAATTGCTTGATACGGCCGGCGACGTGACTGATCTCCTCGCCGTGGCCGAAATAGATATCAGCACGCGCCGGTCCGACGATCGCCGATCCTGTATCCTGCGCGAATAATAAGCGCTGAAACTTGGTCTCTGGCTTTTCGCTGTCGATCGGCAAAGTCGCATCCACCCAGATCGGCGTGCCGTAAACATGAATATGTTTATCTACAGCCAGGGAACGGCCGGGCGTGAGCGCCACACCTTGCGCGCCAACGCATTCATCTTGCGCTCCCAGCGATGTCTCCTGGAAAAACACAAAGGAGCGATTCTTACGGCGCAATTCCCTGCCTTCGTCCGGATTGGACTCCATAAATTCGCGGATTTTGTCCATCGTCATCTCTTCTTTGGACACAACGCCGCGGTCGATCAGGAATTTCCCGACCGGTGTATAGGGTTGGCCGTTGCTGGCGACATAGTTGAGGCGCAACACCTTGCCGGTATCGAGCTTCACGCGCGTCGAGCCCTGAATCTGCGCGAAGAATGCATCGATCGGATTCTTGACGTAGCAGATTTCCAGATCCTTGCCGGCCAGCGCGCCGTCCTCAATGCTGGTCCGATCGAGATCGGAAAACACCTTGCTTTGATGTTTGCGCACCGTGTCCGCCGGCGCGGCATAGATTGGTATCTTGTATTCGTCGCTGGGGAAGCGCGAGCCATCCACCTCGGTCTCGTAGTAGCCGGTGAAAAAGCCCTCGGTCTGACCGGCCGGCATGATGCGCGCCGGTTTGAAATTATCCTCGAAGAATGCTCGCGCGTGCTTACGGTCGAGCTGACCCGCCGCCGCCGCGCGTTCACATACCTTGAAGAGCGCGCCGAAGAACGGTCGTGACGCCCGTGTTGCCTTCGAGGCGTTGAGGATGGCGCTACAACTTTTCAGGAACGTGTCAAAGGCTGCAGCGTGGTCGTCATCTTTCCAGCCATCGAGCGCAGCGAAGCTGAGCGATTCAACGTGCGCGTTCCGCAGATTGAGTGTACCGCTCGCCAACGCGGGCGCGCTTACGGCCGCAGTCAGGCAAAATCCAAAAACAAATTTGAATAGAGTGCGGAGACGAGTTGCCGGCATGCGCTCATTGTCCCGCTTCGGTCGCGAGCAATTTCCAGTTCGGATCACGCGCCGTGACATCACGCGCAAAGGTCCAGACATCGGTGATATCCGTCACCTTCTCGGCGTTGCCATCGATGACATTGCCGTCCTTGTCGCGCGTCACTGAGACAAGCTTGGACTGGAAGCGCACGGTCACCTGCGCGTTGCGTCCGCGCAGTTCTGCGGCAGTGATGTCGGCATTGTCGATCGACACGAAGCGACTCTCGACCGTCTCGCCGCGCTTCTCACGCTCACTAATGGCGCTCTCAAAGCCGTCATAAACTTCGCGCGCCAGCAAATTTTTCAACGTACGGCGGTCGCCTTCAGCGTAGGCGTTCACAATCATCTCGTAGGCCGCACGCGCGCCGGTCAGGAAATGTTGACCATTGAAATTGGCGTCCGCGCCGGAAATTAAATCGAGAGCCGTCGCGATGGCAGATCCCGGTTCGGCAATGCCCTTCCAGCGTTCAACAACATTTTCCACCGGTTCGGGCGGCTTCGGCGTCACCGCCTCAGCACTACGATTCGGCAGCGCGACGACTTTTTCCGGCGCAGGCCGCGCCGGTTCGCGGGCGGAAAAGGGATCGTAGGGCGGTCGCTCCCGGCCCGTGCGCTGGCCCAATACGCTCCGCAGCCGCAGGAAGATGAACACGGCGAGCGCCAGGAATATGATGGTATAGATGTCGAACACGTCTCTCATGCTTTCGGCTACCGTGGCGGCACATCGGCCGGATATAAGCGTCGCCAGCCTATCGCTGGCTGGACGGCGGAGCGGCCGGCCTCATCTCTCTCCGCAGATGGCCGCACCAATCCTGAAGGCCGTGCCTCGCGCCAGCATTTCGGCGCAAATTCAACTCGCTCTGGCGAACCTTAGACGATCAGGACGCTGAGGCCAACATCGCCCCAACAGAGAAACACCGATGAATGTGGCAAAATGGCTGCTGTTAGTGTTACTGGCGCTGCCTTTTATGGAACTGGCGGCATTCTTTGTGGTGGCTGCGACAATCGGCTTTGGGTGGGCACTGATCCTCGTGCTCGCCGGTTCGTTGACCGGTGCCTGGATTCTGCGCCACGCGACCAGCAGTCATATTGCTCGTGTGCGCGTCGCTTTGGGTGAAGGCCGCTTCACCACCTTGCAGGCTGACCGCGATGGCGGCCTTGTTCTATTTGCCGGGATTCTGCTGTTAATTCCGGGATTTATCACGGATGCCCTGGCGGTAATTCTGCTGTCGGTCGCGCTATGGCGCGCGGTGGCAGGCGGCGTGCCACCGGCCCCAAACGACGGTGTCGTCGATCTGACACCTGAACAGTGGCACCAGGTGCCGGACCCTACATTGCCTGATCACCGCAACGACGACCGGAACTGAGGACCCACAAATGTCCGCGCTACCTTGGCACTGATCGCGGACCCCTAGAACGATAGCGTCCTTGTTCCCTCATAGACCCTATGTTAGCCAACCGCCGCGCGACCAGTTGCGTGGTGCGAAGGAGTGTTCATGACGACGACCAATGGCGGCCCGGCACAAGATCAGCCGCAACTCACTGTGGTGGCTCAATACATCAAGGATTTTTCGTTCGAAAATCCGAATGCTCCGCAGTCGCTGACCAACCGCCAGGAGCAACCGCAGATCGGCATTCAGATCAATGTGGGCGCCACGCCACTGTCGGATACCGACATCGAAGTGGTGATCAAGCTCGAAGGCAAAGGCGAAACCGGCGCCACCCTGCTTTTCCGCTTTGAACTGGAATTCGCGGGCGTTTTTCGCATCCGCAACGTCCCGCAGGAAAGTCTCAATCCGCTCGTACTGATCGAGTGCCCGCGACTGCTTTTCCCGTTCGCGCGCGAGATTATCGCCACCGCCGTCCGCAATGGCGGGTTCCCGCCCCTGCTGCTCGATCCGGTTGATTTCGCCAGTCTGTACCGGCAGAAGATGGCACAGATGCAGCCGACACCGGCGCCGATGGCACAAAGCTAGGCCGTCAGACTTCGCCCTGCCGGTAATTCTGCCACAGCACATTCTCGCCGAGGCCCGCCACAAATTCGCGATGCGCCACAAGTTCGGCTTCGCTCAGCCGCGGCGCCAACTGTTCAGGCCGTGCGCGCACGACGGTCACGCCCTCAACGCCATTCACACGCCGCTCGCCGCTCTCCGCGAGTTCGAGTTGCGCCTGACGTGCGCCAATGAGTTCGACATAAACCTCGGCCAGGATTTCCGCGTCCAGCAACGCCCCATGTTTGGTGCGGCGGGAATTGTCGATACCGTAGCGCGCGCACAGATCGTCGAGCCGGTTTGGCCCTGCGGGATGCTTGCGGCGGGCTAGTAACAAGGTATCGATCAACCGCTCGCGTGCGATCAAAACGCGTTCGGTACGCTTGAGCTCGGCGCACAGAAACGCGTGATCGAATCCCGCATTGTGAATGACGAGCGGCGCATCGCCGATAAAGGCCAGGAATTCGTCGACGATCTCGATAAACCGCTTGTGTCCTTTCAGGAACTCCGTCGAAAGGCCATGAATGGCGAATGCCTCCGCCGGCATTTCGCGATCGGGGTTGAGATAGGCGTGGAAGGTTGCCCCTGTCGGGATACGATTGAGCAACTCGACGCAACCGACCTCAACGAGCCTGTGGCCCTGGCCGGGGTCAAGGCCGGTGGTTTCGGTATCGAGAACGATTTCGCGCATATTGTTTTCCCGCGGCAGAATCACCGGCGCCGTATCGGCATTGTAGCAACACGGGCAAGAATATCACGCACCTGTGTCCGCGCCGCATCGAAGCCTTTGGATGTATCCACCACGAAATCAGCGCGGGCGCGCTTTTCCACGTCCGGCAACTGCTTGGCGAGGATCGCGGCAAATTTCTGATCGGTCATTCCGGGCCGCTCGAACGACCGCGAACGCTGCACGTCGGGCGGCGCCGAAACCACGACGACGGCGTCGCAACGAGCATCACCGCCGGTTTCAAACAGCAGCGGAATATCAAGCACCGCGACTGCTGCGCGATTGCCTTCGGCCTCAGCAAGAAAGCGATCACGCGCCGCGGCCACCAGTGGATGAACAATCGATTCCAGCCGCTTGATCGCGGCGCCATCGCCGAGTACGTGGCTGGCAAGCCTGTCGCGATCAACCTTGCCCCCCGCAGTGGTACCGGGAAATGCCGCCTCGATGAGCGGTACGGCTTCCCCCTCGTAAAGGCGATGCACGACGGCATCGGCATCATGCACAGGGACACCTTCTTCAGCGAACATTTTCGCCGTAGCGGATTTACCCATGCCGAGCGAGCCGGTGAGACCGAGGACGAACATGTCGACTTACCTACGCATGATTTTTACCGAAAACCGGTGATCCACTTTTCGGGATCATGCGCTAACCGTCAACAAACTTGTTCTGCCGTAAGAAGCCAAGCAACGGCAAAATCGGTAGCCCAAGAATTGTGAAATAATCCCCCTCGACCCGTTCGAAGAGATGAATTCCTATTCCTTCGAGCTGATAGCCGCCGACGCTGTTCATCGCGGCTGCACCTACCATATCAAGGTAGCTTTCGAGAAACGCATCGGAAAAATCGCGCATGGTCAGCTTTGCCGTTTCGACACAGCCAAAGAGCGTTGTACCGTCACGCACCACAGCAAGCGCGGTATGTAGTTCATGTGTACGGCCGCGCAACGCACGAAGCTGCTCGGCGGCCCCGGCTCGGTCGAGCGCTTTGCTGAAGCGCTTGTTGCCCCGTGCCAGGGTCTGGTCTGCACCAAGCACTAGCCGCCCCGGGAGCAAAGCTGCAACCGCAGCGGCCTTGGCACGCGCGAGGTGGCGCGCAACCGCAGCCGCATCGGCAATGCCGGATTTGGCTTCCTCGGCGCGCTCGTCGATCTGAGCTGGCCTTATCTCGACACGCAGGCCAGCCGCGGCAAGAATCTTGCCACGAACCTCACTTCCCGACGCGAGCACAAGGGGTTGGGGATTTAGCCAGAGCGCCATGGCCTTCCTTTACCACGTCGCGCGAGATTGTCCCCGAAAACCAATTTCGGCATTTTGGCATCAAAGACTAAAGCGCCGGATGGCGCCGCCGTTCGCTCAACAGCCGCATGACCGCAGCGGCTGTTTCCTCGATCGAGCGGCGCGTCACGTCAATCGTAGGCCAATTGTGCTTGGCGCAGAGCCGGCGTGAAAACGAAACTTCCTCGGCCACCGCACTCTTGTCGATATACTGATCGTCATCGCGATGGGCTTTCAGACCCAGCAACCGGTTCTCGCGAATCTGAACGATGCGTTCGGGGCTTGCGTAGAGCCCGACCACGAGTGGCCTGGTAAGATTTTCCACCGCCTCAGCAACCGGCACGCCAGGCACCAGCGGCACATTTCCCGTTTTTACGCCTCGATTGGCGAGATAAATCGAGGTTGGAGTTTTCGAGGTCCGCGAAACTCCGACCAGGACCACATCCGCATCTTCGAGACCCTCCACGTGCTGTCCATCATCATGCAGCATCGTAAAGTTAAGGGCATCGATGCGCTGGAAATATTCCGCATTCAGAACGTGTTGTGCGCCGGCACGATGAATGGTTTCGGCGCCAAGGTACGACTGGAATAGCCGCAACACCGGGCCCAAAACCGACATGCAGGGCAGGCCAAGCTCCCGGCACTTCTTTTCCAGCAACTGGATCAGGTCTTCCTCAAGCAAGGTGTAGAGTACCAGGCCCGGGGCTTCGCCGATCTCCGCCAGTGCGTGGTCAAGCTGCTTCTTCGAGCGCACCATTGGATAGAGGTGCTCGACCGGCGACACATTGGCATATTGCGCTGCGGCCGCGCGTGCCACCGTGATCAGAGTTTCGCCGGTCGCGTCGGATACCAGATGGAGATGGAAGTAGCCGGTGTCAGGCATCAGTCTCTGTATAGCTGCCGTACAGAATGTGGATAGCACGGGAGGAGGCCATGGCTTGACCCGACAAGCAAGCCATCTTCGGCAAAGTGTTCAATTTCCATCCACACCACTGCCTCCGGGATAATATCCAAGGGCGGGCACGCTCATCGTGCTTCAATGTGAATAGCCAATGGGGACAAGACGAAGATAGTGCTGCAAAACAACGCCCTATCCTGTGGACGGACCGGCGATGGATTAAGCCTGATTCTGGACCAACGCTTTCTATCCAGTGGACAGGATGTTGGGTGGCAGGCATGAGTCCAATCAACGCTCTAATAGACACAACAGATTCTTAAGTAGAGTCTTTATGGAAGAAGCCGGATTAGCAGGTGCCATGGGGAAAAAGCTGCTTCGCGTGCTCGCAGGCCGACATGAATCGGTGCCGCCAGTCTGGTTGATGCGTCAGGCAGGACGCTATCTGCCGGAGTACCGGGCGCTGCGAGAGAAAGCAGGAGGCTTTCTCGATCTTTGCTTTAATTCCGAACTGGCGACCGAGGTTACGTTGCAACCAGTACGGCGCTTCGGATTCGACGCGGCGATTTTATTTTCCGATATTCTGGTAATACCGCTTGCGCTTGGGCGAAAGGTTGAATTCCTTAGTGGTGAGGGACCCAGGCTGGAGCCACTCAGTGATGCCGAGGATCTGGCCGGGCTGCGCGATACAATCGATCAGAATGTCGTAGCGCCGGTTTATGACACGGTCCGTCGGGTCAAAGCGGCAATGGATGATCGAACAACCTTGATTGGCTTTTGTGGAGCGCCATGGACTGTTGCAACTTACATGGTTGCGGGCGAGGCAACTCCGGATCAGGCGCCCGCACGACTATTGGCTTATCGGGACCCCGAAACCTTTGGACGATTGATTGATCGGCTGGTGCAAGCTTCGATCGACTATCTGGTCGGGCAGTTGAAAGCCGGAGCTGAAGTAGTTCAGATTTTCGATACTTGGGCAGGTGTGTTGGGGCCGGAGCAGTTCGAGCGGTGGTGTATTGCACCAACGCAGAAAATTGTTGAGGGCGTGCGACGTCAGGTCGGCAATGCCAAAATTATTGGCTTCCCGCGCGGCGCGCATGCAATGGCATTGCCTTACGTGGAAATGACCGGCGTCAGCGCCATCGGGATCGATTGGGCTTTCGAGCGATCGATCGCGCGCGACGCGCTACAATCTCGGGTGCCCGTCCAAGGCAATGTCGATCCATTGGCGCTCCTCGCTGGCGGTGCGGCGCTCGATCGCGAGGTTGACGATGTCATGACGCAACTCGGCGGCGGCCCGCTGATCTTCAATCTTGGCCACGGCATTCTGCCGGAAACCCCGATCGCGCATGTCGAACGCATGCTCAAGCGCGTGCGGGGATGACGGCGATGTATCTCTGGCTCAAAGCCCTGCACATTGTTGCTGTTATCGCCTGGATGGCCGGGATGCTCTATCTGCCGCGGCTGTTCGTCTATCACGCGGTGGCAAAGCCGGGCTCCGAGGTGTCGGAAACCTTCAAGACGATGGAGCGGCGGCTGCTCAACTTCATCATGGTGCCGGCGATGATGGTGACCTGGGTCATCGGCATCGTGTTGGTGTTGGAAGGCCAATGGCTCGGCGCCGGCTGGTTTCACGTCAAATTTATCGCAGTCATCGCCATGACAGTCCTCCATGGCCTTTTTGCACATTGGGTAAATGAATTCCGTTTCGACCGGAACTGGCATACCCAAAAATTCTATCGTGTTGTCAATGAGATACCGACAGTTTTGCTGATCGCGATTGTGGTGCTTGCGACCGTCAAGCCGTTCTAATCCGCTCCAGGGACCGCACACACGCCGCCTCGCCTCTTGCGCGAAACCCCGGCTCAACTTATCTTGAATTTATCCCACCGAACGCAGGCGGATGCAGTCGCGTTCCGGCTCCCAGAGATTGGGCCGGTCGCAGCATCGGGTTCCGGGCCCTTTCCCAAACCTCCTCGTTACCCCAGACCTGCGATCTCTCTCTCCTAAGTCACACGGCGTAACTCATTTCATTTTTTGAATCTTCGCCGGTGACGCTCCCAAGGACGTAAGCCCCCAATGCGGGAAATGAAACTCCAAGACCTCAAGTCCAAGACTCCTGCCGAACTCGTCGCATTCGCTGAAGAACATCAGGTCGAAAACGCCAGCACCATGCGTAAGCAGGAGCTGATGTTTGCAATCCTCAAACAGCTCGCGACTCAGGAAGTCGACATCATCGGCGAAGGCGTCGTCGAAGTCCTCTCGGACGGCTTCGGCTTTCTGCGCTCGCCCGAGTCGAATTATCTGTCCGGGCCCGACGATATCTACGTCTCGCCAAGCCAGATCCGCCGTTTTGGTCTGCGCACCGGCGATACCGTCGAAGGCCACATCCGCTCCCCGAAAGAGGGTGAGCGATACTTCGCGCTGCTCAAGGTCAATACGATCAACTTCGAAGATCCCGAGAAAGCGCGCCACAAAGTCAACTTCGATAACCTGACCCCGCTTTATCCCGACGAGCGGCTCAAGATGGAATTCGAGGATCCGACCAAAAAGGATCTCTCAGCGCGCGTTATCGATATCGTCGCGCCCATCGGCAAAGGCCAGCGCGCATTGATCGTGTCACCGCCACGCACCGGTAAAACCGTGCTGCTGCAAAATATCGCGCATTCGATCACCGCCAACCATCCGGAAACTTATCTCATCGTGCTGCTCATCGACGAGCGGCCGGAGGAAGTCACCGACATGCAGCGCTCGGTGAAAGGCGAGGTGATTTCCTCGACCTTCGACGAGCCGGCGTCACGCCACGTGCAAGTCGCGGAAATGGTGATCGAAAAGGCCAAGCGCCTGGTCGAGCATCAACGCGATGTGGTGATCCTGCTCGACTCGATTACCCGTCTCGGCCGCGCCTACAACACCGTCGTCCCCTCTTCTGGCAAGGTGCTGACCGGCGGCGTCGATGCCAACGCTCTCCAGCGTCCGAAGCGCTTCTTCGGCGCCGCGCGCAACATCGAGGAAGGCGGCTCGCTCACCATCATTGCGACCGCGTTGATCGATACCGGCAGCCGCATGGACGAAGTGATTTTCGAAGAGTTCAAAGGCACCGGCAACTCGGAGTTGATCCTCGACCGCAAGGTGGCCGACAAGCGCACCTTCCCGGCGATCGACATCACGCGCTCCGGCACGCGCAAGGAAGAGCTGCTCACCGAGCCGGCCGTTCTCAAGAAGATGTACGTCCTGCGCCGCATCCTCAATCCGATGGGCACCATGGACGCCATCGACTTCCTGCTCGACAAGCTGCGCAATACCAAGAACAACGCCGAGTTCTTCGAGAGCATGAATACGTAATCGAGACGGCCGAACGCGAAGCACTGCGTCTCGGCGCTGTCTTTCTCAACAAATTAAGGCCGGGCGAAAGCCCGGCCTTTTTTGTTGGCGACGGCTTTGCCGCGCGTCGCCTGAACGGACGGTGCGGGCGTCAATTTTGAATGATTGTTAATTGGCCGTTCGATCGGATGATCGGCTCATCCATCCTTCAGAGGATGGATCAAGATGTGCGCATTGCTACGACTGTTTCGGCGATCTGACCGGGCTCTGTTAGCGGCAACGAGCATCGTTCTTCGACGCAAACGAAGGCCACACTGCCGGATGCGACTCTCAATTTTTCGTGCGCCGGGTGCGAGGGCGGCAGATCACTGCCGGTCGCTGCGCGCAGAACGATCCGGTCGAGATAAGGCAATCTCAATGCAATCCGGGCGAAGTCTTCGGCTTTCGATCCAGTCGCGACGATTTCTGCTGCACGCAGACGCAGGTCGAGCGCGTTGAGCAGAGCGACATGACCAAACAAATTGCGCTCGGCCGCTGAAAGGATGCCTTCGATCAGGCGGTCGGCTTTTGCGCGCCAGGTATCCGAGCCCGCCAGCACTGCAAGCCGCACCAAATTTTGCGCGGCGACGGCGTTGGGATTGGGTGTGGCATCATCGCTGGTCGAATGCGGCCGCAGCAGCAGATCGGAAGCGTCGTCGGCGGAAAGGTAATAGCCACCAGTATCGGGGTCAGCGTAGTGCGCGTCGAATGCATTTTGCCAGGACAGTGCGTGCGCAAGGCAGACGCGCTCGCCGGTCGCCTCAAAGAGCGCCAATGCGGCGCGGATCATCGCGGCGAAATCAGACGCAAGGCCAGGAAACAGCAGCTTTTCGGCACGCCAGGAGTGGCCAAGTCGATCATCTTTGGTCATTGCCTGAGCGATGAAATCGAAAGCGCGGCGCGCCATCTCGATCCATGACGGCTCATCCAGAATAACTCCGGCATTGACGAGCGCCGCAATCATCAAGCCGTTCCAGTCGGCCAGCACCTTGTCGTCGAGGCCGGGCCGCACGCGCCCGCCGCGTGCGTCGAGCAAAATGGCGCGCAGGCTTGCAAGCCGCGCCTCATCCGCCTCGCTGCGTGGCCCGTCTTTAAGACGGTTGAGAATATTGTGGCCTTCGAAATTTCCCTCGTCCGTCACATCATAGTGGCGTGCGAAGAATTCTCCGGCCTCGGGACCGATCAGTTCGATGATCTCGTTCTTGGACCAGACGTAGAACTTGCCCTCTTCACCTTCCGAGTCGGCATCGAGCGAAGCGGAAAAAGCCCCTTCTTTTGTGGTCATTTCGCGCTTGAGCCATTCCACCGTTTCGCGGGCGCGCGTTGCGAACAGCGCGTTGCCGCTGCGCTGATACGCCAAGGCCAGCAGCTCCAGAAGCTGCGCGTTGTCGTAGAGCATCTTTTCGAAGTGCGGCACCAGCCAGCGCTCGTCGACGGAATAGCGCGAGAAACCGCCGCCAAGATGATCGTAGATTCCGCCCTCGCACATTCTTTCGAGCGAATGTTCAACGGTTTCAAAGAAGCGTGCGTCGTTCGTGCGTAGGCCTGCGCGCCACAGCATTTCAAGAATGGCCGGCTGCGGAAACTTGGGCGCACCACGCAGACCACCATTGATCGGGTCGAACATATTGCCAATCTGCATAGCGGCAGCGTCGAGCTCCTTCAGCCCGATCGTCACCTTACCGGCGGGCCGCGCCTTTTCGGCGAGCCGCGACAGCAGCGCGGCGCGATTCTGCTCGATCTGGCCCGGCTCCTCGCGGAACAGCCGTGCAACTTCGCGCAAAACGTCGACAAAGGCCGGCCGGCCAAATCGCGATTCTTTCGGAAAATACGTGCCGCCCCACACCGGCTCCGCTTGCGGGGTGAGAAACATGGTCAGCGGCCAGCCACCCTGCTCTCCCAATATGTGGAGCGCATTCATGTAAATCTGGTCGATATCGGGCCGTTCTTCACGATCGACTTTGATGTTCACGAAGAGCTCGTTCATCACTTCCGCGGTGGCCGCGTCCTCAAAGGACTCGTGCGCCATCACATGGCACCAGTGACAGGCCGCATAGCCCACCGAAAGCAGGATGGGTTTTTTGGTACGCTTGGCTTCCGCCAGCGCATCAGGACCCCAGGTCCACCAGTCGACCGGGTTGTGTTTGTGCTGGAGCAAATAGGGGGAAGTCGCCTGCGCCAGGCGGTTTTCGTGCGCGCTATTGGAACCCGACATCCGGGCAAGCTAGCGCGGATTTGTGCGTTGGACCAATGGACTATGGCTTGCGATGTAGTCGCTCCAGCTGGCCACGTATCAAGCCGCTGTCGGGCGACAGTTGATAAGCGCCGATGAGCGATTCTGCCTCGGTGAATTCCGCCTCGGCCTCACAATCGTGCGAGGCCAGCCATCGCAAAGCAATGAACTGTTCTCCGCGCTCGCGAGCCTGCCGAGCAGTTCCTGGTAGGAGCGCGGATCGTCGGCTTTCGAGCTTGTGCAACAGGTTGATCAAGTGAGGACGATTTCGGCGAATACGCCAATTGGCCTGACCGTTCGGGGCTTGACCCCTGCCCTGCCCGGCGCTTCCGTGCGCGCGATGACTGGTCCGACGCGCGAGACCATTTTTGCGCTTTCCTCCGGACGGCCTCCGGCGGCCATTGCAGTCGTGCGCGTGAGTGGCGCGCGCGCGGGTGCAGCGCTCAAGGCCCTCACCGGCAAGGTCCCTGATCCCCGAAAGGCCGCGCTGGCGCAGGTTCGTGGACCCGAGGGAGACGTTATAGATCAGGCGCTGGTGCTGTGGTTTCCGGCGCCGCATAGCGAGACTGGCGAAGATGTTGCCGAGCTTCAATTGCACGGCGGGCGTGCGGTGATTGCCGGCGTGTTGTCGGCGCTCGCGCGCATTGAAGGTTTGCGTCCGGCGGAGGCCGGTGAATTCACCCGCCGGGCTTTCGAAAACGGCAAGCTGGATCTCACCGCTGTCGAAGGCCTCGCGGATCTCGTGATGGCGGAGACCGAAGGCCAACGCCGACAGGCCTTCCGTCAGATGACCGGCGCGCTCGGTCATCGCGCCGAGAGCTGGCGTTCGCAGCTGATTTAGGCGCTGGCGCTGGTCGAAGCACGCATCGATTTTTCCGACGAGGCAGACGTGCCTCAGGATCTTGTGACGCCGGCACTGCACATCGCGCGGACGCTCGCGGACGAAATCGCCTCTGCGCTGGCGGATGGTGGCCGCGGTGAAAGATTGCGCGATGGGCTGGTGGTCGCGATCGCAGGGCCACCGAACGCGGGTAAGTCGACGGTGCTCAATCGGATTGCGATGCGCGAAGCGGCAATCGTTTCGCCTTACGCCGGCACGACCCGCGATGTCATCGAAGTGCATCTCGATCTCGGTGGCCTGCCGGTGACATTGCTGGATACGGCCGGAATCCGCGAAACAGATGACCCGGTGGAACGCGAGGGCGTGACACGCGCACGAGCGCGTGCCGCCAGCGCGGATTTGGTCTTGTGGGTGGTGGATGCGAGCGATCTCGCACGCCCCGGCGATGCTGAAGTAGGCTCCTCTGCCCCGCCAACCTGGCTTATCCGCAATAAAATCGATGTTCTTCAAAGGGATAGTTCAAGAAATGAATCATTTGAACAAAATACCAGTAGTAATGAACTAGATTTGCAGACTAATAAACCATTGAGAAACATGGTTAATAAAAGGTTAACGGGTAGAAGTGAACTTAAATTCAATAAGAATGAATTTGTATTCGATATTTCAGCCATCACTGGTGAAGGCTTTGACGGGTTGCTGGCGCAACTGGCTCGACACGCCGAAGGCTTCCTGGCGGGCGCTGAATCGGCGCTTGTGACCCGTGAACGGCACCGCCGCGCCTTAGAAGACACGCTGGCGGCCCTGCGGCGTGCGCTGGTGGGCGATCTGGCCCGCCGTGAAGATTTATTGGCAGAAGAGCTGCGAATTGCCACTCGGGCACTTGGGCGCCTTACCGGCCGTTTGGACGTGGAAGATGTTCTGGACGTGATCTTCCGGGACTTCTGTATCGGCAAATAGCTTTGATGCGTCTCGTCACTAGAGGCAAGCATCCTGGCATCCTACGGCGTCCTGCATGATCAGGAGTGGGTTTCAGCGCCGGAATGCGTATGGCTAGTCCCTAAACATCGAAAACGTAGTGTTTCACGTGAAACAATTTTCGGAAAACCCAATGTTTTTGACCCCTCCCCGCGCCTCCGCTACAAGGCGGAATCCGAGGGTTCAATGTCTGGTCAATTCGACGTCGTAGTTATTGGCGGCGGCCATGCCGGCTGTGAAGCCGCGGCTGCTGCTGCCCGAATGGGCGCAAAAACGGCTCTCATCACCCACCAATTTGCGACTATTGGTGCGATGTCCTGCAACCCGGCCATTGGCGGCCTCGGAAAAGGCCATTTAGTGCGGGAAATTGATGCCTTGGATGGCCTTATGGGCCGGGTTGCCGATCTCGGTGGCATCCAATTCCGGGTCCTCAACCGCAGAAAAGGCCCGGCGGTGCGTGGCCCCCGCGCCCAGGCCGACCGCAAGCTCTATGCAGCGGCGATGCAGGCGGCGATTCGCGAAACGCCAAATCTGGCAGTCGTCGAAGTCGAAGTAGACGACCTCGTTCTGCAAAATGGCCGCGTCTGTGGCGTTAAATTCGCAGACGGCCGCGAAATATCTGCGCGCGCCGTTGTTCTGACAACCGGTACGTTCCTGCGCGGCCTCATCCACATTGGTGAAAAACAGATTCCCGCTGGTCGTGTTGGTGAAGCGCCGGCGCTCGGATTGTCGCGCACGCTGGAAAAAGCCGGCTTCGAACTCGGACGCTTGAAGACCGGAACGCCGCCGCGCCTCGATGGCCGTACAATCAACTGGTCTGCGCTCGAAATGCAGGCTGGCGACGATCCGCCCGAGCCATTTTCAGTTCTCACAGCTCATATCAAAAATCCGCAGATCCAGTGCGGCATCACGCGCACCAATGCAGCCACCCACAAGATCATTCGCGACAACGTGCATCGCTCGCCGATGTATTCCGGACAGATCGCGAGTCGTGGCCCGCGATATTGTCCATCGATCGAAGATAAGATCGTGAAGTTCGGCGAACGCGACGGCCATCAAATTTTTCTCGAACCGGAAGGCCTCGACGATCACACCGTTTACCCGAACGGGATTTCGACATCGCTTCCGGAAGACGTCCAGCACGAACTGGTCGCAACAATTCCCGGATTGGAGAACGCGCAATTTGTTCGTCCAGGTTATGCGATTGAATATGATTACGTCGATCCGCGCGAGCTCACCGCGGGCCTGCAAACAAAACGTCTGCGCGGATTATTTTTGGCGGGACAAATCAACGGCACCACGGGCTACGAAGAGGCTGCGGCACAGGGACTTCTTGCAGGTCTCAACGCGGCATCTTTTGCGGGCGAGGGGGATGAAATCATCCTCGATCGCGCACAAGCTTACATCGGCGTGATGATCGACGACCTCGTCACGCGCGGCGTCAGCGAACCGTATCGCATGTTTACGTCACGTGCGGAATATCGTTTGCAATTGCGCGCGGACAATGCCGATCAACGCTTGACCGAAAAAGGAATTGCCATTGGATGTATCGGCGCCGAGCGCGCACGATTGCATCTCGAAAAACTTTCCGCGTTGAAAGATGCGCGTGATTTCGCCAAATCCGTTTCACTCACGCCGAAAGAGGCGGAGCGGCACGGATTGTCTCTCAACAAAGATGGACAGCGTCGCACCGCTTTCGAGTTGTTGTCGTATCCTTACGTGTCGATTTCCGATCTTGCAAAGATCTGGCCGCGCTTTGGCGAATTCGCACCGAACATCGCGGAGCAAATCGAAATCGATGCAAAGTATGATGTCTACCTTTCGCGCCAGGCTGCCGATATCGCGGCCTATCGGCGCGATGAAAGTTTCGAGCTGCCGGACAATTTCGATTTCGCGGCGCTGCCGGGTTTGTCGAACGAGCTGAAACAAAAATTACAAACGCATCGTCCGCGCACAATCGGACATGCAAGCCGCATCGACGGTGTCACGCCGGCAGCGTTGACGCTGCTGGTTGCTCACGTTCGGCGCGGCAAGAAAAATTCCGCGAAATCAGCGTGAGCAAAAGCGGGCAGGGCGCTCTCGATCTGAAGTCGGACAAGGCTCGCGCCCTCGCGCTTATTCCTGTTTCACGTGAAACAGAAAACAGGCTCGACCGGTTCGTGGACGTGCTGTTGCTCTGGCAGAGCAAACTCAACCTCATCGCGCCATCGACCCTTCGCGAATTGTGGACGCGGCACATTGCCGATTCGCTCCAGCTGCTGCCTTTGGCGCCGGACGCTCGAACCTGGGTGGACTTTGGCACAGGTGGGGGATTTCCAGGGGCGGTCATTGCCTGTGCGCTCGCTGACAAACCCGGCGCGAAGGTCCATCTCATTGAAAGTAATGGGAAAAAGGCAGCTTTCTTGCGGGAGGCGGTGAGGGCGACGGGTGTGCCCGCCATCGTGCATCTCGAACGGGCCGAGAAATTTGGGGAAAGCTGTGCAGAACCCGTGCATGTCGTAACTGCGCGCGCCTTGGCCCCATTGAAAACCTTGTGCGATCAGGCGTTTCCTCTGATGAGTCGAGGCGCGATCGCCTTGTTTCCCAAGGGACAAGATGTAGATGTCGAATTGACCGATGCCGCTAAATATTGGAGACTTGAAGCGACAAGGGTACCCAGCAAGACCAACCCCGAAGGCTCCATCGTGGTGATTCGCAGCCTTTTGCCCCTTCGGGACGCCTAGGGCTGGGGACGATACAGCGGCCCAGCCGGGTCAACCGACCAAACCGACGGAATGCCGATCATGACCGATACCCCAACCCCAGAGACGTCCGGCGACCCCCAGGTCGTTGCGTTCGGCAAGGTGGCTGCCAGGCCGGATGCCGTCCGCCCAAGGGTGCTGGGGATCGCAAATCAAAAGGGCGGGGTCGGCAAGACCACGACAGCGATCAATCTTGGTACCGCCTTGGCCGCGATCGGCGAGCACGTGCTGATTGTCGATCTCGATCCGCAGGGCAATGCTTCGACCGGCCTTGGCATCGAACGTAAATCGCGCCGCACGTCGACCTATGATGTGCTGACCGGCGCAGCGCCGATGCGCGACGCCGTCCTGCAAACCGCAGTGCCGCAACTATTCATCGCACCGTCAACCATGGATTTGTCCGGCCTCGAGCTCGAGATCGGCCAACAACGCGATCGCGCCTTCCGCTTGCGCAATGCATTGCGCGCGCTCAACAGCGGGCCACGCAATTACGATTTTACTTATGTGCTGGTCGACTGCCCGCCGTCACTCAATCTGCTCACTGTCAACGCGATGGCCGCCGCAGATTCGATTCTCGTTCCGCTGCAATGCGAGTTCTTCGCGCTCGAAGGTCTGTCGCAGTTGATGAAAACCGTCGAGCAGGTCAAGACCACGCTCAATCCGACATTGTCGATCCACGGCATCGTGCTGACGATGTACGACTCGCGCAACAATCTCTCCAACCAGGTCGTTGCCGATGTACGTCAACACATGGGCAGCAAAGTCTATGAGACGATAATTCCGCGCAACGTTCGTATCTCGGAAGCGCCGTCCTACGGCAAGCCGGTGTTGGTCTATGATCTCAAATGCGTGGGCAGCGAAGCCTATCTGAGACTCGCTACCGAAATCATCCAGCGCGAGAAAGCATTGAAAGCTGGATAGCGGCGTGTCGGCTCATTGCCGCAAGGGCGCCCCATATTGACGATGATAGGCAGAGACGACGGAAAGGCATAGCGTGGCACGGAGTTCAGGAGCAGCAATGGCGGATCACTCGCGATTGGGACGCGGCCTGGCTGCACTGATCGGCGACGTTGGCGACGAAACGTCTGTTGCCGACAGCGGCCGCAAGCCACGCCGCGCGCCGGTTGAAAGTCTGCGGCCCAATCCGCGCAACCCACGCCGCCTGTTTACCGATACCGAGCTCGGTGAACTTTCCGACTCGATCCGCGAGCGCGGCATTATTCAGCCCATTGTGGTGCGCGCACTGCAAGGTGATGCGTTTGAGATCATTGCCGGCGAGCGGCGATGGCGCGCTGCCCAACGCGCCGGATTGCATGACGTGCCAATCGCGGTCATTGAAGCCAACGACGCGCAGGCGCTCGAATTCGCCATTATCGAAAATGTGCAGCGGGCCGATCTCAACCCGATCGAGGAAGCGAGTGGCTATCTGGCCTTGATGGACGATTTCAACCGCACGCAGGACGACGTTGCCAAGATCGTCGGTAAGAGCCGGCCGCATGTCGCAAATACCATTCGATTGCTGAAACTATCCGAACCGGTCAAGCAACTGGTGCGCTCCGGTAAAATTTCCGCCGGCCACGCCCGTCTATTGCTTGGTCAACCAAACGCCGAACAGATCGCGCATGAGATTATCGACAAGGGCCTGAGCGTGCGCCAGGTCGAAGTGGAGATGCGCAAAGACGGTGCTGCCCAGGCGCGCGATGTAAAGCGCGAGGCAAAGGGCCACACCAGTGGTGCGAAAGATGCGGACACGCGCGCGCTCGAAAAACGCGTGTCCGACGTGCTCGGACTCGAAGTGAGTGTCGATCATCGCGGCGAGGGCGGCACGCTGCGGATCAAATATCGAGATCTCGATCAGCTCGATGCGGTGTTAAAAAAGCTCGGCGGCTAACGTCGTGCTATTCCGACGTGCTCGCGAGGCTGATCAGTTGCACACCCCCGACCGGCCCTGGCGTCCAGTCTTCACCGGGTAAAAGCGTAATCCGGACGTCTTCGATCAGGCCGCGGGACAGAAACGGATCGAAGTAGCGCATGCTGCGCTCATTCAAATCGAGCACCCGACCAGGCTTAAGCCGACCGACATCATTGATCCTGACGATGACTTGTTTTGCGCCGCTTTCAACGAGCGCAAACGTGGGCTGGTAGAGCTTGCCGTAGCGCACCCCGCCAAATTGTTCACGCAAATCGGTTTGGACAGCGGCCGTCCATGCAGCAGGATCATAAAGCTCGCCAGATGCGGTTTGGGTGCCGCCTTCTTCAATTCCGTCACGGTACGGATTGTAGGTCGAGACCGTCCCCAGGATCATCGCATTATTGAGCACGGCTTCGCTTTGTATGCGCGGCAATCCCATAAAGGCCGCGAGCCTCAATACCGAGCGATAGGCGGGCGCAAATTTCGGCAGCACTTTATTGCGCGCAAACGAAATCAGATCCGTGCCGCCAGTGCTCGTGCTGGCCGATGCGATTTCGTATCGACTCAAATATGTCATTGCGGATCTGAGGAACGATCGCAAATGAGGCCGGCTCGTAGTCTGCCATTGGCAAAACGAGGCGCGACAACCCCGTCAATACAGCTTCGTCACAGGTCTCAGCACGATTTTTCAGACTGCTGGCTTGAACGTCCGGCGCAATCTCGAGAGGTGCTTCCGTTTGAGCATCAACCGCCGCCAGCGACAAGACGACGATGCCGGAATCCAAATCTCCCGGAATTGCAGCCGCTAACGACGCTGCGTAGCGGCTCTCGATCGCGTCCCAGACCATGCTGGCCAGAAAGGCAAGAGCAAGAACAAATGTCACTGCTGCCCGGCCGCGATGTGCGGACGGGCTAGCGGATTTTCGACTACGCTTGGAAGACGACGCTGGCGGGGACATCAACACCGTCGGCACTTGAATTACATTCGAGAAGTAATGCTCTACCGCGTGCCGATAAAACGCTTGTAAAATACGTCGTGAAAACATTCATAGAATTTGATGCAAATGCCGGGTTGTTCTCCGGACGCCTTTCCCGAAAAAACTACGTTTGCGCCCAGATGCTGTCTCTCGTCCAAAAAGAGGAAAGACCGCCTTTTGGCGGTCTCTCAGGCACATAATTGATTTATATTGTCGTGTGAAACCTAGGGATGCTTCTTGCGCCCGCTCTCGTGAACTATCGAGCACTGGGGTGTCACGATGCCAGGACCACCAAGTCCACCAAGACCTATGAAGTTGCCGCTGCAAGTCGTGCGACGAATGAAGTCATTAATATAGAGAGCCGCGACAAAGCCAATGAATCGACCAGCGGCAGCCGACGCGAATAACCGCTGTGACCGGCAGCGCGGCGACGACCCCGCACTGCCTTTCGCACAGGGTTGAATTCCGCGGCACGGTTTTGATTTGCACCAGCACAGCCACCACGAAAGACAAAATGTTTTTAGCGCCATTATTCCGTGCGGAGGTTTGATTCGCGCAGTAACGCAATCAAATAGGGTGACCGAGCAACGTTAAACGCGACGCGCGGCCCCGTTAATTCCATCGTCGTGGAAAGCCGTGACGCGATTTCCGCTTTGGCCTACCACACCATGTCCCCGACGGAACAATCGTTCAGCGCCGCACCGGCCCGGTAGGGGTGAAATTGCGATCCGTGTTGCCACAACCATGGCGCGATACTAGGCTTTTTGTCTTTGCAGCCCGGGGCATCCCGAAATACATTCGGGTGTCTATTTTGATGAGTTATTTCGAATGCGCGCACGCCGCGATGCCGCCTTACGCCTCCTCAAGACGATGCTGGTGGCGTCAGTCTTCTTTCCTGTGGCGTTTTTTGCGTATGCAAGCTGGCTCAATTACCAGAATGCCTTTGCCCGCGCCGACGAACAGCTTGCGTCTTCCTTGAATATCCTCTCCGAACAGGCCTCCAAAATTTTTCAGTCGGTTGACCTGACATTCGCTGGTGTGGATGCCATCGTTGGAGATCTCAGCGACGATCAGATCAAGTCCTCCGCGCAAACGATTCATTTCCAACTCAGCAAGCTTGAAAAGGCACTCAATGCTGTTGACGGCATTTTGGTCGTCGATAAGGACGGGCACGCGCTTGTTTCTTCGGCAGTCTTTCCGATCCCAAGCGCCGCCGGCGTGGCCGACCGTGACTACTTCCTGGCGCAGGTGGAGCGGGACGCCGGCACATTTGTCGGTCAGGTATTGCAGCCCCGTGTACGAAAAGTGCCTTTCTTCGCCGTCAGCCGCCGTCGTGCTGCCCCCGAAGGGAAATTTACCGGTGTCATTATGGTCGCCGTGGTGCCGCAGGTCTTTTCGGATTTCTATGACAAACTTGGCCGCGAGAGTACCGCGAGTTTCTCGCTCGCGCGAAGTGACGGTGTAATTCTGGCGCGTCATCCTGAGCCGCCGGGAGGCGTCACCCATTTTGGGCGCAACAGCGGGTTTATGCTGAACGTCACCAATGATCCTGAAGGGGGTCTTGTTACCAGCAACAATTCGGTCGACGGCGTTCAGCGGCGCATTGCCTACCGTAAACTCGGGTATGCCAATTTGTATGTCTCCGATGGATTGGCGACGCAAGACGATACTGACCGATTGGCTACACTTGATGGCGAGCCACCTATTCTTCGGCGTTCCGGCGACAATTTTTCTATTTATCCTAGTCTTGCTGACCAAACGGCGGACGGAAGCTTTCTATGCGGAAGCCGAGCGCCGCGAGATAGCAGAGCAGGCGCTCCGTCAATCACAGAAAATGGAAGCTGTCGGGCAATTGACCGGCGGCGTCGCGCACGACTTCAACAATCTCCTCACGATCATTATCGGCAATCTTGGAATTGCCAAACGGGGCGTTGTCGAGGCGCGCGCAGAACGGGCACTCAACAACGCGCTCGTGGGCGCGGAGCGCGCCGCGCAATTGACTCAGCGCCTTCTCGCGTTTTCGCGCCGCCAGCCGCTCAATCCGAGAGTGCTGGACGTCAACAGACTCATTGTTTCGATATCCGATCTTCTAACGCGGACGCTGGGTGAAAATATCGAGCTCGAGACAATCGGCGGAGCCGGTCTTTGGAGTGTCGAGGTCGATTCATCCGAACTGGAATCGACTTTGCTCAATCTTGCACTGAATGCGCGCGACGCAATGCCGGAAGGCGGCAAGCTAACGATCGAAACAAGCAACGCCTACCTCGATGACGAATATTGCCGCCAGCACGACGGCGTTATTCCCGGACAATATGTCCTCATTGGCGTTAGCGACAGCGGGGCGGGAATGTCCACTGAAACGATTGACCGCGCGTTTGAGCCGTTTTTCACAACGAAGGAGGCCGGCAAAGGCACCGGCCTGGGCCTAAGCCAAGTCTACGGGTTCATGAAACAGTCCGAAGGACACGTGAAAATTTACAGCGAGCCCGGTGAAGGCACCACCATCAAGCTCTATCTGCCGCGTCGAGACGGCGACGAAGCAGCCATTTCTGCGGAAAATAGTGAAGGCTCCGACCACGGACGCGGCGAAACGATCCTGGTCGTGGAAGACGATGACGGCGTACGCCAATATGCGGCGGAAATCCTGAGAGACCTGAACTACCAGGTCATCGAAGCCAAAGATTCGGCGACCGCCCTTCGTCTGCTCGACGCCGATAAGAAATTTGATTTGTTGCTGACGGATGTTGTTCTGCCCGGCAAGAATGGCCGGGAATTGGCGAACGAAGTCGAAAAGCGGCGCCCTGAGGTAAAAATTATATTTATGACCGGCTACTCAAGAAATGCGATCGTCCATCATGGGCGCCTGGATGCAGGGACCGAGCTCATCCCGAAGCCCCTCATTGAGCGCGTCATGGCACGGAAAATCCGCCAGGTTCTCGACAGCCGTTCAAACGGCTGATAGGCGGATTCCAACTCGCGATTGTCCGAGTCTCAGTGCGTTGACGACGGCGCCTTCTGGGCGAAAAGCGCATCCAGCGTGAAGGCGTTGGGGCAAAATTCGTGGAAGTGCTCGGCCGCGGTGCCCGCGTTTAGCTCGTGCTGGCAGCGTTCCTTCTGACTGCAGGCGACGCACAGCCGCTGCAAATCGCGCATGACCGCGGGATTCGCCTTGGCCAGGGCCGCCGGATCGACGCAGAGACTGATCAGCAGCTTTTCCATCAGATCAGCTGCGCCCGGCCCCTTGGCCGCCAGCGCTCTCAATTCGCCGACTGGTACGCCAAGGTCCTTGGCGATCTGCATGACTTGGTCAGGACTGCAGAATCCAAATTCGTCCTGCACTCCAATTTTTTGTCGATACTTGTTAACCCAGCCGGCAATGGCATTCATCACGAAATCGACCGTGGGATAGCTCGGCTGGTGTAGGTCGCCGTCGGGCATCGTACCCTCCATCGAGAATATCAATCCCAGCTTTTTTGCACGGCCCGCAACGATTGGCGTTGCGCTAGATCAAATGCCGATTTTCGCCTGTATTGGGGCGATCGGACGGCCGGCATAGCGGCGAAACCACTATCCCTCAGGTGGGCTTAGCCGGCTTCTGGTCGTACTTGAGAGTCTGGTGCTACTGGGCCGAATCTAGCGACAAGTGCGCAGACTATTCAGTCTCCGAAGTTGACGGCAGCTCCATCTTGTTACGCAGTTGGTCAGTGCCCTTGATTGTATCGACGACCGTGCGATAGGCGCTCGAAACTTTTGCACCAAGGGTCTTCGGGCGCCGCTTCCTCTGTTTTCGCTTTCGCTTAGAGATCGGGGACTTCTTTCTTGCAACCGGCCGCGATTTTTTCTTTCGCTTGCCAGCCGATCTTTTTCTCGTTCTGCGAGCCATAGATGATCCCCAAGGTTTATAATTCTAGATGGCGCAAGCATATAGTGAAGGAGCGCAGCCGGGAAGGTGGGTCCTGCCCGATGCGTCCGATGAAATCCTTTTTCTCCGCTGGATTGAATCCGGTTTTAACTGCTAAGCATCCCCGTCAGCGCCAACGATAGGGGAGAACCAGAAGTGGTCGCATCACTACAAGGCGAATTGCAGCCGACGATCTATCGCTTCAAGCTTGGTGGCTTCGAAATAGTCACAGTACTGGATGCCAAGGCAATCCGCGACGGTTTGCATCCACATTATGGCGCTAATGCCTCGGTTGAAGAAGTGCATGCGCTTGCGCGCGCCAATAATATCGACACCCAACGCTTTGAGCACCCGAATATCCCGACCCTGGTGAACACGGGCAAACAACTTGTGCTGTTCGACACCGGCAATGGCGCATTACCACGCGAATATGAGCAGCTCAGCAAACGGCTGCCGCCGGGAAATACGGCCGCGAGGCTGGCGCAGGCGGGATATCGGCCGGAGGACATCGATATCGTTGTCACGACCCATGGCCATCCGGATCACATTGGTGGACTGACAGAAGGCGGCAAGCCAGTTTTTTCCAATGCGCGCTATGTATTTGGCGCGGCTGAGTTCGATTTTTGGAAACGCGGCGAGAATGTACGCGAGGCGCGCAAGTTCAACCGCGAGCTCTTCGTTAAGATCTGCGTGCCCTTGGCCGATCGTTCGACATTCATAAAACCAGGCGACGAAGTTGTGCCAGGTATCACGGCAGTGGACGCCGCCGGGCATTCACCTGGCCTGATGGCATTTCATGTCGAAAGCGACGGCAAGCGTTTCATGATTACCGCCGACACCTTCACCCAATATGTGATGGCCGTGCAGCGGCCCGAGTGGCACTTCGAAATGGACGACGACAAGGATCGAGCGGTAGCCACCCGCAAACGTACCATCGACATGCTTGCGACCGACAAGCTCTTTTTTGCGAGCTTTCACATGCCATTCCCTGGCATCGGCTGGATAGAAAAAGGGCAAAGCGGCTATCGTTGGGTGCCGCACAGCTATCAGCTGAATTTATAGCGCCGGGCGTGGACTGGGCTTATCCACCACCCCAGCGAAATGTCGGGACGGTTACCGGCTTTGGCTTTGGTTTACCCTCATCGCAACGGCCGATGCGGTCTTCCACGGCCTGCGCGGTCTTGTTGTCGATGACGACGTAATGACAAAGTGTCCCGTCGCGCAGGGCACGGGCGATTCGAGTGGTGCGCCCGTCGGTGCGCAGTTCGCTCTCCTGATCGCGGAGTGTCCCGATCACCATCACCGCGCCCAGAAACAAACTGGCCCCAACCACAAATACAAAGAACGATGATGCGATCGCCGCCCGCCAAAAGCTGGTGCGCGATTCCTGTGATCGCTGTAAATCGCGGCGGGCATCGGCGGCCTGCATTTTTCCGGCACCGCCCGCCATATCGCGGCTCGCGTTCATTTCAACATGCTTAACGGAAAAGCATTGATCAGTTCTAAAGGCCTTGGTTTGGATTGGCATCGTCCAGGTAATTCGATTTAAGCAGTCAGCGTCAGGTAGCCGTTTTAGGCCTTCTTTCGCGCATTCACCGCTAGCGCCAGAAGGGTACGCTGCGCTATCGCTTCGGCAATTGGGGCATTGCGGCGCATTTCGAGCGAAGCCTCGGCCAATTGCTCCATGGCATGCAGCAGGCGCCGGGGCGACCACGCCCGGAGCGCTTCGCCGACCAGGCCTTCGCGGCTGAAATGCACGGGAGGCGCGGCACGTTTCATGGCGAACTCAATCGAATCTCCGCCTTCGATCGCCAGCTTCATCTTGTGCAGATTGGCGACCTGACGAATGGCCGACGAGATGATCGCCGCCGGAGACGAACCGCTGGCACGCGCCTTGCTGAATTCGCTGTCGGCTTCGCTGGTTCGCCCGGCAAAGGCAGCATCGATCACGCTGTCGAGCGCCATTTCTGAAGCATCTGACACGACCGCCATTACGTCATCGAATCCTACGGTTTTCTGTCCCTTCGCATAGAGAACAAGTTTTCTGATCTCACTGCGCGATGCGAGTCGGTCGCCTCCGAGCAAGCCTAACAGCGCTCCACGTGCATCCGGTGCGATGCTCAGGTTTTCCGCGCGCAATTCTTCGTCAATAAGTTGGGCGAGAGCGCGCTCGTTGTCGGCGTAGCAGGGCAATGCGGCCGCAACCTTCGCCTTTTCGCAAACCGCTCGCAGCGGCGCGTTTTTGCGGAGATCACCTGCCTCGATAATGACACGGCATTCATTCGATGGTGACGCGATAACGGTTTCGACCGCGGACGCGATGTTACGAGCGCCCGCTCTTACCAGCACGGCGCGACGCCCGCCAAATAACGGAACAGTGTGGGCTTCCTCGACAAGCCTTGCAGGATTTCCCGCCAATTCATCGCCTTCGATACGCGCCAGCGTGAAGGGGTCGTTGGGGTCGTCGACAGACGCGCGCACCAGCGCGTCGACCCGCTCGCGTACGAGCCCCGCGTCGGGTCCAAACACCAGCATGATTGGCTGTGCAGGATTTGGTTTGGCAATGAAGCGATCGACGTCAGCAGCTTTAACGGCGGTCATGGGAATTGTTCTGGATCCTCACCATGAAGCCGAACGTGGCCTAAGTCCCCGCTACAAAATATGACGTCAGGCGGGAGTGGATATTGTCGGCGATCACCTTTGCCGCGCGGTTTTCTGCGTCACGCAGACCACGATCGCCGGCGAAGCGCTGCTGCTGGCCGGGAATGTTATAAGATACGCGAGAGAACGTCTGTCCGACCACGACCTTCTTTCCCGTCGCGAGCTCCGTCAACGTGTAGGTCGCATCGATGCCGTAATTGTTGATGTCCGGCCGAGCCGTATTGATGTCGACGATCACTTGAAGCTGCGTAGCCGTAAGTTTGACGTCCAGACGATGTGTCGGTGAGATGCCGCCGCTGCCACCGGTCAGATCATATATCAGCTCGTTACGTACGCCGACGCTGACGCGGTCGATTCTGCTGCCTCTCGGAGTATCGATCGGCGCAACTTCGACTGCACTGAGCTGGCCGGTAAGTCCGACACCACCGACGGGTGTTGGCCGCTCGGCATAGAGCGGTTGAAAACAGCCTGCGGTGAGGCCGGCCAGCGCCAAGGCTGCAAAAAACCTGGCAAAGCGCGGAATTTCAGACCACGACATTGACGATCCTTTGCGGGACGACGATGACCTTTTTCGGGCTTTTGCCATCCAAAGCCTTTTTTACCTCATCGAGAGCCAAAACGGCAGCCTCTATCTCTGCAATTGTGGCGGCGCGTTCGATTGTGACCTCAGCGCGCTTTTTCCCGTTGATTTGAACGGGCAGGGTGACTGTATTTTCCACCAGCAGGTCGGTTTCGACTTTCGGCCAGGCCTCTATTGCGACCAGCGTTTTGTGCCCGAGCGCCGCCCAGCACTCCTCTGCCAAATGCGGCATCATCGGGTGAAACAGCCGCACGAGGATATCGCCCGCTTCGCGCAGGGCCCAGGCAAGGTCATCGGCAGGCGCACTTTCGATATCGCCAATGGCGTCGCCGAGTGCATTGGAAAATTCGTAGATATGAGCGACGCAGCGATTGAATCGGAGCTTATCGACGTCGTCGGACACATGTGCGAGTGCACGATGGGCTGCCTTGCGCACTTTGAGCGCCGGCTCGCCGAAACTCGCCGGCCGCGATGCAGGCGCTTTCACGCCGGCGATTTCGCCTACCAACCGCCACAGCCGCTGCACAAAGCGCCATGCACCCTGTACACCTTCTTCGGTCCAGATGACGTCGCGTTCGGGTGGGGAATCCGACAGCATAAACCAGCGCGCGGTGTCCGCGCCGTAGGCTTCTATGATGTCGTCGGGGTCGATGGTGTTCTTCTTCGACTTGGACATTTTCTCAATTGAGCCGATCTCAATCGGCTCGCCGGTCGAAGCAAGTGTCGCGCGCCGTGAATCGCCTATGCCATCGATCTTGATATTAGCCGGCTCAATCCAATCGCCGCCCTTGGTGCGATAGGTCTCATGCACGACCATGCCCTGCGTAAACAAGCCGGCAAACGGCTCGTCCATGCCGACGTGCCCGGTCTTGTGCATCGCGCGCGTAAAAAATCGAGAATACAGCAGATGCAAAATCGCGTGTTCGATACCGCCAATGTACTGGTCCACCGGCAGCCACTCATCG
The DNA here is from genome assembly GCA_963817815.1 of uncultured Alphaproteobacteria bacterium. Lineage (GTDB taxonomy): Bacteria > Pseudomonadota > Alphaproteobacteria > Rhizobiales > Xanthobacteraceae > Pseudolabrys. Next base: position 284,764 of record CAWFPY010000010.1, on the reverse strand, counting down.
GCTACCTTGGGTTCGGTGGGTGCCGTCTTGATCCACGGATCGGTGAAGCGCGCAAAGTACCAGGACGAATCGACAAACGTGTCCATCGTGTCGGTCTCACGCCGCGCTGGACCTGAACACTTGGGGCACGCAACGTTCTTCCAGGTCGGATGGCGGTCAAGCGGATTCCCGGGTCTGTCGAAGGTGACGTCATCGGGAAGCGTTACCGGAAGATCTTTCTCCGGGACCGGAACCACGCCGCATTTGGCGCAATGAATGATCGGAATCGGGCAGCCCCAATAGCGCTGACGCGAGATGCCCCAGTCGCGCAGACGATAATTCACCTGACGTTGTGCTACCGGCCGATTGCCGCGGGTTTCTTTTTCGAGGCGTTTGGCTACTTCTTCTTTCGCCTCTTCGATGCTCATGCCGTCGAGGAAGCGCGAATTGATCATGCGGCCGTCGCCATCATAGGCAACGTTGGTTATGACGAAGGTCTTGGCATCCTGGCCCGGCGGGCAGACCACCGGCGTGTTGCCGAGGCCGTATTTGTTCACGAAATCAAGGTCGCGCTGGTCGTGCGCGGGGCAGCCGAAGATAGCGCCGGTGCCATAGTCCATCAGAATAAAATTGGCGACGTAAACGGGGAGCTTCCAGCTCGGATCGAACGGATGCGTCGCCTTGATGCCGGTGTCGAAGCCCAATTTTTCCGCGGTATCGATTTCCGCTTGAGCAGTGCCCATCTTCTTGCACTCGGCGATGAATGCAGCGAGTTTCGGATTTTTCGCCGCTGCGGCTTGTGCAAGTGGATGGTCGGGCGACAGCGCCATGAACTTGGCGCCAAACAGCGTGTCGGGCCGCGTCGTGAAAATCTCAAGCTCGCTTTCCTTGTTCGGGGTCGTTCCCGCATCCAGCATGAAGCGGATAACGAGGCCTTCCGATCGGCCGATCCAGTTCTTCTGCATCAGCCGAACTTTGTCCGGCCAGCGATCGAGCGTATCGAGTGCCTCGAGCAAATCCTCCGAGTAGTCGCTGATCTTGAAGAACCACTGCGTCAATTCACGTTGCTCGACCACGGCTCCCGAGCGCCAGCCGCGCCCGTCGATCACCTGCTCGTTGGCGAGAACAGTTTGATCGACCGGGTCCCAGTTCACCTTCGACTGTTTGCGCTCGACCAATCCCGCTTTGAGAAAATCGAGAAACATCTTCTGCTGGTGTTTGTAATAAGCCGGGTCGCAGGTCGCGATCTCGCGCGCCCAGTCGAGCGAAAGCCCCATCGACTGGAGTTGCTTCTTCATTGCGGCGATGTTGTCGTAGGTCCAGGCCTTCGGATGCACCTTGCGGTCGATCGCAGCGTTTTCGGCCGGCATCCCGAAGGCATCCCACCCCATCGGATGCAGCACGGCGTTGCCCATGGCGCGCTTGAAGCGCGCGACTACGTCGCCCATGGTGTAATTGCGCACGTGACCCATGTGGATGCGCCCCGATGGATAGGGGAACATCTCGAGCACGTAGTATTTCGGACGTGGATCGTCGTTTTGGGTCGCGAAAATATTGCGCTCGGCCCAGATATTCTGCCAGCGGGCCTCGGCCTCGCGGGCATTGTAGCGCTCGTTTTTGCTCGAATCGGCGGTCATTTGCGCGTCTTTTATGGCGCGCGGAACAGACACGAAAGAGGCCGTAGGGTCAACCGCTGCAACATAATTCGCTTGAAAAATCAGCAGGAACCAGCCGCCGCCCACGCAAGTTAGCCTCGTGAAAACAGGAGGTGCAGGATGGTTCAGGCTCAACAAATCAAGGAACACATGGAAGTTTGCGGCTCCGACGGCGCCCACGTTGGAACGGTGGATTGCACGAAGGATTCAAACAAGATCGTGCTGACCAAGAGCGATCCCAAGTCGGGCGGGCAGCATCACATTATTCCGCTCGATTGGGTCGACAAGATTGACAATAAGGTGCGCCTTAAAAAGTCGGCGAAAGAAGCCATGACGCAATGGCAGACGGCCGCCTGACGGCAATCGCGGTTTGATCGCCGCGCGCTACCGAGGCTCAAGCGCGCGGCGAACCGCATCGAGCAACGCGATTGCGTCGTAAGGCTTTTCGATCACGGGTGCCTCAGGGAATAGTTTCGCGTGCACATCGTCGACACGCATGCCGGTAAGGAAAACAAACGGCGTGCCTTTTCCAGCGAGCGCTTCCGCGACGCCGAGGCTGGTGCCTTCCGGGCCGCTCAGTTTGACGTCCAGCACTGCGACGTCGAATTTCGGTTCACTTCCCAGCAAATCGAGTGCTTCAGCCGCGCTAGCTACGCAAACGACCTGTGCCGCTCCCGCGCGTTCGAGCATCTGTTGGATGTCGAGTGCGATCAGGAATTCATCGTCAAGCACGAGACAGCACTTTCCGACTAAGGTTGATTGACTAGGCACCGTGCTTTGCCCTCTTGGACCCATGGAACTTTTTCTTGTCTTATGAATTGATGTGAGCGGCATTTAAAAAAGACATAGGCCAGGCGATTTTATTTGCGATTTATTCGCGAGTTATTTCGGCTTCGGCTCACAAGCATGCCGTCTTCACACAATACCGCGGGGGTAATTGAGGTCCTGGCGGGGCTTGGCATGATCGTTGGAAATAACCGTTCAAATAATCACATAACGCCTTGCGAGCAGTGTCCGCTGCGCAAGCGCTCCTGCCTGCGCGAATTCAGCGCTGAAGAATTGAGCTTCGTGAAAGAGTTCAAGGTCGACGAGTTGCGCGTCGACGCGGGCGCAAGTTTTTTGCGGGAAGGCATGCGCAGTGAACATCTTTACACCGTACTGAGCGGTTGGGCATTTCGATACAAGATGCTCGACGACGGCCGCAGGCAGATTCTCAATTACGCACTGCCCGCCGACATGGTCGGCCTGCAAGGCACCTTGATGCACGAAATGGAACATTCGGTGGAGGCGCTCACCCCACTAGTGCTGTGCGTGTTTCCTCGCGCCAAATTATGGGATCTCTATAGCCGCTTCCCATCTTTGGCTTTCGACATTACCTGGCTCGCCGCGCGCGAAGAGCAGCTCGTCGATGAACATCTGGTCAGTCTCGGGCGCCGCACCGCGCTCGAGCGGACGGCATATCTGCTGCTGCACCTTTTCGTCCGCGCCGATGAGATAGGCCTGGTGAAAAACGGCATAATCCAGTTCCCCTTCACGCAGCAGCATCTTGCCGACGCGCTGGGCATGTCGCTGGTGCACACCAACAAGACGCTCAAGCGCTTGTTCGTCAGCAAGGCGATCCGCTGGAAAGACCGCATTTTCGAAATGGTTGATCGTGCCGCGCTCGCCGGCATTGCCGGAAGTGACGTCGTACCGCATCGGCGACGGCCATTCATTTGATGTGACCTAAAGGTTGCGTTATAGGCAGCGCATGGCCGCTCCCGCTAACTCAAATGGTCTCGAACACGTTCGAGCGGAAATTGTCCGCGCTAGCCGCGACGCCAATCGCGATCCGGCCGATGTGACATTAGTGGCCGTATCGAAGACCTTTGGCCCGGAAGCTATTGAACCGGTGATTGCGGCTGGTCAGCGCGTGTTTGGGGAAAACCGCGTGCAAGAGGCGAAGGCCAAATGGCCACCGTTGCTAGCGAGGCACACCGGTATCGAGCTGCACCTGATCGGCCCCCTTCAGTCGAACAAGGCCAAAGAGGCAGTCGCGCTTTTCGACACCATTCATTCCGTCGATCGCGCCAGCCTGTGTGAGTCCCTGGCAAAAGAAATCGGCAAGCAGGGTCGCCAACCGGTCCTGTTCGTCGAGATCAATACCGGGGCCGAACCGCAAAAAGCCGGCGTGCTGCCGCAGGATGCCGATGCGTTTCTTGCGGCGTGCCGGGACAAATATGGGTTAGCTATTTCGGGCCTGATGTGCATACCGCCGCTCGATGAGGCGCCGGGGCCGCATTTTGCACTCACAGCCAAGATCGCCCGGCGCAATGGGCTGAGGCTCCTGTCGATGGGTATGAGCGCAGATTTTGCGACCGCGATTGCGCTCGGCGCCACGCATGTGCGCGTCGGCAGCGCCATCTTCGGAGAGCGGACCTAAGCCAAATCGAATTCGGATGGTGGGCTCGCTTCGCCGAGACCAGTGACTGCATTTGCGCAAACGACTTCTGCTCTTGCGGTCGGCACATGACCATTCTAAGCCGTCTAACGGCGGGCGGCACTAATCGGGCGGATCGGCTCTTCTAACGAGGACCGCTCCGTCAGCGCGCGCCGGGCCCCAACCGACCACAGCGCCATCAATCCGGAACGCCAACGATGCGCGGGACTATCCCGATTTCCGTCGAGCAGGGCGAGCGCGGGCTCACGCGCTGGGACGCGGTCGCGGTCCTGCTCACCCTTGGTCTGCTGGTTTTTGTCGCTGAAGCAAGCCGCCATTTGCTGCAACCACTCGCGGAATTGCAGCTTGCGCCACTGTCGCTCGCGCCGGAAAACCTGCCCGAATATGCAGCGCGCACCACCTTGCGCATGCTGCTGGCGCTGGTGCTGTCGCTCGTTTTCACGTTCACCTATGCGACGTTCGCAGCCAAGAGCCGGCGCGCCGAGGTCTTGCTGGTGCCGTTGCTGGATATCCTGCAATCGGTGCCGATCCTTGGCTTTATTTCGGTGACGGTCGTGTTCTTCATGTCACTGGCACCGGGTCGTGTACTGGGCGCGGAATTCGCGGCCATTTTCGCGATTTTCACCAGCCAGGCCTGGAATATGGCTTTCAGCTTTTATCAGTCGCTGCGCACGGTACCGGTCGAACTGGCCGAAGCGTCGCGCACGTTCCGGCTTTCGCCCTGGATGTATTTCTGGCGTGTGGAAGCGCCATTCGCGATGCCACAGCTGATCTGGAACATGATGGTGTCGATGTCAGGCAGCTGGTTTTTCGTGGTTGCCTCCGAAGCGATCAGTGTCGGCAACACAACCGTCACACTGCCCGGCATCGGCTCCTATATCGCGCTGGCGATCGAGCAAAAAGATCTGACCGCCGTCGGCTGGGCCATCGGGGCGATGCTGGTTGTTATTCTGCTCTATGATCAGCTGCTGTTCAGGCCGCTGGTGGCCTGGGCAGACCGTTTTCGCTTCGAACAACAGATGGGCGCGCTGCCGCCGCAGTCGTGGGTGCTCGACGTGTTGCGGCGCTCCCGTATCGTTGCGCGTTTGACCGATTGGCTGTCCAGGTTGTGGCGGCGTACATTTCAGTGGCGCTTTCTTCAATTGTCATCGGTGACAGCATCCGATTTAACCGGCCAAGGCCGTAGCTGGGGCGACCGTCTGTGGATCGGTCTCGTTGTCGTCCTTGCTGGTCTCGCTCTTTGGCGCATCGTCAGTTTCATCTTGATCAGTATTTCGCCGTCTGACGCACTCGTCGCGTTTGTAGCGGGTTTAGCCACACTGAGCCGCGTAGTTGTTCTCATTGCAATAGCCAGCGTGATCTGGGTACCGATCGGGGTTTTTGTGGGAACGAGGCCGCGCCTCACCCAATTTGTTCAACCGGTCGCGCAATTCCTCGCCGCGTTTCCGGCCAATGTGCTTTTTCCGGTCGCGGTGTCGGCCATCGTTGTGTTCAAGCTCAATCCCAATATTTGGCTCAGCCCGCTGATGATCCTCGGCACGCAATGGTACATCCTGTTCAACGTTATTGCCGGGGCGTCGTCGATCCCAACGGAGATGCGCGACATCGGCACCAATCTGCAGGTCCGCGGCTGGCTGTGGTGGAGGGCGATCGCGCTGCCGGCTGTGTTCCCTTACTATGTCACCGGTGCCATCACCGCGTCGGGCGGTTCGTGGAATGCAAGCATCGTTGCCGAGGTCGCCTCGTGGGGCGACACCAAGCTACAGGCAACGGAACTCGGTGCTTATATTGCGCAAGCGACCGAGGCTGGCGACATGCCCCGTATCGTGCTCGGCATCGCGGTGATGAGCCTTTTTGTGGTCACCATCAATCGCGCATTCTGGCGGCCGCTCTATTGGTATGCCGAGCGAAAATTCCGGCTGGGATGACGGAGTAAAGTCCATGAGCGAAGCACTGCTGCAAATCAATTCGTGCTGCCAGGCCTTTCCCAAGCCGGATGGCGAGCAGCTGCTCGTGCTCAATGACATCAATTTGACCCTTGTTGAGGGCGAGATCGTCGGATTGCTGGGCCGGTCTGGTTCGGGAAAGTCGACGCTGTTGCGGCTGATCTCGGGATTGGCGCGGCCTACGTCGGGCAATGTCGTGTATAGCGGGCAGCCAGTCACCGGCCCGGCGCCCGGCATTGCGATGGTGTTCCAGACCTTCGCGTTGTTTCCCTGGCTGACCGTTCTTGAAAATGTGCAGCTTGGACTCGAAGCGCTGGGGCTGCCGGAGTCGGAGATTCGCCAGCGCGCGCTCGCCGGCATCGATCTGATCGGTCTTGATGGTTACGAATCAGCCTACCCGCGCGAATTGTCGGGCGGTATGCGCCAGCGCGTCGGCTTTGCACGCGCGCTCGTCGTGCACCCCAATATTCTGCTGATGGACGAACCGTTTTCCGCGCTCGACGTACTGACCGCCGAAACACTGCGCACGGACTTTCTCGATCTATGGACCGAAGGCAAGTTGCCGATCAAGGGCGTGATCCTGGTAACGCACAATATCGAGGAAGCGGTGCTGATGTGCGACCGCATTCTCGTGTTCTCGCGAAGCCCTGGCCACATCATCGAGGAGATCAAGGTTGACCTGCCGCAACCGCGCAATCGTCTCGAGTCTGATTTCCGCGATCTTGTCGAGCGGATCTATGTCGCCATGACAGCGCGGCCCGCCGCGGCAGCCCCGCGCATCACGCCCGATCGCGTGGTCGGCATCGGTATTGATATGGTTTTGCCGCGAGTGTCCGCAAATGCGATGTCAGGTCTTATCGAAGCGGTCGCCGGCGCACCTTACGACGGCAAAGCCGACCTGCCGGTCATTGCGAGCGCGCTGCAAATGGAGGTGGACGATTTGTTTCCCATTGCGGAAGCCTTGCAGCTATTGCGTTTCGCTGAAATCGAAGGCGGCGACATCCGGCTCACTGATACCGGCAAGCATTTTGCCGGCGCGGGCGTCGACGACCGCAAGCGGCTGTTCCAGCGCCAGCTGATGGACCACGTTCCGCTCGCCATCCATATCCGTCGCGTTCTGCAGGACCGCGTCAATCATGCGGCGCCCAGGAGTAGAATTCTTCAACGAGCTCGAAGATCACATGACCTCCGAGGCTGCAGAACAGAACTTACGCGCGGTGATCGCCTGGGCGCGTTTCGCGGAGGCTTTTGCTTACGACGCTCGCACCAAGACGTTCAGTCTCGATAATCCGACGTAAGAACGATCGCTCGCGCCTGTATTACTACTCGACCACAATTCTGGTGCGAGGCCCGAGGCGAGTGAGTAGCCGGCGGAGCGAATTGAGCTCAAGCGCAACGCAGCCGGCTGTCGGGGCAAAACCTTGCCGTGCTGCATGGATGAAGACAGCGCTGCCGCGACCTGCAACGCGTGGCCGCGTGTTGTGGTCAATCTCGATAATGAAATCGTAGAGATCGTCCTTTCGCCTCAGCCGATCGGCATTGGATTGCGAGGACACCTTGACTGGCCGGTTGTAGTGACGATCGGTGGGGTTCTCGCACCAGCCATCGTCCGCGCCAATCCGTTGCGCCGGCAATGATGTGGGCGGCCGTGGATGCCTGTCAGCGCGCCACCATAGCCGCCTGAGCCGGAAATTGCCGCGCGGCGTGCCGCCATCGCCTTCGCGCTTGTTGGCCTTGATGCCGCCACGACCGAGCGCCACCGGGATGGCCAGCGCTCCGGCGATGAGCCAGCCACGCCGGAAATCGCCGGGCTTGCGACGCACAGTGATGCGGGACAGCGAGTTTTTTCGCATAATTATTGGCGTTTCAGCGCCGCGCAGTTCTGACGTAAATGTCAATTCACGCTTGCTCTTTTAGCGTCTAATGCTCTACTTCGCGACCAAGACGGGGCGTAAGGGGCGATTTCTCAAGAGGTTTTTGTCCGATGGCCACTAAACGGACCATCCTGATTGTCGATGACGATGCCGAGCTGCGTGAGGCGCTAGTCGAACAACTGGCGCTGCACGAGGAGTTCGACCCTATTTCGGCCGACAGCGGCACCAAAGGCGTGCAGGCGGCCAAGAATGGCCAGATCGACCTGGTGATTATGGACGTTGGGCTGCCGGATGTGGACGGCCGTGAGGCAGTGCGCATTTTGCGCAAGAACGGCTTCAAGGCTCCGATCATCATGCTGACCGGCCACGATACCGATTCCGACACCATCCTCGGACTCGAGTCTGGCGCCAACGATTACATCACCAAGCCATTCCGTTTTGCCGTGCTGCTGGCGCGCATTCGCGCCCAGCTTCGGCAACACGAGGCAAGCGAAGACGCGGTGTTCGCCATCGGTCCCTACACATTTCGGCCGAGCTCAAAATTGTTGCTTAGTCCGAAGGGCAGCAAGGTACGGCTCACTGAAAAGGAAACGGCAATTCTGCGCTTCCTCTATCGCGCCGGCCAGAAACCGGTATCGCGCGAAACGCTGCTGCAGGAAGTGTGGGGTTATAATTCCGGCGTCACCACACATACCTTGGAAACCCACATCTACCGCCTGCGGCAAAAGGTTGAAAAAGATGCCGCCGCGCCGGCGATCCTGGTGACGGAAGCCGGCGGCTACAAGCTGGTGCCGTGAGCTTGAGCGCGACGTGGGGACGAGCGGGGAATTAATGGGCCTCGAAGAGGACATCGCTTTCTTCGAGCAGGTGCCGCCACTCGCTGCACTCGGCAAGCAGGCATTACGAATCCTCGCGATCGGCGCCGAAACCCGCCATCTGCAAAGTGGTGCGGTACTATTCTATGCCGGTGAACTCGCCGACGGCGGCTATGTCGTACAGGAAGGTTCGCTGCTGCTGGAGCCCGGCACGTTGTCGGAAGGCAAAGAGATTACCGTCGGCCCTGGCACGCTGGTGGGCGAGCTGGCGCTGCTCACCAATACCGTCTGTCAGGCTACCGCGATTGCAAAAGAGCCCACGGTGGTTGTGCGGATCTCACGCAATCTGTTCCGCAAAATGCTGGAAGGTTACCCGGCTGCAGCGGAAAAATTACGCGAGAGCATGACAGAGCGCTTGCAGGCCTGGACGAAAGAGCTCGGAACTGTGAAGCGCGCTCTGGAAGCGGGCGACAAACAATAGCGCAAGTCGCACCAGCTAAATCTACAGCTCAATTGTCGCTGTTACCGGCACGTGATCGGAAGGCCGCTCGGCGCCACGATAATCCTTGGCGATTTTTATTTTCGATACGCGGTCGGCGAGCGCATCGGACGTCCACACATGATCGAGCCTGCGGCCGCGATCGGCCGCACGCCAGTTGTCCATCGCGCGGTAGCTCCACCACGTGTAGAGCTTCTCGGGCTCTGGCGTGAGCACGCGCATGGTGTCGACCCATTCACCGGCCGTGCGAGCTGCGGTCAGTTTTTCGCATTCAACCGGCGTATGTGAGACGACCTTGATCATCTGCTTGTGGCTCCAGACGTCGTGCTCGAGCGGTGCCACATTGAGATCGCCCACGAGAATAGCGCGCGCTTTTTGCGCCGGGCGCAAGCCGCGATGCGTGCGCATTTCGTCGAGGAAGTCGAGCTTGTGCTGGAATTTCGGATTGATCTCCGGATCCGGTTCGTCGCCGCCGGCGGGAACGTAAAAATTATGCAGGGTGATCTGGTCTCTTAGTTTTGCGCGCTCACCGAGCACCACTGAAACATGCCGGCAATCCGTCTTGCCGCAGAAGCTCTGGATATCGACCTGCTCGAACGGGACGCGCGAAAGCACGGCGACACCGTGATAGCCCTTTTGACCGTTAAGCGCCGCGTGCTCGTAGCCGAGCCGCTTGAAGCGTTTGATGGGAAAGGCGTCGTCAGGGCATTTTGTTTCTTGCAGGCACAGCACGTCCGGTCGCGCGCTTTTTAAAAACTTCGCAACCAGATCGATGCGCAGCCGGACCGAATTGATGTTCCAGGTGGTGATTTTCAGGGGCATGGGAAAAATGTACCACGTCATTCCGGGGCGCGCCGGGGGCGCGAACCCGGAATCCAGAACCATGCACAGGTCTTGGAATGCTTCTGGATTCCGGGCCCGCGAGCTGCGCTCGCGTCCCGGAATGACAGGAAGGCGTCAATTACGGTAGCGCGTGTAATCGATCTTGAACAATGCAGGATCGGGCCGCTTGCTGGTATCGAGATTATACACAGCGATGGTGGTGTCGTAGCCCTGCGGGTCGGTCACGGTCCATTGCTTGAGCTGCATGTCCTTGGCGCTGAACATGATCATGAGCCGGCTGGTGCCGACGATGCCGTTTTTTTCCTCGACAACAACGGTGACGAATACGTCGTCGGCGAATACCGAAACAAGATGGGTATCTTTTGTCAGATCGACGTGGTCGGCGAGCAGGAATCGCAACGGTGTTTGCGACAATGGGTAGACGTCCTGAGTTGCAAGGCGGCGGTCGCGCACAACGACCGACGAACCGTCCGCAATCAGTTCAATCGGGCTCGGGTCGTCATATTCAAAGCGAACCCGGCCGGGCTTCGAAATGAAGAAATCACCCTGCGTGCGGCTGCCATCCGGTCCGACCTGGATGAAATTGCCGGTCAACGTCTGGACGCCGGACAGGTAGCTGTTGACGCGTTCGACGATGGCGCGCTGATCAGTTGTGAGTACGCCGGCGGTGGTGGCCCTTCCGAGCAGGGCGGCAAATGGATTGGAGATCGGATTCGGCGCCTGTGTTGTTTGCGGCGAAGCCTGCGCGCGCGCTCCCAGCGCCTGGGCCGGAACCGCCGGTTGCGCGGCGGGACGTGGAGCAGGCAGCGGAACCGTCTGGGCGAATCGCCGGACCGGCAAGGCAGGCAAACAACGCGACGACGCCCAGTTTATGGGTGGTTAGCGTCTTTCTGTGTGCCGCCATCAGTTTCTCCGCCTCGCGCCCTTACTCCGAATCTTAGCCCTATATGGGCCGGCTGTGGCGATTTCGCGACCCAGCAAATTAGGCCTGATTCGGCTTAATCGCGAATAGGGCGATTCTCAATAGCGGTCGTCTGCGGGATTCTCGGGAATAAGGATTTCCCGTTTTCCGGCATGATTGGGCTGGCCAACGATGCCTTCTTCTTCCATCCGCTCCATGATGGTGGCGGCTCGGTTATAGCCGATTTGGAGGCGGCGCTGGATGTAGGAGGTTGACGCTTTCCGGTCGCGCTTCACGATGGCGACGGCCTGCTGAAACAAGTCTCCGCCCTCAGCCAACCCCATGCCGGTCGCGTCAAAGACTGCCCCGTCCTCGCCCTCTTCCGGATCGCCGGCGGTCACTTCCTCAAGATACTCAGGCGTGCCTTGCGCCTTCAGGTGGCGCACGACTTTCTCGACCTCATCATCCGAGACGAAAGGACCGTGCACGCGGCTGATGCGTCCGCCGCCGGCCATATAGAGCATGTCGCCCTGGCCGAGCAGCTGTTCCGCGCCTTGTTCGCCCAGGATCGTGCGGCTGTCGATCTTGGAGGTGACCTGGAACGAAATGCGGGTCGGGAAATTCGCCTTGATCGTACCGGTGATCACGTCCACGGACGGACGTTGCGTTGCGAGAATGACGTGTATCCCGGCCGCGCGCGCCATTTGTGCCAGGCGCTGGATGGCGCCTTCGATGTCCTTGCCGGCGACCATCATCAGGTCGGCCATCTCGTCGACGATCACCACCAGGAATGGCAACGGTTCGAGCTCGAGATCTTCCTTCTCGTAGATCGCCTGCCCGGATTCCTTGTCGTAGCCGGTGTGCACGGTGCGCGTAAGCGTCTCACCCTTTGCCTTCGCCTCGGCAACCCGCGCATTGTAGCCCTCGATGTTGCGCACACCGAGCTTGGACATTTTCTTGTAACGGCCCTCCATCTCGCGCACCGCCCACTTGAGCGCGACCACCGCCTTTTTCGGATCGGTCACGACCGGTGTGAGCAAGTGTGGAATGCCGTCATAGACCGACAATTCCAGCATTTTCGGATCGACCATGATCAGCCGGCACTGGTCCGGGCGCAGGCGATACACCAGCGAGAGGATCATGGTGTTGATGGCGACCGATTTGCCGGAGCCCGTGGTGCCCGCGATCAACAAATGCGGCATGCGCGACAAATCGACGATGACAGAATCGCCGCCGATGGTCTTGCCCAGGCACAGCGGCAATTTGGCCGTGCTCTCGTTGTAGTCCTCGCCGGTCAGCAGTTCGCGCAAGTAGACCTTCTCGCGCGTCGGATTGGGCAATTCGATGCCGATGGCGTTGCGGCCTGAAACAACCGCGACGCGCGCCGATACCGCGCTCATCGAGCGTGCAATGTCGTCGGAAAGCCCGATGACGCGCGATGACTTGATGCCAGGCGCCGGTTCGAGTTCGTAGAGCGTAACCACCGGGCCGGGATGCGCGTTGATGATTTCGCCGCGCACGCCGAAATCCTGCAACACGCTTTCGAGCGCTGCGGCATTGCCGTCGATGATATCGCGCGACACCGTCGTGCGTTCGCTAGCGCGTGCCGCGGCCAGCAGATTGAGCGAGGGCAAGGTATAGCCATTGCCCGAACGGCGCACGGGCGCGCGCGGCGCGGCGCGGCGGCGCGGTGCTGGCGCCTCTTCTTCGTCCTCGAAAGTCGTCTTCGTAATCGGCTGCGCCTCCGTCGAAGCGTGGCTCATGGCGCGGACCGCGTGGCGCCGGGAGTGGCGTGCGTGCGCGCACGTCGCCACGAATCATGCGGCCGATGCGCGCCTTCCAGCTCAGCAATGCATGCACGATCATGCCGATCCAGGCGGAGCCATGGTCGTCGTCAATTTCGTCTTCCTCAATCTCGTCTTCTTCCTCGACCCTGCGCGCGGCGCGTCTTTCGACACGCTGTCCGCCACGGGCCGCGACCAGCACCGCCGCGGTCGTTGCAAGGCCGAACACAATGCACAGAACAAGCCGCGTCACGCCCGCGAGCGGTGAACCGAAAACCATCGCCGGCATGCGCAGGACCGCATCGCCCGCGACGCCGCCCAGCCCGGTCGGCAGCGGCCAGGAACCGATGCGCGGCAACGTGGACGCAAAGGCTGCGGCCAGCAAAGTCGCGACGATCCACAGCAGGCTTCGCCATTTCTCGCCGACTGGCCGGTGTGCGAGCAAACGCCAGCCGAGCAATGCTTCTGGAACCAGCAGCAGGATGGCGGCGAGGCCGAGCAACTGCATTGCGAGGTCGGAGAAAATCGCGCCAGGGTAGCCGAGCAGATTGTGGATCGGCTTCTGGGTCGCGTGGCTCAGCGAGGGATCCTGCACCGACCAGGTGGCGAGAGCGATAGCGCCAAGCAACGCCAGCGTGATCAGCGCGAGCCCGGCAAGTTCGCTCAGGCGACGTCGTATAATGTCGCGGAGATGCTCCGAGAGGAAGGCGACGATATCGAGACTGCGATCGGTTGCCCGCATGCGGTTACATCCTTAGCCCTTAACCGAGCACAGCGACGAGGCGATGCAGCGCCTCCGCCGTGGCCGCTTTGTCCTGCACCATTGCGACGCGGATATAGTCCGCGCCGGGATTACTGCCATCGGCCTGCTCGCGCGCGAGATAGCGCCCTGGCACGACGCGCACGCCCGCTTCGGCCCACAGCCGCTTGGTGACGATTTCACTGCCGCCTTGTTTCGACACATCGAGCCACAGAAAAAATCCGCCGGCCGGACGTTGATAACCGTAGCGGTCGCCGACGATCTGGTCGGCGAGATCAAATTTGGCGGAATAGAGCTCGCGATTATCCTCGACGTGCGCCTCGTCGCCGTAAGCGGCGATCGCCACGTGTTGCGCCGGCGTCGGCACCTGCGGCGCGGCGATGTTGCGCAATTCGAGATAGGGGCCGAGAAAGCGGCGGTCGCCGGCGGCGAATCCGACGCGCAGGCCGGGCAAGTTCGAGCGCTTGGACAGCGAATGGAAGACAACGACGTTGGCGAAATCGGGCCCCGATGCTTCCAGCATGCCGGGTGGCGCGTCCTTGCTGTAGATCTCGCAGTAGCACTCGTCCGCAAACACCAGGAAGCCGAAACGGCGCGCAAGTCCTGCGAGCTTTTCCAGATAAGAGCGATCGGCGACCGCGCCCTGCGGATTTGATGGCGAGGCGATATAGAACGCGACCGTGCGCGCGAGCAGCGCATCATCGAGCGCATCGAGGTCGGGCAGGAAACCGCTGTTGCGCGTTGCCGGCATATAAATCGGCTCGCACTCGGCCGCGAGTGCGCCCGCGGCATAGGCCGCATAGAACGGATTTGGAATGAGCACCGCCGGCTTGCCGGTGCGGCGCGACACCCAGCGCTTGGCGGCAATCGCTGCGAGAAACAAACCCTCGCGCGTGCCGTTGAGAACGAGCACTTCGCTCTCCGGATCGACTGGCCGTGCGAGCTTGTAGCGGCGGTTGAGCCAGGCCGCGACCGCGCGACGAAATGGTTCGATGCCTTTGTTGGCGGGATAACGCCCGAAGTCCGCGAGATGCGCGGCGAGCGTCGGCCCGACGAACGGCGGCACCGGATGTTGCGGCTCGCCGACCGACAGATTGATGACCGGCTTTCCGGGTTCAATGCCGGCAATGAGCTCGGTCAGGCGCACGAAAGGCGAGCGACCGTCGACCGCCGCAGCAGTGGGAGAGGCAGGCTCGCGCTTGGCGGTCATCATGGGCATGCGTTGACGAGGCGGCAGAGGCCGCCGCACAAGGGTTTCGACACTTTAGATAGGGCCAGGTTAAGACGCCGTTAACCATCGGATTTTGCAGCAGAATTTGCTCAGACCCGGGCCAAATTGGCGGGATTTGCTGCCTTTTTGACGCCTCCCTTGTGTGGCCTGAGGCGGTCTCGCGTTCACAGGAAACAGGTCAATGGCACCACGACTTATTGCCCGGCACCTTTCCCGGCCCCAGGGCCTGTTTGGCCGGTTCGTTGGCTTTTTGATGAATCGGCACAACGCCCGGATGAACGCGTTTGCCGTGAAATTGCTGGCGCTGAAGCCGGACGATCGCGTGCTCGAGATCGGGTTTGGCGGCGGCGTGACACTGCCTGCGCTTATCACAGATGCAGGTTTTGTCGCCGGCGTTGACCGGTCGGCAGACGCTGTAAGCTGGGCATCATCAAAATACGCCCGGCACGTTGCGTCAGGCCGCGCGGATTTCCGCGAGGGTCATGTCGAGGCGCTTCCCTATGAGAGCGCCGCGTTCGGAAAAGTCTGCACGGTCAATACCGTTTATTTCTGGAAATCACTCGAGGCCGGCTTTGCGGAAATTCGCCGCGTGCTCGCACAGGGCGGATACGTCGTCATTGGCTTCCTGCCGAAAGAGCGGATGGAGCGCATGAATATGCCGGCCGATATTTTTACATTGCGCGCGCCCGACGACGTGATTGCCGCGCTGAAGACATGCGGCTTCGGCGACATCCGCGTGGAACGCCCGCAGGCGGACACGCCGTGGAACGTGATCGTCGCGAGCTGCTGAAAATAAGAGAGGCCCCCGGTCCTTGCGAACCGGGGGCCTCGACGGAAGGGACAGTGCCGGGTTTCCGCCCCTACCGCTAGGGAGCTTTACTGTACCGTCTCGCCATGCAGAGCGAGATCGAGACCTTCGCGTTCCACTTCGTCGGAGACGCGCAGGCCGATGATCGCATCGAGCACTTTGAGGAGGATCAGCGAGACGATGGCATCGTAGATGATCACGACGGCGATGCCTTCGACCTGGTTGATCATCTGGGCAGCGTTGCCCTCGATCAGGCCGGCGGTGCCGCCGTATTCGCTGATGGCGAACACGCCGGTGAGCAGCGCGCCGACGATACCGCCGACACCGTGCACACCGAAGCAGTCGAGCGCGTCATCCTGGCCGAGCATCCGCTTGAGGCCAGTCACGCCCCAATAGCAGAGGATGCCAGCGGCGACGCCGATCGCGATCGAGCCGGCAGGGCCGACAAAGCCCGATGCCGGAGTGATGGCGACGAGACCGGCGACCGCACCCGAGCAGATGCCGATGACGGTAGGCTTGCCACGGGCAATCCACTCCACAAGCATCCAGGTAAAGCCCGCAACCGCGGTCGCGATCTGGGTCACAGTCATCGCCATGCCCGCCTGCATGCCGGCGGTGACGGCGGAGCCGGCGTTAAAGCCGAACCAGCCGACCCACAGCAGCGAAGCGCCGATGAAGGTGAGCACCATGTTGTGGCCGGGGCCAGCGTCCTTGCGCTTGCCAAGACAGATTGCGCACATCAGGCCGGCAACGCCCGCGTTGATATGCACCACCGTGCCGCCCGCGAAGTCGAGCACCTTGAACCAGGCGTCCGAATTGCCGTTGGACATGAAGCCGTCGGCGCCCCAGACCCAATGCGCGATCGGCGCGTAGACGAGGACCGCCCACAGGCCGATAAACCACAGCATGGCGGAGAACTTCATGCGCTCGGCGAAGGCGCCGGCGATCAGTGCCGGCGTGATGATAGCGAAGGTCATCTGGAAGCAGAGATAGACCGTTTCAGGAATCGTCACGGCCAAACCGTTTGGCGTGCCGACACCCGTCGATATGTCGCTCAGGATGCCTTGCAGGAATGCCCGACTAAAGCCGCCGAGGAATGGTCCGCCGGTCGTGAAGGACATGCTGTAGGTCACGCACGCGTAGAGGATCGTGACGAGACACGTGACGGCAAAGCTCGTCATCACCGTGTCGCCCACGTTCTTCTTGCGCACCATGCCGCCATAGAAGAGGCCGAGGCCCGGGATGGTCATCATCAGCACGAGAGCAACTGACGTGAGCATCCAGGCAGTGTCGCCCGAGTTGGGCGTGCACTTTTCCAGAACCGCTTTCTTTGGATCCGGGTCGTTGGCGCAAGCCGGCGGCGGAGCCGCAGGTGCGGGCGGTGCGGCCGCGGGAGCCGCCGCGGCAGGAGCCTGCGCCTGAGCGAAGGAGGCGTCGTATGTCGCCACGCTCAGGAAGAGGCCGAGTACAATCCCGAAGGCGAGAGCCAAGAGCCCCGCACGGGAGGATTTCTTCAACGTCATGGTCTTACTCCTGTCCGTATTGTTGCGGTGCGGGTTACTAAAGCGCCGCGGCATCGGTCTCGCCGGTGCGGATTCGCACGGCGTTTTCCAGATTGAAGACGAAGATTTTTCCGTCGCCGATCTGACCGGTCTTGGCGGCGCCGGTGATGGCCCCGATGACCTTGTCGACTTGCTTGGTGTCCACTGCCACTTCGATCTTGATCTTCGGCAGGAAGCTCACCGCATACTCGGCGCCACGATAGATTTCCGTGTGCCCCTTTTGACGCCCGTAGCCTTTGACTTCGGTAACGGTCAGTCCTTGCACGCCGATTGAGGTCAGAGCGTCGCGGACCTCGTCGAGCTTGAAAGGTTTGATAATGGCCATGACGATTTTCATGGATTCGATCCCCGCTTGGGCCCGTTTTCTACCTTCACGCAGTGCGGGCGGGTTCACTGAGCCGGACCAACGAAGCTCGCTTCGCAGGCATAGCCGGTGGGATAGAATCAAACGCCGTGCCAGTTGCCGGCGAAGGCACTAATTAATTGATTTAACAGCTGAAAATGGCTTGGCGGGGTGTCGACCCAAATACCGCCTCGACCCTGCGCCCAAAGACGCGCCAGGACTCAAACGACGTGCTTAAAATTTAATCAGATGCCCACGGAATGGTGCGGTCCGCACCGGTTGCTCGCCGGCGCGGAAACCACTCGTTAATTATTGAAGGGCTTCGCCATGCTGGCTGACATCGAGGCCCATGACTTCATCCTCATGGCGCACGCGCAACGGCACCAGCACACTGATCACCTTGAGGATGACGAAGGTCACCGCCCCCGACCAAACCAATGTGACGACGATGCCGTAAATCTGCGCCAGCAGCTGTTGTGGATTGCCTTCGAGCAGCCCATGAACGCCGCCGGGCAATTCCGGGCTTGCCGACAGCGCACCGACCGCAAAGACGCCGGCAAGCAATGTCCCCGTCAGGCCGCCGATGCCGTGCACGCCGAAGACGTCGAGCGAGTCGTCATAACCCATCTTGAGCTTGAGCGATGTACAGGCCCAGAAGCAGATCGCGCCGGCGACGATACCGATCAATATGCCTTGCATCGGCATCACGAAGCCCGACGCCGGAGTGATGGTGCCGAGACCGGCCACCGCGCCTGAGATCATGCCGAGTACCGATGGCTTGCCGCGCGTCCACCATTCGAGCGCCATCCAGGTGAAGGCGCCGGCACTGGCTGCAAGATGTGTCGACACAATCGCCATGGCCGCGCGCGAATTCGCGCCGAGCGCCGAGCCGCCATTGAAACCGAACCAGCCAACCCACAACAGGCCTGTGCCGACCACCGCAAGCGTCAGATCATAGGGCGACAGATTCTCGCTGCCGTAACCGCGGCGCGCGCCAAGAACGTAAGCCGCGACCAGTCCGGCGATGCCCGCGTTGAGATGCACGACCAGGCCGCCGGCGAAGTCGATGGTGCCGTAGCTGCCGAGGAATCCGCCGCCCCAGACCCAATGCGCGATCGGCACATAGACCAGCAGCAGCCAGAATGTGCAGAACAGCAAGAACGCCGAGAAACGCAGACGATCGGCGACCGAGCCCGCCACCAGTGCGACGGTGATCACCGCGAAGGTCATCTGGTAGATCATGAACAGGCTTTCGGGAATCGTCTTCGCCAGCGGCGAAATCGCGTCGAGCGTGACGCCGTTGAGAAAAATGCGCTCGAACGTCCCGATGAACGCGCCCTCGCCCGTGAAAGCGAGGCTGTAGCCCACCAGCGCCCACAGGATCGAAATCAAAAATGTCGCGGCCAGACTTTGCGCCATGGTCGCGAGCACATTCTTCTTGCGTACCATGCCGGCATAAAACAACGCGAGCCCTGGAATCGTCATCATCAGCACGAGACCGGTGGCGCCGATCATCCACGCCGTATCGGCGGCGTCGATCTTCGATGCAGCACTGGTCACTTGTGCGAAAGCCGGCGATGCGGCGAGGGCCGTGATGCCGGTCAGAGCGAGGCGCAGGAATGCGCGTGTCATTTCATCCCCCCAATTTCAAATTTTTTTAGAGTGCGTCGACGTCGGTCTCGCCGGTGCGGATGCGCAGGGCCTGCTCGATCGGCGTAACGAAGATTTTTCCATCGCCGATCTGCCCGGTGCGCGCAGCGGCAGTAAGCGCATCCACGACCTGGTCGAGTTGCTCGGAGGCGATGGCGACCTCCACGCGTAGTTTTGGAAGGAAATTCACGACGTACTCGGCGCCGCGATAGATTTCCGTATGGCCCTTTTGCCGGCCGTAGCCTTTGACTTCGGCGACGGTCATCCCGTGGATGCCGAGGCGCGTGAGAGCATCGCGCACCTCGTCGAGCTTGAAGGGTTTGATGACAGCAATGACGAGCTTCATGACTTCCTTCCCGGGGCGTGTGGGCGCCACGCCGTCCTTCGTTTGCGCATGCGTTGCCGAGGAACGGGGGCCGGCATCGGGCCCGCGTTGGGCCATGCGCAGTAAAAATCCGTCCCGGCTGGGGCCGGTACGGGCCGATTTGCATAAGCTAGCGACAGGGGGCCTAAAGTTTAAGCGGCAATCTTGCCAAGCCCACAGGCAGCACGCCGCATTAGAGGGCATACTAGGTCAGCAATACTGTCTTATCTGTCCTTCGGCGCTCCGGCGAGACCCAGTTCGTCGATGAGCCCCGGCAGCACTTTATGGGCCTGACGGACCGTCATCCCTGGGCTGACTCGCGGGTCATAAAGCAATGTGAGCAGCGCACGGTCGTAGGCCGTGAGGTAGCCGACCATCCGTTTCTGGTTGAGCGTGGTCCAGGAGTTGTGCTGATCGTGGTTGGACAACCCGAACGCGTGCAGCAGCTCGTGATAGGCGCAGTCCAGAAATACATCGTCGCCTTTGTCGACGATAATAAATGAAATCGAGTGGACGATTTTTCCGTCGGCGGTCGATTTGACGCTCGTCATGCATTGCGGGTCGGTGCGCGTAACGAATGTCCTGGCAATCCTGGCGCCGAAGGCCGCCTGCAGCGCGGACTGAAAATCCTTCTCGTCGATGAGCCGCAGCTCGATATCGGCCGCTTCCGCCGATGTCTCGTTCAGATGCAGCCCGGGCACGGCACGCGCATAGTCGCCGATGATACGCGACATTGCCGCACGGCGATCGACAGCGCCGCCGCCGGTGACATGCGCAGTGATCGGGTGGTCGAAGCGGCGGATGCCGGTGGGCCGGGCGCCGATGCGCAAATCGGATCCGAACGCGAGCGCGAGAAATCCGCGCGAGAGCTCGGCCGCGGAAAATTGCGTGTACTGCGGTGGCGCGCCTTCAAACGCGCCGGGCGGCGCCGGCTGCCGGCCCGATGCGGCGAGCGCGCCCGTTATCATGATGAGTAGAGTACAAAAGGCCGCAAGCAACCGCTGCATTACAGTTTCAAGTCTCCCGACGCTGGCGGACCAGGCCTTCCTGCGCCACCGAAGCGACCAATGTGCCATCACGGGTGAATATAAGTCCGCGCGCGAAACCGCGCGAGCCGTGCAGATTGGGCGAATCCTGCGCATAGAGCAGCCATTCATCGGCACGAAATGGCCGGTGCAGCCACAGCGCGTGGTCGAGACTGGCGGCCATGAATTCTTTCTCGAACAGTGTGCGCCCGTGCGGTGCGAGCGCCGTGTCGAGCAGCATCATGTCGGAAGCATAAGCGAGCACGCACTGATGGATAGCAGGAAGATCCGGCAATTTTCCCGTCGTGCGAATCCAGACGTTGAATTGTCCGCCCGGAATTTTCTTGCCGAGATAACGTTCGAACTCGACCGGCCGCAATTCGATCGGCCGCTCGCGCTCGTAATAGCGGCGCACGGGGTCCGGCATCGTCGGTAGCAACTTCTCGCGCATGTCGGCGTCGCTCGGTAATTGTTCCGGCGGCGGCACGTCCGGCATCTTGGCCTGATGGTCGAGACCCGGCTCGTCGGTGTGAAACGAAACCAGCATCGAAAAGATGGGATGTCCGTGCTGCCGCGCGGTTACGCGGCGCGTCGTGAAACTCTTGCCGTCACGCATACGGTCGACGTCGTAGATGATCGGAACCTTGGGATCGCCGGGCAGCAGGAAGTAGGCGTGCAGGGAATGGGGCGGCCGGCTCTCGACCGTCCGCACGGCAGCGACCAGGGCCTGGCCGATCACCTGCCCGCCAAAAACCCGCTGCCAGCCGACTTGCGGCGAACGGCCACGGAACAGGTTTTCTTCCAGCGGCTCGAGGTCGAGAATAGTGAGCAAATCCTGGACGGCGGACGTCATGGCAGGGCCTGGGGATGGGTCAAAGAGCCTGCTCA
The DNA here is from genome assembly GCA_963817815.1 of uncultured Alphaproteobacteria bacterium. Taxonomy (GTDB): domain Bacteria; phylum Pseudomonadota; class Alphaproteobacteria; order Rhizobiales; family Xanthobacteraceae; genus Pseudolabrys. The sequence goes on along the minus strand of CAWFPY010000010.1, from coordinate 263,397 downwards.
ACCTGCTATGCTGCGGCAAGATTTACAAGGAATAGGCATGAATAAAGGCGATTTCGCACGTCCGCGGGCGGACCTGGTAGTCGGCGGCGCCGGCTTTGCCGGCCTGGCGCTGGCGATCGCGCTCCGGCAGGGGTTGGGCGAGGCGTTTAATGTGACGGTTATCGACCCGGGCCTGGCGCACGCGACGTCGAAGGACCCGCGCGCCTCCGCGATTGCAGCCGCCGCCCGGCGTCTGTTTGAAGCGATCGAAGTTTGGGATGCGGTGGCGGCCGATGCGCAACCGATCCTCGATATGGTGGTGACCGATTCAAAGCTCGACGACGTGGTGCGTCCGACATTCCTCACGTTTGGTGGCGAGGTGGAGGAGGGCGAGCCATTCGCACACATGGTCGAGAACCGGCATCTGGTCGACGCGCTGGTGGCCAAGGCAAAGGAACTCGGCATCGATTTGCGCGCCGGTTCCGTGATGGGCTTTGAAAATGCCGGCAGTGCAATCAATGTTGCGCTCGCCGGCGGGGAAACAATCTCCGCGCGCTTGCTGGTCGGCGCCGATGGCGCCAGATCGCAAATCCGCGAACGCGCCGGCATCGCGACGCACGGCTGGAGCTACGATCAGTCGGCCATCGTCACGACGGTTGCGCATGAGCGCGACCACAATGGCCGCGCCGAAGAACATTTCCTGCCGGCAGGCCCCTTCGCAATCCTGCCGCTCACCGGAAAACGCTGCTCGATCGTGTGGACCGAAGGTAAGCGTGAAGCCGAGCGGATCATTGCGCTGCCGGACGATCAATTCCACGCCGAGCTGGAAAAGCGGTTCGGACTGCAGCTCGGTGATATCGCCGTCGCCGGACCGCGGCGGGCCTTCCCGCTGGGACTGTTCACCGCACGCCGGTTCATCGCCGAGCGGCTCGCGCTGATCGGCGACGCGGCGCATATCATTCATCCGATCGCGGGGCAGGGGCTCAACATGGGCCTGCGCGATGTCGCGGCGCTGGCCGAAGCGATCGTCGATGCGGCGCGCCTCGGGCTCGATATCGGCGCAGCCGACGTGCTTGAACGGTATCAGCGCTGGCGGCGTTTCGACACCATGACCATGGGCGTTGCGACCGATGGGCTGAACCGGTTGTTTTCCAATCACTCGGATGTACTGCGGCTCGCGCGCGACATCGGCCTTGGCTTGGTTGAACGCCTGCCCGCGCTCAAGCGCATATTCATTCGCGAGGCCGCCGGTTTCACCGGCGAGGTGCCCAAGCTGCTGAAGGGCGAGGCGCTATAACTCAGCCGAGCAGGCGTCGAACGATCGCGCCGATATGAACGCTCGCGCAATCGATCATCGGAAATCCGGCATTGCTTTCCGTGAATACCGTCGAGAGATCGGTGCCGGCGATCAGCACGGCCTGCGCGCTGTCGCGTGCAACGAAGGCCTGCGCGAGCTTGCGTAATTCTTCCGCTTGCGTATTCGAGCCGCGTCCCGCCACGAAATCACTATAGATGGCGTGGATCCGCTCGATCTCATCCGCTTGCGGCATGACCACTTCGATGTCGTCCAGGCAGCCGAACATGCGCGTTTCAATCGTGAAACGGGTGCCGAGCAGCGCGACGCGTTTGAGGCCCCGCGCGCGTACCGCGGCCGCGACCTCGGTCAGCATGTTGACGAGCGGCAGCGGCGACAGCGCGACCAGTCGATCGGCGCAGATGTGCGGCGTGGCCGCGACGATTGCAGTGACTTCCGCACCACCGGCCGCTAGTTGGGTGACAAGCTCGGCGAGATAGCGTGCGAGGCTGTTAAAATCTTTTGCGGTCACTGCGGCGTAGACGCGTTGCACATCGGCATGCGCAATCAGCAGGCGCGGTACGCGCGCCGCCTTTTCGTGCGCTGTGACCAGTGCGCGATAATAATGAACGGTTGCACCCAGACCGAGGCCGCCAATCAGGCCGAGGCAGCGCCCTTCTTGTGCCGCCGTGCTCAAGACAAAGGCACGCTGCCAACGTGATCCTGGAACGCCTTGCGGCTGGAAATCTGCGCATACCAGCGATCGAGATTCGGCATCGGCGGACGATCTGGCACCAGCTGCACGAAGCGGTAGCACATGATGCCGACCGGGATGTCGCCATAGGAGAAGGCGTCATCGGCGAGGAATTTTGTTTTCGCCAGTTGCGCATCCATGATCTGCATGGCGGCGGTGGTCTTTTCCTGCGATGTCTTGATCGCGGCCATGTCGCGCTTTTCTGCGGGCGTGCGGATGAGGCCCCAGAAGGCTGCGAAGATCGCAGGCCCGGCCACCGACAGCTGCCAATCCATCCATTGGCTGGCGCGTGCGCGTTGTTTCGGGTCCTTCGGTTCGATTATGCCATCTTTGTCATGCTTGCCGGCGAGATAACGCACGACCGAATTGGATTCCCACAACAGGAAGCCGTCTTCTTCCTCGAGCGTTGGCACAAGGCCGTTGGGATTCATCGCCAGGTAAGCGGGCTCCTTGTTCTTGCCGAACGAACCGCCGACGTCGATGCGTTCGCATTCGAGCTTAAGCTCTCCGATCGCCCACATGGCTTTTTGCACGTTGGATGACGTTTTGCGGCCCCAGATTTTGATCATTGTTGACTTTTCCTATGTGAATTCGCGTTGCCTCTCTCGTCATCCTTCGCAGGCGAGGCGCGTTCCGCACCTCGCACCTCAGGATGACGGGTCAAGGCCGTCTAGTCACTCCAGCTTTCGCGCTTCTTCCGGCAGCATGATCGGAATGCCGTCGCGGATGGGATAAGCGAGCTTGGCCTTGCGGGAGATCAGCTCTTGTTTAGCAGCATCATATTCCAGTGGGCCCTTGGTGAGCGGGCATACGAGGATCTCCAGCAGCTTCGGATCCACGCTGCCCGCGGGCCGTTCAGTCGGTGGGACAGTGGACATGCGGCCTCTCATTCGTCATGCCCGGCCTTGTGCCGGGCATCCACGTCTTCAACCAAGCCAGAGTAAAGACGTGGATGGCATAAGCAACTCGGGCCTGCCCGAGTTGCGTAATTTAATAGCTTTTCCGCAAGTCGGGTAAACCCGACTTGCGGCGACAAGCCCGGCCATGACGATTTTCTGTTACTGCAACTGTGGCTCGCCCTCGGTGTTTTTCTTGGCGAGCTCGATCTCGGTGATGGCAATGAGGATTTCGGCGCGCGTCTTCAGGTCGGGCGCTTCAAGCAGCGCCTGCTTTTCCGCTGTGCCGTAAGGCGACATCATCGAGAGCGCATTGACCAGCGCTTCATTGGGGGCCTTTTCGATACCTTCCCAGTCGGCCTTGAGATCATTGGCCTTGAGAAAATTAGTCAACGCGGCGAGCAGCGCCTTGCGATCGACGGCATTCTCGCCCTTGCGCGCGATGAAATCGTCGGCGAATGGCGCATAAGTCACGCGGCATTGCCGGTACTGTGTCGCAACCTTGAGCTCCTCTTCGACGCGAAAGCGCGCGACGCCGGTGAGTTCGAGCAGATAGCGCCCGTCGCCGCTTTCCGCGAGCTGAGTGATGCGTCCGACACAGCCGATCTTGTAGAGCGGCGGTTTGTCGGCCGCGCCGCCATGCGCAACATCGGGCTGAATCATGCCGATCAGCCGATGGCCGTCGCGCAGCGAGTCATCGACCATCGCGAGATAGCGCGGCTCGAAAATATTCAGCGGCATCTGCCCGCGCGGCAACAGCAGCGCACCCGGCAAGGGAAAGACCGGGATAACGCCGGGCATCTCGATCGGCCCGCGATATTGAGCATTCATCGGCATCTTTGCTTCACTCCGCCCCGGTGCCGTTGCCGGGGCGAACCTCTAGGAAAACAAAATCGACGACAGGCGTTTCCGGCCTTCGACGGTGGCGGGATCGGTGACGCCCCACGCTTCAAAGAACTGCACGAGCTGCTTGCGCGCGCCGTCGTCATTCCACTTGCGGTCGCGCTTGACGATGTCGATCAGGTGATTGACGGCATCTTCGCGTTTTCCTTTGGCATTGAGCGCGACGGCAAGATCGAATCGCGCCTGATGATCGAGCGGGTTGGCGCGCACTTTTTCTTCGAGTTCCACCAGCGGACCGATGGACTTGGCTTGCTCCGCAACATCGAGCGCGGCGCGCGCGGCGGCGACCGCTGCTTCGTTACGCTTGGCTTCGGGCACGAGCGCGAGCGTCTGCTTGGCTTGTTCGAGTGCGCCGGTTTCGACATAGCAGCGTGCGAGCCCCGCGAGCGCGGGCACATTGGTGCCATCCTGGGCGAGCAACTGCGCATAGAGTTCGGCGGCGCCCGCTGCGTTTCCTTCCGCCAGCGCCTGATCGGCCTCTTTCAGCAAATCTTTTTCTTCCGCACCGACCGCGCCTTTGGTGATGCGCTCGAGGAAGGCCGCCACCTGGCTTTCGGGCAGGGCGCCCATAAAACCATCGACCGGCTGGCCGTTCGAAAAGGCAATCACCGCGGGGATCGACTGGATACCCATCTGACCCGGAATTGCCGGATGCTCATCGATATTCATCTTCGCGAGTTTGACCTTGCCCTTTGCCGCCTTCACGGCTTTTTCCAGAACTGGCGTAAGCTGCTTGCAGGGGCCGCACCAGGGCGCCCAGAAATCCACCAGCACGGGCTGGTGCTTGGATTCCTCGATCACGTCTTTCATGAAGTCCTGCGTGGTCGTGTCCTTGACCACATCGGCCGCCGTCAATGCCCCGCCGTCCTGCAACATTTTTTGTCGTCCCTATCCGCCATGAATGGCCCGAAAACCCGGGTTCCGTGCCGGATTAGATGGGTTATCCCGGAAGGTAACGCAATCATCAAGGCATGTTCGAGGCGCTACCTGAAAGGCGCTCAATTCGCGGCATATGGCCGGTGGATTCGAGGAATCTGACCAGGTCGTCGCGCTTTATCGATGTCGTCATAATGTTCACAAGGGGATGAAAATTCAGCGTTTCGTGCTCCATCATGGCGGCGTCGAGCACCACGGTCACGCGGTCTTCGAGGTCGTTGATGGCACCGAATGGTGTGACCGAGCCCGGTTCGACGCCCAGGACTTCGCGCATCAAATCGGCCGAGCCGAATGAAAATCGTCCGGTGGCGCCAAGTATCCGGTGAAGGCCTTTCAGGTCGATATCGGCGTCTTCAAGCGTAACCACCAAATAGATCGCGTATTTCTTGTCGCGCAGAAAAAGATTTTTGGTATGGCCACCCGGAATTTGCCCGCGCAGGCTTTGTGACTGTTCGACCGTGAACAGCGGTGGATGTTTAACCGTGGAATACTTGATGCCAAGGGCATCCAGCGCCACGAATAGTTGATCGGGGGTTTTTGACATCGCGCAATAATTGGGGCCGGTAGGGTGTTATTATGACAAGTCAGTCAAAGAGGTAAAAGATGATACGCATTTTATTGATTGCCGGCGCTGCTATGGCCGCGATGTCGCTTGGTGGCACGCACGCAAAGGCGGGGGAGCCTCCGTGGTGCGCAGTTATTTCTCTGGGACCAGGCTCAGTCTACGAAGACTGCCAATACTATTCATTTGAAGCGTGCCGCCCGGTCGTGTTGGCCGGTAACCGCGGCTTCTGCAATCACAACCCACGCTGGACCCCACCGGTCGCGGGCAAGGGCGTCAGCCACAAGCGTCGTGTTCATCGCGGCTAACCGTTCGAACGTTCGCCGCCCCAGATCGAATGGCCGCAGTCCCATCAATGGCTGCAAAGCCAAGGAGGCTTGATATGCTGCGCATCGTCCTGTTGACGTCCGTGCTCGCCACGATTGCGTCGGCTGGCTCAAGTCCAGCTCACGCGTCCGAAGGGCCTTGGTGCGCACTTCGCAATTATGGCAGCGACCTTTCCGAAGACTGCCAGTTCCGCACGTTTGAAGAGTGCCGGGTGACCGTGGTTTCGGGCTTCCGGGGCTTCTGCAATCCAAATCCGCGCTGGCAGGCAGAGGCTTTACCGCGGAAGCACCGAAAGGGTTAAAACGCCGCCGGTCGTCGTGGTTGCTTTTAGGGGCGCCTTTTGGCTATAGGAACGGCCTTGGCGGCCGATAATGCTTTTCGGCCAAATATCTAACGGACGCGGGTGTAGCTCAGGGGTAGAGCACGACCTTGCCAAGGTCGGGGTCGAGGGTTCGAATCCCTTCGCCCGCTCCAATACTTAGCTCAATTCACGCCGAACCAATTTAAGAGGCTGCGGTCGATGGCCGCGGATCGCGGCGCGTCCGCCGTGCCTGCCTAGCCAAGCATATCGCCTATTATCGGTCTTCGCGCGCGCGAAGAGGCGCGCCGGACGTAGACTGGAACAGCATCGTCAATTCAGTCGAGCGCGGCGTCGACCGTGACGCTTTTGCAAAGATGGGACAGCGGTATGGCCGCAACTTTTGAAACCCGAGTTCGAAAACTTCAGGAGCAGTACAGCGACCCGATATTGACGGCCCTAACGATCCTTCTCCTGATCTTGATGTTCGTCGTCGCGCCACTTCAGGCAACTGGGCATTTCGTTTTTCAAGCCTTCGGATTTTTGCTGGCGCTGGCGATGATCGCCGGCGCCCTCTTTATATCAGGCAGCACGACCGCATTTATTGCGATGTTGATTGCGTTTGGAATGAACATTACGGCGGCCGTGCACAGGCTCAGCGATCCGTCGGCGCTCGATATTCACCTCGTGGCGGGAGCGTGGTTGATCCTGGCAGTCACGCTGGGCTGGGTGGTCGCTCGCCAGGTCTTCGCGGCGGGACGCGTGACGTATCATCGGATTGTCGGTGCGATCCTTCTCTATTTTCTGATTTCGTTGATGTTCGTGGCGCTGTTCGCGATCGTCGGCCAGGCGAACCCGAAGGCTTTTTCCGGCATTGCGATCGATGACAACACGGCGCTCGCCAGCAACCTGATCTATTTCAGCTTCGTGACGCTGACCTCAACCGGCTACGGCGATGTGGTGCCGGTGCACCCGATCGCACGCAGCCTTTGCAATCTGGAATCCATTATTGGTCAGCTTTATCCAGCAATTCTGCTCGCGCGGTTGGTCACGCTAGAAATCGGGGATACGAAACCCGAGCGAAAACGAAAACGGGACAAAGCGCGATGATCGACATGGACCGTCTGCAAAAATCCTGGCTCATTTTAACATTTGTCGCGCTGGCGGTGATTGTTCTGGCGGCCACCGTCTACATTGTCGAAACGATGCCGCCCCGGACGGTCGTCATGGCAACAGGCGCCGAGGGTGGCGCCAATTACCAAATGGGTCTCCATTACCGCGATATCCTGGCGCAATCCGGAGTTAGATTGCGGCTGGTACCGACAAGCGGCGGGCTGGAAAATCTGGCGTTGTTGAAAGACCCCAAATCCGGCGTTGGCGTTGGGTTCATTCAGGGCGGCACAACCACCGAAAAGGAGTCGCCCGATGTGGAGTCACTCGGCACCATATTTTACGAGCCGCTGTGGTTTTTCTTCCGGGGTGAACCTGGCGATGACATCCGCGCGCTCCGCGGCCGACGACTGTCGATCGGCCCCGAAGGAAGCGGGACACGGGCGCTTGCGCTCGAACTCATAAAAAGATTCAAGCTCGATACCGTCATTGGAGAAGTGTCCGGGTTTACGCCGCAAGTAGCCGCCGACAAACTGATTGCGGGCGACATCGACGCCGCATTTATCATAACCGGCTGGGACTCGCCGGTCGTCCAGCAGCTTATGGATGCCAAAGGCATTGCTCTCGCAAGCATCTTGCGCGCGGACGCCTACATTGCACATTATCCCTTTCTGAATAAGCTCGTGCTGCCCGCCGGCGTCAGCGATCTTCTGAACAATCGTCCGCCGATCGATACCGTGATGCTGGCGCCGAAGGCGAGCCTCGCCGTGCGAGCGGACCTGCATCCCGCCATCCAGCATCTGTTGCTGACAGCCGCCCAGCAGATTCATTCGCAGCCCGGAATTTTCCAGAAGGCCGGGCAGTTTCCAGCCGCCGAATTGATTGATCTTCCTCTCAGCGACGAAGCCCAGCGTTTTTACAAACGAGGCCTGCCATTCCTCCAGAAATATCTTCCGTTCTGGGTCGCGACCCTGGTCGAGCGAATGCTCGTCGTGCTCCTGCCTTTGGCCGCTGTCCTGTACCCGGTGTTCAGGTTCCTGCCGCAAATTTACGACTGGGCCATGCAGTCCAAAATCAGGCGTCTCTACGATGAGATGAGGGCGATTGAAAACGAGATGGAAATTCAAGAGGGAAAAAATGTTGACGCGATCGATGCGAAACTTGAAGACCTGAGCCAACGCGCCAATCGGCTCTCACTGCCGAGGTCCTACGCAAGCATGGTGTACACGCTGCGCAGCCATATCAATCTTGTCCGCGGCCGCCTGATATCGGGCGTGCAAAAAAGTCCACGTTGACTGAAGCTCGATGCCGGCGCCGCCGCCGCCGGAAGCCTCAATATCCCGCCGCTAATGAGCCTCGTGTGCGCCGGTCCGCCGCGCCCACGTAGCCATTCGCCGTTATTTCGATGGAATTGGCGGAAGAGAAAGACTGGGTCGGCAGAATTTTGTGGCCGCGGGCCGTCAAAGCGTCGAGCACGTCCGGAGCAAAACCAGGCTCGACATAAACTTCTTCCGGTTGCCACTGCTGATGCAGGCGAGGCGCGCTCACCGCTTCGCCAATTGGCATATGAAAGTCGATCACGTCCACAATGACCTGCAGGACGGTACTGATAATCCGGCTGCCGCCCGGGGAGCCGGTGATCAGGAACGGCTTGCCGTCCTTCAGGAGAATGGTCGGCGTCATCGATGATAATGGTCGCTTGCCTGGTCCCGGCAAGTTGGCGGTGTAGCCGATGAGTCCGTATGCATTCGCAGCGCCGGGCTTGGCGGTAAAGTCATCGAGCTCATTGTTGAGCAGCACCCCGGTGTCCTCGGCAACAAGGCCGAGACCATACGAGAAATTCAGCGTGTAGGTATTCGACACGGCGTTGCCGTCGTGGTCGATCACCGAATAATGCGTCGTGTTGCGGCCTTCGAAATCGTCAGGTTTGCCGGGACGAATGTCGGCCGATGGCGTTGCCTGCGCGCCGATTTCCGCGCGCAAAGAGGCCGCATACGCCTTCGATAACAAGCCGGCAATCGGCATTTTCACCGCATCCGGGTCGCCCATGAAGGCTGCGCGGTCGGCATAAGCGCGCTTCATCGCTTCGATCATGTCGTGCAATGATTGCTCACGGCTAAGTTTGGCGAGATCATAGCCTTCAAGGATGTTCAACATCTCGATGAGGTGTACGCCGCCGGACGATGGCGGGGGCACGGAGACGACGTCATAGCCGCGATAGCGGCCGCGCACGACCGCGCGTTCAACCGGACGATAGTTTGCCAGGTCATCTTTGGTCATGATGCCGCCGGCCTTGGTGACGGCGGTGGCAATCTTGTCGGCGGTACGGCCTTGGTAAAATGCGCGCGGCCCGTCCTTCGCGATGGCTCGCAGGGTGTCGGCGAGGTCGAATTGGAGCAACCGTTCGCCTTCGCCATATGGCCGGTCGCCATTGAAGAAAATCGACTTCGTCGCCGGCCAGCGTGCAAGGCGCTCGCGCGCCAGCGGCAGCGAGTCGGCGGTGTCGTCTTCAACCAGGAATCCATTCTGCGCGAGATAGATGGCCGGTGCGATCAGATCGGCAAGCGTGAATTTTCCCGAGCCGTATTTTTCGTGCGCCATCGCAAGACCGGCCACGGTGCCGGGCACACCGACTGAGAGCGCGCTGTCACGCGACTTTGCAGGATCCGGATTGCCCTGCGCGTCGAGAAACATCGTGCTGCTCGCCGCCGCGGGCGCGGTCTCGCGGTAGTCGATTGCAACATCACGATTGTCCTTGGCGAGGTGGATCACCATGAAACCGCCGCCGCCGATATTGCCCGCACGCGGATAGGTCACCGCGAGCGCGAAGCCCGTTGCGACGGCGGCATCGACCGCATTGCCGCCGCGGTCGAGAATTTCTATGCCGATGCGGGCCGCACGTTGCTCCTGGGCAACCACGACGCCGTTGTGAGCCCGGACGGTTTGCGCCGGGACAATTGCCGGCGCGCGCGATATCGGCGCAACTTGCGCGGAAGCGAGCGTGGCGAACGCGAGGGCAACAACCGCGAGAAAGATTTGAGCCATGAACTTTATTCCGCTCGTCCCCGCGAACGCGGGGACCCAGTTGCATCTTGCCAATATCTTTTTAATTTAGCTGGATTCCCGCTTTCGCGGGAACGAACGTAACGCAAGGCTCCCGCCGATTGAAACGGTCAACGCGACTGGCCGTGATAGACCATGTTTGGCCGCATATCGGTCGCCGATGCCACGCGGTTCGACATGTTGAAGAAGCCTGCTACGGCCGAAATGTCCCAGATGTCGCGGTCGGTGAAGCCGACACGCCGCAGGCGCTCACGGTCGCCTTCTTCAACGCTCCAGGGTGATGCCGTCAGCTTGACCGCGAAATCGAGCATAGCGCGCTGGCGCTTGTTCAGCCGCGCGACGCGGTAATTCATCACGAGGTGTTCGCCGAGCAACGGATTGCTGGAATATTGCCGCACGGCCGCGCCATGCGCGGTCAGGCAATAGTAACAACGGTTCTGGGACGACACTGCAACAGCAATCATTTCGCGCTCGAGCTTGGACAGACCGGAGTCGCCAAGCATCAGGTCATTGTACATGGCCACGAATGTTTCGAGCTTTGCCATGTCGAAGGCATAGGCGGCGAGCACGTTCGGCACGAAACCGAGCCGGTCCTGGCATTTCCGGAAGTAGGCCGCCATTGCCGGCGACAATTTCACAGGTTCCAGATTGAGCCCGATCACCGGCACATCGTCAGGCGCCGCCGGAGCCGGCTTGAGCGGGATCGGCTTTGCGGCCGCCTTGTTGAGCGTCGGCTTGGCCAAGGAGGGTTTTGCCAGCGCTGATTTCACAGGCGCTGCTTTGCCGCCCTTGATGGCGTGCAGCATGGGCTTGGCTTTATTCGGTTTTATGACCGCCTTGCCGGCGGCTTTGGCTGATTTGTTGGCCTTAGGCATTTCCCCGTCCCTGAATTCGCTGCTCACCCTGGGCCAGAGTACAATGTTATGTGTCTTCGCGATACGAGCCGTCCGCCGGCCTTTCGCCTTTCATTTCAGACAGTTAATGGGCCGAAATTGGCCGCGTCGCGCCGGATTGTCACCACCGCGTCACCAAATGGTGTGTTGCTCTCGACGCCCCTGCGCAGAACGTGAAAACTCCAGTTTCGCCTCGACCGATTTCTCTCGCGCATGATCCCGAAAAGTCACCACCGGTTTTCGGAAAAAATTCTGCGCCAATGCTAAGCGCCCGAGGTTCCATGCCCGCTGAGCGTCCCGGCAATCAGGAAGAACACGCCGCCCGCGCCTTGATCGAGCAAGCCGGCAAAGCGCTGAGCCGGCGCCGCCCGGAAATTCCTGCGAGTTTTGTCGCGCAGCTCTACGGCCGCTCGGTGCCCGAGGACCTTGTGCGATACGGCGCCGACGATCTCGCTGCGTTGGCCGAGCATGCATACGAATTTATGTCGGTGCGGGAACCGGGCGCGTCCAAGGTCCGCTGCGAAACGATGCCGCTGACAGCCTCCGGGGAGCGTAAGTCGGTTTCGCTGATCGAAATCGTCAACGACGATATGCCGTTCCTGGTCGATTCCGTGATGGGCGAAATTGCTGATCGCCGTCTCGATGTGCGCCTGGTCACGCATCCGATATTCAGCGTGCGTCGTGATGGCAACAAGTTGACGGCGCTCGATAGCCCCGAGGCCGGAGGCAAGCGCGAGAGTTTGATCAGTATTCATATTGCGCCGATTGCCGACGCTGCCGCGCGCGAAGAACTCGTGCGCGCGTTGCAAGTCGTTCTCGGCGAGGTACGGCTGGCGGTGCAGGACTGGCGCGCCATGCGTGACCGCGTTAGCGGCATCGTGACGGAGCTGAAGACAAATCCGCCGCCGCTCCCCGTCGACGAAATCGCCGAAGCGATCCAGTTTTTGCAATGGCTGCTTGCCGACAATTTTACGTTCCTCGGTGTGCGCGATTACGTCGTCGACGGACAGGCGCTTGAGCCGGAGTTCGAGAGCGCGCTTGGTATTATGCGCTCGCGCGAGCTACGCGTGCTCAGGCGTGGCACGGAGCTTCTCGAATTCACGCCGGAAATCATGGCGTTTCTGAAGGAGCCGCGCCCGCTGATCGTGGCGAAGGCCAACATTCATGCGCGCGTGCACCGGCGCGTCTATCTCGATTACATTGGCGTGAAGCGTTTCGATGCCTCGGGCAATCTGGTCGGCGAGCACCGCATCATCGGATTGTTCACGTCCACCGCCTATACGCGCACCGCGCACAGCATTCCGTATTTGCGCCGCAAGATCGCCGCGGTAGAGGAACGCGCCGGTTTCGATCCGAGCACGCATTCCGGCAAAGCGTTGGCCAATGTATTGGAGCACTACCCGCGCGACGAGTTGTTTCAGACTGACGAAGACACCCTCTACAGCTTTGCGCTCGCGATACTTCAACTCGACGAACGGCCACGCGTGCGCGTGCTGGCCCGGCGTGATCGCTTCGACCGCTTCGTGTCTGTTCTGGTGTACGTGCCGCGCGAACGCTACGACAGCCACATCCGCGTAAAGATCGGCGTATACCTCGCAAGAGCATTCATCGGCCGGGTGTCGGCATTCTACCCGTATTTTCCTGATGAAGGCCCGCTGGTGCGCGTGCATTTCATTATCGGCCGCTCAGGCGGTGCAACACCCGCCGTCGACCGCAACGTGCTGGAGAGCGAAGTTGAGTCCATCATCCGCACGTGGAGCGACGGATTAAATCAGGATCTGGCGCTGGCCAACGCACCGGACAAGGCGCGCGCTTTGTTCGGCCGTTACCGGGACGCATTCTCCGATGGTTTCCGGGAAGCCTATGCGCCTGCGGTTGCTGCCGGTGACATTCGCGTCATTGAAGGTTTGTCCGAACAGCGGCCACTTGGCGTCGACTTTCTCCACCGCCAGGAGGAAGACCAGCGGTCGGTCGGCCTGAAGGTTTGGACTTTTGCGCGCCCATTGCCGCTCTCCGAGCGCGTGCCGGTGCTGGAAAATATGGGTTTTCGCGTGGTGGACGAGCGGACCTACCACATCGAGCCCCAAGGTAGCGCCGGCGTCTGGTTCCACGACATGCTGCTCGAACGCGCCGATGGCGGCGACATCACGCTCGATGAGGGCAAGGCGCGGCTGGAGACGGCATTCCTGATGGTGATGCGGGGCGCGGCCGAAAATGACGGCTACAACGCGCTCACGCTGCACGGCGATCTGGCCTGGCGAGACGTTGCGCTGATCCGCACGTTGTCGCGATTTTTGCGGCAGATTCGCGTGCCCTATTCGCAGGACTACATGTGGGCGACGCTGGTGAAGCATGCCGGCATCGCCGCAAATATCGTCGATCTGTTCCATGCCCGCTTCGATCCGCGCGCGAATGCCGGCCGAGACGAAAAGCAGAGCGCGATCGTCGCGCAGATCGAAGAAAAATTGCAGGCGGTCGAGAGTTTGGACGAGGACCGTATCCTCCGTCGGTTCATCAATGCCGTGCAATCGGCCATCCGTACAAATTACTACCAGACGGACAAAGACGGGCAGCCCAAACCGTTGATTTCGATCAAGTTCGAAAGCCGCAAGCTGACCGACTTGCCGCTGCCGCGGCCGCTCTACGAAATCTTTGTTTATTCGCCGCGCGTGGAAGGCGTGCATATGCGCTTCGGCAAGGTCGCGCGCGGTGGCATCCGCTGGTCCGACCGGCCGCAGGATTTCCGCACCGAGATTCTCGGATTGGTGAAGGCGCAGCAGGTCAAGAACGCGGTGATCGTACCGGTCGGCGCCAAAGGCGGCTTTGTGCCGAAGCTGATGCCGAAAGGCGCGACACGCGAGGTCGTGCAGGCGGAAGGCATCGCGACCTACAAGCTTTTCATTTCGTCACTGCTCGACATTACCGACAATTTTGATCCGAACGGAAAAATCGTTCCACCGGCAAACGTGGTTCGCCACGAAGGTGATGATCCCTATCTGGTGGTGGCCGCCGACAAAGGCACCGCGACCTTCTCCGATATCGCCAATTCGATTTCGGTCGAACATGACTATTGGCTGGATGATGCCTTCGCGTCGGGCGGTTCAGCCGGCTATGACCACAAGGCCATGGGCATCACCGCGCGCGGCGCGTGGGAGTCCGTCAAACGTCATTTCCGCGAGATGGACGTCAATATCGGCACGACGCCGTTCAATGTTGTCGGTGTAGGCGACATGTCGGGCGATGTGTTCGGCAACGGGATGTTGCGCGAGGATACGATCCGGCTGCTGGCTGCGTTCGACCATCGCGATATTTTTATAGACCCGGATCCCGATCCGAAAGCGAGCTTCGCCGAGCGCAAGCGAATGTTCGCGCTGCCGCGGTCGAGCTGGCAGGACTATGATAAAGGGTTGATTTCCAATGGTGGCGGCGTTTACCCGCGCTCGTCGAAAGAAATCCGGCTTAGCGCGGAGGCATGTAGATTATTCGGCGTCGCGGAAGCCGTGACGCCACAGGAATTGATGAAGGCGATCCTGAAGGCGAAAGTCGATCTTTTGTTCTTCGGAGGCATCGGCACTTACATTCGTGCGTCGAATGAAGGCGATGAGGCGGCGGGCGATCGTGCCAATGATTCAATTCGTATCACCGGCGCGGATCTCAATTGCAAGGTGATCGGCGAGGGCGCCAATCTCGGCATGACCCAGCGTGGACGCATCGAGGCGGCCCAGCACGGCATCCGGCTCAATACCGACGCCATCGACAATTCGGCCGGTGTCAACACCTCGGACGTCGAGGTCAACATCAAGATAGCGCTCAGCGGACCCGTGCGCTCGGGCGCGCTAAAGGTTGATGCGCGCAATACCTTTCTCGCGGAAATGACCGATGAGGTCGCGCGGCTGGTCTTGCGCAACAACTATCAGCAGACGCTGGCGCTCTCGATGGCGCAGCGCCGCGGCCTCGAAGACCTCGGCTTCCAGCAGAGACTGATGCAGACGTTGGAAATGCGTGGCGAGCTTGACCGCGGCGTGGAGTTCCTGCCCGACGAGTTGGCGATTGCCGAACGGCGCAAGCGCAATGCCGGGCTGACGCGGCCTGAACTCGCGGTGCTGCTCGCTTATGCCAAGCTCTCGCTCTACAACGAACTGCTCGACAGCAAGATGCCGGACGATCCTTATCTCGGCCGAGAACTGGGTCGTTATTTCCCGGCTGAAATGTCGGAGCGCTACGCCGATGCGCTGCATACACATCGCCTGCGGCGCGAGATCATCGCCACGCAACTGACGAATTCGATGATCAACCGCGGCGGCGCCACCTTGATCGTGCGAATCGCAGATCAGACGGGGGCGGCATCGCCGTCGATCGCGGCCGCCTTCGCGGCTGTGCGCAACAGTTACGACCTCATCGCGCTCAACGGCGAAATCGACGCGCTCGACAACAAGATTGCCGGCAAGGTGCAGCTCGATCTTTACACCGCCGTGCAGGATCTGTTGCTCGACCGGCTGGTCTGGTTCCTGCGCAATGTAGATCTGACCCAGGGCCTTGAGAAAATCATCGGCCATTACCGCGAGGGTATTACGCAGGTCACGGCGGCGCTCGGTGATGCGCTGTCGAAGCCCGCCGCTGCTGCCCGTGAGACGCGGGTTGCGGAGCTCGCCAGGGCGGGCGTGCCGGACGTGCTGGCGCGCCAGATTGCAAGCCTGCCGGTGCTGAAGGCTGCGCCTGACATCGTTCTGGTCGCCGATCGCGCCGGCAAACCGGTCAACGAGGTAACTGCGACCTATTTCGCCGCCGAAGCCTTCTTCCAGCTCGACCAGGTTGCCAGTGCGGTGCCAAACATCGTGGTGTCGGATTACTTTGACCGGCTGGCGCTCGATCGCGCGCTCGATTCCATCGGCGATGCCGAGCGGCGGTTGACCGCCGCCATGGTCGGCAACGGCCACGCGGGCGCGGGCGCGGTGGAAGAATGGGTTCGCCCAAGGCAGGCGGAAGTCGAGCGTATCCGTTCGGCAATCCACCAAATTGCCGGATCAGGGCTTACGCTGTCGAAGTTGTCAGTCGCGGCGAGCTTGTTGGGTGATCTCGCGCGGCAATAGCGGCTAGTGCCGGAAGTGCCGCGTGCCGGTAAACACCATCGCAATATTGTGCTGGTCGGCCGCCTCGATCACTTTCGCATCGTTCACCGAACCACCGGGCTGAATCACCGCGGTTGCGCCAGCCTCGATCGCGACCAACAAGCCGTCGGGGAAGGGGAAGAACGCGTCGGATGCCACCACCGAACCTTTGGTGAGCGGAGCCGGCAACTTCAGTTCGCGCGCCGCGTCCTCCGCCTTGCGCGCGGCGATGCGCGCGGCATCGACACGGCTCATCTGCCCGGCGCCGATGCCAACGGTGGCACGATCCTTGGCATAGACAATGGTGTTCGATTTCACGTGCTTGGCGACGCGGAAAGCAAAACGCAAATCAGCGAGTTCGCCCTCGGTTGGCGCGCGCTTGGTGACGGTCTTGAGCTGCATATCGTCGACCACCGCATTGTCGCGCGATTGCACCAGCAGCCCGCCAGCGACGGATTTTACAGTCAGGCCTTTTGCGCGCGGATCGGGCAGGCCGCCGGTGATGAGGAGCCGCAGGTTCTTCTTCGCGGCCACGATCTTGATGGCTTCATCGGTTGCGTCCGGCGCAATGATCACCTCGGTAAAAATCTCGGTGATCACCTTCGCGGCGTCCGCGTCGAGCTTTTGATTGAGCGCCACGATGCCGCCGAATGCCGAGGTTGAGTTGCAGGCAAGCGCCTTGCGATAGGCATCAGCAAGGCTTGCGCCTTCAGCCACGCCACAAGGATTGGCGTGTTTCACGATTACGCAGGCCGCAGTGCGCTTCGGATCGAACTCCGCCACGCATTCATAGGCGGCGTCCGTGTCATTGATATTGTTGTAAGATAGCTCCTTGCCCTGCAACTGACGCGCCGATGCAACACCAAAGCGTTTACCCGGCGCCCGATAAAATGCAGCGCTCTGATGTGGATTCTCGCCGTAGCGCAAAGGCTGGATCAATTGGCCGCCGAAGGCGCGATAGTCAGGGGCCTCGTCGTGCAGCGTCTCGGCAAACCAATTCGAAATGGCCGCGTCGTAAGCGGCCGTGCGTGCATAAGCTTTTGCCGCAAGCCGCTGTCGTAGCTCAAGCGAGACCATGCCTTTGTGCCGCGCCATTTCGTCGAGCACTTTTCCGTAGTCGGTGGGTTCGACCACAACAGTCACGTCGCCGTGATTCTTGGCGGCGGCACGAATCATTGCCGGCCCGCCGATATCGATGTTCTCGACGCAATCGTCGAACGCGCCGCCTTTCGCGACGGTCGCCTCGAACGGATACAAATTGACCACCAGCAGATCGATCGGCTTGATGTGGTGCTGCTCCATCGCGGCGGCGTGCTCCTTGTTGCCGCGGATGGCCAACAGCCCGCCGTGCACTTTCGGGTGGAGCGTCTTGACCCGGCCGTCCATCATTTCGGGAAAGCCGGTGAGCTGCGCGACATCAATGACGTCGAGCCCGGCATCCTTCAATGCATTCGCCGTCCCGCCGGTGGACACGAGCTCGACCCCGTAGCCGGCAAGCTGTTTTGCGAAATCGATCAGTCCGGCCTTGTCGGATACCGACAACAAGGCCCGGGTGATACGGCGGGGGTGGCTGCTCATCATGCACGAGCTAGCATATCAAGCGGGCGAAAGTGTATTCGCGAATGGCGGCCCTGAACGGGGCATCCACAAGCATCGATCCTAAAGTGGCAATTCCGGCTCATAGGCCCGGTCTGGACGCGCGCCCGGCGCTGCGGGCGGCGTGTGGCGGAAGCTCCAGCGCACCGCGGCCTGGCTGGCCACATGGCCATAGATCACGATTTGCACCGTCCGGCGCGGTCCGTCGGTGCCCGCAAGGTATACGCTTTCCTCGATCTGGACGGCATCGGCCAGGGTCGCAAAGGTCCATAGCTCGCGGTCGCTGAGCAGCAGGATCACGCCGCGGCCATCGGCCAGCCGACTCGCCTTGATCGCGGGATGCAGGTGAAACCGGATGGCGTACTCATCCTCGGCACGCTCTGAAAATGTACTGCCGGCCACCGGCGTAAAGCTGTCTTCGCCATCGAGCGTGCGGCCATCGGCACTGAGGCGAATCGCCCGGGTATGGATGATGCCACAGTCACTGGCGTAGCCATCATGAGAGGCGCGCAACATCACTCCGCCGGGCGGCGTTTCGCGTTCGATCGGAACATCGCGCGGGCCGCCGATGATGGGCATGCCACCCAGCAGCCGCCGCGCCGCGTTGGATTCCAGAAAGCGGCAGGACGACCGCTCGTTGAGAGTCACTGTAGAATGTGCAGGCGTCGCGCGCGCGACCTGCCGCCAGTTTTCCTTGTTCACCGCTGGCAGCCCGCAATTGATCACGAGCCGGTGGAGCTTCCATGACAATTCAAACGACAGGCAGCCGGCATGCGCTTCCTGGCTCAAGACGACGGGCGGCGGCCGGCCGGTATCCATCAAGAGCGCGGTTTGCCCCGCATCGATGCGCTGGTAACCGGAATGCGGCGCATTCGATACTGGCGTGCCGCGCGCATCGTCATAGGCCAGCACCGTGGCAAGCAGGTCGACCGGGGTCGGCCCCATGCCGTTGAATTGCGCGAAATTTCCGTCGCCGTGCCGGAAGAAACGCAACATCGGCATGATGCGGTCGATGGCATTGTTGAGCGCCTGCGGCGATTGCAGTTGCCGCGCGGAGAACAACTGACGCAACGGCAACAAGTCGGCCAGCAGTTCAATCAACGCGCCGGGATTGCGGCTGACATGTCCGCCGTCCGGCAGGATCTGTTTGCGCAGTTCATCGATCAGGCGGCGTACGCTTGTGCGAAGATGGCCGGACTGCCCCTGCATGCATAGCGTTGCATAGGTCAGCGCGATCACCGCTTGCAGGCGTGGCAGGCCGTCCCGCGACTTGTTCAAGCTCCGACGCAGGTAACGGACTTGCCGCGACAGGCTGCGGATGAAGCGGCGATAAAAACGCGCGTCGGCGTCCTGCAAGACGAACGGTGCCTGGCTGAGCCAGCAGATGATCCGGCGTGAGAGAATATCGGGACGCCAGCCGGTTTGGTGCCAGCCACCTTGCATATTGATCCAGTCGTCGATCAAGGATCGGGCATTGGCACGCGTAATGGCGGAATCGGCGGCACGCAGGTGACGCAGCCAGACGAATCCAAGCAACGTTACGGCCCACTCTTCGGACGGCGGAATCATTTCGAATGGCGACCGGCGGTCGCAGATCACGACCTTGCCGGCGAATGCAAAACGGCCAGAATAGATTTCGCTGGCGCGCGTGGCGTCGGCCGTGCGCAGGTCCTGGGGAGCGATGACCAGACGGTCGGTCTTGCTCGCGCCGAACTGCCAGCGCAGCAGCGGATGCACCTTGAGACCGCCAAGGAGGCTGCGTAATGCGCGGCGCCCGATGAGCACGGAGAGCCTGGCTCGCTCCGCGACCGAAACCCGCATCATCAAATCGCTCATCCCCTGTCGCGCGTTCCCGTGCATACGCGCTGGCCACACGATAGCGAAGGGTCGGGGAACGGCCAATATCCCAATCCTGACCGTGGATTAGGCCATTTTTCGGGTCAGCCGGGCCGCATAAAAGCCATCCAGGCCGCCCCAGCGCGGATCCGAATCAGGAAGATGCAACGGCAACGTCCGCAGGTCACCATCCGCGGTCACGAATTCGGAGTGATCAAACACGTCCTGTGGCGAAATCGGGTTGCGTTCGATGCGCGGGTCGCGGGCCAGCAAGGCGGCAACCTGGTTTTCGCCTTCTTCGGGCTCGAGTGAGCAGACGCAATAGATGCATGTAGCGCCTGGCTTGAGCAAATCGATCGATCGGTCAAGGAGCTTTTGTTGCATGGACGTGAGCACGGGAATGTCGGCTTCGTTCTTGAGCCAGGGAATGTCGGGGTGGCGACGGATCGTGCCGGAGGAGGAACACGGCGCATCGAGCAGCACTGCATCGAATGGCCCTGCTTGCCACTCCATGGCATCGGCGGCGACGGTCTCGACCTCGAGTGAAAGCCGCGCAAGATTTTCCCGCAGGCGGTTGATACGCGCGGGCGACCGGTCAACGGCGGTCACCTGAGCGCCGGCGTGCGCGAGCTGCGCCGTCTTGCCGCCGGGTGCCGCACACAAATCGGCGACCGTCTTGCCCCGCACATCGCCCAACAGTCGCGCCGGCAACGCGGCGGCGGCGTCCTGTACCCACCAGGCGCCTTCCGAAAATCCCGGCAGCAGCGAAATCGCGCCATGGGCCAATGTGCGCACGGTACCTGTCGGCAGCACGCGGCCACGCAGCCGCTCCGCCCAGGATTTGGCATCACTTTTTACAGTGAGATCGAGCGCGGGCTCGTGGCCGTTGGCCGCCGCAATCGCGCGCGCTGTCTTCGACCCATAAGTCTTGCTCCAGCGTTCGATCAACCACTGCGGCGTATCGCGCGAGACATCGCCGGCTTGCGCGGGTGAGGCCTGCGTGACGCGGCGCAGGACGGCATTGACGAGACCGGCATAACGTCCGGCGCGCCGGTCGGCTTGCGCGAGACGCACCGACAGATCAACGGCGGCGTGGTCGGGAACCTCAAGCCACAGAATTTGCGCGGCGCCTAGCAACAGGATGGTTTCGGCGCGTGGCGCGTCTGATGGAAATCCTTTTTCGAGAAATCCGCCGACCATATGACGCAAGGTGCCGAGCCGCCGCAGCACGGTAGCGACCAGGCGGCGCGTCAACGCGCGGTCGCGGTCCGCAAGGGTCGGAAGGCCGGGATGGGCGTTTTTGCCGGACAGGAGGTCGTCGAGCGCGATACGCCGCCGCAGAACGCCGTCGAGAATATCGGCGGCAATTCTTCGTGCGGCGAGGCCGGGAACTTCCGGCTGGGGGGAAGTGCGCGGACGCGCCATACCCGGATAGTTGCCCATAAATTGTGTCCAGGTCGCGAAGTCTGAGGAAAAAATTTCAGCCGCACACAGCTTTGCTGGGACCGGATCACAGCACTGATTGTGCCGCTTAACAGCGCAACGGAGGATTGTACAGGCTGAGGCTGCGAAAAGCCGGGCGCGCGCTACTGCTCGACGACGACCGGCGTGCCGATGCTGACCAGGCGATAGAGTTCGCGGATATCGCTGTTGTACATGCGAATGCAGCCATGGGAGACGAAACCGCCGACGGAAGACGGCCGGTTGGTCCCGTGGATGGCATATTCGCCGCCGCGCAAGGTCAGGGCGGCATCGCCCATCGGGTTGTTGGCAGCGCCGCCGGGAATCACCTCGGGCAATCTCGGGTTTTCACGGCGAATCATGTCGGGCGGCGACCAGGCCGGGCGCATGAACTTGCCTTCGACGCGTGCGCTGCCGGTCCACGTCATGCCGGCGCGGCCGACGCCGACCGGAAAACGCAACGCACGGGAGCTGTCGATAACAAAGTAGAGCCGGCGTTCGCCGGTCTTCACCACAATCGTGCCGGGCGCGAAACCCGAAAAAGAGACGACATCGCGCGTGGTGGCGCGCGCGACATGCGGCGAGACATTAGCGACGGCCATAATCAGAACGAGCGCTGTACGCAGCAGCACCGGATTCATGATGCCTGTCCCCAAGGGAATAAGTCGCCGCAATACTAAAGCGCCGCGAGACAGGCGCGGGCGAAAGCTCAAAACAGCGTAAATTAAGAATAAGAGGCCGTTTGCCGGCCTCAAATTAGAAACGCGCGGAAAGCTCACGCTCCCGCTTTTGCGGCCTTCTTGTTCTGGCGGTTGTTGACCAGGTCATCGACCACGGCCGGGTCGGCCAGCGTCGAAGTATCGCCGAGATTGCCGAACTCGTCTTCGGCGATCTTGCGCAGGATTCGCCGCATGATCTTGCCCGAACGCGTCTTCGGCAGCCCGGGCGCAAACTGGATCAAGTCGGGCGATGCGATCGGTCCAATTTCCTTGCGCACCCAGCCGACAAGTTCCTTGCGCAGATCTTCGGTGGGCTTTTCGCCGGCCATCAGCGTCACGTAAGCGTAGATGCCCTGGCCCTTGATGTCGTGCGGATAACCGACAACTGCCGCCTCGGAAACTTTCGGATGCGCGACCAGCGCGCTTTCGACTTCGGCCGTGCCGAGCCGGTGACCGGCGACGTTGATCACATCGTCGACCCTGCCGGTGATCCAGTAATAACCGTCTTCGTCACGGCGGCAGCCGTCGCCGGTGAAATACTTGCCGGGATAGGTCTTGAAGTAAGTGTCGACGAAACGCTGATGATCACCATAGACGGTGCGCATCTGCCCCGGCCAGGAATCGGAAATGCACAGATTGCCGCTGGTGGCGCCATTCTGCACTTTGCCTTCCGCGTCAACGATTTCCGGCTGCACGCCGAAGAACGGCCGCGTTGCCGAACCGGGCTTGAGCCTGGTTGCGCCCGGCAGTGGCGTAATGAGAATGCCGCCGGTCTCGGTCTGCCACCAGGTGTCGACGATCGGGCAGCGATCCTCGCCGACCACGTGATAGTACCATTCCCACGCTTCCGGATTGATCGGTTCACCGACGGTGCCAAGCAGGCGCAACGATTTACGCGACGTCTTCTTCACCGGATCATTGCCGCCTTGCATCAAGGCGCGGATCGCGGTCGGCGCAGTGTAAATGATATTGACCTTGTGCTTGTCGCACACTTCCCAGAACCGCGATGTGGTCGGGTAGTTCGGCACGCCTTCGAACATCATCGAAATGGCGCCGTTCGAGAGCGGGCCATAGACGATGTAGCTGTGGCCGGTCACCCAGCCGACGTCGGCGGTGCACCAGTAGATGTCGCCGTCGTGATAGTCGAAGACGTACTGATGGGTGATTGATACGTAGACCAGATAGCCGCCGGTCGTGTGCAGCACACCCTTCGGCTTTCCGGTCGAGCCCGATGTGTAGAGGATGAACAAGGGATCCTCGGCGCTCATCTCCTCGCATGGGCAATCGGCCGGCACTGTCTTTGCGATCTCGTCGTAAAAGACGTCGCGCCCGGCTTTCATGTTGACGGCCGCGTTGGTTCGCTTGACGACGATCACGGTTGCCACACCGCCAACCTTGTCGCAGGCGGCATCGACATTTGCCTTCAGAGGAATTTTGCGGCCGCCGCGGACACCTTCGTCCGCGGTCACGACCACCGTCGATTTGCAATCTTCGATACGTCCGGCAATCGAGTCTGGTGAAAAGCCGCCGAATATCACCGAATGGACCGCGCCGATGCGCGCGCAGGCGAGGATGGAGACAGCCGCCTCCGGAATCATCGGCATGTAGATCGTGACGCGGTCGCCCTTCTTGACGCCGCGCGCTTTCAGCACGTTGGCGAAACGGGAGACCTCGGCGTGCAATTGTTTGTAGGTGAGTTTCTTGTCGTCCTTCGGATCGTCGCCTTCCCACAGGATGGCGGTCTGGTCGCCGCGCTTGGCAAGGTGACGGTCGACGCAATTGTAGCAGGCGTTCAGCGTGCCATCCTCGAACCATTTGATCGAGACGTTGTGCGGGTCGTAGGAGGTGTTCTTGACCTTGCTGAACGGCTTGATCCAGTCGATGCGCTTGGCCTGCTCGGCCCAGAAGCCGTTCGGGTCCTTGATCGAACGCGCGTACAGCTCCTGATACTTGGCGTCATCGGCGTAGGCCCGTTTGCGCCAGTCAGCCGGAACGTCATAGATTTTTTCGTCGGACATTGGCTTCCTCCCGTCCCCGCTTGACCCCACGGGTGACTTCATTTGCCGGTCATTATGCGACGGCGCCTTGATTTGCGACAAGGCGGACGCCTTGCCACTTTGGTCGCGGATTTGGCGGTATTACCGGCAGTTAGGCGCCAAACCAGCCCAGGATCGCGCCGATAATGAGCAGCACGCCAAGCCAATGGCCGGCGTCGATCGCGGTCAGCGCGAGCTTTCCGGAAGGTGTAGGCGTTATTGACCGCAACCGTGGTCAGGACAAAACCGAGCCAGCACATGAAGCCCGAAAACGCGCCGGCGACGATCGTGTAGATGCCGATGTGGAACATGATGCCGGACAGCGCCGATGCCATCACGAGTTCGGCGATAAAGGAGAGCACGAAGGGCGTGACTTTGACCGCGGTCGACTTGCCGGCGTTTTCCGCCTTGCACTGCTCGATGGTCTTGCCCTGCGCTTCCATCCACTTCGGCCCGAGGATGCCGTAGTAAACCGCGCCGAAAAACCAGGCCGCGATCGCGGAGACGACAATCGGCAGGGCGTGCAAATTTTGTAGTTGTGCCATATGCGTTTCTCCAATCGGGCTTTACAGTCCGCCCATCTTGCAAACGGTCTTCCATTCGTCGGCGGTTACAGACTGCACCGACAGCCGCGTGTTATTGATCAACACCATTGCCTTCAGCTTCGGCTCGGTCTTGATCGCGTCGATCGATACGGGCTTCGGCATAGGCTCAAGCGCTTTGACATCGACAACGACCCACGGCTCTCCGGCCTTGGCGGTCGGGTCGGGATGGGCCTCGCGGATAATCTCGATAATGCCGACGATGTCCTTGCCGACGTTGGAGTGATAGAAGAAAGCGCGGTCGCCTTTCTTCATCTTCATCAGGTTCAACTTGGCCTGATGATTGCGTACACCCGACCAGGCTTCGCCTTTGCTGCCTGCCTTGACCTGCTGATCCCACGACCAGCTCCCGGGCTCGGATTTCATCAACCAATACGCCATGTCACGCTTCCGACTTGAGCGGGCGCGTCAACAATGATTCGATCGCTTCATCGACGCTCATTTTTCCCGACAGCATCGCCGCGACGGCACTTGAAATCGGCATCTCGACATTCTTGTCACGCGCCATCTCGAGCAGCACCGGCGCGGTAAAGACGCCTTCCGCCAGCTTTCCATGCGCGGCGGTGTCCGGTTTCTCGCCTTTGCCTAACGCGACGCCGCACGAGAAGTTGCGCGACTGGGGCGTCGAACACGTCAGAATGAGATCGCCGAGACCCGACAGTCCCATCATCGTTTCCGTCTTGGCGCCGCACGCTTTGCCGAATCGCACCAGCTCGGCAAAGCCGCGCGTAGTCAGCGCTGCCGACGCGCTCGCGCCCAGCCCTCTGCCCGTGACGATGCCGGAGGCGATGGCGAGCACATTCTTGATCGCGCCGCCGATCTCGACACCGCGAACATCATTCGAATGATAGGGACGGAACATACCCGCATTGAGAGCGTGTGCGAGATCCGCTGCAGTCGTTGCATCGGTGGCAGCGACCGTAACGGCCGTCGGCAGTCCGCGCGCCACATCGGCGGCAAAGCTCGGCCCCGATAATATCGCCGGCACGGCCTTGGGCGCGCACTCCGCGATGATCTCGGTCATGAACTTATGAGTGCCGTGCTCGATGCCCTTGGCGCAGGCGATGAGCGGCGTTCGCGCGGCGATTGCCGGCGCCAGCAGCTTTGCGACCGAGCGCACGGCCTGCGCCGGCACCACAAGAAGAATGGCTTCGCTTGCTGCGGCCTCGGCAATATCGCGCGTCACCTTGATTGCATTGTCGAGCCGCACGCCCGGCAAAAATTTGCTTTCGCGTTTTTGTTCGAGGTTTGCGGCGTTGCCCGGCTCGTGTTCCCACAGCGTGACCTCGCGTCCGGCGCGCGCGCAGGTCAGCGCCAGGGCCGTTCCCCAGGCGCCGCCGCCAAGCACCGCGATCCGTTGGATGGTCATGTCCCCTGATCCGCTACCCGACTTACTTATACGCCGCCGTCCGCCGCCGCGCGCCCTCGGCGGCGGCAATTTCATCGAGCGGCCAGCGTGCGCGCGGCGCCACGTCGAGCGGATCCGTGAGGCCCAGCACAAGCCGCTCGCAACCAGCCCATGCGATCATGGCGCCGTTGTCGGTGCATAATTCAAGTGGCGGTGCCACCAGCGTGGTGCCGACCTCGAAGGCAAGACGATTGAGCACCTTGCGGATCGCCTGGTTGGCGGCCACGCCGCCGGCGGCGACGAGCGCGGTCGGGGCGCCAAAGCGCGTGCGAAACAGTGACAGGCCCGCGCGTAAACGGTCGAACACGACATCGACGATGGCCTGCTGGAAACCGGCGCACAGATCGGCGACATCCTGGTCGCTGAGTGGCGCGATCTTTTCCGCTTCCAGGCGCAGCGCGGTCTTGAGACCGGACAGCGAAAAATCGGCTTCCTTGCGGCCATGCATCGGTCGCGGCAATGCGAACCGCGCGGGATCGCCGCGCATGGCTTCCTTTTCGACTTGCGGCCCACCCGGATAACCGAGACCAAGCAGCTTGGCAGTCTTGTCGAAGGCTTCGCCGATTGCGTCATCTTGTGTGGTGCCGAGACGCACATAATCTCCAACACCACGCACGGCCAGAATCTGGGTGTGACCGCCAGACGCAAGAAACAGGCAGTAAGGGAAAGGAACGTTATCGGTCAGCCGCGCGGTCAGCGCGTGCGCTTCAAGATGATTGACGGCGATCAATGGCTTGTTCCGCACGAGCGCGATCGCCTTGGCCGTGGTGAGGCCGACAATGACGCCGCCGATCAGTCCGGGGCCGGCCGCCGCGGCGACGCCGTCGATCGTTTCGAAGTCGCAGCCGGCCTGCGTCATCGCATTGGCGATGACAAAATCGAGCGCTTCAACGTGTGCGCGTGCGGCGATTTCCGGCACCACACCGCCAAAGGCGGCGTGCTCGCTCACCTGCGAAAGAACGACATCGGACAGAATCTTGCCCCGGCCATCCTCGAAACGTTCGACCACAGCCGCCGCGGTCTCATCGCAGGTCGTCTCGATGCCGAGGACGATCATGGTTCCTCATTCGCCCTTTCGGCCTCTGCGCCCGGCTGGGCGAGGTGACGGCGGCGCAAATAATAGCTAGTCCTGACCCAAGAACTGACCCAAAAACTGGCTCTAGAGCCGATCCCGGGGTCGACCCCGGTTCCGCCTAGCATCGTGAGGTCATATGGCGCAATCCACAGCCTCCTTGCGCATCGGCACACGCGGAAGCCCGCTTGCCATGGTGCAGGCGAGGACCGTGCGGTCGCGGCTGGCGGCAGCCACCGGGGTGAAAGAAGACACGATCGAACTCGTCGTCATCCGTACCACCGGCGACATTATCCAGGACCGGACGCTGGCGGAGGAGGGCGGCAAAGGCCTTTTCACCAAGGAGATTGAAGAGGCCTTGCTCGAGCAGCGCATCGATCTCGCCGTGCATTCGGCAAAGGACATGCCGACCATCCTCCCCGAGGGACTGATACTGGCCGCCTGTCTTGAGCGCGAGGACCCGCGCGACGTCTTCATCAGCCGCAAGGCGCGCACGCTCGCCGAGCTGCCGCGTAGCGCGAGCCTCGGGACCACATCGCCGCGCCGGCAGGCGATCGCCAAACGCATACGGCCTGACCTGACGATCGTGCCATTGCGCGGCAACGTCGAGACGCGGCTGCGCAAACTCGACAATGGCGACGTCGATGCCACGTTGCTCGCGCTTGCGGGATTGAAACGTCTCGGCCTGGCCGAGCACGCCACCAACATCATGAGCGCGGAAGAATTTCTGCCCGCGGTCGGGCAGGGTGCCATCGGTATCGAAGTGCGCGCAGATAATTCGCGTCTCCGCGATATTCTTGCACACATCGACCACGCCGATACTTCGACGGCCGTTGCCTGCGAGCGCGCCTTTCTCGCCGCGCTCGATGGTTCGTGCAAGACGCCGATCGCGGGCCATGCCACGATCTCCGGCAACGCAGTGCAGTTTCGTGGGTTGATCGCGCGGCCGGACGGCACCGCCGCGCACGACATCAGCGGAACCGGCAATCGCAAGGATGCGGCAACGATCGGCGCCGATGCAGGACGTGAGATCAAGCACCGTGCCGGCCCCGGCTTCTTCGACTAGACTGAAACAGTCATGCGTGTCGTCGTCACTCGTCCCGATCCAGCTGGCAAACGCACCGCGACCGCGTTGCGCGCGCTCGGACATGAGGTGCTGGTTGCGCCGCTGATGACTGTGCAAAGCGTGCCGGCAGACCTGTCGGGACACTGGGGCTGCGGTCGTCATTACCAGCGCGAACGCACCCGGCGCGATTGCCGACAACGCCGCGAAGACGACGCTGATCCAATTGCCGCTGTTTGCCGTCGGTGAACGCAGCGCCGCCGCCGCAAATGAGGCCGGCTTCACAAACGTCACGTCGGCGGGCGGCGACGTGCGCGATCTTGTGCGCACGCTGAGTGCGCAGCGTCCCGATGAGAACGCCCCGCTGCTTTATCTTGCGGGCGAAGATCGCGCCGCTGACCTCGTTGGCGAGCTGTCGGCGCGCGGCATCGCCGCCGAGATGCGCGTTGTCTATCGTGCCGCCGCCGCGCCGTTTCCATCAACATTGATCGAAGCGCTCGAGGCCGGCGAGGTCGACGCCGTCTTGCATTTTTCGCAGCGCAGCGCCGAAAATTATGCCGCCGGCGCCAGGCAGGCCGGCATTGCAGGACCAGCGCTCGCGGTGCGGCATTTTTGCCTGTCGGCCCAGGTTGCCGAACCGCTTGCCGGCGCCGGCCAGGTCACGATCGCCGCGCGCCCCGACGAGGCCGCGCTGATTGCGCTTTTGCAGGTGCCGAGCGCTTGATAATTGGCGCGACCGCGCCATTTGCGTTATTTCCTGCTTGCGGGGTTGAGCCGATTCGCCAAGGAAAAGTACATGGCCGATAAGCGCACAACACCGGACCCTGCCGAAGGTGCTCGCCGCCGCAAGCGCCCCGCGCCCACTATCGACCTGACGGCAACCGAGGTGCCGGAGGCCGCCGCTGCTGCGCAGCCACAGGCCGCGGCCGATGAACCGCCCGCCGCATCGCCGGAGCCATCTGCGGCCCCTGATGGAGCTGATGCCGCCCACGATCCCGAACCTGGTTTACGCAACAGTTCAGCGCGAACAGCGCCGGCGACCTGGCAAATTTTCGCTGCGGGGTTTGCCGGTGCGGCCATCATGACGGCTGCGCTGCTCGGCCTTTGGTTCGCCGGACTGGTGCCGTCGCGCGATGCCGGCCCGGCGATCGCGGATCCCGCATCGGTTGCCGCGCTCAACCAGCGCCTGACAAAGATCGAGTCGTCGATTGCAAAACTTCCCGCCGGCGATCAGGGCATGTCGGAACGGTTATCTGCCGCTGACAACGCACTGAAGTCGCTCGGCATCGCGCTCACCGCAATCAACAAACGCAGCGATGAAGTTGCCGCCAATGCGGCGGAAGCGCGCGCACACGCGGATGCATCGGAAAAAGTCCTGACTGACTTGCGCAACAGCGTGCAGGATCTCACGAAGAATTCCTCGGCCGGCCTGTCTCCCGCCGATGTCGATACCGTGCAGAAACGCATCGCCGCGCTTGAGCAAGTGGTCAAGAACGCGCCGACCGACCGCGGTGCGCGGCTTGCGCTGAGCGCCGCAACGTTGCGTGACACCGTCGTGAGTGGGACGCCTTTCAGCGCCGAGCTTGACGAAGTGAAATCGCTGGGCGCCAGCGAAAAGGCCTTGGCATCACTGACGCCGTTTGCGGCGGCCGGCATTCCGCAGGCCCCGGCACTGGCGCAGGAACTGCGTGCGTTGATCCCGGCAATGCAGAAAGTGGCGGGCGCGCAGGCGCCGGCCGGTGGTTTCCTCGAGCGCTTGCAGGCCAACGCCGGCAAGCTGGTGCGGATCCGGCCGCTCGATGCGCCGGCCGGCGACGATGCCGCCGCCGTCCTCGCGCGCCTCGACATTGCAACGACGCGCGCCGATATCCCGGCCGCTCTTGCCGATCTCGAACGTCTCGATCCCGCCGTGCGCGCGCCGGCGCAGGCCTGGATCGGCAAGGCACAGGCGCGACAGACCGCGCTTGCGACCGCGCGCCAACTCGCCGCCGACACGGCGCGCGCTCTCGGCAAACGGTGAGGGCAGGATGATCCGGATCGTCCTGTTCCTTGTTTCCGTCACGCTCATCGCCGTCGGCTTTGCCTGGGTCGCCGATCGTCCGGGCGAAGTCGCCATCAACTGGATGGGCTACAGGATCGAGACGTCGGTCCTGGTAGCGGCGTTCGTCATCGTTGCGCTGGTTATTGCGGCGATGTTGGTGTGGTCGCT
The DNA here is from genome assembly GCA_963817815.1 of uncultured Alphaproteobacteria bacterium. Taxonomy (GTDB): domain Bacteria; phylum Pseudomonadota; class Alphaproteobacteria; order Rhizobiales; family Xanthobacteraceae; genus Pseudolabrys. The sequence goes on along the minus strand of CAWFPY010000010.1, from coordinate 233,272 downwards.
GGTGCGCGCGATCATTCGCTCGCCCGAGCAGGTGTCGCTGTTCTTCCGCCACCGCCGCGCCATCAAAGGCTATCTCGCCATCAGCCGCGGCCTGATCGCGATCGGCGCCGGCGATCTGCGCGTTGCGCGCAAATTTGCCGACGAAGCGGCGCGGCTGTCACCCGGCGATCCGCTCGCTTTGCTGCTGACGGCGCAATCGGCGCAAATGGCGGGGGACCGGGGTACGGCCGAGCGTGCCTTTCGCGAGATGACGACGCGCGATGATACGCGGCTGCTCGGGCTACGCGGTCTTTATATCGAGGCGCACCGGCGCAACGATGCCGATGCGGCGCGGCTGGCGGCCGAGGAAGCGGCAAAGATACGTCCCGCGGCGGCCTGGGCCGGAGAGGCCGTGCTCGAATACCGCTGCGCGGCGTCCGACTGGGCCGGCGCCATCGAGGCGCTCGATGTGATGAAGGCTGCGCTCGAGAAGGCCGACTATCGGCGCAAGCGTGCGGTCTTGCTCACGGCCCGCGCGCAAGCGCTCGCGGACATCGACCGCGACACCACGCGGGCGCTGGTGCTCGACGCCGTCAAGCTTGCGCCCGATCTGGTACCGGCAGCCGCCTTGGCCGGACGGCGGCTTGCTGAATCGGGCGAGCCGCGCAAAGCGCGAAAAATCCTGGAGGCGGCCTGGACGATCAACCCGCATCCCGACATCGCGGAGAGTTACGCGAACCTCCGTTTGGGGGATAGCGCGCGCGAACGCCTCGCCCGCATGCAGAAGCTTGCCGAAAAGGTCCCTGGCCAACTCGAGGGCGCGCTGGCGGTAGCGCGCGCTGCGCTCGATGCGCGCGAATTCGGCACCGCACGCTCGGCGCTGGCGCCCTATCTTTCGGTGCCGACGCGCCGCGTCGCCGCCTTGATGGCCGAGATCGAGGAGGCCGAGCACGGCGATGAAGGCCGCGTGCGCGAATGGATGGGGCGCGCGATGCGCGCCTCCGGCGATCCGGTCTGGACCGCCGATGGCGTGGTGTCGGATCGTTGGTTGCCTGTGTCCCCGAACGGACGGCTCGACGGTTATGAATGGAAAGTGCCGCTGGCGGAAATTGGCGTGAGCCAGCCTGTGATTGAAGCCGCGCCGCCCGCCATGGAACCGGCAACCATTGCCTTGCGGGAAGCGAAGCCTGAGCCGCCGGTCGAGATGCCATCGCGCAAGGCCGCAAAATCCAAAACGGATTCCCGGGCGTCTTCAAAGCCATCTGCGAAGACGCGGCCGGTCGAGCCGGTGATCCCCTTGGTGCACGCGCCGGACGATCCGGGGCTCGATCCGGGCCTCGACCGCGATCCGGTGCCGGAGGCCTCGACGCCGCCAGCTGGGGACGCCTGGCAGCGGCTGCGGCAGTTGTTCCGTTAGGGAACGGGCAATGACGAAGGCGTATTGGGCGAAGGCGTATTGCTTGCCAATCATGGCTTGCGCCGATATCTGTGGCGCTCCTTCAGCCGGCGTAGCTCAGCGGTAGAGCATCCGCTTCGTAAGCGGGTGGTCGGGGGTTCAAATCCCTCCGCCGGCACCAGTCCTTCCAAAATCGCGATTTCATGCGGCTTGCCGCCAGAGCGGCCGAGTTCTTGCCAATCCATTGAAATAATGGAACTATTTTTTACCGCGCCGGTGGTGTGGCGGGCCGGCATCGGCATCGGGCCAATGTTATTCCTGTCATTTTCCCCCTTTCATAGGGTAGTAAGATAATTCCAACCGGATCAGTCACTTCGTTCTGTAGAGTAGCCCTATGGCCAGACCTGCTGTCATTCTCGTCGGCGCGGACAAGGGAGGCGTCGGCAAGACAACCGTCGCCCGCACCCTGATCGATTATTTCGGTGCGCATCAGACGCCGACGCGCGCCTTCGATACCGAGTCGCCGCGCGGCACGCTCAAGCGGTTTCATCCCGAGCTGACCGAGGTCGTCGACGTCACCTCGGTCTCCGATCAGATGAAGATCTTCGACACGCTGGGCAGCGCCGACGCCAAGGTAACGATTATCGACGTGCGCGCCGGTCTGCTGTCGTCGACCTTGCAGGCGCTGACCGAAATCGGTTTTCTCGAATTGGCCAAGAAGGGCCAGATCACCTTCGCGGTGTTTCATATCCTCGGTTCGTCGATCGCCTCGCTCGAGGAGATCGCCGAGACGGCTCGCACCGTCGGCGATGCCAACTATTTCCTGGTCAAGAACTTCATCAACAACACGACATTCTTTGAATGGGACCCCGCCACCTACAATTCGTATTTCAAAAAGATCAAAGGTGCCGAGGAAATCACCATCCCGAAGCTCAATGAGATGGCTTACGAGCAGGTGGAAGTCGCCAGTGTTCCTTTTGTGTCGTTTGTCGGCAACAAAGGCGCCAAAGGCGAAGCAGCCAACTATTCGTTTGTCCTGCGCGGTTATGTCCGGCACTGGCTTGGCAATGTCTGGGGCGAGTTTGATCGCGTGAAGCTGGTCGACTTGGTTTCGCCGAAGATGGAAAGCAACGTCCGTCAGGTTGCTGGCTAATACTCGATCCCAGTTGCGCCGGTTGAGCGGGCGGCGTCCGGTCAGGTGATGTCATTCCGCAATTCCATCACCATTGTTGCATCGCCGCGCCCGCGCGTCGGCAAAACCCTGCTGGCGCGGCTGCTCACTGATTTTCATTCACAGGAAGGCCGCACAATTGCGGCGTTTGATCTCAATTCCGGCGAGCACACGCTCGCTCAGTTTCTGCCTGAGCGCGTGGTCACGGCGAATATTCGCGACATCAATGGACAAATGGCGCTGTTCGACCGGCTGGTTGCGGACGATGATGCGACTAAGGTCGTCGATCTCGGCCACGAATCGTTTGAATCATTTTTCGCGGTCGCGCATCAAATCGGTTTTGTCGATGAAGCGCGCCGGCGCTCGGTTGCGATTGCGATTCTGTTTGTCGTGACGCCCGATCAAACTTCGGTCGACGCTTATCGCAATCTGCGCGCTCGCTTTGCTCAGGCAACGCTCGCACCGGTGCACAATGAATTGCTGGGGTCAGCGCAGCATCGCGATAAATACATGCCCGCCGGCAGCGGCGGCGTGATCGTGCATTTGCCGGTGCTGGCGCCCGGCCTGCGCAGATATATCGACAAGCCGCCATTCTCATTCGCAAATTCGAATATGGGAAACGCGGTCGGCATTCCGCTCGACAGCCATATTGAGTTGCAGCGCTGGCTTCGGCGAATTTATCTGGAGTTCCGGGAACTCGATTTACGTATATTGTTGGCTGATCTGCAGTCTTCGATCCGTATTCAATCGCAATCGACATAAATTAGCCGTGGTTTGCCGCAGCTGCGAGAGAATCGTCGAAACCATCTTTCTCTAAAATGAAGGAACGGACGCCGGTCTGACGCGTTGCCCCCGCCGGAATCCCGCGCAAGCTCGCGGCAACGTAGGAGGCGCGCTATGTGGATTACGTTATTTTCCATCGTCATCGGCATCGCCCTCGGCCTGGCCATGGGGGCGGTCGTCATGGAATCCGGCGAGAAGTCACCTCGCCAATACGGGCGTCGTTCTGCGCGGGGTTTCAGGGTCGTTCGTAATTCATAGTTTTTAATGACCGTTGCGTGCGTCAAATGGGCGGCTACAGGCCGCCCATTTTATTTGTTGTGGAATGGCCGCGCGTTTTTCCGGAACTCTGCGCTAGTCTGCGGGGGATGCCGGGCCCCCTGCTGCTATCGAGACGATTTGCGCCGCTGTTCTGGTGCCAATTTTTTGCCGCGTTCAACGACAATTTTCTCAAAACCGCGCTGGTCTTTGTCATTTTATTCCACTCGGACGCGCGCAATGCCGAAGCCCTGATTACCTTCGCAAGCGCGGTGTTCATCGCGCCCTACTTCTTTTTGTCTGCGCTCGGCGGGGAAATTGCCGACCGCTACGACAAGGCGCGCGTTGCGCAATGCCTGAAATTTCTCGAAATCTTCATCGCGGGGCTTGCGCTGTGGGGCTACGCGCGGTCCTCACTCCCGCTACTGTTTGTCTCGTTGTTCGGCTTTGGCGTCCTTGCGGCGCTCTTCGGGCCGATCAAATACGGCATCCTGCCTGACCATCTCAAACGTGAAGACCTACCCGCCGGCAATGCGCTGGTGGAAGGCGCGACCTTTATCGCCATCTTGCTCGGAACGATCGTCGGTGGACTGGCTGCGCGCGGCGAGGGCGCGGCCGCCACGTTTGCTGCTCTTGTCCTGGGTTTTGCGCTGGCCTGCTGGATCGCCGCACTTTTTATTCCGGCGACCGGGGAGGGTGCGCCGCATCTCAAGATCACCGCAAACATCGCGGCTTCGACCGTGGCGATGTTGCGCTACCTGCGCGCGGATGCCCGGCTATGGTGGGGCGCGATGGTGACGAGCTGGTTCTGGCTCGTCGGCATCGTGGTGTTGTCCTTGCTGCCGCCACTTATCAAGACGCAACTTGGCGGCAACGAAGATACTTTGACCGTCTATCTCGCGGTCTTCTCGGTCGCCGTCGGCGTCGGGTCGGGCCTGGCGGCGGTTATTGCGCGCGGGCGCATCGTTCTCAAGACGACGCTGATGGGCGCGATCCTGCTCGGCGGTTTCGCGCTCGATCTCGGCATTGCGACGTTCGGCATAGCCTCATTGCAGATCTTGAGCGGTCCGGCCGTCGTGTTGTCATCGGGTCTTGGTCTGCGCGCGGCGATCGATCTCTGCGGTCTTGCGATCGCCGGCGGCCTGTTCATCGTGCCGGCGTTTGCCGCCGTGCAGGCCTGGAGCGATTCCAGTCATCGCGCGCGCACGATCGCCGCGGTCAATGTGCTCAATGCTGCATTCATGACCGGTGCGACGATCGCGGTGGCGATCATGCAGAAATCTGGCGTGACAGTACCCGCGCTGTTTGTGCTGATCGGCGTCGCCACGCTTGGCGTGGCGTTCGCAATCTGGTGCACGATGCCGAAGGATACCTAAGCGTCGTCCCCGCCAACGGGTCCGCGCGAAGCGCGGCCCGATGATAAACTCCGGCGGGGACCCAGTAACCCCAGTCTAGCGGTTTTATCTCAGGCACCTGTGATTACTGGATGCCCGCCTTCGCGGGCATGACAGAAGAGAGTCATTTCTTTCGCATCGCCAGCACGCGGTCGACCATTTCACCGGCAACGCCGAGATAGTTCGCCGGGTCGACAAGCTTTTCCAGTTTTTTGCGGTCGGCGTGTTTGCTGATCTCCTTGTCTTCGGCGAGCAGATCGATCAGCGGGCGTCCGGTTTTCACGACCTCGCGGCAGATGTCGTAAACGAGATCGTGCGCCCTGTTGCGGCCGAGCTCGGCGCCGAGCCCCATCATCACGGCTTCGGACATGATCAGTCCTTTGGTGATGTCGAGATTTTCGCGCATCTTCTTTTCGTTAACTTGCAGGCCTTCAACCAGGAAACGTGTCTGCGCGAGCGCGCCGGCCGAGAGCATGAATATTTCCGGCAGCGCGATCCATTCGATTTCCCACGGGCCGGTGGCCCGCTCATGGTCCTCGATCTGGGCTTCCAGCAGCGCGGCGACAAGCTGGCGCACCATCGCGGTCTGCGCGGTGATGTACACCGACGAAATCGGATTGCGCTTCTGTGGCATCGTCGACGATGAGCCACGGCCGGAATGAAACGGCTCGTAGACTTCCTCGACTTCCGTCTGCATCAGCAGCTTCACGTCGAAGGCGATCTTGCCGCAGCTTCCGGTGACGAGGCCGAGGAAACAGCCGGCCTCGGCTATGCAATCGCGCACCGTGTGCCAGGAAATTGCCGGCTGGCCGAGCTTGAGCTCCTTCACGAGTTCTTCCTGGACCTTCAACCCGTCCTTGCCGAGCGACGACAGGGTGCCGGCGGCGCCGCCGAATTCGCCCACCAGCACGCGTGGCCTAAGCTCTTTCAGGCGCTGCTTGTGGCGCTCGAAGGCCGCCAGCATGGTCGCCATCTTGTAGCCGAAGGTGATCGGCACGGCCTGCTGGAGATTGCTGCGGCCGGCCATCGGCGTATCGCGGTATTTCTTCGCGAGAGTAGCGAGTGCATCCGAAATTGCGCCGATCTCTTTCTCGATAATGTCGAGCGCTTCGCGGATCTGCATGACCGTAGCAGTGTCGGTGATATCCTGGGTGGTGGCGCCCCAATGCGACCATTCGCCGAGCCCGTCTTTACATAAGTTCACAAGCTGCTGGACGACGGGCAGCACCGGATAACCGATCCTCTCTGTCGCTTCCTTGAGTTTCGCCATGTCGATTTTGTCGGCCGAACAATGGCGGACGATTTCGGCTGCCGCTTCCTTCGGAATAATGCCGAGCTTTGCCTGCGCGCGGGCGAGCGCGGCTTCGAAATCGAGGTATTTCTGAACGCGGTTCTCGTCCGAGAACACATTCCGCATGGCTGGCGTGGTGAAAATGTCGCGGAACACCGCAGAATCAAGGATCGTTGAAGGCATTCGGTCTCTCCTGTGGCGCGCAAGTTAGCGTTTCTCGCACGCCGATCAACACGCAAACGGCAGTGGACCCGTTGCTTCGCAAGCGGTTTCAGTCCCAAATGGTGCGGGTTTATTTGCCAATCGGAGGCCCACCATGACCGTGATGACCAAGCCCCAGCAGAGCTTCCGGCTCGAGCCTGTGCATCCGAAGCCGGAGGAGGCGCACACCATGCCCTACGCCCCGGCCGTGCACATCGTCGGGGCCTGCGACCTGATGTTCCTGTCGGGCGCGACGCCATCGCCGCTCTACCACAAGCACCCACATGTCGATGCCGAGCACGTGCATCCGCATTCAATAGAAGAGCAGACCGACCGCGCCATGCTGGCGATCAAATCGATCCTCGACCATGTCGGAGCGAGCTGGCGCGACGTCGTGAAGGTGACGAAATATCTCACCGACTTCCGCGAAGCTGACGCCATGCACAAGACCATGCAAAAGTATTTTGGCGACTGGCGGCCGGCTAGCACGACGGTGTGCATCAATTCACTGTCGTCGCCCGGCGCGCGCATCGAGCTGGACATGATCGTCGCGCTGCCGAAGAAAGTGTAGCGCCGTCACTCTGAGGTGTGAGCCCGGCGTTGCCGGGCGAACCTCGAAGGGCGACGGCGCGACCGCATCCTTCGAGGCTCGCTCGCTATGCTCGCTCGCGCCTCAGGATGACGGTCGCAAGAAAGGCTCGTTGCGATGACAATCCTTCCACCACACCTTGCGCGCATCGTTGAAGCCGAATATCCGCGTTTCTCCGACGCGGAAATGGCGCGCCGCCGCGCGGCCATTGAAGCGCTTCTCGCTGAGGCGGATTGCAACCATCTGGTATTCTGTGGCGCCAATCGCTTCGGCTCGTCGGTGCAATGGCTCACGCAGTGGCCGGTGACCGCCGAGGCGGTCGGTGTTCTGACACCCGGCGCGCGCGACGCACTGTTCGTGCAATACGTCAATCACGCGCCGCAAGCGCGTATTCTCGCCGACAAGGCAGAAGTGGCGTGGGGTGGCGAGTTATCGATTGCCGCTGCGATCGACGTGCTCGCAAAACGCGGCGCGCGCGAAAACCGCGTGGCGACACTTGGACCCATCACCGCGGATCAATACGCCGCGCTCACGGCGAAGTTCGGAAAGCTGAAAAGCCTCAATCGTGGCTACGTCCGTCTACGGCAGGTGAAATCCGCCGAGGAGCTCGACTGGCTGCGCATCGGCGCGCATTTCAGTGATTTGGGCATGGCGGCGCTGCGCGATGGCGTAAAGCCCGGTTTGAATGAGCGCGAGCTCGGCGACCTCGTCGAGCGCGCCTACGTCGCGCAGGGCGCAACCAACGTCATTCACTACATCGGTATCACGTCGATGAGCGCGCCCGATCTCGGCGTGCCGCGCCAGTTTCCGCGCATGCGGCGGGTGCAGGCAGGCGATGCCATCGTGGCCGAAATCACCGCCGCATTCTGGGATCATCCAGGACAGGTGCTACGCAGTTTTGCGCTGGGCGAGCCGAGCAAGCTCTATCGCGACCTGCATGCGGCTGCCGATGCGGCCTTCGATGCGATTGCATCCGTCCTCAAGGCTGGCGCGACGCCTGCGCAAGTGATCGATGCCTCAGGGGTGATCGAGGAGGCCGGCTTCACCATCATCGACGATCTTCTGCACGGCTATGGCGGCGGCTACCTACCGCCCATTCTCGGCTGCAAGAGCCGTCCGGCGGGCCCGGTCCCGTCCGAGCCGTTTCGGGCCGGACAGACCGTTGTCGTCCAGCCAAATATTGTGACGCGCGACGGCAAGGCCGGCGTGCAGACGGGCGAGATGGTGTTGATCACCGCCAACGGCATCGAGCGGTTTCACGAAATGCCGAGGGGGTTTGTGATGCTCTGAAAGGAGCCCCGCACTCTTTCCCTCTCCCCTTGTGGGAGAGGGTGGCGAGCGCGGAGCGATAGCGAGCGCGAGCCGGGTGAGGGGTTTGTGCCTCAATCGAGATCCGACCCCTCACCCGCCCTCGCTCGGCTTCGCCTCCGCTCGGGCACCCTCTCCCTCAAGGGGAGAGGGAAAGAGAGATCGCGGTCCGCCTTCGCGGGCATGACAGTTGGGGGTTATCCCAACTGCTCCTTCATCCAATCGGCGCTTTGCGAACGCCAGCGATAGGCGCGGTTGGTGGCGATGTGGTTGCCGTCCTCGATCATCATCAGCTCGACCGGCCCCTTCACCTCGCGCGCCAGGCGCTCGGCGTCGGTCGCCGGCACGATGCGGTCGAGCCGGCCGTTCACGATGAAGATCGGGCAGGTGATGTTCTGCGCCACGCCGACCAGCGACAGCGTCGCGGCATTCTTCTTCGCCTCGTCATTGGTCTTGCAATGGCTGCGGATACGGAACGCATCCTTGGTCAGATCCGGCAGAGCGTCGAACGACGCGCCCCAGTCGAACGGCCCGCCCAGCGCGATGCACGCCTTGATGCGCTTGTCGTAAGCGGCCGCGCGCGGCGCGTAATAGCCGCCGAGGCTGACGCCCCACATGCCGACGCGCTTTGCATCGAGATCGGAACGCTTCTCCACGAAATCGATGACGGCCTTCACCGGCACCTCATAGTCGCCGCGGATGGGGAAATCATATTGCGCTTCACCCTGGCCCGGGCCTTCGAAGATCAGCGTCGCGACGCCGCGCGCCAGAAACGGCGCCTCATAGGCGTCGCCTTCCTCCTTGGTCGAGTCGAGGCCGACGGCCATGACAACTACCGGCGGCTTATCGATGCCTGCCGGCTTGCGCAGGATGCCCGCCATCGTCTTGCCCTGATAGGGAATCTCGACACGTTCGCCGGACGGTCGCAGGTGCGGTAGCGCCGCTTGCCGGCATTCGATCTGTTTCTTGTGTGCGGCTTTCATCTGGGCCTGGTCGTGCACGAACAGGAACGAAGCGAAATGATAGTAGACCGCAGCGCGCTGCAGACATTCGCCGGCCGTGAGAAAGCGCTTCTTGGCCAATGCCTCGCGGCCGAGCTGCTCGTGATGCGCGGCGCGCGCCGACCACGCGCGGCACCAGTCATTATAGGATGACAGCGAGTTGGTGATTTCCTCGAAGTCGGTCAGCACCACGCCATTGGCAACGAAGCGCGGGCCCCAATGCGCGATCGCGGCCTTGAGCAAGGGGTCGGATGACATGCGGATTTTCCTTGTGATGGTCCGGGAGAGAGCGCGCTAGGTCGCCTTTTCGTCGCGGCGATACCAGGGCATGAAGCGCCGCGTCGCCCAGTTCACCATGAGCTCGAAGCCGACGCCGAATCCGGCGAGCAGCAGCACACCGACGAAGGCCTCGTTGTGGTGATAGGAGCGCGAATTGTAGAGGATGTAGTAGCCGAGACCGCCGATCGAGAGGAAGAATTCCGCCACCACCGCGCCGATCAGCGCACGCCCGGCGGCGAGCCGGAAACCGGCCAGGAGATACGGCATCGAGGCCGGCAGCACGATCCCGGTCAGCACGCTGAAGCGAGGCGAGCGAAACGAGCGCGCGACTTCCAGGTATTCGCGCGGCACCGAGCGGGCGCCGTCGGCGACGTTCATGGTGATGGCGAATATCGCGGCGAATATGATGGTGGCGATGCGCGCCGCGCCCGAATAGCCGAACCACAGCGAAAACAACGGAAGCACGATGATCATCGGCAGGGCGTTGAAGCCGTTGATATAGACGCGGATCGTTCGGTCGACAGTGTTGCTGCGTCCCATCAGCAGTCCAAGGATGGTGCCGGCGACGAGAGTAATCGCCAATCCTTCCGACACCGCGGCAAGGGTGGAACCGAGCGCCTCGAGGAAGGCCGGATCGGTGAGCACCTTCGGGATGGCGAGCAGGACGCTGGTCGGCTTCGCCACGTAGGCGGGGGCGGTGGCCCGCACCACAACCTCCCAGACGAGCGCGATTGCGAGCCCGGTGGTCAGACGCGGCACGAAGGTGCCGGACCAACGGCCGGCGGCCACTTGCGCCTTGGCGGCGACGGGGACGGGCGCGGAGAGGGCTTGCTCGGCCATCGCTACTGCCTCCAGCGCGCAAAGTGCTGCTCGATGGCGAGGCCGAGCCGCGTCAATCCGACGCCGATGATACCGATGACAAGGATGGATGCGAACACGCCGGCGGTGTCGAAATCCTGCGACGCGCCCATGATCAGCTGGCCGAGGCCTGTTGAAGACAGGAAGAATTCCGCGGCGATCATTCCGACCAGGGCACGGCCGATCGCCTGGCGCACGCCGGTCATCATGTAGGGCAAGGTGTAGGGTAGCATCACTTCACGCCATAGCGACCATTCGGTCGAACGGAAGGATTTCGCCACCTCGATCAACTCGGGCTTGATGCTGCGTGCGCCTTCCACCGTATTGTAGAGCACCGGGAAAACCGTGAAGAGAAAGACGACCAGCACCTTGGGCCCGAAGCCAAATCCCATCAACGACAGGATAAAGGGGATCAGCGCCACCATCGGGGTGGCATAGAGCGTCATAATGTAAGGCTCGATGCCGATACGCAGCACGCGCACCCGCGCGAGCAACAGTCCGAGCGGCGCGCCGACTAGGATCGCCAGCAAGAAGCCGGTCAAGAAAAGCTCCGCAGAATCGAGGAACTGGGTGATGAATTCGCCGCGGGTGATCAGCTGCCAGAGCCGCACCAAAGTTTCCGAGAACGGCACCATGAAGGCGGCGCTGGTCGAGCGTCCGGCGATCTCCCAGAGGGCGATGCCCGCCAACAGGCTAAGCCAGAGCGGCCCGTGACGGCGGAGGGAATTGCTAAACACTGACGTTCACCCACTCGGCAGTCTTCATCCGCGATGTCCCCCCGCTTTCGCGGGGGGACGACTGTCCGTTGTTATTGCGGCGCAATGTGCGCGTTACTTCACCATCGCGTTGGCGTCCTTCCAGACGCTGCCGTCGACGAAGTCGTCGTACTTCACCGGCTCTTTGTCGGCCTTGATAGAGCCGATCTTCTTCATCAGCGCGGCGACCGCCTCGATCTTGTTGCGCGGCAGGCCGTCGTCCTTAGCGGCCCAGAAGTCGATGGCGAGGAACGCCTTGAGCGCCGCCTTGTTGACCTCTTTGTTGTGGCCGGTGACGGACGCGGCTTCGGCGACCGCGTCGGCGTTCTTCGGGTCCTGCATGAAATGCGCAGCCTCGATCATCCCCGCGACCGTGCGTACGATGGCGTCGCGGTTCTTCGCCAGATTGTCCTTGCGCACCACCATCGTCAGATAATGGCTGGTCGGGTTGGTGTTCTTCATCGCCAGCAGGATGTTGAGCTTTTTGCCCTGATGTTCGATTTCGGCGAGGTCGTCGAGATGCAGCACGGCAAAATGCAGCTTGCCGGCGAGCAGGGCTGGGCCCGGGCTGGAGCCGAGCGCCACCTGCTTGACCTCCTCGACTTTCACCTCTTTGCAGCCGCCGGCGAGCATCGAGCGGAGCGCGATGGAGCGGGCGCCGTTGATTGAGTCTACGCCCACATCCTGGCCGGCGAGGTCTTTGCAGGTCTTGCCGGGCTCGATGGAGCCGACCACCCAATCCGGATTAGGCATGCCGTAGACGGCGACCAGCGGCACGTCTGCGTTTGACACCTGGTTGATCACCGGTGGTGTCGGTGACCAGGCCATGTCGATGTCGCCCGCTACCACCGCACGCGCGGCGGCGGTGCCGTTGTCGAACGGTTTGATCTCGACGTCGGCGCCATGCTTCTTGAAGAAGCCCTGCTTCTGCGCGACGTAGGCGATGGTCACCGAGTAGATCGGCGGAATGCCCGGGATCGCCACCACGACTTTCTTGCCTTGCGCGGCGGCCGGGCCAGCGGTCAATGCTGCGCCGAGCAGCGCAGCGCCGGCCATCACCGTGAATGTTCTGCGTATCATGGAATCCTCCCTGTAGGTTTACTATTTTGTTATTCAGCTTTTTTAGCGTTCGAGAACGAATTCGGCTTCGCGTGCCTCCCGCATCAGCGTGCCCCAGACGCGTTCGCGTAGTTCGGCAAAACGCGGCTCTCGTAGAAGTCTCACGCGTGCGCGGCTCCGGAAGATCGATCGTGATCGTTTCATGGATGCTCGAGGGTCGGCCCTTGAGCACGATCACGCGATGTCCAAGCAGCACCGCCTCCTCGATCGAGTGCGTGACGAAGACCATCGCAGTCGGCCGCTGCTCCCAGATGCGCAACAGTTCGAACTGAAGAATTTCGCGAGTCTGCGCGTCCACGGCCGCGAAGGGCTCGTCCATCAGCAGGACATTCGGCTCAACGGCCAGCGCGCGCGCTAGCCCGCAACGTTGCTGCATGCCGCCGGACATCTGGTACGGAAATGCATTCTCGAAGCCGGTCAGCCCGACCAGCTTGATGAATTCCGGCACTTTGCGTTCGATGTCCGCCTTCGATGCGCCTGCCATCCGCAGGCCATAGGCGACATTCTCGAACACGGTTTTCCAGGGAAACAGGCCGAAGTGCTGGAACACCATGGCTACGCCGGCAATCGGTTCGGTTACGCGTTCGGCGCCAACCCTGATCTCGCCTGCGTCGTGCGGCAGCAGGCCGTCGATGCACCGCAGGAGCGTGGTCTTACCGCAGCCCGACGGTCCGACGATTGCGACGATCTCGCGCTCACCGACGTCAAAATCGATGTTACGGAAGACTTCGAGGGTGCCGTAGTGCTTGCCCAGGCCGCGGACGCGGATGCGCGGCTCGCTTTTTGCGCTCTGCGAGATGGGACGGATGGCGGGTGTTGCTGACGTTTGACTTGTCACTCTGCTGCCTGTTTTGAGGGTTTGCTGTTGATCTTGGCCCAATAATCTTCGGCCTGCTTCGAACGCTGGAGCGCATCGAGTGTCTCGAAGCCTGGCGCCATCGAGCCATCGGTGCCGGCGAGAATCTGGTGATGTTCGATGTTAAGTGTGCGTAGCCAGCGTTGCTGGCCCATCGTAATGGCGACGAAGTAGCCGATCTCGACCAGCTCGGGTTCGCTGAAGTGCTTGTGCAACCGGTTCCACAATTCGTCGGTCGAAGGCAGGTCCCAGGTGATGGCCTCGGCGTACGCCAGCGCTGCCTTCTGGCGCTCATCATAACGTGACGAGCTCTCGAAATTGATCAGGTCGGAATAGTCATCTTCCTTGAGGCCGGATTTCGCTGCCTTGATCGAACGCTGATTGCCGCAGAACTCACACAGCACCGAACGCGACACATAGATCCGGCAAAGCTCCTTGATCTTATGATCGGCGACGCCGTTCTTGAATACGTCGCGCCATGTATTGGCAAACGACCAGAAGGTCGCGGGCACATGGGCGCGAACGGCCTGGCTTTCCGGCCGCGGCGTTCCCTCGCGCGCGCAGCGTTCGAATTCGGCGATCATGGCAGGATCCTTGATCGTCGAAGGATCGACATAGCTAATGCGAGGTTTCGACATTGGCGAATTCTCCCGGGCGAAAAAGTATCGGTGCATCGGCTTCGATGCGACCTTGTTGGTCTTGGCGACAGGTAGGGCATGTTGCCGCAACACCGCAGCACGGGCAACGCTGGCCGCCGTATTTCGGTAACTCTGCCTTAGTCTTGACGATCTCCCAACGCGTCGAGGTCCGCGCCGAAGCGTGGGCAACATCCCTGTATTTGCTGGGCCTTTTGAAGATCCGCGCCATCATTACGCTTAACCGCTGATTACTGGCACGACAAGCATTCGCAGCAGTATTGTTAATTTCGTGCAAGGTTACTCTAAAGTTTATCGCAGAGCGGATACGTGTCGTAAACGCTACGAATTCATGGGCTCTTCAGCATAGGCACAATTGCGACAGTGATTTTAGTAATTCAATACTTCCTCGCCCCTAGTGTTCGTTTGAACAGACCGCGGAAGTTTTCGGTCGCGTCAAACGGGGCTCATTGTCGTGCGTGCCAGTACCATTGTCATGATCGGGTTTGCCGTCGTGTTCGGCTTGCTCGCTGTGTTCATCGCCCAGGTCTGGCTCAACAACCAGGCGAGCATGCAGGCGAGGAATGCACCGAAGCAGACGCAGGTGGCGTCGCAAACGGTCGTCGTCGCCAAGCAGCCGCTGCGCTTCGGCACCGAGCTCAATGCATCCATGCTGCAGGAAGCGCCGTGGCCGTCTGAACTCGCTGCCGGCGGGTGCTTTCGCAAAGATCAATGACATCATGTCGGGCGGCCGCCGCGTTGTGCTGGCCGCGATCGAAGCCAACGAGCCCGTGCTCGCTCTCAAGATCACCGGCGCTGGCCAGCGCGCGACGCTGTCCGCGCTCGTCAAGCCAGGCATGAAGGCTGTGACAATCCGCGTCAACGATGTTGAAGGCGTCGGCGGCTTTGTGCTGCCCGGCGATCATGTCGACATCGTGCTGACGCGACAGCTCGAAAAGGGATCGGCCACGACGCAGGTCGTGCTGCAGAATACCCGCGTGCTCGCGGTTGATCAGGTCGCCGATGATCGTGCGGCCAAAGCGACGGTCGCGAAATCGGTAACTCTGGAAGTCGATACCGTCGATGCCCAGAAATTGTGGCTCTCATCTTCCGTCGGCAGCCTTTCGCTGCTGCTGCGCAAGGCCGGCGAAACCGCCGAGACAAAGACGCGCAAGGTCACGCTCAACGATTTGGGGACCAATGAACCGGCCGGCGACAAGTCCGCCACCACGACTGTGGTGGTGACACGCGCGTCGGCCAAACAGGACTACACCGTGCCGGTCGAGGGACATGATGGGGCCTCTGCGGATACGGAGCGGAGGCGAGCCGCCTGGTGACTCCAGGCTTGGGATCATTAAAGGGGTGGGGAGTGTGTCGTGAAAAATCACAATGAAATCGGCGTCGGCTTCCGCTGGCGCGTTGAGGACAGGGCCACCAAGCGTGGCAATTGGCTGCGCGATCTAGCGATCGCTCTGGTCATTGCTTTGGCTGCATCGATCCTGGGAATGATCGGTGATGCCTATGCGCAGGCGCAACCGAAGCTGATCCAGATCAGCGGCAACAACCGCACGGCCATGGTGGTCGTTCCGATCGGCAAGTCGCAGGACGTGCACACCGATACGAGCTTCGTCGACATCACGGTTGGCGATCCGGAAGTTGCCGACGTCAATCCGTTGACCGACCACGCGCTGTCGATCCTCGGAAAGAAGATCGGTACGACACGCGTTTCGGTTTATGCCGAAGGAAAGAAGCTTGTCGGCATCTTTGATGTTGAGGTGTCTTACGACATCACGCGGCTGAGCAATGAGCTGCTACGGCGTTTCCCGGGGTCGCGGATCCAGGCTTCCAGCGTCAACGGCCGCATCATGCTGTCGGGCGAGGTTGCCGACGCTTCCACTCTCGACAAGGCAGTGACGATCGCACGACAGTTCGGGCCCGAAATCATCAACTCGGTTTCGGTGATGTCGCCGCAGCAGGTCATGCTGGAAGTGCGCTTCATCGAGATTTCGCGCACTGCCGGCCGCGAATTGGGCGTGCAGTGGAACCGCTTCGGCGGCAGCACCATCACCAATATCGGTGATCGCGTCTCGTCAAACAATCTGCCGCTGACCGCGGCGACGATTGCCGGCGAAACGGCGGCGGGCGTCATTTCCAACTCTTCACCGTTCGGCTTTCTTGTTGGCCGCATCGCGGCGAGCGGGATGACGACCGACGTGATGATCAACGCCCTCGAACAGAAGGGCATCGCGCGAAGCCTGGCGGAACCGAACCTGGTTGCGCTGTCGGGCGATACCGCAAGCTTCCTGGCTGGTGGCGAATATCCGATCCCGGTGTCCGGCTCGTTTGGCCAGGTGACCGTCGATTACAAGAAGTACGGCGTTGGCCTTGCCTTCACGCCGACCGTGCTCGGCCGTGGCTTGATCAACCTGAAGATCGAACCGGAAGTGAGCCAGATCGATACCACTCACACGGTTTCGGTGAGCAACGGCGTCTCGGTGCCTGCGCTGATCGTGCGTCGTGCGTCCACCACCGTCGAACTGACTGATGGGCAAAGCTTCGTGATCGGCGGCTTGCTGCAAAACGACAACAAGAACTCCATCGAGCAGCTGCCATGGCTTGGCAGCGTACCGGTGCTGGGTGCGTTGTTCTCCAGCAAGTCCTATCAGAAGAACGAAACCGACCTTGCCATCATCGTCACACCGCACCTCGTACGTCCGGCGCGGCCCGGCGATGTGATCAAGGCGCCGACCGACGATACCTTGCCGCCGAACGATACCGACTTCTTCCTGCTTGGAAAAATGGAAGTCACGCGGGAAGAGGCACGCAGGCTTACGCCCGTTACGGCGCGTATTGCGGTCGCCGGCGACCGTCCGTTCACCGGTCACATGCTCGATATGCCGAAGGGGGAATCCAATGCGGCAATTCAGTAAGGTCATGCGCACCGTCGCGCTTGCCGGCTTGTTTGCCGTACTCGGCGGCTGCTCGGAATATCTCGATCGCCGCGATTCCGTCGCGCTTTCGGGTGGCAATGCGGTTGCGACCAACATCGTGACGCATACGGTTGATCCCTGGCCGCCCGCGAGCGCCAATCGCAATCTCGCGTTCAACGGCCAGAAGATGGAAACCGCCGTCGAGCGCTATCGCACCAACCGGGTCATTCCGCCGCGCGGAATTGGCACGTCCGGCAGCTATACCGACAACGGTGGTGGCGGCCAGAACAGCGCGGGGCCGGTCGGAACTCCTGTAACAGCGCCGGCTGCGGCGGTGAAATAAACCTCGGGCAATTGCACCATGCGCATTGGACGTAATTCCAGCACGAACCGGACCCGCGTGGCGGTGCTCACCGCCGACGCGGAGTTCGATC
Source organism: uncultured Alphaproteobacteria bacterium (assembly GCA_963817815.1). Classification (GTDB taxonomy): domain Bacteria; phylum Pseudomonadota; class Alphaproteobacteria; order Rhizobiales; family Xanthobacteraceae; genus Pseudolabrys. The sequence goes on along the minus strand of CAWFPY010000010.1, from coordinate 216,038 downwards.
GTTCTGTCCGTGCAACATTTGGCGCATCGTCCGCGATCGAACTCGCCGTGGTCTCGGGCCGTCTCGCCGAGCAAGGCGACACGTTCGATATCACTGATGCCACCGTCGTCGTGGTCGATCTCGACGCCGGCCGTGCTGATGAAATGGCCGCGCTCGCGCGGCTGATGGCGCGAGTCGGTACCTGGCCGCCGGTCATCGCGGTCACGCAAACCTTTGACGAAAACACCGCGCGTACTTTGTTGCAGATGCGGATCGCCGACTTCCTGGTAAAGCCGGTTGAACCGATCGACCTGGTTCGCGCTTGCGCACGCGTCGCCAAGGGCCCTGGTGGAGCCGCAGAGCCGACCGAGGCCAAGATCTACACATTCCTGCCGGCTGTCGGCGGCGCCGGCGTGACGACGCTCGCCGTGCAGAGCGCCATGATTTTGCTCAACAGCGGCGGCCCGCGCGCGCGCCCCTCGACGTGCCTGGTCGATCTCGATTTTCAACACGGCTCGGTCGCGGACTATCTCGACCTGGAACCACGTCTCAATCTGGCGGAGATCGAACCGCGCCCGGATCGCCTCGACAGGCAATTGCTGGAGGTCATGCTCTCCTATCACGCCTCAGGCCTTGCCGTTGTCGCCGCGCCCAACCGGCCGGCGGAAATGCGCTCGTTCGATCCCGACGTGGTGACGCGCCTGCTCGACCTCGTCTCGAGCAATTTCGAATATGTTGTATTCGATATGCCGCGCACCTGGTTCTCGTGGACCGACAGCGTGCTGCTCGGCTCGAACAAGCTTTTCATCGTCAGCGAAACCACGGTGCCGGGACTTCGTCACGCGAAACAATTGGTGGCGGCAATCAATGAGCGGCTGGGCGAGGGGCCAAATCCGCGCGTCATCGTCAATCGTTTCAGCCAGAAAATGTTCGATTCCGGTCTGCGCCGCGGCGACCTCGCGCACACGCTGGGCGATGCGTTCCTCAGCGCAATACCCAACGACTACGCGCTCGTTCGCGAGGCGATCGATCGCGGCGTGCCGCTCGATGAAGTCAAGCCGGGCAACAAGATCACGGCGGAGCTCAAGAAACTGGTGCTGGACGCGCCGGCGGCCAAGACAGCCGCCGATGGCCAGCCGATGGCATTGATGAAGAAACTCAAGCTCTCCGTAGTGGGTGGCTAAAATGGCCGGCCGATTTACTGTCCGACGTGCTGCAGCACCGGAACTGCCGGTGCCCGAAGAACCGACGCCCACCGCGCTCGAAGGCGTGACGTGGACGGTGTTCCCCGAGATGGGCGAGCAGCCGGCCGCGGCGGCCCAGCCGTCCGAAAACACATTGCTCAGCGACAAGCTGCTCGACGCCAAAGTGCGTCTGCACCGCCGGCTGATCGAGGAGATCAATCTTTCCGCGCTCGATAAAGTACCGGAAGAAGAATTGCGCCGGCACGTTCAGCAGCTGGTCGCGCAATACGTGCTGGTCGAGCGTCTGCCGCTGAATACGCAGGAACTCGCTGACTTCGTCTCGGAGATTCTTGACGAGATGACGGGCCTGGGTCCGCTCGAGCCATTGCTCAAGGATCCGAGCATCAACGATATCCTGATCAACGGCCACGAGTGCGTTTACGTGGAACGTCATGGCGTGCTTGAGCCGCTGTCCGTGCGTTTCAAGGATGAGCAGCATCTCCTGCGCATCATCAACAAGATCGTCTCCGCGGTTGGCCGCCGGGTCGACGAATCTCACCCGCTCTGCGACGCGCGCTTGCAGGATGGTTCGCGCGTGAACGTGGCGGTGCGGCCGATCGGCGTCGATGGGCCGCTGGTCTCGATTCGTAAATTCTCCAAGAAGCCTTTCAACCTCACGAAACTGGTCGAGGTCGGTGCGCTGCGCCCGCCGATGGCGGAAGTGCTCGCCGCCGCCGTAAAAGCCCGCGTGACCACGATCATTTCCGGCGGTACCGGTTCCGGCAAGACAACTATGCTCAACGCGCTTTCGGCGTTCATTTCCGAAAAGGAGCGCTTGCTCACAATCGAAGACGCCGCCGAATTGCAGCTGCAGCAGCCGCACGTCGGCCGCATGGAGACACGCCCGCCGAGTATCGAGGGCAAGGGCGAGATTCGCCAGCGCGAGCTGGTGAAGAACGCCCTGCGTATGCGGCCTGACCGCATCATCCTCGGCGAGTGCCGCGGCGAAGAAGCCTTCGACATGTTGCAGGCGATGAACACCGGTCACGAAGGTTCGATGGCGACAATTCACGCCAACACGCCGCGCGACGCAATTTCTCGTCTCGAGCAGATGATCGGCATGGCCGGCCTGCCGATGACGGTTGCCTCGATCCGCAGCCAGATCGCCAACGCTATTCAGCTGATCGTGCAGCTTCAGCGTCAGTCGGACGGCAAGCGCAAAGTCACATCGATCGCCGAGGTCACAGGACTCGAAGGTGACATCATCCAGATGCAGGAAATCTTTAAATATGTCCGCACCGGTACCGCGCCTGACGGCACCGTGCAGGGACATTACCAGGCCACTGGCGTGCGCCCGCGCTTTCTCGCGCATCTCGCCAACCAGGGAATCAAGATTCCCGGCAGCTATTTCGATCCCTCACAGCCGCTCTGACCGGCCATGTTCGATTTCAATTCAATCTACCTGTTTTATGCGCTGATCGGCCTTTCGGCTGCGATGTTCGCCGAAGGCATCTATCTGCTCGTCTACAACAATGCGTCCTATCGCAAGAACATCAATCGCCGACTCAAGGTGATGGACAGCAAGACCGATCGCGAAAGCGTGCTCGTGCAGCTGCGCCGCGAACGTGGTCTGACCAGCGGCGGCGACTATCGATTGCCGCTCATCAATCTCAACCAGCTGCTGCTGCAATCGGGACTGACGATCGGACTGGGCCGGTTGGTTCTGTTCATTGCGATTGGCGTGGTTGCGGTCTTCATGGCGGTGCTGACGCTCAAAGGCAACATGGGCTACGCCGTGATCGCCGCTCTGTTTTGCGGCATCGTGCTGCCGCCGCTCGTTCTGAGGATCTTGCGCGGCCGCCGGCAGAAAAGATTCAGTTCCCAGTTTCCCGACGGCATCGACATTATTGTGCGGTCCTTGCGGGCCGGCCATCCGGTGCCGATCGCCATCACTATGGTGGGACGGGAAATGACGGACCCGATCGGCACCGAGTTCGGCATCGTCTCCGACGAGCTCACATACGGCTCAGATCTGGAAACCGCGATGCGCAACCTGTATTTCCGAGTTGGTACCGACGACCTGCCGCTGTTTGTGACCGCAGTCGCTATTCAGCGCTCGACGGGCGGTAACCTTGGTGAAATTCTCGAAAACCTTTCTTCGGTGATCCGCCAGCGGTTCAAGATGCGCCGCAAGATTCGCGCGCTGGCTGCGGAGGGCCGCGCATCGGCGCTGATCCTGTCGTCGCTGCCGATAGGCATGTTCTTGGTCATCCAGTTTCTGGTGCCGAATTTCTACGGCGCCGTCTGGGATCAGGACATGACCAAGATCGGTCTCGGGCTTGCCGGCTGCTGGATGCTCGTCGGCAATTTCATCATGTACCGCATGGTCAACTTCAGGATCTGACCATGGACAGCATCAGCTCGGTATTCGGCAATGCGTTCCGTGACAGCAGCACCATACTGATGGCGCTGCTGGTATTCCTCGCGGCCGGAACACTGGCGTTCTCGTTGATGGCCGCCGTGCGCGTGCGCGGCGCGGTCAAGAAGCGTACGTCGCGCATCATGAACGATCAGGAGCGCAGCGGGAGCTCGCGCTCACTACAGAATTCCAGCGCCAAGACCGTCAGCAAGCTGATCGAATACACGACCAAGCACTACGGCGAGACCAACGGCGAGCACATGAAGGTGCTGCGCCGACGCCTGATCCAGGCCGGTATCTATGATCCTCGCGCCGTGGCCTTCTTCTTCATTGCGCGGACGTTGTTGGCGATTGGCCTGGCCATTGCTGTTTTCATATTCCTGCCGATTCTGCGGCCCACCACAACGAGTTCATTTCTCTGGATGCTGGTCATGGCCGGTGGCGTTGCCGGCTATGTCGGTCCGAGCGTCTATGTCGACAAACGGATTTCTGCCCGCAAGCTTGAACATCGCTCCGGTTTTCCGGATTTCATGGATCTGCTCGTCGTGTGCGCGGACTCAGGCTTGTCGATGGAAGCCTCGCTGGAGCGCGTCGGACGCGAACTGGGCCAGACCTATCCTTCGCTCTCCGCCAACATTCATCTGACAAACCTTGAAATCCGCGCGGGCCGTCCGCTGAAGGAAGCGCTTGAGCATTTTTCCGATCGTCTCGCGCTCGAAGAGTCGCGCGCCTTTGCGACCCTGATCAACCAGTCCATTGACCTCGGCTCCAGCATCACGGACGCGATGCGCGTCTACAGCGACGACATGCGCCACAAGCGGCTCTCGAGCGCCGAGGAAAAGGCCTATGCCCTGCCGGCCAAGCTGGCGGTGCCAATGATGGTCTGTATCTTCCCCGTCATCTTCGTCGTCATTCTGCTGCCAGTCATCGTCAAGCTGCATGTGGGCGGCTATTTTTGACGGAGCTCTCGCGGCCCTAAACCAGCCGATATTTGGCCTAGGGCGCCAGAAATGCGGCAGAGGCCGACAGGGTGAAGATTTTCTTAACCATCCTCCCCTAGCCTGACGGCGTCCCGATACCGGGCGTTTCCGCAAGGCTTTGACATGGCTATTGGAATTGCCCGAGTTTCACTCATCGCCATGACGGGCCTGTGGTTGGCGGGGTGCAGCACCTCCAATAATTTTTCCGACTTCCTGAAATCGAAAACGGGAACCGCCACCGCGTCCACGCCACAGCAGGCGACCGATGCCCAGGCGTCTGCCGACACATCCACACCGCAGCAGGTTGTCGAAACATCGGCGCCACCGCCGGCTGTTGAATCCACCGGTTCAGTGCCGCCACCATTGGGCGTTCCAGCGGCTGCCGAGCCGGGCCTGCTCGGCAGCGATCCGAACGATGAATTGAGTCTGGGCAAAAAACATTACCGCGCGAATGATTTCGGTCTTGCCGAAAAACATTTCCGCGCCGCAGTCGAAAAGCATCCGCGCGACGCGGAGGCCTGGCTCGGCCTCGCCGCCTCTTATGATCGCCTGCGCCGCTTCGATCTCGCCGATCGCGCCTATGCCCAGGCGATCGGCATTGTCGGTCCGACGGTCACCATTCTCAACAACCAGGGTTACTCGTACATGCTGCGCGGCGATTACAAGCGCGCGCATGCCACGCTTGCCGTCGCCCTGCGGAAAGATCCCACCAATAAATACGTGCAGAACAATATTCGTCTCCTGGAGGAGAGCTATCGCAAAGGCAAGGCCATCCAATAGGCCTCGACGATAGTGAGTTGGCCCGGCAAACCGCCGCGCCCGTGGACTAAATCTCCCAATCGGTTGTTTATCGACTGGCCCTGCGAAATTTCGCACGTGCCTTGCAAGGCCATGGCGCCGGTGCGCCGTCTCGATTACCATCGTGCGCGAACCGGCGTAGACCGGTCATAAATTTCGGTCCCGAGGGGGAGAAACCAATGGCTACTGCAGTGAATGCCGGCGCACGTCTCGACCGGCTCCCAGTCTCGTCGTTTCACTATCGCATCTTCTGGCTCGTTGGCGCCGGCATGTTCTTTGACGGTTACGACCTGTATGTTGCTGGCGGCGTTCTGGCATCGACTATTCAGACAAAATTTTCGACGCTGCCGCAAAACCTGCAATTTCTCTCACTGACCTTCGTCGGCATGACGATCGGTTCGTTCGTCACAGGCTTCGTCGGCGACAAATATGGTCGCCGCTTCACGTATCAAATCAATCTTCTGATATTTGGCCTCGCATCGCTCGCAGCTGCGTTCGCCCAGGACATGAACCAGTTGATAGTCTGCCGCTTCGTGCAGGGGCTTGGCCTCGGCGCCGAAATTGTGGTCGGCTACTCCACGCTGACCGAATTTGTCCCGCCAAAATCACGTGGCCGCTGGTTGTCGTTTATGGCGTTCCTCGTCGTCGCCGGTTTCCCCGTGACCGCGATCCTCGGGTACCTGATCATCCCGACCTGGGGTTGGCGGCCGATGTTCATCATCGCGGGTATCGGCTCGTTGATCGTCTGGTATCTGCGCAAGAATCTTCCGGAATCACCACGTTGGCTCGAAGCGCAAGGCCGCACCGCTGAAGCGGAAGCCCTGATGCAGACAATCGAAAAGGAAGTGGCCGCCACTGCTGGGTCGCTGCCAGCACCGGCGATTACTGCGCCGACGCCACAGTTGACCGCCGCGTCAATGTTCAGACCTCCAATCCTGCAACGTCTGCTCGTCGGCTGCTGGGTGCTGATCACCATCAACACGCTGATCTTCGGCTTCGTGATCTTCTTGCCGCAATTCTTCCTGCGGCAAGGTCTCACCATTACCAATTCGCTCCGCTACACCGTCGTGTTGGCTGCCGCGTCGCTGGTGGGGTGTGCATGTGGCGCCTATCTGTCCGATGCGATCGGGCGGCGCTGGAGCATTATTCTCGGATCTGTCCTCACGATCGTATTCGGCTGGACCTATGCGCGATTCAATGCCGGCTCTGATCCGATAACCGTCTTGGCCGTCGGTGCTGTACTGATCGTGGCAATCTATATCCAGACCGCGATTTTGTTCGGTGTCTATACGCCGGAACTGTTCCCGACCGAGATTCGCCTGCGCGCGAACGGCATCTGCAACACGCTCGGCCGTGGCGCCACCGTCGTCTCGCCCTTCGTGGTCGGATACCTGATGGTGAACTACCAGTTGCCGGGCGTCGTCTGGTTGATGATCGGTCTTGTCATCGTGCAGATCCTCGCGGTCTATTTCTGGGGTGTTGAGCCGGCGAAACGCTCTCTTGAAGGGCTCGATCCCAAACTAGCCTAACGACGCATATCTTGGGCTATCATCGGCCGCCCGGACGAAGGGCGGCCGATGTCGTCAGGAGACCACGCCCGAATGAGCAGCCTGCGGCCAGTAACACTGATAACGGGGGCGTCGGCAGGGATCGGCGTGGCGCTCGCGCGCGTGTTCGCGCGTCATGGCCATGAACTGGCGCTGGTTGCCCGGCGAGAAGAGCGCTTGCATGCGCTCGCCGACGAAATCGCGGCGAGCGGCGCGCGCCGGCCAATTGTGATCGTCGCCGATCTATTGAACCCCGGCGCAGCACGGCAGATCGGTGACGCTTTGACGGCGCAGGGTGCCGAGCCACAATTTGTTGTCAATAATGCCGGCTTTGGCCTGGTCGGCTCGGCCAGTTCACTCGACCGCGACGAACAACTGCAAATGATCGATCTCAACGTGCGTGCGCTGACCGAGTTGTCGCTTGCCTTCGTCGACAGCCTGGCGCGGCATCGCGGCGGCCTGCTCAATGTTGGCTCGATGGCCGGCTTTCTGCCCGGCCCCGGGATGGCGGTATATTACGCGACCAAGGCCTACGTGCTGTCATTCACCGAGGCGCTGCACAATGAACTCAAGCCGCGTGGCGTACGGGTCGCGGTGCTGTGCCCGGGCCCGGTGCCGACGGAATTTGCCGCCCGGGCGGGAGTCAGCGGCGGCACCCTGGCGCCGAGCGTCTTGACCCAGTCGGCGGACGATGTCGCGGAAGCGGGCTATCGTGGGCTGATGGGAGGCTATCGGACGATTGTGCCGGGCTTCCTTAACAAGCTGATTACCGTACTGATACGCCTGGTCCCGCGAAGCCTCATTCTGCGTGCAGCGGAAGCCCGGCAAGCGCGGCGCAGGCCCGCGCGGCAGACATAGCCGCGTCCCGCCCACCATATTTGCAAACCTCGTTGGAGCGGTTACTAGTCAGCTTCGCGCTTGCGCGCGATGAATCGCCATTTGAAATATGTTGAAACCCGTCCTACTCATTCTGCACCAGGAGCATTCGTCGCCCGGCCGCGTCGGTCAGACGCTGGCAAAGCTTGGCTATCCGCTCGATATCCGGCGCCCGCGATTTGGTGATCCGCTCCCGGACACGATGGATGATCATGCAGGTGCCGCGATTTTTGGCGGTCCGCAAAGTGCCAACGACAATGAAGAGTTCGTGCATCGCGAGATCGACTGGATCGGCGTGCCGCTCCGCGACAAGAAACCATATCTCGGTATCTGCCTCGGCGCGCAAATGATGGCGCGGCATCTCGGCGCTAGCGTCTTCCCGCATCCGAAGGGTCATGCCGAGGTCGGTTATTATCCAATTCGTCCGACTGACGCGGGACGGAAAGTGTGTGCTGAATGGCCGGATCATGTCTATCAATGGCATCGCGAAGGCTTCGAGCTGCCGTCGGGTGGTGAGCTTTTGGCCGAAGGCGACGCTTTCTCGATTCAGGCGTTTCGGTATGGCACCGGCTATGCGCTACAGTTTCATCCGGAAGTTACGCACGCCATGATGTATCGATGGCTTGTTCGCGGCGCGCACCGAATGGAGCTGCCTGGTGCCAAGCAACGCCACGAGCACATTGCCGACCGCGCCGTGCACGATTTGGCTTCACGCAATTGGCTGGCCGCATTCATCGACCACTGGATTGGTCGTGCGCCGGTCAATCAAACGACCCAAGGTGCGTCCTGATTGGGGCTTCCTGCGCGCGAGCGCCATTGACAAATCACCGTCCAGCCTGATCGTTGCAGCGGGTTTTGGGAATTGATGGCCACACGGGGACGTGCGGATGCTTGACTCGGACGATCGTAGCCCGTCCGCCACGCGGCCAACGCCTTCCGCATTGGGCACAATATTGCGGGCGTCGGATGGAATTCTCGAACTTTTGCCGATTGCAACTTTTATCTGCGACGCGAAAGGTACGATTCTACAGTACAACCGTCATGCCGTCGCCGTCTGGGGTGGCGCGCCGGATCCCGGCCAGACGCATGACCAGTTCAGGGAAAGCGCGCGTTTTTTTGAATTGGACGGCACGCCCGTCGCACGATCGATGGTGTCCGAGGTTTTGGCGGGCGGCCCGCCGGTGCGAGATGTCGAGCGTATCGTTGAGCATGCCGACGGCACGCGCCTGATCGTGTCGGTCAACATCGATCCGCTGCGCAACGCGAAGGGCGAGCTTGTCGGTGCGGTGAATTGTTTTCTCGATATCACCGAGCGCAAGCGCATGGACGTCGCACTCGAGCGCTCCCGGCTGCACGCCCGCGAGCAGGAGCAGCGCCTGGCGGCGACGTACGAGCATGCGTCGATCGGGATCTCGGAAATCGCGCCTGACGGTCAATTCCTGCGTGTCAATGAAGCGATTTGTGCGATCACCGGCTACAGCCGCGAAGACCTTCTGGCGTCGAGATTATTTCGTTACACCCATCCTGACGATGCCGATCCCGATCGCGAAGGATTTCGCAAACAGGTCGGCGGCGAGCTCGATTTCTATTCGGTCGAAAAGCGTTTCATCCGCAAGGATGGGCGCGTCATCTGGCTCTCGGTGCGCTCCTCGCCTGTGCGCGATGCCGGCAACCGGTTGCTTTACGTCGTTCGCGTGGTGCAGGACATCAGCGAACGCAAGGCGGCTGAGCAGCGGCAGAAATTGTTGATGGATGAATTGAACCACCGCGTGAAAAACACGCTGGCCACCGTACAGTCATTGGCCTCGCAGACGGCGCGAAGCGCGCATACGCCGGCGGCATTCCGCGAGGGATTTGAAGGACGTTTGATCGCGCTTTCCAAGGCGCATGACCAGCTCACGATCCATCACTGGGAAAGCGCCGATCTGCGCGAACTGCTGTCGGGAAGTCTGGCGCCCTATGCCGGGGTCGACCGCGTCGTCCTGCGCGGCGAAGACGTCGTGCTGCGGCCGCGCGCGGTCCTGACTCTGGCGATGGCGGTGCACGAACTCACAACCAATGCCGCAAAATATGGCGCGCTGTCGGTGCCCGGCGGGCGCATCGAAATTCATTGGCGCCCGGCACATGCCGCAAACGGCCATCTGATGCTGTGCATCGACTGGCAGGAGCAGGGCGGCCCTTCGGTCGCCGAGCCTAAGCAGCGCGGTTTCGGCTCCAAGCTGATTGAAGGCAGCATCGCCGCCGAGCTCGGCGGAAGCGCCCGCCTCGCTTTCGCGCCAGAAGGATTGCGCTGTGAAATCCTCATCCCGATCGAGATTGCCGCCATCGATACCCGGACCAAGACAGGCGAGGACTGGTCAATATAAAAAATAAAGAGCCCGCCTTCGCCCTACGGACACGGCGCGGCAGCCTTCGCTCGCTTCGCCCGAGAGGTAGGGATGGCTTGCCGAGCCGTAGCTCGCGAAGCGAGCGAAGGCTGGTGGAGCCGAGGGGATTTGAACCCCTGACCTCCTCATTGCGAACGAGGCGCTCTCCCAACTGAGCTACGGCCCCGCCAAAAAGGTAACGACAAACGTCGTTACGCTAAAATTGCGGCGAGTGGGCGCCATTTAGGACCCGGTGTTTGCCCTGTCAAGGATGCGGGGGCGCGGCCCGCGGTCGGCTTGTTCGGGGCCACTCGACCCGCTACTTTGCGCCCGGCTTACGAACAGGCGGAAACTCATGCGCGCGCTACTCGATATAATTCTTCTGATACTCCAGATTTACATCTGGCTCCTGATCGCCGCCGCCGTACTGTCCTGGTTGATCGCCTTCAGCGTGGTCAACACCCGTAACCAGGTGGTGGCGATGGTCGCTGATTTTCTCTATCGCATTACCGAGCCCGTGTTGCGCCCGATACGCTCAATGCTGCCGAACCTTGGCGGAATTGACGTGTCGCCGGTGATCCTGATTTTGCTCATCCTGTTCCTCGAAAACGTAATCATCCGCTACATCTATCCCAACGTGTTCTAACGAATGGTGGCCGTTCCCTGGTCGCTCGCGCCCGGCGGCGGCGTATTGGCGGTACGGTTGACGCCGAAGGGCGGACGCGACGCAATCGAAGGCATCGAAAAGCTCGCAGATGGGCGAGCCGTGCTGGCTGTGCGGGTGCGCGCGCTGCCGGCGGAAGGCGAAGCCAATGAAGCCCTCATCCGCCTGATTGCAAAGGCGGTTGGCGTCCCATCGCGCGATGTAACGCTCATTGCGGGCGCCACCGCCCGTCTCAAGCGGCTCGCCATTTCGGGCCATGGCCCAACAGTGATCGCGGCGCTGGAGAAAATCGCGATACCGCGCTAAGGCTTCTGGGTGAAGCCGGCGGGCGGACCATGACTGCACGTATTATCGACGGCAAGACAATCGCTGCGGACCTGCGCGGCAAGGTAACGGATACCGTCCACCGCCTGCGTCGCGACCGCGGCGTCGTGCCGGGCCTCGCCGTCGTCCTCGTCGGCGAAAACCCCGCGAGCGAAGTCTATGTCCGCAACAAATCCAAGGCCGTTGCGGAATCAGGCATGCAGGCCTTCGACCGCAGGCTTCCCGCGACGGCCAGCGAAGCAGAACTTATCGATCTTATTGGCAAGCTGAATAACGACGGACAAGTGAACGGCATCCTTGTGCAGTTGCCTTTGCCAAAGCAAATCGACACGCAAAAAGTTATCGCGGCCATCGATCCCGCCAAGGATGTGGACGGATTCCATCCGCTCAATGTCGGGCGCCTGGCCAGCGGCTTGCCCGCACTCGTTCCATGCACGCCGTTGGGTTGCGTGCGCCTGGCCAAGACTGTGCATTCATCGCTCGCCGGACTCGAAGCGGTTGTGATTGGCCGGTCCAACATCGTCGGCAAGCCGGTCGCTCAATTGTTGCTGGCCGAAAATGCGACGGTGACCATTGCCCATTCCAAGACGAACGACCTTGAGGGTGTTTGCCGGCGCGCCGATCTGCTCGTCGCAGCTCTCGGGCGGCCGGAAATGGTTCGCGGCGACTGGATCAAACCGGGCGCTACGGTCATCGACGTCGGCATCAACCGCGTAGCGGGCGAGGGCGGCAAGTCGCGCATTGTCGGTGACGTCGATTTCGTCGAAGCGTCGAAAACCGCCGGCGCGATTACGCCGGTTCCGGGCGGCGTCGGCCCGATGACGATCGCGTGCTTGCTGCTGAATACGCTGCGCGCCGCATGTGAGCAGAAGGGGCTGCCAGCACCGAGCCTGTGATCAGGCCTGCCAGGCGTAGGCGACTTTATCGAGCGTCTTGCTGCCAAAGCGTTCCGAGGATCGCGCGACCGCGCGGCCACCGAGCGCGCGATAAAATTCCATCGCCGGTTCGTTGTCGGACAGTGCCCACACGACCATGCTTTTAAGGCCGCTCTGGTTGAGATCCTTGCGCGCGGCGGAAAACAAGCGGCGCCCAAAACCCAGGCCCTGGAATTCCGGCCGCAGATAAATCTCGTAAATCTCGCCGTCATAAAACAGGCTGCGCGCGCGGTTGCGCCCATAGTTGGCGTAACCGGCAATGCGGTCGCCGAATTGAAGGATGGTGATACGGCTGCCTTTGCGGATGGCCGAATCCCACCAGTCCGGGCCGCGGCGGTTGATCAGCTTGTCGAGTTCGTTACCCGGGATGATGCCCTGATAGGCTGCGCGCCACGCCTCATCATGCGTCTCGGCGACGTCCAGTGCGTCTGCCGACTTGGCGCGACGAATCTCTATGAGGGTCGTGCTCATTGCGCGATAGAAGCAACGAACTTTGCGGCCTTCAAGCCCTATCGTAAATGATGGGTTAACGGTGTGGATTACTGGTCACACGTTGGCAGATATCCAGCAGCGGTAGCGGAAAATGATGGTTGATACATCAAACGCCGGTGCAAACTGGCGTCCGGTTCCAGGGGTACAGGATGAGGTGCGTCCGGTAGCCGACGCGTGCCGACTGCTGATTCGACAACCTGATTCGAATCATCTGCACCGCAGCAAACGAAAAACAGGGATATGCACCCCCGGCCTCAGACCGGCTCGGCTTCCTTCACGCGGTCGGCTTTTTTTCGGTCGTTCTCGTCGAGCAGTTTTTTTCGCAGGCGGATCGACTTCGGCGTGACCTCGACCAGCTCGTCATCCTCGATGTAGGCCAGCGCCTTTTCCAGCGTCATGCGGATCGGCGGGGTGAGCCGCACCGCCTCATCCTTGGAGGTGGTGCGGATGTTGGTGAGCTTCTTGCCCTTGAGTACGTTGACGATGAGATCGTTGTCGCGCGTGTGCTCGCCCACAATCATGCCGTTGTAAACCTTCCAGCCGGGCTCGATCATCATCGGGCCGCGGTCTTCCAGATTCCAGAGCGCGTAAGCGACCGCGTCGCCTTTGTCATTGGATATCAGCACGCCATTACGCCGGCCCTGGATCGGCCCCTTGTGAGGCGCATAGGCGTGGAACAGCCGGTTCATGATCGCCGTGCCGCGCGTGTCGGTGAGCAATTCGCCCTGGTAGCCGATGAGGCCACGGGTCGGCGCATAAAAGACCAGACGCAGGCGGCCGCCGCCGGACGGCCTCATCTCCATCATGTCGGCTTTGCGCTCGGCCATCTTCTGCACGACGATGCCGGAATGCTCCTCGTCGAGGTCGATGACGACTTCCTCGATCGGCTCCAGCGTTTCGCCGGTCGCAGGGTCTTCCTTCAGCAAGACCTTCGGGCGCGACACAGACAGCTCGAAGCCTTCGCGTCGCATGGTCTCGATCAGGATGCCGAGCTGTAATTCGCCGCGTCCGGCAACTTCCATGGAATCTTTTTCGTCGGATTCGCGCACGCGCAACGCCACATTGCCTTCTGCTTCGCGCAGCAGTCGGTCGCGGATCATGCGGCCGGTGACCTTGTCGCCTTCGGTGCCGGCGAGCGGGGAATCGTTGACGCGGAAAATCATGGCCAGCGTGGGAGGATCGATCGGCTGGGCCGGCAGCGGCGTTTCCACCGATGGATCGCAAATCGTCATTGCGACGGTTGCTTCCGGCAGCCCGGCGATGGCGACGATGTCGCCCGCGTCGGCTTCTTCAACCGGCACGCGTTCGAGTCCACGAAACGCCAGCAACTTTGTGATGCGGCCGGTCTCGATCAGCTTGCCATCGTGGTCCAGCACCTTCACCGGCAGGTTGGGTTTTGCGGTTCCCGACGTGATGCGGCCGGTAACGATACGGCCGAGATAGGGGTTGGCCTCCAGAATGGTCCCGAGCAGCCGGAACGGCCCGCTTTCGACCACCGGTGGTTTGACATGCTTGAGGATGAGATCGAACAGCGGCTTCATGCCGTCGTCATGGGATCCCTCCAGGCTGGTCGCCATCCAGCCTTGCTTGGCCGAGCCGTAGAGGATCGGGAAGTCGAGTTGTTCATCGGTTGCATCGAGTGCGGCAAAGAGATCGAACACTTCATTGACCACTTGCACGGCGCGCGCGTCGGCGCGGTCAACCTTATTGATGACCACGATGGGCTTGAGGCCCATCTTGAGCGCCTTCGAAACCACGAACTTGGTTTGCGGCAGCGGGCCCTCGGCGGCGTCGACCAGCACCAGTGCGCCATCGACCATATTGAGAATGCGTTCGACTTCGCCGCCGAAATCGGCGTGGCCAGGGGTATCGACAATGTTGATGCGGGTGCCGTTCCAGACAACCGAAGCGGCCTTGGCCAGGATGGTAATGCCACGCTCGCGTTCGAGGTCGTTGGAATCCATGGCGCGCTCAACGACGCGCTGGTTCTCGCGATACGCGCCAGATTGCTGCAGCAGGCGGTCGACCAGGGTGGTTTTGCCATGGTCGACATGCGCGATAATGGCGACGTTGCGAAGATCCATCGGAGTTCCTGAAACCAAGCGCGGGCCCGAAGGGGCCCGCGACTCTGTTGCGGCGCAATATAGTCACGCGCAGCCGAGATGCAACTGCCGTTCGTGCAGATGACGCGGAAAGGTAAACCCAGCCATAGCGCGGCGAGGCTTGTTTTAGGCGGTATTTCGGGCTCGCTAGCCGAATAGCGGGTCGATTGTTTTTGCCCAAAGCGCACGATCGTCGACGTCCTTGAGCGTTACCGTCATTTGCTGGCTGGCGCCGTCGATTGCGATATGCCCGAAAAACTGCAGGCCTTCGCTCGGCGGCAGGTTCTGGCCTTGCTCCTTGCCTGGCGCCTTCACGTAAACCAGTTGTGGCCCGAACGTCTTGTCGAGCGCATTGGGTCCGAACGTACCGGCGTGGATCGGCCCGCTCACGAATTCCCAAAACGGCTCGAAGTCCCGGAATGCGGCCTTGTTGGGATCATAGTAGTGAGCGGCCGTGTAATGAACGTCGGCGGTGATCCACACGGTGTTGCGCACACCGGCGTGTTTGATAAACGACAGCAAATCGGCAAGCTCAAGTTCTCGTCCGCGCGGCGCGCCGTCGTCGCCTTGCGCCATTCCCTCAATGCCCCATTTGCGCGCACCGTCATAGACGATGACAAGGCTAAGCGGCATGTCGGCGGCAATCACTTTCCAGGTGGCGCGCGAGTTCAGCAATTCGCGCTTGAGCCATGCAAGCTGGGTGGGCCCGAGAAAATAGGCGGCCGGGCCGTAGGCCTCTTCCTTGTCTTCGGCGTTCGGGCCGCGATAGGAGCGCATGTCGAGCATGAAAACGTCGAGCAATGGCCCATAGGAAATCTTTCGGTAAACGCGGCCCGGTTCGGCCTGCGTTTCCCGCATCGGCATGTATTCGTGAAATGCGCGGCTGGCGCGCGCCGCTAGGATCAAGTCGTTCTTTTCGACGTATTTCTTGGCGAGCAATTCGCTTCGCGTCATCGGCTCGCCGGGCCACCAATTGTTGAAGACCTCGTGGTCGTCCCATTGGGAAAATACCGGCACCTGCGCTGCAAAGGAGCGCATGTTCTTATCGAGCAAATTGTATTTGTAGGCGCCGCGGAATTCGTCGAGCGTCTCGGCGGGTTTCGATTTGTCTTCCGTGACGATATTTTTCCAGACTTCACCGTTCGGCATCTTTTGCTCGGCCGCAATCGGCCCGTCGGCATAGATGTTGTCGCCGTTGTGAATGAAAAAATCCGGACGATTCTTCAACATCGTCGCGAAAGTGCGCATGCCGCCGCGCGCCTCATCGATTCCCCAGCCTTGCCCGGCTGTATCACCCGACCAGACGAAACTGATTGAACGGCGATCGCTCGGCGCGGTGCGGAAACGGCCAACCTGTGGCTCGCCGACAATGGTCGGAGAGGCGAGGTCCTGAAATCGCACGCGGTAGAAAATGTCCTGCGCGGCCGGCAGGCCCTCAATCAGGAGCTTGGCGGTGTAATCGCTTTCAGGCAGCGCATCGAGGTAAGTCGTGCTGCGGATATCCTTGAAGCTGTCGGTGGTAGCAACCTCGACAAGCATGCGCGAAGGCCGGTCAGCGCGCGCCCAGACGACGCCGGAATCAACCGAGACATCTCCGGATTGCACGCCGTGCGTGACGAGGGGACGGTCGCCGGCGCGGCTGATGAACGGGCGGCAAATGCCGCCGAGTGTGGTGAAAGCAGTTGCGGCCGCGCTGGTGGCAAGAAAGCGCCGGCGTGTTGCCGAGCCATTACGTATTGTCATGGAAGTCTCCGCTTCTCGGTTGAGCGCGGAAGCTTGCTCATGCCCGCTGACAGATCCTCGACGGCTGCATGACAGATCGGTGACAGCATGGGATAACTTGCATTCAGGCGCCCGCCGGCCGGCTCCAGGGGCCGAAGCGCACGCCTTTCGGAAGGGCTTCCTGCAACATCATCATCTCGGCGATGGTTTCACTGGTGACGAATCCCACCAGCTTACCGCTTGCGTCAGTAACGCCGACCGCTTGCGCCGATTTCTGCTGCAACAGTTTGAACGCTTGCTCCAGCGTCGCCCGATGACTGATCGTCGGCATCTCCGCCACCATGGCATCGGCGACGCGGACATCCGGTCCGTGCGACTTGATGGTGCGGATGAGATCGGCACGGCCGAGCACGCCGACTGGCTTTCCGGCGCCATCGACCACCGGAAACTCGCCCTGGCTCGTCTGCAGCAACGTCTGCACGGCTTCATCGATATGCGCTTCCGGCGACAACGTGGCAAATTGCGTCATCATGGCGTAGCTCACCGGCACGCCACGTGACGCCGCGCGCAGCGCCACCATATGCGCCTCCGACGAGGCGGCGAGATAGACGAAAATGGCAATGAAGATCAAAATTGGGTTTGCCATCAAGCCGATGAAGCCGAGGGCGAATGCCACGAACTGCCCGATCATGGCCGCGATCTCGGTGGCCCGCACATAGCCCAGGCGGCTCGCCAGCAAGGCCCGCAGCACCCGCCCGCCATCCATCGGAAAAGCGGGGATCATGTTGAACAGCGCAAGGAAAATGTTCACCGCCGCCAACCGGTCCACCAATGGAATTTTCAGATTGTCGACCGCTGCTGCCGCACTGGCCTGTATATTTGCACCGAACCCATAGACCAGCACCGCCGCGATCACGACATTGACCAACGGCCCGGCGATGGCGATGAGGAATTCCTCCCACGGTTCTTCCGGAATGCGCTCGAGCTGTGCCACCCCGCCAATCGGCAAAAGGGTCACGAATGGCGTCGTCACGCCGAAGGCGCGCGCGGTAAAAATATGACCGAACTCGTGCAGCAGTACGCAAAGGAACAGGAGCAGCATAAATAAAAGGCTATCCCAGGCCGTCGCGGCGCCTCCCGACGCGTAACTGGCTGCGAAGATCCAGGCGAGAAACAACAGGAAGGTGAGGTGGATGCGGACAACGGTGCCTGCCACCTTGCCGATATTCAGAGACCAGGACATGGATGCCTCGTATGGCCGGGACCGACCAGTAAAAGGTAGTATCGGCGTGAACCCTTTGCGAGGGTGGTGCGTTCGTTTCGACGAGGTGTCACATGGCGCAAAAAATGACTGCAGAAGCCCGCAAATCCGCACTGGCCCGACTTAATGGCTGGTCTGAAGTGGCTGGCCGAGACGCCATCATGAAAAAATTCGTTTTCAAGGATTTCAACCAGGCCTTTGGCTTCATGACGCGCGCCGCGCTGGTCGCGGAAAAAATGGACCATCACCCGGAGTGGTTCAACGTCTACAAGACCGTCGAGGTCACGCTATCGACCCATGATGCCGGCGGCTTGACGGAGCTCGATGTCAAGCTTGCCGAGGCAATGGACAAGATCGTTGCTGTCTAGTGGTGGAACCCATCCACAAAGCTGTGCCTTGCGGCCGCCTCAATCGCCAACCACATGAATGGGCATGACGTTTGCAGAATCCGCATTCTGGCAGGCCGGCAACGACGAAGATGCATTGCGCCATCGTTTTTGGCGCAAGACGCGTCGTGTGGCGGCGTCTATTCCCTTCGCGGAGGATTTGCTGGCCGCTTATTATTGCGCCTTCGACCGCAACACGCCTTTGCCTGTGAAGATATCGTTGATCGGCGCACTCGCTTATTTCGTACTGCCGTTCGATGCAATTCCCGACGTGCTGCCGGTGCTCGGCTTCACGGACGATGCCGCCGTGCTGGCGAGCACAATCAAGCTGGTGGCCAGCCATATCCGGCCGGAACACCGCGCGGTCGCAAAAACCAAATTGGCGGAGTTTGCGTAAAGCCTACGGCCGCAAGATCACCTTGCCCATCACCTGCCTTGCGGCAATTGCTTTAAGTGCGGACGGCGCTTTCGCAAGCGGATAGACCGCGTGCACGTGCGACGATAATTTTCCTTCCTTGCACCACGCAAGTAACTGTTCGGTATTGGCGCGATGGCCAGCGGGATCGCGTTCGATCCATGAGCCCCAGAATACGCCAAGAACGTCACAGCCTTTGAGCAGCACGAGATTGAGCGGCAACTTCGGAATCTCGCCGGCGGCAAAGCCGACCACCAGAAACCGCCCCCGCCAGGCGATCGAGCGCAACGCTGCTTCGGCATAGGCGCCACCGACCGGATCGTAAATCACGTCGACGCCGCGGCCTTGCGTGACGCGGCGCAGCGCGTCCTTGAGGTCCTCGCTGTTGTAATTGATCCCCTCGTCGGCACCGTGGTCGCGCGCAAACGCGATTTTTTCTGCTGACGAAGCGCAGGCAATCACGCGCGCGCCCATGATCTTGCCAAGCTCGATCGCGGCAAGGCCTGTGCCGCCGGAGGCGCCGAGCACGGCGAGTGTTTCACCTGGTTTAAGATTGGCACGATCCTTCAGCGCGTGCAGTGTCGTGCCATAGGTAACGCAGAGGCCGGCGGCGCGGTCCGCATCGAGGCCTTGCGGAATCTTGATCAATTTGCTGGCGGCGATCGCAATGCGCTCACGCGCCGCGCCATAGCCCGAACATGCAATGACGCGGTCCCCGATCGAGAACTGGGTGACGCCCGCGCCAAGGCTCTCGATCTTGCCGGCGAACTCCGCTGCGGGTGAGAACGGGAGGGGCGGCTTGGTCTGATACTTGTTGGCGATGATCAACGTGTCGAAGAAATTCAGTGCGGCAGCTTCGATGCGCACCACCGCTTCGCCCTCTCCGGGAACCGGGTCGGGGATATCGGCCAGTGTCAGGTCATCGGGCGTGCCGTAATGGGTGCAAAGCAGGGCTTTCATGTCATTCCATGAGAAATTGTGCGGCGCGAACGGTCAAAGTGTCGCGGGTTCTAGCACGCCAGCGCGGGCCGTCAGCCCCCTGGAGGAGAATGTCGCCTTCACATTGCCGACATTCGCATCTAATGGGCTAATATCCCGCGATTCTGTTTGAGGGCGGCTCAGCGACCGTCATTATCGTCACCGGTAGGGCCCGATGAACATCACCGCTTTATTCCGCACGTCCATTCTCCTTCTGGGTCTCTGTGCATTCATCGACATGGCGTCGGCGCAGCAGAAGAAACCCGCCAGTCCGACGGACCAGGCGGTCTTGCTCGGTCAATTCGGCGAATGGGGCGCCTACCGGGCAACACCCGGCGGCAAGAAGATCTGCTTCGCGCTTGCCAAGCCGACTTCGGCGACGAGTGAACCTGCCGGGCGCAATCGCGATCCGTCTTACGCCTTCGTGTCCACGCGGCCGGCGGAGAAAGTCAGGAACGAGGTATCGGTGATCGTTGGCTATCCGCAGAAGTCCGGCCACGACGCTACCGCCGCCATCGGTTCGAACACCTATTCGATGTACACCCAGAACGACGGCGCTTGGGTCAAGAACGCGGCGGAAGAAGCGCAAATGGTGGAAACCATGCGCAAAGGCGCAGACCTCGTGGTTAAGAGCGAATCCGCCCGTGGCACCAAGACAACCGATACCTTTTCGCTCAAGGGCATTGCGCAGGCACTCGACAAGGTAGCGGAGGAGTGCAAGTGACCCGCTAGGGTCATCACCGGGCCGCCACGGAGTGGCGGGACCCGGTGATCTCGCATAGATAGACGGTACCCCTCCAATCGGGATCGCCGGGACAAGCCCGGCGATGACAGCGGTTAGCTGCTTGCAATGACCTTGATCTCGCAAAGTACTGCTTTCGTCGAGAAAACCCCGCTTGAGCGCTACGTAGCGCCGGAAAAGCCGTCGTTGATCGGCCTGACCCGCGCGCAACTGGCTGACGCGCTGGGTGAGGTCGGCGTGCCCGAGACGCAACGCAAGATGCGCGTGCAGCAGCTCTGGCACTGGATTTATTTCCGCGGGTTCACGTCATTTGACGAGATGACGAGCGTGTCGAAGGAGCTGCGCGCCGCTCTTGCCGGGCGTTTCACGCTGGCGCGCCCGGAAGTCGTGGCCGAGCAGGTTTCCGTCGACGGCACGCGCAAATGGCTACTGCGGCTGCCGGGTGAAGTGCAGGGAGAGCGCCCGCACGAAGTTGAGTGCGTCTACATTCCTGACACCGAACGTGGAACGTTGTGCGTTTCCAGTCAGGTTGGCTGCACACTCACATGCACATTCTGTCACACCGGCACCCAACGCCTCGTCAGGAATCTGACGGCGGGAGAAGTCGTCGGGCAGCTGATGGCCGCGCGCGACCGCCTGGGAGACTGGCCTGGCGGGACGCGGCCGACTGACGGCGTCGTGCCAACCGGCGACCGCTGCATCACCAATATCGTGATGATGGGCATGGGCGAGCCGCTCTACAATTTCGAAGCGGTGCGCGATGCGCTGCTGATCGTTGCCGACGGCGAGGGCATCGGGATTTCCAAGCGGCGGATCACGCTGTCGACTTCGGGCGTGGTCCCGAATATTCAAAGAACCGGCGCCGAGATCGGTTGCATGCTGGCCGTCTCGCTGCACGCGGTGCGCGACGAGCTTCGCAACGAACTGGTGCCGCTCAATCGCAAATATCCGATCGCAGAATTGCTCGACGCCTGCCGCAATTATCCCGGCGTTTCGAATGCCAAGCGCATCACCTTTGAATACGTAATGCTCAAGGGCGTGAACGATTCGATCGACGACGCCAAGGCGCTGGTGCGGTTGCTCAAAGGCATTCCTGCCAAGATTAACCTCATCCCATTTAATCCGTGGCCGGGCAGCAAATACGAGTGCTCGGACTGGGAGCAAATCGAGAAGTTCTCGCAGGTTGTTTTCGATGCCGGCTATGCCTCGCCGGTGCGCACGCCGCGCGGGCGCGATATCCTGGCTGCCTGCGGTCAGCTCAAGAGCGCGACCGAAAAGCTCTCGGCGCGCGAGCGTATGGCGTTGCGCGCAATGGTCATGGTGGAGTGACGGCACCACTTTTATTTGAAGGACACCATTAAATGTCTCTCCTTGGCCGGATCATTGTCATCTTCATCGCGCTCATGGTCGCCATCATGGTGGCGGGCATCACGCTCGCCATCGGCATCATTTCGCCGGATTGGACAGGCGTCGACTCCGATCCCTTCGAGCGCGTGAACTTCTTTATCGTTTCATTCTTTGCCACCAGCTTTGCCGGCGCGGTTGCGATGTTGCCGGCGCTCGTGGTCATCGTGGTCGCGGAAGCCGCGCGGATGCGCAGTTTTCTCTATTACGGCCTTGGTGGCGCGCTTGTCGGGCTCGCGTCCTATTACGGCTCCGATGTTTCGGAGCGGCTGGATAACACTACGGACGTCGTGCCCGTCGGCCATTCGCTGCAGTTGGCGGCCGCGGCAGGGATCATCGGCGGCATTGCATATTGGCTTATCGCCGGGCGCAATGCAGGCCGCTGGCGCGATCCGCGCACGCCGCCGGCTTGATCCGGGAAGCAATCGCCTTTCCATTTTGCGGCGCGTCAGCTAGACGAACCCCGCATGAACCGCACCGGATTGCTGATCGCGCTCGCCATCGCCGCTGTCGCCGGCGTGGTCTTTGGCCTCTATCCCGAACTCGACCTGCGCGTTGCGCGGTACTTTTATTCATTTGAGGACGCCGGGCACAATACGTTCGCGTTTCGACTTTATCCGCCGGTGTTGTGGGCGCGCGATATTGGCCTGTGGATCGGCACGGTACTGGTGGCGCCGGCTGTGGTCTCTCTCGTCATCAAGCTGATCCTGCCGCGGCGCAAATTAGTGATGTCGGGCCGCGCGGTCGTCTTCCTGATGGCCACGATGATTCTCGCGCCCGGCTTGCTGGTCAATGTTCTGCTCAAGGATCATTGGGGCCGTCCCCGGCCGATCGATGTGACACAGTTCGGCGGCAGCGAGCATTTCGTGGCCTGGTGGGATCCGCGTGGCGATTGCCCCGGGAATTGCGCTTTTGTCTCCGGTGATGTGGCCGGCGCGTTTTGGACGATCGCGCCGGCAGCTCTGGCGCCACCGCAATGGCGCGCCGTTGCCTATGGCGCGGCCCTTGCTCTCGGCACCGGCATGGCCGCGATCCGCATGATGGCCGGCGCGCATTTCCCGTCGGACGTTATCTTCGCGGGCGTGTTCACATTTCTGATCATATGGCTTGCCTATGCCCTGATTTATCGATGGCAGCGGACGCGGTTGTCGGATGATGAGATTGATCGGGCGCTCGAGCGTTTTGCGCGCCCGGGATACAATCTCATTGTTAGGCTGTTTGGCGGGCGACAAAAGCCGCGTTAATCGTGGCGGCGTTAACCAGGACGCACTTTGCGTGGTTTGTCTTTGGCCCTATAGTCCGCCGCGATTTTTCAATGCGGCGACCATCCAATGTCCGACGGCAAGTCTGCTAAGAAAGTGAAAAAAGTCGTGCTTGCCTATTCGGGCGGGCTCGACACCTCGATCATCCTGAAGTGGCTGCAAATCACCTATGGATGCGAGGTGGTGACGTTTACCGCCGATCTGGGTCAGGGCGAGGAGCTCGAGCCGGCGCGGCAGAAGGCGTTGCTGCTCGGCATCAAGAAGGAAAACATTTTCGTCGAGGATTTGCGCGAGGAATTCGTGCGCGACTACGTGTTTCCGATGTTCCGCGCCAACGCGGTCTACGAAGGCCAGTACCTGCTCGGCACGTCGATTGCGCGGCCGTTGATCGCCAAGAAGCAGATCGAGATTGCCGAGAAGGTCGGCGCCGACGCCGTGGCGCATGGCGCCACCGGCAAGGGCAACGATCAGGTGCGGTTCGAGCTTACTTACTATGCGCTCAAGCCCGACGTGACTGTGATCGCGCCGTGGCGTGAATGGAATCTCACCTCGCGCAGCAAGCTCATCGAATTTGCCGAAAAGCATCAAATCCCGATCGCCAAGGACAAGCGCGGCGAAGCGCCGTTCTCGGTCGATGCCAACCTTTTGCACGCCTCGTCGGAAGGTAAAGTTCTGGAAGATCCGAACCAGGAAGTACCCGACTACGTATATTCGCGCACGATCGACCCTGAGAAGGCACCGGACAAGGCGACCTATATCACCATCGATTTCGAGCGCGGCGACGCGGTGGCCGTTGACGGCAAAAAACTCACGCCGGCGGCGCTGCTGAAAAGGCTAAACGATCTCGGACACGACAACGGTATTGGCCGACTGGACCTGGTCGAGAACCGCTTTGTCGGCATGAAATCGCGCGGCATGTATGAAACGCCGGGCGGAACGATATTACTCGCCGCGCATCGGGGCATTGAGTTGATCACGCTCGATCGGGGGGCGGCTCACCTGAAAGACGAGCTCATGCCGAAATATTCAGAGCTGGTCTATTACGGCTTCTGGTTCGCGCCCGAGCGTGAAATGTTGCAGGCCGCGATCGACAAGAGCCAGGAATTTGTCACGGGCCGTGTGAAACTCAAGCTCTACAAAGGCAATGCCACCGTTGTCGGCCGCGAGAGCAAGTACTCGCTGTATGATCAGGATCTGGTGACGTTCGAGGAAGGCGCAGTGGCCTACGATCATCGCGACGCCGAGGGCTTCATCAAGCTCAATGCGCTACGCCTGCGTACGCTCGGCCAGCGGCGGCGCAAGCTCAAGCTCGACTGAGCGGCGGCGGCACCGACGGAAAGAAGACCATGGACATACGCGCGACGAGCTTGTGTCTGCTTTCTGTTTTTACCCTGGCAATTGCCGGATGTTCGTCCAGCGGCAAAGCGCCCGACGAAGATCCCAACGTATTCCCGTCCAGCTACAAGGACGAAATTTTGAATACCCTGACAAACTTGCTCGAAGATCCGACGAATGTCCGTAACGCCTATATCAGCGATCCCGTCCTGCGGACGGTCGGTAAAGATCAGCGATATACGGTTTGCGTGCGTTCCGATTCGCGCAATGCCAACAAAGAGTATGTGGGCAGCAAAGATCGCATTGGATTTTTCTACGGCGGGCGCCTCAATCAACTGGTTGAGGCGACCAAGGAACAGTGCGGCAATGCAGCCTACAAGCCGTTTCCAGAACTGGAAAAACTTTGCCAGGCGCGGAAGTGTGTTTAGCCGCGCGTGCATCGCTGATTTAATGGATATTTTCGAGCGGAATTGATCCCGGTTCGGCGCCTGTTTCCATTGAGTTCAATTCCGGATTCAGCGGTAGCCCGCGGCGCCGCTTGTCGGCGATCTCGGCCGTGGCCTTTTGCATTTGAACGAAGCGCACCGGTGTCACCGGATGATCAGCCGCGATGCGCAAGGTGTCGGGATTTTGCAGCGATAGCGCGCGCCAGAACTCTTCCGCTCCGGCAAGCTCGAAGCCGGCGCGCGCAGCGTAATAAGCCCCAACATAGTCAGCCTCGCGCTCGAACGCGACGCTGAATGCGCGCGCGCCGGCACGGGTAAAGGCCCTGTTGAATGCGCCGCCGGTGGAGATGCCGCCGAGCACGATGCCGGCGTCGATCGCGGCGCCACCGGCCCATCCCAGGATTGCATTGGCCCGCTGCTTGCTGAGATGACCAAGGTTGGCATGCGCAAGCTCATGCCCGACAACGAGGGCAAGCTGTGCATCTGTGCGCGCGAGACGCAAGATGCTGGAATGGACGACGATTCTATCATCGGTCGTGAAGGCGTTGGCATCCGAATCTGTCTTGAGCTCGATCGGAATAGCGCAGGCTTTCACCGGCACCACTGTGTGAACTTCGTCGCCGCTGTTACGCCGCACGAGAACCTCGATTGGCCGTTCACCATTACGGCGCACAAATGCGCCGATCCACTCCGCGGTGCGGGCATGTGGGACCGGCTCATTGTTGAACGTCAGGAGATGGTCGCCTGGCTTGATGCCGGCGGCAGCGGCGGGCGAAGTTTCGGCAACCGAGAGCACTGTCGCTTGTGTCCAGCTGATCGAGAGGGCTTCGTGAGAGAATGAGCGGTACTTGCGCGGCAAGCTCGCGACGGTACCTGCGTTCAGCCCGATCTGGGCCCCCACCCGGTTCTTGCAGTCATCGCGATTGACGGCGCGGATACGGAACGAAACGTTATTGAGACGAATGAGTTGGGCAAAATAATCGCGGATCTGGTCGATCTGTTCTTTGCGCCGCTCGGTTTCGACCTCGGCTGACGGCAGTGGCGGCAGCTTCGAGATTGGTCCGCAGGCCGTGCATAGCAGGCCGCTCGCAATTAAAAACGCCTTGCCACGCAAACCCACGCAAACAAACCCCGCGAATGGGGTCGAGACTGCACCAGCGGTTTTATGGGTTCAAGCAATAGTTGCGCGTCGTATAAAGACAACTCGTGTCAGAAATGCCCACCCGCGGCCGTCATAAGAAATCGTTCGAAACGCTAAAGCTGCCGGTCGACGAGCGCCTTTTTCAACTCGGCAATCTCCTTTGCCGGATTGAGCCCCTTCGGACATGCCTTCGAGCAGTTCATGATTGTATGGCAGCGATAGAGGCGGAACGGATCCTCGAGATTGTCGAGGCGCGTGCCGGTGGCTTCATCGCGGCTGTCCTGGACCCAGCGGTTGGCCTGCAACAGCGCGGCAGGACCAAGATAGCGGTCCGAATTCCACCAGTAGCTGGGGCATGACGTCGAGCAGCACGCGCACAGTATGCATTCGTACATGCCATCGAGTTTGGCGCGGTCCGTGTGGCTTTGCTTCCATTCCTTTTCGGGCGTCGCGGTCACTGTTTGCAGCCACGGCTCGATCGATGCGTATTGCGCGTAGAAATTCTTCAGGTCCGGCACCAGGTCTTTCACCACCGGCTGATGCGGCAACGGATAGATTTTCACCGGTGCCCGCGTGTCGTCGATTGCCTTGGTGCAGGCGAGCGTGTTGGTGCCGTCGATATTCATGGCGCAGGAGCCGCACACGCCCTCGCGGCAAGAGCGGCGGAAGGTGAGCGTGGGATCGATATTGTTCTTGATCCAGATCAGAGCATCGAGAATCATTGGTCCGCAGTCATCACGGTCGACGTAATACGTGTCGACGCTGGGATTTTGCCCGTCGTCGGGGTTCCAGCGATAGATGCGGAATTCGCTCACATGGGTTGCATGCGAGGTGCGCGGCCACTTTTTGCCCTCGGTGATCTTGGAATTCTTCGGCAGCGTGAATTCGACCATGGCGAGGTTCCGTCAGTAAACGCGGGCTTTTGGCTCGATATAGGCGACGTCGTTCGTAAGCGTGTAGGCGTGTACCGGGCGATAATCGAGCTTCACATTGCCCTTCGCGTCCAGCCACGCCAGCGTGTGCTTCATCCAATTCTTGTCATCGCGCTGGGGGTAATCCTCGCGCGCGTGTGCTCCGCGGCTCTCGGTGCGGTTTTTCGCGGAGTCCATGGTGACCACGGCCTGCGCGAGCAGGTTATCGAGCTCGAGCGTTTCGATCAGATCCGAATTCCAGATCAACGAACGGTCGCTGACGTGCACATCGCTCATGCCGGCTTGCACATCATGAATACGCTTGTGACCCTGCTCCAGCACTTCGCCCGTGCGGAACACCGCACAATCCTCTTGCATCACCTTCTGCATATTAAGGCGCAGCTGCGCGGTCCGGGTGCCACCGGCGGCATTGCGGAATTTGTCGAGCCGCGACACCGCGAGCTCGGCCGAATTCTTTGGCAGCGCGGGTTGGCTGTCGCCGGGCGTGAGTAACTCGGCGCAGCGATGAGCGGCGGCACGGCCGAATACAACGAGATCAATCAGGGAATTGGAGCCGAGGCGGTTGGCGCCGTGCACCGATACGCAGGCCGCTTCGCCCAGCGCCATCAGGCCCGGAACCACGGTATCGTCGGCGCCATTCTTCTTCGTCAGCGCTTCTCCGTGATAGTTCGTGGCAATGCCGCCCATGTTGTAGTGCACGGTTGGCAGCACAGGGATCGGCTCGCGCGTCACGTCAACGTCGGCGAATATGCGTGCGGTTTCACTGATACCGGGCAGCCGCTCGTGGAGCACTGCCGGGTCGAGATGATCGAGGTGCAGGAATAAGTGGTCCTTTTCCTTGCCGACCCCACGCCCTTCACGGATTTCCATGGTCATCGCGCGCGAAACCACATCGCGTGAAGCGAGATCCTTGGCGGATGGCGCATAGCGCTCCATGAAACGCTCGCCTTCGGAATTGACCAGATAGCCGCCTTCGCCGCGCGAACCCTCGGTAATCAGGCAGCCGGCTGGATAGATGCCAGTCGGGTGGAATTGCACGAATTCCATATCCTGCAGCGGCAATCCGGCTCGCAGCACCATCGCGTTGCCGTCGCCGGTGCAGATGTGCGCCGACGTGCAGGAGAAATAAGTGCGTCCGTAACCCCCGGTCGCAAGGATCGTCATGTTTGCCGAAAAACGATGGATCGACCCGTCGTCCATGTTGAGAGCGACGACGCCGCGGCACCGGCCTTCATCATCCATGATCAGGTCGATCGCGAAATATTCGACATAGAACTCGGCCGCGTGGCGCAACGCTTGCCCGTACATCGTGTGCAGCATGGCATGCCCGGTGCGGTCAGCTGCGGCGCAAGTACGCTGGGCGGTGCCTTTGCCGAAATGTGTCGTCATCCCGCCGAACGGGCGCTGATAGATTTTTCCGTCTTCCTCGCGACGCGAGAACGGCAGCCCCCAATGTTCAAGTTCGTAAACAGCGGCCGGTGCATTGCGGCAGAGATATTCGATAGCATCCTGGTCGCCGAGCCAGTCGGCGCCTTTGACTGTGTCGTACATATGCCAACGCCAGTCGTCTTCGCCCATATTTCCAAGTGCCGCAGCGATGCCACCTTGTGCAGCGACGGTGTGCGAGCGCGTCGGGAAAACTTTGGTAATACAAGCAGTGCGCAGTCCCGCTTCGCTACACCCGACCACCGCGCGCAGACCTGAGCCACCGGCGCCAACGACGACAACGTCGTAACTGTGATCCTCAATAGGATAGGCCTTGCCATTCACAGCAGGCGCACCATTCGAATTTCCATTCGTCGCCATGTATCAGACTCCAAACGAGAGTTTCAGGATGGCGAAGATCGATGCGAGGCTAACGGCAAAAACAAAGAACGTATTCGCCATCAGACTAAGCAGTTTCAGTTTCTCCTCGTGCACATAGTCGAGGATGATTTCCTGCATGCCAATCCACATATGATAAGCGGTGTTGATTATGAAGAGCAGCATGATGATGGCGACGATCGGCGAACCCAGTATCTGTATGACCGCCGCGTGACTATGCCCGAGCAGGGCAGTGATAATGAGCAGGAGCCCGATGGTCAGCGGAATTCCGGCGACCGACGTGACGCGCTGATGCCAGAAATGGCCCGTACCGGACCGGGCTGCGCCAAGGCCCCGCACGCGTCGCATTGGCGTACGCATCGGCTGCACATCTTTCATCGCGGCCCTCCCATAACGAGGTAGCCGACGACCCAAAGAATGAGCGTGAGCGCGATCGAGCCGATCAACGTTGCAAGCGTCAGCAATTCGCGCTCAGCCGGTTCGAATCCGTGAATGGTGTCCCAAATCAGGTGGCGGATGCCGCCGAGCATATGATGGAGCAGGGCCCACGTGTAGCCAAAGAGCACGATCTGCCCGATCAGGCTTCCCATGAACCATTCAACATTGGCGTATGCGTTCGGGCCGGTCGCCGCGGCGATCAGCCACCAGGCGATGAGCAGCATGCCGAAGTACAATACGAAGCCGGTGATGCGATGAACGCCGGACATCGCAAACGACAGCGTCAGCTTGTAGATGCCGAGGTGCGGGGAGAGTGGACGCGGGCGCTGCGAACCGGTCCTCGTTCCCACTTCAAGTTCGGCCATCGTCAGCCTCCAGAGACCACGCCGCCAGCTCGCATCGACGAATACGGCCGGTTCCCAACCAATGTCGGTCGGCGTCACACCATCCCATGAAATGCCCGCTCGGCAACGAGCGTATTCCCACGGCGAATTCAAAACGGTCTTGCGAATACGTCGAGCGAGGGGTGCGGGGCAGGGGTCCGAAATTTCCGCTTGACCCGGCCCTACAACCCTTTACTTCATCATTTACGAAGCTTGACCCTAAAAATATAGCGTTGCAATATGCGTTTTGTGTAGCCTGCCTTCGTATAATAAGAAGGTAGCCCCATGCGGTTTGATTTCACCGACCTCAATCTGTTCCGCCACATCGTCGAGGCGGGCAGCATAACCCATGGTGCGGCACGCTCGAATCTGGCGCTTGCCGCCGCGTCGACCCGCATTCGAAAGATGGAAATGGCCTTCGGCACCGCGCTTCTGATCCGCGGCCGCGCAGGCGTCACGCCGACTCCGGCCGGCCGCACCCTTTTGCAGCATGCGCGCGGAATCCTGGCGCAGACCGAACGGTTGCAGGAGGACCTCACCCCCTTTGCGCGTGGGCTGGCTGGCCAGGTCCGTGTGCTCTCCAATACCAATGCCTTGACCGAGTTTCTGCCCGAATCGCTGAGTTCGTTCCTGACGGCCTATCCGGACATCAGCGTGGACATCGAGGAGCGTCTAAGCGACGAGATTGTTGGCCTGATCGCCGAAGGCAATGCCGACATCGGCATCGTTGCCGGCACCGTCGACTATGGCGGGCTTAATACGTTTCCATTTCGCAGCGATCGCTTCGTTCTTGTGGTCGCAAAGAACCATCCACTCGCCAGCCGTTCGCGTATCGCGTTTTCCGAAGTACTCGACTACGACATGGTGGGGCTCGACCGCGCCAGCGCGATTTAGCGCTTCCTCGCGGACAAGGCTAACCGCATTGGCCACCCTTTGCGACTGCGCGTGCAGCTGCGCAGCTTCGATGCGATTTGCCGGCTGGTTGAATGCAATGTCGGTGTCGGCATCGTACCAGAGACGACTGTGCAACGTACCGAGCGCACCATGGCGATCAGCGCCGTGCGCCTGACGGACTCCTGGGCACTCCGCGAACTGACGATCTGTGTGCGCGATGTCGGGGCGATGCCGCCCTACGCGCGGCAACTTGTCGATCATCTCAGGGCGAGTACGTAGCCCTTAGCGCGGGAGCAATACCCAGTAATCGAGATCAAGGATTACCGCCGGATCATAGTCGTCACCGCTCTTAAGCGGATAATCGGCGCAGGGACGATCTTTGGTCGCTATCGTGCGCAAGCGTAGCGCACCGACATCTTCGCGGCCCGGCAATTCAGTGGTCGCAAGCACTTCCGACCAAGCAAATATCGTGCATCCGGCGAATAGCGGCGCGACATGCCGTCCGCCGTTGATCGCTGCGACATGGAATGCATTTCCAAAACCGTTAAATGTCAGCGAACGGGCAAGCGATATGGCGTGGCCGCCATAAATCAGCCGGCGGCCGAAACGTCCTTTGCTTTCGGCAAACTGGTTGAAGTGAATCCGCGCAGTATTTTGATAGAGCCGCGTTGCAATCTGATGTTCGGCTTCCTCGACGGTGATGCCATCGACGTGGTCGATTTTTTCGCCGACTTTGTAGCCCCCGAACCGATGCGGGCTTCCGGCCAGCACGGGATCATAAGCCGCTGGATTGATATGCGGGCAGCCGGTCCCAAGTTGCGCCGCCTCCACGCTCTTGGGCAGTTCGGGCACTTTTTCCCCGGGGGCGGGCGACGCGTCGTCGCGTTTGCGCACCATGACCCAGCGTACATAGTCGAGCACGGTTTCGCCGGTTTCATCGAGGCCGCGTGAGCGCACATAGACGATGCCGGTCTTCTTGCTGGAATTCTCCTTCAGCCCGATGACTTCGGAGACTGCGTTCAGTGTGGCGCCTGGGTAGATCGCCTTGAGAAACCGGCAATCCGCATAGCCAAGGTTGGCAACTGCATTGAGCGAGATGTCCGGCACCGTTTTGCCGAAAACAACGTGAAAGACCAGAAGATCGTCGAGCGGAGAGCGCGGGTAGCCGATTTTCTGTGCAAAGGCATCGGACGATTGCACTGCAAAACGTGCACCAAACAGTCCGTCGTAAAGCGCCACATCGCCCAGGGTCACGGTGCGCGGTGTGGCGTGACGAATCTGCTGACCGAGGCTGAAATCCTCGAAGAAATTGCCCGGACTCGTTTTTGGGACAGATGGCAAAGCCACGACTTCACTCCCTCAACCGAACATATCCGGCTGGGCCATTCTCACAAAACCGTGAGCAGAACACCAGCTTGCGGCAACGGAAACTGATGAGGACGTGTTTAGGCTCCGTGATAGCGAAAGAGCGCAACGTCAATCTTCCGGAGGAGGACACCCTGATGAAGAAGAGCATATTTTTGTCGACTCTGATTGCAGCCGGTCTCGCCATCGCCCCGCTGGCGCCGGCGGCTTTTGCCGACGACATGAAAAAGGACACCATGTCCAAGGACACGATGTCCAAAGACAGCATGTCGAAGGACAGCATGAAAAAGGACACGATGTCGAAAGACACCATGTCCAAGGACTCGATGGGCAAAGACAACATGTCCAAAGATACGATGTCCAAGGACAACATGAAGAAGTAGGTCCGGAACTGCGGCCGGGCCCGTGCATCCTCGGGACCGGCCGCACCGTATATGCCTCGTGGGTACACCGCGATAGACTGACAGGGCAAAGCCGCAATGACCGCCGAAACCATGACCATGACGACCGCTGAGGCAACCATTCACCCGGGCTGGGTGCGGGTATGCCATTGGGTCAACGCGCTGGCGATCCTGGTGATGATTGGCTCCGGCTGGCAAATTTATGATGCCGCACCGCTTTTCAGATTTGAATTTCCCAAAGCGATTGCCCTGGGCAACTGGCTTGGCGGCGCGTTGCTCTGGCATTTCGCTGCGATGTGGGTGCTGGTGATCAACGGCTTCGTTTATGTCACTCTCGGGCTTGCCACCGGCCGCTTCCGTCGCAAACTGCTGCCGATTTATCCATCGCAAGTTTTTGCCGACGCCAAGGCTGCTTTAACTTTCAAACTCGCGCATGACGACCTTTCGCATTACAACGCCGTGCAGAAGGTCCTTTATACCGGCGTGATCCTGTGCGGCGTCCTGATCGTGCTGTCGGGCCTCGCGATCTGGAAGCCGGTACAGTTCCAGGAATTGACGGCGCTGTTTGGCGGCTATGACGTCGCCCGCTATGTACATTTCTTCGCCATGAGCGCGATCGTCGGATTTCTCGTGGTCCACGTTGCGCTGGCGCTGCTCGTGCCAAAAAGCCTGCGCGCCATGATCGTCGGGAAATAGGAACACTACGATGCGCCAACGCAAACTCATCCCCGGCGTCGACTCCAAATTGCTGATCAAGGACGCAGCCAAACTTATGCCCGACGCCAGCCGGCGCGGGTTCCTGCGCGGCGCGGCAAGTCTCGGCGCGCTGGCCTTCCTCACCGGCTGCGACATCATCGACGGCGACACCGCGGAGGGTGTGCTGCGCAAGATTTCCTCCTTCAATGACGGCGCTCAGGCGGCGCTGTTCAGCCGCACCAAGCTCGCACCGGAATTTCCCGAAAGCGCCATCACCCGCCCATTCCCGTTCAATGCCTACTACGACGAGGACGAAGCGCCAGAGGTCAATGGCCAAGCGTACAAGCTCGAAGTCACGGGACTTGTCGACAACAAGAAATCCTGGACACTCGACGAACTGCACGCGCTGCCCGAAGTGTCTCAAATCACCCGCCACGTTTGCGTGGAAGGGTGGAGTGCGATCGGTTCGTGGCAGGGCACGCCGCTTTCGGAATTCCTCAAGCGCATCGGTGCCGATACCCGCGCCAAATACGTCTGGTTCAAATGCGCCGAGGGCTATACGAACACGATTGACATGCCGACTGCGCTGCATCCGCAGACGCAGATGTGCGTTCAAATTCGACCATAAGGTGCTCCCGCGCGCCTACGGCTTCCCGATGAAGATTCGTATCCCCACCAAGCTCGGCTTCAAAAATCCGAAATACGTGGTGGCGATGGAAGTCACCAATACCGACAAGGGCGGCTACTGGGAAAACCAGGGCTACAACTGGTTCAGCGGGCTCTAAGCCGTCACGGTTTTGGCGGTTGATCGGTAATCAGCCGGGCGCCGCGCTGGAAGGTGAGATAGCTCCAGAGCCAGCTGAAGGCGACGATGAAGCGGTTGCGCAGGCCGATCAGGAAATAGATGTGCACGACGCTCCAGAACATCCAGCCGATGAATCCCTTCAATTCCAGCCGGCCGAACTTCACGACCGCAGCGTGGCGGCCAATCGTCGCCAATTCCCCGAGGTGCATGTAACGGAATGACGCCGGCGCGGCGCGACCGGCGACGCGCGCCGCGATCACCTTTGCCACGTATTGACCCATCTGCTTGGCCGCCGGCGCGATGCCGGGGACCGGCCGGCCTTTGGCGTCGTTGACCGCGGCAGTGTCGCCGATGACGAAAATGTCTGGATGACCGGGCAGCGACAGATCGGGATTGACCTTGACCCGGCCGGCGCGGTCGGCGTCGGCGTCGAGCCAGCGCGCGGCCGGCGATGCGGTCACGCCGGCAGCCCAGATGACGGTGCCGGCATCCAGTCTGCCGCTGTTGAGATCGACGCCGCGCGCATCGCATTTTGTCACCATGGTGTCGGTCATTACCGTGACGCCGGCGCGCGTCAGCGTGTCACGCGCATAGTCGGATTGTTCGGGTGGAAAGGTCGGCAGCAGCCGGGGTCCTGCTTCGATCAGCATGATGTGGGCCGAGCGCGGATCGATCCGGTGAAAATCGGCGGCTAAAGTTTGCCACGCGATCTCCGCGATGGCGCCGGCCATTTCGACGCCGGTCGGGCCGCCGCCGACGATGACGAAAGTGAGCAGCCGGCGCTGCTCGTTCGCATCGGTGCTGATCTCGGCTTGCTCGAACGCGATCAAAATGCTGCGGCGAATGCGCGTGGCGTCTTCGATGCGCTTGAGGCCGGGCGCGTGTTCCGACCATTCATCGTGGCCAAAATAGGAATGCATTGCCCCGGTCGCGATCACCAGAACATCGTACGGCACCTCGTCGAAATTGGTATGAAGCACCTTCCGTTGCGTATCGACGCCGGTAATCTCCTCCATCAAGACCGCCGCATTGGGCTGATCGCGAAGAATATGGCGGATCGGCCAGGCTATATCGGCGGGCGACAGCGCCGCGGTCGCCACCTGATAGAGCAGCGGCTGGAAGCAATGATGGTTGTTGCGGTCGATCACGACGACGTCGGCGGACACGCCGCGCAGAGCCTTGGCAGCCTCCAGGCCGCCAAAACCCGCCCCGACGATCACCACTCTGATACGGCCGTCCGGCATGGCGTTTCCAGTTCGGCTTAATCGCCAGCGAACAGCATCCGCCCATCGGTGGCCAGTTGCCAAGGACGAGACGAGGCTTTAGCACTCCTCACGCGAATTCGTAGCAGTGAGGCGTACATGGCGACCCACAATCTCCTTCTTCTCCCCGGCGACGGCATCGGCCCTGAAGTGATGGCCGAGGTTAAGCGCATTATCGAATTCTTCAACAAAAAGGGCCCGGACAGGTTCGCCACTGAAGAAGCGTTGGTTGGCGGCAGTTGTTATGACGCACACGGGGTGGCCGTCACCGATGCCACCATGGAAAAGGCCAAGGCTGCGGACGCCATCATCTTTGGTGCCGTGGGCGGACCGAAATGGGACAAGGTCCCCTATGACGTGCGCCCCGAGGCGGGGCTGCTGCGTCTCCGCAAGGACCTCGATCTGTATGCCAATGTGCGCCCGGCCATCGTTTATCCGGCACTCGCCGATTCTTCCTCGCTCAAGCGCGAGGTGGTCGAAGGCCTCGACATCATCATCCTGCGTGAGCTGACCGGCGGCGTCTATTTCGGCGAACCGAAGACCATCACCGATCTCGGCAACGGCCAGAAGCGCGCCATCGATACGCAGGTCTACGACACCTATGAGATCGAGCGCATCGACCGTGTCGCCTTCGAGCTTGCGCGCAAACGGCGGAATAAGGTCACGTCGATGGAGAAGCGCAACGTCATGAAGACGGGTGTGCTGTGGAACGAGGTGACGACGGCACTGCACGCCCGCGAGTTCAAGGACGTGCAACTCGAACACATGTTGGCCGATGCCGGCGGCATGCAGCTCGTGCGCTGGCCGAAACAATTCGACGTCATCGTGACCGACAATCTGTTCGGCGACGTCCTTTCTGATATTGCCGCGACGTTGACGGGTTCGCTCGGCATGCTGCCGTCTGCCTCGCTCGGCGAAGTCGATGCCAAGACGCGCAAGCGCAAGGCGCTGTATGAACCCGTGCATGGCTCCGCGCCTGACATTGCGGGCAAGGGCATTGCCAATCCGATCGCCATGATCGCGTCGTTCGGCATGGCGCTGCGCTATTCATTCAATCTCGGCAAGCAGGCCGACTGGATCGATCAGGCGATTTCCGCAGCGCTCGCCAAGGGATTGCGCACCGCCGATATCAAGTCGGAGGGCACCAAAGTGGTGACGACGTCGGAAATGGGAACGGCGATTCTGGCTGAACTGGAAAAGCTCGCGGCCTGAGGACGCAAGTTACGCGGACCCGAATCAAAAAACGCGGCCTCGTGGCCGCGTTTTTATTTCCCAGATTCAATTGTCCTTAGTATCCAATCCAGGGATTGTTCTTGCTCGGCAAGGTCCATGGCCCGGGAAGGGCGGTCTGATTGGTGCCGAATACCGTGTTGTCGAGGACGCCCGCGGCGCGGTGATTGGGCAGCATCGCATAATCGTGATCGCCCCGTTCACCGGGGAAAGTCTCCGTGCCGGGATCGAGATAGGAGCGCTTCTGGATGATGATCCGCGTGCGCGTGCGGCCATCCTCGTCGCGGCTGACCTGAACCGTGTGATCGCGGTTCATGACCACAGTCTTCTTTTTCTTGGCCTGGCCGTCCTGGGCGAATGCCGGTGCGGCCACCAAGGCCAATACTGCGGCAAGCGCTATCGCGGCGACGGGGACTTTCAAAACCATGTTCGGTCCTCGGTGACTCTTATGTTGCAATGCAGTCTAACCGTCTTCGGTTCGCGGCAATAGGCCTGAATCACGCGCAATTGTACATGACAATTGTCAAAAAAAGCCCCGCCTTGCGGCGGGGCCATATGCAGATTCACGCTGAAATATGGACGTTTCAGATCCCATAGTTCTTGGCAAGGTATTCCTTGATCGCCTTGGCGTCAGCCTCGTCGATCGGTGCCTTGAGCGCCTTGATCATTTTATTGACCGTAGCATCCCATCCCGCCGCATTGAGGAATGGCGAGTTCATCGGGATATAGGCGAGGGTGTGACACGCCTGGCAGTTGGCCTCGACCTTGTCGAGACCTGGCCCCGGCTTGAGCTTTATCGTCTGCTCGGCGGCGAAGACCGGCGACGCGATGAGTACGGCGACGAAGTGCAATGATAATTTCCGCATGGTGTCCTCCCTCACGCCGTCGAGCGTGATGTTTTGCATCACGTTGTTGTGGTAGCCGGCCGGGTTGAAGATCAACTCCGCTGGTCTGGCTCTGGCCGATTTGTTGATGGCGTTGACCATCACGGCGTTCTTGCCGCGTCTTGGCCGACGATTCGAAACTCCACGGTCGGAATGCGAACGGGCCGAGGTCCTGCCCAAGGCGGCGCTCGGCCCAGGTCTTGCCGCCATCCGTGGACACCTCCACCGACGGATGCCGTAGCCGCCATCCCAGGCCATGCCACTGACTCGTGACCTTGCCGGGCTTCACCTTGTCGCCCTCGCGATGACTCGTAATCAGGGAATTGACCACGATCTCGGTGATCGGCGTGTTGACCGCGGTTTCCTGGGTAATGAAGCGATCCCGAAGCGGGAAACTTGCCGACCGGAACGCGATAGGCAGGATTCATCCAGAACCCGCCTTGCGGTTTGGTCAACGCGTTGATGTTGACGAGGTGTTTGATCCAATAGGTGCCGGTCCAGCCCGGCACGATCAGGCGTGCAGGGAAGCCGTTGAAATGCGGCAATGGCTGGCCGTTCATCTCGTAGGCGACGATCGTCGACTCGGATCGACTGCTTTCCACACCGGGATGCTCTTGATGAAATCCGGTGTACTGTTGATCGCCGGGCCATCGGCGCCGTTCAACGCCGATCTCGATCGCCTCCTTCTTGAGGCCGACTTTGTCGAGCATGTCCTTGAGTCGGGCGACCCTTCCAGCGCGCGCAACCCATGGCGCCGTAACCCCATTCGACGCCCTGCACGTGTGGCGTCGATAGCCCGCGCCGATTGCCCGAGCACTGATTGACCGCAACCACTTCGATCGCCGGCATCTTCTTCAGATCGTCGAATGTGATCTCGGTCGGTGCCATTCGCGCCGTCGCCGCCGACCGCGATCTTGTAGCTCTCGGCGTTTACAGTCGGGATATCGGAGAGATGGTATCGGACATAGAACTCGTCGTTTGGCGTGATCGGCGTGCGCAGATATTCGAGAGGCGCTTCGTAGTTCGGCGGCCGATCGGAAAGCTGGATCAGCGGCTTCTTCCCGGGCAGCGTCGCCATTGTCGCGTAGCTGGCGACTCCTTCGGGTACGCCCGGCGTCAGGCCGGCGCCCGCAGCTTCGGCAAGCTTCAGTCCGGGCACGGCAAGCGCGGCGCCTGCGCCCGCTGTTTGCAGCAGGTAACGACGTGTGAGCATTGTTCCTCTCCCCAGAGGTTTACCGAGGCAAGCCGGCCATCGCCGGAGCCTCAGATATTCTTATTGGAATATGATCCGACGGATTCGCCAGCTGGTCAATTACCATCATGGCGAAGACGGTAGAATTCACCGCCGCGTCATCTACCCAATCTCATCGAGTGGGATTTTGGCGAGGTGCGCTTGTTCAACGTCCGATTCGCCGTGGCTCAGGGCGATTAGCGAGTGCTTTCCAGAGCAGGTGGTATTTCGGCGTGGCAGCCAGGATCGGGTCGCGCTGGCCGCAATAGCTGCGGTTAAGTTCGGCCTGGGCAAATAGCGCACCGATCTTCGGGTCACTTCCGGCGGCGAGCAGTGTCAATCGATCGAGTGCACAAGCCAGCGTGCTCTGCGCGATCAACTCGCTGCCGCCCTGGCAAAACCAGCCGGAAAGTTGCAAGCGCGGATCGCCGTAGGCGCGCACGAAGCCAAGACAGCTGCGCGGCGTACCTGTCGAGGTTGCAAACGAAACGATCGTCAATGGCCCAAATTTGCTCGCCAAAGGTTCATCGGCACGCTTGATCTCGATCGGCCCGAGCGCGGCGGCGCTCGAGATGATCTGTGCCTGCGGATCGGCGAAGCGCCGGATCTCGCGTCCCGGCCGATAAATTTCGACTCGCAGATAGGGACTGGCGCCGTCAGGATCTCCCAACGTGAGGATGTCCTTGCGGCCATTGCCCTCGGCATGTCGCCGAATGGCGTAGATGGCCGGCACATCCGCGGCCTCGGGAATCGACAACGCGAAGGCCGGGAAAGGACGCTCGATCTCAATCCATTCCGGCTGATGGACCGGTTCAACAGAATTCATGACGGTCGGTTGCGAAACCCGCGCCGCGCCTATGGACAGCAGCGCAACAGCCCCCAGATATGCGAGAAGGCGCACAAAGCTGGATGGCAGTTCATCACGCCAGGACTGCAGGGCCGGATGCATGGGTTTGACTGCGGCAGGCCGCCGTTGTGTTGAAGACTGTTCTCGCCTAGAAGCGCTGCAATCCGGTTGCCCGATACCGACAGCCGAGTGGTAATTTATTCCGGAGCGTTAACAATGGGTTACAAGGTCGCCGTGGTGGGTGCTACCGGCGTTGTCGGGCACGAGATGCTCGACATTTTGGCTGAGCGCAATTTCCCCGCCGACGAGGTTGTCGCCCTTGCGTCGCGCAAGAGTCAGGGCGTCGAATGCTCATTCGGCGACAAGACGCTGAAGGTGAAGGCGCTCGACCATTTCGATTTTTCCGACGTCGATATCTGCCTGATGTCGGCGGGCGGTGCGGTGTCGAAGGAGTGGTCGCCCAAGATCGCTGCGCAGGGCGCGGTGGTCATCGACAATTCCTCGGCGTGGCGCATGGACCCCGATGTGCCGCTGATCGTCCCGGAGGTGAACGCCGACGCGATCACCGGCTTCACCAAGAAGAACATCATCGCCAATCCGAACTGCTCGACCGCCCAGCTTGTCGTTGCGCTCAAGCCGCTGCACGACAAGGCGAAGATCAAGCGCGTTGTGGTCGCGACCTACCAATCGGTGTCGGGTGCCGGCAAGGATGCGATGGACGAGCTGTTCTCGCAGAGCAAGGCCGTATTCACGCTCGGTGAAGTCGAAACAAAAAAGTTTTCCAAGCGGATTGCGTTCAACGTAATCCCGCACATCGACGTGTTCATGGAGGATGGCTACACCAAGGAAGAATGGAAGATGATGATGGAGACCAAGAAGATTCTTGATCCCCACATCAAGCTCACCGCCACCTGCGTTCGTGTGCCGGTGTTTGTCGGCCATTCCGAAGCGGTGAATGTCGAGTTCGAGAATCCGATCAGTGTCGAGGAAGCGCGCACCATTTTACGCAGCGCGCCCGGCTGCCTGGTCATCGACAAGCATGAGGACGGCGGCTACGTGACGCCGTATGAATGTGTGGGTGAGGACGCGACCTATATCAGCCGCATCCGTACCGATCCGACCGTCGATAACGGCCTGCAGATGTGGGTTGTGTCGGACAATCTGCGCAAGGGCGCCGCGCTCAACGCAATCCAGATCGCCGAGTGCCTGATCGACCGCAAGCTCATCCAGGCGAAGCGCCGGGCAGCATAGCCGCTGCCCGGGCGGTTCTTTTTCAGATATTAATCTGGGTCGCTACGACGCCCGCAGCGGGCTTTCGTGCCCTTTGATGTGCTGCGCCAGCTCCTGGAAATCCGCCAGCGCGGAATGGCGCTCGTTGTAAAATCGAACGAGGCGCTGCGCCGTGGCGGTCTGCAGGCGATCGAAACTGTGGCGTGCGGTCTCAATTGATTGAGGAGAATAGCGGAAAGCCTTGCGGCGCAGGATGCAGATTTGCTTCGCGGTCGGCCATGACAGACCGGCAGCCTTTGCAAGGATCAGCGCGAAATCACTTTCATTGCGGGCGTCGTTCATCACGCTTTCGACGAGCTTGGTCGGAGCCCCGCACAGCGCGGAGAGGGCGGCAACTGTTTCTTCAAATTTTCCCTTGGCGGCAAATT
Organism: uncultured Alphaproteobacteria bacterium; assembly: GCA_963817815.1. Taxonomy (GTDB): domain Bacteria; phylum Pseudomonadota; class Alphaproteobacteria; order Rhizobiales; family Xanthobacteraceae; genus Pseudolabrys. The sequence continues at coordinate 175,430 of CAWFPY010000010.1, read as the reverse complement.
CCTGCACGACCGGATCAACCGGCGCACCCGAACGTCGCACGATATCGAATTGCGCGGCGGCTTCGCGATAGTCCCGCTTGGCTTTCGGATGTGCGGTTGAATCTTGCCCAGTGATGTCGGTCAATACCCGATGCACTTCGTGCACGGCATCGGGATTGCTGGCGGCGAGTTTCTCGAACACAACTTCGGAGGCCTTCGCAATTAGCGCGTTGAAATGCTCGCGCGGAATATCCTTGCGCATGGAAACGCAGATTGCGAGCACCTCGTCGTTGATGGAACGATCGACCAGCTTTCCGTAACCTGCGTCGGAAAAGCGCGCGCCTTCGTTTTGCGTCACCGAAATAACGACGTCACGATTTCCGTGCGTCACCAGGACGTCGCTGACTTTTTCGCTGAGCGAACGACGTTTTGAAATGGCAAGCAGCCGGTCCTGACTGTTGTTGCTGGCGATGGCCAGCAGATCTTCATCGGACAAACGATTTGATTGGCTCAGGATCGGACCCGCAACCTCGATCGATTCGTCGTGCGCGAGCATGCGCACCGTATTCGGCGGTGCATTATCCGACGGCGCCAGACGATGGGCGAGTTCGACCCTGGCCTTCGTTTCGATCTTGTCGGCGATGCGGGAAATGACGCCGTCGAACAGGTCGACATGCTCATCGGAATAATTGTCGGCACCCGCCAGGAACAGGTCGGTGACCCGGCGAAGTATTTCGGCCTGTTTGTCAGCCGATCCGGACGCGAAACTGCCTTCAATTTCGGCGATGATCGATCGCTCTTCCATCACAATTTCAGACCGTTCCGCTATATGGGTACCCGCCACTTTTAGCGGTCGGTCATTACCATCAAGTTAGGCGAAAACGGCACATTGTCGGTAACCCTCGCTGACGCCAGCGCGTGGATTCCACACGCGAATTCGCCGAAAGACGGTTAAAGCGCGGTAAGTTTTCGCGACAGCGGCAATCAGAAGCGCGGCTGCGCGAATATCCGCGTGTAGTCCTCCGCCGCGGCCTGGACGAACCCGCCAGTGGCTGGATCGCGCACCGAAAGCTGGCCGGTGGCGACGCCGAAATATGCACCGTGCAAAGTAACCTGGCCGCCCTCGATGAGTTTGCGCAAGCGAGGAAATGTCATCAGGTTATCGAGGCTGTTGACGACGTTGGCCTGTTCAAGTCGTGCCCGGTAATCCGCCAGCGACATGGCGCCGCGCGGTCCGACTTTCTCCGCGGCAGGCGTCATGAGTTTCATCCAGTTGCCGATAAAATCACCAGGTGACAGCGGCTCCGCATCTTCGGCAAAAGCCTGCACGCCACCGCACTGTGCATGACCGAGCACGACGATGTGCTTGACCTTGAGTGCGGCGACGCCGAATTCGAGTGCCGCGGATACGCCGTGTGCCTGCCCATCCGGTGCATAAGGGGGCACGATATTTGCGACATTGCGGACAACAAAAAGTTCGCCCGGCCTGGCATCGAAAATGACTTCGGGCGAAACGCGTGAATCGCAGCAGCCAATCACCATGATCTGCGGCGATTGTCCGATTTCCGCGAGGCCGCGATAGCGGTCCTGTTCGTGGCGCAGCCGTCCGATGAGAAAGGCGCGATAGCCGTCAAGCAATTGCTGGGGAAATGCCATGATCCGCCGTCAAGAAAGTTTGTCACCCGCACTCACACAATACGAGCGGATTGCCATTGGCAACCCGCGTACGTGTCGCAGTGGCATGGGTCGCGATCGGACGCTAGGCTTGGTCCCGGAGAGAGGAGACTATTCCCCATGACCGTCCGTCCGCGCCGGAGCGTGCTCTATATGCCGGGTTCCAATGCGCGCGCATTGGACAAGGCAAAAACGTTGCCGGCGGACGGCCTAATCCTCGATCTTGAGGATTCGGTCGCGCCCGAAGCCAAGGAAACGGCGCGTCAGCAGGTCGTCGACGCGGTCAAAGCGGGCGGTTTTGGCACGCGCGAGGTCTTCATTCGCGTGAATGGCGTCGATACGCCCTGGCATGCCGACGATCTTTCCGCCGCCGCGCACGCCGCACCCGACGCCATTCTGGTGCCGAAAGTGTCGAGTGCGGAGGCGCTCGAAATGATTGGCCGCCGCCTGCTCGACATGGGTACCAATCATAAAACGCGCATTTGGGCGATGATCGAGACACCGCTCGCGATCTTCAATATTCTCTCGATCGCTGCCGCAGCGCGAGATTCCGAAACGCGACTCTCGGGCTTTGTGATGGGCACCAACGATCTCGCCAAGGATACCCGCGCGCGCCTGGTGCCCGGGCGGGCCCCGATGTTGCCGTGGCTGTCGATGTCCGTTGCCGCCGCGCGCGTCCATGGCATCGATATTCTTGACGGGGTCTATAACGATATCGGCAACGCCGACGGGTTCATCAAGGAATGTGCGCAAGGCGTCGAGTTCGGCTTCGACGGCAAGACGCTGATTCATCCCAATCAGATCGAGCCCTGTAACAAGGCATTTTCGCCGTCGCCGGCCGAAGTCGAGCAGGCACGCAAGATGATTGCCGCCTTCGACCTGCCGGAAAATAAAGGCAAGGGTGTTGTGTCGATCGACGGTCGCATGGTCGAGCGCTTGCACGCCGACATGGCGCGGCGCACGGTGGCGATTGCCGATACGATTGCGGGGAAATCATGAAAGCGCTGGCAGCCTTCGCCTTGGTCCTGTTGAGCTTGCAGCCGGCGCTGGCCGTCGACCGCGACATCGCACCGGGTGGTACGTTGCGAGCGGCCTATCTCGGCGGCAATCCGGCGCAGGCGGTGCGGGACTCAAACGGCGCCATCCGCGGCGCTTCCGCCGACGTGGCGCGCGAATTGGCCAGGCGTATCGGCGTGCCTGTGGAGTTCAAGCCACTGGCGAACCCAAAAGCCGTGATCGATGCGGTTACCGGCGGCGACGCCGACATCGGTTTCATCGCCTATGCGCCGGAGCGGGTCGGGACCGTGGAATTCTCGCAAGCTTACGTTTTGTCGGGGCAGGGTTTCCTTGTGCTTGAGGAATCCAACATCCGGACCATCGCCGACGTCGATCGCGCCGGGCAGAAAATCGCCGGCGGCCATGCCGACTCGATCTCGCTGTTCATGAAGCGCAAGTTCAAGCATGCGACGCTCAGCGAGATTTCGCACGACACCGCCGAAATCAAACGCCTGCTACTGGCCAAGGAAATCGACGCCTTCGGTGCTAATCGGCAACGGCTGGCCAATATCGTGAAGGAGGGCCCGGGCTTCCGGATTTTGCCGGACAATCTGTTCGGCGTGCCGCAGACCATCATTGTGCCCAAAGGCAAGACGGAGGTGCTCGCGGCCATCAACCGCTTCATCGACGACGTGCGGGCGTCGGGCTTCCTGAAGAAATCGGTCGACGCAAGCGGAGTCGCCGGGCTTGAAGTGGCGCCCGGCGGTTCGTGGACGCCGTCTGTTCCGGATTAAGCGCGCCTCAAGCCCAAATTCACGCCCATGGCCGTGCGGCGGCGGCTTTCTGCTCGTAGCTTTGAATCTTGGTCTGTTTCTGTTTCGTCAGCCCGATATCGTCGAGGCCGTTGAGCATGCAATGCTTGCGGTGGGCGTCGATCTCGAATTTGACCACGCCGCCGTCGGGCCCGTGAACTTCCTGTTTCTCAAGGTCGATGCTTAGCGTTGCGTTGGCGCCGCGTTCGGCGTCGTCGAACAGTTTTTCCAGATCCTCCGGCGACACGCGGATCGGGAGAACGCCGTTCTTGAAGCAATTGTTGTAGAAGATGTCGCCGAATGACGTTGAGATCACGCAACGGATGCCGAAATCCATCAGCGCCCAGGGCGCGTGTTCGCGCGACGAACCGCAGCCGAAATTGTCGCCGGCAACCAGGATCTTCGATTTGCGATAGGCCGGTTTATTGAGCACGAAGTCCGGGTTCTCGCTGCCGTCGTCCTTGTAGCGCATTTCGGAGAACAAGCCCTTGCCGAGTCCGGTGCGCTTGATCGTCTTCAGATATTGTTTCGGGATCACCATGTCGGTGTCGACATTGATGATGCGCATGGGCGCGGCGACGCCTTCGAGGGTGGTGAACTTTTCCATTGCTCCTGAACTCCGGCTCGCTTCCGTTTCGGGCCCTTTCATAAGGCGTCCAGCAAGCCGGTCAATAGCGGCGGCGTGAACTCAGCATGCATTCGCGGGTGCGTCTCGTAAACACCTGATTAACCCGCATCGGCCTCTTCACGATTAAACTTGGACTTCCCGCACCACATTGCAGATCTGAACGCTGTATTCCGAATAATAGATTTCGCGCCCTTTCTTCTGTGCCGCACGGTGCTCGGGATGCATGCGCCATGTGCGCATGCCCTCCTCGTGTTCGAACTCCACCACCGTCACACGCTCACCGTCCTCGGCGAAGAAGCCCTTGTGCGAAATGTAGCCTGGCATGGTCGCGGCTAGCTCTACCATACGGTCCACCAAGGCGACGTACTCTTCGCGTAGGTCGGGCATGAGACGGGAACGAAAGACGGTAACGATCATGGCGAATCTCCCTGAGGCGCGATGCTGGCGTAACGGGCCGCGTTCCACCAATTCCGATTTTAAATAGCCGCCATCGACTTTCGAGATCAATCATCCGGCACTGGCTTCGATTGCTTCGATATCGTCGTCCGACAGGCCAAAATGGTGGCCAATTTCATGCACCAGCACGTGGGTGACGATCTCACCCAAGGTGTCTTCATGTTCGGCCCAATAATCGAGGATCGGCCGGCGGTAGAGCCAGATCATATTGGGCATTAGTTCTGGCGCGGTTTCCGACTGGAACGGCAAGCCGACACCTTGAAACAGTCCGAGCAAATCAAATTCGCTCTCGAGCCGCATCGAGTCGACGACCTCATCGTCGGGGAAATCCTCGACGCGGATGACAAGGCCTTCGCACAGTTTGCGGAAGTGATCGGGCAGACGGTTATAGGCCTCTGCCGCCAGCCCTTCAAAGTCGGCCAAAGATGGGGCCGTGCTTCCTCGCCAATTGTTGATTTGGGCCGTCATGACATCGTTGTAGGCGAGGTCGCCGTGCCAACCAAGCGGTTGACGGAACGGGGCCGGATGCGCAACGGTTGGCCGTGGTGGCGCGAGTTATGGGCTTCATATGATGAGGATTGCGACCGGCCTGGCATTTGGTGGCTTGATATTCGCCGTGGCCGTCGGTGCGCCGTCGGTGGCCTCGGCTGGTGAATTGCGACCCGGAGTCGTCACTGCGCCTCTCGCACAAGAATTCGCCGCACAGAAAAAGCGCCCGCGCGTGACCATCTATCCGCGGCGCGTTTATCCGGGGCCCTACGCCAAGCGGCAATGCTACTCGTGGCTGGTGACCGAATACCGTGTCAGCGGCACGGTCGTCACGCCACAGATGCGTTGCTGGTGGGAATAGCGAACGACTGACACGCGTCGTCGAAAAAAAGGCCCGCAACACGGCGGGCCTTTTTGCATTTTCGGAAATTGCCGTACGCCGTACGTTATTTCCACTCACGCACGTCGACGAAGTGACCTGCGATCGCCGCCGCTGCCGCCATTGCCGGCGACACCAGATGCGTGCGTCCCTTGTAGCCCTGGCGGCCTTCGAAATTCCGGTTCGAAGTTGAGGCGCAACGCTCGCCCGGCGCAAGCTTGTCCGGGTTCATCGCGAGACACATTGAACACCCGGGTTCACGCCATTCGAAACCCGCAGCCTTGAAAATCTTGTCGAGACCTTCGGCTTCCGCTTGTTCCTTCACGAGGCCGGAACCCGGCACGATCATGGCATTGACGCTTGCATTGACATTTTTGCCCTCAACCACACGCGCGACCTCGCGCAGGTCTTCGATGCGCGCATTGGTGCAAGAGCCGATGAACACACGGTCGAGCTTGATGTCGGTGATCTTTTCGCCGCCCTTCAAGCCCATGTAGCCGAGCGAGCGTTCAGCGGCGACGCGTTTCTTTTCATCCGAAATTTCGGACAGCACCGGCACACGACCTGTGACCGTAATGACTTGCTCGGGGCTGGTGCCCCAGGTCACCAGCGGCGGCAGCTTTGCTGCGTCAAGCTTGATCTCGCGATCGAAGTGCGCGCCGTCGTCGGATTTCAATGTTTCCCAATAGCGCATGGCGTCATCCCAGGATTTGCCCTTGGGCGCTTTCGGTTTGTCCTTGAGATAAGCGTAGGCCTTGTCATCGGGCGCGATGAAGCCCGCCTTGGCGCCACCTTCAACCGACATGTTGCAGACCGTCATGCGGCCTTCGACCGACAATGCACGAATTGCTTCGCCGGCATATTCGAGCGCATAGCCGGTGCCGCCGGCGGTGCCGATCTCACCGATGATCGCGAGGATGATGTCCTTCGCGGTGACGCCGGCCGGCAATTTTCCGTCGACCACAGCGCGCATGTTCATCGACTTCTTCTGGATCAAGGTCTGCGTCGCCAGCACGTGCTCCACTTCAGATGTGCCGATACCGTAGGCGAGGGCGCCAAAGGCGCCATGCGTGGCCGTATGACTGTCCCCGCAGACCAATGTGGTGCCCGGAAGCGTGAAGCCCTGCTCGGGTCCGATGATGTGGACGATGCCTTGGCGCTTGTCGAACTCGTTGAAATATTCGATGCCGAAATCCTTGGCATTCTTCGCCAGCGCAGAAATCTGCTCGGCGCTTTCGGGATCGGGATTTGGCTTCGTGCGATCGGTGGTCGGCACGTTGTGATCAACTACGGCGAGCGTCTTGTCGGGCGCATGCACCTTGCGGCCCGCGACGCGCAGGCCTTCGAAAGCCTGCGGTGACGTGACCTCATGCACCAGATGACGGTCGATATAAATCAGGCAGGTGCCATCCGGCTGTTCGTCCACCAGATGATCGTCCCAGATCTTGTCGTACAGAGTGCGCGATTTCATGACTCGATTGTCCAGCTCAGAGTGAAAGGAGAAGCGGTTCGCAAACGGCCGGCATCAGGACGGACCTTGGCCGGACCCGTCAAAGTCCCGCCTGCACCGCCGTCAGCCGGCCGAAAAACCGCCACGGCAACCGCGCGTGGTCGACCAGGACAATCCGCTGAGCTTTGGAAACCATGGGGGTTATATAGCCAATCGATCCGGCTTCGACAACGAAGTCGCGCGAACATGAAAAAGGGGCCGACAAGCGGCCCCTTCATGCATTGCATGCGTCCGCCGACTATTCCCGCGCAGCCGCCTCGGCGCCCTCGGGCCCGGCTCGCGCCCTGAGCCTCGGAAATGCGGGCCTTCTTCCCGCGCAATCCGCGCAGGTAATAAAGCTTGGCGCGGCGCACCTTGCCGCGGCGCACGACCTTGATCGACTCGATCATCGGCGAATAGAGCGGGAACACGCGCTCGACGCCTTCGCCGTACGAAATCTTGCGCACCGTGAAGTTCTCGTTGAGCCCGCCGCCCGAGCGTCCGATGCAGACGCCTTCGTAAGCCTGCACGCGAGCCTTGTCGCCTTCGACAACTTTCACGTTGACCAGAACAGTGTCGCCCGGCTGGAAGTCAGGAATTTCCTTGCCGGCCGAAAGTCTCTCGACCTGCTCTTTTTCGAGCTGCTGGATGATGTTCATTTGAATTCTCCGTCGGCAGCGCCAGCAACCGGCGCGCGGTCTTGATCTGGTCTGAATGGGTTGGCGAGCTTGTATTACAAAGATTTCGGCTTGTCACCCTTTGGATTGCGGGCCTTTTTCGGGCTTTTTGGCCGCCCGATAGGCCGCCCACAGGTCGGGGCGGCGTTCGGCGGTCAGCCGCTCGGCCTCTGCCCGGCGCCAGGCCTTAACCTTGCTGTGGTCGCCGGAAACGAGGACCTCGGGGATCGGCTCGCCCTCGAACACCGGCGGCCGCGTGTATTGCGGGTATTCGAGTAGCCCGTCGGCAAAGCTTTCTTCCGCCGCCGAAGCCTCCTTGCCCATGACGCCAGGCAGCAGCCGCACGCAGGCGTCCAGCACGGCAAGCGCGGCGATCTCACCGCCCGAGAGCACGTAGTCGCCGAGCGAAACCTCTTCCAGGCGGCGCGCCTTGATCAAACGCTCGTCCACGCCTTCGAAGCGCGCACATATGATGACCACGCCGAGATGGCGAACAAGCTCCGCGACCCGGCTTTGCGTCAGCGGCCTGCCGCGCGGGCTCATCAACAGACGCGGGCGCGTGTCATGCGGCACGGCATCAAGCGCGCGCGCGAGCACGTCCGCCTTCATGACCATGCCGGGCCCGCCGCCCGCCGGCGTATCGTCGACCGTGCGGTGATTGTCGGTGGCGTGCGCGCGAATATCGATTGTGTCGAGTGACCAGATGCTCGAGGTGAGCGCCTTGCCGGCGAGGCTATGCGCCAACGGGCCAGGAAACATGTCGGGAAAAATTGTCAGTACGCTGGCGCGCCACATCACCAGCCTCCGTTCGTCCCCGCGAAAGCGGGGATCCAGGAGCAAAGATATCCGGCGTATGAATTGTCGCTCTGGATTCCCGCTTGCGCGGGAATGAGCGGATTTGTAGGGGCGCGCCACATGGTCAATCGTCCCGCGCTTCGATTTCGGCTGGCCGCACGACCACAATCTGCCTTGCCGCGAGGTCGATCTTCGGCACAGTCGTCTCATTGAACGGCAGCATCAAAGGCTCTCCGCCGCCCACCGGCATGATCTCGATAATATCGCCGGCGCCGAAATTATGCAGCGCATGCACGGTACCGATCTGCGCGCCGTCCGGAGCGACGGCGTCAAGTCCAATCAGGTCAGCGTGATAGAAGGTGTCGTCCTCGTCGATCTTCGGCAGCCGCGCACGCGGAACGTAGAGCTCCAGATTTCGCAGCTTCTCCGCCGCGTCGCGGTCGTCAACGCCGGCGATGCGGGCCACGAAGTGGTCCTTCGCCGGTCGCATCGCCTCGATTTCAAAACGTTGCGTGCCGTCTTTCGTTTCCAGCGGACCATAATTCGCAACCGCCGCCGGATCTTCGGTGAATGACCACAGCTTCACCTCGCCGCGGATTCCGTGCGCGGCACCAATGCGAGCGACACAGATGCGGTCGGTCACGGCGAGGCGCGGCGAGCCTTAGCTCGCCGCCGGCGCTTCAGCCGGCTTTTCCGCAGCCTTGTCCGCAGCGGCCTTATCGGCTGCCTTCGCCGTTGCCGCCGTCTTGGCGGCCGCGTCGCCGGCTTCCTTGGCCTTGGTCGCTTCTTCGTCCTTGGCCTTACGCTCCTTGCGCGGGACAGCCTTTTCCGGGTTGTTGCGCTTCGGACGCTTCATGATGCCGGCGGCATCGAGGAAGCGCATGACACGGTCGGACGGCTGCGCGCCCTTCTTCATCCACGCCTGCACCTTTTCTAGATCGAGCTTGAGCCGCTCGGTCTTTTCCTTCGGCAGCAGCGGATTGAAATAGCCGAGCCGCTCAATGAAGCGGCCATCGCGAGGCGAGCGGCTGTCGGCGACGACGATGTGATAGACCGGCCGTTTCTTGGTGCCGGCACGGGCAAGACGGATAACGAGAGACATTTAGACTTTCCTTTCCATAGAAACTGTCATTCCGGCCGAGCGAGCAAAGCGAGCGAGAGCCGGAATCCATAACCCGCAGTGCTGCGGAGTATGGATTCCGGGTTCGCCGCTACGCGGCGCCTCGGAATGACGATTGCGAGGTACGTTTTCACTTTTTCTTCCCCAGTCCGGGCGGCAGGCCGCCCGGCAATCCAGGAAACTTTCCACCAAGACCCGGCAGGCCAGGCAAACCCGGCATATTCGGCGGCAACTTGGGCATCGTCGGCGGCAAGGAAGCACCTGTGCCGGGAGCATTCGGCGGCAATTGTCCGCCCGGCATTTTTTTTGCCATCTCGGCCATCTGCTCAGGCGACGGCATGCCGGATCCGAAACCCATGGCTTGTGCGAGGCCGGCGAGCGGGCCGCGCTTGGCGCCACCCATCGCCTTCATCATGTCGGACATGCCGCGGTGCATCTTCAGCAACTTGTTGATGGCTTCCGGCGAGGTGCCGGAGCCGGAAGCGATGCGCTTCTTGCGGCTCGCCTTGAGAACATCCGGGTTGCGGCGTTCCTTCGGCGTCATGGAATCGATGATGGCGATCTGCCGCTTGATGACGTTTTCATCGAGATTGGCGGCGGCGAGCTGGTTCTTCATCTTGGCGACACCGGGCATCATTCCCATTAGTCCGCCAAGGCCGCCCATCGCCTGCATCTGGGTGAGCTGCTCGCGCAGGTCGCCAAGATCGAATGCGCCCCTGCGCATTTTCTCAGCCGCGCGCATGGCCTTTTCTGCGTCGATGTTGGCCGCTGCTTTTTCAACCAGCGCGACAATGTCGCCCATGCCGAGGATGCGGCCGGCGATACGCGCTGGGTCGAATTCTTCAAGAGCGTCGAGTTTTTCGCCGGTGCCGATCAGCTTGATCGGCTTGCCGGTGACCGCGCGCATCGAGAGCGCGGCGCCGCCGCGGCCGTCGCCGTCGACACGGGTGAGCACGATGCCGGACAAGCCAACGCGTTCGTCGAACGAACGGGCGAGATTGACTGCATCCTGGCCGGTGAGTGAATCGGCGACGAGCAGCACCTCGTGCGGATTGGTGGCCTGTTTGACTTGCGCCGCCTCGTTCATCATCTCGTCGTCGAGCGTGGTGCGTCCGGCGGTGTCGAGCAGCACCACGTCATAGCCGCCGAGCTTTGCCGCTTCGATCGCGCGTTTGGCGATTTGCGGTGGCGCCTGGCCTTGTACAACGGGCAGTGTGTCGATCTGTGCGTCACGGCCGAGCACCGCGAGTTGCTCCATCGCCGCCGGCCTGCGCACGTCGAGCGAGGCCATCAGCACCTTGCGGCGCTGCCGGTCGGTGAGACGTTTGGCGATTTTTGCCGTGGTGGTGGTTTTTCCCGAGCCCTGCAGGCCGACCATCATGATGGCGACCGGCGGCGCGGCGTTAAGGTCGATGCCTTGCGTCCCGCCTTGGCTATCGCCGCCGAGCGTAGCGACAAGCTGGTCATGCACGATCTTCACGACCATCTGGCCGGGCGTGACCGATTTCATCACCTCGACGCCGACGGCGTGCTTCTTCACGCCATCGGTGAAGGCGCGCGCTACATCGAGCGCGACATCGGCTTCCAGCAGCGCACGGCGAACCTCGCGCAGCGCGGCGTCGACATCGGCTTCGCTGAGCGCGCCGCGGCGGGTGAGGCGGTCGAGAATGCCACCAAGTTTTTCCGACAGACTGTCGAACATCAGTTACTCGCGACCTCGTCCTGAGGAGCGCACGAAGTGCGCGTCTCGAAGGGCGAGGGCGCCCCGATTATTCGCCTCATCCTTCGAGACGCCCGCTTCGCGGGCTCCTCAGGATGAGGCTTCTGCAAAACAATTTTACGCCCGAGGGCGCATTGCGCTGTCGGGCGGTGGCCTCCGGCCTCTCATTGGACCGGGCGGCAAAGCTGAATTTCAACGTCTCTATCGAGAGCGGGCGGAACCTAGGGTTGCCGCACCATCAAGTCAAGATGCGGCTGATTTAGGGCGACAATTCATAGCTAACGGTCACGGCCGCCCTTAAGGTCTGCTCGCCTGGAGATATAGGGACGGCGCCGGCGCGCAGGGCCTGCATCGGGCGAGGCGGTGGCGACGAACCCTCCTCCGAAATCGCGACGACATGGCCAAGGCGGGACCCTGCGGCTTTCGCATAACGCTCTGCCTTGCGGTGCGCATCTGCAATGGCGTCGTCGCGCGCGCGATCGAGCAATTTCGACTGCTCGGAGACAATAAATTCGATTCCCGACATTTCATTGGCTCCGGCGGAAATCGCACTGTCGAGGACAGCAGCCAGATTTCCGATATCGCGAATTCTGACCGTAACCTGGTTGGTGGCCTGGAAGCCCGTGAGGCGGGCGGTGCCGCTCTTGTTCGGATCATATTGCGGCTGCAGCGAGAGCCGCGACGTCTGGATGTCGCGTTCGGCAATATTGTTGCTTTTAATGGCCGCGAGCACAGCGGTCATCTGCTTCGCGTTCGCATCGCTCGCCTCGCGCGCGGTCTTGTCCTGGCTGCTGACGCCGATGCGGATCATCGCGGCGTCGGGGGCAACCGCGACAGTCGCTTCACCGGTAACGGTCACCAGCTTCTCTGTTGCAAGCGACGGCAGCGGCGCAAGCGAAACGATAGACAAGATCGATGCAAACAGTACGCGCGAGATGATCATCACTTCACCGGCACAAACACATTGACGACCAGCTTGCCGGGTTCGGTCTTAACAGGGTCCGTTGCGTATTCCTCGATGAACAGATCCTTGGCTTCCAGCTGCTTGTCGTCGAGATAATTGGTGATGGCTTCATAGGTCGTGTCCATCGCGTCATAGGAGCCACGGTGCACGAATTTAAGGGCCTTGCCAGACGGGGCCGGTCCGACGGCAATGTCGCCCTTCGGCGGGTCTTTCGGGGCTTGCGCAACCGGCAGCGCCGCCTCGAACGAGAAACCGGAATCGTCGGTCTGCGTGTAAATGGTAATGGCCGGGCCCGACGGCTGAAGGGTCTGCTTGTCGAGATATTCGTGCAGCGATTTGAACGCATCGACGAGCGTATCGAAGGCATTGTCCCAGCGGCTATAGCCCTTGATGTAGATGATGGTCCGTTCCGGTAAGGTGACCGGCTCACCGAAAGCATCACCCGGCTGCAAAGGTGACGGGGAAGCCAGCCCCGACTTCGGCGGTGCCGGCGGCGGCATCGGATCGCTCGGTCTCGGCGCGGGACTTTGCGCGGCAGCCACGTTGACCGCCAGCGCGAACGCCACGGCAATAGCGCCTGTAGCAAGCCTGAAAGGCGACATCACGGTTCTCCGTCGGTTGCGGCGGTCCGGCGATTCGCCAGCATAATTGCGCATTCTAGCATGGCCTCTGGTCAATCTGCGTTTATTCGCCATATAAACCGGGCGAAACCCGGGCAAAACAGAAAATGGGCGCGCTCGCCAATCAGTCCTTTGTGAAGATGAACGGCATCGGCAACGAAATCGTCGTTGTCGATATGCGCGCGGGCGGCGCCAAGATCGAGGCCGCGGAGGCGCGCGCGGCCGCCGGTCCGGATGGCACACCTTATGATCAGCTGATGGCGCTTTATCAGCCACGCACGGCCGGCACCGACGCCTTCATCCGGATTTACAATAATGACGGCTCCGAGGCTGGCGCGTGCGGAAACGGCATGCGCTGCGTTGCCGACCTGGTTTCCAAGGAGAGCGGCAAGAACGACCTCATCTTCGAAACCACCGCCGGTATTCTCAATTGCTGGAAGGACGCTGACGGTCAATTCACCGTCGACATGGGACCGCCGCGCTTCAAGTGGAACGAAATTCCGCTGGCGGAAGAATTCCGCGATACGCGCGCCATCGAATTGCAGATCGGACCGATCGACAAGCCGGTGCTGCATTCGCCGTCGGTCGTGAGCATGGGCAATCCGCACGCGATCTTCTGGGTCGATGATGTGAACGCGCATGATCTCGCGCGGTCGGGGCCGCTGTTGGAAAACCACCCAATTTTTCCCGAGCGCGCCAACATCACGCTGGCGCAGATCGTCTCGCGCGATCACATAATCATCCGCACGTGGGAGCGCGGCGCGGGATTGACCAAGGCCTGTGGCTCGGCCGCATGTGCGGCAGCCGTATCCGCGGCCCGCCTCAGGCGCACCAATCGAAAAGTGAAAGTCACGTTGCCGGGTGGCGAACTGATGATCGATTGGCGCGAGAGCGATGATCACGTGCTGATGACCGGCCCGGTAGAATTTGAGTTCAAAGGCCGCTTCGATCCCGCGCTGTTTGCCAAGGCCGGCGCGTCATGAGTATCGATGTTGTTACCTTCGGTTGTCGCCTGAATGCATATGAATCCGAAGTGATCCGACGCGAAGCAGCCGTGGCCGGCCTCGACGATACAGTCATTATGAATACCTGCGCAGTGACCGCCGAAGCCGTACGCCAGGCGAAGCAGGCAATCCGCCGGATTCGGCGAGAGAAGCCCGACGCGCGCATCGTTGTTACAGGCTGCGCGGCGCAAACCGAAGCGAAGACATTTGCGACCATGCCGGAAGTCGATCGCGTTATCGGCAACGGAGAAAAATTCGACGCCAAGGTCTGGGCAGCGGACGACAAACTTGCAGTGTCCGACATTATGGCGGTGAAAACGATGCGGCCGCACACGGTCGACCACATCGAGGGCCATACCCGCGCTTTCGTGCAGGTTCAGAACGGCTGCGATCACCGCTGCACATTCTGCATAATTCCGTTCGGCCGCGGCAATTCGCGCTCACTTTCGTTCGACGACGTGTTGGTGCAGGCGCAGCGTCTGGTGGCGAACGGCTATCGCGAAATCGTCCTCACCGGTGTCGATATCACTAGTTACGGCTCCGACCTGCCGGGCTCGCCGCGCCTGGGCACCTTGGTCAAGCATATCCTCAAGAACGTTCTCGAATTGGTGCGCCTGCGGCTGTCGTCGATCGATTCTGTAGAAGCGGACGCTGATCTTTTGGACGCATTGGCGAACGAGCCGCGGCTCATGCCGCACCTACATCTATCATTGCAGGCGGGCGACGATCTCGTCCTCAAGCGCATGAAACGCCGGCACTCCCGCGCGGACGCGATCGCTTTCTGCGAACAGGTGCGGCGGCTGCGGCCCGATGTCATTTTCGGCGCCGATATCATCGCTGGCTTCCCGACCGAGAGCGACGACATGTTTACTCGTTCGTTAGATCTGATTGACGAATGTGGATTGACGCAGCTTCATGTCTTTCCGTTTTCGCCGCGGCCCGGCACGCCGGCGGCGCGCATGCCGCAGATCGAACGTTTGATCGTCAAGGATCGCGCCCGCCGTTTGCGTGAAAAAGGCGACGCCGCGCTGCGTCGGCATCTCGATCTTGAAATCGGCACTAGCCGCCGCGTGCTCGCTGAGGCGGGCGGACTTGCCCGCACCGAGCAATTCATGCCGGTAAGACTTTCGACGCCGGTCAAGCCTGGTGTATTACTCGACGTGACGATGACGGGGCACGACGGCCGGCGACTATTGGCGGCTTGACGCACAAGTCTGGGGGAAACGAACGATGGCCTACCGCGATCACCTGATCACGAGCATGGAGCAACTCGAGGCTCTCTACGGCGAAAAAATGGGCGCCTCAGTCGTCAAGGAAATCGACCATATCAACGGCGCCTATCGCAAGCTGATCGAAGCGGCGCCATTCGTTGCAATCGCGACCAGCGGGCCGGAAGGCCTCGATTGCTCGCCCAAGGGCGATCCGGCCGGTTTCGTCCGCATCCTTGATGAGAAGACGCTCGCGATCCCCGACCGGCCAGGCAACAACCGTATCGATGGTTTCCGCAACATCGTTCGCGATTCGCGTATCGCGTTGCTCTTTCTCATTCCCGGCATCGGCGAGACCTTGCGCGTCAATGGCCGCGCTTCGATCTCGATCGATCCGGACCTGATGCAAAGCTTCGCAATCAACGGCAAACTTCCACGTTGCGTGCTGATCGTGCATGTCGAGAGCATTTATTTCCATTGCTCGAAGGCGATCGTGCGCTCGAAGCTCTGGGACGAAGCCACAAAGATCGATCGCAAGAGCCTGCCGTCGACCGGAACCATCATTGCCGAGTTAAGTCAGGGCAGACTCGGCGGCGAAAAATATGATCGCGAAGCGCCGGAACGGATCAAGGCGCAGCTTTATTAGAGCCGCCTGATATTCATCCGCTCGTCCCCGCGAAAGCGGGGACCCAGTAAATAAATTGCTTGGTTGAGAAAATCACTCTGGATTCCCGCTTTCGCGGGAATGAGCGGAGGTTGTTGCACGATACGTTATTTTTTGCCGGCCCAGCCGCAGGCTGTGAGTTTCTCGCGCATATGGTCCGGCACCGGCGCAGTCACGGTAACGGCCGGCTTGTTTTTCGAAATCGGCACCGTAACTTCGCGCGAATGCAGGTGAAGCGCTGGCCCGCCCGTGCGTGGCGCGTTGCCATATATATTGTCGCCCACGACCGGCCAGCCCATCTCAGCACAATGCACGCGTAATTGGTGAGTCCGCCCGGTCAGCGGCTCAAGCGCGAGCCATGTGAGGCCGGGCGCCCGGCCCATGACCTTCCATAAGCTCGCCGATGGCAGACCATTTTTGTCCGCCTTCATCCACCAGCCGCGCGTCTCATCGCGCTTGGCGAGGGGAATGTCGATTTGGCCTTGGTCGGTCGCGGGGCCGCCCTCGACCACCGTCCAGTAGCATTTGCCGATCTTGCCTTGCTTGAACAGCTTGCCGAGCAAAGCGAGCGCCTTGCGGTGCCGGCCGAGCACCAGGCAGCCGGTCGTATCGCGGTCGAGCCGGTGCGCCAGCGCCGGCGCGCGCGGCAGGCCGAAACGCAGCGCGTCGAAATAGTCCTCAAATGCGTCGCCGCCCTTGGGTCCGCGATGCACCGGCAAACCGGCCGGTTTGTCGACCACCAGCATCAGCCCATCACGGTAGAGCAGGCGGGCCAGCATCTCTTCCGGTGTCATGCTGAAACCGCTATCACGGGCGCGGCATGAACGACAGCACACAGGGCGGAAGCTGGTGGAAGCGCTTGAGCGGCGGGCTCAAGCGCACATCGTCGTCGCTTGGCAGCGCGATCTCCGACCTTGTGTCCAAGCGCAAGCTTGATGCGGAAACGGTGGAAGAGCTGGAAAGCGAACTGATCCGCGCGGACCTCGGGCCGGAATTCGCTGCGCGCATTGCTGCCGTGCTTGGTGAAGGACGTTTCGAAAAAGCGATCGCGTCCGACGAGGTGAAGGCGATTCTGGCGGGCGAGATCGAGAATGTTCTCGCGCCCGTCGCCAGGCCGTTGGAAGTAACGGCGCGGCCATTCGTTATCCTGGTGGCCGGCGTTAACGGCTCCGGCAAGACCACGACCATCGGCAAGCTTGCCGCCCGTTTTCGCGCGGAGGGCAAAAGCGTAATGCTGGTAGCCGGCGACACCTTTCGCGCCGCCGCGATCGACCAACTGAAAATCTGGGGCGAGCGCACCGGCGCAAATGTCATGGCGAGCGAAGCCGGCGCAGACGCAGCAAGTCTTGCATTTGATGCGATTACCGCTGCCAAGGCGCAACGCGTGGAGATCGTCCTGGTCGACACGGCCGGCCGCCTGCAAAACCGCACCGAGCTCATGAATGAACTGGAAAAAATGGTACGTGTCATACGTAAAGTCGAGGCGAACGCTCCCCACGCGGTGCTATTGGTGCTCGACGCGACAGTTGGACAAAATGCGCTCAGCCAGGTGGATATTTTCGGCAAGATCGCAGGGGTTACCGGACTGGTGATGACAAAGCTCGACGGCACTGCGCGCGGCGGCATCCTGGTCGCCATCGCCGCCAAATTCGGTCTGCCGGTCCATTTCATCGGTGTCGGCGAGGGCGTGGATGATCTGGCGCCATTCACCGCACGCGACTTTGCGCGTGCAGTTGTCGGTCTTGAATCATAGCGAACGGATACGATGGCGAAGAAAAAGCAACTGGATCCCTTCCTCAAGCTGGCGCTCGATATCGGCCCGCTGATCTTGTTCTTTGCCGCCAATGCCAAGTTTGGCATCTACGCTGCGACCGGGACCTTCATGGTCGCCGTGCTGCTCGCGCTCGCGGTCTCTTACGTCCTGACGAAACATGTCGCAATCATGCCGCTGGTCACAGCTGTCATCGTACTGGTGTTTGGTGGGCTGACGTTGGTGTTGCACGACGATCTCTTCATCAAGCTCAAGCCGACCATCATCTACGTCTTGTTCGGCGGAACGCTGCTTGGCGGGCTTGCGCTCGACAAGCCACTGCTCGGCATGGTGTTTGATTCCGTGTTTCATCTGCGGGAGGAAGGCTGGCGCAAGCTGACCTGGCGGTGGGCGCTGTTCTTTTTAGCGCTCGCAGTATTGAATGAGATCATCTGGCGTACGCAGACGACGGATTTCTGGGTCAGCTTTAAATTGTTCGGCGTCGTACCGCTGACATTCCTGTTTGCGGCACTGCAAGTACCGCTGTTGACGAAGTACGGGGTCGACAAGAAAAACTAGCGCAGGAAATGGATTTCGATCGCACCTGGAAATCGATCGCGGCCGGGCTCTGCGGCAGTGCTGCACATACCGCCCTGATGGCGTTTAAATCCTGGGCCCAAATACTGCCGAGCTTTCGGCCCTACGATAATCTCCAGGCTTTGCTGACGGCCGTGATCGGTAATGCGGTGAACCCTGTGATTCCGTGGGCGCTGTCGTATTTCAATGGATCGGTCGTGCTTGGATTCCTGTTCGGTCATTTCTACCAAAGCCTGCCTGGCCGCACCGGCAGTTATGAAGGGATTGATTTTTGGTCTCGCCGTCTGGCTGGCGATGGGTCTCATTTTCTTTCCTGCAATCGGGAAAGGCTGGTTCGCGACGCAAACGGGGCTTGGAATCGCGCCAACTTTCTTCACGCTGGTGATGGTGCTGACCTACAGCGTGACGCTCGGCGTTGCATATTCAATATTCACGTCGCAAACGCGCGGACGATCAGCCTAACGTGCCGCTGCTTTCGCAATTTCCGGCTCGAGTGTGCGGACGAGATTGTCGGCGGTGACAGGCCCGACCAATTTGTAAGCGATGCGGCCGTCGCGTCCGATCAGATAAGTCTCGGGCACGCCATACACGCCCCAGTCGATCGAGGTACGGCCCGAGGAGTCGCGGCCGTTTGCCACGAAGGGATTTCCGAACCGGTTGAGAAACCGCCGTGCGTCTTCAGGCGAATCTTTGTAGTTGATGCCGACAAGCTGGATGCGCTTGTCCTTCGACAGTTGTTCGAGGAACGGCACTTCGTCGCGGCAGGGCACGCACCAGGATGCCCATACATTCACCAAGGTGACCGCGCCCTTAAACGTTGCATTGCTGACGCCGGGAATAGGCTTGCCGTTCCGCTCTACGCCCGGCAGTGGCGGCAAATCAGTCACTGGCGCCGGATGGCCGATGAGCGCCGATGGAAGAACCGATGGATCACCGGTGCCGAGGCGGTAGAGGAACAACGCCGCCAGGGCAATGAAGGCAAGCAGCGGCAACAGGATCAGGAGGTTGCGGCGCTTTTTGTCTGGTTCACCGCTCGACACGGAGCTCATTGTCCTGATCCGCGTTGCGAGCGCCGGTTGATGCCGCGCGCTTCAAGATCGCCAAGAATGCGTCGTTGCGTTGAATAGTCGAGCAAGACCCACGCCAGCAGCGCAGCGACCACGAATAACGTTACCGCGTAGGCGGCGACGATGAAATCGGCGTGTGGTCCCAGGTTCATACGTTGTTCCTTTTGCGCATGATCTTCTCCGAAAACCGGTATCCATCCCCGATCGGGGTCGAGGACTTGCTTTTGGGGATCATGCGCTCGCCAATTCCTGCGCCTGCATCAGCCGCATGGCACGTACGCGCCGCCGCAAAATCTCGTTGCGCATGGCGGCAAGGTGCAGCGTCACGAACAGCAGCGTGAATGCGATTGCCATGATCAGCAACGGCGTCAGCAATGCGGGATCGATGGTCGGCCCGCCCATCCGGAACACCGAAGCCGGCTGATGCAAGGTATTCCACCAGTCGACCGAGAACTTGATGATTGGCAAATTGACCGCGCCGACCAGCGAGAGGATTGCGGCGGCGCGCGCGCCACGGCCGGGTTCTTCGGCCGTCCAGTAAAGCGCGAGCACGCCGAAATAAAGAAGCAGAAGCACCAGCATCGATGTCAGCCGTGCATCCCAAACCCAATAGGTGCCCCAGGTCGGCCGACCCCAGAGTGAACCGGTGATCAGGCAGATGAAAGTGAACGCGGCGCCGATCGGAGCGGCCGCCTTGCCGGCGACATCGGCCAGCGGATGCCGCCACACAAGAGTGCCAAGTGCGGCGACAGTCATCAGTCCCCAGCCGAACATGCCGAGCCACGCCGCCGGTACGTGCAGGAACATGATCTTGACAGTGGCGCCCTGCTGGTAATCGTCTGGCGCATTCATCGCGCGATAAAGCCCGACCGCGAACAGGATGAGCGTTATTGCCGCGAGCCAGGGCAGCACGCGGTTGACGAAGCTCAAGAAGCGCGTCGGATTGGCGAGATCGATTATGGCCATCGGCGGTCTCTTATCACGTCATTCCAGTCCATGGCGAAGCGCAGCGGCCGCGGCAATCGGTCCTACCACGAAGCTCATCAAGCTTAGCGCACAAAGGATGGTGAAAGGTGGGCCGAACGGCGTAGGTCCGACGATCGCGGCATTGGCTGCGGCAACGCCGAAAATCAGCACGGGGACGGTCAACGGCAACACCAATACCGCCAACAGCAACCCGCCGCGCCGCAGGGCGACGGACAACGCGGCGCCAATGAGTCCGATGAAAGTAAGCGCAGGCGTACCGGCCAGCAGCGTGAGCGCGAGCCAGCCCATCGCCTGCAATTCGACATTGAGCATCAGCCCGAGCACCGGCGCGATCAGCACCAGCGGCAATCCGGTCGTCAGCCAATGCGCGATCGCTTTTGTCGCCACGGAAAGCTCAAGCGGCAATGAACCCATCATCAAAAGATCGAGCGAGCCGTCCTCGTGATCGGTCGCAAATAGCCGGTCGAGCGCAAGCAGGCTCGCGAGCAACGCGCCGAGCCAAAGAATTGCCGGTCCGATGCGCGCGAGCAGCGCCAGATCCGGGCCGATGGCGAACGGCATCATGACGACCACGATCAGGAAGAACAGCGCGCCCATCAGCGCGCCGCCGCCGACACGGGTTGCCAGCCGCATGTCGCGGACAAGGAGGGTCAAAAGCGCGTTCACGCGCGTCTCCATGTCAAAGGTGCGCTCATGCTTCGCCCATTTTCAGTTCGCGCGCGCGTTCAAGACCGATGGGTCCGTGCGCCGCCGCGACGATCATCCCGCCACCGGCAAGATAATCGCGCATGAGTTTGGCCAGGCGCTTCTGCGATGGCACGTCGAGGGCCGACGTCGGCTCATCCAGCAGCCAGATCGGCCGTGGCACGGCAACAAGCCGGGCAATCGACAACCGTCGTCGTTGTCCGGCCGACAGATAAGCAGCCGGCAAACCGGCGAGGAGGCGAAAGGTCGACCGCGTCCAACGCGGGTTCGACGGCGTCGCGTCCAACGCCGAAAAATTCAGTCCAGAATTGCAGGTTTTCGCCGACCGTCAGCGATGGCTTCAATGCATCCTGGTGGCCGAGATAGTGTGCCTGCTCGGCGATGGGTGCGTCGGCCTCGCCACCATCAAGCGTCAGGCGTCCTGCGGCAATTCGTACAAGGCCGGCGATCACACGCAACAGGGAGGACTTGCCGGCCCCATTGCGGCCGGTGACGACCAGCGCCTCGCCGGCACCGAGACTGAAATTCAGACCTTGGAACACGCTGCGCCCGCCCCGGTTGCAGGCCAGTTCATCGGCTCTGAGTTGCATCACGGCCGCCGCGGTCGGTCGGGGGGCCAGGGGCCGGCGGACCAGGCGCCGGAAAACGTCGGTATTCCGAGCATTTCTGGTAAGGTTCCCCGGTTAATATGGCGTCGGGCGAGAAAAGACCTTATAAGCCCCGACTTGCGACGTTACGTTATTCGAATTCGGACGCAAGTCTCGCCTAGCGAGAAAAACATCGCCTTGCCAATAGGTTAGTCCGAACTAGCGCCGGTACTCCGGTCGGGAATGGAAACAGCCGACATGACTTCGCTCGACAGCTTCAGATGCTGCAAGACCCTGCAGGTTGGCAGCAAGACTTACGCCTATTTCAGTCTGCCGACCGCCGAGCGAAACGGCCTCAAAGGCATTTCGCGGCTGCCCTTTTCGATGAAGGTGTTGCTGGAGAATCTGCTCCGCAATGAAGACGGGCGCACGGTGACCAAGGACGACATCAAGGCCGTCGCCGAATGGCTCAAGACCAAGACGTCAGAGCATGAATTCGCGTTTCGCCCGGCGCGCGTCCTGATGCAGGACTTCACCGGCGTGCCGGCGGTCGTTGATCTTGCCGCCATGCGCGATGCCATGAAGCAACTGGGCGGCGATCCAAAGAAAATCAATCCGCAAGTGCCGGTCGATCTGGTCATCGATCATTCGGTGGCGGTGACGTTCTTCGGCAACAACCAGGCCTTCAAGAAGAACGTCGACGAGGAATACCGGCAGAATCAGGAACGCTACAAGTTTCTGAAATGGGCGCAGCGCTCGTTCGATAATTTCAGCGTGGTGCCACCCGGCACCGGCATCTGCCATCAGGTCAACCTTGAATATCTGTCGCGTGTAATCTGGAGCCGCAAGGACAAGGTGAAGGTGGACGGCAAGGCCGCCACCATGGAAGTCGCCTATCCGGACACTGTTGTCGGCACCGACTCGCACACGACCATGGTGAACGGTCTTTCGGTGCTCGGCTGGGGCGTCGGCGGCATCGAGGCGGAAGCCGCCATGCTTGGCCAGCCGCTGTCGATGGTGCTGCCTGAGGTGATCGGCTTCAAGTTTTCCGGCAAACTGAAAGAAGGCGTCACCGCGACCGATCTGGTGCTCACCGTCACCGAGATGCTGCGCAAGCGCGGCGTGGTCGGAAAATTCGTCGAGTTCTTCGGTCCCGGTCTCACGCATCTCACGATCGCGGACCGTGCCACGCTCGGCAACATGTCGCCGGAATACGGCGCGACCTGCGGCTTCTCGCCGATCGACGACGACACAATTCGCTACATGAAGGATACAGGCCGTCCGGCCGAGCTGGTGGCGTTGGTTGCCGCCTATGCCAAGGCGCAAGGCATGTACCGCGTAAAAACCACGCCCGACCCGATGTTCACGGACATCCTCAAGCTGGAATTGGGTTCGGTCGAGCCCTCGCTGGCGGGACCAAAGCGCCCGCAGGATCGTATCGCGCTGAAGGAAGTAAAATCCGGCTTCGCGACTTCGATGGACAAGGAATTCGGCAAGAGTTCCGAGGCGAAGAAGCGCGTGAAAGTGACCGGCAAGAACTACGATCTCGGGCACGGCGATGTCGTGATCGCGGCGATCACGTCCTGCACCAACACATCCAATCCCAATGTGATGATCGGCGCCGGCCTGCTTGCACGCAAGGCCGCTGCAAAAGGCCTGACCGTCAAGCCATGGGTCAAGACATCGCTTGCACCCGGCTCGCAAGTAGTCGGCGAGTATCTCGACAAATCCGGCCTGCAAAAGGATCTCGACAAGCTTGGCTTCAATCTGGTCGGGTTCGGCTGCACGACCTGCATCGGCAACTCCGGACCGCTGCCGCCGGAGAATTCCAAGGCGATCAATGACAATGATCTCGTTGCCGCCGCCGTGCTGTCCGGCAATCGCAATTTCGAAGGCCGCGTCAACGCCGACGTGCGCGCCAACTATCTTGCTTCGCCGCCGCTCGTCGTGTCCTACGCCCTCGCCGGCTCGATGAATGTCGACATCGCGAAGGAGCCGCTCGGCGTCGATCAGAAGGGCAAGAAAGTCTTTCTGAAAGACATCTGGCCGTCGAACAAGGAAATCGGCGAATTTGTCGCCAAGAACATCACCAAGCAGATCTTCACCAAGAAATATGCCGACGTGTTCAAGGGTGACGCCAACTGGCGCAAGATCAGCGTCAAAGGCGGCATGACCTACGACTGGGACAAGAAATCAACTTACGTGCAGAACCCGCCGTATTTCGTCGGCATGGGCCGCCACCCGAAGCCGCTCGAGGATATCGTCGACGCGCGTGTGCTGGCCTTGCTGCTCGAACTCGATCACCACCGACCACATTTCTCCGGCCGGCTCGATCAAGATCGACTCGCCCGCCGGCAAATATCTGGTCGGGCACAAAGTGAAGCCCGCCGACTTCAACCAATACGGTACGCGCCGCGGCAATCATGAAGTGATGATGCGCGGGACATTTGCCAATATCCGCATCAAGAACCAGATGGTGCCGGGCGTCGAAGGCGGCGTCACCGTGCACTATCCGTCCAAGCAGCGCATGCCGATCTACGATGCGGCCATGAAGTACAAGGCTGACCATGTGCCGCTTGTTGTGTTTGCCGGCAAGGAATACGGCAGCGGCTCTTCGCGCGACTGGGCAGCGAAAGGCTCGGTGCTGCTCGGCGTCCGTGCCGTGATCTGTCAATCCTTCGAGCGCATCCACCGCTCCAATCTGGTGGGCATGGGCGTCATGCCGCTGGTGTTCGAGGAAGGGACATCCTGGCAGTCGCTGGGCTTGAAGGGCGATGAGCAGGTCACGATCCGCGGCCTGCATGGCGAGCTCAAGCCCGGTCAGCGGCTGATCGCCGAAATCGTTTCAGGTAACGGCACGCTGAAGCGGGTACCGCTGATCTGCCGTATCGATACACTCGACGAACTCGACTACTTCAAGAACGGCGGCATCCTGCAATACGTCCTGCGTCAATTGGCAGGTTGACCGGTAATTTTGTCAGTGGCTAGCAGTGGGACCAGTGGGCCGCTCACCGCGAAGTGAGTGGCGGGTGATCGACGGAGCGCTTATTAACGTCAGTGCGAGGCAGGGGATTGCGGTAACGATATGAACTATCGCCACGTCGCCTTTGCAGCCGCCATCATTTCCACTTCCGTGGCTGCACCGGTTTGGGCCGAGCCGCGCGCCGTTATTGAACTGTTCACCAGTCAAGGCTGTTCATCGTGCCCGGCCGCCGACAAAGTTCTTGGCGAGCTGTCGCGCGATCCGTCGCTCGTCACCATGAGTCTGGCGGTCGACTACTGGGATTATCTCGGGTGGAAAGACACGCTGGCGATCCATGGTCACAGCGCCCGGCAACGCGCTTATGCCGAAGCCCGGGGCGACCGTGAAGTCTACACTCCGCAGATCGTCGTCAATGGCGTCGTGCACGTGCTCGGCAGTGACAAGGCAGCGATCGAAAAAGCCATCGCGCAGACCCGGCGTGATACAGCCACGCTCGCATTGCCGGTGAGCATGAGCATTGCAGACGGAAAAGTGACGGTGAACGTGCCTGCCGCCATCAATGGGCACCGTAGCGGCGAGGTCTGGCTTTGCCCGGTTACGAGCAAAGTCTCGGTCGACATCGGCCGTGGCGAGAACCATGGCCAGACGCTGACGTATCACAACGTCGTGCGCCGCTGGGTGAAGCTCGGAGACTGGACCGGCAAGGCCGAAAGCTTCAGCCTGCCGCTCAACGAAATTCCGAAGGGCACTGAGTCGCTCAAGGACATCGATCGGCTCGATGTCGTCGTGCAGAGCGGCGTTGCAGCCAAGCCTGGCTTGATGTTGGGTACGGCAACCACCGCTTGTTGCGGCCCCGCGACAAACTGAACGTCTTCCAAATTTCAGATTCAAAAAAATCGGGCCGGCAACTAGCCGGCCCGAAAGGCATTTAGGGGATTGAACCGTACGCGGAACTCAACTGGCCCGGCCGATCGAGCCCCGGGGGGCTGGGGGGCTGAGGAATCCGGCGCTCGTACCGGACCGGGCCTTGAGGCAACGGTGCTGTTATCCCAATGCAGCGTGACCGGCGATTGACCGAAATTGGGCGTTATTGTGGGAGCTTTTAACGAGTTCGTGATCGTCCAAATGCGCTTTCTGCCCGTTTTCAAGCCACTGAGTGCACGAAGGAAGTTCTTGCCGTGCGGCGCGTGCGGGGCGATCATTCGAGCCAAGCACAAAGGAGGCGCCGCATGACGTTCGGTTCCGGCGAAATCGATCCTAGCCAGTCCCACGGGGGCGGTACCCCGGTGCGTAGTTCATCCGCCCCCGCGAATCAGGTGACCTTCAGCCGCCGCGAGCTCAATCGCATTCTTGATCTCTATGGCCGCAAGGTCGCAGCCGGCGAATGGCGCGATTATGCGATCGACTTTCTGAAAGACCGGGCGGTCTTCTCGGTCTTCCGCAGGACCTCCGAAGTGCCGCTCTATCGCATCGAAAAAAATCCGAAACTGGCGCGCCGTCAGGGCGCGTATAGCGTCATTTCGGCGACGGGATTGATCGTGCGCCGCGGCCATGAACTCGACCGCGTGCTTCGCTCGATCGATGTGTCGCTGTCGGTGGTGGCGAACTAGTAGCGGTTCTTCAATCGGCTTCCTCGCGCGAGCGCGTGATTGCCGCCTCAAATGTCCGCAATTGGCAACTCGTCGACCTTGTGGCCGTGCTGGTCCACAATGGTGACGAACCAGCCGTTCCAGTTCCAGCCCGGCATAACCGCGCCGTGTTTGAGGTCGCGCGCAAGCGCCATTGCATCTTCGCGCGCCGCCGCATTGCCGGACAAATCAATGCCTTTGTGATTGTTCAAAACTTGCTTGCCATCGGTCAGATGGAAAAAGTAACGCGGCATGGCAGATGATCCTCGCTTTTGTGAGAGTATAAAGCGGAAACGTCCTTGGTCATAGCGTTGCAGTGATTTCCCTACTGTTACGGACCTGGTGCTTTCGTGCTGCCCGGCCCGAGCGACCGCTGCATCAGCACGCTGTCGAGCCAGCGGCCGTGCTTGAAGCCGACATCCTCCAGAATGCCGACATGGCGGAATCCAAGGGCTTGATGCAGCCCGATCGATGCGGCCTGCCTGGATCGAGTCACCGATGACCGCGATCATCTGCCGGAATCCGCGTGCGGCGCAGGCCTCGATCAAGCCTGCCAGCAATGCGCGCCCGACGCCGCGGCGGTGATTGTCGGGTGCGATATAGACCGAATTCTCGACAGTGGGGCGGTACGCAGGCCGCGTTCGATACGGACCGGCATAGGCATAGCCCGCAAGCATCCCGTCGTCTTCGGCGATCAGGTATGGATAGCCCTTGCCGAGAAGGTCATCCATACGGCGCGCCATCTCGGCTTCATCTGGCGGGGTGAGTTCGAACGACGCCGTGCCGTGTTCGACTGCATGGGCATAGATCCGGGTGATTGCCAGGATATCGGTAGGGCGGGCAGGGCGAATGGTGATGGTCATGCGCCATCCAGGCTAGCAAAACGAAAGCGCCCCGGCCTATGGCCGGGGCGCGCATTGCAGTCCTGTGATCCGCGCTTAGCGGCGATCGCCCATGAAGCGCAGCAGGAACAGGAACAGGTTGATGAAGTCGAGATAGAGCGTCAGCGCGCCCATCACGGCCTTGCGGCCGGCGATGGTGCCGTCATCGTTGACGCTGTACATTTCCTTGATCTTCTGGGTGTCCCATGCGGTCAACCCGGCGAAGATCAGAACGCCGATCGCCGAGATCGCGAATTCGAGACCGGTGCTCTTGAGGAAGATGTTGACGACCATCGCCAGGATCAGGCCGAACAGTCCCATGATCAGGAATGAGCCGATTGGCGAGAGATCGCGCTTCGTCGTGTAGCCGTAGAGGCTCAACGCGCCGAACGACGCCGCCGAAATGAAGAACGTGCGGGTGATCGACGCGCCGGTATAAGCCAGAAACACCGACGACAGCATCAGG
The DNA here is from genome assembly GCA_963817815.1 of uncultured Alphaproteobacteria bacterium. GTDB lineage: Bacteria > Pseudomonadota > Alphaproteobacteria > Rhizobiales > Xanthobacteraceae > Pseudolabrys. The sequence continues at coordinate 148,105 of CAWFPY010000010.1, read as the reverse complement.
CCGAGCAGCCCGGCGTACACCATGAACAACATCAGTGCTGTGCTTGGCTGCAGGCTGTTGATCCGGAAGCTCATGAAGAACACCAGTCCGAGCGTGCCAAGGAACAGCACGATCGCGAGCGGGCCTCCGAAGATGGCCTGACCGAACGGGGTCAGCGAGGTGACGCGTCCTGCCGCGTCGGTGACCACGGCGGCATTGTAAGTAACCCAGGCGACGACGCCGGTCAGAGCGACGCCGGCGGCCATATAGTTGTAGACGCGAAGCATGTAGGCGCGCAGGCCCACATCGATCGCGGTAGCACGCGCGGCGCCGAAGCCGCGGGCAGCTACGTTACGGTCGTAGTCCGACATCGAAGTTTCCTCTCTCATGTCCCGGCTTTCCGCCGGCCACGTTACGCGCTCCGGCATGGTGCCGTCGCGCTCGTGACGGGAATCTAGTGGTTGCCAAGCCTTCGCGCCAGACTTGGCGCCAGATATGGCCCGATGATGACATTCCACTATTGCAGTTCGTTAATGTCCGGTGCCCCAATTATAGACGAAAAGGCCGGTTCAGGCCGGGTGGCGGGCCTACGCGGCGGAATGTCGCAAAAACTACAGATTTCTCAGCACCGGAGCGGGTTTTTGGCCGAGTGCGGCGTAGGTGCCGGCGAGCCCGAGGGCGACGGTTACCACCACGGCGCCCAGCGCCGCCGCCAGCGCGGGCCACGGCAGCCAGGTAAACGGCAGATGCATAAGTTGGACGACAATGAGCCAGCTGGCGAGCGAGCCCGCGACCACGCCGAACAAGGCCGTGGCGCCGCCGATCAGTAAATACTCGATGCAATAGGCCGTCAGCAGGCGAAGACGTGTCGCGCCGAGTGTCTTGAGGATCACTGCATCGTAGACCCGGTAGCGGTGGCCGGCGGCCAATGCACCGCCGAGGACCAGCGCAGCTGCGATCAATGTGATCGCGCTCGCGCCGCGGATTGCGAGCACGAGATTGGCAATGATGCTGCCGACCGCCTCCAGCGCATCCTTCACGCGGACAGTGGTGACCATCGGGAAGCTCTCGGCCACCGCGCGGATAACGGCTGCTTCCTGTGTTGCCGTGCCGCCGCCGGGATAGGTGAGGGTGGCGAGATGCGTGTGCGGCGCACCGCGAAATGAATTTGGCGAAAACACCATGACGAAATTGATGCCGAGCGTTTCCCAGTCGACCGCACGCATATTCGCAATTGTTGCCGTGATGTTGCGGCCGAGAACATTGACGGTGACAGGGTCGCCGAGTTTGAGACCGAGGCCATCGGCGATCCGTTTTTCGAAAGAGACCTGCGGCGGTCCGTCGTAGTCAGGCGCCCACCATTGTCCCTCGACCAGATGCGAGCCGGCGGGGATTTGATTCGAATAAGTAAGGCCGCGGTCGCTTTGCAACACCCAGGCCGCGTCGTCCCTCGGCTTGATGTTCTCCGCCGGCGTACCGCCGGCGGTAATGATGCGGCCGCGGAGCATCGGTACTTCTTCCAGCTTTGCGGCAGGCGCCTGCGCACGCACGAAATTGCCGAAGCGTTCGGCCTGATCGGCCGGGATATCGAGGAAATAAAACGATGGCGCTTTTGCCGGCAGCTCGTTGGAGAATTGGCGGCTCAGATTGCCGTCGATTTCGATCACGGTGACCAGCAGCGTGATGCCCAGGCCGAGTGAAAGCACAATGGTCGACGTCAGCGCGCCAGGCCGATGGATATTTGCGATTGCCATACGCAGGCCGGTTGCGCTTGCGCGCGGCGCCCGCCTTGCCACTGCCATCAACAGCGATGCGACGATGCGCAGCAGGAGGAATACTCCGGCTGCGGTGGCGACGTAGATGATCGCGACACGGCGGTCATAAGCCAGCAGCACGGCGACTGCCGCCAGGACAGCAACGGCGATGACGGTGAGCACGATATAACGCTTGCGCGGACGCCGCGGCTGCGCCGACACCATATCGCGAAATAGCTCCGCCACCGGCACGTCATGCGCGCGACCAAGCGGCCAAAGCGCAAAGACCAGCGCCGTCAGCAGTCCATAGATTAGTGCCAACAGCAGTTCGGCAGGGTGCAGCGCGGGCACGATCGGCAAAGGAATGATTGCGCCAAATGTCCACGAAATTACAAATGGCAGAACGGCGCCGACGGTCACGCCGATCGCCCCGCCGAGCAGCGCCAGCAATAGAACCTGTGTGAGATAGATCGCGAAGACACGGCGGCCGCTGGCGCCGAGTGCTTTCATGGTGGCGATCGTCTCGCGCCGCCGATCGAGATGGCTCTTAACGCCGTTGCCGACTCCGACACCGCCGACGAGAAGCGCGGTCAATCCGACGATCGTGAGGAATTGGGTAAAACGTTCGACATTGCGTTCAAGTTGCGGCGAGGCATTGCTGCGGCTGCGGATATCCCAGCCGGCTTCCGGAAGTTGCGTGCGTGCTTGCGCGGTGACAGCTTTCGCCGCGTCATCGGATGCATCGTTGTTAGGCAGGCGCAGCCGGTAGTGCCAGCGCACCAGGCTGCCGGGTTGCAGCAATCCTGTGGCATGCAATGCATCCTGGCTCACCAGCAAACGCGGTCCAAATCCGATCCCGCCGGCCAGTTTGTCCGGCTCGCTCGTCAGTGTTGCCCGGATTTCGATTTTGGCGTTTCCAACTGTAACTCGTGCGCCCGGCTTGAGCTCGAGCCGCGCCATCAGCGTCGGATCGGCGACCGCGCCGAACACGCCGTCACGTTGTGCCAGTGCGTTGGCGAGCGGACCGGGCGGGTCAAGTTGTGCTTCACCGAACAATGGATAGACGCCGTCGACAGCCTTCATCTCGACCAAAGTTGCCTGGCCGACAGTGGTGCGGGCCATGGCACGCATGGTGGCGGCGCTCGATATCTGTCCGTGCGTCTGCAGGAATTCGCGTTCGGCTGGCGCGGCTTCGCGCTGGATCAAGGTGAAGGCGAGATCGCCGCCGAGGATCACGCGACCCTCGCGCGCCAGGCCGTCCGCAAGGCTTGCGGCCAGCGAGCCGACGCTGGCGATGGCCATGCTGCCGAGCGCGATGCAGGCGATGAACACATAAAAGCCGTGCAGGCCGCCACGAAGTTCGCGCATGGCAAATCGCAACGGCAACCAGCGGCTGGCTTGTGTGGTGATTATTGCATCGCTCATGATGGGCCCACGCCGTCGACGCGTCCGGAGCGCAACCGCACGACCCGGCCACAACGCGTAGCCAGTGCGGAATCGTGCGTCACCAGCACCAACGTCGTGCCGCGCCTGGCATGGCCGGCAAACAGCAAATCAATGATTTGCTGGCCGGTGTCCTCGTCGAGATTTCCGGTTGGTTCGTCGGCAACCAGGATCGCTGGATTAGGAGCCAGCGCACGTGCGACCGCGACACGTTGTTGCTCGCCGCCAGAAAGCTCGGCCGGGTAATGGTAAAGCCGCTCGCCCAGGCCGACGGCGGCAAGTTCGTCGCGCGCGCGCACCTGCGCATCCTGCACGCCGGCCAATTCGAGCGGCACAGCCACGTTTTCCAGCGCGGTCATCGTCGGGATCAGGTGGAACGACTGGAAGACGATGCCCACATGGCGCCCGCGAAAGCGCGCCAGCGTGTCCTCGTCCAGTGCGCTGAGGTTTTCGCCCGCCACGGTGACCGTTCCGGTATCGGCGCGCTCAAGACCGGCCATGACCATCAAAAGGGTCGATTTTCCCGAGCCGGAGGGGCCGACTAGGCCAATCGCCTCGCCGGTCCCTATATGCAGGTCGATATCTTTGAGAATATGAACACGGGCCGCACCCTGCCCGAGCGAGAGATTCACACCGGCAAGCGCAATGGCCGGCCCCGCCTGGGATTTATTCGTCATGGGACCTCATTCTTCACAACCCCGCTCATATGGGAGGAACCCTGCCCGGGTCCAGCGTCTTGCGGCCTGTCTGCTGGCCGCAATGGTGTGTGTGCTGGTACCAGCGAGTGGGGCCGAGGCGGCTGAACGGCCGATCAAAATCGTGGTGCTGGGCGATTCCCTCAGTGCCGGCTTTGGCCTGCCGGCCGAGGCAGCGTTCCCGTCGCGATTGGCTGAGGCGCTGAAACCTAAAGATGCGGCGGTTACGATCGCCAATGCCGGTGTGTCGGGCGACACGGCATCCGCGGGGCTCGACCGTGTCGACTGGTCGGTGCCGGAAGGTACCGATGCGGTCATCCTCGAGCTCGGTGCGAATGATGCACTGCGCGGGCTCGATCCGAAACTGACCAAAGCCGCGCTCGACAAGATTCTGCACAAACTCGAGGATCGTCACATTGCCGTCTTGCTCGCCGGCATGCGGGCGCCACGGAATATGGGCCCTGACTATGTGCGCGATTTTGACGCAATCTACCCGGCACTTGCCTCGACTCACACGGTCGTCTTTTATCCATTCTTCCTTGACGGTGTAGCCGCCGATCCCAAATTAAATCAGGGCGACGGCATACATCCGAATGCCGCCGGCGTGGACGTGATCGTGGCGCGTATTCTGCCGCGAGTCGAAGAGCTGATCGTTCGGTCTCGCGCCGTGCGCGGGAAATAAGAAGTGGGCTACCCATGCCGCGCCTTTTCACCGGTGTCGAAATCCCGTCCGATGTCGGGCAGGCACTTGGCATGCTGCGCGGCGGTTTGCCGGGCGCGCGCTGGATCGATCCGCAGAACTACCATCTGACGCTGCGTTTCATCGGAGACGTCGACGATGTCATCGCCCACGAAGTTGCCTCCATGCTTGGACGCGTGAAACGCGGGCCTTTCGAGCTCTATATGGAGGGGCTTACGTCATTTGGCGGTCGCAAGCCGCGCGCGGTGGTCGCGAGCGTCGCTCCCGCGCAAGCTTTGCTCGATGCGCAGGCCGAGCAGGAACGGCTGATGCAGCGTATTGGCCTTGAGCCCGAAGGCCGCAAGTTCACGCCGCACGTGACGCTTGCGCGATTGCGCGAATCGTCCAGCCGCGACGTGGCGGACTATCTCGCGGCCCGCGGCTATTTCCGCACTGCCGCCTTCCGCGTCTCGCGCTTCGTTTTATTTTCGTCACGTGCCTCGGTCGGCGGCGGCCCATATGTGGTCGAGGCGAGTTACCCGCTCAGCGCGTAGACCTTTCAGGCCGGGTTGAACAGTCGCGATTGCACATCGAGGATTGCAGCTGCGACACCGTGCGCGTCAGTAACGGCTTCGCGCATCAGCGACAGCGGCGTCGAGCGTGGTTGATCGACTTCACCCACCACGCTGCCGAAATCGAACTTGAGATCAGCTTCGAACTTGCGTGCGAGCTGCTGCATGCGCTGGTTGTCGGCAAGGCAGTTCATTTGCAGCAACTTGATGCCGCGATTGCGCGCACTCAGGAGGGTGCGCTCAAGCAGTACGGTGCCGACGCCGTGGCTTTGCCACGGCTGCTCGATGCTGAAGGCAGCTTCGCCCTCACGCGCGAACATCGGGCCGAACGGACGGAGTTCGGCGGCTCCGCGCAAGACGCCGTCGACGAAGAAGCCGTGGACCACCACGCCAAGCCCGTTGGCTGTTGCCGCATGACGGGCAATGAATTCGTCGGACACCGCACCGGAAAAACGCCGGTTCCGGCTGTCTCGATCAAGGCGCAGTAGGTGGTCGCGATAGGCGTCGGTTTCGCCGACCCATAGTTTGCGGACCATGCCGCCATCGGGCAAAGGCTCGTCCATTTCGGTTCTCCTCAATGTCACGTCACCCTGCCTGGTCTGCGGTTCCTGCCCTGGCGGTGCCGGGACATCCCCAAATCGCCGCACCATTCTTATATGGTGCATTGCAGCAAAAAAACGACCCAAAGCTTCGTACGGAAACTCTCATCCGCAGAAAATGCATAGCTACCAATGTCTTACCGCAAGTTTTGTGCGCAACATGCTTAACGTGAAGGCGTCACCGATTTACAGACGGCATAGTTCACCATAGGTCTCGCAACACGCCCGCCTTCTGACCCCAGTTCTTGCCCCGATGTCCGAAACCTTCAGCACCCGCTACGCGGCGTTGGTCGCCGCCGGAAAAATCGAAGCGGATCCCGGCCAGGCCATCCTGGCCCGGCAATTGAGCGCGCTCGACCTGCGCCTCGATAAGCACCGGCTGGCGCGCAAATCCTCCTCGCTCGGCTGGCTGTTCGGCAAACGTGAGCAGGCCGGAGATGTCCTCAGGGGTCTTTATGTTTACGGCGAGGTCGGTCGCGGCAAGACCATGCTGATGGACCTTTTCTTCGAGACCAGCGCGGTCATTCGCAAGCGCCGTGTCCACTTTCACGAATTCATGGCCGATGTGCATGAACGCGTTCACGTCTACCGGCAGGAGATCAAGAACGGCGAGGCCAATGAGCATGACCCAATTCAGCGCACCGCGGCCGCCATCGCGGAGGAAAGCTGGCTGCTTTGCTTCGACGAATTCCACATAACCGACATTGCCGACGCCATGATCCTCGGCCGCCTGTTCACCCGTCTGTTCGAACTCGGTGTTGTCGTCGTCGCGACGTCGAATTTGCCACCAGGCGAGCTCTACAAGGATGGACTCAATCGCTCACTGTTCTTGCCGTTCATCGCGCTCCTGGAACGCCAGTGCGTCGTTGTGCAACTGGAGGCGCGCGTCGATTTCCGTTTAGAGAAACTCACGGGGGTGCCGACTTGGTACGTCCCCGCGGACAAGAGAGCCGACGCTGCGCTCGACGAGGCGTGGCGACGCTTGGCGGGCGCACATGCGGGCGCCCCTCATGAGCTGATGGTCAAAGGCCATGCCATCCATGTGCCGAAGACGGCAATGGGCGTGGCGCGTTTTTCCTTTGACGATTTATGCGCGCAACCACTGGCCGCCGCTGACTATCTCAAGATAGCGCATGAATTCCACACCATCATTCTCGACCATATCCCTGTGATGGACTACGCGCAGCGCAACGAAGCCAAGCGCTTCATCATCCTGATCGATACGCTCTATGATCACGCCGTAAAATTGCTTGCTTCAGCGGCGGCACAGCCGGACGCGCTCTACGTGGCGACCGATGGCTACGAGGCCAATGAATTCAAACGCACGGCCTCGCGCCTGATCGAAATGCGCTCGCAATCATATCTTGGCCTGCCGCACGGCCCGAGGCAGGGCCCTGTCGTCGATGCCGGCGAGATTGTTGAAACCTAGGCTCTGGACTCAAGGCCTCTCGTCTGCTGGTATAATGTATACAAGGTGAGAGGGGGCACAATCGCCCGCTTGCGCGCCTTGTCGGGTTAGACCTAACCGGTTAACCAGCACTCCGCCGCGCTCCGCGGCAGCACCAATTCGAGAGTTTTTCCATCATGGCGCGTAACAAGATTGCGTTGATCGGCGCCGGCCAGATCGGCGGCACGCTGGCCCATCTCATTGGCCTCAAGAAACTCGGCGACGTCGTGATGTTCGACGTCATGGAGGGCACCCCGCAAGGTAAGGCGCTCGATATCGCGCAGTCCTCGCCGGTCAATGATTTCGACGCCAAATTCACCGGCACCAATTCATACGATGCGATTGAAGGCGCCGACGTCTGCATCGTCACCGCCGGCGTGCCGCGCAAGCCCGGCATGAGCCGCGATGATCTGCTCGACATCAACCTCAAGGTGATGGGTCAGGTCGGAGCCGGCATCAAGAAATATGCGCCCAATGCATTCGTCATCTGCATTACCAATCCGCTCGACGCGATGGTGTGGGCCTTACAGAAGAGCTGCGGGCTTCCGCAGCAGAAAGTTGTCGGCATGGCGGGCGTGCTTGACTCGGCGCGCTTCCGTTACTTCCTTGCTGACGAATTCCATGTGTCGGTGGAAGACGTCACGGCCTTCGTGCTCGGTGGCCACGGCGACACCATGGTGCCGCTCACGCGCTATTCGGCGGTTGCCGGCATTCCGGTGCCGGATCTGGTGAAGATGGGCTGGACCACGCAGGCGCGCATCGACGAAATCGTGAAACGCACCGCCAATGGCGGCGCTGAAATCGTCAACCTGCTCAAGACAGGCTCGGCCTTCTACGCGCCGGCAGCATCCGCAATTGCAATGGCGGAAAGCTATCTGCTCGACAAAAAGCGCGTGCTGCCCTGCGCGGCCTGGCTTAACGGTGAGTACGGCCAGAAAGATATCTATGTCGGCGTGCCGGTGGTGATCGGTGCCAAGGGCGTCGAGCGAATTGTCGAAGTCGATCTCAATGGCAGCGAACGCGCGGCCTTCGAGAAATCCGCCGCTTCGGTGCAGGGCCTGATCGAGGCCTGCAAGAAGATCGCCCCCAATCTCGACAACTAGAAACAAGCCGGCCCAGGTGGCCGGGAGCATGTCATGAACATCCACGAGTATCAGGCAAAAGCTGTACTGCGCGAATTTGGCGTACCGGTGCCGCGCGGCGTCCCGGCCTTCAACGTCGACGAGGCGGTCAAGGGCGCGCAGGAGCTGGGCGGCCCGGTCTGGGTGGTGAAAGCCCAGATCCACGCCGGCGGACGCGGCAAAGCCGGCGGCGTCAAGGTGGTGAAATCCATCGATGACGTGAAGAAGGAGTCCACGCGCATCCTCGGCTCAACTCTGGTCACGCATCAGACTGGTCCGCACGGCAAGAAGGTCAACCGGCTCTATATCGAAGAAGGCTCGGCAATCGATCGCGAGTTCTATCTGTCGGCGTTGATCGACCGCGAAACGTCGCGTGTTGCCTTCGTGGTCTCTACGGAAGGCGGCATGGATATCGAGGAAGTCGCGCACAAGACGCCGGAAAAAATCCTGACCTTCTCGGTCGATCCGGCTACCGGCATCATGCCGCATCATGGCCGCCGCGTGGCGCAGACGCTCAAGCTGACGGGGGATCTTGCCAAGCAGATCGAAGCAATCCTGCCCAAGCTCTATAGCGCCTTCACGACCAAGGACATGAGCCTGCTCGAGATCAATCCGCTGGTCGTGACCAAGGACAACAAAATCATCTGCCTCGACGCCAAGGTCGGTTTCGATGGCAACGCGCTCTACCGCCACCCCGACATTGTCGCGCTGCGCGATCTCACCGAAGAAGACGAGAAAGAGGTCGAGGCTTCCAAATTCGACCTCAACTATATCGCACTCGACGGGTCGATTGGCTGCATGGTCAACGGTGCTGGTCTCGCTATGGCGAGCATGGACATCATCAAGCTCTACGGCATGACGCCGGCGAACTTCCTCGATGTCGGCGGCAGCGCCACCAAGGAGAAGGTCGCCGCCGCGTTCAAGATCATCACCTCCGATCCGAACGTGAAAGGCATCCTGGTCAACATCTTCGGCGGCATCATGAAGTGCGACGTGATCGCCGAGGGCGTGGTCGCCGCGGTAAAGGAAGTCGGCTTGAAGGTGCCGCTGGTCGTGCGGCTTGAGGGCACTAACGTCGATCTCGGGAAGAAGATCATCAAAGAGTCGGGCCTTAACGTCACCTCGGGTGATGATCTTGACGATGCCGCGCAGAAAATTGTCAAAGCCGTGAAGGGTGCCGCGTAATGGCCGTCCTCATCGACAAGAATACAAAAGTCATCTGCCAGGGCTTCACCGGCAAGAATGGTACGTTTCATTCCGAGCAGGCCATCAAGTACGGGACCAAGATGGTGGGCGGCACCTCGCCGGGCAAAGGTGGCTCGACACATCTTGATCTGCCGGTGTTCGACACGGTCGCCGAGGCGAAGGAAAAAACCCGCTGCGACGCCAGCGTGATTTACGTCCCGCCGGCTGGCGCAGGAGATGCGATCTGTGAGGCAATCCAGGCCGAGATTCCATTGATCGTCTGCATCACCGAAGGCATTCCGGTGATGGACATGGTCAAGGTCAAGCGTTCGCTCTCAGGCTCGAAGTCGCGGCTGATCGGCCCGAACTGTCCGGGCGTGATGACAGCGGGCGAATGCAAGATCGGCATCATGCCGGGCAATATTTTCAAGCCGGGCAAGGTCGGCATTGTCTCGCGCTCTGGCACTTTGACTTATGAGGCGGTGTTCCAGACCAGTCGCGAAAATCTCGGTCAGACGACCGCGGTCGGCATCGGCGGCGATCCGGTCAAGGGCACCGAGTTCATTGCAGTGTTGGAGATGTTCCTGGCTGACCCGAAGACCGAGTTCGATCGTCATGATCGGTGAGATTGGCGGCTCGGCCGAAGAGGATGCAGCGCAGTTTCTGAAAGACGAGGCCAAGCGCGGCCGCAAGAAGCCCATGGTCGGATTTATTGCGGGCCGCACCGCGCCGCCGGGCCGGCGCATGGGCCACGCGGGCGCAATCATCTCCGGCGGCAAAGGCGACGCCGAGTCCAAAATTGCGGCAATGGAATCTGCGGGAATTAAGGTATCACCGTCCCCGGCCCGAATCGGGAAGACGCTGGTGGAAGTACTGAAATCCTGATTCAGTGCTTGGCCTTTCGTAGACTTACAGTCGTCATAAATAGAGTTAAAACAGCGAAACCGGCTGGTCGCGGGCTCTTCGGGCCATTGCGACCGGTAACGCGTGGATTTTTCAGGCCGCGCAAGGAATTAGACCGCCATGTCCCGCCAGGACGCCAACGCCATCTTTGCCCACACTTCATTCCTCTACGGCGGCAACGCTGCCTACATCGAAGACCTCTACGCCAAATACGAGGCCGACCCAGCAGCGGTCGACGCTGAGTGGCGAGCGTTTTTCCAGAGCCTGAAGGACGAGAAATCGGACGTTATTAAAAGCGCGCGCGGCGCCTCCTGGAAGACACCGAACTGGCCGGTGCGGCCGAGCGGCGATCTGGTGTCCGCGCTCGACGGCCAATGGGCGGAGACCGAAAAGAAAATCAGCGGAAAAATTTCTGCGGCCGCGCAGGCCAAAGGCGTCGAGCTTTCTTCCGCCGACGTGATGCAGGCGACGCGCGATTCCATCCACGCGCTGATGCTGATCCGCGCCTACCGCATTCGCGGCCACTTCCATGCCAAGCTCGACCCGCTCGCGCTTGAGCCGGAGAAAAACGAAGAAGAACTCGATCCGCGGTCTTACGGCTTCACGGAAGCCGATCTCGATCGCAAGATCTTCCTGGACAAGGTGCTCGGGCTCGAATTTGCGTCCATGCGCGAGATCGTAACGATCCTGCGCCGCACGTATTGCCAGACGCTCGGCGTCGAGTTCATGCACATCTCCAACGCCGCGCAGAAAAGCTGGATCCAGGAACGCATCGAGGGACGCGATAAGGAGATCACCTTCACGCGCGAAGGCAAACGCGCGATCCTCAACAAAATAGTCGAGTCAGAAGGTTTCGAGAATTTCTGCGACGTGAAGTTTACGGGCACCAAGCGCTTCGGCCTCGATGGCGCCGAATCTCTGATCCCGGCGCTCGAGCAGATTATCAAGCGTGGCGGCAATCTCGGCGTGGAAGAAATTTGCATCGGCATGCCGCATCGCGGCCGCTTGAACGTGCTCACGCAGGTGATGGGCAAGCCGCACCGCGCGCTGTTCCACGAATTCAAGGGCGGCTCGGCAACCCCGGACGAGATCGAAGGCTCCGGCGACGTGAAGTATCACCTGGGCGCGTCGTCGGACCGGGAGTTCGACAACAACAAGGTGCATCTCTCGCTGACGCCGAACCCGTCGCATCTGGAAATCGTCGACCCTGTCACGCTCGGCAAAGTGCGCGCCAAGCAGGATCAACACCATGCGAAGCCCGACGAGCGCACGATGGTCATGCCGCTGCTCATGCACGGCGATGCCGCTTTCGCCGGCCAGGGTGTGGTGGCGGAATGCTTCGGCCTGTCGGGCCTGAAAGGCTATCGCACCGGCGGCAGCATTCATTTCATCGTCAACAACCAGATCGGCTTCACGACTTACCCGCGCTACTCGCGCTCATCGCCTTATCCGTCCGACGTCGCCAAGATGATCGAGGCGCTGATATTTCACGTGAACGGCGACGATCCGGAAGCGGTGGTGTTTGCGGCGAAAGTCGCGACCGAGTACCGCATGAAATTCCAGCAGCCGGTCGTCATCGACATGTTCTGCTACCGGCGCTTCGGTCACAACGAAGGCGACGAACCGTCGTTCACGCAACCGCTGATGTACAAGAAGATCCGCGCGCATCCGAGCGTGCTGGAAATCTACAGCAAGAAATTGATCGGCGAGGGTGTCGTCACCGAGGGCGAGGTCGCCAAGATGCGCGCTGACTGGCGCACGCGCCTCGATGCCGAATTCGAGGCGGCGCAAGGCTACAAGCCGAACAAGGCCGACTGGCTCGACGGCCGCTGGGCCGGCCTGAAGGCGGCGCGCGAGGTCGAGGACCCGCGCCGCGGCAATACCGGCGTCGCGGTCGAAGCGCTGCGCGCGATCGGCAAGAAGATCACGGTGGTTCCGCCAGATTTCCAGGTCCATAAGACGATCCAGCGTTTCCTCGATAATCGCGCCAAGGCGATCGAGACCGGCGAGGGGATCGATTGGGCGACGGCCGAGGCGCTTGCCTTCTGCTCACTGCTGCAGGAAGGCCATCCCGTCCGTCTGTCGGGTCAGGACAGCGAGCGTGGCACTTTCTCGCAGCGCCATTCCGTTCTGTTCGATCAGAACACCGAAGAACGTCACACCCCCTTCAACCATCTCGGTGAGGGGCAGGCACGCTTTGAAGTGCTCAATTCAAGCCTGTCGGAAGAGGCCGTGCTCGGCTTCGAATATGGCTATTCCACTGCAGAGCCGAATGCCCTGACCTTGTGGGAAGCGCAATTCGGCGATTTCGCCAACGGCGCGCAGGTCGTGTTCGACCAGTTCATTTCATCCGGTGAGCGCAAATGGCTGCGTATGTCGGGACTGGTCTGTCTGTTGCCGCATGGCTACGAAGGGCAGGGCCCCGAGCATTCCTCGGCGCGGCTCGAGCGCTTTCTGCAGATGTGCGCCGAAGACAACATGCAGGTGGCCAACCTGACGACGCCGGCGAATTACTTCCATGCATTGCGCCGTCAGCTCAAACGCGAGATCCGCAAGCCGCTGATCCTGATGACGCCGAAGAGCCTGCTGCGCCACAAGCGCGCGGTGTCGCGGCTCGATGAACTCACCATCGGCACGTCGTTCCACCGTCTCTTATGGGATGACGCGCAACTGCTGCCCAACGAGAAAATCAAACTCGTCGCTGATGAAAAGATTCGTCGCGTCGTGATGTGCTCGGGCAAAGTCTACTATGATCTTTATGATGAGCGAGAAAGGCGGGGCATCGATGACATCTATTTGCTCCGCATCGAGCAGCTCTATCCGTTCCCGACCAAGGCGCTGGTGACCGAGCTTTCCCGCTTCAAGCAGGCGGAAATGGTGTGGTGCCAGGAAGAGCCGCGCAATATGGGCGCATGGTTTTTCGTCGATGTGTTCCTGCAATGGATCCTCAATCAGATTGCCGCGAAACATCGCACCATGCGCTATGCGGGGCGTCCCGCATCAGCCTCGACCGCGGTTGGGCAGATGTCGAAACACCTGGCGCAGCTCAAGCAATTTCTCGATGAGGCGTTGGGATAAATTCGATGGACTGTCATGGCCGGGCTTGTCCCGGCCATCCCGATCGGGGACGCACGGCCGCGGCCCCCTAAGCGAGATGCCCGGCACAAGGCCGGGCATGACAAATGAGAGGTAAGAGAGACGTCATGGCTGACATCCGCGTGCCCACTCTCGGCGAGTTCCGTCACCGAAGCGACCGTCGGCAAATGGTTCAAGCGGCCGGGCGATGCGGTGGCGGTGGACGAGCCGCTGGTCGAGCTTGAAACGGACAAGGTTACGCTGGAAGTGCCTGCGCCGGCCGCCGGTGTGCTCTCCGACATTGCCGTGAAGGATGGCGACACCGTCGCCGTCGGAGCGTTGCTCGGACAAATCAAGGAAGGCGCCGGCGCGGCGCCAAAGGCGGCTCCAGCACCGCAAAAGCCTGCCGAGCAACCAAAGCCCGCACCAGCCGCCCCGGGCAGGTCGACCGAGATGCCGATGCCACCATCGGTCCGCAAGATGGCAGCGGAAAGCGGCGTCGATCCGTCAAAAGTCGCGGGCAGCGGCATGCACGGGCAAGTCACCAAGGGCGACATGATCGCGGCCATCGAACGCGCGGCGGCAACCCCGACGCCGGTTGCCGCACCGGTGCAGATGCGCGCGCCATCGCCGGCAGACGATGCGGCGCGCGAGGAACGCGTGCACATGACGCGGCTGCGCCAGACCATCGCACGCCGTCTGAAAGACGCGCAGAACACAGCCGCAATGCTCACGACCTTCAATGAGGTCGACATGAGCGCGGTGATGCAGATGCGCAATCAGTACAAGGATCTGTTCGAAAAGAAGCACGGCGTGAAGCTTGGCTTCATGGGCTTCTTTGTGCGCGCCTGCATTCAGGCGTTGAAGGAAATTCCTGCCGTCAACGCCGAGATCGACGGCACCGATATCGTCTACAAGAACTACTATCACATTGGCGTTGCCGTCGGCACCGAGAAGGGGCTCGTGGTGCCGGTGGTGCGCGACGCCGATACGATGTCGCTTGCGCAGATCGAAAAGACAATTTCCGAATTTGGCCGGCGCGCGCGCGACGGCGCGCTCAAGATCGAGGACATGCAGGGCGGCACGTTCACCATCTCGAATGGCGGCGTGTACGGTTCATTGATGTCGACGCCGATCCTCAATGCGCCGCAGTCCGGCATTCTCGGTATGCACAAGATCCAGGAGCGGCCGGTCGTTATTGCCGGCAAGATCGAGGCGCGGCCGATGATGTACCTGGCGCTCTCCTACGATCACCGCATTGTCGACGGCCGCGAGGCGGTCACCTTCCTGGTGCGGGTGAAAGAAGGCCTCGAGGATCCGGCGCGGGTCGTGCTCGACCTATAAGTTTTCTTCGTCATGCCCGGCCTTGTGCCGGGCATCCACGTCTTACTTTCTGAATAGACGTGGATGGCCGGGACGAGCCTGGCCATGACAATTGAGAGTGCGGAGTACATTGATGGCCTACGACCTCATTGTCATCGGCACCGGCCCTGGCGGTTATGTTTGCGCCATCCGTGCGGCGCAGCTCGGCCTGAAAACCGCGGTGGTCGAGAAGCGCGCCACCTTCGGCGGGACCTGCCTGAATATCGGCTGCATACCGTCGAAAGCACTGCTGCACGCATCCGAACTGTTCGAGGAGGCCGGCCACACATTCAGCAAAATGGGCATCGGCGTATCCTCGCCCAAGCTCGACTTGAAGGCCATGATGGCGTTCAAGGACGAAGGTGTCGACGGCAACGTCAAGGGCGTCGAGTTCCTGCTCAAGAAAAACAAGGTCGACACATTTCATGGGGCCGGGCGGATTGCCGCGCCCGGAAAAGTCGAGGTGAAGGGTGCCGACGGGAAAACGCAGACACTGGAAGCCAAATCCATAGTCGTCGCCACTGGCTCCGATGTCGCGCGCCTGAAGGGGATCGAGATCGACGAGAAACGCATTGTTTCCTCCACGGGCGCCCTGTCGCTGCCCGAGGTTCCGAAGCATTTGCTCGTCGTTGGCGCCGGCGTGATCGGCCTTGAACTGGGTTCCGTGTGGCGAAGGCTTGGCGCGCAAGTGACGGTCGTCGAATTCCTCGATGGTGTATTGCCCGGCACGGATGGCGAAGTTCGCCGTCAGGCGCAGCGTCTGTTCGAAAAGCAGGGCATGACGTTCAAATTGTCGTCGAAAGTGACGGCGGTTGATTCATCCGGCAAGCGGTTGAAAGCAAGCATCGAGCCGGCCAAAGGTGGCGCGGCGGAAACCATCGAGGCCGATATCGTGCTGGTTGCTATCGGCCGCGTGCCTTTCACGGAAGGGCTGGGCCTCAAGGAGGCCGGCGTGAAGCTCGATGAGCGGGGCCGCGTTGTTGTCGATCACTATTATGCAACGAGCGTTCCCGGCATCTGGGCCATTGGCGATGTGATCGCCGGCCCAATGCTGGCGCATAAGGCCGAGGATGAGGGCGTGGCGGTTGCCGAAATTCTGGTCGGGGAAGCCGGCCACGTTAATTACGACGCCATTCCGAATGTCGTTTACACCTATCCGGAGATCGCGACCGTCGGAAAATCCGAGGACGATCTGAAGGCCGCCGGCGTGACCTATAACGTCGGAAAGTTTCCCTTCACCGCCAATGGCCGCGCCAAGGTGAACCTCACCACGGATGGTTTCGTGAAGATTCTTGCGGACGCAAAAACCGATCGCGTCCTCGGCGTGCAGCTGATCTGCGCCGACGCCGGCAACATGATCGCCGAGGCCGCCATTGCTATGGAGTTCGGCGCGTCGGCCGAGGACATTGCCCGCACATGTCACGCGCACCCGACATTGTCCGAGGCGGTCAAGGAAGCGGCCATGGCGGTCGCAAAGCGCGCAATTCATATGTAGCTGTAGCAACGCCCTGCTACACGCACCGTGCCATTGCCGGCCTTGACCCGACAATCCATGATGATGCGCGGGTCGGTGCGCCGGCAGCGTTCAAGGGAGAGTAGCAATGGCCAAAGGCCACAAGGACAAAGTCGCCGTTATCACGGGTGGCGCCAATGGCATTGGGCAGGCATTTGCCACACGTCTCGCCGAGGACGGCGTCAATGTCGCAGTCGTCGATCTCGTTGATGGCGCCGCGACCGTGAAGCTGGTCGAGGCCGCTGGCCGGCAAGCCATCTACGTCAAGTGCGACGTTTCTTCGGAAGAATCCGTTGCCGCCATGGCCAAGCAGGTCAATGCAAAATTCAGCCACGTCGATATTGTCGTCAATTGTGCCGGCATCTTCCCGCAAAAGAATTTTCCCGAAATGACGTTTGCCGATTGGCGCAAGGTGTTGTCGACCAATCTCGATAGCACGTTCCTGGTGAGCGCGGCCTTCGTGCCGGGCATGCGCGCGCGCAAATGGGGCCGCATCGTCAACATGGCCTCGAGCACGCTCGGTTCGGTGGTGACGGGCTTTGCGCACTATGTCGCGAGCAAAGGCGGCATCGTGGGCTTTACCCGCGCACTCGCCAGCGATCTCGCCGGCGACGGCATCACCGTCAACGCGATCGCACCGGGGCTCACCCGCTCGCCGGGCACACTGGTGCGCTCTCCACGGCCGGGTTTCAAGACGATGGACGACGAGTTCAATGCGGTGGCCCAAATGCAGGCGATCAAGCGCGTTGAGGTGCCGGACGATCTGGTCGGTGCCGTGTCGTTCCTCACCAGCGATGACGCTGCGTTTATTACCGGCCAGACGCTGAATGTGGATGGCGGCAGAGTGCGAACGTAGCCTCATGAATTCGCGGCTATTTCGCCTTATTTGCGGTCGTCGCACGGCGCTATTACTTATTGTTGCATGAGCCGCCAAATTCTTCGCCCCCTGTGGGTCCTTCTCGCGCTGCTGTTCCTGATCGAAGCCTGGCTTTGGGATCATCTTGAGCCCGTCATCGCGCGCGTGGTGAATCTCGTTCCCTGGGGCAGGGTCAAAGTGCGATTGGCGGCCCTGATTGAGCGGCTGCCGCCTTATGCGGCGCTTGTGGTTTTCATTGTGCCGCTCGTTGTTGTCTTGCTGCCCCTGAAATTCTTCGAGGTTTATGTCATCGCGACGCAGGGCTGGCTGGGCGTCATCGTTGCGTTGTTGTTTGCAAAATTTCTTGGCGTCGGCGTAACCGCATTCGTGTTTGATGTCACACGTAGCAAGTTGCTGCAGATACCCTGGTTCCACCGCATGTACGACTGGTTCATCTGGCTGCGCGGATGGTCGCACGAGATGACCGAGCCGTTTCGCCAGCGGATCAAGCGGTTGGCGTGGCTATTGAAGCCGCAGCGCGCCGGACGCTTCCTGCGTCTCTTCATGCGGCTGCGCCGCCGCGCCTATCGTGGCGGTGAGCTTTAGTCGTCTTTCAAGCGATCGGCCAGGGGGATTCAGCCCAAATGCAGGGCGTGTGGCGCCCATAAGCCGAGGGCCATGAAGCCAAGTCCACTGAAACCAAGAAGACCGGACAACCATCCAAGCGCGGCAATGCCTGTGATCACCTCCGCCGAAGCCAGCACGATGCCGATCTGGAATGCGGCCGAGGCGAATTCGTATTGATGATAACGCGCCAGCGCGTGCTCCCGCTTTTCCTCGGCCTCCTTCGCGCGTTCAGCCAGTTGCTTGCGACCCTCTTTGGTTTCCGGCTCGTCATTGTAACGCGCTGCAGTCTTCTTCCAGCCGTCAATCGCCTTGAGCAATCGCGCCTTGGCGTCTGCGTCCGTTGTACGGTCAGCCTCGATCTGAACTTGCTCGGCTGCCGTTGTCAGCACCGTCATACGAATGGTCTTGGCCTGAAAGAACGACCACAGATCGCTGGCCGCGACATTATAAGTGATGGCAGAGGTCTGTGAGCTCTTGCCCAGTGTTTCAGAGAACGCGAGGAACAGCGCCAGGACTGCGATCAGCAGCGCAATTTTCTTGTTGGAATGCGCTGCGTGTTCGGCGTGCTCGGCGTGTTCGAGATTTTCGTGTGCGCTCATCGTCCTCGGCCCCCTCCGGCTACGGAGGCGCAACGATGATCGGAAAGGCGGTTGAGTGCAAGAGGGTGAGCTAAGCGCGCGGATGCGCGCTCGCATAGACTTCCAGCAATCGCTCGGAATCGACAGCCGTGTAAATCTGTGTGGTCGAAAGCGACGCGTGCCCCAGCAACTCCTGGATAGAGCGCAGGTCACCACCGCGCGCCAGTAAATGGGTCGCGAAGGAATGGCGCAATGCATGTGGTGTTGCGCTGTCGGGAAGACCAAGCGCACCGCGCAATAGCGCCATGGCCAGTTGTATGACGCGGGGTGAGAGGCTGCCCCCACGCGTGCCGATAAATAATGGGCCTTCGTGCGGGAGCTCCGACGGGCAAAGGGTAATGTAATCGGCGATCAATTTGGCGACCTGCGGAAGCAGCGGCACCATGCGCGTCTTGTTGCCTTTGCCGAGCACAATGAGGGCATCGGCGTTGGCGGCAAAATCTTTGCGCTTCAAGCCAAGTGCTTCCGAAATACGAAGTCCCGATCCATAGAGCAATGCGAGCACCGCTGCGTCCCGCGCGATGATCCACGGCGCGCGCGTTTCGCCTTCGCGCATTTCGGGGTCGGTGATCTGTACAGCGGCGGAAGCAGCCAGCGGTTTTGGCAAGGTCCTCGGCAGTTTCGGAGTACTCACGGCGGTGAGCGCCGCGACTTTGCCTTTGCCGTTTCGCTCCAGAAAACGCGCAAACGAACGGCAGCCGGCGAGCGTGCGCATCAAAGAGCGGTTGCCGGACCCATCACTGCGTCGCGCCGCCATGAAGGCGCGTACATCGGCCGGAACCAGCCGAGCCAGTTGCTTGAGGGTTGGCGCGCCACCGAGATGGCCTGCGAGAAAAGCGAGGAATTGCGACACGTCGCGGCGGTAGGCATCAAGTGTCTTTGCCGACATCCGTCGCTCAGCGCCAAGGTAGCCGAGCCAGCGGCTTATTTCGGCGGTAACATCGGGGCTGGCGGCGAATTCGCTCATGGCCCGCAGAGTGGCACCGCTTTCTTCACCCTTCCTTAAGGGCGCGGAATCGGCGAGACCTAGCGCATGATCCCGAAAAGCGGGAACCGGTTTTCGGACAAGATCGTGCGCGAGCAAATGTGCCCATGACTACACGTGTTGTCGATGTTTTGGTGCCGGTGGCGCTGGACCAGACTTATTCCTACCGCGTGCCGGCCGGGCTCGACGTCGCGCCCGGCGACGTGGTGACCGTGCCGTTGGGCGCGCGTGGCGAAACGACCGGCGTGGTCTGGGCCGACAACCCAAACCCCAATCCGCGCCTGCACAATCGAATGAAGGACGTGGTCGGCAAGCACGACGTGCCACCGCTAAAGCCCGAGATCCGGCAGTTCATCGACTGGGTTTCCGGTTACACGCTGGCCTCGCGCGGCATGGTGTTGCGCATGGCACTGCGCATGGGCGAACATCTGGGCCCTGCGCGCGAGCGCGTCGGTGTCCGGCTCGCCGGACCTCCACCCACGCGCATGACCGCTGCGCGCGCACGTGCGCTCGGCCTATTTGCCGATGGGCTCGTGCGCTCCAAGAGTGAGGCCACGCACGAAGCGGGTGTCAGCGCCGGGGTGATCGACGGATTGATCGACGAAGGCACACTGGAGACGGTCGTGCTGCCGCCGGAACCGGTGATGTCGCAACCCGACCCCGACTTCCGCAAGCCGGAATTTTCTTTGGGCCAACTCGCAGCTGCCGACACATTGCGGACGACAGTCACGCAAGGAGGCTACACGGTTACATTGCTGGATGGGGTCACCGGCTCCGGCAAAACGGAAGTCTACTTCGAGGCCGTTGCCGAAAACATCCGGCTGAAACGGCAGACCTTGATCCTGATGCCGGAAATTGCGCTCACGGCGCAATTTCTCGACCGCTTTTCCAGCCGTTTCGGCACCCGGCCGGCGGAGTGGCATTCGCAGCTTTCACCGCGCAAACGCGCGCGCACGTGGGCGGCGATCGCAGCCAATGAGGTGCCGGTGATTGTCGGCGCGCGGTCGGCGCTGTTCCTGCCTTACGCCGACCTCGGCCTCATCGTGGTCGATGAAGAGCACGATCAGGCCTACAAGCAGGAAGACGGCGCGCACTACCACGCCCGCGACATGGCTGTGGTACGTGGGTCGATCGCGAAAATTCCGGTGGTTCTCGCTTCTGCGACGCCTTCGGTCGAATCGGAAGTCAACGCGCGCCGCGGACGCTACCGTCATGTGCATCTGCCGGAGCGCTTCGGTGGCGCGCATTTGCCGTCGATCGAGCCGATCGATATGCGCCGCGAGGGACCGCCGCGCGGCCGCTTTATCTCGCCGCGGCTTGCCGAAGCGGTTGCGGTGTCGCTCACCCGCGGTGAGCAGGCGCTGCTATTTCTCAATCGCCGCGGTTATGCGCCTCTCACGTTGTGCAGGGCCTGCGGATTCCGGCTGCAATGTCCGAATTGCGATGCCTGGCTGGTCGATCACCGGTTCAAGCGTCGGCTGGTCTGCCATCATTGCGGGTTCAACATGCCGCCGCCGGCGGAATGTCCGAATTGTCACGCGACCGAAAGCTTTGCGGCTGTCGGCCCCGGCGTGGAGCGTCTCGAACAGGAGGCGGCCGAACTGTTTCCGCAAGCGCGGACTCTTGTACTGTCGAGCGATCTGGTGGAGTCGGTCGAGCGCCTGCGGCAAGAGCTGGACGACGTGGCGGCAGGACGCTTCGATCTCATCATCGGCACACAACTCGTTGCCAAGGGGCATCATTTTCCAAAACTGAATTTGGTCGGCATTGTCGATGCCGATCTCAGCCTGGGCAACGGTGATCCACGTGCGGCAGAACGCACATTCCAGTTGCTGCACCAGGTTGTCGGTCGCGCCGGTCGCGAGGAGGGGCGTGGCCTCGGCTATCTGCAGACGCACCAGCCTGAACACCCGGTGATACGGGCGCTGATCTCCGGCGACCGTGAGGCCTTCTACACCAATGAGATAGAGCAACGCGAGCGCACGGGCTATCCGCCGTTTGGTCGGCTCGCGAGCCTCGTCATCACAGCGAACGAGAGACACGCCGCGGAAGCGTATGGGCGTACGCTCGCTGGTGCCGCGCCAAAGGATGAGCAAGTTCGCGTGCTCGGCCCCGCTGAAGCGCCGATTGCGGTGGTGCGCGGCCGCCATCGTTTCCGGGTGTTGGTGAAGTCGCCACGGGCCTTCGATCTATCGGCCTATTTGCGCGAATGGCTTGGCCGTGCGCCCAAGCCGCGCGGCAACGTGCGTCTCGAGGTGGATGTCGATCCGCAGGGCTTCTCCTGACCGCAAAGGACGGCGCGACAGTACCAACTAGCGCAGGGGGCCACTCGCTGCCTGGAGCAATGCCACCAATCCCTTCAAGAGCTCTGTCGGCGATGGCGGACATCCGCGGATATGCAAATCGACCGGGATGACATCCTTCACACCGCCTTCAACCGCATAGCTGCCGGCAAAAATTCCGCCGTCGGCTGCGCAGGCGCCTACGGCGATCACCCATTTTGGATCGGGCGTGGCGTCGTACGTACGCTTGAGCGCTTCGCGCATGCTTTTCGTCACCGGGCCGGTAACCATGAGCAGGTCCGCATGTCGCGGCGACGCGACAAAGCGCAGGCCAAGACGCTCCAGGTCATAGAACGCGTTGTTGAGCGCGTGGATTTCGAGCTCGCAGCCATTGCATGAGCCGGCGTCAACCTGGCGGATAGAGAGCGAGCGGCCGAGCTTGGCGCGCGCAAGGCGGTCAACTCGCTTCGCAAGCTCGGCGAGTCCGGCCTCGTCGGGTGTGGGTGCCGGCTCGGTGAGCGGCCCTTGCGTAAGATTTTCGATCAGCGTCTTGCGCATTTACAGGTCGTGTCCGGAATACGAGCAGTTGAACGATTTATTGCAGAGCGGAAAGTCGGCGACGATGTTGCCCTCGATTGCAGTTTCCAACAGCGGCCACTGGAACCATGAGGCGTCGCGCAAATGACAGCGCGCTACGCGGCCTTTGCCGTCGAGCCGCAGCCACACCAGCACGTCGCCGCGAAACGCCTCAACAATGCCTAGACCTTCGCAAGCCTTGCCCTTGCCCAGCGGCGTTGTGAGTGCGCCCGTCGGCAGGGCACCCAGAATCTGCTCGATCAGCGACAGGCTCTGTTCGATCTCGCGAATACGAATCCAAACCCGTGCGTTGACGTCGCCGGCATCGAGGACCGGCACGTCGAAGGATAGTTTATCATAAGGCGGGTAGGCGAAGGCCCGCCGTGCATCGAAGGCTCGGCCCGAAGCGCGGCCGACAAAGCCGCCGGCGCCGAATTGCCGGGCGTATTCCGGTTTCACGATGCCAGTGGTGACGGTGCGATCCTGCAATGACGCTGTATAGTCGTAAAGTT
Source organism: uncultured Alphaproteobacteria bacterium (assembly GCA_963817815.1). Classification (GTDB taxonomy): domain Bacteria; phylum Pseudomonadota; class Alphaproteobacteria; order Rhizobiales; family Xanthobacteraceae; genus Pseudolabrys. The sequence continues at coordinate 125,302 of CAWFPY010000010.1, read as the reverse complement.
CGATCAAGCGCGGAAAGACACGACGCACTTCGGCGAGCAATGCCTCGACCTGCATAATTCCCTCGGCTGCGATATCGCACGCGACACCGCCCGGCACGATGGCATCCATCATCAGTCGGTGCCCGAACGAAGCTCCGGCCGCGCGCAACGTGCGCTCGCGCAGAATTCCGCATTGCGCATGCATGAGGGAAAACGATGCGTCGTTGCAGATCGCGCCGACGTCGCCGAAATGATTTGCGAGCCGCTCCAGCTCCGCCATCAGGGCACGCAGATAGATCGCGCGCGGCGGCGGCTTCACCTGCAGAGCCGCTTCCGTCGCCTGCGCGAAAGCGAATGCATAGGCGACAGTGCTGTCGCCGGACGTCCGCGAAGCAAGCTTGGCTGCCTCATCGAGCGTCGCCCCATCCATTAAAGACTCGATGCCCTTGTGCGCCCAGCCGAGGCGCTGCTCTAGCCGCACCACATGCTCGCCGTTGGCGGTGAAGCGGAAATGACCCGGCTCGATAATGCCTGCGTGGACCGGTCCAACCGCGATCTGATGCAGGCCGTCGCCCTCCACCGGCAGGAATTCGTACGGCTCCGGTTTCTTCGCTGGCCGGCTCTTGCCAAGCGGTTGCGTGACGCCCCAGAAGCCGAGGTCGAGCCATGTCCGCGTGTCGGGCGAGCCGATTGCCTGCAACCCGAACAGATCGTGGATCGCGCGTTCGAATCTGATCGCGGGCGGATGGCGCACGGCCACGCTCGGATATTTTCCCGCTTTGCAGGTATAGCTCAGCACGACGACCTGGCCCGTCGTCTCATCCAGCAAGGCCATCTGCACCTGTGGGGTATCGCCCCACAGGCCGAACAGCGTGCATTGACCGCCGGCGAGCGCCTCGATCGCCTGCTGCCAGCCCTCGTCGGCAACATCGGCGCGCGGCCAGGGCCGGTGCCCCTCGTGTGTCTTGCGGCGCGTGAATTTACCGAGCAAGGCCATGGCGTTATCCCAATAACCTTGCGACATTTTCAAATCCGGTGACCAACGCCGGCGGCAGATAGATGCCGGCCGTGAACACCAGCGCCAGGTGCGCGAACATCGGCACGTAGGATGCTTCCGCCGGCGCGGCCGGCCCGCGCGGCTCGCCGAAGGCAACGGTGTTGAGGCGTAGGAACAGGCCGCCGAGTGCAATCAGGATAGCCAGAACGAGCAACGTTGCCAGCCACGGCTCGCGCGCGAAGGTCGAGCTCACGACCAGGAATTCGCTCATGAAGATGCCGAGCGGCGGCAGGCCCGCGATTGCCACCACGCCGAGCACGAGGCCCCAGCCGAGCACAGGATGCGTCACCGTCAGCCCGCCCATGTCGGCGATCTTCTGGGTGCCCTTGACCTGCGCGATATGGCCGACTGCAAAGAATATCGCCGACTTGGTCAGCGAATGCATTGTCATGTGCAACAGGCCGGCGAAGTTCGCGAGCGTACCGCCCATGCCGAAGGCAAACACGATGATGCCCATGTGTTCGATCGACGAGTAAGCGAACATGCGCTTGATGTCGCGGCGGCGGTACAGCATGAAGGCTGCAAACAGCGCCGAGATAAGCCCCAGCGTCACCATCAGTGGGCCCGGCGCGATCGCGGCTGGATTGAGCGCGAGCAGCATTTTGAAGCGCAGCAGCGCATAGAGTGCGACATTCAGGAGCAGGCCGGAGAGCACGGCAGAGATTGGCGTCGGGCCTTCGGCGTGGGCGTCGGGCAGCCAGGCGTGCAGGGGCGCAAGCCCCACCTTCGTGCCATAGCCAAGCAGCAGGAACACGAAGGCGACGTTGAGTAGTGCCGGGTCGAATTGTGACGCGCGGGTAACCAATATGGTCCACACCATGGCGTCGAGGCCTTCACCGATCACAGGCCGAGCCGCCATGTAGACCAGGATGGTGCCGAACAGCGCGAGCGCAATGCCGACGCTGCCAAGAATGAAATATTTCCACGCCGCTTCCAGCGCCTCGTGCGTACGATAGATGCCGACCATCAGCACGGTGGTCAGGGTGGCAAGCTCGATCGCGACCCACATGAGGCCGATATTGTTGGCCACCAGCGCGAGGTTCATGCCGAACATCATCACTTGATACATCGCGTGATAGAAACGCACGAAGGTCGGCGTCAGCCGGCCAATGTCGATCTCGTGGCCGATGTAGCTCGCGCTGAACACGCTGGTGGTGAAGGCGACGAACGTGGTGAGCACGATGAAGACTTTGTTGAGGTCGTCCACCAGCAGATAGGGCCCGGACATGGGCTCGATCAGGAACAGCGAGCAGGCGGTGAGAAACGTCGCCAGCGCTGCCACAACATTGATCCGCGCGGTCATCCGATAGCCGGGAAGGATCGCCAGCAGCGCCGCTGCCGCCGCAGGGATCAGCAAGACGCCCGTGAGCGCGTCGATCATTGCCGTTCTCCACGGAAACGGTCGAGCGCCCGCATGTCCACGGTGTCAAAACGCTCGCGGATGCGGAACAGGAAGATGCCGATGACGATGAAGGCAATCAGCACAGAGAAAGCGATGCTGATCTCGACCACCAGTGGCATTCCTTTGGCGCCGGTCGCGGCGAGCACCAGGCCATTTTCCAGCGACATGAAGCCGACGACCTGACTGACCGCGTTACGTCGCGTGACCATCACCAAGAGCCCGATCAAGACGACCGACAGTGCAAAGGCGAGATCCTCGCGCGCCAGCGGGTCGGCGCCCGGCGTCACCCGCAGCATGATGACCATCGACAAGGCCACGAGCCCGATGCCGGCGAGCATGGTCAAGCCGACGCCCACCACGGTCTCTATTTCACGATGAATGCCGAGACGCACGATGATCCGGTGCAGCGCGACCGGAATGATGATCGCCTTGAAGCCGAGCGCGATGGCGGCGGTGAGGTAGAGATGTGGCGCATGCTGGATGAAGGCCTGCCAGGCCACCGACAGCGCAAGGACGGCCGCATGAAGCGCGTAGATATTAAGCAGCGCGTAGAGGCGGTCCTGGTACAGCATGAGGAAGCTCACCAGCACCAGCGATCCGGCGAGGAGATGCGCGACATCGAATTCAAGCCCGTGCATCAAAAGCTCCTCGATACGAACCGCAGCAGCGTTGCCAGCAACGCCAGCATCAAGGCCGCGCCGAGAAACTCGGGCACCCGGAAAACGCGCATTTTTGCGATGGATGTTTCGAACACGGCGAGCAGGAGCCCGCCCACGGCGAGCTTGCCGATATAGGCGGCTGCACCGATGAGCAGTTCACGCGGCGCGGCATCCGGCGACGCCGTGCCCCAGGGCACGAACAGGCATCCGATCAGCGAGACATACAGCAGCAGTTTCAGGAACGCCGACAGTTCGATCAACGCCAGATGCCGCCCGGAATATTCCAGCACCATGGCCTCATGCACCATGGTCAGTTCCAGATGCGTGGCCGGATTGTCGACCGGAATGCGGGCGTTTTCGGAAATCGCCACCATGATCAAGGCAATCAAGCCGAGCCCTAGCGACACGCGTAAACCGACTTCCGATGAGACCATGAACGCGGCCATGGTCGACAATTGCGTCGATCCCGCAATCAGCGCGAGCGTAAAGACGATCATCAGCATCGCCGGCTCGGCCAGCGAAGCGATCATCACTTCGCGGCTCGAACCGATGCCGCCGAACGATGTGCCGACATCAAGCCCGGCGAGCGCGAGGAAAAATCGCGCGCTACCGAGCAGCGCGATGATGGCGATCAGATCGGCCGACCAGGAAAACATCAGGCCGCTGCGGAACGTCGGTATCAGCGATGCGGCGACCCAGGTGCCTGCAACCACAATGTAGGGAATGACACGGAAGAGCCAGGATGCATTGTGCGCCAGCACGACCTCCTTGCGCAGAAGGCGCGCGAGATCGCGATAGGGCTGCAGCAAAGGCGGTCCTTGCCGCCTGAGCAGCCGGGCCTTCACCTTGCGTACAAATCCAGTGAGCAGCGGCGACAGAAGGAGCACCAGCAACATTTCGGTCCCCTGCAAGACGAGATCGTGGATCATGGCGATATCGCCAGCACGAGGAGCAGGATGACCAACGCTGCGAAGACGAGGCTCAGATAGCGGCGGATGGTGAGGAATTGCAGGACATTGAGACGTTCCGCAGTGTACGCGACGAGATCGGAAATCGGTGCATAGAGCGACTCCCAGATCGGGTCGTGGATTTTGACCGTCAGGCGCGCCGGCGCGGTGGATCCCGGCGGCGGCATCTCGCCGATCTCGCGCGCGCGAAATACGGTGCTGCCGAAGACACGCCGGATCGGCTGGGCGAAACTCGACGCGGTGTATTGCGTCGATGTTCGTGAGTCCGGATAGCCGCAATCCCAGGCCGGCCCGCGGCGTAATTTGTCCGATGCCAGTCGATGGATCGCAAATGCGGCGAACGAGCCCGACAGGACGACGAAGATGAAAACCAGCAAGCCGTTATAGGAGCTGCGGCTTTCCGCAATCGGCACGATTGAAAGCCATTGAACGCCAGCCTGATGTGGCATGCTGACACCGAGAAGCGCCTGCATCACCGGCTTCAAGGCATCGATGAAGAACCCCGGCACAATGCCAGCGATCAGGCAGAGCGCCGCGAGGACATACATCGCCGCCAGTGAACTGTTGTCGGTTTCCTGCGCGCGGCTGGCGGCTTTTGCGCGCGCACGGCCCAGGAATGTGATTCCGAAAGCGCGCACGAAGCAGGCAGCCGCGAGTGCGGCCGACAGCGCCAATAGCGCACCGACCGTCGGCACCAGCAATTTCAAGCCCCACGACGGCAATTGCGGACTGAGCAGAATGGCCTGGAAGGTGAGCCATTCGGATACGAACCCGTTGAGCGGCGGCAGCGCTGAAATCGCCACACTGCCAACGAGAAACACGAAGGCCGTTTGCGGCATGCGGTGGATCAGCCCGCCGAGGCGCTCCATGTCGCGCTCACCGGTGGCGTTGAGCACGGCGCCGGTTCCAAAAAACAACAGGCTTTTGAATAGCGAATGATTGAAAACGTGAAATAGTCCGGCGGTGAGCGCCAACGCCGAAGCGAGCGCAAGTCCTTCGGCTTTGAACGCCAGCGCAAGTCCGAGCGCGGCAAAGATAATGCCGATGTTTTCAATGGTGCTGTAGGCGAGCACGCGTTTGAGATCGCTCTGCATCAAGGCGTAAAGCACGCCCATCACGGCGGTAATGCCGCCAACAGTGAGGACCACGATGCTCCACCACCAATCTGGCTCGCCGAGGAGATCGAAGACGATACGGATGAACCCGTAGACGGCGACCTTGGTCATCACGCCGCTCATGAGCGCGGAGACATGGCTGGGCGCGGCCGGATGCGCGAGCGGCAGCCATGCATGCAGCGGGACGACACCGGCCTTCGAGCCGGCGCCGACAAGCGCGAGGATCAGCACGAGGGCGGCGAGTCGGGAATTCGGATGCGAGGCGCGGATCGCATCGAAGACGTAGTTGCCGTCGCTGCCCGCAAGCAGGCCGAAGGCAAGCAGCAGCGCCAGAGTGCCAAAGCTTGCCATCAACAGATAGATGTAGCCCGCCCGTACGTTTTCGCGGTCCTCATGATGGGAGATCACCAGTGCCCAGGACGTGAGCGACATGAACTCCCATGCGACCAGAAAACTGAATGCGTCGTCGGACAGCACGACCAGATTCATCCCGGCAAGATATGCAGGATAGAACGGCAGAATTCGCTCGGGTGTTTCTTCATGGCGGCCGTAGCCGAGCCCGAACAGGCTTGCAGCTGCGCCGCCGAGATTGACGACGATCATGAAAAAGGAGGTGAGCGCGTCTATTCGAAAATGTGCGCCGAGCCAGGGCAGGCCGAGCGGCAAGACCACGGTGGACACGGCCGGTGCGGACAGGCTGATGGCCCCCATCACCCCCAGCGCCAGGGTGGCGATCAGGCTCGCGCCATAGATGACGTTACTGGCGCGCGGCGAAGCAGATGCAATGATTGCGATCGGCGCCAGCGCCAGGAGTGCCGCCACGCCATAAAGGGCGTACACGACTGTCATGGCGGTGCACTCTTCAAACGCACGCCGCGACCGCCGCCAGTACTGCTGGTGCCTTCGCCGATCAGCTCGATCCCGCCTGCAGCAAGGGCATCGACCAGCTTCATCAATGAGTCGACATTGCCACGAACCACACCGTCCGACGCTTCCATGCGCTGGATGGTGGGCAGTGACAGCCCGCATCGCTGCGCCATTTCGCGTTGGTCGATGCCCAGGAGCGCCCGGGCGGCTCGCAACTGCCCCGAAGTGATCATGTGAATCGAACGGCTCTAGTAGCCTAAAACGTTATATGTAATGTTTTATATAGCTATTATGATGTGTCAAGCATCATAATTTGGCAATTTACGGGCCGCGACTTATTCCGGCATCTCGTCATGACGCACGTTTGGCTGCAGCAGCACGCAGGCCGCAGCGGCGAAAATCATGGCGAATCCGATGATGTCGGGCAGCGTCAGCCGTTCGCCGAGGACGATCGTGGACGCGGTGACGCCGATCACCGGCACCAGCAGCGAACCGAGTGATGCCGTGACGGTCGGCAGGCGTCCGACGATCGACCACCACAGGAAGTGCGCCAGCCCCACACCGAACAGCCCGACGAAGAGCACGGCCAGGATCGTCTCATTCCGGAGCGGCCAGAGATGCGGATGGCCTTCGAACAGGATCGTACCGGCGGTGATGAAAACCAGGCCGAACAACAATTGCCAGGCCGCGTTCGCCAGCGGCTCCATCGTGACCTTGGCCCACTTGATATAGACGGTCGCGATCGTCCAGCTCAGCGCGCAGCCGAGCGAATAGAAGACGAATGGCGGAAACCCGGAAGCGAACAGGGGCCACAACAGGACCGTCACTCCGAAAACGCACAGCGCGAACGCGAACCAGCCGATCGCGTTGAGCCGCTCGCCGAGCACGAAGCGGCTCAGCACCGTCGTCCAGATCGGCATCGAGTAAGTGATGATGATGGCACGCGACGTCGCCCCGCTCAGCTGTGCAAAGCCGGAGAGAATCTGAAATCCGGCGACGTTGAAGAAGCCGGCGACCATCACATGGATGTATTCGCCGCGCGGCACCCTCATGTTGTGGCCGGTGAAGATTGCGGCCCCGAACAGGGTGGCGGCGCCGATTGCGGAGCCGGCGACACGCAGGCTCCAGGGGCTCACTTCCCGCAATGCATAGGCCGCGGCGATCCAGTTCAGGCCCCAGGCAAAGGCAAGCAATACCACCAGCAGTTTGGCCGTGGCGGCGGCGTCGCCTTGCGATGTCGGCTTCGGCATGACCTTGGGGACCCGGCGGGGATCGATCGGCACGAATGCCTACGTCCTGCGTCCGCTATAGCGGGCGCTCCGCTACATTGCGAGGTATCCCTGCGATGCAAATTCGACGGTAAGCACGTCCACCCGCCCTGCGGCGAACAGGCCCGCGTGTTGCACCGCCATCCTCGCTGTGTTAGCTAGCCCTCGATTTCAGGGGGTTTCCGCAGGCTTCTGCGACGTCCCCAGAGATCGGGATTCCCTCTTGGATTCCAATAGTTTACGCCGCCTCCCGCGACGGCGTCCGGCCTGTGAATGAAGTCATAGCAACGAGCGTCCCAGTGGCAGGCGAAGGTTCGATCATCTCCGGTATGGCTGGCCGATACGCCGGCGCGCTGTTCGAGCTTGCCCTCGACAACAAGGCTGTCGATGCCGTCAAGAAAGACCTCGACCAGTTCGACGCAATGGTTTCCGGCAGCGCCGATCTCAACCGGTTGATCCGCAGCCCGGCCTTCGATGCCGACGAGCAGCTCAAGGCGCTGTCGGCGATCCTCGCCAAGGCGGGTATTACCGGGCTGGCCGCGAATTTTCTCAGAGTCATCACGACCAACCGGCGGCTGTTCGCGGCGCGCGACATGATCCGCGCCTACCGTGCGCTGGTCGCGCGTCACAAGGGTGAGGTCACTGCGCAGGTGACTGTCGCCGAGAAGCTCAATGACAAAAATCTCGACGCGCTCAAGAGCGCCCTCAAGTCGGTGACCGGTGGCAAGGACATCGACCTCGACGTCAAGATCGAGCCGGCCATCATCGGCGGGCTGATCGTCAAGGTCGGCAGCCGCATGGTCGACAGTTCACTCCGCACCAAACTCAATTCGATCAAGCTTGCGATGAAAGAGGCCCGCTGATGGATATCCGCGCCGCAGAAATTTCCGCCATCCTGAAAGAGCAGATCAAGAACTTCGGCCAGGAAGCCGAAGTCTCGGAGGTCGGCCAGGTGCTCTCCGTCGGCGACGGTATCGCCCGCGTCTATGGCCTCGACAATGTGCAGGCCGGCGAAATGGTCGAGTTCGAGAACGGCACGCGCGGCATGGCGCTCAACCTCGAGACGGACAATGTCGGCATCGTGATCTTCGGCGCCGACCGCGAAATCAAGGAAGGCCAGACCGTCAAGCGCACCGGCGCCATCGTCGACGTTCCGGTCGGCAAAGGCCTGCTCGGCCGTGTCGTCGACGCACTCGGAAACCCGATCGACGGCAAAGGTCCGATCAAGGCCGACAAGCGTGCGCGCGTCGATGTGAAAGCGCCCGGCATCATTCCGCGGAAATCAGTGCATGAGCCGATGGCGACCGGCCTGAAGGCAATCGACTCGTTGATTCCGATCGGCCGCGGCCAACGCGAGCTGATCATCGGCGACCGTCAGACCGGCAAGACGGCAATCGCGCTCGACACAATTCTCAACCAGAAGCCGCTGAACGCGCAGCCGGACGAGAAGATCAAGCTCTACTGCGTCTATGTCGCCGTCGGGCAGAAGCGCTCCACCGTCGCGCAATTCGTGAAGGTGCTCGAAGAGCAAGGCGCGCTCGACTATTCGATCATCGTCGCCGCCACCGCGTCCGACCCGGCGCCGATGCAGTTCCTGGCGCCGTTTGCCGGCTGCACCATGGGCGAATATTTCCGCGACAACGGCATGCATGCCGTCATCATCTATGACGATCTGTCCAAGCAGGCTGTTGCCTATCGCCAGATGTCGCTGCTGCTGCGCCGCCCGCCAGGCCGCGAAGCCTATCCCGGCGACGTGTTCTATCTGCATTCGCGCCTGCTTGAGCGCGCCGCCAAGATGAATGACGACAACGGGGCCGGCTCATTGACCGCACTGCCGGTGATCGAGACGCAGGCCAACGACGTGTCCGCGTATATTCCGACCAACGTGATTTCGATTACCGACGGCCAGATCTTCCTGGAAACCGACCTGTTCTATCAGGGCATTCGCCCGGCGGTGAACGTGGGCCTCTCGGTGTCGCGGGTCGGCTCTGCCGCCCAGACCAAGGCCATGAAAAAGGTCGCCGGCCGCATCAAGGGCGAGCTCGCGCAATACCGTGAAATGGCGGCTTTTGCGCAGTTCGGATCCGACCTCGATGCGACCACCCAGCGCATGCTGGCGCGCGGCTCGCGGTTGACCGAGTTGTTGAAGCAGCCGCAGTTCTCGCCGCTCAAGATGGAAGAGCAGGTCTGCGTGATCTACGCCGGCGTCAACGGCTATCTCGATAAATTCGAGGTCGCACGTGTGCGCGCCTTCGAGCAGGGGCTTGCTCAGCCTGGTGCGCACCAAGCACGCCGATCTGCTCGACAGCATTCGCAAGAGCGGTGACCTGTCAGATGCCGATGCGGCCAAGCTCAAGGGCGTGGTCGATGGCTACGCCAAGACTTTCACCTGATGAATCCGGTACAGACCATGACCCGTCACCCTGAGGTGCTCGGCGCGCCGCGCCGAGCCTCGAAGGGCGACGGCCCGGGCCGATCATCCTTCGAGGGTCGCGCTGCGCGCGACCACCTCAGGATGACGGCGAGAGGTCGGAGCTAGGGATGGCCAGCCTCAAGGACATGCGCGTTCGCATCGCCGCGACCAAGGCGACGCAGAAGATCACCAAGGCCATGCAGATGGTCGCGGCGTCGAAGCTGCGTCGTGCGCAGAGCGCGGCCGAAGCCGCGCGCCCTTATGCCGAGCGTATGGGTAAGGTGCTGGGCTCGATCGCGGCGGCGGTGGCGGGCAGCGATTCCGCGCCGCGGCTGCTCGCCGGCACCGGCAACGACAAGGTGCATCTGCTGGTCGTCTGCACCGCCGAGCGCGGTCTGTGCGGACCTTTCAATTCATCGATCGTGCGGCTGGCGCGCGAGAGGGCCAACGCCCTGATGAATGCGGGCAAAGAGGTCAAGATTCTGTGCGTCGGACGCAAAGGGCAGGATCAGCTGCGGCGCGTCTACAGCAAGCAGATCATCGAGACGATTGAACTGCGCGGTGTGCGCACCATCGGCTTCGAGCAGGCGGACATGATCGCGAGGAAAATCGTCGCGCTTTTCGACGAAGGCGCGTTCGATGTCTGCACGCTGTTCTTCTCGCGCTTTAGATCGGTGATTGCGCAAATTCCGACAGCGCAACAGATCATTCCGCCCGTGTTCGAAAAGGCGGCCGAGACGGGTCCAGCCGCCGCCTATGAATATGAGCCGGAAGAGGAAGAAATCCTCGCCGAGTTGCTGCCGCGCAATCTGTCCGTGCAGGTCTTTCGCGCGCTTCTGGAAAACGCAGCCTCCGAGCAAGGCGCCCGCATGAGCGCCATGGACAATGCCACCCGCAACGCGGGCGAAATGATCCGCAAGCAGACACTCACCTATAACCGCACCCGTCAGGCGATGATCACCAAGGAGCTGATCGAGATCATCTCCGGCGCCGAAGCGCTTTAATTCTGTAACGAGGACGATATGGCTACACCCAACGCAGTCGGAAAAATCACGCAAGTCATCGGCGCAGTCGTCGACGTGCAGTTCGAAACACACCTGCCCGCGATCCTGAACGCGCTTGAGACGACGAATGGCGGCAACCGCCTGGTGCTGGAAGTTGCCCAGCATCTCGGAGAGTCGACGGTGCGCACCATCGCGATGGACTCGTCCGAGGGTCTGGTGCGAGGCCAGGACGTTACCGACACCGGCCAGCCGATTGAAGTGCCGGTCGGCCCGGAATTGCTGGGTCGGATCATCAACGTGATCGGCGATCCGGTCGACGAGGCGGGCCCGGTCAAGGCCAAAAGCAAACGCGCGATCCACCAGGAAGCGCCGACCTACACCGACCAATCCACCGAGGCGCAGATTCTGATCACCGGCATCAAGGTCGTCGATCTGCTCGCGCCTTACGCAAAGGGCGGCAAGATCGGACTGTTCGGCGGCGCCGGCGTCGGCAAGACCGTGCTGATCATGGAGCTGATCAATAACGTCGCGAAGGCACATGGCGGCTATTCGGTGTTCGCCGGCGTTGGCGAGCGCACGCGCGAAGGCAACGACCTCTATCACGAGATGATCGAATTGGGCGTCAACAAGGATCCCAAGAAGGGCTCGGTCGACGGTTCGAAATGCGCGCTCGTGTACGGCCAGATGAACGAACCGCCGGGCGCGCGCGCCCGCGTCGGCCTCTCCGGTCTCACGGTCGCCGAATATTTCCGCGACCAGGGCCAGGACGTGCTCTTTTTCGTCGACAACATCTTCCGCTTCACGCAGGCGGGTTCGGAAGTGTCGGCGCTGCTCGGCCGCATCCCCTCGGCGGTGGGTTATCAGCCGACTCTGGCAACCGACATGGGCGCGCTGCAGGAGCGCATCACGACTACCACCAAGGGCTCTATTACCTCGGTGCAGGCGATCTACGTGCCCGCCGACGACTTGACCGACCCGGCGCCGGCGACGTCGTTCGCGCATCTGGACGCCACCACCGTGCTGTCGCGCGATATCGCCGCCAAGGGCATCTATCCGGCGGTGGACCCGCTCGACTCCACCTCGCGCATGCTGTCGCCGCTGATCGTGGGCGAAGAACATTACGCGGTGGCCCGGCAGGTCCAGCAGATCCTGCAGCGCTATAAAGCGCTGCAAGACATCATCGCGATCCTTGGCATGGACGAACTGTCGGAAGACGACAAAACGGCCGTGGCGCGCGCGCGCAAAATCGAGCGCTTCCTGTCACAGCCCTTCCACGTGGCCGAAGTCTTCACCGGTTCGCCCGGAAAACTCGTCGACCTTGCCGACACCATCAAGGGCTTCAAAGGCCTGTGCGAAGGCAAGTACGACAACCTGCCGGAAGCGGCCTTCTACATGGTCGGCACCATCGAAGAGGCGGTCGAAAAGGGCAAGAAACTCGCGGCGGAAGCGGCCTAACGGCGATGCTGGGACAATCCAACCTGATTACATTCTTGTTGGTCGGGCTGGTGATCGGCGGTTTAGCTGGATATCTGACGCGCCCGGAGTTGACCGAGATCAAATTGGGTCCGCTCAGTCTCGAGGTGCGCAGCAATGAGGTGGCCCACGGTGGTGGGCCGCTGACCAGCAGCCAGGTGCAGCACATCGCGATCCTGACCGCGATCGGCGGGATTATCGGGCTGGGTGTGGGTTTCGCAGCCGGCAAGCGCAAGGGTTGAGTGAACGATGGCTAATTTCCATTTCGAACTGGTGTCGCCACAAAAGCTGCTGTTTTCCGGCGACGTGGAACAGGTCGATGTTCCCGGCGCCGAGGGCGAATTCGGCGTGCTCGCGGATCACGCGCCGATGGTCACGACGCTGCGTCCCGGCATCCTGACCGTCTATGGCGCCAGCGGCGCGCAGAAAATTGTCGTGCTGGGCGGTTTCGCGGAAGTATCAGCGGCTGGCCTGACTGTTCTGGCGGATGTCGCCGAAGCGGTCGAAGATTTCGATCGCGGCACGATTGCAACGCGTATCGGCGAACTGGAAAGCCAGATCGCGAAGCTGGAGCCGGGGTCGGAACTCGACAAGCTCATCACGCGGCTCGATCATTTCAAGGACGTCGATCGCCACCTGACCGGCACGGCGATGCATTAGCGTTTCCGCGCGTCAGCGCGTGAAGCGCTCAAATTCCCGGACGACACGCTGGTAGATGTCGCGTTTGAACGGGATCACCAGGTCCGGCAATTCCCGCATCGGCACCCAGCGCCATTCGACGAATTCAGGTTTGTGACCGCCGCCGGGCTGCGCGATATCGATCTCGCCGTCATTGCCGGTAAACCGCAGCGCGTACCATTTTTGCTTCTGGCCGCGAAATTTGCCGCCCCAGGCCTCTTTCACCACATGCACTCGGCAGGTCGTAGGCCAGCCATTCGGCAACCTCGCCGAGTTTCTGCACCGAGCGGATGCTGGTTTCTTCGTACAGTTCGCGCAGCGCCGCCTTGTACGGGTCTTCGTCTTCATCGATGCCGCCTTGCGGCATCTGCCAGACATGCGTCGGGTCGACATGTTCAGGGCCGTCTGTACGCCGGCCAATGAACACGAGCCCGGCGCGGTTGAGCACCATGATGCCGGCGCAAGGACGATAAGGCAGAGACTCTTGAGGGGGCATTGTCCGTCCGTCAATTCGCGCGCGTAAATCTCGCGCTTTCGAAAGACGTTACGACGACTTGGCCTTGATCGCCACCATGGTGATCGGCTCGAGCAGGAAGCCGCGCGATTCCGCCTTCTTCGCCCATTCCGCAATACGCGCGATCGTGGCCGGTTGAGCGGTCGCAAATCCGACCGCGGTCCCGGCATCGCGCGCGCGCATCTCGAGCCGCGCCAGCGCGCGGTCTATTTCAACCGGTGTCGGGACGATGTCGAGGACAAGGTCGGCTTTTGCAAAAGGAAGGTTGTGGCTGCCGGCGAGCTGGCTCGCAATGCTGCGGGATGACGAGCCATCATCGACAAAAATCAGCCCACGCTTGGCGGTGTCCTGCAACACCGGTGCAAGCGCCGGTTCGGACGCGGTGAAACGCGCGCCCATGTAACTCATGACGCCGACATAGCCCTGGAAGCGGCTCATCAGCCAGTGCAGCCGGTCGATATTCTGTTCCGATGACAGCGAGGTCAGCAGTGTTTGCGGGCCGGGATCATTGTCCGGATAGTCGAAAGGCTCCATCGGGACTTGCAACAGAATTTCATGCTCATCGGCGCGGGCGTGCTCGGCGAGTTTTTCGAGATCGGCGCCGTAAGGTGCCAAAGCGAAAGTCACCGGTGCGGGAAGTTTTGCGAAAGCGTCGGCGGTGCCGGAGGCGCTGATGCCAAGCCCGCCAACGACGATGGCAATGACCGGCATGTCTTTCTTGTTCGGCGGCACCTGGCGCGGATGCGCGTAACGCGCCGACGGACGCGTGCCGTCAGGTCCGATTTTCGGAATTGAGCCGTGACGCGTGGTCTCAAGCAGTTTGGGGTCGAGCAACGCGCCCGCCCCAGACGCATTGCCCGGAATGGTAACCTGCTGCCTCGCGCCGCTCGAACCGTTGATGATGGTGACTGTCCGCGATCCGGGCGGCGGCGAGGGGGCTGCTACAGTGGCCTCGGGCGCGCCGGTGGACGGGCCGTCATGGCGTGCGTGCTCCTTGCCGTCTTTGTCGGTGTCGCGCGCGGTTTGCTTCGTCGCCGGCTGCTGGGTTGCGACGACGGCCACCGGCTCGCCGCCCAGCGGGTCTTTGACGAAAACCGCCCATCCGACGACCACCAGGCCGGACAGCCCCAGCACGCCGGCCAGCCATTGCGGCGCGGTTCCGGGTATTTTCGGCAGGCGTTTGCTTTTGATCTGGCCGAGGGGAGTATTCAGATCGTCCGGTGCCACAGCGCGGGATCCTCGCGAATCATCGCCGGAGTCTAGCACGCGACGTTTGCCCGCTGGGATCGCGACATACAGCCGTGGGAGCGCAGTATCTGTTGCTTTGGCGCCTGAAAATGATCGGGGCGGCCGTTTGGCCGCCCCGCATTATCGTTTGACGTCCTGCCAGCGCTTAGTTCGGAACCGGCGCCTTGGAGTTCGGCGGGAACGCCGAGTTCACCTGAGTTCCGCGCAGGAGATCGAGCGCCATGTTGAGCGCCTTGTCGTTCTTGGGCTCCGGCGGAATGTAGGACTGCGAGCCGGTTTGCTCCTTGCCTTCATCGCCCTTGAGATGGCCGCGCAACGAGGCCTCGCCCTTGGTGTCGGTCTTTGCCTTGAGATCTTCCGGCACGTCCTGGAGAACCTCGATGTCAGGCGAAATGCCTTTCGCCTGGATCGAACGGCCCGACGGCGTGAAGTAGCGCGCCGTCGTCAGACGCAGCGCGCCATTGCCGGAGCCGAGCGGAATGATCGTCTGCACCGAGCCTTTGCCGAATGAACGGGTGCCGATGACAGTTGCCCGCTTGTGATCCTGCAGCGCGCCGGCCACGATTTCAGATGCCGAGGCCGAGCCACCGTTGATCAGGACAATGAGCGGCTTGTTTTTCGTCAGGTCGCCGGCGCGTGCATTGAAACGTTGGGTTTCTTCTGCATTGCGCCCACGGGTAGATACGATCTCGCCCTTTTGCAGGAAAGCATCCGATACCGAGATCGCCTGATCGAGCAGGCCGCCCGGATTGTTGCGCAGGTCGAGAACATAGCCCTTGAGCTTGTCGTCGGAAATCTTCGCGCTGATGTCGGTGATCGCCTTCTTCAGACCTTCGGTGGTCTGCTCATTGAATTGTGTGAGCCGGATATAGCCAACGTTCTCGCCTTCGGACTGCGAACGCACCGAACGCACCCGGATGACGTCGCGCGTGATCGAAACTTCGACCGGCTTGTCCTGGCCCTTTCGCATGATGGTGAGCTTGATCTTGGTGTTCACCGGTCCGCGCATTTTTTCGACGGCCTGGTTAAGCGTCAGACCTTGCACCTGCTCGTCGTCGAGCTTGGTGATGATGTCATTCGCCATGACGCCGGCTTTGGCGGCAGGCGTCTCATCGATCGGGGCCACAACTTTGATCAGGCCATCTTCCATGGTGACTTCGATGCCAAGCCCGCCAAATTCGCCACGGGTCTGCACCTGCATGTCGCGGAAGCTTTTGGCGTCCATGTAACTGGAATGCGGATCAAGCCCGGCCAGCATGCCGTTGATCGCAGTTTCGATCAGCTTGCCGTCATCCGGCTTCTCGACGTAATCGGCGCGGACGCGCTCGAATACGTCACCGAACAGGTTGAGCTGCCGGTATGTATCCGCCGCCGCTGCCTTGGCAGTCGCGCCGAAAAGTACGATGCGTGGTTGAACCGCGAGCAGCGTCATTGCTGCACCCGCCGCCGCGCCGAGAAGAATAAGTGAGGTCTTGCGCATCATCCGCGAACCTTTTCGCCTTCGCCAGCCGCCCACCATGGGCCTGGATCGACGGGAGTCCCGTCCTTACGAAATTCAACGTAGAGCACCGGTTGGCTGGAACCTGTCGCTAGGATAGCGGCGATATGGGAGCCATTTCCCATCACTGCAACGGGTTCCCCGGTCAGCACGAACTGCCCGAGATCAACTGATATCCGATCCATCCCAGCGAGCAAGACATGATAGCCGCCGCCGACATTAAGGATCAAGAGTTGCCCATAGGACCGGAATGAACCGGCATAGACCACCCAGCCATCGGCCGGCGCGGTAACTTGCGCCCCGGCGCGAGTTGCAATGGAAACGCCCTTTTCGGCCCCGCCATTGGCGTCAGGGGTGCCAAATTCCTTCAACTTGACGCCGTTAACCGGAATAGGAACTTGTCCGCGCAAGGAGGCGAAAGCCACGGCCGGAGCCAGCCGGCCCGGATCGCGGAATGCCGATAGCGCGGGGCGGCTATCCGAGCGGGCGGCTTCGCGGGCTTCGCGAGTTGCCGGATCGAGGCCTTGTTCGAGCTTGGCGATCAAATCTTTGAGATTGTCGACCTGGTGCCCCAGATTTCCCGCGCGGGCCCGTTCCGCTTCGAGCGCTTTCTCGTGCTCGCCCAGTTGCTTCTGACGTTCTTCCACGAGCGCGGCCATGCGGGTCTGTTCACCGTCGAGCGAGGCCATTTCGGTCTTCAGCTGATCGCGCTCGGTGTCAATTTTTTTGCGCAGCGCGACCAACGCCGAAAGATCGCTGACAAGTGCTTCGACTTCTTGTCGCATTTCGGGCAACACCGCGCCCAGCACCATTGCTGTCCGTATTGACTGCAACGCATCTTCCGGACTTGAGATCAGAGCCGCGGGCGGGCGGCGTCCGATACGCTGCAGCGCGGCCAGGACTTCGCCGATCACCGCGCGGCGACCATCGAGTGATTTGCGAATATTGCTTTCGTTGTCGTCAAGAGGCTTGAGCCTTTCTTGCGTGGCCGCGATTTTCGATTCGACGCCACGCAAGCGCGTGGCGGTGTCGATCAGATCCTGATTGAGCTTGCGCCGGTCGGCGCCGATCTGTTCGATCTCCCGTTTCAGTGCCGCTTCGGCTTCCGCCGATTTGCGTTGTTCGTCGCGCGCCGATTTGAGCTCGTCATCGCGCTGCTTGAGCGCGTCAAGTTTTTCCGTGTTGCTGTTCTGCGCGAGCAAGACAGGGCGCTGCTGCGCCCCGGCCGGCGCAACCAGGGCGACCGGCAATACCAGGCCAAGCCCCGCGACGAGCGCGGTGCGCAGATCGAATTGGCTAAATCCCCCGAAGCAAATCATCGCATTCACGATACGCCGGCAAGTCCCAACGGCAAGCTAATCATGGGTAACCTATTGACGGGGATTGCGACCAAATCGGGGTAAGAGGCGGGCAGCCGTTAGATCAGGCCCGATGATAAGGATGGCCTGTCAGGATGGTCGTGGCGCGGTAAAGCTGCTCCAGCAACATGACGCGAACCAGCTGATGGGGCCAGGTGGCCGTCCCGAAAGACAGGCGTAGTTCGGCCTTCTCGCATACGGTCGCCGCCAGCCCATCGGCGCCGCCGATGAGAAAAACAATGGCGGGTCGGCCATTGGCCCGCCATGCCGCGATGTGGGAGGCAAGACCGGCGCTGTCGACATTTTGTCCGCGTGGATCGAGAAGAACGACCGCTGCATCTTTGGGAATGACGGTCGCGAGTGCGATTGATTCCTCGAGCATGCGTTTGGCCGCGTCGGCGGCTCGACTTTCCCTGATTTCGATGATGTCGATATCGCGCAAGCCGAGTTGACGGCCTGTCTGCACCGCGCGCTTGCGGTAGCGCTCGGACAGTTCGGTTTCCGGACCCTTTTTCAGGCGTCCGACAGCGGCAACGACGATGCGCATCGCGCCGCCAGACTATCAGCTCGACCGCCGCACGTCCTTGCCGGTCGCCGACCACATCTTTTCCAGATTGTAGAAGGTGCGGACCTCCGGCCGGAAGACATGGACAATGACGTCGCCGGCATCGATGAGCACCCAGTCGCCCTGCCGCATCCCCTCGACGCGGATTTGCACGGCGCCCGCGGCTTTGAGGTCCTTGACGATATGTTCGGCAACGGCGCTGACATGACGCTGCGAGCGGCCGCTGGTCACGACCATGTAGTCGGCGATTGACGATTTTCCGGCGAGATCGATGGCGACGCTGTCCTCGGCTTTCATGTCATCAAGACGCGCAAGGACGGTGCGGAGCGTCTCCTTGGCAGACGGGTGCCGGGAGACGGGTTCGGGCTTACGACGCGAAGCCCGAGAGAGTGCATGAGTATTCAGAGGCGCTGATCCTTTCCGTGGGTTGCACTCACCCCGGCACGAACCGGGGGTCTCTATAAATGATAGTTATCTCGTCCTTTTCTTTCTAGCCTGACGCCTGCGGCTCTTACCACCCGAACGCCTGCTCTTAGTGGTCGGACGCCTGTAGCTTTTTGCAGCGGTTTTGCGTTTTGGGGCCGTTTTTCCACGTTTCTTACCCCCTGTTTTCGCGCGTTTGGGCTTCTTTGCGCTCTTTGAACTCTTCGAGCTTTTGGAGCTCTTGGAGCTTTTGCGGCGCGTTCGGACGGGCGTGCCATCGCGCGTGCGCAGGGCACGTAATGCTGTTGAGGACAGGGGTGATTTGAGGCCGTGCAGGTAGGCCCATACGGGCGGCTTGCGGTCGGGCAGTGCAGCGGCGTCGTGTTCCGGAATTCGCACGCGGGCAAGGACGTTGCCCGCCGGGCTGGCAGTTGCGTAAAGGCTCGGGCCCAGGCGGTCGATCACGACGATAGGCACCAGCTTCGCTATTTTGTCCCACTTCTGCCAGCGATGGAAACTCCGCAAGTTGTCCGCGCCCATGATCCAGACGAATCGGACCCCCGGGCATCGGGCCAGCAACCAAGATATCGTATCGTAAGTGTATCTCGTCTTAATGACAGCTTCGAGACCGGTGATGTCGATCCGCGGATGACTGGTGAGCGCGCGTGCAGCGGCGATTCGATTGGCAAGCGGAGCCAGGCCGCGCGTATTTTTGAGCGGGTTGCCGGGCGTAACCAGCCACCAGACACGATCGAGCTTGAGACGCTTGAGCGCGAGAAGCGCCGCCGCAAGATGGGCTTGATGCGGTGGATCGAAAGTTCCACCAAACAGTCCGATCCTCATGCCGGGCGCATGAGGGGGTAATAGGCGCTCGGCGTTCGCTGGTTTTTTCGATTTCACGGTCGGGTCTGACCGCTGCCGTGGATACGATATTTGAACGTCGTGAGCTGATCGACGCCTACCGGTCCGCGCGCATGCAGCCGTCCGGTAGCGATGCCGATCTCGGCGCCGAAACCAAATTCGCCACCGTCGGCAAACTGCGTCGACGCATTATGCAGCACGATCGCCGAGTTGACCTCGCGCAGGAACCTTTCGGCAGCGGCCTGGTCGTCGGTGACGATCGCATCGGTGTGATGCGATCCGTAGTGCTCGATGTGCTCGATCGCCGCAGAAAGGCCGTCCACCACCTTGGCGGCGATGATCGCATCGAGATATTCGGTGCCCCAGTCCTCCTCAGTTGCCGGTTTCACCCGCTTGTCGGCCGCCACGGTTGCCTGGTCGCCGCGGATTTCGCAGCCGGCATCGATCAGCATGTCGATCAGTGGCTTGAGATGCGTGGATGCGACCGCGCGATCGACCAGTAAAGTCTCCGCTGCGCCGCAGACGCCGGTCCGGCGCATTTTGGCGTTGAGGACAATCTTTTTGGCCATATCGAGCGCGGCCGCTTCGTGGACGAAGACATGGCATACGCCTTCAAGGTGCGCGAATACCGGCACGCGCGCTTCGGCCTGAACGCGTGCGACCAGGCCCTTACCGCCACGCGGCACGATGACGTCGAGATTGCCATCGAGCCCCGCCAGCATCATGCCAACGGCTGTGCGGTCGCGGGTCGGGACTAGCTGGATGGAAGCCTCCGGTAGATTGGCAGCACGCAACCCTTCGGTCAGGGCTGCAAGAATTGCGCGGCTTGACCGCATGCTGTCGGAGCCCCCGCGCAGGATCGCCGCATTGCCGGCTTTCAGGCACAGCACGCCTGCATCGGCGGTTACGTTTGGCCGGCTCTCGTAGATGATGCCCACCACGCCAAGCGGCACGCGGACCCGCTCGATGCGCATGCCATTGGGCCGGGCCCAGGATTCGGTGACGGCGCCCACGGGGTCCTTGAGCGCGCGCACGATATCGATGCCTTCCGCGATTGCGTCGACCCGCTCGGCATCAAGCGAAAGCCGGTCGAGAAAGGCTCCGGCCACGCCTGCGGCCCGCGCTTCCGCGACGTCCTCGGCATTGGCCGCCAAAATGGCGGCCGTCTGGGCGCGGACGGCGGTGGCCATCAGCTGCAAAGCCCGGTTTTTCTGCTCAGCCGGCGCAAGCGCGAGGATCCGGGCCGCCGTGCGGGCGCGGCGTCCGATCTCGTTCATGGCGGCGGCGATATCGCCGGAGCCCTCGATGCTTTTGAGCGGCGCGGTCATTTTCGGCAGAAAACTCTTGAAAAACCTTGGAAACCCTTGTCCGAGCGCACTTTCCTACCACGTCGGGGCTCGCCCGGCGAGATCAGCCCTGACTGCGCCTCAGCCGCGGCGCCCTGGGGATCCTGGGGATAACGTGGATAACGGAACGGCGAATGCAACGCATCAATTGACCTACACATTGGTACGGCAGGGTGGCGACGTTGCAGGAGGTGGGCATGGCGTACGGTTCAGACCGTCTTCCCAGTCGTTTTCCGGTTGGCACGAAATTCGTGATCGAGGGAAAACGGGGCCGGGAAGGTCAGGTGCAAGTATTCAGCCGCTATCTGGAATTCCCGGACGGGACGTTCTTCCCGCTGCCGGTCCGGCCCGCCAAACGCAAATCGGCGCCAGCAGGACGACGCGCCCGGCGATCGCGTTCGCGCGGCCACTGACCGAGCGGTCGGCCAGAGACCTAGCCCTCGACCTGGTGGGGTCATTGGCCGGGTATTCGGGCCGGCGCGCTAGCTGGCGCATGGCCGTGTCGGCCAATGGCCTAGTCCAGCAATCCATCGAAGACCCAGGAATGCAAAAACCCCAGCCTCCGGTGGGCTGGGGTTAGCGGGCGATCGGTCAATCGCCTTATGCCTTTTTGCACTTCGTCACATGAGTCGCGTCGTGCCGGGACAACGTCTGGACCGACTCGCGGTTCCCGTCGGGCCCTATTCGCCACCCAGAACCAGATCGTCCCGGTGGATCATTTCCGTCCGGCCGGTGTAACCGAGGATCAGCAGAACGTCGGCGGACGATCGTCCTTTGATTTTCTCGGCATCCTCGGCGTCGTAGGCGACAAGCCCACGTCCAACTTCATGTCCATCCGGTCCGCGCACGACGACCGCGTCGCCGCGCCCGAATGCACCCTCGATTTTGATCACGCCCGCCGGCAACAGACTTTTGCCGGAATGAAGGGCGCGCACCGCGCCGGCATCAATGACCAGGGCGCCGCGCGGCTCGAGCGAGCCTGCGATCCATTTCTTGCGCGACGTCACTGGATTGGCCGGAGTGAGGAACCATGTGCACGCCGCTCCCTTGCCAATCGCTTGCAGCGGATTCTGTACGTGCCCCGATGCGATGACCATGTGCGTGCCGGCGGTGGTGGCGATCTTGCCGGCCTCGATCTTGGTCAACATGCCGCCGCGCGCGGTCGCCGAATTCAGAAACACCGGCCATCGCTTCGATCTCGGGCGTGATGCGCGCAACGACGGGCACCAGCTTGGCGCCAGATCCCGCGCCGGGCGGCTTGTCGTAGAGTCCGTCGACGTCCGAGAGCAGGACAAGCAAATCCGCGCTCATCATGGTCGCGACGCGGGCGGCAAGCCTGTCATTGTCGCCGTAGCGGATCTCGGTGGTAGCGACCGTGTCGTTCTCGTTGATCACCGGCACGCTGCGCCATTCGAGTAGCTTGGCGATCGTGGAGCGGGCGTTGAGGTAGCGGCGGCGCTCTTCGGTATCGCCCAGCGTCACCAAAACCTGACCGGCAGTGAGGCCGTGGCCGCCGAGCGCTTCCGACCACGCGCGCGCCAAAGCGATCTGTCCGACCGCGGCGGCGGCCTGGCTGTCCTCGAGCTTGAGTGTGCCGGCGGGCAACTTGAGAACGGCGCGGCCGAGCGCAATCGCGCCAGACGACACGACCAGCAGATCGCATTTGTCCTTGTGCAGCGTGGCGATATCGGCAGCGAGACCAGCGAGCCAGTCGCGCTTGAGCCCGCCGGCGGATGCATCCACCAGCAGCGACGAGCCGACTTTCACGACAATCCGGCGAAAGTCCTTGAGCGACGGCGTTTTCGACATGGGCCCAGCGGCACGATTCCGATACCGCCGGCTGTCTAGCATGCCGTTCTTGGGTTCGTCATCGCCGCCGCGCCGCGGGCAATGCCTCGATATTTGGAGCTCGACGCTCTAGTGTCGGCACAGGCTGTTCGACATAAGCTCGTCACTCGCCGGGATAAAGCGATGCGGCTTGCGGTCTATGGCGCGGTGCTGGTGATTGCCCTTGGCAGCGTATTGCTGGGGCTCGATTGGCTGTCGGCTCCGATGCCGCCGATGACCGACACCGAGGCCGGGCTGCATGCGCCGCCGGCGGTCCGGCCACCGCCGGCACCGGTCGTTGCTACGCCGGCTGCGCCGAATGCGCCGATCGGCGCGCCGATTGTCCCACCGGGCCTGGTTGCGCCTGCGGTCCCCAACGCGCCCGCCCCGACAGCAGCGCAAGCTGCACCCACACCGCCGGTCGCGGCGCCGGAGCCGCAGGTGCAATGTCACGTGGAGGCCTGCACGGCCGCATACCGTTCGTTCCGCGCGTCCGATTGCACCTATATGCCGAACGCCGGACAGCGCAGGCTTTGCGCGAAATAAACAGCCGGATAGTTCCAATATGCCGCAGAAACTTGCGCGGAACCGGCTTGGTGGCGCGGGCGTTGCGTCTCGACACGGGCCACATTCACCGCGGATCCAACGATGCAGTTCCTCGTCTATCTGACCGTATTGATGGTTTCGATCAGCACTGTGCTGCTTGGAAGTGCATTGGCTGACCTCGCCGGCCGCCGCAGCCCAAGCCTGCGGTGCAAGCCGCGAACGTGTCGACAGCGCCGCGGAAAGTCGAAGGCCCGACCGCGACGCTCAGCCCGGTCTATCCGAAGCCGGCGGAGACAACACCCGCGGCTCCGACCAACGCGCCACAATTGCAACCGCAGCAATCACAGGCATCGTCAAACACCGCGGTTGCCGCAAACCCTGAGCCGCAAAAGCCGGCAGCCGAGACGACGGGCGTAGCCGCACGCGCGGAAGACAACCGAGACGCCGCAGCCGCGACGACGTTCGTGAACCGCGGCGACATTTCGCAAGGCGCCGACAAAGGCGTCGACAACCGGCAGGGTTTTTCTACCGTGTCGGCGCAAGCCGCAGCGTCGAACAATCGCTGTGACGTGCAGGCATGTTCAAGTGCCTATCAGTCTTTCCGGGCCTCCGATTGCACCTATCAGCCATTCGAGGGCGCGCGGAGGGTTTGCGAGAAGGCGCCGGTGCAGCGCACCGCGCGCGACCAGACCGAGCGCCCGGAACGACGCCAATGGAGCAGGGACGTCACGCCGCGCGACAGCGAGCGCACGGTCGGACGGCGTGTTTATGACGATCCCGATGAAAGCGATGTGGACGCCGATGATGACTCAGACCGCATCAGCATCTTCCGCACGCGCGGCCCGCGCTGGTAGCGCGCGGTTTCGTCAGTTCAATCGCTAATACACCACCACCGAGCGGATCGATTTGCCTTCGTGCATCAGATCGAAGGCATCGTTGATCTTGTCGAGCGGCATAATGTGGGTGATCAGGTCGTCGATATTGATCTTGCCGTCCATGTACCAGTCGACGATTTTGGGCACGTCGGTGCGACCGCGCGCGCCGCCGAAAGCCGTGCCTTTCCAGACGCGGCCCGTGACGAGCTGAAATGGCCGCGTGGCAATCTCCTGGCCGGAGGCGGCGACACCAATGATGATGCTTTCGCCCCAGCCGCGGTGGCAGCATTCCAGCGCCTGGCGCATCACGTTCACATTGCCAATACATTCGAACGAGAAATCCGCGCCGCCGCCAGTGAGGTCAACGATCGCCTGCACGACCTTGTCTTTACCGACTTCGTCCGGGTTGATGAAATGCGTCATGCCGAATTTTTCGGCGATGGCGCGGCGTGCCGGATTGAGGTCGATGCCGATGATCTTGTCGGCGCCCGCGATGCGCGCGCCCTGAATGACATTGAGCCCGATGCCGCCGAGGCCGAAGACGGCGACATTCGCGCCCGGCCAGACTTTCGCGGTGTTGATGACGGCGCCGATACCGGTGGTGACGCCGCAGCCGATGTAACAGATCTTGTCGAACGGCGCGTCCTCGCGGACTTTAGCGAGCGCGATTTCCGGCAGCACCGTGAAATTCGCGAAGGTCGAACAGCCCATGTAGTGGAAGACCGGGTCGCCGTCGCAGCGAAAGCGGCTGGTGCCGTCCGGCATCACACCCTTGCCCTGCGTGGCACGGATCGCGGTGCAGAGATTCGAGCGGCGCGACAAACATGTTTTGCATTGTCGGCATTCCGGCGTGTAGAGCGGAATGACGTGGTCGCCAACTTTCAGCGTGGTCACGCCGGCGCCGACCTCGCGCACGATGCCCGCTCCTTCATGGCCGAGGATGGCAGGAAACAGACCTTCCGGATCGGCGCCCGACAGCGTGTAGGCATCGGTGTGGCAGATGCCGGTCGCCTTGATTTCCACCATGACCTCGCCGGCCTTCGGCCCTTCGATCTCGATGGTCTCGATGGTGAGAGGTTCGCCGGCTTTCCAGGCGACTGCGGCGCGGGTATGCATTGAGATCGATCTCCTCAGGCCGACATGAAAATCGCCATGGCTCCGATGGCTCTCTTTTCCTCGTTGCGCAGGACATGTAGTTGTCCGCGGAATGTTTTGGTCTCGCCGCTGCTGCACAGCACGGGAGCATCAAAGAAAGTACCTTCGCCGTTGGCGCTGCCTGTGCTCATTGCGTGGCCAAATCCCGCCCAATGTGCGCTACGAAAAGTCTCCGGGACAACAAGATCAAGTTTTTTGCCAACCGCATCTTTGACTGGATAGCCGAACAAGGCGGCGGCGCCGGCGTTCCATAGCTGAATGACGCCGTTCGTATCAGCGACAATGATCGCGTGCTTATCCATGCTTTACCCACTACGGCTGCCAGGCCGTTTCTACGGGCTGACCCACGTCAGCCTCTTCGCGGGCGGCGATAATGATTTTCCAAAGAGCGCGCAATGCTTCCGGCACACCCTGACGCGATTGTGATGATAAGGTGAGCGGTGTTTTCTTTGTGGCCTTTTTCAGTTTCGTAACTTGCTCCCTGATTGCTTCCGGAGTCAGCGCGTCGATTTTTGTCAACGCGACGATCTCGGGCTTCTCGGTCAGCCCTTGTCCATAAGCTTTCAGTTCGGCACGCACGGTTTTGTAGGCTTCGCCGGCATCTTCGACGGTGCCGTCGATCAGGTGCAGCAGCACGCGGCAGCGTTCGGTGTGGCCGAGGAAGCGGTCGCCAAGGCCAACGCCTTCATGCGCACCTTCGATAAGTCCCGGCAGATCGGCCAATACAAATTCGCGCTCGTCCACCCGCACCACGCCGAGTTGTGGATGCAGCGTGGTGAACGGGTAGTCGGCGATCTTCGGTTTGGCCGCGCTCACCGTCGCAAGGAATGTGGACTTTCCTGCGTTGGGCAATCCGATCAGTCCGGCATCGGCGATCAGCTTCAGGCGCAGCCGGATGGTGCGCTCCTCGCCCGGTTGGCCGGGATTGGCACGGCGCGGCGCGCGATTGGTGGATGACTTGAAGTGCGCATTGCCGAAGCCGCCATTGCCGCCCTTGGAGATCGTGACGCGTTCGCCGACTTTGGTGAAATCAGCGATCAACGTTTCTCCATCTTCCTCATAAATTTGCGTACCGATCGGCACCTTTAAGACGACGTCCTTGCCGTTGGCGCCGGCGCAGTCCTGGCCCATTCCGTTGCCGCCGCGCTGCGCCTTGAAATGTTGCTGGTAGCGGTAGTCGATCAACGTGTTGAGGCCAGTGACCGCCTCCACCACCACAGCGCCGCCGTTGCCGCCATCGCCGCCGTTTGGCCCGCCGAACTCGATGAATTTCTCGCGCCGGAACGAGACGCAGCCGTTTCCGCCTGCGCCGGACGCGATATAGACCTTGGCTTCATCGAGGAATTTCATGGCGTCAGGGTATATCGCATCGCGCGCCCCAACGCGAAAGAGCGCCGGCCATGATTCTTTGGCTATTTCAACCGCTTCGCGGCCGGCAGGCCTTTATGGCTTGGGTCGCCGTGCCGCTGAATGGCGGGGCTGATCGGGTGCCTGAGGCCATGCGCGTGGATTGGGGGAGCAAAGCGCGTTGCCGCCGGTGCCGCGTATTTCACTCAGACACATTGCAAAACTGCGCATCGAGCAATTCTCAATATAGTCATTGCCGCCGCTGAAGCGGGCGCACCAGGGGCCTTCACTATATCCATTGGCCTGGCTGCTATTCGCATTGAGGGCGAACCCCATTGCGCACAGTCCGAGCAGGGCAACTCTGTGCATGTCATTCTCCGGATTGTTTGCGTTTGGAGGCCTTGGCTCATTCAAGGAAAGGCCCCGGCGGGAAAAGATGGTGACAGATTCCCGCCGGGGCCTCGACTTCGTGCTGCTCGACTGGGGGGCTGGGCTATCTCACGGCACGAAGCTTCGCTGGATTCGGAACACGCCGGACAGCACGTCCTGATCGCGTGCATTGAATGGTCCGGCCGGAACGGTCCCGTTGGCTGACACGGTCACCGGACCTTCAAACGCCGAATTGATGTGGTTGTAGAGAATGTCCAATCCCAATTCCAAACCCGCGGCCGGAGTCCAGATGGTACGGCTGCCGATCTGCCAGAAACTGAAATCGGGATTGCAATTGGCTGGCGTAAATCCGCCGGCACTCGTGAATGCACCAGCGCCTCCTGGCGCCAGGCCCGCACAGATCTCCGCGGTGGCATTTTGATTGTACGAGATGTTCTCGTAACCGCCGTAGAGCGACGTCCGCCATGCCGGATTCCAGTTGTGCTCGACGCCGGCGGTCACGCTCCAGGCTGTCGTCAGTTCGAGATCGCTCCCGACACCGGCGTAAACGGCATCGGTGACGAGTGCGTTTCAATCACGTACCTGCAACAAACAAACGATTCCAGAAAAAATTCCATCTTTGTTTGCATTTCTGGCGAGTGTGTCGCGCATGAGGCACACCGATTTTGTTTGCAGATTCATGCAAATGTTATGCACAAAAATGAAAATTAAAAATATTCCCGGATCATCTGGAGACAACAATTCGCGCAAATCGAATCGTTCCGCCGAAGAATTCAATATGGCGCAAACGAATTGACCGCCGCTTATCGGCGACGGTCTCAAGCAGAGATGATATTCGATACAGAGAGATGCGCCGGGCGACAAGATTTTATGTCGGCGCCCGGCGAGACCGGACAGCTTTTGTTCAGCGGTCTTTCTTGATGGTCTGCATCAGCCGGCGGCGAGCGCGGGCGAGCCGTGACATCACGGTCCCGATCGGCACTTCAGTCGCCTCGGCGATCTCGCGATAATCGAGACCCTCGACGTCGCGCAGCACAAGCGTCTCACGGAAAGGGGACGGCAGCGCCGCAATCGCGGCGCGGAGCTGTTCGGCATCGACTTTTGCGATCAGCGTGGCTTCCGGCGTTTCGCCGTTCGAGTCGCCTGGCTTGGCTTGCTCGAGCTCGACCGCCTCGAGATCTTCGACCGTGAATACGGTGGCCGGACGATTCTTGCGGAGCCATGAATAGGCCGTGTTGCGCACGATGCTCAGTAACCACGAGCGCGAATTGCCGCCGGCATATTCGCGAATGGCGCGGAACGCGCGCAACGACGCATCCTGCACTACGTCCTCGGCATCGGCGCGGTTGCCCGTAAGCCAGTGCGCCAGGCGATAGGCGTCATCGATGTGCGGCAACACAACGCTCCTGAAGCGCGCGTTATCGTCGAGCCCGCTCGTCGGATCATGGGCGTCAGACGCAACCAAGCGCATCGCTGGCCTTTCAGATTGAGCGGGCCGGGTCCTGGCCTGCAGAGAGATAATTGACATAGGGCCGGTCCCGCTACAATTCGGTCTGGCTGGTGCGGAAAAACTGAGCGAATTCCTCCAGTTCTTTCGCTTCAAGATCCGAGATTGCCCAGTAGCTCGTGCCTTTTTCGACCCAATGCACGATGTTGTAGCCATTGACGGCGGGCGGGGTGCGCTCCAGTTCGAACCGGCTTTCGGCAGGCACCGCGGTGAGGCTGATGAGGTGCTTGGCGCGGCGATAGACCAACGTTGAAACAGGCGAGTGGCCAACCACTTCAATGCGGCCGCCAATCAGCGTGAAGTCCTCCTTGGTCAGGTCGACGACCCGGGGCGAGTTCGTAATCCGGCCGTTGAACCACGGCTTTACGGTATGGCGGTCAGACGAGACGACGTCGACCGGCTCCGGCGCCATCAGCGCGCGGATGTGATCGGAGACGAGCGCGTCTGCGACCATTGTCGGTTGCTGTTGGGACTGCACCACGAGCCAGGTTGAAGTGCTGGTCACCATGGCAGTGACTGCGATCGAGGCTGCGAGTGCGCGCCACGATGACGAGGCGGCCGCGGCTTTGCCGGACTCCGCCGACAGACGCCTCAATGCGCCCGCGTAGCCCGGGCGGCGTCGTTTCGCGGGGGAGGCGGTCGTGAATTAGTTGCTGGAGCGCCTTGATGCGTTCGGCCTCGGCGGCGAGCGCCGGCTCCTTGTCCATCTGCTGCGTGATGCCCAATGCGTTGGCGGGATCGAGTTCGCCATCGAGGTAAGCATGGACCAGCAGCACTGATTTATCGTCAGGCTTTGAATGGGTCATGGTCACTTTTTCCAAAGGAGATGGCCGGCCGATCTGTATTTTACCGTCTCTGCCGAGAGCAATGCCAGCCGTCGCTGTCCTTTTTCCCTGTTCCTGCAATAAGATAGGCCAAAATATCGATAGCAGATAGAATGACCGCAATAACCAGACTCTGCTGCGGGTCGATTCATTCCCGGCGCGGCAAGATTTTTAGACAGGAAAACAGGGCAGGCGGTGGCCTGCCCTGTTTTTTTCAACTTAGTAGTTACGGAGCATTTCGTTGTAGCCGGTGCTTCCACCGCCGGTGGCGGAAGGGGCATTCGAATTGCCAACCGAGCCTTCGAAGGGCGCCGTCGCGTAGGCGCGCATCGCGTCCTGATGGACCGCGGTCTTGCCTTCGTTGTGGTTCGACTTGTGCGAGAACGGCAGCACATTGCCGGTGCCTGCGTCCGGATCAAACGACTGCGCAAATGCCGGTGTCGCAATGACGGTCAGCACGGCGAATGTGGTCAGAAACTTTTTCACGTCTTTATCTCCTGTGTATGCACTTCAAGTTCGTAGGGGTGGGATGGCATCCGGCGTCGTTAAGTTGCGCCGGATGGCGTAACCGTCGCGGTCACGCACCGAGGAGACTGGAATTTGAATTGAATATTCCGCGCCGAGCGGCTGGTAACGCTTCGTTTTCGATAACGATTTTATGAAACAAGATTGAGCGCGCAGTTCGGGAATAAAAAATTGCGATGCGCGTCTCCGGTTGCGGCAAACACGCTGCTGGAACTGATGACATCTTTGTGATGCCTGCGCTGCCGGGAATAAATCGTCGCGCCGTCCAGTCTCGTCTCCATACGCGTCACATTCGACATGGGAGACACGACAATGGCAGACCGCGATGACGGAATGAATCGCCGAAAGGTACTCGAATGCATGACCTGGGCAGGAACCGGCGTGCTGTGGACCGTCGCTGGCGGAGTGCCAACGTCGCTCGGCATCATCGATGAGGCGGTGGCGGCGACCCAGAAAGGGTTCACCTTCCTGCAAATCAGCGACAGCCACATGGGCTTCGACAAGCCGGCCAATCCAAACGCAAAAGGAACGCTGGAGGAGGCAATCGGGCGCGTGAAGGCGCTGCCGGCCAGGCCATCCTTCATGATTCATACCGGCGATATTTCGCATCTGTCGAAGCCTTCGGAATTTGATGATGCGGACCGGATCATTTCGCAGGCCGGGCTCGACGTGCATTACGTGCCCGGTGAACACGACCTGCTCGACGAAGATCAGGGCAAGCTTTATCTCGACCGCTACGGACGCGGCACCAAGGGTGCCGGCTGGTACAGCTTCGATGCCGATGGCGTGCACTTTATCGGCCTCGTCAATGTCGTCGATCTCAAAGCCGGTGGCCTCGGTAATCTCGGCAGCGAGCAGCTCGCGTGGCTCGAAGACGATGTCAAAGGCCGCTCGGCGTCGCAGCCGATCGTCGTGTTTGCGCATATTCCGCTTTGGACCGTCTATCCGGACTGGGGCTGGGGCACGCAGGACGGCGCGCAGGCTCTGGGCTACCTGAAAAAATTCGGCTCGGTCACCGTGCTCAACGGCCACATTCATCAGGTCATGCAGAAAGTCGAAGGCAATGTGACATTCCACACCGCCCGCTCGACTGCGTTTCCGCAACCAGTGCCAGGCACCGCGCCTTCACCGGGCCCCATGAAAGTGCCGGACGACAAGTTGCGCAACATGCTCGGCATCGCCAGCGTGACGTTCAAGCAGAACGAGCAGCGTCTCGCCATCATCGACACTCCGCTGCAAAGCTGATTCCAAAATGGCTGATTACAAAATGTTCAAATCGAAATCACTTATAATGAGCGTCATCATCGGCATTGCGGCCGGGTTCCTTCTGGCCGCAACGCCGGCCTCGGCCGAGGATGTTGCGGTCAAGATCGGAAACTTCACGTTCGGGCCGCAGGAAGTGAAGGTCAAAGCGGGGACCACGGTCACCTGGACCAATGAAGACGATATCCCGCACACGGTTGTGTCGCCGAACGCCTTCCGATCCAAGGTGATGGATACCGATGGGACCTATTCCTTCACGTTCACGACGCCGGGGACTTACAAGTACTTTTGCTCCCTGCATCCGCACATGACCGGGACAATCGTCGTGGAGGCACAAACCGGAAGCGCTGCGCCGCCGTAATCATCTGAATATGCCGCAGTGCCTGCCGGCTAACGCGCGTGGAGGAAATGCGTCGTGCCGTCCTGCTTGATGCGTTCCAGCAGGTCGACTTCCCAGGAGAGGTAGGCATTCATCGCCGCTTCGGTGTCGTTCGATCGCTCATAGGGTTTCAGCCAGACGTCGACAGCATCGTCAGCCATTTGCACGGTGGTTGAGAGCGGAAATCCTGCGGCGGTCCAGGCGGCATTACCGCCCTTGAGCCAGCGCACCGGGACGTTTGTCAGCGCACGCGCTTCCTCGACGGCGAGGCCTGCCAGTACGCCATCCTCGGACGTGAGCACCAGAGTGCCGCGCATCTCAATCGTCTTTAGCGCGCGATCGAGCCGGCCACGGATTGCAAACCATGCGCCGGGAATGTGGCCGCGGCGGTAATGCGGGCTGGTCGAAAGATCGACAACCGTCACGTCGTCAATCTCGAGGACTTTGCCGGGATCGATGGCGGCATCGGTGGGTGGCGTGCCGAGCACTTTTGGCTTTGCCTGTCCTGTTTCGTTGCCTGCTTCCGGCATGACGTAAACATCCTTCCAGCCCATCTGCTTGAGCCAGGATGCAGTCATGAGCGCCCGCGCTTCCCGGTCGTCGCTCAGCACAATGCGGGCGCCAAGCGTCCCGGCATAAATGTCGGTCGCCTGCACCAATTGCCCGCCGGGCGCCGAGTTCGCGCCCGGGAAATGCCCCGCGGCGAATTCCGCCGGATCGCGCACATCAAAAATGTAGGTCGTGCGCGTCGTATCCTTGCGCCAAGCCTCGACCTGAACGCGGCCAATGCGCTCGACACCAAATTTGTGCGCAACCGCTTCCGCAGCCGATTTTGCCCAGGCCGCGCCGGCGTTCGAAAAATCAGGAGCGCGATCTGACTTGCCGCTGTCACAAGCAAGCCCCGCCAGGTGCCAGCCCATTGTTCCGTTGCGCAGCGCCACAACTTTGTTCGGCACGCCGGCATTGATCAGTGATTGGGCGCCAATGATGCTGCGGGTCCGGCCGGCGCAATTGACGACGATCGTCGTGTCCGGCGAGGGCACGATGTCACGCACGCGCAACACCAGCTCCGCGCCAGGAACATTGATGCCGGTCGGGATCGAAACACGCGAATATTCGTCGAAGGGCCGGCTGTCGAGCACCTTGATGTCGGTGCCGTTGCGCATCATGGCATCGAGTTCATTTGCGCTTACGCTCGGCGTGCCGCTGTCGTGCTCGACAAATTCGCCGAAGGCCTTGCTCGGCACGTGCATACCCGAAAACAGCACGAAACCGGCCCCGGTCCAGGCGGCATTTCCGCCATCCAGATGAGAGATGTCGGTGTAACCGGCGTTCGCGAGGATTGCGGCCGCACGCTCAACCAGGCCGTCATTGTCATCGATCAGCACAATGCGCGTGGTGAGGCGAGGGACGAGCTGCGCAAATCGCATTTCGAGGCGGCTCAGCGGCACCGAGCGCGCCCACAGCAGGTGATTTTGCGAGAACGTCAGCTCCTCGCGCACGTCGATCAGCGCAAGCTCTGCGCCGTCGCCGAGCATGGCCTTGACGGCAACGGCGGTGAGGGGACGCAACGTTGCTTTTGCGGCAGAAGAATACAGCGTCACGTCGCCTGCTGTGCCGTCATCTGCTCGACCTCGCCGGTCTTCAGGTCGATGCGGATGCGATTGATCTTGTCGAGGTTAGTGCCGGTCACGCGGATGAAGCGTGCGTAGTCGGGATAATCGATCGAGTGAATGGCGCCGTTCTGGTAGATGCCGGCCTTGCCCGGCGTCAGCCGGTATTTCTTCACAGGCTTGAGCTTGGCGTGCTTGGGATCTTGCCCGTCATCCTCACGCGCCCACTCGATCATGTCTGTGTGTTTCGTCGCCTGGCCGTAGATTGCCCAGGAAGCGCCGTGATCGTGCGGCGGCGAGATGCGCGCCTTGTCGTTGATATGGGCGAGCACCTGGAAGCCGAGTTTCGAGTCTTCATAGAGGACCTTCAACCCGCGCGGCTGGTCGTCGCCGCAATAGGCGCTGATGAATTCGGGATTGGCGAGCAGACGCTCGAGATCGGCGCGCACCTGTTCGCGGCCGGCAGGGCCGGGATCGCGCGCAAGAGTTGTACGGCAATCGGCAATGAATTGATCGAAGTTATAAGCCATGGCGTCCTCCCGGCAGCAGACGTTAGGCATTTTTGCGCAAAGGAGCGCCAAACACCAGCGTCCTAGGGTGCGCCTTTGATACGCTCCGCAACCAGCGCGGCCATGATTTCTGCGTCGTCACCGTTGCCGCGGAGGCCTGCAACCACGCCGGTCTGGTCGACCGCCGGCCGGTTCTGGCTGACTTTCCATTTGCCTTCGATGCGTACAATCGGAATTTCGACCCCGACGATGCCCTTTAGTTGCGCAGCGACGTAAGGCTCGGGCGCGTCCGAAACGGTCCAGGGCGCGGCGCGAGAACCTTCTTTATGCGCCGTTAGATCGTCGACCTGGCGTCTAAGCCATGCCGCATCGTCGATGACCCGCGGCCGGCCCCAGGCATGCACGGTAATGTAGTTCCACGTTGGCACGACTTTTCCATGCTCGCGCTTTGTCGGGTAGAGCGACGGGCTGATGTACTGTTGCGATCCCTGGAACACGACAAGGCATTCGTCGACTGCCGCCAGTTCATGGAGTTGCGGATTGGCGCGTGCGAGGTGAACACGCAGCGTGCCATGCTCCGAACCATCGGCGTCAACGAGAAACGGGACATGGTTGGCCTGTAGCCCGCCCGGTCCTGCCGTCACCAGCAGGCCGAGTGAGTGCGTCCGGATCAGCGCGTGCTGAACCTCAAGCCGGTCTTCGCGAAAATGCGGCGGCTGATACATTGCAATGACTCCGCGTCCGTAAGCGCTGCGATCACATCACCTTTTTCATGCGGCCCCAGGTCTTGAGCGCCGACCAGATGCTCCGCTCGAGCCGGAACCGGTCAATCGGCGCCGACGACTTGATCGAGTTGATGCGGTAGAGGCCGACGCCGGTCCACTGGAAGCCGCACTTCTCCAGCACCCGGCGCGAAGCCGGGTTGGTGACGCGTGCTCCGGCCTGCAACGACTCGTGCGTAAGGTCGGTGAAGGCGTAGTCGATCACCGCATGCAGCGCCTCGGTTGCGTAGCCTTTGTTCCAGTAGGGCACGCCGAGCCAGTAGCCGAGCTCGGGCGTCTCGTCGTAGTGGAACATGATCCCGCACGCGCCGATGACGGTCTTGTCACGCAGCGTGATCAGGAACGCGGCCTCGCCGTCCTTGTTTGCCCCGCCAATGAATTTTTCGGCATCCGCTTCTTTGTAGGGATGCGGAATACGCGCGGTGTTTTCCGCGATGCGGCGGTCGTTGGCGAGCGCTGCTACCGCTTTAGCGTCCTCGAGGCGTGCTGCGCGCAACGTCAGCCGCTTGGTCTCGAGGACGGGGATACTGGCTTCGCGGAATCGTCCGGTCGGTATTTCTTCCAGCAGTGTCATGGCACGGGCTCCAGGTTAAAAAGCGAAGAGGGGGAGCCGGTCACCCGTCTCCCCCTCTCAGAGCCCTACGAGGCCCCGCCGGATCGACTGGATGACCGGCGGACCTCGATTTTGTCCACCGTTTTACTCGGCCGCAGCCTCCGTCATCGGTACAACGGATACGTAGGTGCGGCCTTTAGCTTTCGTTGCGAACTGAACCTTTCCATCGACGAGCGCAAACAGCGTGTGATCTTTGCCGGTACCGACATTGCGGCCGGCGTGCCATTTGGTGCCGCGCTGGCGCGCAAGGATATTGCCGGCGAGCACGATCTCGCCGCCGGTCGACTTCAAGCCGAGCCGCCGGCCCGCGGAGTCGCGGCCGTTTCGTGAAGATCCGCCTGCTTTCTTGTGCGCCATAGTGGTCTCTCGAATTCTCTTACTGTGTACACCGATTCCGTGACGGAATCATCTCACTTCTTCTTGCTCTTTGTAGCCGGCTTGGCGGGCTTTTTTGCGGCCGCTTTTGCCGGCTTTTTGGCCCTTGCCTTGGCGGTTTTGGCCTCGGTGGCCGGAGCAGCGTCCGCTTCCGTCTTGGGTTTCGGCTCCCGCTTGGGCCGCGGTGCGGCCGTTTTCGACGGCTTGGCGCCGTCGGTGAGAATTTCGGTGATGCGGATCACCGAAAATTCGTGGCGGTAGCCGCGCTTGCGTCGCGAATTCTTGCGGCGGCGCTTCTTGAAGGCGATGACCTTGTCGCCGCGCGTGTGCTGGAGCACTTCGCCTGCAACAGTCGCGCCTGCGACGGTCGGCATGCCGAGCTGCGGCGTGTCACCGCCAACCACCAGCACTTCGCCGAACTCGACGATCTCGCCGGGCTGGCCGTTCACCCGGTCGATCCGGATGACGTCCTCGGCGGCGACCCGGTACTGCTTGCCGCCGGTTTTAATGACTGCGAACATCGTTCTTCCCTTGTGTTCGTCCCCGGTGCTCGGACTATTCCGGACCGGCTTCTTTCAGTCGGTTTGTTGTGTGTTTTTAAGGGCTTAGAAAGCCCTCGAAAAAGCACGCGGACCCAAAGGCCCGCGCGCCATGCTTATGGCGGGGAATAGTGCAGCCTGTCAAGAAAACCCGGCAGCCCCCACGGCCGGCGGCCACCGCGGAAACAGCGTTAACGGCGGCCCGCTCAGGTTTCGCTTTTGGCGGGAGCGGGGTCCGACCAGGTGCCGGTATCGCCGTCGCTGCCGGACTGCACCAGCCGGTAGCCGACACCGAGTTCGGTCACCAGGATTTTTGGCGAGTCCGGGTGCGGCTCGATCTTCTGGCGGAGCTTGCGCACGAAGATGCGCAGGTAGTGCGTGTCATGCACATGGATCGAGCCCCAGACTTCCTTCAGCAGGTGCTGGTGGGTGACCACATTGCCGGCGTGCTGCGCCAGGACCTGCAGCAATCGGTATTCCTTCGGCGTCAGGGTCAGGCGCTTGTCGTTGAGCAGCACCGCACGCGCGGCCAGATCGATGGTGAGCGGGCCGGCCTTGACGGTGGGTTCGCCGGAAACGGCGCGCATTTGCCGCCGCAGCGCCACCCGCACTCGCGCCAGCAATTCCGCCATGCCGAATGGTTTGACGACGTAATCGTCAGCGCCGAGTTCCAGCAGGCGCACCTTCTCCGCTTCGTTGGAACGCACCGACAACACGATGATCGGCACGCTCGACCACGAGCGGATTCGCTCGACCACGTTGGAGCCGTCCATGTCGGGCAGGCCGAGATCCACGATCATCAGATCGATCGGGCGCAACGTCGCGGATCGGAGCGCTTCGGCTCCTGTTCCGGCTTCGTGCACGACGAAGCCGTTGAGCTCGAAGCCGGTGCGCAGGAACCGGCGGATCTGAATTTCGTCATCGACGACGAGAACGATAGGGGAGGGCTCACTCATCGGCATCGCCTTCAAGTTGCGGGACGGCAGCCTGCGTCACCGGCAGTTCGATCGACACCGTCGTGCCATGGCTCGGGCCTTCGCTGACGGCGCTCACCTTTCCACCATTCGCAGCGACGAATGCGTTGGCGATCCACAGGCCAAGCCCCGAGCCGCTGGTGGTCGCGGCATGGCGTTCGCCGCGCGCGAAGCGATCCCAGATCTTCGACTTTTCCGCGGTGGTCAATCCGGCGCCATGGTCGGTGACGCTGATGATGAGCCGGCCGTCGTGCGTGCGCGCATCAACCGCGATCTGCGTGCCGGCTGCCGAATATTTCACCGCATTGTCGAAAATCTGTATCAGGGCCTGCTGCACCAGCACCGGATCAACATGAATCAGCGGCAGGTCGGGCGGCAAGTCGACCGCAAGGCGGCGATCCACGAGGCGATGGCGGCAGCGCTCTATGGCCGAGTTGATGATGTCGGGCGGGTCCGCCCATTCGGCGTGCGGCTTGACGCCGTCGCTGCTGATGCGGGTCGCATCGAGCAGGTTCTGGATGTCGTTGTTGAGCCGCTCCGCTTCATCGCGCACGTCGTTCACGAGTGCGGCGAGCTTCTTTTCCTTTTGCAGCGCCGGCGCCGCGCCGAGCACGGTCGCCGCGCCCAGGATGGACGCAAGCGGCGTGCGCAACTCGTGACTGACCGACCCGATCAGTGCCTCGCGCAAGCTGATCGGTCTGCGAGCGCATGCGTGCTTCGTTGATGGCGTGGGCGACGCCGAGCCTCTCGAGCGTGGCGGTTGCGTCGGCCAGAACCGCATCGACGCGGATGCGCAGTTCGTCGGAGCGCTCTTTCGATTCACGACCGAGATTGATGGCGATGACGCCGAATTCGGGAGCCTTGGGCGACACGGCGCGCACGAGCCAGATTTCACCGCTCTCCGCCGTAACCATTGCGCCGGCTGCCGTATCGCGGTGACCGGATGCGACCTCCACCACTTCCGTGAGGACACGGTCGGGCACCGTCACGCCGGCGCGCCGGCCGCTACTATTCGACGCTTCGCGCGCGCTCGGGAACAACACGACGTTACGCTGCATGATGCTCGCAAGGTGATCCTCGATGGCGGCATGGATGTCGGAAACATCGAATGCCACCGCGAGCCTTCGCGAAAACGCATAGAGGTCGCGCAGGTCGATCTCCCGTTGGCGTGCCATCTCCAGTTGCCATTTCAGGCGCGTGGCAAGCTGGCTCACGGCCACCGCCACGAAGATGAACAGGATCAGGTCGATAACCTCTTGCGGGTCCTTGATGCGGAAGGTGTACAGCGGCGGATAGAAGAAGAAGGCGGACGCGAGCACGCCGCAAACGGCGGCAACCACCGCTGAAACGACTCCCCAGCGCGTTGCCGCAATCACCACCGGGACCAGGAAAACCACGGAACCGTGGGCGAGCCCGACTTCCCAGACCAGGGCGAACAGCAGGGCGGTCAAACTCGCGACCAGTCCGAGCGTCATGAAGACGCCCGGCAATTCCCTGCGGATGCGGTCGAATTTCAGCGCGTTCTGCATTGCTTCGCCGGGCTGCGGCCTAGTCCATTGAAGATAGTGCAATATACGCCGTGTAACCCTTGTCTGTCTTGGCGCGCTTGGTTACATAGCGGCCGTCCATTCGGGGCTTTTCAGGCCCGTTTCGGGCTCCGGAGAGGTGGCTGAGTGGTTGAAAGCACCGCACTCGAAATGCGGCATACTCGCAAGGGTATCGGGGGTTCGAATCCCTCCCTCTCCGCCAGTCAATAGTTTGCCAGCTTTGCCGGGCTCGTGACTATTGCGGCTTGAAGCCGCGAAACGCCCATCCGGCCATCAATCCGAACAGCAGCAGGGCAATTGGCGGCCCGATCAACAGGACAGGGATTGCGGTAAATTCGGCGGCCGCGTGAAATCCGCCCTGAATTCCGTAGAGGATCAAATAGACGATCCAACCCATGATCCAGGCGGCGGATACCAGCAGCCAGACGCGTAACAATCCCCGACGCCAGTTTATCGGCGCTGCTGTGCGCGCCGCCTCATTCAAGTCTCGGACATGAACTCCAAAGCGGGGCATGGCAACTGCTCCTACCTGTTGGCGCTACGGCCAGCCAACATACATCCGGACATACGGTTCCATCGAAAGTGGACGACATCAAGACTGGGCGGAAAAGTCCATGTAAAAGTCGCACTTTATTGCCTCGCCGCGGCTGCGAAGGCTTTACACGCGAAAGAACTAATCATGCGGCGCAAATTGCGGAGCGTGCGAGTCCGCACATTTAACTGTCCTGATGAGCGCAGCCTGGTCCGTCGCTTTACTGGCACAGCCGCGTCTCGTGTAAAAAAAGCGGCGGCCTTTTGAGCCGCCGCAGTATTTTCCAGTATCTGCGAGGCTACTGGAAAAGCTTCATCGAATTGACCAGCGTCTGCAGCACGCCAAGGATGAGCGGGATGCCGACGAAGCCCCATGCCAGCAGGAGCTGGAGCGTGGTGGTGCCTTCTTCTTTTGCTGTTGTCATGTTTAATTCTCCCTTTTACGCCCGAGCGCCGGCGGCGCCGCGCACGTCGGCTTCGCTTTTTTCTTTCATGTGGAAGCGGGCGTCGACCGCCTTGACGAGGAAATTGCAGATGAACCCGATCACCAGCAATCCGGCCATGATGTACATCGTAGTGTTATAGGCTTGCGCCTTCGGCACGCCGTGCGTGACGTTGTACTCGCGGATGTAGTTCACGAGCACCGGGCCGAAGATTCCCGCCATCGACCACGCAGTCAGCAGCAGGCCATGAATGGCGCCGACATAGCGCGTGCCATACATGTCCTTGAGATAGGCGGGCACGGTGGCGAAGCCGCCGCCGTACATACTGATGATGATCAGGAACGCGCACACGAAGCCGACAACGCTTCCGATCGAGCCGGTGTAGGGCACGAGGCAGTAGAGGATGAAGCCAAGCACCATGAACACGAAGTAGGTATTGCGCCGGCCGATATAGTCCGACGTGGAGGCCCAGAAGAAGCGACCGCCCATGTTGAACAGACTCATCAGGCCGACGAAACCCGCCGCGGCCACCGGCGTGATGCGGCCGGGAAACATTTCCTGGCTCATCGCCGAGGCTTGCCCGAGCACGCCGATGCCGGCGGTCACGTTCAGGCAGAGCACCCACCAGATCAGCCAGAATTGCGGCGTCTTCAACGCGTCATAGACGAACACGTCGTTAGTGCTGATCAGCTTCGTCGCCTGTACCGGCGGCTTGTAGCCTTCCGGTTTCCAGCCCGGCGCCGGCACGCGAACGATGATCGCGCCGACCATCATGAAAAAGAAATAAATGGCGCCCAGCACGATGAACGTCGGAGCAACGCCGACATGATGTTCCGTCCTGAAGATGCTCATCAGCCAAACCGAGAGCGGCGATGCGATGAACGCTCCGCCGCCAAAGCCCATGATGGCCATCCCTGTTGCCATGCCCGGACGATCAGGGAACCACTTGATCAAAGTCGACACCGGCGAGATGTAACCGATACCGAGCGCGATGCCGCCGAGCACGCCATAGCCAAGATAGACAAGCCACAGATTGTGGATGGAGACGCCGAAGGCGGAGATGAAGAATCCGCCGGCCCAGCACAAGGCCGCCGTGAACATTGCGCGGCGTGGGCCACCTTCCTCGACCCAGCGGCCGAATACCGCCGACGAAACCCCGAGAAAGACAATGGCGATGGAAAATATCCAGCCCAGCTGAGTCAATTTCCAGTCATCCGGTGCCGACTGCGTGATGCCGAGAAGCTTCGTCATCGGCAGGTTGAACACGCTGAATGCATAGGCCTGGCCGATGCACAGATGCACGCAGAGTGCCGCCGGCGGCACCATCCATCGGCTATATCCCGGCTTGGCGACCGTGTGCTCACGGTCGAGAAATGACAGTATTGCCATTATTCGTATCCTCCCCTTGAAGTTTTGTTTTCTTATGCACTCTCAGCCCAGCTGACAGAAGAAAATGAGCACGTCTTCACATCAAGCAGGCGAACGCAATCGTTCTATTGCGAACCGCAATCGCGGTTCGGTAAGTGCGGGCAAGCGGGAATGGAATTTAGGCCGCGGGCAACAATCCGCGCGGCGCGCGGGCGCGAGCTTCCTCGATCAACGAGGCAACGGCAGGCTGAACCGGGTAACGGTCAGAAACGACGAGACCGATGGTATGAGAGACTTCCGGCTCCACGATGGGAATGGCCCGCAATGTATCGTTCAATTCGACGGTTTCGAGCGCTGAGTTGGGAACGATGCTGGCCCAGTGGCCGGCGTGAACATGGGCGATCAGCGCGCTCAGCGAATTTGTTTCCATCAATGGCGTCAGCTCGACTCC
This sequence comes from uncultured Alphaproteobacteria bacterium, assembly GCA_963817815.1. Taxonomy (GTDB): domain Bacteria; phylum Pseudomonadota; class Alphaproteobacteria; order Rhizobiales; family Xanthobacteraceae; genus Pseudolabrys. Next base: position 84,223 of record CAWFPY010000010.1, on the reverse strand, counting down.
GATGCGGCGGAGGACGCTGTCGACGATGCGCCGGCTCTGCATATCGCGGGCAAGAAGACATAGCGGCGCTTCGCCCGCCTGCGACCACGTGACGCGATCAGCATCCCCGAGCGGCCCACCGGCCGTGGTGAGCAACAGATACTCCTCGCGGTAAATCGGGATGGCGCTCACGTCGCCGATAGGTTCGTTGCTCAAATAAGTGACGCCGGCTTCAATTTCGCGTTGCCGCAACATGTCCAGAAGGATGTTGGATGTGCGGCCAAGCACGGTAAACCGCACATTGGGATAACGTATTTGCAGCGGGACCGTGATTCTGGCCACCAGCGGCATGGCGGATGGGATCGCGGCAATGCGCAAATGCACGTCCGAACCGTCCTTCAAGCCGAGAAGGTCCTGCCGCATGGCGCGCGCATCGCCAACCAGGCGGTGCGCCCACATCAGCACGCGTTCACCCTCCGGCGTGAAGCCCTGAAAACGCGAGGCGCGTTTGACCAGCGGCGTGTTGAGCATCTGCTCGAGGCTCTGGATACCAAGTGACAATGTCGGCTGCGCGACGCCGCAGCTCTCGGCGGCCCGGCCGAAATGTTGTTCGCGCGCCAGCGCGATCATGAATTCCAGCTTCTCAAGCATTGTGAATACTCATGTTGCGATTATCCAAACCAATGCCGCGATCCTATTCCGGGCACCCCCGGAGCGTAAAGGTATCTCGATAACGCCGGTTTGCAGCTATGATTTAGAAAGGCAATATCTTGATTTAGATAAGTTATTATGACGTGCCACGCGACGAAAGTGGCATTGACGAAAAAGCCGCTCACAGTCGCCAATGGTTTCTCGAAAATAATTTCGGTGGTCTGCAATGTTCAGCGGACGTCGATGATGACAAGACGCAAGTTCGCACAAAAAGATCGAGACGATTCAAATTTCGATCAAAGGGAGGAGATGAAAATGTCACGTAATAAAAATCCGGGAACCGTATCGCGCCGGACACTGTTGCAGGCCGGCGCCGGTCTTGCAGGCGGCGCGTTGCTGCCGTCTGTTCTTTCGCAGTCCGCGGTTGCAGTTGGCGTCGGCGATCATCCCGCACTCGGGACCTGGCCGGCTGGCTCGCAAGGCTCGACGGTCAACATCGGCGCCACCGTGCCGCAGACCGGCACCTATGCGGTGCAGGGCGAAGACGAGCTTAAGGGCATGCAGCTCGCCATCGAGCACATCAACTCCGGCAACCCTCTGATTAAGAAGATCGCGCCCAAGGTATCCAAGGGCGTGCTCGGTAAGCAGGTAAATCTCGTCGTTGCCGACTCTGCCGCCAACCCGAACAATGCGGTCCAGGCGCAGCAGCGCTTCATCAACGACAACAAAATCGTCGCGATGACCGGCTCGACCTCTTCGGCGGTCGCAGTGGCCCTCAACAAGTTCGCAGAGCGTGAGAAGGTCCTCTACTTGGTGGCGATCTCCGGCTCCAACGACACCACCGGCAAGGACTGCGTGCGCTACTCGTTCCGCCAGTGCTTCTATGGCGAGACGGCGGCGAACGCGATCGGCCCGGTGCTGATCAAGGCCTACGGCAAGAACAAGAAGGCGGCATTCATGACGCCGGACTACACCTACGGCCACACCGTCACCAAGTCGGTGAACGATTACCTCACCAAGAACGGCGGCTGGACCATGGTGACCAACCAGGTCTCCAAGCTCGGCACGCAGGACTTCAGCCAGTTCCTCACCAACATCGCCAACTCCGGCGCGGAGTACATCGTCAACGTCAACTGGGGCCGCGACGCTGTGCTGTCGATCCAGCAGGCCAAGCAGTTCGGCCTCACCCCGAAGATGAAGATGGTGGTGCCCTACCAGATCCCGTTCCTCGCCAAGGAAACCGGGCCGGAGCTCACCGAGGGCGTCTACGCCGCCACCGATTTCTGGTGGACGCTGCAAGACAAGTATCCACTGGCCAAGATGTTCGTCGAGGCCTTCGAAAAGAAATACGGCTACAAGCCGGAGTGGGGCGCCAACAACGCCTACATGCAGTTCGCCATCTGGGCGCGCATGGTGTCGGAAGCCGGTTCCTTCTATCCGCCGGACGTCATCAAGCAGTATGAGAAGGGCGAGAAGTTCGACTCGACCGTTGGCGAAGTCTATTTCCGCAAGGAAGACCACCAGCTCGTGCGGCCGGTGGTCATCGTCAAGGGCAAGGCGCCCAAGGCCATGAAGAACAAGGAAGACTTCTGGGAGGTCACCGAGGTGCTTCCTGGCGCGCCGCTGATGCAGAAGCCGGACGCATTCGGCTGCAACCTCGGCGACTACACCTGACGGCCAACCTCTCGTCCGCTCATTCCCGCGCAAGCGGGAATCCAGGGCCACGTATTCCGCTTCGATTTGCTGCCCTGGGTCCCCGCTTGCGCGGGGACGAGCGGACGAGCAATGCTTGTGATGCTCGCTCCATGAGAATTGATCGATGGTCAATTGGCCTAATTTCATCTCGCAGTGTTTCAACGGGCTGGTGCTCGGCGCGCTGCTGGCGCTGATCTCGTCCGGCCTGACGATCATTTACGGCACGCTCGGCGTGCTCAACCTCGCGCACGGCGCCATGTTCATGCTCGGCGGCTACGCCGGCTGGCTCGCCTATAGTTTCACCGGCTCCTTTATCGTCGCCGTCATCGCCGGCTCGCTGTTCCTCATGCTCGTCGGCGTGCTCATGGAACGCGTGATCATCCGTCACTTTTACGACCGCCCGGGCGAAGACCAAATCCTGGTCACCTTCGGCCTCGGCATCGTCATCGTCGAGACCGTGCGCTTCTTCTTCGGCAGCCTGTCGAAGATGGTGCCGGCGCCACCGCCGTTTGTGGGCATTACGTCGATCGGCTTTATGTTTTACCCGACCTATCGCCTCGCGCTGCTCGGCATCGTGGCCGTGGCGCTGCTGGCGCTCTACTTTGTGCTCTACCGCACCCGCATCGGCATGATCGTCCGGGCCGGTATCGAAGATTCGATCATGGTCGATTCGCTCGGCATCGACGTCTACAAGGTCTTCATGCTGGTGTTCGGCATCGGCGCCATGGCAGCCGGCTTTGCCGGCATCGTCAACGCTCCGGTGGTGTCGATCGCGCCGGACGTCGGCGAGGCGATCTTGGTGCAGACTTTTGTCGTCGTCGTCATCGGCGGCGTCGGCTCGTTCACCGGCGCGATCCTCGGCGGGCTGATCGCCGGCCAGATCATCAGCATCACCTCGATGTTCAACCCCGGCTATTCCTACGTCATGCTGTTCGCGGCGATGACGCTGGTGCTGGTGCTGCGCCCCTACGGCCTGCTCGGCACGGCCGGCCGCGAATGAACGCGGTCGTCTGATGGTCAGGAAACATCCCATTCTGGTCGAGACGTTGACGGCGGTCGCGCTGGTTGCCGCGCCGTTCGTGCTGCCCAGCCTCGGATTTTCACCCGCCACGGTGAACCGCATCCTGGTCTGGGGCCTGTTTGGCATTGGCTTCGATATTCTGTTCGGCTTTACCGGCCTGCTGTCGTTCGGACAGGCGGCGTTTTTTGGCACCGGCGGCATGGTCGCCGCCTATCTACTGACGGTCATGAACTTTCCGCACGTCATGACGGCGGTGTTCATCGGCACCATCGCGGCGGCGGCCATCGGCTATCTGATCGGGCTGATCGCGCTGCGGCGCACCGGCATCTACTTCGCCATGATCACGGTGGCGATCGGGGAAGTATTCTATTTCGTCGAGTTCAATCCCCTTTCCGATTTCACCGGCGGCGAGAACGGGCTCCCCGGCGTGCCGACCCCGGTTTTCAACCTCGGTTTCACCACCCTTCAATTCAATAGCGACACGTCGCTCTATTGGTTGCTGGCGTTCTGCTATTTCGTCGGCATCGTGATCGCGTTGCGCATCGTTCGCTCGCCGGTCGGCGCAATCCTTAGCGCGATCCGCGACAATCCGCTGCGTGCGGCCGCCCTCGGCCACAACATCCGGAACTACAAGCTCACCGCCTTCGTCGTCGCTGCCGCCTATGCCGGATTTGCCGGCGGGTTGCTAGGGCTGATGCAAGGCTTCATGCCGCCCGAGGCCTTCACATTCGAAACTTCGGGCCAGCTCGTCATGCAGACCGCGATCGGCGGCGCCGGCACGCTGTTCGGACCGCTGGTCGGCGCCACCGTGTGGCTTTATCTGAGCGATTTCTTCCAGAGCACGCTACACCTCGGCGCCACCTGGAAACTCGTGCTCGGCGTGGTCTTCGTCCTGCTGATCTGCTTCCTCCGTCACGGGCTGATCGGCGGCATCAGGGATCTCTATATTCTTGCCTTCGAACGCTGGGCGCGCGGGATCGAACCGACCGAGCAATTGCTCGCGCCCGGCATGACCGCGGCGGAGGAGCAGAAGGCCGCCCATGCCGATCTGGCCGCCGAAATGATGGCCGAGCCGATGGCCGCGCGCGAGCTCAGCGCGGCCAGCCATACCGGTGCGATCCTGCAGGTGAGCGGGATCACCAAGCGCTATGGCGGTCTGATCGCCAACAGCGACATCGATTTTTCAGTCGATTACGGCGAGCGCCGCGGCATCATCGGCCCGAACGGCGCCGGGAAGACGACCTTCTTCAAGATGCTCACCTGCGAGGTGCCGCCGACTTCGGGGCAAATCATCTTCGAACGCCGCGATATAACCGGCATGACGGTGACCGATGTCTGCCAACTCGGGCTCACGAAAAGCTACCAGATCAACCAGTTATTCAGCCGACTGACAGTGCGTGAGAACCTGACGATCGCCGCGCTCGCCGAGCTGCGCGGCAAATTCCGCCTCGACATGCTGCGCAGCCTCAACGGCATTTCCGGCCTCAACGAGCAGGTCGATCACACGCTCAGGCTCGTCAACTTGACAGAGCGGGTCGATACCCCGGTATCGCAACTCGCCTATGGCGAGAAGCGGCGGCTGGAGATCGGATTAGCGCTCGCCACCAGCCCCAGCCTGTTGTTGCTCGACGAGCCGCTTGCCGGTATGAGCCCGCGCGAGCGGGTGGAGACAGTGCAGCTGCTCAAATCGATCAGCTGTGGCCGCACCATGATCGTCATCGACCACGACATGGATTCGCTGTTCGAACTGGTCGAGCGCGTCACAGTTCTGCAAGAGGGCCGGGTGCTGGTCGAAGGCACGCCCGACCAAATCAAGGGCAACGCAAAAGTGCAGGAAGCCTATCTTGGCGGCGTGCACGGCGTGTTGGCGGCCGAATGAGTCTGCTCGAAGTCAAGGGATTGAACAGCTATTACGGGGATTCGCACATCCTCTTCGACGTCTCGCTGCGCGTGGAGCGCAACGAAGTGGTGGCGTTGCTCGGCCGCAACGGCGCCGGCAAAAGCACGACCTTGAAGAGCTTGATGGGCGTGGTGACGCCGCGCGCGGGTTCAGTGATGCTCGATGGCGCGGAAATTGCCGGCAAGAAGAGTCATACCATCGCGCAGGCCGGCATGCAGCTGGTGCACGAGGACCGCCGCATTTTCGGCAGCCTTGACGTCGAGGAAAACCTCGTTCTTGCCGGGTTGACTGCGGCGAAGCGCTGGCCGCTGGAGCGCATCTACGACATGTTTCCGCGACTCAAGGAACGCCGCGGCAGCCGCGGCACCGATCTATCGGGCGGCGAGCAACAAATGCTGGCGATCGCACGCGCGCTGGTGCGCGATCCAAAAATCATTCTCTTGGACGAGCCGTTCGAGGGCCTGGCGCCGGTGATCGTGCGCGACCTGATGAAGGCATGTCGCGACCTCGCCGCCGCCGGTCAGACCATCGTGCTGGTCGAGCAAAATCTCGCCGCCACGCTGGCGCTCGCGCAACGCGTCTATATCATCAATAACGGCCATATCGCGCATGAAGGGCCGGCGCAGGAAATCAAGATGCAGCCGGAAATCCTGCAGCGTCATCTCGGCGTCTGACGGCAGAACACACCGAGGCGCCTATTCTTTCACCGCGCCGGTCATCGCCGACACATAGTGCTCGACAAAGAAGGCGTAGAGGATGACGAGCGGAAGTGAGCCGATCATCGCGCCCGCCATCAGCGAGCCCCAGCGGTAAATATCGCCGTCGACCAGCGCGGTCACGATCGCGACCGGTACGGTCTTGTATTGCGTCGAGGAAATGAATGTGAGGGCGTAGATGAATTCGTTCCAGCACAGCGTGAAGCAGAAAATGAAAGCCGAGATAAGGCCCGGGATCGACAATGGCAGGACGATGCGCACCAGGATCTGCCAGCGGCTGGCGCCGTCGATCAGCGCGCATTCCTCGAGCTCGAAGGGGATGGTCTTGAAATATCCCATCAGCAGCCACGTCGAAAATGGGATCAGAATTGTCGGGTAGGTGAGGATCAGGGCGAACGGCGTGTCGAATAACCCGTACTGGAAGACAACGGTCGAAAGCGGAATGAACAGGATCGACGGCGGCACCAGATAAGCGAGAAAGATCGCGCCGCCGACCCATTGTGCACCCTTGTAACGCAACCGCACGATCGCATAGGCGGCGAGCACGCTGGCGATGATCGACAATGCGGTCGCACAGACAGCAACCAGCATCGTGTTCCACAGCCAGATCGGATAATCGGTCTCGAACAGCAGCTTGTAGATGTGCTTGATTGTCGGATTCCAGGTCCAGAACGGGCTGAAGGTTTCCAGATCGAGCAATTGCTCATCCGGTTTGATCGAGGTCAGCGCCATCCAGTAAAATGGAAACAGCAGCACGAACAGAATGATTGAGAGCGGCAGATACAGAGTGACAAGCCGGCGCGGTAGCGAATGCAGATAGCTCATGCCTTCGGTTGCGTCGGCGAGCGGCGCCGAGCCAGTCAGCACGTCGCGCGCCGTGGCCGCCTTGCTGGCGAGAGCGTCAGTCATTGCTTGTGCTCTCGATTGTCATTCCGGGACGGCGTGCAACGCCGGACCCGGAATCCAGATCTATGCACAAATTCGCTGCTGGATTCCGGGTTCGTGCCTTCGGCACGCCCCGGAATGACGCGCAAATGAGAACGTCAATCATTGCTTTCGCCTTGCTGCCATTTCCGCCGCTGCAAGCCGAACCATGAGACAAGAATGGCTGCGAGCAGGAACGGGATCATTGCGGTCGAAATTGCTGCCCCTTCGCCCAGCTGGCCGCCCAGGATCGCGCGCTGATAGGAGAGCGTCGCCATCAAATGGGTAGCGTTGACCGGACCACCGCGCGTCATCACCCAGATCAGCTGGAAATCGGTAAACGTGAACAGCACCGAAAAAGTCATCACGACAGCAATGATCGGCGTGAGCAGCGGATAAGTGATGAAGCGGAAGCGCTGCCACGGCGTCGCGCCGTCGATAGTCGCGGCTTCGTAGAGCGATGGCGACACAGTTTGCAGGCCGGCGAGCAGCGTGATCGCCACGAACGGCACGCCGCGCCAGATATTGGCGAAGATCACCGACCAGCGCGCATTCCAGATGTCACCAAGGAAGTCGATATTGACCGTGATCAGGCCCATTTTCTTGAGCGACCACGAAATGATCGAGAATTGCGGATCGAACAGCCACCAGAACGCGATGGCCGACAGCACCGTGGGCACGATGAATGGGACCAGCACAAGCGCGCGAAGTATCGCCTTGAACGGCAGGTTCTCGTTGAGCAGCAGTGCGAGGTAGAGTCCGACCGCGAATTTTATCGCGCTGGCAACGGTAGTGTAGAGCAGCGTGTTGAACACCGAGAGCCAGAACGTCGAGTCGTCCCACAGCCATTCGTAATTCTCGAGTCCGATAAATATGCCGGAACGGCCGATGCGGGCATCGGTGAAGGACAGCCAGACACCAAGGCCCAGCGGGTAGGCCAGAAAGAGAATGAGAAAGGCCGCGGCCGGCAGCATGAACCACAAACTCAACCACTCGCGGTTGGTCTTGAGGCGCTCCCATGCCGACACCTCACGAATGACGCGTCTTGTGCTGCCTTGGTCTAACGCAATCGCCATTGCGACCCGGCTTCCGGTTTGCGACGAGAAGAATGGCCGGCGGGAGTTGTTGTTCCCGCCGGCCGGCTTTTCTTAGCGATAGATGCGCTTGAGCTGACGCTCGGCGATCGCGATCGAGCCCTTCACATCTTCGCGCCCCGTGCAGTAATTCGCGAACATGTCGAGCACGACGAAGTCGGCGATCGCAGTCGCCGCCTTCTCGCCGACCGAACCGAGCCCGCCCGCGGTCAACGTCCGCTTCGCCGCCTGGCCGAAGACCGTATTCTTCGGATCGGCGGTCCAGATCGGATTCTTGTCATAGGCGTTGAGGCAGTGCGTGAGATAGCCCTGGGCCGACTCAATCCATGGGTTGAAGTTGTCGGCTTCGAGCATGAAAGCCATCAGCGCCTTACAGGCCTGCGGATACTTCGTGTAGGTCATCGCCATCGCCGGATACATCAGGTGCAGCTCGGTCGGCTTGCCTATCGGGCCAACCGGCCAATAAGCGTGGTCCATATCCTCGGCGATCTGTTTCTTAGTCGGATCCTTCTTCGCGGCGACGTAGATTGAGATGCCGTTGTCGGTCCAGTTGATTTCGCCGGCGAGGAAGGCCTTGTTGTTGGAGGCGTCGTTCCAGGCGGCGACGCCGGGGATCATCTCGGCGTAGAGCGCCTTGGCGTATTCGAGCGACTTAGCGGTTTCCGGCGAGTTGATGATCACTTTGTCGCTCTTGTCGACGGTATTGCCGCCCTGCGACCACAGGCACCAGTGCACCCAGCCATTGCCGTCGCCGGATGCATGACCAAGCGCAAAACCGCCCGGCGTATTGTTCTTCTTCATCGCCTTGGCGTATTCGAGAAAGGCGTCGGCCTTATCGGGAAACTTGGAGAAGCCGGCCTTCTTCGAGGCTTCGATCCGGTAGTTGAGCATGTTGCCCGAATAGCAGATCGGGATCGCGATCCACTTGTTGCCGCTCTTGCCGTAAGTGACCGCGCTCGGCACCCAGCCGCCGTATTTCTTGCCGAGATAGTCGGCAACGTCGGTGACGTCGACGCACTTTTGCGGAAACAAATGCGGCAGCGAATAGAGGCCCCAGAACAGATCCGGCCCGGTGCCGGTGTTGGCGGCGACCGACGCCTTCGGCTGCACGTCCTCATATGATTCACGCGAGATGTCGACCTTGACTCCGGTCGCCTTGCCGAATGCGTCGATCAGCTTGACGAAGGCATCGTCTTCCGACTGCACGAAATACTTCCAGCGCAGCATTGAAAGTTTCGCGCCTTTTTCAGGTTTCCAAGGGGCGTTCTGCGCCCAGGCCTTCGCCCAATCGAGCAAAGCCGGGCCGGTGAGAGCGCTTGCCGCGCCCAGGGCTGTGCCGCCCTGCACCAGAGCGCGGCGTGTGAACTTCGTCATGGTCGTTCCTCCGTTGTGAAATTTATGAGTTGAGTCGTTGTCCGGATGCTTCGTCGAAAAGATGGACGAGCTGCGGGTCGGGTTTGAGCCGGATCTTGTCGCCCGGCTTGAATTGGTGGCGTTCGCGGAACACAGCGATGACATCTTCGCCGCCGAGCTTGGCGACGACCTGAAGTTCGGAACCGGTCGGCTCGATGACCTGCACCTCCGCCTCGGCACCGTCGTCGGCGAGAGAGAAATGCTCCGGCCGTACGCCGTAGACCGCGGGTTGGCCATCGCTGGCAGTACCGGCCCCCGGCAGCGAGAACTTGACGCCCGCAGGTCCTTCGAAACTCGCACTGCCGTTATTGCGGATACGGCCTTTGATCATGTTCATCGCCGGTGAGCCGATGAAGCCAGCGACGAAGATGTTGTTCGGACGATCGTAAAGCTCAAGCGGTGCGCCGATTTGCTCCACCAGCCCGTCATGCATGACGACGATCTTGTCGGCCATGGTCATGGCCTCAATCTGGTCATGCGTGACATAAACCGTGGTGGTCTTGAGGCGCTGGTGCAATTCCTTGATCTCGGTGCGCATCTGCACGCGAAGTTTGGCGTCAAGGTTCGATAGCGGCTCGTCGAACAGGAAGACCTGCGGATCGCGCACAATGGCGCGGCCCATAGCGACGCGTTGACGCTGGCCGCCGGACAACTGGCGTGGAAAGCGCTCGAGCAATTTCGACAGGCCGAGAATGTCGGCGGCGCCCTGAACGCGCTCTTCAATTTCGCTTTTCGGCGCGCCGCGCAGTTTCATGGAGAACGCCATGTTGGCCGCGACGGTCATGTGCGGGTAGAGCGCATAGTTCTGGAAGACCATCGCTACGTCGCGTTCTTTCGGCGGCAGGTTATTGACCACGCGCTCGCCGATGCGGATTTCACCCGCCGTGATGTTTTCGAGGCCGGCGATCATTCGCAGCAACGTCGATTTGCCGCATCCCGACGGCCCAACCAGCACGACAAATTCGCCATCGCGTATCGAGATATTGACGCCGTGGATGACGTTGGTCGCGCCAAAGGCTTTCCGCACGTCGCGGATCTCAACCGAAGCCATTCAGTCCTCCCAAGGGCGCCGCAGCGCCCTTCGCGCATTTTCTTCGGCTGCTTCGCCGTATTGGTCGGTGTCAGCCCGCAGACACCCCGCGCACAACAAATCATCGGGCTTTCGCCTGTCGAAAAGCAAGCCCGACTTTGGAGTTGACGGCGGCCCAATAATGGTGGGCCAGCAGGGGGTTAGAGGGCGAGACCCCCGTCGACGAGGTGTGGCTGACCGGTGATGTAGCTCGACTCATCGGAGGCCAAAAACAGAGCGAGCGCAGCAACTTCCTGCGCCGTTCCCAGCCGCGCCATCGGCTGGCGGGCAATAAAGTTCCCGCGCACGTCCTTGAGCGGTCGGCCGGTCTCTTTCGCAACCGCCACCACCCGTTCCTCGAAGGACGGGGACACGATTGTGCCGGGGCAAATGGCGTTACAGCGAATACCCTGGGTGATGAAATCGGCGGCGACCGCCTTGGTCAGGCCGATGACGGCGGCCTTGGTCGCGCCATAGGCGTAGCGTTTCGGCAGCCCCTTGATCGAGGACACGCCCGACGACATGTTGATGATCGAGCCGCCGCCATTCTTCAGCATGGCCGGCAGGAAGGCTTTGATGGTCCGGTGCATGGACTTGACGTTCAGGTCGAAGGAAAAATCCCAGTCCTTGTCCGAGCAGTCGAGCACCGTGCCTTGGTGCACATAACCCGCCACGTTCGCGAGAACGTCGAGCGCGCCGAACTCCTTTGTGATTGTTTTCGCAAAAGTCTCGACGGCTTTCGTCGAGAGAACATCGAGCTTGGCGCACTTCGCGGCCTTCAGCCCGTTGAGCTTGCCCACCGCGATGTCAGTGGCAATGACCTTCGCGCCCTCGGCAATAAACGCTTCCGCAATGGCGCGGCCAATGCCCTGTCCTGCGGCAGTCACCAGCGCGATCTTTCCTTTGAGTCTATTGCTCACGGCGTCATCTTTCAGTGGTTGTCGCGCGGCGTGCTCTTCTGCGCCACACGTTGATATTTCACCGCCGGCTTGAGCACCATGCCGTCAGCCAGCTGATCCACGATGCCGCGCTGGATTTCCTGCCACGGCGTCTGGCTCTCCGGATAGTGGTAACCTCCATTCTTGAGCAAGGCGGTGCGTCGGCGCGCCAGCTCTGCTTTCGAAATCAGGATGTCGGCAGTGCCCTTGCCGAGATCGATGCGTACGCGATCGCCGGTTTTGAGCAGCGCAATTCCGCCATTGGCCGCCGCCTCGGGCGACGCATTGAGGATCGAGGGCGAACCGGATGTGCCGGACTGCCGCCCGTCACCGATGCAGGGCAGCGAGGCAATGCCCTTTTTGATCAGCGCCGCCGGCGGCTGCATGTTCACCACTTCGGCCGAGCCAGGGTAACCGATCGCGCCGGCGCCGCGCATGAACAGCAGCGTGTGCTCATCGATCTTCAGCGTCGGATCATCAATGCGATGGTGATAGTCCTCCGGTCCTTCGAACACCACGGCGCGGCCTTCGAAGGCGTTCTTGTCCTTCGTGTTGGAGAGGAAGCGCGCGCGGAAATCGTCAGAAATCACGCTTGTCTTCATGATCGCGGAATCAAACAGATTTCCCTTGAACACCTTGAAGCCGGCCTGTTTTTTCATCGGCGCGCTGTAAGGCTTGATGACGTCGGTGTCCGCGCTCTTTGCGCGCCTGACGTTTTCGCCCATTGTTTTGCCATTGATCGTCAACGCGTCGGCATGGATGCGCTTTGCTTTCAGCAGTTCGTGCATCACCGCCGGTAATCCGCCCGCGCGGTAATATTCTTCCCCGAGATATTTTCCGGCCGGTTGCATATTGACCAGAAGCGGCACGTCGTAGCCGACCTTCTCCCAGTCCTCGATTGAGAGTTTCACACCCACGTGCCGGGCAATCGCATTGATATGAATCGGGGCGTTGGTGGAGCCGCCGATCGCCGAGTTTGCGACAATGGTGTTTTCGAAAGCCTTGCGCGTGAGAATGTCTGAAGGCTTAAGATCTTGCTTAACGATTTCGACCGCGCGCAGGCCGGTATCGTAGGCGATCTGTCCGCGTTCGCGGTACGGCGCCGGAATGGCAGCGCAACCGGGCAACGACATGCCCAATGCTTCGGCCAATGCGTTCATGGTCGAGGCCGTGCCCATCGTGTTGCAGTGGCCGATCGACGGTGCCGAGGCTGACGCGATTTCCAGGAACTCCTGGTTGTCGATGCGGCCGGCGGCGAGGTCTTCGCGCGCCTTCCAGACCACGGTACCGGAACCCGCGCGCTCGCCCTTCCACCAGCCGTTGAGCATCGGCCCACCGGAAAGAACGATCGCGGGTATATTCACCGTCGCCGCCGCCATCAGGCACGCCGGCGTGGTTTTGTCGCAGCCGGTCATCAGCACGACGCCGTCGAGCGGATAGCCGTAAAGCACCTCGACGAGGCTGAGATAAGCGAGGTTACGGTCGAGCGCCGCGGTGGGGCGCTTGCCGGTCTCCTGGATTGGATGGCACGGGAACTCGAAGGCGATGCCACCGGCGGACCGAATTCCCTCACGCACGCGCTTGGCGAGCTCAATGTGGTGGCGATTGCAGGGAGAAAGGTCCGAGCCGGTCTGTGCGATGCCGACGATCGGTTTGCCGGATCGCAACTCCGCAGGCGTGAGACCAAAATTAAGGTAGCGCTCGAGATACAGCGCCGTCATGCCGGGGTTTTCGGGGTTATCGAACCAGAGCTGCGATCGCAGCTGGCGAGCGGATTTCCGGGCAACTTTTGCCATGTCTTGTCCAACCGTCAATTCGTGGTGGTGTCTAGATGATCGCAGCGCGGCAGAAACTGCAAGGACTGATCGGCGTGCAGAATTTAAGGAGGAGGCCGCAACGCGGTCGGGCTGAATTCGCGTTTATTTGGAGTCCAGAACGAAGACACCATTCCAATCAGCGGGTGGCGGTTCTTGTTCGAAAGTCCGGATGCGCTCGTCATAAAGATCGAACAGGTAGTCAAGACCGAAGCCGTTCGAGATCTTGCGGCACCGCGCAATAGTTTTTGCAGCACCGGTAAAATCACATTGACGGAACTGCGCGAGCATCGCGCTGACGTCGTGGTGCAGTTGGCCAAATCGATCACTGCCGGCGACATCCGCGCGGCCGAGAACTGTGTAGACAGATTCCGGCTCCGTCTTTCCCTTGACGGTAATGCAGTCGAGCTCCAGCACCGCGAACTTGTCGCGAAGCCTCGTCGCGGTTTTTGAGCCGACAATAATGGGGACGCCGTAGTTCTTCGATTGCCCTTCTAGCCGGGACGCAAGATTGACCGGATCTCCCAGCACCGAGTAGTTGAAGCGCAAATCGGAACCCATGTTTCCGACAACGCACTTTCCGGTGTTGATTCCCACGCCGACATTGAGCGGAATAAATCGCTGGCCGGTTTCCTTCGACTGCTGCTCGCGTTGGCGATTGAGCGTCTCAACGCGCAGCAGCATCTCCAGCGCCGCTTCGCAGGCATTAACTTCGTGCTGGGCGTCGTTGAGCGGCGCATTCCAGAACGCCATGATCGCGTCGCCCATGTATTTGTCGATCGTGCCGTTGTGCTCAATGATGGCGTTGGTCAAGGGCGTCAGAAAGCTGTTCATCAGCGAAGTCAGGCCCTGCGGGTCGTTTTTGTAGAGTTCGGAGATCGTGGTGAAGCCCCGCACATCGCTGAACAAGATGCTCATCTCGCGTTCTTCGCCGCCGAGCACGAGCTTTTCCGGTGAATTCGCCAGCTGCTCGACCAGGTCGGGGGACAGATATTGGCCGAAGGCAGAGCGGATGCGGCGGCGTTGCGCCTGCTCGCTCATATAGTTGCTGAATACCAGTGTGAGATAGACGAATGCGCTCGACAAAAGCGGGTAGGTGAAATCAAACAGCAATCGGTCTTGCACGTAGAAATACCACGAGGCGCCCGCCGTCAGCGTCACGATCGCCGCGCCGAACATCAGCAGGTAGACAGGGCTCAATATCGGCGTCAGCCAGATGATGGCCACGCCGAGCAGCAGCGCCGCGCACAACTCCACGCCAACCGCATAGTTGGGCGCGGACAACACCGATTTCGTGAGCACGCTTTCGAGCACCTGGGCGTGGACTTCGACGCCCGGCATGACCGGATCGATCGGCGTTGTTTTGGAATCGAGCAGGCCGACCGCCGAGGTCCCGACCAGCACAAGCCGAGCGTTCGACGCGCTCAGCGGGGACCTTTCCTTCAAGGACGTCCGCAGCGGACACGTAACGCGCCAGATCGTGCGGCGCGAAGTGAATCCACAGCTGGCCGTTGCGGTCCGTCGGAATTACGAAGCCTGGTACCGCCGCGCTTTGCACGCCTGCCTTATCGGATCGGATCAGGACGGTGCTGCTCCCGCTCACCACGCGTAACATTTCGAGGGTCAGCGATGGCATGATCGTGCCCTGCGCCTGCATCACAATCGGCACGCGCCGCACGATGCCATCGCGCTCGGCGCGGATGGTGAACAGGCCGCGCCCGCTGCCCGACTGCTCGAGGATCGGTATATTGCGGAGCAGGCCGGGGAAGTTCAGCAGAAAAGGCCGTGCATCGCCGCCCATTGTCGCAATGCCGACCGCCGGTTTGGCGCCCTGGGGCTGCGCAACGGCGAATGGCAGCCCCGAACTCGCCGAGCACGACGTGCGAATTGCGCAGCGCTTCGGCGAAAACAGCGTCATTGCTCGGCAGGGCGCGCAGTTTCGATTTTGTCGCATCATCGAGATCGCGGAATACGTCGGCGGCGACGCCAGGCGACATTCTGTCCGGTTCGGCGAACACGATATCGAACGCGATCACGAGCGCGCCCATTTGCGTCAGGCGGTTGATAAGATCCGCGACGCGCGTTCGCGGCCAAGGCCACTGGCCGACTGTCCGGAGGCTCTTCTCGTCGATATCGACGATCACGACCGGTCGTTCCGTTGCCTCGCGGGGTTGCAGCACCTGGAACAGGTCAAAGACGCGAACCCGTAGCTCCTGGAGCGGCAGTGGATCGACGACGCGAAGTGCGGCGAGCGCGACGAGCAATATGAGGGCCAGAACGCGGGCCAGCCCAAAATTCCGCGCGTTGCGCGAAAGCCATGTCATCAGTGATCGCCCATCTGCGAGCGAAGCGGCGAGCTCGTCATTTTTCCCGGAACGCCCGCATGAATTGATCCTGCAAGGGCTTGGTCAGATAGGACATGACCGAACGCTCGCCGGTCTGGACGAAGGCCTCGACCGGCATGCCGGGAATGAGCTTCACATCGCCGAGCCGTGCGATTTCACTTTTCGTCATGGCGATGCGCGTCGTGTAATAGCTCTGCCCTGTACGCTGGTCCGTCGTGGTGTCGGCGGAAACGCGGGTAATGGTGCCGTTGATTTCCGGCGTCGTACGCAGGTTGAAGGCCGAAAATCGCAACACGGCCGACTGGCCGATCTGTATTTGATCGATGTCGTGCGGACTGACTTTCGCCTCGACCAGCAAATTGTCTGTATCGGGAACGATCAACATGATCGTATCACCGGCCGGGATCACGCCACCGACCGTGTGCACCTTCGACTCCAGCACGGTGCCATCCTGCGGCGCGCGGAGGTCGATGCGCTTGAGCTGGTCTTCGGCCGCGACCTTGCGCTCGACGAATTCGCCGAACTTGGCGTCGACCTCGCGCATGTCCTTGGCGACCTCGCTGCTCAGGTCCTGATCGATCTGGATGACCTGGAGTTCAGTCTCGGTGACTTTTCCCTTGGCCTGGGCGACGGAGGCGACCAGTTGCCCGCGCTCGCCCTCGAGCCGCGCACCGTCGCGCTCAAGAGCGGTCAGCCGGGTGATCTGCACGAGATTGTTTTTCCATAGCTCGCGCACGCCCTCGAGCTCCTTGCCGATCAGTGCGATCTCGCGCGCCTTCGCGTCCTGCTGGGCCGTGAGCCCTTTGATTTCGTCCTGCAGTTGCGTAATCCGCTGTTTTAACTGTGCTTTCTGACCCAGACGCGCCGAACGGCGAAGCTCGAACAGCTTGCGTTCGTTGGCCACGGCGACGGCGACAGACGGCTCGCCGGCGCGGGCCAGCAATTCCTTGGGGAACGTGACGGTGTCGGCACCGTCACGTTCGGCTTCAAGCCGCGCCTTCCGCGCGCCCAGCTCATCGAGACCTTTGGTGACAATGGCGAGATTGGCGCGCGTGACAGTATCGTCGAGCTGCACGAGAACGTCGCCTGCCTTGACGCGGTCGCCATCCTGCACATTGAGTTTGCCGACAACACCGCCGGTCGGGTGCTGAATTTTCTTGACGTTGGAATCGACGACCACGGAGCCTTGCGAGATGAGCGCGCCGGCAATTTGCGTGGTCGACGCCCAGCCGCCAACTCCGCCGGCGAGCAGCAACACAATCAGTCCGCCTGCGAGCAAGTGGCGATGGATGGATTCGCGCGAGCTCCCCGACGGGGCAGCGGGTCGCAACCGCTCGACCCACGCGACAAAGCGCTCGCTCATATTTGAAACGTGCGGCATTTTCATGCGCCGGCACCCCCGCTGTCGGGGACAATTTTAAGCGGCCGCGGAATGGCGAGGGGTCGCTGCAGGACCTTCGACAAGACTTCGTCTTTCGGGCCGATGGCCTGCACTCTGCCCTGGCTCATCATCAAAAGCCGATCGACACCCGCAATTGCGCTCGGGCGATGCGCGACGACGACGATGATGCCTTTGCGCTCGCGAACACCGAGGATCGCGCGCGTCAATGCTTCCTCGCCCTCCGAGTCCAGATTAGAATTTGGCTCGTCAAGCACGACCAGGAAAGGGTCGCGATAGACGGCGCGCGCAAGCGCGATGCGCTGCGCCTGGCCGGCCGACAGAGCAGAGCCCTGCTCACCGATTTGCGTATCGTAACCCGACGGTAGCCGAACGATCAGGTCATGCACGCCAACTGCTTTGGCGGCGGCAATCACGGCTTCGTTGTCGGGCTCGGGTTCGAAGCGAGCGATGTTCTGCGCCACTGTTCCCGCCAGCAGCTCCACGTCTTGCGGCAGGTAGCCGATATGGCGGCCGAGTGCATCCGGCGCCCATTGATCGAGCGCGGCGCCGTCAAGGCGCACCTTTCCGCGCACCGGCTGCCAGACACCGACGAGCAGCCGCGCGAGCGACGATTTGCCGGAGCCGCTGGGGCCGATGACGCCGAGCCCCTGTCCGGCCTCCAGCTCGAACGCGATATCCTGCGCGACAATCTTTGGAACGCCGGGCGGGGAGGCGCTGACACTTTCGACCGTGAGCCGGTGGACCGGTGGCTGCAGCTGCATCGGCACAGCTGTCGCGGGCAATATTTTCAACAGATTATTGAGTCTGTGCCAGCTCTGCCGCGCGGCAACGAATCCCTTCCAGTTACCGATGGCCAGGTCGACCGGCGCCAGCGCGCGCGCGCTCAGGATCGATCCTGCGATGATGATGCCGGCGCTGGCTTCCTGGTTGATCACGAGGTAGGCGCCAACGGCGAGAACCCCGGACTGCAGCATCATGCGCAGGACTTTTGAAATTGCCCCAAGGCCGCCGCCGAGATCGCTCGCTTCCTGCTGGCTGCGCATATATTGACGGTTGGCATCGGACCAGCGCGCCGCGATGCGGCCGGCCATTCCCATTGAGATGAGTGCCTCGGCGTTTCGCCGGCTGGCTTCCGCGAGACCGTTGCGCGCGATTGCGGCCTCGGTCGCCGCCTTCGTTGGCGCACGCATCAGAATTTCAGTGACCAATGTCAGCGCAATCAGAATGATTGCGCCGCCCAGTGCGGTGAAGCCAATAAGCGGATGGAAGGCGAAGCAGATCGCGAGATACAGCGGGATCCACGGCAGATCGAACAATGCGATCGGGGCCGAGACCGGAAAGGTATGACCGGAGCGCATCGAGATCGCGCAGCGGCTGCGTACCCTCGCTGCGCGCGCCGACCCTCAAGGGGGCGCGCATCAGCGTATCGTACACGCGCCCGCTGAGCGTTTCGTCAAGTTCGCCGCCGATACGAACGAGGATCCGTCCGCGGATCGCATCGAGGATCCCGAGGGCGGTGAACAGTCCTGCGGCCAGAACCAGTAAGCCAACCAGCGTCGGCATGCTGCGGCTGGGCAGCACGCGATCGTAGATCTCCAGCATGAACATCGCGCCGGTGAGCATCAGGATATTGCTCATGCCACTGATCAGTGCGGTGCCATAAAAAGCGCCACGGCACGCAGCGAGCGCTTCCGCGACCTCGGAACGAACTGGAGAAGGACTTCGATTCGATTGGCTACGCTGCATCGACTAGCGCCTAACGACACTCAACGGCGGCGGGCCTCCGGCCAACCCTGATAGCCGTATCTATAGTTCAATTATGCCACGAATACCGAAATTTGTCGCCCGCGGCACCGAGGCAAAGTTAACGGCAGCGCCCGCGCCTCATCATTCCCACTCGATGAGGGCGCATGGCGCAACCTCACAGCGGTTCGAACCCATCATAGGGAAATTTAAGCGTGGTGAAGTATGTCCGAGCCGCTGAGATTGATATTTGTTCCGGTGAGGTGGATTTCCATATCCACGTGGTTCGCAGTCGCTGTCGTATTGACATAAACGATCGTTTCGTTGTGCGCGTTGTCGACGAACCAGCTGATGCTGTTTGCGGCTACGGTGCTGGCAGTGACGACAGATCCTTGAACAATGGTCGCGCCCGCAATGGCTGTAGTGTCGATATGATCAGAATTATGAGTGAAATCGATAATCGTGTCGAAGTGTGCGGCGCCGGGCTGCGAATCCGTGATCGCCTTGAACACGAAAGTGTCGTTGCCGCTTCCGCCGGTCAACATGTCGGCGCCCGCACCGCCATTCAGGGTATCGTTTCCCGCGCCTCCAATGAGCACGTCGTTGCCTCCATTGGCGTTGATAGCGTTATTGGTACCGTCGCGACCAATTAAAATCTCGCCGAAGTCCGTGCCGGTGAGCGTAGTACCCGTTTGACTTCGATCCACAGTCACAATGCCGGTGTCCGAGGCCAAAGGCGAGGTCGTGCTGCCCGTATAAACGAAGCTTCCACCGTTGGAATTACCATTGTCGGTGAATGTCACTGTCGCAATTGGACTGCCCGAGGCGGGAGACACACTGCCGTCAGATGCCCCACTAGTAGCGGTGACCGCGATCGCCTGGCCGTCTGCATCCGCGTCATTATAGAGCAACGCCGATGACGGGATCGCGATCGCCGCGCTGCCGCCACTGATATTTGTGATCACATGGTCGTCGCGAACGATTGGCGCGTGGTCGGCAACGCTCGACGCGGTGAACGTTAGCGTATTGCCGGCAGTATCACCGTCGTTATCGACCAGCACATAGCCCACGGATTCGCTGGTGAAGCTTGATGTCGGCTGGAAGGTAAATGCGCCGGTTGTCATTGTGATGGCCAATTCGCCACCGACGGCGCTGGTGTCGGTGTCGACGGTGAGCGTGTGAGTTGTGCCATCATAGGCAAAGCTCGGGGTGCCACCGCCGCTCGGCGTGATGGTATTCGTCGTCGGGTTGAACGTGTAGGTCTCACCATCGACCGTGATCGACTGTATGTGGCCGCCATCGGCGCCGAAGCTGCCAGCGATCGCACCGTTAATACCAGCCACAAACGCTCCACTAGTCGGCGGGACTGAAAAGGCCAAGGCGCTGGTGAGCTCGCTCAGGTTCGTGACAATGATTGGCGTATCGGCCAGCTGCGTGCCGGGTGCCGGATCGAAGGCGATCGGATCGAGGGTCGACGTAGTGACGCCGGACCCAACCCCAAAGGCGTAGGAAATGATCTTGTTGGTGGTGAGGAAGCTCTCCCAGACAGCTTGTTCGTTTGTTTGGATCCCGCTCGTCGTTTGAGTGCCTGAAATTTGCGGCCAATCGCTACCCACCGTCGGCACTCCGTCGGACAGGAAATACGACACGTTCTGCGTGCCGGGGCCGCTCAAAGCGCCGCTGGCTGTGAATGCCGACATCGTGGTGAGGAGCCCGGCGTCATAATTGGTATTGCCGCCGGCGGTAAGGCCCGTAAGCGCGGCCTTGGCGGCGGCGACAGTCATCCACGCGCTGCCACTCGCGGTTGCGCTGTCGGAGAACGTGACGAGCCGCACCATGACGTCGCCGCGGCTGTCGTATTGCTCCAAAAGCTCGTTGACCGCCGCCTTCTCGACGTCCAGGCGTGAGAGACCGGTCAAGCCCGAGGGGTCGTTCATGCTTCCCGACAAGTCGAGGATCAGCATGACGTTAGTCTTGCTGTCGGTCGGGGCGATCGATGTCGAGACGAGGTCAGCCTTCGGCGTGTCGTCCTTCACGTTCAGATTGACAGTGCCGGTCGCCGTGTCGCCATTCGTGTCAGTCGCCACAACGCCCACATTGCCCAGCGAACTCACCTGCGCGCCGATACCAGAGGGATTCTTCAGGGCGGCGCTCAGGGTTTCCGTTACCGTCACGCTGCCCGTTGCTCCGGCCGCGATGCTGCTGGGTGCGTTCAAGGTCAGCCGATCGGCCAGCACCGTATGAGCGGCGTCCAGATAGCCGCTGATCTGTGTGCCCGAATCCCGCACCCAGAAGATGTCCTGGGTTCCGTCACTGTTGAGATCCTTTACCAGACCGGAAATGTCATTTGAGAACGCAAACGACGTTAAATTGAACCCGGCCGCAGAGAACGAAAGTGGGCTACTGGCTACTTCAGCTGTCAAAGCCGGGTTCGAGCCGGTCAGCAGCGCCGCCTCATCCACTTGGAGCGTGATCGGAGCGCCTGCCGCCGGATCGTTGTCGACGATGGTGGTGGTGACTGAAGTGGTGCCCAGGGCGAGGGGTGTGCCCGTGGTGGTGGTCGGGGTCGCGATCGCGACGGTGTATTGTTCGTTGGCCTCCAGCTGCGTGTCGTTGACCGCCGTCAGGTTGATGACCAGGTTGCCCATCGAGTGGCCGTCGCTGGTGAAGGTCAGCTTATTGGTTGAGCTGTCATAGCTCAGCGTGCCCTGAGCGGGGACGGCATTGTACGTCGCCACCGCAGCCGCGACCGCGGCGTCGAATTGCGCTTCCGTGGCCAGGTCGCTGCCGTCCGGGTTGGTGGTGTTGTTGGTCAGACTCAACACGATCGAGGCGTTCTCGCCCGCCTGCAGCGTGCCGGCCAGGTGCACCGTGTAGCTGGCCGGGTTGCCTTCGGTGACGCCCGTGTCGCCGGTGAGCGACCAGGTCGTCGTGTTGGCGTCGGTGATGGTGGTGGTGACTGAATTGGCGGCGCCCAGGGCGACGGGCGCACCCGTGGTGGTGCCCGGGGTGGTCAGCGCAACCGTGTAGCTTTCGGGGCCTTCCACCAAGCTGTCGTTGATCGCACCCAAGTTGATGACCAGGTCGGTCATCGGCGTGCTGCCGTTGCCGGTGTAGGTCAGCGTGCCGGTGCCGGCATTGAAGCTCACATCGGTACGCGCGCCGATCGCCGTCGTGACTGCGGTTGTGAAGCTCGCATAGTCAGCGCTGGTGGTGTCGACGTTGGTGAGACCCAGATGGATTGTCGCCGTCTCGCCCGCCTGCAGCGTGCCGGCCAGGTGCACCGTGTAGCTGGCCGGGTTGCCTTCGGTGACGCCCGTGTCGCCGGTGAGCGACCAGGTCGTCGTGTTGGCGTCGGTGATGGTGGTGGTGACTGAATTGGCGGCGCCCAGGGCGACGGGCGCACCCGTGGTGGTGCCCGGGGTGGTCAGCGCAACCGTGTAGCTTTCGGGGCCTTCCACCAAGCTGTCGTTGATCGCACCCAAGTTGATGACCAGGTCGGTCATCGGCGTGCTGCCGTTGCCGGTGTAGGTCAGCGTGCCGGTGCCGGCATTGAAGCTCACATCGGTACGCGCGCCGATCGCCGTCGTGACTGCGGTTGTGAAGCTCGCATAGTCAGCGCTGGTGGTGTCGACGTTGGTGAGACCCAGATGGATTGTCGCCGTCTCGCCCGCCTGCAGCGTGCCGGCCAGGTGCACCGTGTAGCTGGCCGGGTTGCCTTCGGTGACGCCCGTGTCGCCGGTGAGCGACCAGGTCGTCGTGTTGGCGTCGGTGATGGTGGTGGTGACTGAATTGGCGGCGCCCAGGGCGACGGGCGCACCCGTGGTGGTGCCCGGGGTGGTCAGCGCAACCGTGTAGCTTTCGGGGCCTTCCACCAAGCTGTCGTTGATCGCACCCAAGTTGATGACCAGGTCGGTCATCGGCGTGCTGCCGTTGCCGGTGTAGGTCAGCGTGCCGGTGCCGGCATTGAAGCTCACATCGGTACGCGCGCCGATCGCCGTCGTGACTGCGGTTGTGAAGCTCGCATAGTCAGCGCTGGTGGTGTCGACGTTGGTGAGACCCAGATGGATTGTCGCCGTCTCGCCCGCCTGCAGCGTGCCGGCCAGGTGCACCGTGTAGCTGGCCGGGTTGCCTTCGGTGACGCCCGTGTCGCCGGTGAGCGACCAGGTCGCCGCGCTGACGGTGTCCACCGTCATGATCAACTGTGGGGCGGCGGTGTTGTCGTTACCCGCCACGTCGGTGAAGGTGCCGCCCGCCACATCGACGGTGGCGGCGGTGGTGCTTTGAGGCGACGGCGTGAAGTTGGCGGTGTAGTGCGTGGCGTCGACAATAGCGAAGTTGCTCAGTGTGCCGCCGGTCACGACGATGTCGGTGACGTCAAAATTGGTAGCGGGCTCATCCAAGGTGAAGGTCAGGTGCGCTACATCGCCGATCTTCAGGACGCTGTCATCGGTGCTGATCGTCATCCCAGGCGCTAGGGTGTCGATCGTGACGTTGCCGGAGCCTGGGCCGCCGAGGTTGAGGGCCGCGTCGGTATAGCTGCCCGGCGCCACCGACACCGAGCCGGCGCCGGTAAAGTCGTTGTCGGCCGTGAAGGTTGCCTTGTAGGTCTTGCCGGACGGATCGCCAACCAGATCCTGCGTCAGGCCGGTGACCGTGCCGTGCGATGCCGTAATGTCGCTCGCGTCAAAGCCGACCGGCACCTCGGAGAAGGTGAAGGTGACCACCGAGCTGTTGTCGACGTCGTTGAGCGAACCGTCGACAATGTTGAGAAAAAGCGTCGGGTTCTGCGTGTCGATCGGAACCGAGGCCGTCCCGTTCGAGCCGAGATTGCCCGCCACATCGGTGTAGCTGTTGGCGTCAACCGTCACCGAGCCGGTCGTCTCGTTGCCGTCGGTGGCCGTGAAGGTCGCCGTCGCAGCCGTATGCCCGGCGTTCCACGTCAGAGCCGACAGCGTCCCGCCCGTCACCGTGATCCCGGCGCCGCTCGCCAGGCCGGCAAACGTCGCATCGCTGACCTTCTCCGAGAATGTGAATGTCACAACCGAGCTGTTGTCGCTGTCGCTGAGCGAGGCATCGACGATGTTGACCGCAACCGTCGGGGGGAGGGTATCGACAATAGCCGTAACCGGGCCCGCAGTTATCGGAGAATTGAAGAAATTGCCGGTCGCTACAGCAGTGAATGTATGCAGACCGTCAGGTAAAGGATTAGTTGTCAAACTCCAGTTCCCAGATCCATCAATTGTCACCGGGCCTAAGTCGGTAGAGCCATCAAAGACATGTATCGACACCGATGAAAGGTTGGAAGAAATGATGGCGCCCGTTACCGTCAACGTATTGTCGTCGGTCAGGCCGCCACTGTTGATCGTGGCCGTCACCCCGGTATTCGTGCCAATTGCTGCATTGATAGTCTCGCTCGGCGGTGGCGGAGGCGGGGGCGGTAGCCCTGCGGCGGATCCGACGCGTTATTCTGCTGAATAATCCCCGATCCGGGAGGCGGGGTGAAATTCGGCGGCGGATTGTTGTCTGGAACGAAGTTGATGTTTTGCGGAGGCGACAAAATTTCGGGTGGAAGGAGGGTGCTCGATCCTCCTCCGCCGTTGCCCGTGGGACCTTGCCCTTGCTGGAATCCCACCGAGAACGTGTGGAGTGCTTCCTGTTGCGCGGCCTGGTATTGCGCCATCTGCGCAATGGAATTCGTGACGCTGTCTACGCTGACGGAGGATCCAAAAGCGCGAATGACGATGGTTTCGCCAGGATCATCGATAAATCTGTGCTGCTCCGGCGTCGTGGCTGTCGCTTTGATCAACAACTCGACAATGCCGAATTGCCCGAGGTCTTTGGACGTGATTTTGCCGTCGTCCAGGAACGCGATATCGGAGGGCGCAGCCTGGGCTTCCTCGAAGACGGCGAAGAATAGCGAAATCAGCGACAGCATTCCGATCCCGCCACCATTGCGGCGAGCGCGAATGCTTGCGAAAGGCGTTTGAATACTGAGATGGCCGGCCTCCGCCATTTTGCCGGCGATGAATGAAAACGTGCCGCGGTCGATATCGACTAATGTCGTCGTCTCGTCACCGACATAGTCCTTCAATGCCATGCGGGCGTTGTCGGACAATGTAAAAGTTGTGCCGTCAGTGAAGCGGATGCTGAGCCGGCCGCCGGCCGACGTCTCGATGACGTCAGTCGGGCCGACAAGGTCGCCGATTTTGATAGCAACTGCGGGGCCACCGGACCGTGAAACGGTGCACGAGCCTACGAGGGTCTCGATTCGGCCGATAACAGGCGCGAGCGCACCTGCCGCCTCCGAAACAAGACCGCTCGGACTCCCGTCCGGCGTAATGCGGCAATGACCGGACACTTGGCCCTGCCCCCCTGTACCTGCCAGCGTTTGAACTGTTTTCTGATCGATTTATCGCGCTGATTACAATTTAAATCAACGGCTAGGCGTTTTATAGGTTCAAATTAATGGTTTATTTCGAGGCTTTTACGCCGTTTTTTGCAGCATATCTCGGGCGGCTACAGCGGGAAACTTGCGGCACTACCCGCGGGAAGGGCATTCCGATCGATTTAGACTTGGCGCTTGTTGATGTATCGAACAAATCGGGATAATAGTGCTACATCTAAATCGGGGACACCCACCCAGAGGGTAGGACGATGCGCGTGCATGCCACCGCCGTGTTCGTAACGGGTGCCATTTTATCCGTTGCTAGTTTTCTTGCTGAGCCGACGCGGGCTCAGGACAACCAGGTTCGCCCTGCTGTCCAGAACGCTTCGATAAAGCCAATTGGAAAAGTCGTCAGCGCCACAGGTTCGGTCACGCTCGAACACGTCAATGCAGTGGTCGTTCAGGCTGCACTGAGCGCTCAGCCCGGTCAGGCCAAGATCGGCGACGCGATCTATCTCGGCGATATCGTATCAACCGGCGCCGACGGCAAAGTTGCGATTACTTTTGCCGACGACACCGCGTTCGATCTGTCCAATAACGCCCGCATGGTCATGACGGAATTCGTCTACGACCCGAACAGCAAGGCAAACTCGACGCTGCTGAGCCTGACTAAGGGAACGTTCACTTTTGTTGCCGGCAAGATCGCAAAAAACGGCGACATGAAAGTCGACACGCCCGTTGCAACGATGGGCATCCGAGGCACGACGCCGCACGTTGAAATCTCCGACGACGGCACCGTCAGGTTCTCCACCCTGCTTGAAGAGGGCAAGGATCAGGTTCTGCAAAAATATGGTGCAGGCGCCGCCAGGCCTGCGGCATCGCCGGTCATAGACGAAGTCAAGAAGCCCAGTCTCGACATTTGTCGAGGGTGCTGAACCCGGCTTTGTTGGAACAAGCTGTTTTTGGTGCGAGCGATGCCAACACAGCCCAACACACTAATCGGCCGGCGTCGGCGCAAAAAAAGTATTTGCGCCGACGATCGCCCCGAACTCCAAAAAAACTGACATGTCATTCGCGCCGCGACGCCGCATTCTTTGCGGAGCCGTCCTGGCGCTTTTATTGGGTCTGCCGGCGACCGTAACATTTGCTGCTTCGCCGGCCGAAGAAAGAATTGCGAGTCGTCTGAAAAATATCGAATTGTGCAACGGTACCGATCGCAGCTCGCCTGAGCCTCAGATTAAAGGGTGCACGGCGCTTATCGATGCTCCGAGAGAGACAACGCTCATACTGGCGATCGCTCACAACAATAGAGGCGATGCCTATGCCACGAAGCGCGACTATGACCGCGCGATTCAGGATTACGATCTCTCAATCAAATTGAATCCGACGTTCTCGAAGCCGTTCAATAACCGCGGCGTCGCCTATCAGAAGAAGGGCGACTATGACCGCGCGGTCAAGGATTTCGACGAGGCCATCAAACTCAGTCCCGACTACGCCAGGGCTTTTGCCAATCGCGCAGAAACAAACCAGCGACGGCACGATTATCAGAGCGCGGTACGCGACTATGACAGCGCAATCCGGCTCGACCCGGGTTTGGAAGCGGTGTGGAACGGACGTTGCTGGACTCGCGCGATTGTCGGAGAACTGCAGCCGGCCCTGGAAGACTGCAACAAGGCGCTTCTCATTCAGCCGGGCGACGCCGCGACGCTCGATTCGCGTGGCTTGACCTATCTCAAGATGGGTCAGTTTGATTCCGCAATTTCTGATTACAACGCCGCGCTGCGCATCGAGCCGAAGATGGCGAGTGCGATGTACGGGCGCGGGCTCGCCCGGCTCAAGAAAGGCGATGCCGCCGGCGGCAACGCCGATCTTGCATCAGCAAAGAGTCTCCAGAAAACAGTCGCGGATGAATTCTCCCGCTACGGCGTGAACTAACGCCTTTGTAATCTGTCGACGATGGCGGCCTTCACATACTCAATGCCCTGACGCGCTTTATTGCGATGCGTGACCGGTAGCCCGGCCACTCCGACGCGGTTAACGCATGCCTAACGTCCTTTGGCGGCGCGGCGTGGTTGTCGGCATATTTCGTACTTTTTTATGTTCGGTGGCGCGCCAAAATCCACTTTTCAGAATCCATTCACCGCACCGTCCAATAACCGCGCCCCGCCATCGGGACATAAACCCGACTGAAAAAGTTTTAGCGCACAACGCCCGGTAATTCTCCGGAAATGGGATCGGGAAACCCGACCGACGTCTCCGGAAACAGGGGCGTTCGAACATGTCGGCCTTCGTGCGGACCGCGCGCATCATTTTTTCGGTCGCTGTTTGTTGCAGCGCCGCCTTCACCGATATGCATCCGGGCCGTTCCTCTCCGGTTGCGGAACCGCAAGGCATCAGCGCGAGTGAATTGCAGGACACGTTTGAAAGAATATCCGTAGAGCTTCCCTTTACCGCGGCTCGCGTTGCTCGCCCCGGAATTGCCCGGCGCCGACAAAAATCCTGCGCGGCCTGCCGAGCCATTTGATATGCCGGCGAAAGCCGCGCTGCCGGAAGAAATCGCCTCGAAATGGAGCGATTTGCAGTCGCGTGTTGTCGCCGACGAAAGGACGATTGCGGCCTGCCGCACGGACGATGCCTCGTGTTCACCGGCCGCCCGGCGCTTTTTGTCGCTCGTCGAATCCGGCGGCAAGAATGAGCGGCGCATTCAGCTGGGGAAGATCAACCGCGCGGTAAACCTGGCTATCCGGCCGGCCAGCGATTGGGCGCAATATGGTACCGCTGACTTCTGGGCGTCACCGCTGCAGACGCTTGGCAGCGGAGCGGGCGATTGTGAGGACTATGCAATCGTGAAGTATGTCGTACTTCGCGCGCTGGGAATGGCCGAAACCGATCTCCGGCTCATGATTGTACGCGACGACAAGCACCAGACCGAACATGCGATCGTGGCGGTGCGAGACGAGCAGGAATGGCTGATCTTGGACAACCGGACGATGTTCATCGTCAATGCCGAGGACGCTCGCTACTACAATCCGTTGTTCGTGCTCGAACAGAAAATGCCGCAGACTTTCGCGGCTGCTGACGTCAGTCCGATCATAGATCGATAATCTGGCCTTCTCGCGCCACGATTGTGCCGGCGCGGACATCATTGGCATCGGCTGCCAGCGTATCCATGAAATCGTCGTCGTGCGACGGATCGTGGTGAAACAGGCAGAGGTGTTTAACGCCAGCCTCGTCTGCCATGCGCACGCCACGCGCCCATGTGGAGTGACCCCAGTCCGCTCGCGAAACGATTTCTTCTTCCGTGAAGGTCGCATCGTAGACCGCCAGATCGGCGCCGCGGGCGAGTGCGACCAGTTCCTTGTCGCGTTTGCCGGGAAATCCTTCGGTGTCGCTGAGCAGTGCGAATGTGCGCCCGGCGTACTCAAGACGATAGCCGTTGGTTCCGTCCGGATGATCGAGCTGCGTTGTCCGCAGCACGACGTCGTCGTGCGGTCGTAAAATGTCTCCAGACTGAAAATCGTGGAACTCGATCTTTGCCTTGAAAATATCGATAGGTACGGGAAACCATGGTGAGCTCATAAGCCGCCGCATGACTTGCTCGATACTGTCCCCCGGTTTCAATTCCCTGCCCAGACGCGGACGTGAAAATCTTCGCGAAAAAACGGAGCAAAGAACGGCAAGGCGGAGACGTGGTCGAGATGACAGTGTGTAATGAAAATATCGACGTTCCGAATCCTCTTGTCTTTCACAAGCTCCAGACCAAGCGAACGCAGCCCGGTCCCGGCATCAAAAATAAGGACGCGGTCACCGCAGCGGACCTCGATGCAGGGAGTGTTGCCGCCATAGCGAATCGTCGTGGGGCCGGGACAGGGAATGCTTCCTCGGACGCCCCAGAACCGAACCCGCATCGAGGTTTTTAACATTCATTGTCCTGAAAATGTACGTCGTAAATTTTATTGGGAATGAGTAACAATGTCGAGCAGGTTGCCCGAAATCACTGTTCGCCGGGCTTTGCTACATTTCTGCGCAGCGCGCGTATCGCCTGATCGGCGGCGGTGACGCCGGTGATCCAGCCTCCATGCGCGGTCGAGAAATCGCCGCGCGAACAGGCTTCGCCGGCAAAGAACAGGCGGTTATCCACTGGCGCAGCAAGCGTTGTGCGGCTGTTCGCCATGCCCGGCAACGCGTATGAATATGAGCCACCCGCAAACGGGTCGACACCCCAACAGTGAATGTGAATTGGCGCAATTCTTCGGGCAAAATTATTCCCCAATTTTCCGGTGAGCTCGGACACCGCGAAATCGAAGAACGCGGATGTGCCGCCCGCTTCGAGGTGTGCGGGCAAGTCTCCACCAAAATAAACCTCAATCTGCGGCCGTCCAAAAGGCCGCAAGTGGTACGTCGCCGTTGCAGTGCGATCCGTTGCGCCGAATAAACGGCAATCTTTTTCGAATTCTTCGGCACCCTCAAGCGATAAGAATAATTTGTCGGCCAGGCCCAGCGGCAACCCGCGCGCGGCTTGTATCTTTTCCGGAAGTGCCGGCGCAAACAGCCGTTCGGCCTCGGCAAGGATCGACGTCGGCAGTGTGACGATCGCCTGATCCGCAACGAGGGTTCCGCGCGACGTCTCAATTTTCAAACGTTTCCCGTGGTGATCAATCCGCTGCACGGGGCAATCGAGAATTGCCGGTACGCCTTCACCGTATTTGGCAATCGTCGCGCCGTAGCCTTCAACAATACGCCAGTTCACGCCGGTTTCGTCAAAGTTGTCGAAGTCGCGCGCGGAAACGCGATCGAGTTCGGCGCCACTGATATAGGTGCCGATTGCGCCGATGAGGTTGTTCCACCGACATCCTGCGGTAAACAGCGCCGCCGCCGGAACGTCCGGGTCGCGTTGGGCTCGTTCGCTGATACGCGCAAAGAATTCTTCCTGCGCCTTGCGAAACTCCTTCTGCTCGTCCTCCTGAAACCCATAGGGCAAAGAGGCGCGCGCCCATGGCGGCGGTGTCTTGTCGATTGTCCGACGCTGCTCTTCGGCGACAGCGACCCAGGGGTTCCGGTCGGCGGAGTGCAACCAGCCGCAGCCAAGATCAAGCGCATAGCCGGACGCGTCGGCAATCGTCCACGCGCGGCCGCCAAGGCGAGGGCGCGCTTCGACGATCACGCATTTGACTCCCGCATTATGCAGGCGCCGCGCCGCTGCGATGCCGGCTGCGCCGCCACCGATCACCACGGTTTCAAAGTCACGCTCTGCCATTTCCATTTTCTATGTTGGAACGCGGGCATACATATAATAACGATATCGCGATTGGAAACGCGATGGCCGGCGCGTGGCCAGCTCAGCGCTGCATGCCCCACAGATTGACCGTACGCGCCTCGAGCGTGCGAAAGATCACGGACTCGACGACGAGGCCAATCAAGATGACGGCCAGAAGCCCGGAAAAAACCGTTGCAGTATCGAGATCATTGCGCGCTTCAAAAATATACCAGCCTATGCCGCCTGAACGGGAGGAAACGCCGAACACCAGTTCCGCGGCAACCAGCGTACGCCAGGCGAAAGCCCAGCCGATTTTCAGTCCGGCCAGGATCGACGGGAATGCGGCTGGAATCAAGATGAGACCGACGTAGCGCGCCCCCCTGAGGCCGAGATTGCGGCCGCTCATGCGGAGCGTTTCCGGCACACCGCGGAAGCCGATGAGCGTGTTGAGCGAAACGGCCCACAAAACCGAATGAATAATGACGAAGACCAGCGACGGCGTACCGAGTCCGAACCAGATCAACGCCAGGGGCAGCAATGCGATTGCGGGCAGGGGGTTGAACATGGCGGTCAACGTGGACAGGATGCGCGTCCCGACGCCGCTCGCGACCGCGAAGGTCGTCAGGACTGTCGCTAACGCCAGTCCAAAAGCGTAGCCGATCGCGAGTGTGCGCAGCGACGTCAGCGTTCGGTCCACGAGCACGCCATTGGCGACGTCTTTCGAAAATGTTTTCGACCGTCTCGGTGAAGGTCGGAAACAACAGCGCATTGTCCAGCCAGCGTGCGTAAAGCTCCCAGATAACGATGATCGCGACAAGGATAGTCAGTCGCTGCACGGCGTCGTTATTGACGATACGCTCGACGATGGTGAGCGGGCGCTCCACGTCGCCAATGACGCCAGCGTCAACGAGGTCGATCTCGCGCTCGGCCCGTATCGGGTCTTGTTTTGAGTTTTCGGTCACGCCGGCGTGCTTTCTGACGTGCGCTGATTCTGATCGTCGCCGAACAGAAGATAATTGATTCGCTTAGACAGCGTGCCAAATTCGGGCTTGCCGATGCTGTTGTGATCGAGGCCCTCTGCATTGAGTTCGGCGCGTACACGGCCCGGATGCGGCGAGAGCACCAGAATGCGCGACCCGACAATGATCGCTTCCTCAATCGAGTGGGTCACAAACAGTACGGTAAAGCGCAGCTGCTCCCACAACGCGAGTAATTCCTGCTGCATCGTGCGCCGCGTGAGCGCATCAAGGGCAGCGAACGGCTCGTCCATCAACAGGATATCGGGCTCCAGCGCCATCGCGCGCGCGATCGCCACCCGCATCTTCATGCCACCCGACAGCATGTGCGGATAGATATCGCGAAATTTGGCGAGGCCGACCTTTTCAATAACCGCATCGGTGCGGGCGGCTGCTTCCGCCGAAGCGAACTTCCTGGTCACCCTCATCGGAAACAGCACGTTCTGATACACGGTCTTCCAGGGCATCAGCTGCTCGAACTCCTGGAACACCATCATGCGATCGGGTCCAGGCGAGTCGATTTTGCGGCCGCGGATGCGGATCGAGCCTTCCACTGGTGGCATGAAGCCGCCGACCGCCTTGAGGAGTGTAGATTTGCCGCAGCCCGAAGGCCCGAGGATCACGAAGCGGTCGCTTTGGTGGACGGAAAAGTCCACGCGATATGTCGCCGTCACCAGATGGCGTGGCGTCTTGTACTGGAGGGTAACTCCGCTGACATCGAGCAACGTGGAGGACATCGGCCGACGCCGTCAGTTGCCAGGCAAATCGTTGCGCCGAAAAACCGGGTTCATGTGATTGCCCTCCCAGGCCGACTTGTTCTTTGTTCTATTGACCCATCATCCCCCACGCCGCGATAACGTGGCAAGCAACAAATCACGCAAGGAGCCGCTCGATGCCGGATCTCGCTTCACGCATTCAGGCCGCGCTGTCGACGCGGTTTGGTGAACGACTGGAAATCGACGCCGGCTTGCCCGGCCTGGAGGAGCTTGCCAGCATCGCGGCGCATCGGGTTCATCGCCGGTATCTTGCGCGCGAGGTTACACCCGAATTGCTGCGATTGCTGTGCGCATGCGCCCTGTCGGCGCCATCGAAAAGCGACCTACAGCAGGCGGATATTCTCATCGTGAGGGACCGAGCAAAAATTAAGGCCATCGGCGCGCTGCTCCCGGAAATGCCCTGGGTGTGCGACGCGCCGGTCTTCCTTGTTTTCCTCGCCAACGGGGGACGGTTACCGCAAATCGCGCGCATGCGCGGCAAGCCATTTCCCAACGACCACTTCGATTTGTTGTTTAACGCAACGGTCGATGCTGCGATCGTCCTGGCGACATTTCTGCGCGCGGCCGAGGCGGCCGGCCTCGGTTGTTGTCCGATCAGCGTGATCCGCGATCACGCCGCAACCGTTAGTGAGATGCTTGCCTTGCCCGAGAAAGTCATTCCGGTCGCCGGCATGTGTCTCGGTTGGCCGGCCGAACAAGGCGGGATCACGCCGCGCCTTTCGCTCGGAACCACGGTGCATGAGGAGAGCTTCGCAAAAAATGACGTCTCCGCCGATATTGACACTTACGACCGTCGCCGCGCCGGTGTGTGGCCCTACCGCAATCAGCGGGACCCCGAGCACTTCGGCCGTGCCGAATTTTACGGATGGTCAGAGGACAAGGCGCGGCAATACGCCGTGCCGTTGCGCGCCGACTTCGGCGCCTTTGTTCGCGCCAAAGGTTTTCATCTCGATTGAACGGTTGCGTCAGGTCTTGCGGATGCGAAAAGTGAGGACGCCATCCGTCTCGCTTTTGCTTTCCAGCGCATCACCAGTCTGACGCAGCAAATTTGGAATATCGATGGTCGTCAGCGGATCGGTGCATTCCGCCACGATCACGTCGCCGGTCGCCAGGCCCGATAGCATCTTGCGCACGCGCAACGCCGGCAACGGGCATTTCAGTCCGCGCAAGTTCATTGTCTTTTCAGTCATCGCATCCAGTCTTGGCGTCCCGGGGTCATGCGCTCAATGGGACCATCGATAGCTGCTTGTCGGTTGCCGGAATATAGGCTTCTTCGATTCCCAATTCCTTGCGCACGATATTTGTGCCGCGCGTGAGCGCCACCATTTTGTAGAAGGCATGCATGCGGCTCATCGATTGCCGCCCGAAACCGCAATCGCTCGTGAGGATCAGTCGTTCCGGCTCGATATATTTGAGTGCCGCGCGGATGAGATCGGCCACTTCTTCCGGGCGTTCCACTTGCAGCGTACGATGGCTGATGACACCGAGCGCGATTTTCTTATCCTTCGAGATCATCTTCCCGACGTGCTCAAGGTCCATGCCCTTGTTGAAAGCGCCTTCGATGGTCAGCACATCGACGTCGAGCTGATCGAGGTAGGGGAGTGCCGCTTTGTACGATTGGTCCTTGCTTGCGACACGTTGCGCCGCCGGGCTGCCCCAGCAGGTGTGGCACCACACTTCGCATTTCCCGCGCAATCCTTTGACCTCGAGATTGAATGCCTCGACCCATTGTTCCGGTTTGATCGGTTGCTTGGGATCGGCAATTACCTGGTGGATGGCTGGCTCCTCGATCTGCACGAGCGGCGCGCCTGCATCGGCGAGTGCGTGATACTCCTTATTGAGCGCGGCCGACAAATCCATCAGCAGATCGAGACGATTCTTGTAGTGCTCGTTGGTGAGCATGAGGGCCAGGATTTGTGCGGAGATCGAGCCGATCTTTACCGGCTTGTTCGTCATCGGCGCGATTGCCTTGTAGGCGCGATCAAGCTGCAGATCTGTCGCGCCGATTTTCCCCGCCACCGGCGGCGTCATGCGCGTCTCGATCACCTCCCACATCAAATCGCCGGGACCTTTGTCGGCCATGAAGCCGGCTGGTGGGACTTCTACCCGCGGCGTTCCGATGCCGGCGACGCGCTCGGTGACGTAGCTCACCCAGGAACGGCCAGCGACGTCGTCATCGAGGCGGGTATCGCCATCGACGAAAATGTCGATCCCGGCGCGATGCTGGGCGGCGACGTGGCAGGCGAGGCAGTCGAAATGTTGCTCGCGATAGGCGAGACGCGAAAATCCTTGCGAAAGGGGAATTCCACGCAGGTTTTCGGTGTACCAGCTTGGCCGGGGCAGGGCTCCGGTGGTGGTTGTCAGAAGAGCCTTGTTTTTGGTTGTCGTAAACACGCGAAGTTCTCCTGATTTCACCTATGGAAAGCTGCGCTGCATGCGGTCCCCGGTTGAGGTAAGGTGACTGAAGTATCTGAACGCAACAAGGTCAAGCACGGCAAAATGGCGGTGTCAGAGGCAATACAGACGATCTCACGGCTGACACCGCTCGCCGATGTGCTGACTATTGTCGACGCCGAAATAAAGGCGGTTACCCAGCGCACGATCGACGTCTCTGCCGGCGCAGGACGAGCGCTTGCCGCGGACGCGATGGCGCCTGCGCGTCCCGCGTCGGCGCTTGCGTTGCAAGATGGTTGGGCATTGGCCGCCGACGAAACATTGGGCGCCGGTGGCTACGCGCCATCGCTTCTTTTGCGTACGCCCTCGCGCATCGAGGTGGGGCAATCGCTGCCGGCCGGCACCGACAGTGTTGCCCCCATTGATGCGGTGAAGGTTGTTGGCGGCCGAGCCGAAGCACTTGTCGTTATCAATCCGGGCGACGGTGTTTTGGCAGCCGGGGGAGACAGTGATTCCGCGATCCCGCTGCGGCGCGCTGGCGAGCGCTTGCGTGTCACCGATCTCGCTGCTTTTTCCGCTGCCGGCATTGCGCGCATCACGGTGCGTGAACCGCGCGTTCGTGTTTTGCCGGTGCGAGGCAGCGGCATTATCAGTGCCGCTGCCCGATTGGTGACGGCGGATATCGAGCGCCGTGGAGGCGTTGCAAGGCTCGACGATAGTGGTCGTGGTCTCGACGTCGCGATGGCTGCGGAAAGTGCGGACGCCATAGTCGCGATTGGAGGTACGGGAAGCGGACGCAATGATGGCAGCGTGCAGACCCTCATCCGAGAAGGTCGGCTCGCAGTCCATGGCGTGGCTATCACTCCTGGCGAAACCGCTGCGCTCGGCTTTGTCGGCGTACGACCTGTATTGCTGTTACCGGGAAGGCTCGATGCCGCGTTAAGTGTCTGGCTTGTGATCGGGCGGCGTCTGCTCGATCGGCTCGCGGCGGCCAAGAACAGCGAGAATGAACCGATGGAAGTCTTGACGCTCGCCCGCAAGGTGACCTCAACGGTGGGATTGGCCGAGGTGGTACCAGTGCGACGCAATGGCGGTCAGGCCGAGCCTTTGGCCACAAAATATCTGCCATTGTCGTCGCTTGCCCGCTCGGATGGATGGATCTTTATTCCGGCCGACAGCGAAGGATATTCCGGAGGCTCAGCGGTTCAGGTAAGGCCTTGGCCATGAGCGATATGAGCGATACGGCATGAGCGAAAGCCGGAAGTCGAAGCCGGACGGAGACGCCGAACTGATTGCGCGCGTTCGCGCCGCTGCGCGCCAAGAGCAATTTCTTGAGGTCGTGTCCGCGGAAGAAGCGCGCAGACGCTTCGAAAGCAATGTCGATCTCACACCGCTTCCAGCCGAGAGCGTGACGCTCGCTCAATCGCGCACGCGTGTCCTTGCGCATGACGTCGTTGCGGCGGTCGACGCGCCACCATTCGATCGTTCAAATGTCGACGGCTTTGCCGTGCGCGCTGCCGATACCGTCGGCGCAAGCGATGGTAAACCCAAGGTCCTCGCGCTCAACGCCGAGGTCATTGCGTGTGGGTTTGCGCCGGCGATTGCGGTGATGCCGGGCACGTGCACCGCGATCGCCACTGGTGGCGTCATCCCGCGTGGCGCGGATGCGGTGGTGATGATCGAGCAGACCGAACTGATTGAGGAAGGCGCGGCGCGCATCGAGTTGCGCCGCGCAGCCGCGCCCGGACAATTTATCTCCTATGCCGGTTCCGATATTGCGCGCGGCGAAACGCTATTGCGGCGCGGCACCCGTATTGGCTCGCGAGAAATCGGCATGCTCGCTGCTTGCGGCCTCGACCGAGTCGATGTGGTGCGACGTCCAAAAGTTGCGGTGCTCTCGACGGGTGATGAGCTTGTCGAGCCGGGAAAGCTGCCCAAGCCGGCCGGAGTTTATGACAGCAACGGCGCGATTCTCGCTGCGTCGATCGAGGAAGCCGGCGGAGAGCCGATTGTATTCGGCGCCTATCCTGACGACGCGGTCGTGCTGGAGAAGGTGGTGCGCGATGCGCTTGCCGCCAGCGATATGGTGGTGCTCTCGGGCGGCACTTCGAAAGGCGCGGGCGACCTGTCGCATCGTGTTGTGTCGCAGCTGGGCAAGCCCGGAATTCTTGTGCACGGCGTTGCGCTCAAGCCCGGGAAACCACTGTGCCTGGGCGTGATCGACGACAAGCCAATTGTCGTTCTGCCCGGGTTTCCGACCTCGGCCATCTTCACGTTTCACACTTTTGTCGCGCCGATCATTCGCGCCCGCGCCGGCCTGCCACCGGAAGCGGCGGAGACAATCAGTGCGCGCGTGCCGGTGCGTGTCAGTTCTGAACTCGGCCGCGAAGAGTTCGTGTTGGTATCGCTGGTCGACGGTGATGAAGGGATGATCGCATTTCCTATTGGCAAGGGGTCCGGGGCGGTCACCAGCTTCTCGCAGGCGGATGGTTTTCTCGAAATCGATGCGCTTGCAACGGTCCTCGAAGCCGACAGCGTTGCGCGTGTGACGCTCATTGGCAGTACGGCTCGCGCGCCAGACCTGGTGATCATGGGCAGCCACGACGTAGCCCTCGACGTGATCGTAGGTGCGCTCGCCGACCGTGGTTTTTCTGCGCGCACCTTGGCTGTCGGCAGCCAAGGCGGCGTGGCGGCGGCGAAACGTGGCGAGTGCGATATTGCCCCTGTTCATCTCGTCGACCCCGCGAGCGGTCAGTACAATAAGCATCTGGTGACGCCGGGCTTGAGCCTGGTGCAAGGGTGGCGGCGGATGCAGGGCATCCTGTTCCGGCCCGGCGATACGCGATTTGAGGGCCGAAGCGCACAAGAGGCGCTGAAGATCGTTTTGGCGGATGCCTCTGCCCTGATGGTGAGCCGCAATGTCGGCGCAGGCACGCGCGTACTCATCGACAAGCTCCTCGATGGCGTCCGGCCGGCGGGCTACGCCAATCAGCCGAAATCGCACAATGCGGTTGCCGCTGCGATCGCTCAGGGGCGCGCCGATTGGGGCCTTGCTATCGAACCTGTGGCGAAGCTCTACGGCCTTGGCTTCTTGCCGGTGTCGCCGGAGCACTATGATTTTCTCATCGTCGAGAAATCGCGAGAGCGACCCGCCGTCGAGGCCTTTCTCGCTGCGCTGCGTGATGAGGAAACGCGGGCGCGCATTCGCGCCCTCGGCATGGAACCTGCCACCGACTAAATTCCGCCGCGGCACCAATATAATGAAAGCCACGATGCGCCGGGAAATCAAAGATCTGAGCGCTGCTTTGGCTCTGCTGCTGCTCGTCATGTGCCCGGCGCATGCACAGCTGCGTGGTCATGGTGGACCGGTGCGCGCCCTTGCAATCTCGCCGGACGGCGCGCGCGCGGTTTCGGGCAGCTTCGATACGTCGGCGATCCGCTGGTCGCTCGGCCGTAATGTGGCCGAGCAAGTGATGCGCTTTCACGACGGTGCGGTGAACGCTGTCGCATTTCTGAAGGATGGACGCATCATCACTGCCGGCGCGGATGCGCACATTGCAATCTGGACGCCCGGGCAGCAGCAGCCGGACAAGGTGCTCGATGGGCACACGGCTCCGGTCGCCGGTCTTGCCGTTTCTCCGGACGGGACTTTGCTCGCATCGGCATCCTGGGATCACAGTGTGCGCCTTTGGTCGTTATCGGGCGGTGCGCCACGCGTGCTCGACGGCAATACGCAAAACGTCAACGGCGTTGCGTTCTCGCCGGATGGAAAGAATGTGCTCAGTGCCGGCTACGATGCGACTGTGCGCATCTGGCCGGTCACCGGCGCTGGCGGGGCCTCATATAATGTGCCGAGCCCGCTCAATGCGGTGGCAGTTGCGCCTGACGGTGAGATCGTCACGGCCGGCGCCAATGGCAAAGTCTATTTCGTGTCGCCCGCTGGCAAAATCCTGGACGACATCGAAGCCTCGCCGACCCCCATTATTGCCCTTGCGATATCGCCGGATGGCACTCTTGTGGCAGCGGCCGGTATCCGCGGTTCGGTCGCCATCATCGAACGCAAGACGCGCAAGCTTGCGCATACGCTGGTTGGCCCCGGTCTTCCGGTATGGTCGGTCGCTTTTTTCCCCGACAACCGGACACTATTGACGGGTGGCGCCGACCGGATGATCCGAAGGTGGGACGCATCAAGTGGAGAACCCGTTGATGCGGTCATCGTCGGCGCTCCGGAAGATCCGCTCGCCGCTTATGCCGGAGATCACGGCGCTGAAGTGTTTCGCGCCTGTGTCGCTTGCCACACGCTCACCCCCGATGAGGGGAACAAGGCCGGTCCAAGCCTTGCCGGAATATTTGGCCGCCGAATAGCGACTTTGCCGGGGTACCACTATTCCGACGCGCTCAAGCGCATGGACATCGTATGGACGCCGGACACCGTATCAAAAATGTTCGAAGTGGGTCCCATGACCTACACGCCGGGCACCAAGATGCCGGAACAGACCATCGGATCTCCCGAAGACCGCAAGGCGCTGGTGGATTTTCTCGCCAAGGCAACAGCGAAGAAATAGCTAGCTGTCGCTCTTCTGCTCGCGCTCGCGCAGGTAGTCGTCGGTCGTGCGCACCGGCCCGCGCTTTGGCGCGCCGAACGGATCGAATTGCTCTTCCGCCATCACCACCACGCGGCAATCCTCGCACATCCGGATAACGTCGAGCCGTTTCTTGGAGTCCTTGTACATCCAGTGCTTGCCTTCGAGTTTGGCAACGACTCGCTCAACCGAGCTCTTGACCCCGAATGCCTTGCCGCAACGGATGCATTCGGCCGGCTCTTCCTGCTTGATGATCCGTGCCGTGGCGGTGGCGGCCCGGAAATCAATTTGCGGCCTGAGACTGATGACTTTCTCGGGACAGGTTGCCTTGCACAGTCCGCACTGGACGCAGGCATCCTCGGCAAAACGCAGCATCGGCCGCTCAGGGTCGTCCGACAGCGCCCCGGTCGGACACGCCGATACGCAGGAGAGACACAGCGTGCAGCCTGCGACGTTGACCTCGATCGTACCAAACGGCGCGCCGTCCGGCAGCGGCACGATATCGACCGGAGCCGGAGCTGCCGCATGCAGTTCGCGCAGGGCAAGCCGCATGACGTCGCGTTTGCGGCCGGTTGCGGAAAAGGTGGCGGGCTTGGCCGCGCCGTCCATCGGTTCGACTGCGCGCAGGATCGCGCCAAGCGCATCAGGATCGTCGGTCTCGATTGTCGCGACGCGCGGGCCGGAAAATCCGAGACCGGTCAGGACCGGCTCGGCCAGCGCAATTGTTTTGGTCAGGCCCGCGATATCGTGCTGCGGCCTGGCGCGGAGGAGAAAGCGCACGGCCGATGCGCCGTAGGCAAACACCGCCGCAATCGCCTCGATGCCGACTTGCGTGATTTCGTTGACCTCTACCGGCAGCACATTTTCGGGCAATCCGTCACCGTGACGGGCCAATGCGTCGATCAGTCCACCGCCATGGCCGGCGTCGTGGAACATCACGATGGCGCGCTCGCCTCCGGCATCACGGTAGGTCGACAACAACGTACGCAGTTTGCGCATCAACGCATCGGCAGGAGGCAAGGCATAGGCAGCAGCCCCGGTCGGGCATGCGGCAGCGCATTGCCCGCAACCTGCGCAGATGTGTGCGTCGATGGCGACGTGATCGCCCGCCGGCATGATTGCGCCGGTGGGGCAGAGATCGAGGCAGCGGCGACACCCCACGATCTTGGAACGCGAGTGCGCGCACAGATCTTCGGCGAAATCGATATAGCGCGGCTTGTCGAATGAGCCGGTGAGTTCGCGGGCTTTCAGCACCGCGCGCAAGACCGCCGCGGGATCGCCGGGATCTACTCTTATGTAGCCATCCCGCAAATCGGCAGCCGGGAACAACGACGGTCCGCCTGAAAGATCAAGAATGATATCGCAACGTGATACCGCACCGTTACGCGGTGTCCCGAATTCAAGCGCACCACGCGATGACGGGCTCGCGGTGGCATAGTCATCGACGGTGACTTCGAATGCACCGAGGTAGCCCTTGGCGCTTCGGACGTTTCCCTTCACGACCGGAAACTCTGTCACGCGTGGCGGGGCGATTTCGGCGCCCGGTTTGATCAGTACGGTGATGTCGAGCTGGTCTTTGAGCAGATTGGCGGCTTCGATTGCGCGTTCATCCTGGCCATACAGCAGCGCGACGCCATCGCTCGCCAGCGACACGAAAGGAACGTCCGCCGTCGGTTCCGCACTTGCCGCGATCAGTGCCGCCATCTTGGGGCCGGTCCTGGCCGCATCGTTCGACCAGCCGGCGGTCTCGCGTACGTTGACGAAAGTCACAGGCGTGCCGTCGCCGATCTCGTTGGCGATTTCGCTGAAAAGTGGAGCTTCCTGCGTACACGCGATGGTGATGGGCTCGCCGCTCGCGGCCGCTTTGCGAAAGCGTTCGAGCTCGGCCCGGCAAAATTGACGGCCTTCAATGATTTCCGTGTCGCGGCAGGCGCGGCGAACGCCCGCGCCGTCCAGCGGCATGGTGTCTTCGCAGGAGCAGATCAGGATGGTGCGCGGCCGTTCGGCCATTAGGCTCATTAACCTTTCTGCTTGTCCCGTCATTATCATGGCACAATGCCAAACAGGCACTGTCCGTCAGCGATCCCTGCGGCCACGGGACTGGCCTAGGGACCGTCCGCAGCTATAATTATATGTATTCAAATAGGAAGGGTAGAGTGAGATCCAATGCCGCTGGAGACGCCGGCTCGCTCGCGATCATCAATTGCATCAGAATTGGCATTACCACCGCCTTTTTCTGCGGTGCGGCTGCGTGAAGTTGGCGATGCTTTCGCGCATGCAATATCAATTGCCGCCGAGCAGGGCGCAGGCACGCTAGTTTATGTCGGGCGTTTCGATCTCGCCGAATTTGCGGTTGTCCTCGAGCCCGACGAGCCTTTGCTGAAAGCGCGGCGTGTCTTCTATGCCGGAATGGCCGCGCTCGCCGATGCGCTCGCAACTTATGCGCAGCCCGAAACGTCGATCGTGATCGACTGGCCGGGTTCACTTTTCGTCAATCGTGGTCTTGTGGGCGGCGGCCGGCTCGCGTGGCCGCAAGATGTCCGCGAAATTGAAACGCCGCCATGGCTGGTTTTCGGTGGGATGATCCGCACCGTATCGATGACCGGAAACGAACCCGGATTGAACCCGCTCGTCACGGCGCTTGAGGAGGAAGGGTTTAATGACGTCCTGTCAGGCCATGTCGTGGAAAGCTTCGCGCGCCATCTCATGGTTGCACTCGATTCCTGGCAGGAAAGCGGCTTTGGCGCGGTGGCAAAAAGTTATCTGGAACGGTTGCCGCGCGAGCCGGGTGCGCGCCGTGACATTGACGATAACGGCGACTTGCTGATCCGCCGGACGAACAAGGCCGATGTTGCTCGACAAAGACTTTTGCCACGGCTCGAACAGGCGGCTTGGTTCGATCCCGCGGCGAAGGGGCCACGCACGTGAAACTCATCCGCACAATACGGCTCGACCCATCGGATACTTTCGTATTCGAGAAGGCGGCTGAGCCGGGGGAGTGGGCGGTGTCAGGGGCGTTCGTTTTCTGGAACCGCGACCCGGCAACGCTGGAAGGCAAAGCGCGCACGGCGTTTCGTAGCGGCTTTCTTGGAATATCGACGCTGGGTTGGTCGACGCTCGTTCAGATTGTTGAAGCAAGCGAGGATGACCGGAAGGCAGTCATCGATACTCTCGCGAAGCAGCTTGTTGCGAGTTTTGGCGCGCCCACGGTTGGCGACGCTGTCGCTGCGGCGGAAGAAGAAGTGGCGTTCGTCGAATCGCTGTGCACACAACCAAGCGACACGTTGATCGCGGTCCATCGTACGTTTGATGAAGGCGCCGTTCGCGAGTCATTCCGCACCTTGCGCCCGCGCAGCGGCGCAAAACCGGCCCGGGCGTTTTCTTTCCTGGACGTCGAAGGTGAAGACGATTTGTCGAACGACGAGGTCAATCTGGTCGCGATGAGCGAACGAGAACAAAAATGAGCGATTTCTGGATTTCCAGCGGACACCATCTGCTCGACCGCGAGCAGGGCGGTGGTCTGCTGGTGACCGACGAGTTTCTGAAACTCTACCTGGCGCGGCCGGAAATGATTCCCCCGGCGGAGGCCTGTGCGGTTGAGCGCACATTGCATGCTGCGCTGCTTGCCGATCCGCGCATGGCGGTTTCGGCGTCGGACATAGCGGCCATTGCCGATGCGGATGCCCGTGAGAATTGGCAATTACTGCTGGAATTCAGGGATTACTTG
This sequence comes from uncultured Alphaproteobacteria bacterium, assembly GCA_963817815.1. Taxonomy (GTDB): domain Bacteria; phylum Pseudomonadota; class Alphaproteobacteria; order Rhizobiales; family Xanthobacteraceae; genus Pseudolabrys. The sequence continues at coordinate 41,378 of CAWFPY010000010.1, read as the reverse complement.
CTGCGCCATAAGACGCTGGAAGGAGCCTATGTTGAGCTCATCCGGAATGGTGTGGGAAAAATTCCGCCGCTGTTCGTCAATCAACTGGTGCACGTGATCTTGCGTAACGCGCTGGACGGCATCGAGGACGCTCGGGTATTGCGCGCGGCGGAAATGTTCTTCCGCACTCAGCGCGTCACGCTGCATGATGGTTCTTTGATTGCGGCGGACGAAGAAACGATCGGCGGCATCAATACGTCTCCGGTCACTCCGCTGGTTTCGATGCTTGGCATTCCCGCGGAGGCCGAGATCGATATCATCAATAGCGACAATGCCGAGAGTTACTGGCAGCGAAGCGATCAGTTCGACATGGCGCTCGACCTCACGGCCGGCCGGGAAGGCTTCGACGCACTGGCACAGGCGATGCAGCGCTGGATCGCGCATGTGCTCGGAATAGAGGTCACGATCGAAGCGCTGACGCAACTGAGCGAGGTCGATATGGCCTGGTATGTCGGCCTTGATGCCGACGCCACCAAACTCGGCGACATGCTTTGGCATGGCGAAGACATCGACGAAACGGCCATGTCGCGCGTGGTCGGCCTGTTCCGATTGAACTTCCGCGACCCGGCGATGATGCTTGATAATGTCAGGGGTGAGCCGGTCTATCTTATTCTGGCGATGACAGCCGACATGACCATCCGCATGAAACCGCAGAATTTGCTGACCGGATTGCCGGTCCGGCATCTGGAGGCCGTCAGTTGAGCAACGTCGATCCGCTGATCAGCATTCCGGTTGGCGTTGTTGTCGAGCGCAGCAAGAGTGCAAGCCCGTGGGCGGATTTTCACTGGCGTCCTGTCAGGGTTCTTGCCGGAGTGCCTGATACGCCGCCCTGGACCAAACTCACCGAAGATAGCGAACGTACGAGTTTTTATGTCGGCGCGGCTCCTGTCGAATTGTACCGGACGGAAACGGCGCACTACCTCGACAATCTGCAGGTCGAAACGCCATTGCTGTGGATCGTGCTGCGGCCGGTCGACGGTGACCCGCCCTATGAGTTGGCGATGGTGACCGCCGATCCGGCGGAAGGCGAAGGGATGACCGAGGCGGGCGCCAATATCGTGGAAGCGGTGGCGATGCCGGAGCCGTTGCGCGAAGCTATTGCGGCTTTCGTGGCGGAGCACCATGTCGAGCGGGAATTCGTAAAGCGCAAACGCGATCGCGCCAATCCCGAAGTCCTGGCACGCCGCGGCCCGGCAGCGCGGGAGGATCGCAAATGAACGATCCCGACAATTTCTTCAGTCGCTGGTCACGCCGCAAGCGCGAGGACGCCGCCGCCAACTCCCCAGCGGAAAAATCCGACGCACAACCAGATGATCGGGCAACGCCGCCACCTGACCAAGCGAGGCAAACTGTTCCGAAGGACGAAGCGGAACGTCCGCCGGCGTTCGATGTCGCCAGCCTGCCGCCGATCGAGTTCGATTGGTGCCGGCACCGACATATCGGCCTTCATGCAAACCGGCGTGCCGACGGTGCTTCGTCATGCGGCGCTTCGCCGCGCCTGGGCCACTGATCCGGCGATCAGAGACTTCGTGGGGCTTAACGAGAATTTCTGGGACGCCGCCGGGCCGGACGGAATACGGGGCTTTGGCGAGCTCGACCCCGGCCTCGACGTCAAACGCATGGTCTCGGAGTTGTTCGGAGAAACGACGCCGGACAAACCTGAGCCGGAACAGAGTGAATCCGCTACTAAGCCAGCACAATCCGACGAAAATTTAGAAACGCCGAACGACCACGGCAAAACGGCGGATCCGGTGTCTCCGCAAAGTGCGCCGCAGCAAAGTGAAAATGGTGCGCCGCAAAAAAAGGCGGCACCCGCGGCCCAAGTGGCCCAAGCGGTGCAAGAACAGCCGATGCAAAAAATGACACGTCGGCATGGCGGCGCAACTCCGGAATGAAAGTCGCGGAAGATTGTTCCTTAGTTATAGCCTGAGGCTATTGACCCACTCTCTGGTGGGCCACTACGCTTTAATTGTCATAATTTGAAACTGAAGAGAGTCGGATGAGGGATCCGGGCCTGTCCGAAGCCATCCGCGCCGCAGGCGGCGTCGGCGAGCTTGCGCGTCAGATTGGTATTTCCCAACCGTCGGTCTCGAATTGGAATCGTGTCCCTGCCGAACGTGTCGTTTCGGTCGAAGCCGTCACCGGCATCGACCGCGGTGTGCTGCGCCCGGATCTCTATGGCGGGACGACGCCGGGCGGTGACATGGACGAAGTCGATGCAGCGCGCGCGCAAGAATATGCGCTGCTCGGTACGCTGCTGACGCGCGCACCGGATGCGGCGTTGCTGTCCGGTCTTTCGAAACTGCGCGCCGATGCCTCGCCGCTCGGGTTGGCGCACGCTGCGCTTGCCGAAGCCGCCGACAGGGCGACCATCAAGACAGTCGAGCGCGAGTTTTTCGATTTGTTTATCGGATTGGGCCGCGGCGACCTGCTGCCCTATGGCTCATATTATCTCACCGGGTTCCTGCACGAACGCCCGCTGGCGCGGCTCCGCGACGATCTGGCGCGCATCGGAATCGCCCGTAGCGATGGCGTTGTAGAACCCGAAGATCATGCCGGCATTCTCTGTGAGATCATGTCGGGACTCGCGAGCCGCCGGCTTCCGGCGCCGCCCGATTCAGACCGCTTGATCTTCGACAAGCATATGGCGCCCTGGATCGGTCGCTTTTTCACCGACCTGGAAAACGCCGAGGCAGCGGATTTCTATAAGCGGGTAGGCGCGCTTGGTCGCGTCTATATCGAAATCGAACGAGAAGCCTTTGATCTGCCGGCGTGAGGCGGGGCGAAGGAACAAAGACGAATTCTTGGAGGGAACGGCGATGAAACAACAGGACAAGACAAAATTGGGCCGTCGCGACTTCCTGCGCGCGATGGGTGCAGGCGCGGGAGTTGCCGCGACCACGGCCGTGCCGCTCGCCACCGGTGCCGCAGCCTCCGAATCGGACGCGGAAAAGAAGAAGGCGCGCTACCAGGCGAATTCGGCCGACGTACAAAGCTACTACAAATCAAACCGCTATCCGAAGTGAAGGAGATGCAGCCGTGCTGATCAAGAGAACAGAACGTCAGACACGTCGCAGCAGCTCGCAGCGACGGTCGGCAAACAAGCCGCTGGCGGTCTCGATCGCCGCAGTTTCCTGCGCAAGTCGGGCCTGGTGGCCACGGGTCTCGCGACGATCGGCGCGTTGCCGCTTGCCACGCGTGCAGCAAAGCAGAAGCGGCCGGGCCGAATGTCGCCGGTGCCACCATTCGCAAGAGCATTTGCACGCATTGTTCGGTCGGCTGCACGGTGACCGCGGAAGTCTCGAACGGCGTCTGGGTTGGCCAGGAGCCAAGCTGGGATTCGCCCATCAATCGCGGGTCGCATTGCGCCAAAGGCGCATCGGTGCGCGAACTCGTCTCCGGCGAACGCCGGCTCAAGTACCCGATGAAACTCACGAACGGGCAATGGCAGCGCGTGTCATGGGATGTTGCGATCAACGAGATCGGCGACAAATTGACGGCGATCCGCCAGAAATCGGGTGGCAACTCGGTCTACTGGCTCGGTTCGGCCAAGATGACGAACGAAGGCGCCTATCTGTTCCGCAAGCTCGGCGCCTTCTGGGGCACCAACAACACCGACCACCAGGCGCGCATCTGCCATTCGACCACCGTCACCGGCGTAGCCAATACCTGGGGCTACGGTGCGATGACGAACAGCTACACCGACATCCGCAACTCCAAGACCCAGATCATCATGGGCGGCAATCCGGCCGAAGCCCATCCGGTGTCGTTGCAGCACCTGCTTGAAGGCGCGGAGATCAACAAGGCGAACGTCATCGTCATCGATCCGCGTTTGACGCGCACCGCCGCGCACGCGACCGAATATGTTCGCATCCGGCCAGGCACCGACATTCCGGTGCTGTACGGGATCATGTGGCACATCATCAAGAATGGCTGGGAGGACAAGGAATTCATCCGCCAGCGCGTCTACGGATTCGAGGACGCGCGCAAGGAAATGGAGAAATGGACGCCTGAGGAAGTCGAACGCGTCAGCGGCGTTCCGGGCGAGCAGCTCAAGCGCGTCGCCCAGATGTTCGCGACGCAAAAGCCGTCGACACTGATCTGGTGCATGGGCCAGACCCAGCACACCGTCGGCACCGCCAACGTGCGTGCGAGCTGCATGCTGCTTGCTGCTCACCGGCAATGTCGGCGGTCCGGGCATGGGCGCCAACATCTTCCGCGGCCACGACAACGTGCAGGGTGCGACCGACGTCGGCCTCGATATCGTGACGTTGCCGTTCTACTACGGCCTCGCTCGAAGGCGCCTGGAAGCACTGGTCGCGCGTCTGGGAGGTCGATTACAACTTCCTGCTAGCGCGTTTCGATTCCAAACAAGATCATGGAGACGGCCGGTATCCCGCTCACGCGGTGGTTCGATGCTGCGATCCTGCCGAAGGATCAAGTCGCGCAAAAAGACAACGTGCGCGCCATGTTCGTGCAGGGCCACGCCAGCAACAGCATCACGCGCATTCCGGAGTCGTTGAAGGGATTGAAGGCGCTCGAGCTGCTGGTCGTCGCCGATCCGCATCCAACGACATGGGCGTCGCTCGCCGTGCAAGCAGGCCGCAAGGAGGACATGTACCTCCTGCCCGTTGCGACTCAGTTCGAATGCAAGGGTTCGCGCGTGGCTTCCAACCGCGCGATGCAGTGGGGCGAGCAGATCGTCAAGCCGATTTTCGAATCGAAGGACGATCTCGAGGTCATGTATCTCCTCGCCAAGAAGCTCGGCCTCGCCGATCGAGATGTTCAAGAACATCAAGGTCGAAAACAATCTGCCTGTGGCGGAAGATATCCTGCGTGAAATGAACCGCGGCAGCTGGTCGACCGGCTACTGCGGGCAGTCGCCCGAGCGCATCAAGTCGCATATGGCGCACCAGGCGGACTTCGATATGCTGCACGCAGCGCGCGACCACCGGTCCGAACAAGGGCGACTACTATGGGCTGCCGTGGCCGTGCTGGGGCTCGCCTGAGGTCAAGCACCCGGGCACGCCGCTGCTCTACAATACCAATCTTGCCGCTATGGACGGCGGCGGTTGCTTCCGCGCCCGATTTCGGCGTCGAGCGTGAAGAGAAGATGCCGGACGGCACGACCGTGAAGGTCAGTCTGCTGGCCGATGGTTCCTTCTCCAAGGATTCGGAGATCAAGGACGGCTATCCCGAGTTCACGCTCGCGTGCTCAAGAAGCTCGGCTGGGACAAGGATCTGACCGAAGCGGAAATGGCGGTCATCAACAAGGTCAACCCGACCACGCCGGACGCGGTGTCATGGTCGCTTGATCTGTCCGGCGGCATTCAGCGCGTTGCCCTGAAGCACGGCTGTATTCCCTACGGAAACGCCAAGGCACGCATGAACGCGTTCGGCCTGCCGGACCCGATTCCGGTGCATCGCGAGCCGATCTATACGCCGCGGATCGATCTTATCTCCAAGTACCCGACACTGCCGGACGCCAAGCAGTTCCGGCTGCCGAATATCGGCTTCTCGGTGCAGAAGGCGGCGGTTGAAAAGGGAATTGCCAAGCAGTTCCCGCTCATTCTCTCGTCCGGCCGTCTGGTCGAGTACGAAGGCGGCGGCGAAGAGACGCGGTCCAACAAATGGCTGGCCGAGCTGCAGCAGGACATGTTCGTCGAGATCAACCCGGCCGATGCCGCCGACCGCGGAATCACGGACGGCGGCTGGGTCTGGGTCACCGGCGCCGAAAACAGCTCCAAGGCCAAGATGAAGGCGCTCGTCACCGAACGCGTCGGCAAGGGCGTGGCATGGATGCCGTTCCACTTCGGCGGCTGGCTCGGCGGCGAGGATCTGCGGGCGAACTACCCGCAAGGCACCGACCCCGTCGTGCTCGGCGAAAGCGCCAATACGATCACATCGTATGGATACGATCCGGCGACCGGCATGCAAGAGCCGAAAGTCACCCTCTGTCAGATTCGAGCGGCGTAAGGAGCAACGACCATGGCGCGAATGAAATTTCTCTGCGACGCCGACCGCTGCATCGAATGCAACGCTTGCGTCACGGCCTGCAAGAACGAACACGAAGTGCCCTGGGGCATCAATCGCCGGCGCGTCGTCACGCTCAATGACGGCAAGCCCGGGGAACGATCGGTTTCCATGGCCTGCATGCACTGCACGGATGCGCCGTGCGCGGCGGTGTGCCCGGTGAACTGCTTCTACACCACCGCGGATGCGGTCGTGCTGCACTCGAAGGACCTTTGCATCGGCTGCGGTTACTGCTTCTACGCTTGTCCGTTCGGGGCACCGCAATATCCCAAGGTCGGAAACTTCGGATCGCGCGGCAAAATGGACAAGTGCACCTTCTGCGCCGGCGGTCCGGAGGCCGATGGCAGCAAGGAAGAGTTCGAAAAGTACGGCAACAACCGCCTGGCCGAAGGCAAGCTGCCGCTGTGCGCCGAGATGTGCTCGACCAAGTCTCTGCTGGCCGGCGACAGCGATGTCATCGCCCAGATCTATAAGGAGCGCGTATCGAAGCGCGGTTACGGGTCAGGCGCCTGGGGTTGGCAGACCGCTTATCGCGAATCGATTGCGACCTGACGCAAGGCAGGCGGTACGGCTCGCGTCGCACCGTCGAAAAAAGACTATTCGAGAGTAGGGAGACGAACGCATGGCCAAACTTGTTGCACATTGGCGGTTGATCGCCGGCGCATTGGCGCTCGCATTCATGGTCGCAATGTCCGCTCCGGTTTCGGCCCAGCAGCCGAACTCGGTCGATCCGAATGCCGCTGCGGTGAAAGAGCAGCAGTTGCTCCAGCAGCTCAAGGTCATCCAGGGTCGCGGCACCATTCCCGACGTGAAATCCTACGTGCTCGAGCACCCGGCCGGTCGCGAGTGGCGCGAATTCCACAACGTTACGCTGAAATGGATCGGTGGAATTGCCATTGTCGGCATGCTGATCGTGCTCGTCCTGTTTTATATGTGGCGCGGGCCGATGCGGGTCAAATCGGGATTTTCAGGGATAAATATTCTGCGCTTCGACGTGCTGGAACGCTTTGTGCACTGGCTGACGGCTGTGACGTTTGTCATTCTCGGTATAACTGGCCTCAACATCACATTCGGTCGAGCACTGCTCTTGCCGTGGATGGGTCTGGAAGCTTTCAGTGCATGGTCGGAGTGGGCAAAATACGCTCACAATTTCCTAAGCTTTGGCTTCACTCTTGGTGTCCTGCTGATGTTCCTGATGTGGATCGGGCGTAACTTGCCGACCGCCGTGGATGCCCAGTGGCTTAAACAAGGGGGCGGCATGTTCGACAAGACGGACAGCACGCACGCACCCGCTTACAAATTCAATGCTGGGCAGAAAATATTGTTCTGGCTGATCATACTTGCCAGTGCGGCGATGATCATCAGCGGGTTTATGTTGCTTTTCCCATTCTATTCCGGGCTAACGGTCGGTAACATGCAACTGGCGGAGATCTTCCACGGTGTGGTCGGTGTGTTGTTCGTCGCACTTATTCTCGGCCATATCTATCTCGGCACCGTCGGGATGGAAGGTGCGTTCGGGGCAATGGCCGACGGCAACGTCGATCTCAACTGGGCCAAGGAACATCACAGTCTTTGGGCCAAGGAGGAGATACAGGCGGGCGGTGCCAAACGCGAAGCAATGCGGCCGGCAGAATAAAGGTTCACAAATTCCATGGAAAACGCCCGGCCTTCCAGCCGGGCGTTTTGCTATAAGGAGCCCATGCGCATTATCGGTCTCGCGGGCTGGAGCGGCTCGGGCAAAACCACGCTGATTACCAAGTTGATTCCGTGCCTGATTGGGCGGGGGGTCAAGGTATCCACGCTCAAGCATGCGCATCACGGTTTCGACCTGGATCAACCGGGCAAGGACTCTTTCTTCCATCGCGCGGCCGGCGCCACCGAAGTTGTCATCTCATCGGCCAAGCGTTGGGCCATCCTGCACGAATTGCGCGAGGAACCGGAATGGGACCTGGGCGCGCTGGTCGCCAAAATGTCGCCGGTCGATCTCGTGGTGGTCGAAGGCTTCAAGCGTGACGCCTTTCCTAAACTGGAAATCCACCGCGCCGCCAATGGCAAACCGGTCATACACCCTGAGGATCCGCATATCGTTGCGGTTGCCTCGGATGTGGCTTTGCCGCAGACGAATCTCCCCGTCGTGGACCTCAACGATATTGAGGCAATTGCCGACCTCTTGCTCAAGCACGCAGCGCCGATCGGCTCTGCGACAGCCACGGCTCGAGGCGCATAAATGGCGCAGCTCACCGACGACTGTTTCGCGTTCTCTGGGCCGTTGCTCCGGCTCGACGAGATGGAGCGATTGATTGCGGAGCGCGTTGTGCCAGTTGCCGAAACCGAGCGTGTGCCCCTGCATGGCGCGCGCAATCGGGTTGTCGCCGCCGACGTCAGAGCACCGGTAGACCTGCCGCCATTCGACAATTCGGCGGTCGATGGTTACGCGGTGCGCCACACCGATCTTGCGCCCGCCGTCGATACAAAACTTGCCATTGCGGGACGGCTCACGGCTGGCGCCGGCGCCGAGCTCGCGCTCGAACGCGGTCAGGCCATCAGGATTTTCACGGGCGCGGCAATGCCGAAGGGCGCCGACACGGTTTTCATGCAGGAAGATGTCGCAGTCGAGAACGGGCATGTCGTTGTCCCGCTGGGACTCAAGCCCGGCGCAAACCGTAGGCTTGCTGGTGAAGATGCGCGCGCGGGCACCATCGTGCTTGCCGCCGGCACGGTGTTGGAAGCCCAGCATGTCGCGCTACTGGCCGCGCTTGGCATCACCGGCATTGAAGTGCGGCGCCGGCTCAAAGTTGCGATTTTTTCCACCGGAGACGAGGTTGTTGAGCCAGGCGCGCCGCGTGCGGGTGCTGCGATCTACGATGCCAACCGTTATTTGCTCGCAGAATTGCTGGAGCGGCTCGGCGCGGTCGTGACCGATCTCGGAATTCTTGCGGACGACCCGGACAGGCTTGCGGATGCATTGCGCGAAGCCGCATCCGGACATGATCTCATTGTCACGTCCGGTGGGGTTTCCACGGGTGAAGCAGACTATGTGCGGACCGCGGTTGAGCGTGTCGGCAATCTGGTTTTCTGGCGTGTCGCCATCAAGCCTGGTCGCCCGGTAGCGCTCGGCGTGATCCGGGGATCATCCGGACATAGTGCCGCCTTCGTTGGGCTGCCGGGCAATCCGGTCGCCGTGTTCGTAACGTTTGTACGAGTGGTGAAGGTCCTGCTGCGCAGGCTGTCCGGGGCACGGCCCGACAGGCTCATGCCTCTGCCGGTGCGCGCGGCCTTCGCTTACAGGAAAAAGAAAGATCGTCGTGAATACGTCCGCGTGACGCTGAGACGCGCCGCCGACGGAGAGATCGAGGCCGTCAAGCATCCGCAGGACGGCGCAGGCATCCTCACATCGTTAACCGAGACCGACGGGTTGCTTGAGTTCCCAGAAGACGTGACAACGATCGAAGCGGGTGCTCGCATCGGGTTCCTCTCCTATCCGACACTTGTTGGTCCGTGACGCAGATCATCTGTGCGGCAGCCCTATTCCGCCGCAATTTCGAATTGTATATTGTTCTGGTCAACACCCGGGTGCCCGAATATCGGGCGACAACTGAAGGAACGATCAATGCCGAAGGGAATCAGGATTCGGATAATTGCTTTAGCAGCAGTTGGGATGGCTACGGGATTTTTGCTTACCTTTGCGATGGTCGCAACCACATCACGTCCGGCGATGGCGAATGCGGACATTGCGAAGAAGACCGGCCAACCCTGTGCAAAATGTCATTCTGCGCCGCCTGCGTTGAATACCTATGGGAAGAAGTACAAAGACGGCCAGAAGAAATAGGCAACATGTAATTCTGACTATCGTGTGGCCCGCCGCCGACAAAAGTTGTTGGCGACGCGTGGCCGCACGATCCTGACTCAAAACCTGTTCGGGCCGTTGAAAAATTTGCTGTGGGGGAAGGCGGTATGATCGCTTGGCGGCCTGGTCTTTGGTGGGGGGCGTTTACCGGCTTCTACAGGCCGGGAGCGCAGGATATTGGCAGCCTCGACCATGTGTCTGTCTTTCTGTATGCCGCGCGCAGCGTCATTCTGGTTATTTCCGTCCAGGCGGCGATCATTGCGGGTCTCCTGGCTCTCGGGGCTGGCCATTTTGAATGGGTTAATTTCATCGGGGTGCTGGTCGGGTTCGTTGTCGCCCATATGATCAGCAATCTTAGCAACGACTACTTCGGGTTCGCTCACGGGCACGACACGCCGGACTCGCCGCGAATGCGGTATACGGTTCACCCGCTCTCCAGCGGAATCCTCGACCGCCGTACACTGCTTATCGGCCTTGCGTTGCTTGGCGCAATCGGCCTCAGCATCACAGCATATTTCATTATTGAACGCGGTTGGACCGCGACCGCGTTTGCTGTTGCCGGGGTGCTGCTGCTGATCCTCTATGACGCGGGTCCAGCGCCGTTGAAGACAATCGGACTTGGCGAGTTCGCCGTACTGATCGTCTGGGGGCCGCTGATGATCGGGGGCGGATTCGCAATGATTACCGGTCAGATATCCGCCGACGTTATATTTGCTTCGCTTCCGTATGGATTGGGCGTCATGACCATCCTGGTCGGCAAGCACATTGACCAGCTGGAATTTGATTCCCGCAGAAACATCCGCACCCTGCCTGTGTTGATAGGGGAATCTGCCGCGCGGTCTCTGAATATTGGGGCAATCTGCTCAATATATGCGATCGTCGCTGTCCTTATCGGGCTTGGAAGAATGACTCCATTTGCGGCAGCGATCGTTGTTGCTGCGCCACGCGCGGTTCTTGCCGTCAAACGCATGAGTCGGCCGCGCCCGGCGGCACCGCCGGATGGCTATATTGGCTGGCCACTTTGGTATCATCGCGTCTGCCTAGAACACAATCGCACGCTCGGTTGGGCATATATCGGCGGACTGGCCGCCGGCGCCTTGTGGCATCCGGAGATATAGCAATGCAAATCAATCGATGGCCGTTCATCGGAGTGTTGCTCGCCGCCGCTTTGATCGGTGCGGGCGCCGTTATCGCGAGCACTGTGGTCAACCATCGCACGTCGACCGATGTCTTTTGCAGCACGTCCTGCCACTCGATGGTCTTCCAGGCCTCAAATGACCACTTTCAGCGCTCAAAGCACCGCAGCAACGCCAAAGGAGTAATTGCAAGCTGCGCCGACTGCCACATTCCGACAACCAATTGGTTCATTGAAACTTATACCCATGTCACCTCGGGCGCGCGCGACGTGTTCATGGAGTTAACGCACGATTTCAAGGACCCCAAAATTTGGGAGGCACATCGGACAAAACTCACTCAGGAAGTTCAGGCCAAACTGCATGCCCAGGACAGTGTTACTTGCCGCAGCTGTCACGACGCCAACGCAATTAATCCAGCCAGCGAAAACGGACGTACCTCTCACGCAATGCTGAAGCAGGGCGGCGTGACGTGCGTCGACTGCCATACTAATCTTGTGCATCCTCCGGCGACTCAGACCAGTCGGCTGGACTGAACTAATTCTGTCCGCTTGGTGGAAGCGTGGGTGCATCATGGCGACCTACAGCCACAAGGTCCATCTGAGATACACAGCGGCACAATTATTTGATCTCGTCGCGGATGTTGAACGGTATCCGGAATTCATGCCATGGACGATCACAACGCGCGTGCGCCGTCGCACCAATCGGGTCATCTGGACCGATCTGACTATAGGAACGGGCATTTTTCGAAAGCGGTTCTCAACGGTGGCAACGCTTGATCGGCCGCGTAGGATTGCGATCACCAGTCACGACCCACTTTTTGAGAGATTTGAACAGAAATGGACCTTCGAAGATTTGACTCGAAGGTGGAACAGACGTTGAGTACTACACGGAATTTCAGTTCAGATCATTTCTGTTGCAGGCACTCATGGACCTGTCGTTTGTCGACCGTGCAGATGCGATTGTATCGGCCTACACACACCGCGCGCGTCGGCTGTATGGTGTTCCGTCATAAAATAGTTCAGGACGCGGGCATTGGCGGCACGTTCTTAACGACGTTCAACTGATCGCTGGATGCGTTCGGCCTTATGCGCCGAGGCGTACGCTGGTCGAGCTGGTGAAGGCTTTCTCCGCCGTATCCGGTACGCTGTTGAGAACCAGCACACCAACCACTGCGATGACAACGGCCGCAACGCAAGCCCCGATGAACGTTTTCATGAACTGGCTCCTCTCCGAACCCACTGATCAACCGTATAAGATATATAGAGTTGGCGCGATGGCGATCAAGAATTGCGCGCTAGGCGTCACGTATGTTGCAATGCAATGCGCTCGGCGCGGGCGGCGTCTTCCGGCGTATTCACATTGAAAAATGGATCAATCGGCTGATCCGGCCAGTCCGCAATCGCGACACCGTGCCGCGCCGTCCAGACCTCGATCTTGCGGAGATCATCTTCGGTCAACGCCTTGCGCAAATCCTCGCGCAGCGCCAGCGGCCATAATCCAACAACCGGATGACGCCATTCGCCGGAGCGCGCACAGGCGAGCGGCACGCCGGCGCCCAGCTCGCGGCGGGCCTGGTGCAAGCGCTCGACCAGATCATCCGGCAGGAAGGGACAATCGCCCGGCACGCTGACGATCCATTCGATGCCATTTTTCTGATTTGCCAGCCAATCGAGGCCAGCAAGAATTCCGGCGAGTGGGCCGGCGAAATCCGGAACGCTGTCGGAAACCACGGTCAAACCGGTATCGGCAAAGCGTTTCGGGTCGCCATTGGCATTGATGATGATGCCGGTGCATTGCGCGGAGAGCGTCGCCAGCACGCGGTCGAGGATCGACACGCCGCCGATCTCGATGCGCGCCTTGTCGCCGCCGCCCATGCGGCGCGCCAAACCGCCGGCGAGAACGAGACCAAGGGTCGGCGGATAATTAGTCGTCATGCACCGCCGCTTTGCGCCGATGCTTGGCGCCTTCATCTTCAACGAAAGAGAGGTCCTGGTCGAACACAATGCGATCCTCGCCGGCGAGAGCGACGAAGCGCTTTCCGCGCGCGCGCCCGATCAGTGTCAAGTTCGCCTTGCGCGCCAGCTCGACGCCCCACGCCGTGAAGCCCGAGCGTGAAATGAGGATCGGAATGCCCATGCGTACTGTCTTGATCACCATTTCGGACGTCAGCCGGCCGGTGGTGTAGAAAATCTTGTCTGCGGCCGGCACCTTTTCCTTGAACATCCACCCGGCGATCTTGTCGACGGCGTTGTGGCGGCCGACATCCTCCATGTACACCAGCGGTTCGTCCTGCCGCGCCAGGACGCAGCCGTGAATGGCGCCGGCCTCGAGATAGAGCGATGGCGTGGTGTTGATCTTGTGCGTCAAGCGCGTAAAGCCAGGATGTCCGCAGTTCGGCCTTCGGCAATGATACATTCTCGAGCGCTTCCATCAGGTCACCGAAAACGGTGCCTTGAGCACAGCCGGAGGTTTGCACTTTCTTTTTGAGCTTTTTCTCGTAGTTGGTCTTGCGTTTCGTCCGGACAACCACGACTGCGAGTTCTTCATCATAGTCCACACCGGTTACGACGTCGTCCGGAAGTAGCATGTTCTGGTTGAGCAGATAGCCGACGGCAAGATATTCGGGATAGTCGCCAATGGTCATGGCCGTGACGATTTCCTGGCTGTTGAGGAAGATCGTCAGCGCGCGCTCGACCGTCACCGAGGTCTCGACCCGCGCCCCGGTCTGATCGACACCGGTGACGCGCTCGGTCAGCCGGAGGTCGGCCGGATCAGGTTTGATAATGTAGCCGTCTTTGCTCATGGCTCAACTATAGCAGACATTTTGGCTCAGGATGAAAACTGCCCACTTAAGTGGGCAGCAAAGCACGCTTTGTCCATGATCTCTGCGGCGATTTTACAAAGATCGTTTCCAAGCCGCACGCGGCGGACATAGACTACGGCCAACGACGAATAATCCCCGGGGGAGATGCTGACATGCTTCGCGCCACCAAAGACATCATGCTGCCGACCACCATTACCGGCTCGCTGCCACGGCCGAGCTGGTACACGCAAAATCTTGGCATGCGCAGCTTTCTCGACGCGATGGTGAACAACCAGTTCCGCGAGCAATATGTCGATACGGTCTCCATTTATCTGCACGAACAGGAGGTCGCCGGCCTCGATATCGTGACCGATGGCGATGCACACTTCGATTCCGATGTCGGCGGCCAGAGTTGGACGAACTATCCGCCGCGGCACATGGGCGGCTTCGATCGCAACCCGCAACCGATCCCGGCCGGCCAGGGCGGCTTGGGGTTTCCACCCGGCCACATCCTGCACGACTACCTCGAGTCGCGCGTGATGCCCAGCATCAACGGGCCAGTTACGCGGGGCGATCTGCAATATGCCGCCATGTGGAAGGTTGCGCAGCGACTGACCAAGAAGCCGGTCAAGTTCGGCACCATCGGACCTGAGCTCGTCGCGTTCGCCGTACAGGACCGGCATTACAAGTCGCTGAAGGACCGCATTCTTGCCGTTACCGACGCATTGAATGCGGAGCTGCACGATCTTGCCGATGCCGGCTGTCAGGTTATCCAGTTTGAGGAGCCGCAGATTCATCTGTTGGCGGTGCGGAACATCGTCAATGACGTGATCAATCCGGCTTTCAGTGTCGAAGTCTTCAATCGAACGGTGAAGGGGCTGCGCGCCAAGACCGAGGTCTGGTGCCACACCTGCTGGGGCAATCCATCGCAGCAGCGTATGTTCAAGGAAGTGCAGAGCTACAAGGCAGCGCTTGAGATGCTGAACAAAGTCGACGCCGACGTGATCACATTTGAATCCGTCAGTGCCGGAGGTGCGGATCTTGAAGCGTTCGGGAAGATCATCACCGATAAAAAGATTGCGATCGGTGTCATCGATCATCACTCATTGCAGGTGGAGCGGCCCGAGGAGATCGCCGAGCACATCCGCCGTGCGCTCAAGCACATTCCCGCCGAACGGCTGGTGCTTTCTTCCGATTGCGGCATGGGCCGCGAGGGCATGAGCCGGCGCCACGCGTATTACAAGATCGTGTCGTTGGTGCTCGGCACCAATATTGTGCGCAAGGAGCTTGGCCTGCCGCAGGCCGATTGCCTCGCCGCTGACGGCCGGTATTCATTAGTTGTGCCCGCCAAATAAGGGTTCAGGCGACGACATTAACCCAGGTTAAAATGTGGTGAACATGTTGTTTTCCAATCGGGAGCCCGCATTGGCGCGGTTTCAATGGGTGGCGGTATAGGGTGATTTTGGGAGAGGGGCAGGCCAGGAGGCTTGCTGATGCGTGTTCGTTATCTTCTTGTCGCCGCCGCGTGCGCTCTTTGCTTGCTGGCGTTGCCGCAGCCACCCGCGCCTGCCGAACCGCAGGTCAGCGTGACCCAGATCGACTTCGAGGCCCTGCGTTCCGAGGCCAGGGGCGCGCTTGAGGCGTTGCAGCAATCGCATGAGCCGCGTGTGGCATCGGCCGCCAGCGCGGCGTTTTGATCAGGCCTGGGGCCTCCGGTCAATTGATCCGCGTCAATGTTAGGTGTGCCCCGCTGCGCTAGAGGGGGTAATGCATTGGCCCGTCTGGCTAAAACCAATGAGTTCAAGGCGCCTGATTGTGACAGGCGTCGCTGTTGCGATCGGCGCCGGCGTTCTGTTCGGTGCGTGGTCGGCATATTTCCGCCCGATTCGAAGTACAGGTCGCGACCGTTCAACGTGACGTGCGGGTCGACGTATTCGGGCTCGGTACCGTTGAGGCGCGCGTAACGTCCAAGATCGGATTCAAGGTCTCGGGCGTTCTGGTCGAATTGCACGCCGATGTCGGCGACCGCGTCGCCAAAGGTGCGGTGCTCGCCCGCCTCGACGACCGCGAGCAGACCGCGCGTGCCGCTCGGGCCAAGGCGACTGTCGAGCAGGCCGCAGCCAATCTGCAAAAGGCCATGGCGAGCGCCGAGAAAGCGAAAGCAAACTTCACCAACGCCAAGAAGATCAGCGAACGCCGCCAAAAGCTGGTGCAGACCAACATCACCTCGGTTAAATCGGCGGAGACCGCGCAGGCGGTCGAGGATGCCGCCGGGGCGGATGTAAACGTAACGGCGAGCGACGTTCAGGTCGCGAAAGCTGCAATCGGCGACGCTCAGGCGCAGCTGCAGCAGGAAAGCGCGACGCTCGATTTTCACGCTCTCGCTGCGCCCTATGATGCCATGGTCACCACGCGCTCGAAAGAGCTGGGCTCCGCGCTCGGTGCCGGCGAGCCGGTGTTTACGCTGATCGACCCGAAGACCGTTTGGGTGATCGCCTATATCGATGAGAGCAAGGCTGGCGAGATCAAGGTCGGGCAGCCGGCCGAGGTCGTTCTGCGCTCGCGTCCCGGTCAACGCATCCGGGGGAAGGTCGCCCGTATCGAGCCGGAAAGTGATCGCGTCAACGAGGAGCGCAGGGTAGCGATTGCCTACGACCGGATGCCGGATACTTTCAATATCGGCGAGCAGGCCGAGGTCTACATCACGACCGTGCATTTGCCGCAGGCCGTTTTGGTGCCGGAAGCAGCCGTCATCGGGCTTGGCAAAAATCGCGGATCCGTTTGGACGGTCGAGGACCGTCATATCCAGAAGCACGACGTGACGCTCGGCCACCGCCTGCTCGACGGGCGCTACGAGATCGTCGGCGGCTTGCCCGACAAGGCGCAGGTGGTCGTGCGGCTCCGCAGCGGGTTGCGCGCCGGCCGTGCCGCCAGGATTGCCGAAGAGCCAAGCCAATGAACCTGGCGTACCGGGACATCAAGCACAATCTGCTCCGGTTCGTCCTGACCAATTTCGGACTGAGCTTGCTGCTCGGCATCGTGATCATGATCACCGGCGTCTACGGGGGGTTGATTGACGACGCGCTGCGGCAGGCCCGTGCAGCAAGCGCTGATCTCTGGGTGATTGAATCCGGCACCAATGGTCCATTCGCCGAAGCGTCGCGCATACCCGGCGATACGCGCGAGCTGGTCAGCCGGGTCTACGGAGTACAGCGCGCCGGCTCCGTCACATATCAATCGGTGCAGACCGAGCTCAACGGCAAGCCGCTGCGAATTTTTCTCATCGGCTTTGAGGTCGGCCGTCCGGGCGGGCCACGGCAATTGAGCGGCGGCCGCGATATTTTGCGCAGCCATTACGAGATGATCGTCGATGCCTCCGCCGGTCTCGCGCTCGGCCAGGAAGTTCCGCTGGGCACCCGCGGTCACAAATTCACTGTGGTCGGGCTGATGCGCAACGAGGTCACGTCCTCGGGCGATCCGGTCGCCTACATAACTTTGCGCGACGCGCAAACGCTGCAGTTTGAGCTCGCGCCGCCGTCGGCACGGCGCGAGCTGGCGCGCGGCGGGCCGCTGCAAACCAATGATCAGATCAACGCCGTCATCGCCAAGGTGTCGCCATTTGTTTCAGTCAACGAAGTGGCAGCCGCACTCTCTCGCTGGAAACATCTTTCGGCGCTCACCCAGGACCAGCAGGAAACCTTACTGAGTAAATTTGTCATCGAGCGCGCCCGCAAACAGCAGGGCCTGATCATGGTGCTGCTGGTGATCGTCTCGGCGGTGATCATCGCCCTGATCATCTACACGCTCACCATGGACAAGGTACGCTCGATCGCGACGTTGAAATTCGTCGGTGCGCCCGATCGCACCATCGTCGGCATGATTGTGCAGCAGGCGCTGTCGATGGGCATTTTCGGCTATTTCACCGGGCTGGCGCTGGTGCTGATCTTCAAGCCTTACTTTCCGCGGCGGCTGGTGCTCGATCCCGAGAGTGTCGGCATCGTCTTCGTCATCACCGTCGTAATCTGCCTGCTCGCCAGCATTCTGGGCATCCGCCTGGCGCTGAAGGTGGATCCGGCCGAAGCGCTCGCGTCGTCAGGATAGAGCAATGGCCGCGGCCCAGCAAACAAGCGGTCGTCCGCGTCGAGCACCTCTCCAAGCACTTCGGGCAGGGCACGGCGCGTGTCGACGCGCTGCGCGATATCAATCTGGAAGTCTTTCCCGGCCAGGTGGTCGGGCTGATGGGGCCGAGCGGCTCCGGCAAGACCACGCTGCTGCATTGCATCGCCTGCATTCTCGAGCCGAGCAGCGGCCGCGTCACGCTCGACGGCGAAGTCGTCTATGACGGACACTGGCTCAAGTCCGACCTGCGTCGGCTACGGCTGGAGAAGATCGGCTTCATCTTCCAATACCCCAATCTGCTGCCGTTCCTCGACGGCAGCGATAATGTCGCCATTGCAATGCATCTGGCTGGACTTGGCGCTTCCGCAGCGCGCACCCGCGCCATCGAATTGCTCGACTATCTGGAGGTCGGCCACCGCAAGCATGCGTTGCCCAAGCAGCTATCCGGCGGCGAAGCCCAGCGCGTGGCGATTGCCCGCGCGCTCGCCAACAAGCCGCGCATCATCCTCGCCGACGAGCCGACCGCGCCGCTCGAACTCGGCGCGCGCCCGCATCGTCATGGACTTATTGCGCCGGATTGCGGTCGAGCAAAGCGCCGCTATCATCGTAGTCACCCACGACGAGATGATCCTCGACCGCTTCGATCACATCTTCCATTTGCGCGACGGAAAACTCGAAGACGATGATCCTGAAAATGGGCGTCACCTCGAGAAATCTACCGCATTAGCTTGATCTTGGCTTACGCGCCCGGGTCGCTGGCGTTCGGATAGAACAGCTGCTCGCCATTGATCTTGTAGCTGGCGATGATCTTCTGTCCTTCCGGTGAAATCAGCCAATCGATGAACGCCTGCCCGAGCTCCTTCTTCACGTTCGGGTGCTTGGCTGGATTGACCAGCATGACGCCGTACTGGTTGAACAGGCGCTTGTCGCCTTCCACGGCGATGACGAGATCGCCTTTGTTCTTGAATGAAATCCAGGTGCCGCGATCCGACAACACATAGGCATTGCTGGCGCCCGCGGTGTTGAGTGCGGCGCCCATGCCCTGGCCGATCGATTTGTACCAGGGTCCCTTGTCCTTCTCGATGTCGACGCCGGACGCCTTCCAGAGATTGATTTCGGCGATGTGGGTGCCGGATTTGTCGCCGCGCGAGATGAACGGTGCGCCCTTCGCCATGATTTGCTTGAGCGCTGCGCCCACGTCCTTCATGCCCTTGATGCCGGCAGGGTCGCTCTTGGGGCCGATCAGCACGAAGTCGTTGTACATCACCGGGTAGCGCTTCACGCCTTCGCCCTCTGCGAGGAATTTCTCTTCCGCCGATTTGGCGTGCACGAAGACGACGTCCGCATCTCCGCGCCGGCCCGTATCGAGCGCCTGGCCAGTCCCTTGCGCGATGACTTTCACCTCGATGCCGGTCTTCTGCTTGAACAGCGGCAGGATGTAACCGAACAAGCCCGAAATCTTGCGTCGATGTTGTCGACGACACGACGATCGATTTGTCCTGTGCATGGACAGGCGCAGCGAAGATCGCGGTAGCGAGTGCGGCCGCGGCCATCAGCGTGCGACGATTCAACATGTGATCCTCCATCATTTGGTATGTCAGACGAGCAATTCGCCCGCGATGAATTTGCGCGCCTCTTGCGTGCGCGGCCTTGCAAAGAACTCGTCAACCGGAGCGGTTTCAATCAAGCGGCCGCGATGCAACAGCACGATGTCGCCGGCCAGGCGTTTGGCCTGGCCGAGGTCGTGTGTCGACATCACGACCTTCACGCCGCGCGCGCTGACGGTGCGAATGATGTCTTCGATTGCCTTCGTGGCATATGGATCGAGGCTGGCGGTCGGCTCGTCGAGAAACAGCACGGCGGGATCGCGCGCGAGTGCGCGTGCAAGTGCAAGCCGCTGCTGCTCGCCGCCCGACAGCCGCCGCGCCGGGCGGTGGCCCAGGCCATCGAGTCCCACCAAAGTCAGCAACTCGCCTGCACGCTGTTGGCGCTTGGCGCGCGGAACATCTGCAGCGGCCAGCGCGTAGCGAATATTGCCCGCGGCGCTACGCCTGAGCATGGCGGGGCGCTGGAACATGATGGCGCGGCGCGCCGGCGCAGCGGCCTCACGCCCACCCCAGGTGATGCGGCCTCCGGTCAGCGGAATAAGTCCCATGGCGGCGCGCAAGAGGGTTGTCTTGCCGCTGCCGTTCGGCCCGATCAGGACAGTCGGGGACCCGGCTGCAATAGTGTGCGTTACATCGTCGAGGATCGCTGTTGCGCCGGCAACGATCCGCGCATTCACGAGCAACAATGGCAAGTCGGAAACCGGTGCGCGCATGCTCATCCTGCGTAGCGTTCGCCGGCCCGGCGCAGGCCCCACGCCAGCGCGTTGATCATGATCACGATCACAATCAGCACCATGCCCAGGCCGATCGCGAGCGGCAGGTCGCCTTTGGAGGTTTCCAGCGCGATCGCCGTCGTCATCGTGCGGGTAAAGCCATCGATATTGCCGCCGACGATAATGATGGCGCCGACTTCAGCGGCGGCGCGGCCAAATCCCGCCAGCAATGCAGTGACCAGGCTGAAGCGCGCGTCCCAGATCAGTGTCGTCACACGCCGCGCCGCGCCGACATTCATGGCAGCGAGTTCGTCGTGATATTCGGCCCATAGATCTTCGACGGTCTGACGGGTGAGGGCGGCGATGATCGGCGCCACCAGCACGGTCTGCGCAATCACCATGGCCTGGGGCGTAAACAAGAGGCCCAGCGAGCCGAGCGGGCCCGAGCGCGACAGCAGGAGAAATATCGCCAGGCCGGCGACGACCGGCGGCAGGCCCATCAACGCGTTGAGCACGACGATGACCGCCTCGCGTCCGCGAAAGCGCGTGAGCGCCAGAAGCGCGCCGAGCGGTACGCCGAGCAGCGCCGCGAACAGCACTGCGCTCAGGCTCACCAGGAGCGACAGCCACACAATCGCGAACAGGCCCGGGTCGCCGCTGAGCACCAACTGAAGTGCGGATACATCGCCCGTCATCGGGTTTCCCGAAGGCTGGTGCGGTGCAAGTGGCGAAGCCTCGCCACGCCGGCCGAGCCTTGATTGTGATTATTTTCTATTTATTTGCGCATGGAGTCCAATAGAGGTCAATAATTGGAATTAAAACATAAATATGCTTATTAGATGATATGAATTCCCGATTGGCGAGGCGGGTTGTGTGGCGTCGGACCGTGGCTATAGTGCCCGGCCTCTTGTGGCCCCGCCGCCGTGTTTTCACGTCGCACAAAGGCGAGATCGCTGCGCCGGTGTGTGGTTTGCGGGATGGCGCCGTCGATTTTGCCGCCGGGAAAGATGTGCGAATGGCGCGTGCGCAAAGGCGCGCATTGCGCGCTTTGATGTAATAAGACGTGGCCCTCGCGAGGGCTCGATCAGGAGGGGTGGCCGAGTGGCTGAAGGCGCACGCTTGGAAAGCGTGTTTACGGGAAACCGTAACGTGGGTTCGAATCCCACTCCCTCCGCCAACATCTGTTCGCAGATGTTCGCGGGCGTTCAGAAACCCCAATAGAATTTGACTTTTCTCGACCTCTATTCTTTGCCCGTTCGCCTGTGCCCGGCAGAATCCGAGTCCGATTTGTGGGTAGGTTTGTGGGTAGGAGTTCGAATCCCGAATGAGTGCGCTTGGTGGACGACTGACCGCGCTTAAGGTCAAGAACGCGCGCAAGCCCGGAATGCTGCCCGACGGCAATGGGCTCTATCTGCAGGTGACGCGCGCCAGCGCGCGGTCCTGGATCTACCGCTACTACCGCAATGGAAAATCCCGCGAAATGGGCCTGGGATCTCTGAACGCTGTCGGTCTTGCCGATGCGCGTTTAAAGGCAGCGGACTGCCGGGGGCTGCTCGCGGATGGTATCGATCCCATTTCCGCGCGCGAGGCCGAGCGTGCGCAGCGAGCCTTGGAGATTGTCCGGACAATTACATTCGACCAATGTGCCGAAGCCTTTATTGCAGCGCATAGCGTCGCGTGGAAAAACAAGAAGCATGTTGCGCAGTGGAAGGCGACACTGAAGACCTACGTCAGCCCGGTGGCCCGGAACTTTCCGTTTTGATTCCGTAGAGAAAGCAGTGGCCGTTTGGCCGCAACTTCGGGCAAATGACCGTGAACGGACGGTGATCGTTTCAAGTGCCTGTGCCTCACTTGCAGGTGAGGGCGGAGACAGCCTCATACTGATTGTGAAGCCAGGTCGTTGATTGGCATCGTGATTATTCACGCGATATTGCTGTACCCACAAATCTGCCCACGAAGCGCGCGCAAACAGAGTAGGGACGTTCTGGATGATTTCGAACGCGGCATGTCCGCTATTGGGTGTAAAGCGGACATGCCGTTTTGCGTCGCAAATGTCTGCTTTTGACCCAAAGCGGACATCGAAGCGGCCATTTGTCCCTACTGTTATTATTGATTTGTGTGATCGCTAGTAAGAGATTTGGCGTTCCATCCAAAAAGTCGGAATTACATTGACCGATCCTGTCCTCTTCGGCATCCCGTTTGATTTCGTCCTTTTTGCATTGACCCTGCTCGGCATCGCGCTATTTCATCGGCGCACCTTGCCCATTGCGCTTGCGGGTCTAGGCATCATCACCGCTTACAAGCTGACCTTCACCGGCTTCAAAGACGGTGCGGGTTTGGCTGGTCTTGGACTTCACTTGAGCCACGAGTTCTCGCTACTCGCGAACCTTTTTTTGCTACTGACGGGGTTCGCGCTGTTGTCGCGTCATTTTGAAGAAAGCGCCATTCCCGACGCGATGCCGTCGCTGCTACCGAACGGCTGGAAGGGCGGCGTGATGCTGCTGGTCATTGTGTTCGTGCTGTCGAGTTTTCTCGACAACATCGCTGGGGCGATCATTGGCGGCACCATTGCGCGTCACGTATTTCGCGGCAAAGTCCATATCGGCTATCTCGTCGCAATCGTTGCTGCATCTAACGCGGGCGGCGCTGGTAGCGTGGTCGGCGACACCACAACTACGATGATGTGGGTTGCCGGGGTAAACCCGCTCAATCTGCTTACAGCATATATTGCCGCTATCG
This sequence comes from uncultured Alphaproteobacteria bacterium, assembly GCA_963817815.1. Lineage (GTDB taxonomy): Bacteria > Pseudomonadota > Alphaproteobacteria > Rhizobiales > Xanthobacteraceae > Pseudolabrys. The sequence goes on along the minus strand of CAWFPY010000010.1, from coordinate 18,342 downwards.
TTGCGTTGCTAATCTTCGCTGTACCCGCCTCGTTGCAGCAAGAGCGCCATTTGCCCATGATCAATCATGAGCGCCGAAGCGTTAGCATCGACTGGGTGCGTGTACTCATCGTCGCAGCGATGCTGTTCGCCGCACTTGTTGTAAACATCCTAACCAACCTGCACTTTCCTGAACTACTTGGTCGCATTCCGGTACTTGGCCTCTCCGTCTGGGTTGTGCTTCTTGCAACTGCCCCGTTACGCCGACCAGATTGGCGGGTGTTGCCGGAAGCCTTCAAAGGCACGATTTTTCTGCTCGCGCTCGTTACCGCAGCCTCAATGATGCCTGTCGAGAACCTGCCATCTGCGTCATGGCAGACAGCGCTCGGTCTAGGGTTTTTGTCGGCTGTATTCGACAATATACCGCTGACCGCTCTCGCGCTTAAGCAGGGTGGGTATGATTGGGGCCATCTCGCCTACACAGTTGGATTTGGTGGCTCAATGATCTGGTTCGGTTCATCGGCTGGCGTGGCTCTGTCGAACCAATACCCAGAGGTAAAGTCGGTAGGTCTGTGGCTTCGCCACGGTTGGTATGTTGCGGTGGCTTACGTCGTAGGATTTTTTGTCATGCTCGCGCTAATCGGCTGGCACCCCGCGTAATAGTGGATGTCCGCTATTGGCACTTAGCGGACATCGGCTTGTGCACTCGCACATGTCTGCTTTTGACCCAAAGCGGACATTAAGTGCGTTGGCAAATGGACCTCATTTGAGTTGCGAGAAACGACTGGTGAGCGTCGCTCACTAGATACGTCGAAATCGGCTGAATTGAAACCTTTGAGTTGCGCCCGCTGGCGTTTGATGGTCATGCCGTCTGCTCTCAACAAGCTCAAACGAACGACCCAACAGTTCGCGAAGTGTCGCTGCGTCATAGCGAACGACTGGTAAGCCGCTGCAACGTTCGGGGCCGTCCGGCGCAAACGTTCCAATAATGACATGACCGCCGGGCCGCACAGCTCTAATAAGTCGCTCGACATAAGCAGCACGGTCTTTTGGATCGGTCAGAAAATGCAAGGCCGCGCGGTCATGCCACACGTCATAGGTCTGAGAAGGCTCCCAGGTCGTGACATCTGCGACCACCCATTGCACTTGAGCGCCCCTTGCGCCAAGTCTTAACTTCGATGTTGCCAGCGCCATTTCCGAAAGATCGAGAACGGTGACGGCCTTAAAACCTTCATCAATAAGTGCATCGACCAGCCGTGATGCGCCACCGCCAATGTCTATGATTGATGCGCTCGCATCGACGCCAGTTGCCCGAATGAGGTCAAGCGAGATGTCTGGCCTTTCCTGAAACCAACTGACGGCCTTTTCGTCCTTGGTCGTATAAACATTTTCCCAATGGGCTTGCCGACCGAGGTCACTCATGGGTTATTCCTTCCATTGGAAACACCTGTCAGTCGGCAATAAAGTGGTTCATCCCGAACCCTTAGTTCAATAGCGAGAACCGACTTGCCTTTACCGCCCATCCTCGAAAACAAGGACCCGAAATCACCGTCGGTGTTCTTGCCGTCCGCCCTGATACGCGAAGCCCGCCGTCAAAAGGGATTGCCGGTCGTTGACGTGCCGGAAATTTGTATCCTTGATCCTGACGGCGACATCGTGCGCCGACTAAAGGCCGACGGCCGCGCGAAACGTTTCGATGGCTGGCCTTGCTATCATACCGATCTTTATACATTCGCGCTCGGCGAAGAGAATGTCGGCATTCTTGGATGCGTTGTTGGAGCACCCTTTGCCGTTTTGATTGCAGAGGAACTGTTCGCTTGCGGATGTCGCATATTGATTAGCCTAACGTCCGCTGGCCAAATAGTTGCGCTCGAAAACCCACCTTACTTTGTAATCATCGATCGCGCGCTTACGGGACGAAGGGGCGAGTTATCACTACGCCGCGCCAGAAGCTATTTGCCGAAGCCGATCCTCGCATCGTGGCGGCTAGCCTCGGACGCGCTGAAAAAGGCAGGGCTGCGGGCGGTTGTCGGGCCAAGCTGGACAACAGATGCGCCGTTTCCGCGAGACGGCAGCCGCCGTTGAGGCGGCGCGAGCCAAAGGCATACTAGCTGTCGAAATGGAAGCCTCCGCCCTTTACACCTTCGCCCGCACACAGGGAGTGCCGGTGACTATGCCTCGCGCATGTAACAAATACGATGGGACTGGCAAACGGCGACTTTGAAAAGGGCGAAGCCGACGGGACAGCCGATGCATTGATGATCCTCGACATAGTCGCAAAGGCGATGCGTTCACATTTGGGTGCGGCTTAGCGGATGTCCGCTATAGCGGACAACCGCACAATTGAAAATTTCGCAGTCTCGACGTGGAATCGATGCAATACGTTATGACAAACTGGAACTAATCCGACCCATTGCCATTGTAATAATGAGCCCGAAAAGATGGCAAACGGTTGACCTCTCTCAATGCGAGTGCAGGCAATCGGGAAAACGCGCGTTTTATTCGGTCTCTTCAGGAGACTGGCCATGTCTTTCAAACATTACACTGGGTCGCGCCTGCTTGCCCTGTCTGCGCTCGCGACAGTCACTCTCACGACCATTGCCCACGCACAAATGTACGGTCAGGGCCAAGGTGGTCAGGGCGGCGGCTTCGGCAACATGATGGGTGGAAATTGGGGATGGGGAATGGGTTCGGGAATGGGCGGTTTCGGGGGGATCGGTCTGTTTTTGGTCGCCCTGGTCGTCCTGGGTATCGCTGTTATGGCTTTCCGTCGCCGAAGTTCGTGACGCGCGTTTTGGCGCAATCGAACTTGCGGTCGCCCTGCCACTCCCGGCTAAGTTAAGGAAGCCATGAAATACTACATTGCTAAGACCGTGGCTGGCGACTTCCCCGCCGTTGTCGATCGCGTCATCGATTCCCTCGAAGCTGAGGGATTTGGCGTTCTAACCGATATCGATGTCAAAGCGACAATGAAGAAAAAGCTCGACATCGATTTCCGGGATTATCGGATCCTCGGCGCATGCAATCCTCCGTTGGCGCACCAAGCGTTGACCGCCGACGACAAGATCGGAACGATGTTACCGTGCAACGTGATCGTGCAGGACCTCGGAGGCGGCCAGATCGAGGTGGCCGCTATCGACCCGGCAATATCCATGGAGCATGTCGGGAATCCGAACGCTCAACACGATCGCCGAATCCGTCACCGGCAAGCTCAAGCGCGTTATCGCGGCAATCTAACAATTGCGCCAATGCACAACGCAATTTTAGTGTGTGGATGTCGCCTATTGGCACTTAGCGGACATCGTGTTGTGCGCTGCACATGTCTGCATTTGACCCATAGCGGACATGAGACGAACAATCAGGTCGGTTCTGGAAGATGTCGCTTCGGGCGGGTTCACTGTGCGTGGCTGATCGGCCAGAAGGACACTTAACAACGAATTGTGGACCTCGAGATGTCCGTTGTAATCAATAAACCCAAGTTGGCGAAACTTATTCATGAAGTGGCTCACGCGCGACCGCGTCGTGCCGATCATTTCAGCGAGTGTTTCCTGACTGATCTTTGCGAGGATTGGCTCCGGCTTGCCTTCCTTTCCAAAATTGGCCATTAGCAGCAACAGCCGGGCAAGCCGTTTTTCTGAGGTTGGATCGTCGACACGGGCCTCGGCAGCAGTTGGCCAAGCCCAGAAGAGAAAAATTCCCTCCTAAAATGATAGCCGAAATGGCCGCTGTCACCCTTGATGCAAATCAAACGAACGAGGGAGCTGATCTACGCTGCCGCCTGTCAACGGGAGGTTTTCTTGGCTGAGCCATATTTAATTGCCGCGTTTGGCAACGCGGTGCTGAATGGCATTGGCAATGCATGAATGACTTTGAAGTTGTGCTCGCGTCTGGGATCGCCGAGAACGAGCGAGCGGCTAGAAATGCAGCCGTTTCGCATTGCCTCCAACGCGTGTGCAAACCTTCCAGCCTCAACTAAATGGCTTGGTTAATTGTTTTGTCGCTGAATGTCCGCTTTGCCCCCAAAAGCGAACATGTGCAGCGCACAAGCCCATAGCCATGTCCGCGATCGGCACCTAGCGGACATCCCTAGTTGCGCTGCACACGTCCGTGAAGCGCTGCTGGCTGCCCGAAGGGTGGTTCCTCCCGCGTTGAGTGCCACTGCGCAACCAGCCAGCGGCCCTAGGACTATTTCCCCACAGGTAATTTGCGGCTCGGCTGGCGTTTAAGCCGGGGGTCTTAGCCGTGGGTCAAACTGAAAAACCGACAAAAACATAAATGAAAACAAAACCAAATGCGCTGCAAATGTCCGCTTTTGACCCAAAGCGGACATGGCATTGCGACGAGCAGCCGAAACGCCACGGCTTTGCTCAGTTGGGCCAGATCAATTCTGCGGCACCAAGATTTTTGTAGAAATATTTATGTATATTTTACTGCGAATATCGATCTTGCTGTTTGCAGGTTTGGTGCCGACGGTCTGCGCTGCCGCGTTGCCGCGCTCGGTGCTGATCATTGATCAGTATGGCCCAGGCTTGCCATTTTCTGCCGGAATCTCCTCCGGCATACGGGCGGCTGTAATTTCCGGCTCTGCCTCACAGGTGTCCGTCTATCAAGAACAGCTCGACCTCGCTCGATTTCGCGGTTCCGACTACGAGCAGAGTCTGAACGCTTATTTCCGGTTGAAATATCGTGATAAGCAGGTTGGCGTTATCATTGCAGTTGGCCCCGCCGCGCTCGAATACGTGTTGCGCTCGCGCGCCGAGCTATGGCCCGAAGTACCGGTGGTCTTTACCTTTGTTGACAAGCCGACCGTCACGCAACTGAAGCTACCTCCCGATGTGACGGGAACTACGTTGCAGTCACATCCCCGCGACATGATAACCGTTGCGCGCACGTTGGTGCCGGACATCAAAAGAATTGCACTGGTGGGAGACCCCCCGGAAAATCAAACGTATTACCGCGATCTAAAGAAGGAGATTCCAATTGTCGCCCCCGATTTGGAATTTATCGATCTTACGGGTTTGACAATGACGGAACTGAGAAAGCGTGTTGCCGTGTTGCCGGACCAAACCGTGATCCTTCATACAAGCATTTATTCCGACGGCGAGGGTCACTCTCTCATTCCGGCTGATGCGGTCGCGCGCGTCGCAGAAATGGCCAACCGGCCAATCGTGGTTGATTTAGACACTCACTTTGGGCGGGGCACTGTCGGCGGCCTGATCACTACAAGTTCTTCATTAGGCGACGCCGCCAGCAAAATTGCATTGCGTGTCCTCAATGGCGAAAATGCTTCAAATATTCCAATTAAAGAAAGCAACTTAGCCAGACCAATTTTTGATTGGCGGCAATTGAAGCGGTTCGGCATCAGCGAGGCGAACTTGCCCGCGGGCAGCGAGGTCCGCTTTCGTGAATTGACCGTGTGGGAACAATATCGTTTGCAAATCATGCTGATTGCCGCGGCGTTGATGTTTCAGACCATCCTAATTGTTTGGCTCTATTACGAACATCATCGCCGCCGCAACGCAGAAGCAAACTCGCGTCAAGCTTTGGCGAAGTTTGCGGACATGAATCGGGTCGCGACCGCCGGTGAGTTGACGGCTTCAATCGCCCACGAGATCAAACAGCCGCTGGCGGCCATGGTAACGAGTGCGAATGCCGGCTTGCGCTGGCTTGCAAAAGAGGCGCCCGATCTCGATGAAACCCGTAAGGCAATGAAGAATGTCGTCAGTGACGGCCACCGTGCGAGTGAGATAATCGGAAGCATTCGAGCAATGTTCAAGCAAAACAGCCAAGTAGAAGCGGCTGTCGACCTCAATAATGTAATTCAAGATGTCCTTAGGCTTGTGCAAGGGGAGCTAAAGACGCAAGGAATTCTTGTCCAATCCGGGCTAACCAGGCCGCTCCCCTTGGTGCGCGGCCACAGCGGCCAGTTGCAGCAGGTCGTCATGAACTTGGTCAGGAATGCGGCCGACGCGATGCACTCGGTATCGGGTCGCCCACGTGTATTGAGGGTGGAAACGGCGGTCCATGGTGCTGATGGCGTGCTGCTGTCCGTCGAGGATTCAGGAACGGGCATCGCTCCAGAGGACCTCGACCGTATCTTCGAGTCGTTCTTCACGACGAAATCGCAAGGCATGGGAATGGGATTGTCGATCTGTCGGTCGATCATCGAGGCCCACGATGGCCGGCTTTGGGCTTCATCAGGCGTTGAACATGGATCGGTGTTTAATATTTCATTGCCGGCAATCAGGCCCCAAAATTCTACAACCGTTGTTGCCCCAAGGCTCGCGGCAACGAGGTGATCGAGTGAGGGGGCCAATGTCCGCTATTGGCACTTAGCGGACATTCCAGTTGCGGCGGCAAATGTTCGCTTTTGGGGGTAAAGCGGACATGCCGGTTGCACTGTGAAATGTCCGCTTATGACCCGAAGCAGACATGTCAGGTGGCGCGAGGTTGGGTCCAACGTTCTAATGGATTTTGGTAACGACACGGTTTTTGACCTGACGATGCGAAATCACCATCCCATCGTTCGCTGCACTGGTATGTAGTACGCGCGGCCAAGCCCCACGGGCAACGGCGGGCGCAGCGGGTAACTCCGGTACTGATTCCGGCAACTTACCCGCCGGCACCACGTGCACCACCCGATAGCCGCGGTCCTTGAGCTGCTTGAGCAGGCTAGGCAGCGCCATCGCAGTCGCCGGGTGGATGTCATGCAGCAGCAGGATGCCGCGGCCTTTGGCGTCGAGCCGTTGCATGGCGCGTTGCACGATCTGGTTCGGCGTGATTCCTCTGAACCAGTCGTCAGCAACGACGTCTGCGCTCCAGGTCACGAGCGATTGCGATGCGAGAAAGCTGTCAACGGCGTCGGAACGCGCGAGGCCCGGAATTCTGAAAAACGGCGCGACCGCCTTAGCATCACCAATTGCCGCTTCGACAGCTGCGATGCCGTCGTCAACCTCGTGCTCGACAAATGGCAGCGGCCGGTGGTTGAGGGCGAGTGGGTGATCCAAGGTGTGCGTGCCGACCGTATGGCCCGCATTGTAGATGCGCCGCACCAGAGAGGGGTAGGTACGCGCCATCTGGCCAATTAGGAAATGAGTGGCCTTCACGCACTGTGATGTCAGGATCTCGAGAATGACGTCGGTATACGGAGGCAATGGGCCGTCGTCGAAAGTAATCACCACCTCATGATCGTTGAGAGGCAGTGTCTGCTTATACTGCATGGTGCCGATGTGATCGAACTCTTTGGGACTGATCGTAACCACTCGGCTCGTCCCAAGTGCATCGGGATTGCCGGGACACGCTGCGGCAAAGACAGGGCCGCCGACCCCGACGAAGGCGATAGCGCAGAGAACGACGTTAAAGGGGTGCGCCTTGAAGAGATAACGAAACGGATGGGCCATTTTTTCTCAGACGCGGCAACGCGCGCCATTCCAAGTAACTGCCAGCCCACCCGCCCATATATATTGCCTCGCCATCGTAAAACTAGGCCACATACCTAGGCCCATGGCGCACTGTGCGCCGGCCCGATGAATGTCCGCTTTTGGGGGTAAAACAGACATGACGGTTTGCACTGCAAATGTCTGCTTTTAACCCAAAGCGGACATTTGCCGGGGTCCATTTTGGTCTGACTTGTGGTCTGTTTTGCACAGACAACTAAGCCCATTCAGATTGAAAATTCAGGTGCTCCTGCGTTTCCCAAGTTGGGGATGGTGCCATGCAAATCATTCACGAATGTCGGATGCGAGCAGTAATTCTGACTGAACTTGCGAAGGATGCCCCGGAATTTGAAAACCAGTTGCTCTACCTTGCCGAAAATTGGCTGACGCTGGCCATTATAGGTGAACAACTCAACGTCGATGTGGATCGGGCGGCCAACAAATTATCTACACGCCACTAGGCGGGGCCTCAGTTGGCGACCGCTTTTATGCGGACCAGAGATTAACCTATGTCGCAATCCGGTTGGTATCACGACAAGGCTTCCGAATGTGATCGGATGGCGCTCGCTTCGAGAAGCGCGGCTGCTCGCGACCGTCATATCAAGGACCGTGATAACTGGCACGAGATTGCCGCACGTATTGATGCGGCAGAGGAAGCTATAAACCAGAGAAAAGAAAAAGAATAAGTAAGGCCGGTTCCATTGCTAGATCAAAAAAACCTATGGGGCGTTCGACTTCTGTACGCCCAACGTTTGCTTCTTCATAACCTTCTCGTAAATTCTGAGTAGGTTGCAATTTAGAACCGGTTTGATGTCTGCTTGCGCCTGACCACGAGGAGTTGGGAGTAGTCGCGATGCCCCGGTTTGGACTTCCTCGTCGAGATTCCGATGAGCAAACAAATAAAGTTATGCAGGTGAATTGGCGACGCGGACTATTGCGCGTCTGGCTGCTGTTGTCCGCCGCATGGATTATGGGGTGGGTCGTCTATTTGACTATTAGTGGGATACAGGCCGGATTCCAAAGTCCTCGTGACTTCCTTGCGATACCGGTCCTGTTGATTGGCCCGCCTATAGCCCTTTTGCTGTTCGGATTAGTTGCGGGATGGGCGGTTCGCGGGTTCAAGCCAGAATAATGGCGCATACATTCTGTCATGTCCGCGACGTGCTCATCCAAAACGACTCCTTCTGTTGGAACTGCTGAGGGAGATTTTGCTTTTAAAAGGTAATTTGATGCGGTGTGGCGGATACATCGCAGTGTCGGATTATTGATATGACCGCTTCTGAGATCGGTAGCTCGGTAGGTTAAACGTCTCGCGCTTCAATTGTAACGCTCAATCCGCGTGATAATTTTGCGCCCATCTCGATTCTTGATTGCGGGCAACCATCGATGCGCGAGCTCATGCAGACAAAGGATCTTCAAGCGTCGGAAGAAAAACGAGCGTACTTCCGTTTGCTTCGGTACCTCGTCACTAACGAACTCCAAGCCTCCGACAGAGAGGATCAAGCGCGACCTTTGCAATCGCGAATTGCACAGTTCCTGAAAGAGCTTGAACATTACGAACCGTCTAGAATTCACTAGACGCGCGCCTTTCGAGGATACGAGCCATGGACGACGCGCAAGTGGGCTGGATCGCAGCCATCATCATCGGCGGAGTTGCGGGCTGGCTGGCAGAGCAATTCATGAAGAGTGAAATGGGACTCCTGATGAATATCGTGCTCGGTATCGTCGGGGCGGCGGTTGCCAGCGCCATTTTGAGCTTCCTTGGAGTTCACCTAGGGGGATGGATCGGCTATCTGGTTGCCGGGTTCATCGGCGCGGTCTTGCTGATCTGGATCGTGCGGGCGGTAAGAGGTACACGCCGGCCAGCTTAAGACCAACCAATCGCCTAGGGCGAGCGGAACGAAGGCTGATTACTTTTAGGTTTGCGAGGCCGCCTCGGTTGGCGGCCTCTTTCATTTCAAACGAAGCGGGCTATGTCCGCTATTGGCACAAAGCGGACATCGCCTAGTGCACTGCACATGTCCGCTTTTGACCCAAAGCGGACATGCCCGCGCGTGCACCGCGGACCGACTATGTGCGTAATCCGCCGGAGTGCGTGCCTAAACGCTGTCGCGCGCCCTTAACGGCCATCAAGCGTCGCAAGGTATCGAAGCGCCTTGAGGCCAGGGAGGAAAAAATAGGCGCCGCCTTTCAAAGTGGTGAAGGCCGGCAGGCCGGTGATTTTCTTCCGGACCGGACGCTTCGGAATTTTGAATTCGAGCGTGCCGTCCTGAGTACCGATGATTGGGTCGTGCTCGTTCGCGAGCTCGTGAAAATTCCTGTCGTTTATCCAAACGTTCTGTGCGAATTCGAACTGCCGGACGAGGCTCGCACAGATCACGAAAGCGGCGATGCCGCGTTCGATGCCATCCTCCGAAGCGTTCTCCGGCAAATGCGGGCCGTAGGTGGCACCGCGGCGAATCATGCGCCGGCGGTTGAGGTTCACTGCAGTGTCACGGGGGTTCAGGCGGCGTATATGCGAACCGAGCGGTACGGCATACCCATGCGGATCCATCTCCTTGTAGTTGAAGTCGTTGTTCCGTTGCGGATCGGCGCCGAGTGCCGGATCGTCTTTCTCGGGCGCCAATACGAGCGGCGCGCCGCTGCGCCAGCGGCCCATTAGCTTTGCTGCGATCAGCTCTTGTTCCTCAGGCGTCTTACCGTGCTCGCGCAAAAAATCGCGGAATTTGCCCACGTGTTCTTCCAAGCGACGATACGCCATGTAGCTGCCGTTGCGGGATAGAATTGCGGGCTGCGGAAGATTGACGGGCGGTCCCTCTTCGTCCGGATAGCCGAGGATAAATTCGCCCGGCTTGAGCGGCGCGCCTGAGCCGGGGGTGGGCACCTCGCCGCTGCCTTCGATGACTGGTTGGGAAAGCCGATCGCGGTAGCCGAAGTGATCGTGGGCATAGTCGAACGGCGGAGTTGCATCCAGATCCAGTGATGAAAGAACTTCAACGCTCGGCGTGCGGGCGAGATACGCCTGATGCTCGCGGGTGACCCGTTGCCGCTCCGGGACATCGCGGGCGAACAAAATGACGATTGCATGAAGGCGCGGACTTGCCAGCGCGCCGATCCATCGATCAGGGTGGTTTAAGCCGGTATCGCCAAGCATCTGCGCACGCGCGACCATGCCCTGGCGGAATTCCTCAGGATAGGTCGCGAGAGAAGTCTCATCCACCCCGAGCGCGCCAAGGCCGGCCCAAGTGAAGGCGACCGAAATCCACCGTCTTTCTTTCTCCAGAGAAGCACTGGCCTCTCGAGCCGAGGCCACTTTGTCGAGGATGCCCGCGAGCCAAGCTCGCCCTTGCATCGGCTCGCGGAACGACAGGAATTCATAGCGCCCAGTAATCGCGGGCACGCGCGTCACTGTAATGTGCTGAATGTCCTCAAACTCAAGCATGCCGCGCCACGCCAGCTGGCAGCATTCATTGCATCTGATCGAGCATGGTAGACATGGCGCTCTTGACCCTCAGAGCTTTCTTGACCTCATCGGCGCTCGCATAGGGGTATTCCGCATACTCCAGGAAGCTGGGGCATTGATGTTCCCGGAAAAACTTGTTCCACGCGGGCACATTGCCTTGCCAGTTCTCGGGGAACCCCTCGAGGTTTATGAACGCCGTCGTGATGCCAGTCGAAGTGAAGAGCGCCACGGCGTCCTCGAGATACTTGTCGAAGTCGGTGTCGAAGATGCCCTGATACATGAAGTACGTGTCCCCTTTAATTTCGAACAGCAGCCAGCGCAGGTAATGCAGTTTGAGCGGCGCAAGAACGTCGGGAGACTCGGCCACCGCTTTCTCAATCGTTTTGCCGTACTCGCGAATGGCTGCTTCGCGGCCGGGCTTGACCTTCGCGAGGATCGAGAAGCCGTAGTTTGCCGGAGTCCGGGGATAGATCACGCCGTATCGACCCTGCTCCTGCTTGAAGGTTCCCCCTTTGGGGATCGCCATGGCAGCCGGTTTGGACCAATCGCCCTCCTTTGCTATCGGTGCGGCGGGCGGTGTTGGTTTTGCTTCAGTTGGTGTCTGCGCCACTCTGATTTTATCGGCTTGTTGCCCTTGTGCGATGGGCGACGTTGTCAAGGTAGCCGCTGTGGCTGCCGTGGCGATGGTTGCCGCACCAAGAAAACTGCGACGAGTTGCACTTGTGGGTTGATCTTGTGACATTGATAATCTCCCAAGCTGATGAAAGGCGCTAGACTTTCGATGATCTCGATCAGGTTCGTGTCGCAAGGTTGAACCAGAACCGATCGAGGCTGTCGGATCCTCCGAACAGAGTCGTGAAAATCGTGCTGTCGACCAGCACGATATGGCCAGCCCGCGCACCTTCTGGAGGCATCCAAAGGAACGTATTGAACTCTCGGTTGCCGGCAGCTGTGAAGGGATGCGGCTTGGACATGTCGATCGGTTGCCTCGCTAGCACCCGAATTGACTTTGTGTCCGTAGCGGTCACTTCGTAGTGCGGCAGGTGTTGATGGAAATTGAACGTTGTCACTCCATTAAGCCAGCCGGGGAGATCGAGATCCCGCATGGCAGTCAGCGGTGCGAGCTGATTTGTGCCAGGTAATACGGCCGGCCTAAGACCGAAACGGTTTTCGACCGGCACACCGAGGCCCTTCATCAACGAACGGGTGTATTTCCCAAAACGTTGCTGACGTGGAACGAGTGGATCGCCATGATGTGCATATTCCATTTGGCGCTCGGCCATGTCGGCGGACACGCCTACGTCGTGATGCGGTGCAAGCAGGAGGCAACTTCCCTCTCGCGTCAAAAATTTTCGAATAGCCTCGATCTCTTCACCAGACGCTTCCTGCTCCGTGACCATATGGTCCAGACCAAAGACCATCATAGTATCCGTATCTGCGAGTATACGATCGTCGATCGGCAATTTCTGTCCGGCTTGATCTATTCGTTGATAAACAGCGACCGGATACCCGGTAACCTCTTCGGCGAGATTTTGGAATCTTACAGTAGACAGGTGAAAGAGCTCCAACGTACCGGCAATCCCCTGCAGAAACGTCCGTTCAGAGAATTCAGGCGTCTCGTAACTTGGCCATGCCACACGGCGGACCTCCGTAATGGTCGAGAAGCGATTGTCTAACTCCGTCACGTCGCGATTGGACTCCCACGGATAGCTCCAGGTCCAATAAATACTGAACCGGCGCTTTCCGGCGACATACTTTCGAGGGACGTTAACTTGATTGTAGGTTCGTGGAGTATTTTTAATGACAATATTGAAGTTTTGCGGCGGCGTTGGAGGCGTGCCTTTTGTTTGCGCCGTTGCTTGAGCAAGCGCCGAATTTGCCAACAATGGACTGAGACCCATGCCCAATGCGATGCGGTTGAAATCTCGGCGTTTCATTTTCATATTGTGACCCTTCTATTGAGAGTCGACACCACACCATCGCGCTCGAGATGATCCGGGCGCCGTATCAGCCGCTTCATTGGACGTACAGTGTTGCACCAACTGTGCACACTATGCCTAGGTATAGTGATCCCCGGCTTAAAAGATCGGTCCGTGTGCGCGGAATTTCGTCGGCCGCGCACTAGCTTGCGTCTGACACTGACCGGACTTACTGAACCTTGCGCCGGCTGGCGTTAAATCCGAATGTGTTGAGTTAAATACTCAATGTCCGCTATTGGCACAAAGCGGACATCGCCTAGTGCACTGCACATGTCCGCTTTTGACCCAAAGCGGACATAGGGCCGTCCCTTACCGAACCTTTTTTAAACCGCTACGATGCCTTGTCCTAAGCCTCGGGGGAGGCAATGAGACGGCGCGAGTTCATCAAGGGCATGGTCGGTTCGGCAGCGGCCACTTGGTCGCCAGCCGGGCTCGCGCAACAAGCGGAACAAGTGCGCCGTATCGGCGTGCTCATGCATTCGCCTTCGAACGAACCCGAAGCTCAGGCGCGCCTAGCGGCGTTTTTGCAAGGAATGCGGGATGCGGGCTGGGAGGTTGGACGCAATTTACGCATCGAATATCGCTGGAGCGTGGGCGATACTGCGCGTCTGTCTAGGGATGCGAAAGAACTGGTTGCGCTGAACCCCGACGCCATTTTGTCCGGTGTCGGCGCGACCACAGCGCCCCTGCAACAAGCAACCCGTGTCGTTCCGATTGTATTCGCACAAGGTGTCGATCCGGTCGGTAACGGATATGTCGATAGTTTAAGTCGGCCAGGGGGCAACATTACCGGTTTTGTTCAGCTTAACTACGGATTAGCCGGAAAGTGGCTTGAGCTCCTCAAGGAAGTCGCGCCACAAGTCACGCATGTGCAATGCTGCGGGAACCTGGCAATGCCGCGATTGGACAGTGGGCCGTGATGCAGGAAGTAGCCCGTTTGATGAACGTAGAGGTAAAACCAATTGATGTTCAGGAGGCCGGTGGCATTGAACGTGCTGTTTCGGCATTCGCCCAATCCCCAAACAGCGGCATGATTGCCGCTGTGAGCGCGGCGGCGCTTAATCACTTAGACCTGATCATTAAGCTTGCGACGCAATATCGGCTGCCGGTGGTTTACTGCTATCGGATTTTTGTGACACGCGGCGGACTGATGAGCTACGCAACCGACATTGCTGGACAGTACAAACGCGCCGCCGGCTACGTTGACCGGATCCTCAAAGGTGAGAAGCCTGCCGAACTGCCTGTGCAAGACCCGAACAAATACGAACTGGTCATCAATTTGAAGTCGGCCAAGGCTATCGGCCTAACTGTCCCGCCAAGCTTGCTCTCCCGCGCCGACGAGATAATCGAATAAGACGAGATGTCCGCTATTGGCACAAAGCGGACATCGGCTAGTGCACTGCACATGTCCGCTTTTGACCCAAAGCGGACTTATCTACGGCCCAACATCCCTTACGGTCCGAGCGCAAGTCTGATAGTTTCTCAACCGCAACTGGCGTCGTCCCAAGCCAGTCCGATTTCACTGCTCGGCCGCGCCAATGAGGTGATCGAATAGAATTTGCAATGTCCGCTTATGGCAACCCAAAGCGGGCAACCTTTCACTGATAGGCGCCTATTTTAGCGGATGATAAATTTCAAAACGCTCTGCGCACCGCGAGAGGTGTCATGATGAACATTACCGACCTTGCCCATATCGCAGATATAGTCGCGGCTATCGGTGTCATAGGCTCTATGATTTTTGTTGGAATACAGGTACGAGCATCGACCCTTCAACAACAAGCCGGTCAGTGGCAAAGATATGCAGAGTGGTGGCAAACATTACTTACACGTCTTTCAGATCCAAAGATTGCCACCACTTTTGCTAAAGGTTCGGCGGGACGCGATCTTGAACAAGCTGAATTTAGTCAGTTTTTCCTAATGTGTAGGGGGTTACTAATTGGCGTTGAAAACCTGCATTACCAATTTCAGCACGGTCTAGCCGATAAAGAAGTTTACGCGGGGTTCCAGGTCTCAGTAAAAGAACTGGTTTTAGCGGTCCCTGGCATACGAGCGATGTGGCAGTTGACCCGGCATTGTTATGGCTCCGACTTTGCTGAATTTATGGATGAAATCGTGGCTTCAACCCCGATCCGCCAGCAATCGAGTTACAAGAAATGGAAGGAGTTGGTTGCAGCCAATTTGTCAAAGCCTATCACCGGGGGAAGCAAAAATTAGTGGAGCCGATGTCCGCTATTGGCACAAAGCGGACATTGGCTTGTGCGCTGCACATGTCTGCTTTTGACCCAAAGCGGACATTGGCCTTGATCAATATAATAATTTAGCATTGCACAATGCGTGATCCTTCAAGGGTACATGCAGGTTCTCAACGGAGAGAAGGCGGTCGACCTGCCGGTTGTGCAGACGACAAAAGCCGACATGATTCTCAACCTCTAGATCGCCAAGGCGCTCGGCCGCACCGTTTCTCGCTGCTACTCAGCCGCGCCAAAGGGGTGATCGAATGAGGCGAGTTCCGATAACGACAAGACACCATGACAATTGAACCTATCAAGTCGCAGAGTGATCCGGAGGTGTTTCGCTTTGGCGGTTTTGGCACCGTTCTTCTGATTTCACTTTTGGTATATATTGGACTGTATCCGCTGATGTTGGGCGAGATTACTGCGCGGCTTGCGGGCGGCATTATTCTCGCGGTAATCCTTGTTTCCGGAGCGATCACCGCTAGTCCGTCGCGCACACATCGATTTATCGGAATTGGTCTGGCGATTTCCTCTGTTGCCTTACAAGGCGAATGGCTGGCCAGCCACAGCATTACGATAGAGGCCATCTATACAGGCGTATTGGCCATTTTTCTTCTTTACACGGCATTGGTAATCTTCCGCCACGTCCTTTCGTTCGGGCCACTCTTTGCCGACCGGGTACACGCAGCGCTTAGCGTTTACATCCTGTTAGCGTTGGCTTGGGCATCCATTTACGCATTGGTTGAAATCGTCTCGCCAGGGGCATTTTCGCTTGCTGCCGCTCCGACCGGTGCACACGCTGAGGCGCAAGGAGCGCGATTGCTCGGTAATATGATTCACCTGAGCATCGCCACACTAACATCCACCGGATACGGCGACATAACTCCAGTCAGTCCATTTGCACGTTCGTTGAGTCAATTGGAACAATTCGTTGGTGTCTTTTATATTGCGGTACTCATTTCACGCTTGGTTGGCCTCTACCCTCCTAATGATCGAAGGTAGCGCAGACGACCACCGTGACTGCAAATGTGCGCTATTGGCAAAGCGGACAATCCAGCCGCACCAACGTTTGTCCGCTTTTGGACCAAAGCGGACAAAGTCGGATTTTGATCGGAGAGGGTTTGTCTGCTTTTGACCCAAAGCGGACATTGGACCGATTTTTAAGTTGGTGGGCGCCCCAAGTTGGGGCGCCCACGCCGTCGCATTACGCTTCTCTCACGCGGCTAGTCGCCCGCGTGCGCGGCATTGGCCTTTTTGACCTGATCCAGGATGCCACTGAGGTTGTACGACTTTGGCGCCTGCAGCGGCGGGAACTTTTCGTACGACAACAAATGCTCTAACCACATCTGCTGGCCTAGGGGCAGCATGTTCCAGTCGTACTGGAATGCGGTCATCGGGGCACCCAGCGCACCGCCCAGGCTCATGGCCGACTTCTGGTCGATGCCGACCGATTGCTCGAATGGGTCGCGCTTGATGTTCTGTACCAGGGTGAAGTGGAAGGGGACGAGCGGCATGATCCAGCCGGCTGGTCCTGGCTGTGACATGGTGTAGTACATCTTCCAGTTCTTGTAGCGCACCGCGGACGGTGTCGCGCCCGAGAAGTAGAAGAAGAAGTCACGCGCCGAATTTTCCGACTTGCCTTCCAAGTAGTCGCGCTGATCGACGCCGTCGAGCGTGGTCTTGACGATGCCGGGGTACTGACCGGCCTCGATCCGCTGCTTCAGCCCGTCACCCTTGGGCCCGCCGGCGATGTCGACAAACGTGGGGACCCAGTCGAGCGCGGCAAACAGTTGGTCCTTGACCGTACCCGGCCTGATGACGCCGGGCCAACGGATGACCATCGGTGCGCGATAGCCGCCCTCCCAGGCCTCGCCCTTCTGGCCCTTGAACGGGGTGACCCCGCCGTCCGGAAAGCTGATCATCTCGGCGCCGTTGTCGGTGGTGAAGACGACGATGGTATTGTTGGTCTGTCCCATGTCGTCCAGCTTCTTAAGGACGACACCGATATTGTCGTCCATTTGCTTCATGCCGGCTTCGTTGACGCCCCAGTCCTTACCGCCTTTGACGCCCAGCATGGCCTCGTACTTGGGCGACAGCACGGTCACGACGTGCATGCGTGCCGGGTTGTACCAGACGAAGAACGGTTTGTTGGTCCTCCTGGGATCATTGCGGTCAAGGAAGTCGACGACCTTGGCTGAAATTTCCTCGTCCACCGTTCTCGAGCGGTCCAACGTCAGTGGGCCCTCGTCACTGCAGCGCTGGTTCTTCTCCGTGCCGTCCGACGACTTGCACCAGATGACCGGGCGTGGCGGCATCAGGCAGCGCGTCGTTTTCTGATCCACAGCGCCGGGGACCTCCGGGAGACCGGGGACCGGCGTGTTCTTGCACGGTAGCGCGACGCCCTGCACGGTGGGCGTCGAGTTGATATCGGGGAAACTTACCTGCTGCATCGCGTCGAGGTGGTAGAGGTAACCCCAATATTCCTGGAAACCGTGCGCCGTCGGCAGGGCCGCGGTGTGATCGCCCAGGTGGTTCTTGCCGAACTCGCCGGTGTTGTAGCCAAGATCGAGCAGGAATTTGGCGAGTGCAGGAGTGCCCGGCTGAAGATAGGACGGGCTGCCTGGCAGTTGCGGCGGGATCATGCCGGTGCGCAGCGGATACATGCCGGTGAAGAAGGCATTGCGGCCGGAGGTGCAGCTTTGCATGGCGACGTAATCCATGAAGATGGCGCCTTCCTGCCCGATGCGGTCGATGTTGGGGGTTTCCCCGACCATCAGGCCGCGGTGATATATTCTTGGTTGCATCCATCCGATGTCGTCGCCCATGATGAAGAGGATGTTGGGCTTCTGTTGTTGCTGTTGTGCAGTCGCCGGTGGGCTCGCGACTATTGCGGCAGCAGCTACCGCAAATAGACCGAGCCATAACTTTCGAGTGACCTTCATGTTCAAATCTCCGGGACAAGAGTTTTTTGAAGACGATCTAAGCTTAGGGGATACCGCCAGGCGCTCGATTGGACCAAAGTTCACCCATTCAAGCTTCGGATGTCCAAATATACCCGTCGGCTCTGGGCACCGTCTGTTGCCCCTTGGGGCAATGCCGTCGCCCAAGGCGCTTGCCTTAAGATTGCGTTTCGGGAATTGGTCGCTGTCTCCCACGGCGACGGATTTCAAGTGGCGGCGGGTCGTGATGGCGACGCGCCGCTGCGCATTTGGGCGACTGCCCCGTTTGACCAATGACGGCCGAATGTCCGCT
>CAWFPY010000009.1:0-298543 GCA_963817815.1 uncultured Alphaproteobacteria bacterium | reverse complement strand
TGGTCGTCGTGATGGAGGCCCATACTGGCCCCCACGATGTCGAGAATGTTGATGATACGGAATGGCCAGTCGCGTTCGTGCGCGCACAGCTCGCGATGGTCGACATGATAAATCGCCACTAATGCGTCGATGCCGGCGGCCTCGGCGGCTTCCAGTTCTGCAAGCTGAAGGCCGCGTTTGTACTCCGGAAGCGCGTTAAGAGCGTTGCTCATGAGCCCAACCGCCGGCTGATGCAGGTCAACAATCTCAATCCCCGGCACCATGTGTAACAGCTCGGTGCCGGCTTCGACCACGCCCTTGACCCCCGGATGCTTGTGCAAAGCGATCCGCATCGGCACACGATTTTTCAGCATCGGCCGAAGGCCTTCGAACCTGGTCTTCAGGAACAACATGAACGGCGTCATCTCGAACGGTCGCGATCCCCTTACCTTCTCGACGGTCGGGATCGTGGTTTCGGTGAACTGTACGTGGCAGCTCGCACACCACGAGATGACGCCGGTCTTTCCTTCGGCAAGTTTGTCGAGCGAATTGCTGGCAACGCGGCCTGACACGTCCGTGTCGCCGGCGCGCAATTGAATGACGCCGCAACAATGGGTCGGCCCACCCATCACCCGGTAGGTCACGCCGAGAGCATCCATCATATCAAGCGCGATCAACGCCATATGCGGCGTCTTGAGCACGTTGCAGCCGGTATAAAAGACAAAATCCGGCCGTTCGCCGGGTTTCGCCGTCGATCCGTTCTGCAATCGCTCATTGACCTGCTGGCCGAGACGGGCGAGCTCATCTTCGTCAAGTTGCAAGCGCGCCAGCACATTGACGCCGTCCGCAATCAGCCGGAAGTTCTCGATGCCTTGCTTCCGCCGGTCGCGCAGTTCGGTTGACCGTTTTGCGAGAGCCACGCGCGCCATCGCCAACAAGAACCGCGGATTGACGCCATCGCCGCAGGCCGTGATGCAGTCACCGGTCAAGGCGCAACCTTTGGCCCAGGCTTTGGACGCAGCCGGCCCTTTGCCTGTACGGACAATATCGAGCACACCGGAAATCACGCTCTCCGGAGTCGCATCACCGACACCCGCAGGCTTTGCCATCGGACAGACCTCAACACATTTCCCGCAGCGCGTGCAGGCATCAAGCATGTCTGCCGTGCGGGCCGAGAGTGCAGCTTCGAAATCGGTTGCAATCATGAACAACAACATACGGCGGTTACGCGCTTGCAGCCTACCGAAATTGCAACTCGCCCGCTAGCAAGCGAGCGAACGGAAGATACAAATATCTCGGCGCCCGACATATTCCTAACGTTGCATCTCTTGCCAATCGAGTTCCGTATAGGCGAGAGCCAA
Source organism: uncultured Alphaproteobacteria bacterium (assembly GCA_963817815.1). Taxonomy (GTDB): domain Bacteria; phylum Pseudomonadota; class Alphaproteobacteria; order Rhizobiales; family Xanthobacteraceae; genus Pseudolabrys. Next base: position 297,203 of record CAWFPY010000009.1, on the reverse strand, counting down.
ACAGTTCGCTAAGCTCGAAGTCTTAAAAATCCTGAACCAAAAAAGGCCAGGATTAAGGCCGGGATTAAAACGGCACTCACTAGGGAGAAATAGATGCGCCGCTTGTCGCTTTACGGTGCCGTGACTTCAGCCACGGTGATGCTCGCCTCAATCGCATTCGCACAACAGCAAGGCGCACCGCCACCGCCAGCACCACCGTTTGGAACTCCAATCACGTTGGAGCAAGCAAAAAAGGTGGCGGCTGCCGCGGAGGCTGAAGCCAAAAAGAAAAACCTGAACTCGGCCGTTGCAATCCTGGAGCCAAACGGCGCAGTGGTCTATTTTGCAAAGATGGACGGCACCCAATATGCCGCGTTCAACGTCGCCATGGACAAAGCCCTGTCGGCGGCTATGTACCGTCGTCCAACGGCAGCCTTTGATGCCGGCCTTAGAGCCGGCAATACCTATCTGCTGAACCTGCGCAATATGAACGCGGTACCGGGCGGCATCCCGATCGTCGTCGGTGGCAAACTCATCGGCGCGATTGGAGTTAGTGGCGGGTCAGGTCCCGAGGATGTCGCTGTTGCCGAGGCAGGTATCGCTGCCATTCAATAGGTACTCACCAGCGGTTGACTATACCTCTCCGAGTTCGGACATCCGCCGGGACAAAAATCCCGGCGGATACTGTCCTTCAATATGGACACTCAGTTCGCGAACTTGATCATGTCGGTCCGGGTCAGGATTATCTTGCCGGCCATGACAGGCGCAATCGTGAACTGATAGACCGAAAACTGGTCGACATAGGCGTTTGCCCCGGCAATAGCGTCGACCGCGATCATCGTCTGGTAGTGACGGAAGAATGCCTCAGTGCCGGTGTAGAGGATGGCGCCATCGGATGCCGCGCCCATCAATATTACGGTCTTGATGCCCTTGTCTTTGAGGATCTTGTCGAGATCGGGGTCTAGGAACTTGTTGAAGAACGAGGTGACGACTGGCTCAGTTCCGTTAGGCGCGACTTGCGGCAGAGTGTCACTGATAACAGGGCCGGGGAACAGGCTGTAGATGATGGTCATGTTCTTGGCACGTGCCTCGGCCAAAAGCTTCTGAGCCTTGGGCAGCGTCGCAACGCAGCGGGGATTGGAGCCGCAGTTCTGCTTGAGGAAGTCCAGCATCAGGAGCGCGGTGGTCTTGGGATCAACGGTAACAGCCTTGAGCTCAGGCGCGGGCGGCGCCTTGACGCTCGACCATTCGTCGATGATCGTTTGGGCCGAGACAGGCGCACAGCAAATCAAGGCAGCCGCCAACGCGGCGGCAGACAATAAACGCTGATGAATGGGTGTCATTGTAATCCTCCCTGACGGTTCTTTTTTCATTCGACTTCCAGACCAACCTATAGGCGACCGCCAGACCGTCGCCTAGTATAGGCAGCGTCATATTCCTGAGCCAATTTAGACTGGCAAGGGCGACGGTAACAACATGTTGATTGGGAGGATTAGATGAGTTGTTCGTCAATGATCACGGTGGCTACGTTCACTACCGTGTTGTTCGGAAGTGCGGTCCATGCACAGCAACCGGCCGCGCCAGCGGCGGCCCCGCCTCCACCCGATTATGGGATGCCGGTCACGCAAGAGCAGGCGATGAAAGTTGCTGCCGCCGCGCAGGAGGGAGCGAAGAAGCTCGGACAGCGCGTGGTCATCACGATTGTCGGCCCTACCGGCGATCTGATCTATTTTACCAAGATGGACGGTGCCCAATACGGCTCGATTGCGATCTCGCAGAGTAAAGCCAGATCGGCCGCGACCTTCCGGCGGCCAACAAAGATCTTCGAGGAATTACTCGCGAAAGGTGGTCCGACTCTGACGCTGTTGACACTCCCCGGTGTCATCGCCTCAGCAGGCGGCGTACCAATCATGATCGACGGCAAGGTTGCTGGCGCCATCGGCGTCAGCGGCAGTCCTGCTGGTTCGATTGATCACGAAGCGGCAGAAACCGGACTGGCTGCGCTTAAATAAGCTTACTGCGTCCCAAACGAAATCCGCCGGGATTTTCATCCCGGCGGACTTTGTCCCTCAAAATGGACGCTCGGTTCGCGAAGTTGATCCTGTCTATACGGGCCAGCGTTACCTTGGGTGAAATACAATCCCGGGAGGAAACATGATCAGCACACGCTTCTGTCGCGCCGGCGGCCTACCCTATAGGCGGAATCCCGACTGTCCCTTAGTATAGGCGGTCACAATCCTGCGCCAAGCCGGACAGGGCTAGGGCAAAGGAAACAATATGTCGATTGGGAGGAGTAGATGAGTCGTTTGTCGGTAGCCGCAATAGCGGCGTGTATCGCCTTGTTTTTTGGAAACGCTGTCCATGCACAACAAACGCCAGCACCTGCGGCGCCGCCATCACCGCCACCTGGATATGGCGCTCCGATTACACTCGACGAGGCCAATAAGGTGATTGCTGCCGCTATGGCTGAAAGCAAAAAGAACGGCTGGAACCACGTCATCGCTGTCGTGGGGACAGCAGGCAATGTCATTGCTCTGCAGAGGTTGGACCTTGCGACCATGGCGTCGAGCGAGATCGCTCCGGCCAAGGCACGTGCCGCACTCAATTACCGATTCCCGACCAAGGCTTATCAAGACCGGCTTGCGAACGGAGAAATATTCATTTTGGGATTACCCGGAATGATCCCGGCCGCCGGCGGCATTCCGATTGTGGTTGGGGGTAAAATCATCGGCGCCATCGGCGTAAGCGGCGCAGCCCCAATCCAGGATCACCAATCGGCCCAAGCCGGCATTGATGCGTTGAAGTGAAATTCTGAAATCCGCAAAGGACAAAAGTCATGCGGCTGGACACCGCCGGGGCGCGCGCTCGGGCGGAGTCTCATACGTCACTTGGGGGGAATTATGAATTCGACAAGTTTCACTGGGCGTGTCGCTTGGCCTCTGCCTCACCGCACTACAACTGACGGCAGCGGCCACTGTATCGGCAAAGGACCTTAAGGTACTTTCCGAAAAAACAATTACGGGCTTCGGACACGTCGAATCAATCGCATACGATCCAAGAAGCAAAGCGCTCTACGTCAGCGACTTCGGCCCTGATTTCAAGGATGCCGCCAAGGATGGCAAGGGTAAGATCATCAAGCTTTCACTCGACGGGAAAATCCTGGAAGACGGTTTCCTTCCGGCAAAGGGCCAGGTGCTCAACAAGCCAAAAGGAATTTGGATTCGAGGAAATCGGCTTTGGGTCACCGATATCGATTCGGTCTGGGTCTTCGACCTCAAAACCAAGGAAGGAAAAAAGCTCGCGTTGCCGGGCGTCACATACGCCAATGACGTAACGTTCATGGGCGGCGCACTTTACGTCAGCGACAATCTTTCCGACCAAGTCGTCCGCATCGCACCAGGCGATTTTTTGAAATCGAAAGATGCTCCGAAAGTCAGCGTGGTATTGAAGGACAAGGCGATCAACCCGAACGGGCTATTTCCCGGCAAGCGCGGCGCCCTGCTTATCGTCGGCACAAAGGATAAAGACAATCCGCGGGCCATCTACTCCATGGCTTCGGGCAAAGACCCTGTCGCACTGTCGGATAATTTTGGCGTCCTCGACGGCCTCTACCAGATGCGCGGTGGTGATTTTCTCGTCACCGATTGGAAAACCGGTTCGCTCATTCGATGGAGCAAGAAAGACGGCATGCAAAAAGTTGCCGGTGACTTCAAAGGCCCGGCCGATTTCTGCGCGTTTTTGAACGAGGACGGCCTGATGGTGGCTGTGCCCGATCTGGTCAAGGGAGAGGTTCGCTTGATCCAGCTTAGTAGGCCGTGAAATTTGGGAGCTTCCGAACATCCGCCGGGCCAAAAGCCCGGCGGTTTTTTATCAAGCTACCACCAAATCCATCTCACGGCCTTGGATATGCCATCGCCAATCGTGAGCAGCACCGCAGCCCAGACAAAGGCCGAACTGAAATTGGCGAGTTGAAAGCGCCAGAACGGCATTTCGAAAATCCCGGCTATCAGCGGCACGGACGCGCGCAGCGGCCCAAAAAAACGGCCGATGAAAATGCCGGGAATGCCCCACTTCTTCATGAAGACCTCACCGCGCGGGATCAGATCAGGGTGTCGCGAAAGCGGCCACACGTGCGCGACGGTATGTTCGAGCTTGAGCCCGATCCAGTACGACAGCCAGTCGCCGAAGGCAGCACCGAGCGAGGCCGAAACCCAGATCGGCCAGAATTTAATTCCGCTCGAGCCGATCAGGGCGCCGATCGCAACCAACGCGCCCCAGGCGGGAATCAAGAGCGAGATAAAGGCGAGCGACTCGCCGAACGCCAGCGCAAAAACGACCGGCACCGCCCAGGCCTGGTTGGTGCGGACAAAGTCGACGGTATCTTGGACGATTACGTGAATATCCATCGGGGGGATCGAGGCGAGCGCGGTCCCCAGTGTCTAGCCCGCCCGGGTCCGCCACGCTAGGCCGGCAATTCCCGGCCATCCTCGGGAAACAGATGGTCAATCACGACCAGCGCCATAATGAGCAGCGGCACGGCCAGGAAGGCGCCAATCGGGCCCCACAACCACGTCCAGAATATAAGTGACAGAAAGACCGTGAGCGGATTCAGAGTTAATTTGCGTCCCATGATGCTCGGCGTGACAAAATGTCCTTCCAGCGTCGCCAGTGCGAGGAAGAGCAGTGGCGCGATCAGCGCGTGTGTCAGCGTCGGGAATGTCACCAAACCGACCATGAACAATGCAGCCTCCATGATCAGTGCGCCGATGTAGGGGATGAAATTGAGAATAAATCCGAGCACCGCCCATGCAACAGGATCTGGAAGTCCCGCCACCCACGCAGCGACGCCGCCGCAAATCCCAACCGCAACGTTGATTACGGCGACGATGCTCAGATAGCCCGTCAGATTATGTTCGATGTCATTCATGATCTTGAGCGTGCGTAGACGCGCGTCGCGCTGGTCGAAAAAGATGACCAGTACGCGCCGAAGATGGGAGCGGCCGAGCAGCATGAAGAACAGCGTCCCGAAAAAGATAAAGGTCTGACCGATTGCTGGCGTAACGACCAATACGGCCGGCTGAACGAAAGTCATGATATCGACGCCGAGGCTGCCCTTCTTGTCGGACGGCAGAAGTGCATCGCGCATCTCCTGAAGCGCAGCGAGCGGCCGGTCGAGCACATGCAGTTTTTCCTGAATGTTGCGGCCGATATCAGGCGCTTTGCCGATCCAATCCACCACCGGCGCCGCCACGAGCACGATGACGCCGTAGAACACCGCGATCACCAACAGCCACAGCACGATTGCTGATAGCAGCGACGGGATGCGATGGCGCTCCGCGTGCGCCGACAGCGGCCCAAGCATCATGGCCACAACGAAGGCCGATGCCACCGGCAGCAGGATGGGACGCGCGAGGTAAAGCGCCCCGATCAGGACGACGATGAACATGCCAATGGTCGCCGACTGGGCGGCGGTGCGCCAAATCCGCGCGACTTCCGCGACCGGTTGCGGATCACTGACCGCGAGCGCAAAACGCGCCGCACGGGCGCGGCGGTCTTCATCGGGCCTTTCCGCGCGCCGTTGTGCCGCCTTGGGGGTGCTTTGATCCATGGCCTTGATAACGGGCGAAGTTCCGTTTGGTTGCCATGCAAATTGGGGCGGACCACCCTCCCCCTGAAAGCCCTGCAGTAATGACGTTTTGGGGCTTTACGCGACCGGTCAAGCCGTCAATTCACTTTGCCAAGGACAGCACGCACGGTGGGATGTGCCAGCAACGTATCGGTACCTGCCTGGGCAACCAGATCGACTTCTTCTTCCGGCAAATGAAAACTGGTCGGCACGCGGTCGAGCCTTGCCGCGCGCGCCGGATCCATTTGCGCAAAAGAGATCTCCACCACATCAAAACTGATGTTGCTGCAGCGCCAATCCCCTGTAGCGCCAAGCTTTGCCGCCTCGGCGCGGGATAAGCGACATCGCCACTTCCGCGTGTCGTCTTCCCAGTTCTTGACGGTTAGCCGGAAGGCATCGAACCCGCTGCGCACCGCGGAATTAATGGCTGTGTCGGTGAGCGCACCGATCATCTCTTTTCCTGACGGGCCTTGAACGGTCTGCGCCCATTCTCCCTGCGGCGCCAAACCGGAATTGACCACGATGAAGACCAGGTGCCGCAGTCGCACGGCCCTGTCACGCGTCAGGGGTGCATAAGGTAATCCGGCAGCCTCGCGGGCGATGGTGACTTCGGACAGTCCGAAATTATCGGTGATGCCGCCGTCGGCCAGCTTAACGAAGCGGATTTGTTCAGGATCCCGATATCGCTTGAGGGCCTGCGCAAAAGCGCGGACTTGGGCCCCGGCATTCCGGTCGGCCAGGACGCGATCAACCCACGGCGGCAACGGCGCACTACATGAGCCGGAGAAGCTGGCGAGCACGATTGGAACGAAGGCCACGGGAACGGCCGCTGAAGCAGCAACCGCTTGCGAGATCGGATATTTGCGCGGGTCGCTGCACAAGGCTTCGAAGGTCACCGGAGAAAATAGAAATGGCGTGCGATTGTAGAGATCCGAAGCATTGAGCCAGATAATTGGTTTTCCCGGTTGATAAAGATCGGCGAGTGTCGCCCCCTCGTATAAGTGTTGATCGAGCCAACCTGCCAGCCGCGAGGAATCATTGACCCCGCCCCCGAAACCTTTGGCCAGGTTCACCACACTGATGCTGGTGCTGAGTTCTTCCTCGGCGTTCCTCAACAGGAATCGTTCGCGGAAGTCAGCGAGCGCCGCACGCCCTTTCAAACCGAAGTAACCGGCGGCAACCGACCCACCCGATACGCCGGAAATGAAAATAACCCGGTCGAAATACGTCCCACGTCCCTTGGCCGGCAGGCGATCGAGGCCGCGCATGGCGCCATAGGCAAACGCCGCCGCACGTGTGCCGCCACCGGAGAATGCCAGTGCCACAACCGTATCGCCCGCGACGTCAGGCGGCGTCAAAGGCGGCACGATTGCCGCATTGGAGGCCACGGGCAAATTGATCGGCTCATTGAATGTGGCAGCGCACGCTGCAAGCTGCAGTGCGAGCGCCAGAACGACCGCGCGGTACACTATTTCACCCATAAACAAACGCTCTCGAGCGGAAGTCATCGCGATCACGGACTGAGCGGTGGCAAAGCACTGCGCATTTGCGCGCTGGGGATCCTCATCATCCCGTCAAATGGTCTGTTCATGTCCAGAATGAGGAAAATCGAACCGGACACTGACACGGCGCACAGCAACATAATGACGGAGACCAGTATGTTGAGTCGCGTCAGCAGGGCGAAGACGGCAAAAATCACGGTGAGCCAAAACACCAATACTGTCAAAAACGGCATGGAAATCGTATCGCGCCCTTGCACAAAGAGCGACAGTCGATCTTTCGCGATTTCGTTGGCGATGCCCACGATTTCTGTTTTCAGCGCGCGCTGAAAATCCGTCGTCGCCGGAAGATTGACGAGGCTATGGATGAATGAGTTAGCCGCACCCGTCATCTGGAACGGGCTTGGACCCCGCGATATCGCGTTATTTTCATTCCATATTCGGTCGACCATCAAACCGAACGTCTGACGAAGCGCAACACGGGCATTCGCGGCGTCGTTACCATATTGCGCGAGCGTTTGATCAAGCAGGACGGCGTTAGCCGCGATCTGCCTGACTTGCGTGACCCTTGCATCGAAGGACGTTTTTCCGGTCGCGATCAGCAATCCGAGAACAAGAGCCGAAAGTGTGGCAATCAGCCCGACAGACATCTTGATGACGTCTTTAGTGTCGGAATCCAGATGCTGCTCCGACAGCAATGTACGGATAAACGCGCCCAGCAGCGCGCCCGCGATGATCAGCGCCAAAACAATCGATGAAATGACAGCAGTGTGCACGGCCAGATATCCCGCCAATTCGCGCTAAATTTCGCGCGTCCCCGATCGCAGCATATATCAGGGCGCAACAATCCAGAAACGCGCTTGCACTGTCGGGATCAGCGAGATTTCGCTAGGCTTTCACAATGGCACCCCGGCGTTCAAGGACGAAGATCGCACTTATCGCCGTTGCTGCAATTATCGGCGGCTACGGCCTGCTCGCCTACATTGTGCTGCCGTTGGCCTGGACCCATTACGAGCATCAAAAGGGCCTCGCAGGCCTCACAATGGTGACGCGGACGGCGCAAGGCATTCCGGGTGATGCCATCAATGTCGGACTGGTCGGATCAAAAGAAGATGTGTTGTGCGCAATACACGCGGCCGGCTGGTATCCCGCCGATCCAATTACACTGCGATCAAGTCTCGCAATTGTTGGCAGCGTCGTGCTCGACCGGCCGTACCGTGACGCGCCGGTGAGCAAACTTTTTTATCAAGGCAGAGCCGAAGACCTGGCCTTCGAAAAACCCGACGGCACCAGCGCCGATCGCCGCCAGCATGTGCGGTTCTGGGAGGTATTGAAACGGGGCGACGAAGGAAGGCCCGTCTGGCTTGGCTCGGCCACGTTCGATCGCGGCGTGGGTCTGAGCCGCCTGACCGCACAGGTCACACATCACATCGCGCCTGATATCGATGCCGAACGTGATCAGCTCACGGCTGACCTGAAAGCCGCAAAGGTTGTTGAGGCGATCTATGAAGTTTCCGGCGTCGGTCCCACGCTCAATGGCCGAAACGGAGAAGGTGACCGGTATTATACGGATGGTGAAATCAAGATTTCGCGACTTGTCGAAGGGTGCAACGCGAAGGCCGAGACGACTGTAGAATTGGACAACCCGCCGCTCGTCGACTTGAAAAATGTCGCGTGGGAAACGATCGCCGCCCTCCTGTCGTCGGGCGCGCAAACCACCAGTTCGAAGTAGCGCTCCGACCGTTCAAATACGTCGTTTTGATCTATATCAAGTTCGACCCTGTGCACATGAATAGCCTAATTTGCTAGGCTCGGCGGCATTTTAGCGCTGCTAAATTGTTTCGCACTTCCAAACCAGGGACCCAACCATGCGCACAACCAGAAGCGTTTGGCTCGTATTATTCGCCCTTATTATTATAAACGCGACCGGGACACTTGAGGTCGTTGCACAAGAGACAGCAAAAGAATTACTCGCAATTCAAATCCGCGACCAGGGCCAGCGCTGCGAAAAACCGGTCAGTGCAAAGAGAGACGCAAAACATTCAAAACCCGATGCCGCCGTATGGGTCCTTCGCTGCGAACATCGTTCCTACAGGATGGTACTGTCCCCCGATATGGCCGCGCGCGTGCAGCGGCTGAACTAGGATGCAGGTTTGTCGGATAATGAGCGGGTTGCGTGAACCACTAATGACCCAAACCAGCCATCCGCGGTAAGCGGTGTCGGCACACCGTGCACATGCCCCTTGAGGCAATACTGTTGTCCCAATCCATGCAATAAAATTGCGGTGTGCACCGGCACACAAAAGGTCGACGATCCGGCTTAAATCGGGGGCATTGTGAAAATACTCCTCCTGGCAGGCCTGGTGGCCCTTGAATTAATTGGCACATCCGCTCGTGCGTCGGATCTGCCCACGAAGATCCCGGTCAACAAAACTTCGACCGCACCGCCGCCCTACAACTGGTCCGGGTTTTATGTTGGTGCCAATTTTGGTGGGGGATGGACAAGCGGCAGCTTGAACATCCCCGGCAACAATTTTTATGGCGGCATCACCGAGCTCATCGGCGGCGTTCAGGCCGGTTATAATTTTCAGGCCGGCCACGTTTTGCTGGGGGCCGAAGCCGATTTCGATTGGGCAAGTTTCAATCATCCGACACTTTCCGCTCCCACGTTAGGCTCCGTCAGCAACCACTGGATGAGCACCGTGGCCGGCCGCGTCGGCCTCGTGAACGATCGCTGGCTTGTTTTCGCCAAGCTGGGCGGCGCCTGGGTGGGAAGCGACGCTATCGTGAACATTCCGGGCTCGCCGAGTTGGAGCGGGTCGAGCACCATTGGTGGCTGGCTGATTGGCGGCGGCATCGAATACGGCTTCAAGCCGCATTGGACCGTCAAGCTCGAATACGACTATCTCGCGCTTTCAAGCTGGAGTTCGGCCACAACCCCGGTGGTGGCGCTGAGCCACGATGTCCAGATGGTCAAGTTTGGAGCCAACTATAAATTCGAGAGCGGCGTCACCGCTGCGGCTGAGCCGGCGCGCGCCAGTCATCCGGGTGCGCCCGGAAAAGACGAAGAGCTGCAAAAACAATCGCAAAATCCGATCGCTGATCTTGTGAGCTTGCCGTTCCAGAGTAATACGAATTTTAATTCGGGGCCTTTCAACCGCACGCAGGAAATAATTAACATCCAGCCGGTCGTCCCAATGCACCTGAACGAGGACTGGAACGTAATCTCGCGCACCATCATTCCGTTGGTCAGCCAGCCCGATCCGGCGATAGACAGCAGCACCAACGGTATTGGCGATATTACCCAATCCTTGTTTCTGTCGCCGACGAACCCAGGCAAACTGATCTGGGGTGTTGGCCCTGTCTTCACTGTTCCATCCGCCAGCGATCCTATTCTCGGGACAGGCAGAGTTTTGTTCGGCCCGACGGCCGTGTTCCTGACGACGCCAGGGCATTGGGTGCTCGGTGTCCTGCTCAACAATCAGTGGTCGGTCGGCGGGAATTCGTTGCGGCCGGCGGTGAACACCGGTCTCGCCCAACCTTTCGTCAACTACAACATGGAGCACGGCTGGTACTTGACCACATCACCCATCATCACCGTGAACTGGCTCGCAGCGGCAGGTGAACAATGGACCGTGCCGGTCGGCGGTGGTATCGGTCGCGTCTTCAGATTGGGCGATCAACCTGTGAACGCCCAGATTGCGGCCTATTACAATGCGGTACGCCCGACCGGCACATCGGACTGGCAACTGCGGACTTCAATCGCGCTTCTGTTCCCGGTGAAGTAGAGGTGTGAGCAGCACGTAATTGCTGACAATAATTTGGGGAGCCAGACCATGAACTGTAGCAAGCAGTCGTTTGCCGTCGTCTTCGTAATCTTCACGGTGCTTTTGTTTTCAAGTCAGGGAGCGCTCAATGCGCGGGACATCGGTTTCCCACCCCTCACCTTCGCAGCGGCTCAGACCGCAAAACAGCAATGTATAAATGCCTGTCGCGCGCGATATCGCGACTGCCGGTCCTTGAAGCAGATATCATCTTCAGAGTGTCGGGGCGTTTACCAGGATTGCACCCGCTTCCAGTGCGCTGCCGTCCGCGGATGACCGTCGCGCCTTATTCCGCCGGCAGACGTTGCTTTCACGGGTATCAAAAATCCGGCTGTAAAATACTGTCCATGCTTGGGCCGATATTTGCGGGGACGTAAGGCTCGGGGACGTCGCTATCGATCGTCTGCAGGGCATTGTTGGTGCCGTTGGCGCTCGGATCAAATGGGCCATTCTGGTAGGCCGCGTAGGCCTGCGCCGTCCCGACATAGGCGCAATTGCAACGCGCCGCATCGGCGTACACATAGTAGACTATTCCGTCCTTTGTCCGCTTGACGAGCTTGTCGGGCGGCAATGAATTCAGGAGCGCGCGCTTTTCCGGCGTGGTCGCGTATTTCACCACGAAGCCTGCAGCTGTAAACAAATTGTTCGGAATAACAATAACCTGTTGTTGTTGCGCGGCCGCAAGCGACGGGCTCAAGGCCAGCAGCACAAATCCGATGAGTGCGCGATTGATCGGCATCGTTGGCTCCATCACAAACCGCGAACATGACTCGTTACGGCGGAGGCCCCGGCCCTGCGGAGCCACCAAGCCCGGGTGGTGGACCCGGATTCTCCAATTGGAGAGGCAACAGCCCCTGCGCATTTTCTGAAGACGGCGGGGTTGCCGGCACTTGCAGGCCGCTGCCAGCCGGATTGCGAATGCATTCTCCGCCAATGCCACTCAAGGTTTGTCGGCATTGTTGTTCGCTGGCGTAGGCACAATTGAGGTTGCCGTCGTTGTCCGCAATTGCGCACCAGGAAAGATTGTAGTTCTGCGCATGGGAAGATCCGACAACGAAAGAAGTCGCCACAACGAGCAAGCCAAATTCGTACGCATTTGCCTCGCATCACGTATTGCCTTCAGCGAAAGATCATTACTTCGCGATAATGATACCGCGCTCGGCTCGCCACTTCTTGAAGACGATGTCGATGGCCTCGATGATTTTCACCTGCGGATTTGCCTTACAGTACACGATCACCTCGTGTTCCGTTTCCTTCGATCGGCCGATGTTGAGATAGTGCTTCTTCGCAAGTCCGTTGTACCAGCCGCTATACCAGGTGGTGAGCAAATCGGCCTGGTCTTGCCACGTTCCGGCGAGTTGCGCGCAGCTCAATGTCTGGACATCGAGGTATCCTTCGGCGTCCGCGTAAGTGCTCAGATCAACCTGAGCGTTGGCATCTGTGGTGACGAAAGACAACGTGAGCCCTGCCGCAGCCAGGATCAAAGTTTTTCGCATACGGTCTCTCCCGAATTCCGTTGAAGGTCCGGCACAATGCCCTGCGTGCCTCAGACACGTGCGACTTCGCGTCTCCTACATGCCGCCGAATCGATAGTTTAGGCCGCCACGTATTTCACTGTGGTGCGAGATGTCGAGTGAAGCTGCCGTGATATAGAGATATTCGAGCTTCGCACTGACATTTTGCGTAATGCCGTATTCAACGCCTGCCCCAAGCACCGCGCCGACTTGCTTGTTCGTGCCTGAACAGTTGATAATTCCGAACGTGCCGCAGGAAACTCCGACCGCAGGGACGAAGCTGGATTTAGCGCCCAATAACGCGAGGCCGCCGGTCGCGTAGAAAAGCCAGTTTTCCTGGGCATATCCAACACGCATCCTCGCCGTGGCTTCCCAGTCGATATTGGTGCTCGCACTCACAGCAGAGGGCGTAACCGGTATGCCGCCGGCGCTCGGAACGAACGTAGCGGACCCTTTGAAGTTGGCCCAATCGAGATCAGCCTCAAAGCCAAGAACAACGTGGCCCGATTGAATTTGGGCGCCTGCTGTTCCGCCGAACACGCCGCCGGAAAAATCTACGGATTGGTCATCGAACCGGTTCGTGATCAGATTGAGGGGATCCTGCTGACCCCAGCCGCCGCCGCCGTTCAATCCAAAATAAATCCCGGTCCAGTTGTAGACTGGCGTAGGCGCTAACAACGGAGCTGGCGCCGGCCGGCGCGGCAAGTCGGCGGCTAACGCGGTTTGCGCGAGTCCAACCGCCAATGCTGCGGCAACAAAGAGCACTGACCTGGCCTGGAGCATCGTGTCCCCCGTTTCGAGTTATGGTTCGGTCCGAAATTAAGCCGGCGAGATGAAAGCGCTCGCGGATATTCCCATCGACTGATGTGCTCAACGCTCAGGGCAGCGGCCGCAGCTTGAGTGCAGCGACTCCGACAGCAACATTGACGGCAACCGACCCCTCGACCGAGACTGGCTGAAGCGCAATCGTGCGTCCAGATCCGCCGACCAGGACGTTGGTGCCGACGCCAAGACCGAGCGCGGCATCGGCGCTCGCGCCCACATAATCACCGGCGAGCGCGCCGAAGGGCACGCCGACAGTCGGAGCAAGAACGGCCCAGGCGAGGACACCACCCGCCGAGATGCCAATATCGATGCCCACCGTGTTAAGTGCGCCGGCATAGGGCTGCGGCGGGACCTGCGCATTCTGCGTAAACTGGCATTCCATCGACTGGTGGCCGGCGATGATGAACCCAATGCTCGGATTAAGCCGGCAACGCAACATGCCCGCTTGCGTCCAGTTGGGTGATTGAGCCTCGGCAGACGCGGCCGTCATTGCGATCAGAGTGAGTGCCAGCAAGGCTGAATATGTTCGTGACATTGGATGAAATTCTCCAGTGAGATTTGATCGCGCCGTTTCAGACGCCTCAGTAGCAAGGCGGGTAAGGGTAATAACCGCATGCAGGACGAGCGTAATAAGGCGCTGGATATCCGTATGCGCCCGCGCCGTAAGCAGCAGCGGCGCCATAGACTGCCGCCGTGCCAAGCGCCGCAGCTCCTGCGTAGTACGCGCCACGGTAAGCGCTCCGGCGCGCGACGCCTGCAAAGGACAGCGGTGTAAACGGCCTGCCAATAATGTCGATGAAGACAGCCGCTGCGCCGTCGGCGCCGTTCAGGTTTCCCTCAAGCACCTCGACGTCGAACGTGAGCCGGTCACCCTCGAGCTTCGGCGTCTTGAGAACGACCACCGCATCCCGAATTGTCGAGCCGTTCTTGCTGAACGCGGACACGGTTGCATTTGGAGGATCTTTTGCGAAGTTGTCGCTGCCGGTTCCCCAATCTTCGACGATATGGCTCGTGAGGTCGTGCCCCGCAGCTCGTACCGGCCGGTCGGCGAATACGATCGAATTCGGCGATACTCCGGTCAGCACCAGTTTATTGCCCTGCAGGCTGACGCCTTGCGAGTTTAGAACGATGAGCGACGGAACGACCTCCGGTCTTGGGGGCACCACCGATCGTTTTCTGAAGCGGCACATGCGCTGGCGGTGTTGGCGTGGTCTGCGCTCGCGCCAACCCTGGCACGCAAAGCACAGTGACGACGACTGCGGTTACAGCTGCGATGCGAACCATCATATGTGTCCCCCTCTGTCCGCGCGGATTTGTTTCGAGTCACTCGCTCTGATGCCCGGCCGCCTGCATTGCCTTGAGGATGCCGTCGAGGTTGTAGGTTTCCGGCGCCTGCATTGGCGGGAATTCCTTGTATGACATCAGCTCCTTCGTCCACAGCAATTGGCCGATCGGCAGGATATTCCAGTCGTAGAGATAGGCGGTGCTTGGCGAGCCAATCGAACCGGCGTAGCCGAGCAGCGACTTTGCGTCGGCGCCGACCGTCTGCTCGAACGGGATCGCGCTTGATGTTGGCGATCTGGGTCCAGTGATAGGTCGTGGCTCCATACAAACCGCCGGTCGCCGGTGTCGGGCACCATCGTGTAGTAGAACTTCCAGTTCTTGTAGCGCACGGCCGACGGTTGCGAACCCGTGTAGTAGAAGAAGACTTCACGCGCCGATTTTTCCGACGTGCCTTCGAGATAAGCGCGCTGATCGACACCATCGAGCGTGGTCTTGACGATGCCGGGATAGGTGCCGGCCTCGATCTGCTTCTTCAACGCGTCGCCCTTCGGTCCGCCGGCGATGTCGACCAGTGTCGGCAGCCAGTCGAGAGCCGAGAACATCTCGTTCTTGACCGTGCCCGGCTTGATGTGTCCGGGCCAGCGCACGACCAGCGGAGCGCGCATGCCGCCTTCCCAGGTGGTCAGCTTGCCGCCTTTGAACGGCGTCGTGCCGCCGTCGGGGAATGTGATGTTTTCCGCGCCGTTGTCCGTGGTGAAGACGACGATCGTGTTATCGAGCTGGCCCATGTCCTCAAGCTTCTTGAGGACGTAGCCGATGTTGTCGTCCATCTGCTTCATGCCGGCTTCGTTGAGACCCCAATCCTTGCCACCGGGCTCACCGATCATCGCCTCGTACTTCGGCGGCAGCACGGTCGTGATGTGCATGCGCGCGGGGTTGTACCAGACGAAGAATGGTTTGCTGGTCTTCTTCGGGTCGTTGCGGTCGAGGAAGTCGATGACCTTGGCCGAAATCTCCTCGTCCACCGTCCGCGAGCGATCGAGTGTCAGCGGACCTTCGTCCTTGCAGGTCTGATTCTTCTGTGACCCGTCGGAGGATTTGCACGCGAGCACTGGCCGCGGCGGCGTCAGGCAGGTCGCAGTTCTGGGATCGACGGCGCCGGGAACCTCAGCGAGGCCAGGGACCGGCGAATTCTTGCACGGCGGTGCAATGCCCTGCACGGTTGGCGACTTGTTGATGTCGGGGAAGCTTACCCCCTGCATTGCGTCGAGGTGGTACAGATAACCCCAGAATTCCTGGAAGCCATGCGCGGTTGGTAGCGCTTCGACGTTGTCGCCCAGGTGGTTCTTGCCGAACTCGCCGGTGTTGTAGCCTTGATCGAGCAAGAACTTGGCGACTGCCGGAGTGCCGGGTCGCAGCCAGGACGGGCTGCCGGGAAGTTGCGGCGGGATCATGCCGGTGCGCAGCGGATGCATGCCGGTGAAGAACGCATTGCGTCCGGCGGTGCAGCTTTGCTCTGCGTAGTACGTCATGAAGATCGCACCCTCATTGCCGATGCGATCGATGTTGGGGGTTTCCCCGACCATCAAACCCCGGTGATAGATGCTCGGCTGCATGATGCCGATGTCGTCACCCATGATGAACAAGACGTTGGGCTTCTGAGGGAGCTGCGCGGACGCCGGCATACATGCGGCGATCACTGTGACAACGAATGTGAGCAGGCCGATACAAACTTTCCTCATGGCAGACCTCTCCGAGCTGTCGTTGTTCGCATTGCCTTCAGGTCGTGCAGCAGAATTGTTCGGGAGTACGCGCTCCCTACGGCATCAACCTGCCGAAAAAGATCGCTGTCCGAAACTTCCCTTTGAGGCAGCCTCGGCCCGTCACATGTTCGTGATTAGTTCATGGTAATCGCCGCCACTGGCGCTGATTCAAAGCTGCAGACGCACGATCGTGCCCTTTGTGGTGGCGGCGATTTGCGTCGAAGGCGTTCGGAAAACACTCGTATTGGTAGTAAAGTGGTCGGGGTTGCTTTGATGCAACTTGGGGCAAATTTTCAGTGAATACTCTCGCCTTCAGGCGGACGTGTTCGGCAATTTTTCAGCGTGTAAGCTTTTTTGAAGGTGAACTGGATGCGCGTGGGGTTGACATCCTTCGCCTTTCTGATCGCGGCCACGATTGGTGTTTCGGCCGCGGAGCCACAAGCGTGTTTTATTGCTGCACGCCTTTGGCCATTCTTACTCGCCGTGGAGCGATATGGCGGCGAGTTTTCGCGCCGAATTGGTCAAAAAATCGCCGCAGCCAATCGAACTCTACGAGGTCTCGCTTGACACGGCGCGCGCCCAAAGTTCGCAGGACGACGGGCCTTTTGTCGATTACATCCGCGCGCTCGTCTCCGAGCGCAAGCTCGACCTGATCGTTCCGATAGGCGCACCGGGGCCTTCTTCGTCCAACGCAATCGCCAGCAGCTGTTTCCTGAAACGCCGATGTTGATTGTCGGCGCGGACCGCCGCCGGATTCCGGTTTCCAGCCTGAACGGACATTGACACGGGTGTCATGCTGGACCTCGATCTCGCGGCCTATCTCAAGAACGTATTGCAGCTGCGGCCCGAGACGACAGAGATCGCTGTTATTGTCGGAAATTCCCCTGTTGAGCGATACTGGACATCGGAGCTTCGTCGCGAGTTTCAGCCGTTTGCCGATCGTCTGAAGATCGAGTGGTTCAACGACCTGACGTTCGACGAAATGTTGAAGCGCGCGGCATCGATGCCACCACACTCCGCCATTTTCTGGTTTTTGATGTCAGAAGATGCTGCGGGCGTCCCCTATTCGCAAGATCGCGCACTCGAAGCCATGCGCGAGGTGGCGAATGTGCCGATTTTCGGAATGGGAGACTTCGAACTTGGTCGCGGCATTGTCGGAGGGCCCTTGATGCAGACGCAGGCCCTCGGGAACCAAGGAGCAGAAGTTGCGCTTCGCATTCTGAAAGGAGAAAGGCCACGCACCATAAACACGCCAAATGTATATTTTGGTCCCGCAGTTTACGACGCGCGCGAGTTGCGGAGGTGGGACATCAGCGAGGCCCGGCTTCCGTCCGACAGCGTTGTTCAATTTCGTGAAGCCAGTGTCTGGCAGCAATACCGTTGGCAGATAATTTCCATTGTGATCATTGTGCTCGCGCAGGCCGCCGTGATCGCAGGGCTATTTATGGAGCGACGACGCCGCCAGATTGCCGAGTTAGAGCTACGCGACCGGCTGCTGGAAGTCATTCACTTGAATCGCACGGCCGTCGCCGGGACATTGTCGGCCTCGATCGCTCACGAGTTAAATCAACCGCTCGGTGCCATCCAGAGCTACGCTGAGGCTGCGATGCTCTATCTCGGCGCAGATCCCCCCAACGTCGCAAGGGCCGAACAGATACTTTCCAATATCCTTCGGGACAATGATCGCGCCGCGCAGATCATCAGCCATCTGCGTGCGCTACTGAAGAAAAAAAATGAGGACGAGCTGGAGCAACTCGATCTCAATGAGGTTGTTCGCGACACCCTTCAGATTGTGGGGCCCGAGGCGTTGAAGAAAGGAATTGAGCTTGTTGCCAATCAGCAAACCAACCACTTTGTCGTACGTGGTGACCGGATTCATCTGCAGCAGGTCATCTTGAATTTGGCGATGAACGCGATCGATGCCATGCAGGCCTGCAAACCCGGCCAGGGCAAACTGTCAGTCAAGGTCGCACTGGTCGGAAATTCCGCTGTCGAAGTGTGGGTCGAGGATTCCGGAATGGGTATTCCTCCCGACAAATTGGGCAAGATCTTTGACGCATTTTACACGACAAAAAAACAAGGCACCGGACTTGGGCTTTCCATCGCACGTACGATCATCGAGACTTACGGTGGCAAGATATGGGCTGAAAACCGGCTTGGGGGTGGCGCAATATTTTGCTTTACGGTACCGTTGTTGAAGGTGGTAACCACATGACTGTACCGTCACCGGTCATCCACGTTGTCGACGACGACGCGTCGTTCCGCACCGCGATCGGCGACTTGCTAGCTGCTTGCGGCTATCGCGTATCGCTCTATGAAACGGCGAAGCAACTCCTTGCAACACCGCCGAACGGCGACCCGCCTGTATCCTGCTCGACGTGCAAATGGCCGGCATGAACGGCCCGCAATTGCAGGCCCAGCTGGCGGACCTGGGCTGTCAGCTACCATCGTCTTCCTCAGCGCGCACGGTGATATCCCGACGACTGTCAGCACGATCAAGGCCGGCGCGGAAGATTTCCTGACGAAACCGGCGACCAAAGAACAATTGCTGGAAGTAATTCGGCGCGCCCTCGCCCGCTACGAAGAGACACTTGCACGTGGAAACCAGATTTCCGTTCTTCAGTCGCTTTTTGCCAAGTTGACCCCCCGCGAACAGGAGGTCTTTGCCCTGCTCGTGCGTGGAAAACCTCACAAGCAGATTGCCTATGAGTTGGGAATATCGGACCGAACGGTCAAATTGCATCGGCACCAGTTGATACAAAAACTCCAGGTCCGCTCGCTGGCAGAGGCCGCGGTCATTGCCGAACGCCTCGGATTGTTACCGCATGGTGGGGCAGTCGCGGACGCCGTAGCAGCACACGTCGAACGCAGCGCGCCCAATACACCGCGATAACACTGAGCCAGCGGAATTTTATTCCCATTTTACGGTTCTCCCATAAGGGCAGGTTTGCTCAGGCACGCCTTTCTGTCACAATGGAAACAACATGGAGATGGCTTTCCGACCCGGTTTGTCTGGACCAGATGGTCATAAAGTATCTATGCAAAGGCAACGCAGGGTCGTGGCCATCGTCGATGACGACCCGAGCATGCTCAGGGCCACCAAAGAACTGTTGGACGCGCAGGGATTTCTGACCGCGGTCTTTCCGTCTGCCGAAGAATTCCTCGAGAGCACGCTTGGAACAAAAGCCGACTATCTGCTTCTCGACATTCATCTCGCTGGCATGTCCGGCATTGAATTGCAGCGACAGCTTAAGGCCGCTCACTCCGCCGTTCCGATCATCTTCATGACCGCGCTGGATGACGAAGCCATTCGCCGGCAGGCCCTTGAAACCGGCTGTGTCGACTGCCTGCGCAAGCCCTTCCCGGCCCGCCAGTTGTTTGATGCAATTGAGAAGGCTGGGACACGGTAAAATTGAGGCCGTGCAAAAGTATGCATCCGGCGGCTATCGCCGCTAAGCGTGGATGATTTGAATCAATTCACTTCGTGCGCCCGTGAAACTCTCACCGCCGCCATATTTTGCGACCTTCCTCTTTGGGCAGTTTAACCTGCCCGATTCCGGTGTGAGGATACTTTGGCGTGAAGTCATAGATGACGCGCGCGTAGCGCGAGCACATGTTTTGGCCAATTTGATCAAGATCAAATTGCCGAGCGGGCTGCCCGCGTTAATTGAACCATTCGTTCGGCAGGACAACGCTTCGACGCGGTGAGTTTTTTTGACTGTCAGCAGCAAAGGGATAGCGCGAACATGAGTTTAATCAGAAACACGTGTTTCGGTCTGTTGGCTTCGGCCATCGCAACAACTGCGATGATCTTGCCAGTGGCCGCACAACAGAAGCCCAACATCGTCGTCATCATGGGCGACGACATCGGCATGTGGAATATCGGGGCTTATCATCGCGGTCTGATGGCGGGCAGAACACCCAACCTCGACAAAATCGCGAAGGAAGGCATGTTGTTCACGGACTACTATGCCGAAGCAAGCTGCACGGCAGGTCGCGCGAATTTCATTACCGGCGAGCTGCCGATCCGCACCGGCATGACCACGGTCGGCCAGGCCGGCGCGTCGGTCGGCCTCCCGGCCGAAGCGGTGACGATTGCGACCGTGTTGAAGTCGATGGGCTACGCCACCGGCCAGTTCGGCAAGAATCACCTTGGCGACAAAAATGAGTTTCTGCCGACGGTCCACGGCTTCGACGAATTCTTCGGCTATTTGTATCACCTCGATGCGATGGAAGATCCGGCGCATCCGAACTATCCGCAGAACCTGCTGAACGTCGTCGGCCCGCGCAACATGGTTCATAGCTGGGCCACCGACAAGGATGATCCCACGGACATGCCGCGCTGGGGCAAGATCGGCAAGCAGCGGATCGAGGATGCCGGCACGCTCTATCCCAAGCGCATGGAAACCGTGGACGACGAGATCCGCGACTTTGCACTCAATTTCATGGACAAAGCCAAAAAGGACGGCAAGCCGTTCTTTGTCTGGCTCAATCCGACGCGCATGCACATCGTCACGCATCTTTCACCGAAGTATGAGGCGATGCGCAACTCGGAGAATGGCTGGTCGGAAGAAGAAGCCGGCATGGCCCAGCTCGATGACGACATCGGCCTCGTGATGAAGAAGATCAAGGACCTCGGTGTCGACGACAACACCATCGTCGTCTTCACCACCGACAATGGCACCGAAGTCTTCACCTGGCCCGATGGCGGCCAGACGCCGTTCGCCCAATCCAAGGGTACAGTCCTCGAGGGCGGTTTCCGTGTGCCGGCGATCATTCGCTGGCCGGGCAAGGTGCCGGCGGATTCAGTGCAGAACGGGATCTTCTCCGGCCTGGACTGGTTGCCGACCTTTGCGGCCGCTGCCGGTAATCCGAACATCGTCGATGAATTGCTGAAGGGCAAAACGATCGGTGACCGGACCTACAAGAACCATCTGGATGGCTACAACCAGTTGGCCGCTATCACCGGCAAAGGACCGTCCGTGCGTCACGAAATTTTCTACCTCGGTGAAAGCACGGTCGGCGCGGTGCGTATTGACGACTACAAGTTCCGCTTTATCGACCAACCTGCGGGTTGGTTGGGCGAAAAGACCAAGCCGGACGTGCCTTACATCACGAACCTGCGCCTAGATCCGTTTGAACGCACGGGCTGGCCAAACGCCGGAACGAAGGAAGGCGGGCAGCAGTACTTTGATTGGTTCAAGTACCAGTTCTGGCGCTTCGTATTCGTCCAGCAAATAATGGCCAAGGAAATCCAGACCTTCCTCGACTTCCCGCCGATGCAGCGAGGCGCGAGCTTCAATCTCGACGCAGTCAAAGCTGAGATGGGGAAAAGGATGGAGGAGGCCGAGAGAGCAAGCAAAGGCACCGGCCAGTAATTGAAATGATCTTCGTGGCGGGCGACCTGCAAGCACAGGCCGCCCGCCATCAAGCGTTAAAGGGCAGGATCTGAAAATGAAATCAACCGCACCTTCGTCCGGCCTCAGCCGTCGTACTCTCGTTTCAGCGCTGGCGTCGCTTCCGATTTTGTCCGGAACACTCTCTTATGCACTCGCGCAAGCACAGACCCCTACAGGCGACCCGCTCCCCTCCTGGAACGATGGCGCCTCGAAACAGTCGATCGTCAATTTCGTCACCGCGGTGACGCGAGAGGGTTCGCCGGATTTCGTTCCGGTGCCGCAGCGCATCGCGACGTTCGACAACGATGGCACGCTGTGGTCTGAACATCCCATGTATGTCCAATTGGCCTTCGCGCTCGATCGCGTGAAGGCAATGGCGCCGCTGCATCCGGAATGGAAGGACGAAGCAACCGTTCAAGGCGGTGCTCGACGGCGACATGAAGGCCCTGGCGAAGTCCGGCGAACGTGGCCTCGTTGAACTGATCATGGTGACGCATGCCGGCATGACCAACGATGAATTCGCGAAGATCGTCACCGACTGGCTCGCCACCGCGCGCGATCCGCGCTTCAAGCGGCCCTATACCGAACTTGTCTATCAGCCGATGCTGGAAGTGCTCGCCTATCTGCGTGCCAACGGCTTCAAGACCTACATCGTTTCGGGCGGCGGCATCGAGTTCATGCGGCCGTGGACGCGAACGGGTCTATGGCGTTCCACCCGAACAGGTGGTGGGTTCGTCAATCAAGACCAGATTCGAGATGCGCCAGGGCCGGCCTGAGCTGTTCCGTCTGCCGGAGGTCAATTTCATCGATGACAAGGCAGGCAAGCCGGTCGGCATCAATGAATTCATCGGCCGCCGGCCGATCGCGGCGTTCGGCAATTCCGACGGCGATCTCGAAATGCTGCAATGGACAACGATGAGCGGCGGCGTGCGATTTGGCCTGATCGTCCACCACACCGACGCCGAGCGCGAATATGCCTATGATCGGGACACCTGACTTCGGAAGACTCGACAAGGCGTTGGATGCCGCAGCCGTGAACAAATGGACGGTGGTGGATATGAAGAACGACTGGAAGGTCATTTTCCCGCCAGGGAAATGAGGGCTCCTGCGTCTCGCGGACCTATCGGTATTTGTGTCACGCTGCGCGCGGGAGACATGCTCATCGATGGCCAGTTCGAATCGCGAGCCGCGGCAAAGATTCAAGCCGAGCAAATAAAAGCGAAGGTCACGCCGGTCCCCGGCGACGGCCCTCCGCGGCGTGCGTCCAGACGCATCGTGTGGACTCGTCGCTGCAATCGTTCTTGGTGTGCGCGGGCGCCGCGGCCTGGTTGATTGCCGGCGGTATTCCGCTGGTCGAGCGCTCATTGCGGGAAAACCCGGCACGCCGGCAGCCGCAGCACTTACGTCGGCAGCGAGACCTGCGCCGGCTGCCATCAGGCCGAAGCCAAGCTGTGGCAAACATCGCAGCACAAGAAGGCGATGGACCATGCCACCGACAAATCGGTGCTGGGCGATTTTTCCGGCGTGACATTCGAGTATTACGGCGTGACGTCGCGCTTCTTCCGCAAGGATGGAAAGTTTCTCGTCGAGACCGACGGCCCCGACGGCAAGCTCGCCACGTTCGAGATCAAGTACACGTTTGGCCTCGATCCGTTGCAGCAATACCTGATCGAGTTTCCCGACGGGCGCATTCAGGCGCTGTCGATCGCCTGGGATTCACGGCCGAAGGACAAGGGTGGCCAGCGCTGGTTTCACCTCTATCCCGACGAGAACATCCACCACGACGACGTGCTGCACTGGACCAAGCTGAACCAGAACTGGAATTTCATGTGCGCCGAATGTCATTCAACCGGCGTGCGCAAGAATTACGATGCTGCAACCGACCGCTTCGCGACGACCTGGAGCGAGATCAGCGTCGGCTGCGAGACCTGCCACGGAACCGGATCGGCCCATGTCACGTGGGCGCGCAACCAGCAGAGCTGGTGGCCGTTCGGCAAGCGCGAAGACCGCAGCAAGGGCCTTGCGGTTCGCTTCGACGAACGCGCGAATGTCACGTGGGCGGCAGACCCGCAGACCGGCAAGCCGCAGCGCAGTATTCCACCGGCACTCCTGCGCACCGAGGTGGAGACCTGCGGATTCTGCCATGCACGGCGCGGCGCATTCTCCGAGGATTGGATGCCCGGTCGCTGGCTGTCCGATACACATCGGGTGTCGCCGTTTGAGCGTCGGCTCTATTTTGCCGACGGCCAGACACGCGACGTCGAGGAGCCTTACAATTATCAACCCTTCAAGCAGAGTGCGATGTTCGCGAAGGGCGTCACCTGCAGCGATTGCCACGAGCCGCACAGCGCCGCGCTGCGCGCGCCCGGGAACGGTGTCTGCGTGCAATGTCACGCCGCCGATAAGTTCGACACCGTCGCGCACCGCCATCATGACGACGTGAAGCCGCCGCTCGCGTGTACGTCCTGTCATATGCAGGCGCGCGACTTATATGGTCGTCGACCCGCGGCACGATCACAGCTTCCGCGTCCCGCGGCCGGATCTGTCGGCAAAAGCTCGGTACGCCCAACGCCTGCAACAATTGCCATCGCGATCAGTCACCGCAATGGGCGGCGGCGGCCGTCGAACGCTGGCATGGGCCGAAACCGGATTGGGTTCCAGAACTACGCAGAAGCCTTCCACGCTGCATGGACGGACCAGCCAGACGCCGAAAAGCTGCTCGCCGCAGTCGCCTCCAACGGCAACACGCCGGCCTATGTGCGCGCCGGCGCATTGGCTGAGCTGAACGCCTTCGTATCGCCGGCCAATCTCGATCTGGCGAGAAAAGGTCTCGCCGACCCCGATCCGATGGTGCGTATCGGGGCCCTCGACATGCTGGAGGGCATCCAGGTTGAAGGTCTGTGGCCGCTGCTCTCGCCGCTGTTGTCCGATTCCGTCCGCGGCGTTCGTCTCCGGGCCGTGTCCTTGCTGGCCGCTGTCCCGACATCGAGGCAGCCGCCGGCCGATCGCGACCGTTTCGACCGCGCGGCGGCCGAATTTATTGCCGCGCAGCGTTTCAACGCCGATCGTCCGGAAGCGCGCACGGCGCTGGGATCGTTCTATGCGCATCGCGGACAAACCGCCGAGGCGGAAGCCGAATTCTCCGCCGCCTTGCGGCTGAGCCCGCAATTCGCGCCTGCGGCGATCAATCTTGCCGATCTGTATCGGCAGCGAGGGCGCGACGCGGAAAGCATAAAGATTTTAGAAGACACGATCGTCGCGGCGCCGCGCGACGCAGGCCTTCATCACGCGCTCGGCCTGGCGCTCGTGCGCCTCAAGCGCAACGACGACGCGCTTGCCGAATTGAACAAAGCCAGCGAGCTCGACCCCGAACGCGCGCGATATGCCTATGTCTATGCCGTTGCCTTGCACTCGGGCGGTCGGGTTCAAGATGCGCTGACCGTTCTGAAAAGCAATCTCGCGCGTCACCCGAATGATCGCGACACGCTGTTGGCACTGATCAGCTTCAGCCGCGATAGCGGTGATGCGAAATCCGCCCTCGACTATGCGCAGCGGCTGGCCCAGATCGTTCCTGCGGATCAGGGGCTTACCACCCTGATTGATCACTCTGAAGCGCCAGGTTGAATTCCGCGCCGGGGTCACCGCCCCCTTAAACTTTCTCTTAAGCGACGGGGCGCAGGCTGCGCCGGTCAAATTCACGCAACCGTGGCATATTGGGTGGCAACTGATTCGCCGCATACCCACCTGAAGGGCTCGATGGCCAAGACAGCGACCAAGAAAAAACCCGCAAAACAGCCGGACCTGTTCGATTCGGCGCGGAACTCCAAATCGTCCGCCCGCAAGGCGCCGAAGGCGTCGGCGCGCGCCAAGACCAGCGCGCGGGGAAAACCTGCCGGGCGCGGGTCAAGCGCCGAGGCCGGCTATACCGCCAAGCACATCGAGGTGCTGGAGGGTCTTGAGCCGGTCCGCCGCCGCCCCGGCATGTATATCGGCGGCACCGACGAAAAGGCGCTGCATCATCTGTTCGCCGAAGTGATCGACAACGCCATGGATGAGGCGCTCGCCGGTCACGCCGACTGGATTGAAGTCGAGATGGAAGCAAGCGGCTTTGTCTCGGTCACCGACAATGGCCGCGGCATTCCCGTCGATCCGCACCCGAAATTCAAGAGCAAGTCGGCGCTGGAAGTCATCATGTGCACGCTGCACGCCGGCGGCAAATTCGACTCGAAGGTCTATGAGACGTCGGGCGGCCTGCACGGCGTCGGCGTCTCGGTGGCGAATGCGCTGTCCGAACGCATGGAAGTCGAGGTCGCGCGCGAGCAGCAGCTCTACCGGATGGCGTTCGAGCGCGGCAAGCCGAAAGGCAAGCTGGAAAAAGCCGGTCGCGCGCCGAACCGGCGCGGAACCAAGGTCCGCTTCAGGCCGGACCCGCAGATTTTCGGACCGAAGGCTGCCTTCAAGGCCGATCGCGTATTCAAGATGACGCGCTCGAAGGCTTATCTATTTGGCGGCGTCGAAATTCGCTGGCACTGCGACAAGGCCCTGCTCAAGGGCCTCGAGGACGTGCCCGAAAAGGCAACTTTCCACTTCGAACAAGGCCTAAAGGACTATCTCTCTGAACAGCTCAAGGACGCGACGCTGGTACATCCGGACATTTTCTCCGGCACGCACGGAAAAGTCGGCGCGCATGGCGCGGCTCAATGGGCAGTCGCATGGACCGCCGACATCGACGGCTTTCTCAACTCATACTGCAATACCATTCCGACGCCCGATGGCGGCACCCACGAATCCGGCCTGCGCTCGGCGCTGTTGCGCGGCTTGAAGGATCATGCCGCCCGCATCGGGCAGGAAAAGCGCGCGGCGCCCGTCACTAGCGACGACATCATGACCGGCGCCGGCTGCATGCTGTCGGTTTTTGTACGCGAGCCGGAATTTCAGGGGCAGACCAAGGACCGCCTTGCCACCGCCGAAGCGCAACGCATCGTCGAGCAGGCGATCAAGGACCCGTTCGATCACTGGCTCGCAGGCAACCCGTTGCAGGCCAACAAATTGCTCGATTTCGTCATCGAGCGCGCCGAAGAGCGCCTCCGCCGGCGCCAGGAGAAAGATATCGCGCGCAAGACCGCGGTGCGCAAATTGCGCCTGCCGGGCAAGCTTGCGGACTGCACCTCGTCCGCCTCGGAAGGCTCGGAGATTTTCATCGTCGAAGGCGACAGCGCCGGTGGCTCCGCAAAACAGGCACGCGACCGCCGCACGCAAGCGGTGTTGCCGCTGCGCGGGAAAATTCTAAACGTTGCTTCCGCGGGCAAGGACAAGCTGGCGCAGAACGCCCAGCTTGCTGACCTGATCCAGGCGCTCGGATGCGGCACCGGCACGCATTATCACGAGAAGGATCTGCGCTACGAGAAGGTCATTATCATGACCGATGCCGACGTCGACGGCGCACACATCGCTTCGCTGCTGATCACTTTCTTCTATCGGCAGATGCAAAAGCTGATCGAGGGCGGCCGGCTCTACCTCGCGGTGCCGCCGTTGTTCCGTTTGCAGCACGGCGGCAAGATCGTCTACGCGCGCGACGACAAGCACAAAGATGCGCTGCTCAAGAAGGAATTCCACGCCAACGCCAAGGTCGAGGTCAGCCGCTTCAAGGGCCTGGGCGAGATGATGGCTGCGCAGCTCAAGGAAACCACCATGGACCCCAGCAAGCGCACATTGCTGCGCGTCGTCCTGGCGGACAAAGAGATGAAGCCCACCGCCAGGGCGGTTGAGCGCCTGATGGGCACCAAGGCCGAAGCGCGCTTTGAATTCATCCAGGAAAAAGCCGAATTCGCCAGCGCGGAGTTGCTGGACGTGTAGTTGCCGGCCGCGCGCAATAAAGCTTAGTGGCTGACCGCGCCCTCCTCGCACTTCCGCAACAGCGGCGTCTTGCTGCCGCGCGCGAGCGCGATGCCGTCTTTGACGCGCACTGTCCCACCATCACCCTGATTGAACATCGTGCGGCGCGTGTTGTCGCGCACTGAGAAAACGAGCTTCTGCCGCTCCTCGACCTCAGTCCCGGGCTGAAATATCACCTCGACCGATATGCTGCTCGCAGAAACACGTTCGGCCGACAAAACGCTGTAGCGGTTGACAGAGAAATCGGGACCGAGGTCGTGATCTTCGAGCACCAGACCCGCGCTCGGCGTTGTAATGCTGACACGCGGGTTGGACGGCGTTGCCGGCCTGCTGCAATCGGCCGCCCAGGTTCCAAACAGGCCAAATTGCTGGAACAACTCGTCGACCGACCCTGCACTCGCACCAGCAGACACGACGAAAGTCGCCACAACCGCAGAAACTGCCAGCAAGCGCATGTTACCACTATCCCAAATCTCAGATAACAATAGCAGTGGCAAGCGCGGCGGCAATTGATTTAGGCCAATGCACGCCGTGCGGAGCGGTGCTCGATAGTTATAACGTTGATGACTACTTAAAGGTCAGTTTGGCGGCCTTCACAACGTCGGCAAATGTCTTGATGTCGGCGTCGATGCGCTTTCTGAACGCGTCGCCCGTCGGCCCACCCGGTGTCACGGCCATCTTCTTCAGACCCTGCTGCACGCCGGGATCGGCAAGCGCCTTACCAAGTTCCGCGGTAAGTTTGGCCACAATGGGCGCGGGCGTGCCAGCAGGCACGAAGAAACCGCTCCAGAGCTGGGTATCAACTTCCGGAAAGCCCGCTTCCGCCATGCTGGGCACGTCAGCCAGCTCTGGTGAGCGTTCAGAACCCGTAACCGCCAGCGCGCGAGTCTTGCCGCCCTTGACCAGCGGGATCGCAGGTGGCCCGTCGGAGATGGTGAACAGACATTGACCGGCGACCACGCTCAGATTCGATTCATTGCTGCTCTTGTACGGGATCGCGACCGCCGGCATTCCGGTCTTGAGTTTGAGCAGCTCGCTCGCAATGGTGAAAGCCGGCGACGAGGTCCCGTAATTTGACTTGTCGGGATTAGCCTTTGCCCAGGCAACAAGCTCCTTCACGTTCTTGACAGGATGGTCCGCCGGCACAACCAGCACCAGAGGGAATGATGCGATCATGTTGAGCGGAATGAAACTGGTGCTGGCATTATAGCTGAGATCCGGAAAGATCGCGGTGGCGATCGACATCTGCCCGGTAGCGCCGACCAGCACCGTATAGCCGTCGGCCGGCGCGCGCGCCGCGAACTCGGCGGCGATGCGCCCACCCGCGCCAACCCTGTTGTCGATCACGGCGGTCGCGCCGGTGTTTTCCTGGAACTTTTGCACGACCAACCGGGCGAACAAGTCGTTTCCACCGCCGGCCGCAAACCCAACGATGAAATGGATCGGGTGGTTCGGAAAGCCGGATTGGGCACGCGCCGGTGCCGTGGAAAAAGCGGCGAGCGATGCCGCCATAGCGCAGATGATGGTTTTATGAGCCCTCGTCATTGCATCCCCCTTTTTGCGCACCGTCCCCCACGGCCGCGCTTCCGAAAAGCGTACACCGGGCGCGGCAATACGAAAACGCTTTTGTCGAATATGCTATTGTTTGCCCATCAACGTTCCCACCCGACCTGAATTATGAGCGCAACAAGCGCAAATCCCCCATACAACCGCCCCGTGAAGGCCGACATCCTCGGTCACCCGCGCGGGCTAGCCTATTTGTTCGCAACCGAAATGTGGGAGCGCTTCTCCTATTACGGGATGCGTGCGCTGCTCGTCCTCTACATGGTCAATTACCTGCTTGATCCCCAGAGAATGGACAGCGTCGTTGGCCTCGGCTTATTCAAGGCCATGCTCGAAAGCGTATTCGGGCCGCTGGCAACGCAACCCCTCGCCTCGCAGATCTATGGATTCTATACGGGCCTGGTCTATTTGACACCGATCTTCGGCGGGCTGCTGGCTGACCGCGTGCTGGGACAACGTCGCACAGTCATTATCGGCGCAACGCTGATGGCTATCGGGCATTTCATGATGGCCTTCGAACAGCTGTTTCTGTTCGCGCTCTGCATTTTGATTCTGGGCAACGGCGCCTTCAAACCGAACATTTCGACCCAGGTCGGATCGCTTTATCCGCCAGGCGATCGGCGCCGCGACCGCGCCTTTTCGATCTTCTATGTCGGCATCAATCTTGGAGCCTTCCTCGCCCCCCTAGTTTGCGGCACGCTCGGTGAAGAGGTCGGCTGGCACTATGGCTTCGCCGCTGCCGGGGTCGGGATGACGCTTAGCCTCATCATCTATCTTTGCGGGGCGTCGAATTTGCCCGAAGACGCCCTTGTAAGACGGGCGCCGCTGCAACAGCCCCTCGACCGAAGCGCCTGGCAATCCATCGTCGCGTTGTTGTTGCTGTTCGCACCCGTGAGTCTGTTCTGGGCTACTTACGAACAGCAAGGCAACACCATTGCACTCTGGGCCGATCAGTTTACCGACCGCCATTTCCTTGGCGGCGAAATTCCGGTGACCTGGTTCCAGGCATTCAATCCCTTCATGATTTTTGCCTTCACGCCGCTCATCGTCGCGTTCTGGCGATGGCAAGGCCCCCGCGAGCATTCCACCATTACAAAACTCTCCATCGGCTGCCTGCTGAACGCACTGGCCTATCTGGTCATGATGGCCGCGGCCTGGAGTGCCGGTGGAGGAAAGGCAGATTGGCTGTGGCTCTTCGCCTATTTCGTCGTCATCACCGTTGGTGAAATTTATCTCTCACCAACCAGCCTCTCACTGGTCACAAAGGTGGCTCCGACATCTCTGCTGTCGATGATGATGGGCGTCTGGCTTTCGACCAGTTTCATTGGCGGATTTCTCGCCGGTTATCTTGGCACCTTCTGGTCAAGCATGGCCAAAGGCAATTTCTTCCTGATGCTCGCCCTGCTCTCGTCCGCAGCCAGCTTAGCAATTATCCTTCTGCGTCGACCGCTCCGCGCAGTGCTAAAAGATTAATCCAGCGGCAATCCGACATATTGTTCGGCCAATGAGGTCGCTGCGGCGCTGGAACTTGTAATGTAATCGAGATCGGAGAGCTGGCGGCGGTGATCGAAAACCGATTCACCAGGGAAGCGGTGCATGATCTGCGTCATCCACCACGAAAACCGTTGCGCATACCAGACACGCCGCAGACACTTGGCGGAGTAATTTTCCAGCAATTCGTTCCGTTTTCCTTTGTAGAACGCATCAAACGCGCGCGACAGCTGCACGACATCCGCAAAGGCCAGGTTCATGCCTTTGGCGCCGGTCGGCGGCACGATGTGCGCGCTGTCGCCGGCGAGGAACAACCGCCCATATTGCATGGGCTCGACCACAAAACTGCGCATCGGTGTGATGCCCTTTTGCAGCATCTTGCCTTCGACGAGCTTGCGGGCGCCGCCAAGGCGCTTGTGCAACTCGTCCCAAATCCGAGTATCCGGCCAATTATTGATGTCCTCGTCGTGATCGCATTGCAAATAGAGCCGCGCAAGCGTCGGCGAACGCATGGTGTACAATGCAAATCCGCGATCGGTGTTGGAGTAGACCAATTCGTGGTCAGGCGGTGGGCTTTCGGACAGGATCCCGAGCCAGCCGAAGGGATAATCGCGTTCGAACGTACGCAACACGCCATCGGGAATGCTTGGCCGGCAAATTCCGTGGAAGCCGTCACAGCCGGCGATGAAATCGCAATCGATCTCGTGCGGCCGCCCTTCATGCGTGAAGCGGATTTTCGGCTGTGCGCCGGTCAATTCATGAACGCTGACGTCGTCGACCTCGAACAATAGTGAACCGCCATCCGCGATCCGTTGCGCGACCAGGTCCTTCACTACCTCTTGCTGTCCGTAGATCGTCACCCGCTTGTTCACGAGCGCCTTGAAATCGATGCGGTGCAGCTCGCCGTTGATGCCGACATTGATACCCCAATGCAGCATGCTTTCACGCTGCATCCGTGCACCGGCACCCACGTCGACCAGAAGATCGGCTGCCCAGTGCTCGATGAGCCCGGCACGAATACGGTTTTCGATATAATCGCGGCTGCGATTTTCGATAACGATCGACTCAATACCCTGCAGGCGCAGTAGCCGTGCGAGCATCAGGCCCGCTGGGCCCGCGCCGACAATTCCGACCTGCGTACGCATGAGGTGTGTCCCGGCAATTGGTTTCAGCGTTCCCTATAAGCATCCGGCGCGGCCGAGGCAAAGGGACGAAGGCCGGAAAGACTTGCACAATCTCTTGGTTCAGAACGGCAGGCCATAGCGAGGTACGGCGTCCCTATAACGGCGGTAAGCATCGCCAAACTTCGCTTCGAGGTACCGTTCCTCGCGTTTGACGACTCCAAAATGGATCAGCAGGGCCGCGACCACGAGCATCACCAGAGTCCAGTCGGATGCGAGCGCAACGCCAATCCCCGCAATCAGGCAAGCCAGGCCCACATACATGGGGTTACGCACGTAGGCAAAGATGCCGTTCGTCACCAGCACGCTCGACGGTTTGTACGGGTTTACGTGGGTGCCAAATCGCACGAAGGTCCCGCGCCCGGCGAGAGCCAGCGCCATGCCCGCCGCGATCAGCAAGACGCTGATGGTGATCCGCCCACTCCGGGTCAGCACCGCCGACAACACATAGGCTGGCATCAACCAGTCGAGCAGCATCCCCAGGATGACCGCACCCAACGCAATTAGCGGCGGCGGCGCGATTACGCCAGCTGTACCCCGGACCTCCGTCATGATTGCTCCGTCACTTCCATGAAGGGTGGCTCACCTGTTCAGATGGAAAGCCACTCCGCCAGCGCGGCATTCACTACATCAGGTTTTTCTATGGTGGATAAATGCCCGCATTCGGGGACAACGACCAGACGCGCGCCGGAAATCCCGGTGCAAATTTCTCTCGCCAGCTCCGATGGCGTGAGTTCGTCTCCGTCACCGACCACAATCAAAGTCGGACAGCGGATGCCCGCAAGCAGCGGGCGCGAATCAGGCCGCGACATGATGGCCCTTTGCTGACGCACGAATGCGTCCGGACCGGTATCGGCTGCCATGTCACGCACCACCCGCTTGAGTAGTTCATTGCCGTGGTGGTTGCGATGCAGGAAGCGCGGGGTGAGCGCTTCGACGATGTCGTTCAGCTTGCCGGCCTCGGCCATGCCGATAAATTTTTCGCGACCGGCGGATTGCTCGGCAGTGTCGGGCCGCGCCGATGTATCAAGAAGCGCGAGCTTGGCGATGCGTTCGGGCGCCTGCCGCAACATTGCGAAGGCGATATACCCACCCATCGACAGACCAGCGAGCGCGAAGCGCGGCGGCGCGTCGGCAAGAATGCGCGCGGCAATTGCGGCCATCTCGCTGTCGCGCCGGTGGTCGGCAATGGTGATCGAACCGTGCGGCCAAAGCGCTGCAATCTGCGGTGCGTAGAGCCGGGCACTGCAAAGCAGTCCAGGGACCAGAACGAGCGGTAAAACCGGGGCCATATGCGCTCCAAGTGCGCTCTAAGAGCGAAAAGATTAAGAATTAATATGACTTATCACGTTGCGAAGCATTGACTTTAGCCCTTTGCCCCCTATGTTCCCAAATAACCGGTCAGACATGAAGATTCGGCCGTCCCCCGCGCAAAGCAACTGGTTTTTATTAGTCCGGCGCGATCTGGGCGGCTTCTGAGGATATATGGCTTTTTCCCATCTCGGCTTATCCGCCAAAGTTCTCGCCGCCATCGAAACGGCGGGCTACAAAACCCCCACTCCAATCCAAGACCAGGCCATTCCGCACGTGCTTGCACGTCGCGATGTTTTGGGTATTGCGCAAACCGGCACCGGCAAAACCGCCGCATTCGTTTTGCCGATGCTCACAATGCTCGAGCAAGGCCGCGCGCGTGCGCGGATGCCGCGCACGCTCATCCTTGAGCCGACGCGCGAGCTCGCCGCGCAGGTCGCCGATCACTTTGAGAAATACGGCAAGAACCATAAGCTCAATGTCGCGCTCATTATCGGCGGCGTTTCATTCGATAACCAGGACGCAAAGCTTGTTCGCGGTGTCGACGTTCTGATCGCAACGCCGGGTCGCCTGCTCGACCACTCCGAGCGTGGACGCCTGTTGCTCTCGGGTGTCGAGTTGCTGGTGATCGACGAAGCCGACCGCATGCTCGACATGGGCTTCATTCCCGACATCGAGCGCATCGGCAAGCTTGTGCCGTTTACCCGGCAAACCTTGTTCTTCACGGCAACCATGCCCCCGGAAATCCAGCGCATTGCCGACAAGTTCCTGCACAACCCTGTACGCGTGGAAGTCTCAAAACCGGCGACCGCAGCAATCACCATCACACAATTGCTCGTTTCGACCGGCCGCGATCCGCACGAAAAGCGTGAGACATTGCGCCGCCTCATTCGGTCGGCCGCCGGCTACAAGAACGCCATCGTGTTCTGCAATCGCAAACGCGAGGTCGCGCAGCTTCACCGTTCGCTACTGCGCCACAAGTTCAACGCGGTCGCCCTGCACGGCGACATGGACCAGTCCGCACGCACGGCCGCGCTCGAGCAATTCCGCAAGGGCGAAGTCACGGTGCTGGTCGCCTCCGACGTCGCAGCGCGCGGTCTCGATATTCCGGAGGTGAGCCACGTCTTCAATTTCGATGTGCCGCATCACGCCGATGATTACGTTCACCGCATCGGCCGCACCGGCCGCGCCGGCCGCAGTGGCACTGCCATCACCATCGTTGCGCCAATCGACGGCAAGGCAGTCGGGGCTATCGAGCGGCTGATCGGCGAGACCATTCCCTGGATGACGGGCGAGCCCGGTCCTGTCGCGGCGCAAGACACCAGCCCCGCGCAGGTAGGCGAGCGGCCTGCCCGCTCGGAAGAACGCCCACGTGATCGGCATCGTGGCCGTCAGCCCGCTGCGCGGCGACCAAAAAGCGAGGCGGCCCACAAGCCGTCGCACCTGGCGCCGCCACACCAGGCACCCACGCAGAAGGCGCCAACCCATCAGCCGCCAGCGCCCAGTGAGGACGCCGAAGGCGGCCATCTGCCGGCCTTTCTGTTACGGCCGGTCTCGGTCAAAGCCTAAGGGCGCGATGCTGCGCAACCTTGCGTTTGGCGCATAAGTTCCAAATTTACCCCTGATTCATCTCCCTCGAATACCGTTTCGCTGAGAGACGCCATTCGTGCCGTCCTCCGCGGGGCGCAGCCCTGCTACTGGGGGTCCTATCCATGACCGGGCGTGCCGAGGATTACGAACGCACGATCGCGTTCGCGGACATCGCTCTCGGGCAGATGAAGGCGCTGCGCCAACCCGCCAGCCCGCGCAATTACGAGATCTGGTACACCTACGCGACCGGCTTCCACCCCGCGCTCAATCAGCAGGTCAACGCGACAATCAAAGCCAAGGGTACGATTTCCGAATCTGACCTCGCCAAGATCTATGAGAACCATCTAACGCCGGCACGGCTGACCGAGCGCATCGATGAAGTCGGCAGCCAGGTGAAGGGCGAGATCGATCAGGTCATGGCAATGATCGACGCTGCCGTCGGCTCGGCCAGCAGCTATTCAGAAAGCCTCGCCGGCGCCACTGAACAACTTGACCTGTCAAAGGACCGCGAAGGCCTGCGCGCGATCGTCGAAAGTCTGGTGCAAACCACCAAGGTCATGGAGCTCTCCAACCAGCAATTGGAAGAGCGCCTGCTCGCCTCCAAGCGGGAAATCAATGAGCTGCAGGAAGACCTGGAGGTCGTGCGTACCGAAAGTCTCACCGATCCGCTCACCCAGTTGGCTAACCGGAAATTCTTCGACAGCACCCTGGAAAAGGCGATCGCGGATGCAGTCGCCACCAACGAGCCCCTCTCGTTGCTGATGACGGACATTGATCATTTCAAGACCTTCAACGACAATTTCGGCCACCTGACAGGCGACCAGGTGCTGCGCCTGGTGGGCATGGCGGTGAAGCACAATGTCAAAGGCAAGGACACCGCAGCGCGCTACGGCGGCGAGGAATTTGCAATCATTTTGCCGAGCACGGTGCTGCGCGCGGCAATCACGGTTGCGGAACACATCCGAAGCGCCGTGATGACCAAGGAACTGATGAAGCGCTCCACCGGCGAGCACCTCGGCCGCATAACGATTTCGATCGGCGTCGCCACCTTGCGCGAGGGCGACAGCGCGCAATCTCTCGTGGAGCGCGCCAACTCATGTCTTTATGCCGCCAAACGAAATGGCCGCAATCGCGTGATGTGCGAAACTGATCCGGAAGTTTCAGCGGCCGGCGCCACGTCGCAAGTGGCCTGAAGCGGCCTGACGGCCTTACTCCGCGCTTTTCGCCGGCGTCAGTTGCACCAACTCGCCGCACCCGCAGGCGCTCGTCTGGTTCGGGTTGTTGAAAATAAATTGAGCCGACAGCTTTTCGGTCTTGTAGTCCATCTCGGTTCCCAGAAGGAAAAGGACGGCCTTGGGGTCGACGAGAATCTTGACGCCCTTGTCCTCGACCACCTCATCGGTCGGCTTGATATCAACGGCGTATTCCATGGTGTATTCCATGCCGGCGCAGCCGCCGTTCTTGACGCCGACACGCACGCCGGCAACCGGTTTGTCGGCCCGGGCCATCACATCTTTGATGCGCAGCGCCGCGGCGTCCGTAAGCCGCATCACCTGGGGTCTCGGTCGTGCAGTAGCCATGGCAGTCCTCTCGGTCGTCGCCTCTATCTAGTGCTTAATTCTAAAAATTCATCTCACCACATATTCAACACAAGTCGTGCCTCGTCCGACATCCGGCTCGGGTCCCAGGGCGGATCCCACACCACCTCCACCTTGGTTTCCTTGACGCCCGGTACGCTCGACACCGCATTCTCGACCATGATCGGCAATTCCTGCGCGGCCGGGCAATTCGGCGACGTCAGCGACATATCAACCTTCACCCCGCGATCATCCCCGATGTCGATCTTGTAGATCAGACCCAACTCATAAATGTCAGCCGGGATTTCAGGGTCGTAGACCGTCTTGAGCGCAGCGACGATGTCGTCGGTGAGCTTGTTGAGTTCATCCGGCGGCACCGCCGCGGATGCAACCACGGCGGCGTTTTCCGGCGGCTTCTCCGCCGTAGGCGCGGTGTCGGCTTCGGGTGTGTTGTCGGTCATGTGAAAAATTCCTGCGCCTTGACGAGCGAGGCGGCAAGTGTCTCCACCTCATCCTTGGTATTATACATGGCAAACGATGCGCGACAGGTGGCGGTCAGACCATAGCGGGCCAGGAGCGGCATCACGCAATGGGTCCCGGCGCGCACCGCAACGCCGGCACGGTCGATGATGGTCGCCACATCGTGCGGATGTGCGCCTTTCAATTCGAACGAAACGATCGGTCCCTTGCCCGGCGCGTTGCCGATGATGCGCAGCGAGTTGATCTGGCCGAGCCGCTCTTGGGCGTATTTGACCAACGCGCCTTCATGCGCACGAATGCGCACCTTGCCGACTGAATTAACATAGTCGATCGCGGCGCCAAGGCCGATCGCCTGGACGATCGCCGGCGTGCCCGC
Organism: uncultured Alphaproteobacteria bacterium; assembly: GCA_963817815.1. Lineage (GTDB taxonomy): Bacteria > Pseudomonadota > Alphaproteobacteria > Rhizobiales > Xanthobacteraceae > Pseudolabrys. Next base: position 260,026 of record CAWFPY010000009.1, on the reverse strand, counting down.
CTCGAACTTGTAGGGCGGCTCGCCATACGTAATCCGGTCTTCGAACACATCACGAATCATTTCGCCGCCGCCATTGAACGGCGGCATGGCCGCAAGATGCTCGTATTTGCCGTAGAGCGCGCCGATCCCGGTCGGCCCATACAGCTTGTGCCCTGTGAACACGTAGAAATCACAATCGAGGTCGCGCACGTCGATATCCATGTGCACGGCCGCCTGCGCGCCGTCGACCAGCACAGGAATGCCGCGCGCATGCGCAAGCCTCACGACGTCCTTGACCGGCACGACGGTGCCAAGCGCATTCGACATCTGCGTGATGGCAACCATCTTGGTTCGCGGGCCAAGCAGCTTCTCGAACTCATCAAGGAGAAAGTTACCCTCCTCGTCGATCGGCGCCCACTTGATCACCGCGCCCTGCCGTTCGCGAAGAAAATGCCATGGCACGATGTTGGAGTGGTGCTCCATGATCGAGAGCACGATCTCGTCGCCCGGCTTGATGCGCTCGCGCCCAAACGTATAGGCCACGAGGTTTATCGCCTCAGTCGCATTGCGGGTGAAGACGATTTCTTCCTTGCGCTCGGCGTTCAAGAACGCACGCACCGTTTCGCGGGCGCCCTCATAAGCTTCGGTGGCCTCGTTCGCCAGATAGTGCAGCCCGCGATGCACATTGGCGTATTGCTCAGTATAGGCCTTTTGAATCCGGTCAAGCACCTGCTTCGGCTTCTGCGCGGAGGCGGCGTTGTCGAGATAGACAAGCGGCTTGCCGTAAACCTGCATCGCCAGCGCCGGGAAGTCGGCCCGGATCTTGGCGATGTCGTAGGAACCGTTGCTGACAGCCGGATGCATGCTCAACTCCGCACCCCCAGCCATTTCAGGCTGGCGATCATCAGCGCCTCGCGAATGCCGTCATTGGCGATTTCCTCGAGCGTCTCGCCGATGAAGGCCTGGATCAGCAATGCTTCGGCTTCCTTCTCGTGGATACCGCGTGACATCAGATAGAATTTAAGGCCCGGATCGAGCGCGCCGGCCGTCGCACCGTGGCCGCAAACCACATCATCGGCAAAAATCTCGAGCTCCGGCTTGTTGTCGGCCTCGGCTTCATCCGAGAGCAGCAACGCCCGTGTCATCATCTTGGCGTCGGTCTTCTGCGCATGCTGCTTAACGACAATTTTCCCCTGGAACACGCTGTGACTCTGGTCGTCCAGCACTGCCTTGAACTGTTCGCGGCTCTCGCAATGGCCGGCGGCGTGTTCGATCAAAAGCGTGGTGTCGACGTGGTCCTTGCCGCGCAGCAGACTGACGCCGCGAATGCCGGCCTTGGTACCTTCGCCGGCAAAACGGATGAAGGCCTGATTGCGTACGAGTTGTGCGTCCGCGGTGAAGGCGAAACTGTTGAATTGCGCACGCGCGCCGATCGTGGCGAGCAAAGTAGCGACATGCACGGCTCGGGCTTGCGTGATCTTGATATAGTCGACCTGCGCCTCATCGCCGACCACCATCTCAAGCGCCGCATTGACCTGCGCGTCACCGCTCTCATGGGTCTCGATGATGGTGGCTTTCGCACCCTTCTCCACAACGACCAGCGAGCGCACGAAAGTAGAGCTGGGCTTTTCGCTGCCGGTTGCAAAGACCAGATTGATCGGCCGTTTGGCTGCGGCGCCGGCCGCAATGCGGATCACCGCGCCATCGCCCATCAAAGCGGTGTTTAGAGACACCGCCGCATCGTCGGTCACGAAAGTACGACCAACATGGTCGGTCACCAACGGGTCGCCCTTGCCAAGCGCCTCGGCCATTGAATTGACAGTGACACCCTGCTCCGGCGAAAGATCCGATAAGTCTGGCGCGAAAGATCCGTCGACAAAGACCAGGCGTCGGCAGTCAACACCGCCCAGCAGCTTGCCCGCATTCTTTGCCCGCGCGCGCGCGGCCGCGTCCGGCACTGCCGCAAGCGGGTAAAGATTGCGCATCAGCGCGCGCAAATCCGTGTATTTCCATTCCTCGACGCGCCGGTGCGGCAATCCGCTGGCGTCGAATTTGCGAAAGGCATCCTCGCGCAGGGTCGCGAGCGCGCCTTTGCCCGGCAGCGAGCCGCGCGCGGCCACATAGGCCGCGCTTAACGCCTGCTCGGCATCGGTCTTGAGGTTGCGGACGTCGGCGTTCATCGCTCAGGCCGCCTCACCCGCAAATTGCGCATAGCCCTTGGCTTCGAGCTCAAGCGCCAGTTCCTTGCCGCCGGTTTTCACGACTTTGCCTTTGGCCAGCACATGCACCACATCCGGGACGATGAACTCGAGCAGCCGCTGATAGTGAGTAATGACGATCATCGACCGTTCCGGAGAACGCAAACGATTGACGCCTTCCGCAACAATCTTGAGCGCGTCGATATCGAGACCGGAATCGGTCTCGTCGAGCACCGCGAGGCGCGGCTGCAAGATTGCCATCTGCAGAATCTCGTTGCGCTTTTTCTCACCGCCGGAAAACCCGACATTGACAGCGCGGCGCAGCATCTCCTGGCTGATGCCAAGTTGGCCTGCCGTATCCCGCACCAGTTTCATGAATTCAGGCGTTGAGAATTCCTTCTCGCCCCGCGTCTTGCGTTGCGCGTTGAGCGCCGTGCGCAAGAACGTCATGGTCGCAACGCCCGGCACTTCCACCGGATATTGAAACGCAAGGAACACGCCCTTCGCCGCACGCTCATCCGGCGGCATGTCGAGAATGCTTTCGCCGTTCAGCAGCACATCGCCCTCGGTGACTTTGTAATTGTCCTTGCCAGCGAGCACGTAAGCGAGCGTCGATTTGCCCGAACCATTTGGTCCCATGATCGCCGCGACCTGCCCTTTTTCGACAGACAACGTCAGGCCGTTGAGGATTTTCTTGTCCTCGACTTCGACATGCAGATTTTTAACTTCCAGAAAAGCCACGTCTCTACCTCACAAATTTCATTCAATCGTGCCGCATCAGGATTCTGTCTTGCTTGAGCTTTCGCCCCACCGCCACTGCCATTCGCCATCGGTGCGACGCCGGCAGAATTGGACGAAAGATAAAACCAACACCGCCAAAAATGCCGCCCAAATGATCCACGCAACAAAATTGGTCCTATCAACCCACACATTCATCGCGACGATCGAGCCGGCTACGATCGCGGCCGCCACGACAGTGACCAACCAGCCTTCCCATGTGGCCGGTGCGGCGCCGTAACCGTAACGTCTTGCTTTGAACCAATAGCGCGTCATGGTCGTTAGCCCACCGAACCCTCAAGGCTGATCGAGATCAATTTCTGCGCCTCGACCGCGAATTCCATCGGCAGCTGTTGCAACACGTCCTTGACGAAACCGTTGACGACCAGCGCGGTCGCTTCTTCGGCCGACATGCCGCGCTGGCGACAATAGAACAACATGTCCTCGGAGATCTTCGAGGTGGTGGCCTCGTGCTCGAACACAGCGGATGAATTCTTCGCTTCAATGTAAGGCACGGTATGCGCGCCGCAGTCGTGGCCGATCAGCAGCGAGTCGCAATTCGTAAAATTGCGCGCGTTCGTGGCCTTGCGATGCGCCGTCACCAGTCCGCGATAGGTGTTGTTGGATTTTCCAGCGGCGATGCCCTTGGAGATGATGCGGCTCGTCGTGTTCTTGCCGAGATGCAGCATCTTGGTGCCGCTGTCCACCTGCTGGCGGCCGTTGGAAATGGCGATCGAATAGAACTCACCGCGCGAATGATCGCCGCGCAGGATGCAGCTCGGATATTTCCAGGTGATCGCCGAACCGGTCTCGACCTGCGTCCACGAGATTTTCGAGCGCGCGCCGCGGCAGTCGCCACGCTTGGTGACAAAGTTGAAGATGCCGCCCTTGCCGTCGGCGTCGCCGGGGTACCAGTTCTGCACGGTCGAATATTTGATTTCGGCGTCGTCGTGAGCGTCACCAGTTCGACCACCGCCGCGTGCAGCTGGTTCTCGTCGCGCATCGGTGCGGTGCAGCCTTCGAGATAGCTGACGTAGGCGCCCTTGTCGGCGATGATCAGCGTGCGTTCGAACTGGCCGGTGTTGGCCTCGTTGATGCGGAAATATGTCGACAGCTCCATCGGGCAGCGCACGCCCGGTGGCACGTAGACAAACGAACCGTCAGAGAAAACCGCCGAGTTGAGCGTCGCGAAGAAATTGTCCGACGTCGGCACCACGGAGCCGAGATATTTCTTCACCAGGTCGGGATGCTCGCGGATCGCCTCAGACATGGGCATGAAGATTACGCCGGCCTTCTTCAACTCTTCCTTGAATGTTGTGGCGACCGATACGGAATCGAACACAGCATCGACCGCGACGCGCCGCTCACCCTCGGGACGCACGACGCCGGCGAGAATCTCCTGCTCGCGCAGCGGAATGCCGAGCTTCTCGTAGGTCTTGAGGATTTCCGGATCGACTTCGTCGAGCGACGCCAGCGCCTTCTTCTTCGGCGCCGAATAGTAATAGGCGTTTTGATAATCGATCTTCGGATAGTCGACGCGTGCCCAAGTCGGCTCGCGCATGGTGAGCCAGCGCTTAAAAGCTTCGAGCCGCCAGGCCAGCATCCACTCCGGCTCATTCTTTTTGGCCGAAATGAAACGGACGGTATCTTCCGACAGGCCCTTCGGGGCCTTCTCGGATTCGATATCGGTGACGAACCCGTATTTATATTGGTCAACGTCGATACGGCGGACCTGTTCGACGGTCTCTTGTACGGCCGGCATTCTTCCCTCCGCTCACGGTTTCAAGGACCGCGGGTTGGATTTGTCGGTTATGGTCGTTCGCTTATCGCGTTGCGATCATCCCAGGTGGCGCCGCGTTATGCGGCATTGGCTTGCTTGTTAAGTAATGACGAAACCACTGTATTCCAGGCATTTAACAGTCTTTCGATATCCGCTTCGGTGGTGCTCCAGCCGAGGCTGATGCGCACCGCGCCGCGCGCAAGGTCGGGTTCCACACCCATCGCCGCCAGCACGTGCGAGGCCTGCACCTTGCCCGACGAGCAGGCGGAACCCGAGGATACCGCTATCCCATTGAGGTCGAATGCAATTATCGCGGTTTCCGCCTTCAGGCCTGGAACCGTGAAAAGGCTCGTATTCGGCAGACGGGGCGCATCCGCGCCGAAAAACACCGCCTGCGGCGCTGCTGCTCTAATTCCCGCTTCTGCCTGCTCCCGCAGGGCGGCCATGCGCGCGCCATCGATCTGCTTTGCCACGACCGCAGCCGCGCCGAAGCCTGCGATAGCGGCCACATTTTCGGTTCCCGCGCGCTGACCGCGCTCCTGTCCGCCGCCCTTGATCAAGGGCTCGGTGATGTGGATGTCGCCGCGGCGGACGAGTGCGCCCGCGCCCTGCGGACCGCCAAGCTTGTGTGACGAGAGCGACAGCAGGTCGGCACCAAGCGTAGTGACGTCGCACGAAATTCGGCCCGGTGCCTGCACGGCATCGACATGCAGGACGCCAGCGGCGGCGTGCACGATGTCAGCAATTTCCGCGATCGGTTGAATCACGCCGGTCTCGTTATTGGCGAGCATCACGGAAACCAACGGCCGCTCGCATTTGGCGAGCAGGCGCGTCAGCGCGGCGAGATCAACAAGCCCGCGCGCGGTCACCGGCAATTCTTCAACCTGATCGGCGGCAAAGCGGCCACCGCTTCGGACGGATGGGTGTTCGATCGCGGAGATAAACAACCGATCGCGCGGTTCCTTGCGGCCGCCAACTTCGATCGCCGGCGTCAGCGCCAACATGTTGGCTTCAGTGGCGCCGCTGGTGAACGTGACGTTTCTGGCTTCGGCACCGATCAGGTCGGCAACGTGTCCGCGCGCCTCTTCGACCACGCGGCGTGCGGCACGGCCCTCTGCGTGCACGGAGGACGCATTCCCGGTCAGGGTCAGCGCCGCAGTCACGGCCTCGCACGCCTCATCGCGCAGCGGGGCTGTTGCATTCCAGTCAAAATAGGCCCGTTCAACCATGGCTTTCGCCAATACCTAATTACCGTTTTTCGTCTAGACCCCGCAAAAAGCTTGCTTTTTGCCCTGGTGATCGTGGTAGAAGCCCGAAATTACCCGGCCCTTATAGCGTGTGTTGTGGCTGGGAACAGCGGAAATCACATAATTAGAATAATTCTAAACTACCGGCCGGGTCACGTTAAGTTCCGCCGGGCACACAACAAATCCCGCTGCTGCCCGGTGTGGCATGCGCGGTCCGAGGTCGACAGCAATGCCTGAGATTATTTTCACCGGCCCCGCCGGACGCATCGAGGGGCGCTATCACCCCGCGCGCCAGAAGAACGCTCCGATCGCCATCGTCCTGCATCCGCACCCGCAATTCGGCGGGACGATGAACCACCCGATCATCTACCAGCTCTACTACGCCTTCGTGCACCGCGGTTTTTCAGCGCTGCGGTTCAATTTCCGCGGCGTCGGACGCAGCCAGGGTTCCTTCGACCATGGCCAGGGCGAATTGTCGGACGCAGCAGCAGCACTGGACTGGGCGCAAACCATCAATCCTGAGGCGAAAAGCTGCTGGATCGCCGGCTTCTCGTTCGGCGCGTGGATCGGCATGCAACTTTTGATGCGCCGTCCCGAGATCGAGGGCTTTATCTCGATCTGCCCACCGGCAAACCTCTATGACTTTTCGTTCCTGGCACCCTGCCCGTCGTCGGGCCTGATCATTCACGGCGACAAGGACGCCGTCGTCCCGCACAAGGACGTCACTACTTTGGTGGACAAGCTCAAGACCCAAAAGGGCATCGTGATCGAGCAAAAAGTTGTGCAAGGCGCCAATCATTTCTTTGACGGCAAGGTGGAAGCGTTGCTCACTTCGATCAGCGCTTACCTCGACAAGCGCCTGAAGACCGAACGCAAGCCGGCGGCCTAGTCCTTCGTCGCCGGCTCGCAACATGTTCGGCCAGCGAATGGTGACGCGCGGATGCCCGTCCGCGATGATTGATCATGTTGCTTGTCAAAACCTATCTCGACAGAAGCCCGATTCACGGGCTCGGCGTTTATGCCGACGAATTCATTCGCAAAGGCGCCAAGGTCTGGCGATTTGTTGAAAGCTTCGACCGGGTCTATTCCCCGCAAGAATTCGCCAAGCTGCCCAAGCCGGCGCGGGACTACATCAGAAATTACGGCTACCGGGTCGATGGCGAAGTGCTGCTGACCATCGACCACGATCACCACATGAATCACTCGGAAGACGCCAACACCCATTGGCGCAACGGTCACATCGTTGCCAGCCGCGACATCCGCAAGGGCGAAGAGATCACCAATAATTATCGCCTGTTCGACGCAGCGTTTTGCGCGGCATTTTTAAAGCCGAAGCGTCGGTTGCAAAGGGCTCGTTCTAGGGCCGCGCAACGACCCCGCCCGTAAGTGGCGCCGCCACCCCGGTCGTTTTCGGAAATGTTATCGGCAGGTCGTTGAGCGTACGCACCGCGAGATAGGCAAATGCCTGGGCTTCAAGTGCGTCGGATGACCAGCCTGCCTGGTCCGCGGTCTCCACTGTCGCCGGCGCGAGACGCTGCTGCAGCATCTTCATGAGCGTGCGATTGCGTGCGCCGCCGCCGGCAACGATCCAGGCTTTCGGCACTGCCGGGAGGTGCGGCAGAATGCGCTCGACCGCCTGGACTGTCAGAGCCGAAAGGGTCGCCGCGCCGTCAGCGACCGAATAATTCGGCAGCCCTATATTGCCGAACGCAAACGCATTGCGATCAAGCGACTTCGGCGTCTTGAGCTCAAAAAACGGATCGGCAAGAACGTTGTCGATAAAGGACTGGTCGGGTTTGCCATCAGCCGCCGCGTCGCCGTGATTGTCATAGGGCGCACCGACTCGCGCGCGCATGAAGTCGTCGATCAAAGCATTGCCAGGTCCGGTGTCGCACGCGATGGGATCGCCGCCATCGACAAAGGTAACATTGGCAACGCCCCCCAGATTCAGCACTGCCATCGGATGCGGCCGATCAAGATCACGCGCCAGCGCCTGGTGGAACACCGGCACCAGGGGAGCACCCTGCCCGCCCGCCGCGACGTCGGCCGCCCTGAAGTCATGGGCTACGGGCAGACCGAGGCCTGCGGCCAGCTTTTCGCCATTGCCAATCTGCACCGTCAGCCGGGCGGCCGGACGGTGCAGGACCGTCTGTCCATGGAAACCGACAATATCGACGTCCGATTTCTTGATGCGTTCGGTTTTAAGGAAAGCCTCGACCGTCTCAGCGTGGACGCGCGTCACGAAGTCGTCGGCCTCCGCCAGCACACCCGGCCTCTGCCACCGGTCGGTCAACGCCACACCGCACGCAAGCGCCTGCCGCAGGAGATCGCGTTCCGCTTCCGTATATGGCCGGTAGCCCGTCGGCCCTAAAGCTTCGATGCGTTCGCCGTCGGTCTCGATCAACGCCACATCGACGCCGTCGAGCGAAGTCCCGCTCATCAGGCCGATCGCCCTCACTAACCCCAACACCCACCTCTTTTGTCCGCGCACGTTGGTTGAATCCAACGCCGGACCTGTTACACCACCCGCCGACGCAAGCGACAAGGCCGCGCCCGAGATAGCAGCAATGAGCGCCTATAAATCCGACTTCCTCAATATTCTGGCCGAGCGCGGTTTCATCCACCAGGTCTCGGAACCCGAGGCGCTGGACGCGCGCGCCAAGGCGGGCGCGATTACCGCCTATATCGGATTTGATTGCACGGCGGCCTCGCTGCACGTCGGTTCATTGCTGCCGATCATGATGCTGTATTGGCTGCAAGAGACAGGTCATCGGCCGATCGCGCTTATGGGCGGGGGCACCACCCGCGTCGGCGACCCATCTGGCAAGGATGAAAGCCGCCGCGTCCTCACTAACGATGCGATCAACGAAAATCTCAAAGGCATCCGCGCGATCTTTTCGAAATTTCTGAAATTCGAAGGCGCCGGCGGTAATGCCATCATGAGCAACAACGCCGACTGGCTCGACGCGCTCAATTACATCGATTTCCTGCGCGATGTCGGCCGGCACTTCTCCGTCAACCGGATGCTCTCGTTCGATTCCGTCAAGTTGCGGCTCGACCGCCAGCAGGAACTGTCGTTCCTCGAATTCAACTACATGGTGTTGCAAGCCTACGATTTCGTCGAACTCAACAAACGCCACGACTGCATTCTGCAGATGGGCGGCTCCGATCAGTGGGGCAATATCGTCAACGGTATCGATCTCGGCCGCCGCATGCGCAATGCACAACTGTTTGCGCTCACCGCACCGCTGATCACCACGTCGTCGGGCGCCAAGATGGGCAAGACTGCGGCTGGCGCCGTCTGGCTCAATGCCGATCTGGTGAGCCCTTACGAATACTGGCAGTACTGGCGTAACACCGAGGACGGCGACGTCGCGCGCTTCCTCAAGCTGTTCACCATTCTTCCGTTGCCGGAGATCGCCAAACTGGCCGCGCTCAAGGACAACGAAATCAACGAGGCGAAGAAGATCCTCGCCACCGAAGCAACCGCTCTCGTGCACGGCCGCGCCGCCGCCGATGAAGCCGCCGAGACAGCGCGCAAGACCTTTGAAGAAGGCTCGACTTCACTCGCGTTGCCCACCGTCTCCATACCGTCCAAGGATCTTGCGGCTGGAATCGGTGTGCTCAACGCCTTTGTCGTCGCGGGTCTCGCTGCCTCCAACGGCGAGGTTCGGCGTGCGATCAGCAACGGCGCAATCGCGGTCAACGATGTACGGATCACCACCGACAAACATGTGATCGCCGCAAAAGACGTGACGCGGGACGGCGTCATCAAGCTGTCACTCGGCAAAAAGCAGCACGTACTGTTGAAGCCGAACTGACAACGCATTCACCGCAATGGCGGCGCGAAGTTCGGATCGAACGTGCCCGGCGACGGGATAAATTTGCGCAGCAGGCCAGGCGCGATCGCGCTGACCGGATTGACGGAGATGCGCGGCGACCCCGGCGGACCGACCGCCTCATAGTTGATGCCGACCAACCCCTCTTTGTTGCCGCCGCCGAGAAACAGGCCGACGATCGGGATCTGCCCGAACATATTGTTGAGGCCGTAGAACGGCACAAAGGTCCCGCGCAAATGAACATCGTCGCGCGTGTAATCGATGTTGCCTTCGACCGTAGCGCCCACCAACGGCCCACGCACGACGCCGTCGCGGACGGACATCTTGCCCGGGAAGCGCGTGAAATCGGCACGCATTTCGCTGAAATCGACTCCATTGGCTCCAGGGGTACCCGGCGCGCCCGACACCACCCTCTCAAGCGCGGGTTCGCCCCGCACCACGAAACTGCGGATAAAGAGCGTCCCGATTTGCGGCGACTGCTCCTGCGTCGGCGGATCCATCGCCACCCACATCTGGCCACCGAACATGCGCGGATACATGTCGGTGAATCGGAACAAGGAGCCGGCGTCGTCGGTCTCGAAGTAGATAACCTGATGGTTGTCGCGGGCGCGCACGCGCAGGTCGCCGTTGAGCGGCGTATCGCGCCCGATCTTGCTTGTCATGTTGAAAGCGCGAATGCGGCCGCCGCGGCGCGATAATTTCAGGTCAAGCCCGCGCAGCGTTTCACCGTTGTGACCCGCGACGGTGCCGACCTTGATTTCGAGATCAAGATCCTCCTGCTTTTGCTTGGCCTTGTCGGTATTCGCAAGCGATGATTTAACGAAATTGCGCCCGTCGTAAATGTCCCCGCGCATTGCCACGCGCAATGCCCCGTCCGGACCACGGTCGGCCCGCAACGTGACCTTGTCGCCATCGGACAAGGCGAAGACCGGGAAATTTGCCGACACAACTTCGTTCGCGCTGTCGAGTTCGACCGAGCCGCGAACGGTCGCGCCCGAGCCATCAATGCTCAGGTCGTCGATCCGCGTCGATTTGCCATTTTTCAACAACGTGTACGTCGCGCGCGCGGGCCGCCCCGCCGGCTTCACCCAGCCGGGCAACAGATTGTCGATTTTTACGGGCGTGAGGTCTGCCTCCACGCTCATTCCGTCATCGGTCGAAGTGTCACTCACCCGTCCAACGACCTTGATAGGAATGGAGCCGGTAACGGTGGAGCCAAGATCCATGCCGAGTTTGCGACGCGCCGCTTCGTCGATAGTCGACTGCATGTGCAATTCGGCGTCAGCTTCGCCTTTCTGCTTGCGTAGATCGATTGACGCGGGCGTCCCATTGATCTTCACGTCGCCTTTGATCTGGAACCCGTCCCCAGTAGCCACAGCCTTGAGCGTATTGGCTTCCACTTTCTGGCCGAGCAGCATCTTGTCGGCAGCAAAATTCGTGAGGTCCGCGCTGATCAGATAGCTCGACGCGTCCTCTGGCATCGGCTCGGCGATGGCCAGTTTGACCGCGACCTGCGCGGAAATCGTACCGCGAGTCGTGGCGGGATCGAGCGTGATGCCGACTTCGTCACGTAATCCGTCGCTTGCAAGCAACGCAGCCGCAGCCGGCACACCGCCATCGATACGGAAACTCGACCGCGCCGGCGCCGGCTTGGGGTGGGTATCGGGCACCTCGAACACGCCACTCGCAATGTTGAGCTTTCGCCCCGGCGCCGCTTCGACGGTGCCGCGACCGAGATTGACGACGGCGTTTCTGCCGGTGATGCGGACCGTAAGATCGGCGTCGCGGATGGGCGGCAAATTCGAGATCGGACGCAACGTTGTTCCGCTCGTCTCGATGTCAACCGACAGCCCATCCTCCGGCACTGGCGGGCCGTTATGCTTGAAGTCTTCCAGCGGAGCATTGCCGGCCACCACAACGCGCTCGACCATGCCGCCGGAAATATGCTCCTCGACCCATGACCGGACGGCGACGGCAGCAAAAAAAGGCCAAAGCCGTTTCAACGCCGACATCGGCATGCGCGTGCCGGCAACGCCGAAAGCGATGTGCGGCTCGGCGCCCGAGTAATCGAAGCTGCCCGTGACGGCGATTCCGATGTTGTGCGAGGGACGCGTATCGATGCGGCTCAAATCACCCTGTTCCAGCTCAATGCGTTTGCGGTTCGTGTCGATGCGCGCCCGCACGGCCACCCTGTTGATCGCGATGCCCTCGTCGTCGGCGGCGGCCCCGGGCGCAATGATAATTGGGTCAATCACGGGATCGCCGCGCACCACACCGAGCAACCAGGTGCCATTCTGCTCCGGCGAACCCTCGAGCGTCGCGCGCATCGTGAACTGATTGCCGCCCGAATTTACCTGGAATGGCACGACCAGGCTTCGCCGCCGCGCATCCCAATTAAATCGAAAATCTGCACGATCAATATTCAAGCTGACTTTGTTGTTGTCGCGATCAACGATCGTGCCGGCATCAGCGACCAATTGCCCCTGCACCATCTGCGGAGTGCCATCAGCCGCGACATCGGCTCGAATACTCGCCGACAAAGGCAGGTCGACATCGATATCGCCCGCGTTCAGCCGCATCGCCAGCATGATATCGCGCGTGGAAACTTTGCGCGCTTCGATGCCAACCGCACGCATGCCGTCGGCCATTGGACGCATCGCCGCGCTGATTACCCAGGGACGCTTGGGATTGTCGGACTCAAGGCGAAAAACAACGCCGCCCTGGCGCGGTCGAGTCAAACTCGCGTTGATCCCGTCAAACGTCCACCGCTTTCCGTTGCGCCGGTCGTCGACGACCAGATTTCCATTTTTGAGACCGAGTTCGCGCAAATCGTGGCCGTCGAGACCTGTCTCGCCGACGGCGTCGAGCCGGGCCATCATGCCCGCAATATTCTCGAACTCGGCGCCGAGCGCGCCCTGAGGCCCGGTGTCCGGCCCCGGCCCGCCCGGCCGTGCAGGCTTGACCGTTGGAGCAGCCGTCGCGATGGGTCGGTTGTCGGCGCCGGCAAATACGGTCAGCCGACCGTCGGGCTCGATTCGAACAGACATTTCCGCGCCGACCAGATTGAGGCTTTGGGCGCGCAGTTGGCCCATCAGCAAACTTCGGCCGGACAAGCCGACTTCAGCCTTGGGCGCGCTCGCCACGATCGTCCCGTCGGAATCACGCACGACGATGTCGCGCAAGCGCAGCGACGTGCGCCCCCGCTCGTCGCGCTCGAGCTGAGTGCCGCCGACCTCGACGCTATGGTGGCCACCGAAATTTTCCTCGATCGCGGCCTTCAACCAGGGGGTCGCCACATCAAGTGAAATCGGTCCGCTGGACAGCCGCCACCACAAGCCGAGTACGAGAACGGTGGCAAGCGCCCCGCAGATCGCCAAGCCCCAAAACAGACGCCGAATGAAAGACGAACGAAGCCAGCCCAGCGCCCTGTAACGCAGGTTGTTCCAGCGACGGCCACCGAGGGTACGCGCGACCCGTCGGCGATGCGGGGCGTGGCCCACAGCGACGGCATGGGCGCGATGACCGTGCTCCTGCTCGCTCCCCGTCATGCGTTTGGCCGCGCCCCTCGTCTGACGCTGTCTACGTATCGCACCGGCCACCCAACGACTACGCGGCGCGGCTTACGGCACATATCTGTGGAACCCGTTGCGCCCCTCCGACGCAAATGGCATGTGCGACATGACCGCTCGAAAACGACGAAAGGAAGGCACATGGCGCGAGAACTTGTTGCGGGTGCGAAGGCTCCGGCCTTCACCCTGCCGCGCGACGGCGGCGGCAAAGTCTCGCTCAAGGACTTCAAGGGCAGCAACCTCGTCCTCTATTTCTATCCGAAGGCAGACACGCCCGGTTGCACCAAAGAGGCTATCGCATTCTCGCGGCTACGCACTGACTTCTCCAAGGCGGGGACGGCGATTCTCGGGGTTTCGGCAGACCCGGTGGCGACTCAGGACAGATTTAAAGCCAAGCATAAATTTGCCATTGCCCTCGCATCCGACGAAACCAAGACGATGCTGGCAGCTTATGGGGGCTGGGGCGAGAAATCGATGTACGGACGCAAATTCATGGGGGTCATCCGCAAGACGTTTCTGATCGACACGGCCGGGCGCATCGTCCGCATTTGGCCGAAAGTGCGCGTGCCAGGCCACGCCGAAGAGGTTTTGGCAGCCGCCCGTAGCCTCTAATTCCCGGCAAATACTAGGGAATTAAGATCATACCCCGGGGCATTTACCGGTTTCTTAACCATATCGGTTTGATATCGCCCTGCTGGCTGGTGGTTCGATGACCGCCAAGCCGGCGCGGAGCGTCGATGCTGCATTCGTCCACTTCCTATCATCCGGCAAACAACCAGACCGCCCGCCCCGCGCACGCTCCGGCGCGATCGGCCGGAATGATGTCGCGCCATCTGCATCGCAGTCACGACGGCTACACGCTCACACATGCCGGGCATCAAATTCGCATTGGGCCGGTCGCGTTCTGGATTGTCGTCGGCACATTGGTCATCATGGCGGTGTGGTCGATCGCGACCGGCACCTATTTCGCATTCCGCGACAACGTTCTCACCCGCCTGATCGGCCGGCAGGCCGAGATGCAATTTGCATACGAGGACCGGATCGCCGAATTGCGCGCGCAAGTCGATCGCATCATGAGCCGGCAACTGCTTGACCAGGAGCAGTTCGAGAAAAAACTTAATGTCCTGCTGCAACGCCAGTCGACGCTCGAACAGCGCGCCGCCGCGCTTGGCGGTGATGTTGCAAGCACGGGCTCCATCAAGCCCGCGCGGATTGCACCGCCATCGGCGATGCAGACACCACGGCCTTCGCCTATCAATGACACAATCATCTTCGTCGCACCGCCGGACCGCGAGGCGCGCCTGCAATCGCGAGAACTGCAAACGAACGCGACCCGGGTCGCCGAACGCACGACAACAGGCGGTCTCAATGGAATGCTCGCGCGCGTTTCGCTCTCGCTCGACAAGGTCGAGCAAAAGCAATCTGCCGCGCTCACGGATCTTGAAGAGCGCATCGACATCAAGGCACGCAGCATGCGCAGTGTGCTCGCCGATCTCGGCGTCGATGCCGCCAGGATGCCAGCTGTCGCATCGGTCGGCGGCCCTTTTGTTCCTTTGAAACCACCGCAATCCGGCGCCAGCGCATTCGAACGGCAGCTTTACCGCATCAACGTCGCGCGTGCGCAGGTTGATCGTTTTAGCCATGCGCTGATTGCGGTACCGGTACGCAAGCCGGTCATCGGCGACGTGGATATGAGTTCGCCTTTTGGCATGCGTATGGACCCGTTTTTGGGACGTCCCGCGGTTCACACCGGCATCGATCTGCGTGGCGAGATCGGCGAACCGGTTCGCGCAACGGCCACAGGCCGCGTATCCATCGCCGGCCGCGAGGGTGGTTACGGAAATATGGTGGAGATCAATCACGGCAACGGCCTTGCAACGCGGTACGGCCATCTGTCCCAGATCGACGTGAAGGTCGGCCAAACCGTACGCATCGGCGAGGTCATCGGCCGGATTGGATCGACCGGGCGCTCGACGGGCCCGCATTTGCATTACGAGACGCGGGTCAATGGCGAGGCGATCGACCCGCAGAAATTCCTGCGCGCTGGCCTCCGGCTGGGCAGTATCTGAGCCGCGCGAGCGGACCCATTGCCATTCGTCCTGCCAGATACCAAAAGTCATAGATTGGCAGCCTAGCCCGGGGACGAAATCAATATGCGGAACAAGCCACGCCATCCATGGCTTGGGGCTGCTGGCTTCAAGGTCGCATTGACGTTGTTTGAACCGTTTTTCCGGCGGCGGCACATCTTTCGCGCCGATAGTGCGTTTGCGCGGGCCCGATTTTCAGCCATCAGGGAAAAAATCGAGCGCGGCGAGACCGCCTATATAGCCGGTGTATCGGCCGTCGGGATCCATAATTCTGGCATCGCGCTCGTTGAGGTCACGCGCGAGCGCGGGCCGCGATTGATTTTCAACAACGAAGAGGAACGCTTCTCGGGCGAGAAACATACCAACGCCTATCCGCGCCATTCCATCGACGCAATGGTATCGGCCATGGCCATGATAGGCCTCGGCGTCGGCCACATTGATGCCTGGGTCGCCTCGTGGGACTACGTGGCGCTGTGGTCGACGCTGATCCGCATCACACTCGACGAGGCGCCGGCAAGTTTCAGCCTGATCCGCGAACAGGACACGCCCGCATTCAATTTGCGCGCTGTCGACCGCGGCATGCGCGCGTCGCGTCACATCACCGAACATCTGGGCCTGAGTGAGCCGGTCTCACTGATTGGCACACCGCATCACGATAATCATGCGTGGTTTTCCTTCGCCGCATCGCCGTTTGCACGCGACAAAGACCCCACAATGGTGGCGGTGCTCGACGGTTTCGGCGACTTGGGCGCGGTCTCACTTTATGTGTGCCAAGACGGCCGCATGGAGAGTATCTACTACAATAACAGCATTTTCGACTCGCTCGGCGTTTTCTACTCGGTGATCAGCTCGACGCAAGGCGGCTGGACCTGGCTTTCCAGCGAAGGCCGCTACATGGGCGCTACCGCCTACGGCAATAACGACCGCAATACGAACTCTTACTATGCAGCGCTGAAGCCGATCTTCGATTTCGCGGCCGATGGACAAATTTTTCTTAATCGCGACCTTGCGAATTGGCAGCGCAATATTCGGGACACCCCCTATACCGACGCGCTCACCCGCATTCTGGGCGAACCGATTGCACAAAAAGATATGTGGAATCCGGATGCGGTCCTTCGCGTCGAAGACATTCGGCACAAGGAGAATACGCAAGAGCGTCTCGACAAGGCCGCCGCAACTCAAATGGTGTTCGAGGACGCGCTCATCCACGTGATCGCTCACTTTATCCGCACCACCAAGTGTGACCGACTGGTGCTCACGGGCGGCACCGCGCTCAATGCCCTCGCCAATATGCGGCTGCTCGAGCATTTTGACGAAGACTTCTACCGGCGCGAGCTGGGGCGCCCCGGCCGGCTACATCTTTGGGTGCCACCCATACCGAGCGATACCGGTGTAACCGTCGGCGCGGCCTACATGGCCGCTTACCTCGCCGGTCATGGACTTGGCGAACCGATCGACCACGCCTTTTTTTGCGGATCGCCACCATCCGAACAGGAAATCCGCAAGGCGCTTGGCGCAAGCCCCGACCTTGAATGGATCGAACTCAAGTCCGCTACAAACCCCGCCATGCAAGCGCAGTTCGCGGATTTCATGGCCTATATGACCGCGCAGGACGCGATTTTCGCGCTCTATCAAGGCGCCGCCGAAACCGGACCGCGCGCGCTCGGCCACCGCTCGATCCTAGCCAACCCGTGCAACCCAAAGACTCGCGAAAATCTCAACGCGCGGGTCAAGTACCGCGAAGCCATTCGACCGCTGGCACCAATGATGACGCTTGAAGCGGCGAAGCAGTTTTTTGAACTGTCGGATGGCGCGAGCGATGCCGATTACAACGTCTACAATTACATGGTGCTCACAGCGCACGCGAAGCCGGAGGCGCGGGCGCGTATTCCATCCGTCGTGCACGCCGACGGGACCGGCCGCATTCAGATCGTGCGCGAGAAGACCGACCCGCTCACGTTCATGTTCCTGAAGGCGCTCGGCCGTCGTATCGGCGTCGAAGTCGCCGTAAACACCTCGTTCAACGTCGCGGGCCCCATTGCACAGACGCCGGCTCAGGCGCTCGACACACTGCGCCGTTCCAAAGCACTCGATGCCGTGCTGATGTTCTCCGAAGAAGGTCCGGTGTTTGTCGCACTGCACGGCGCGGCGCAAACCGGCGGCGCGCGCTTCCGTCAGTGGCTGGCAGGATGGCAGAAAGAAACCGGGCAGCACCTCGAACGCTAACCAAATTCCGCTCGTCCCCGCGAATGTGGGGACCCAGACAATTATGGACCTGATCGTCTTGTCTCTGGATTCCCGCTTACGCGGGAATGAGCGGGGTTTTCGTTACTCCACATCCTCGACCTGCTCCGGTCCGCCGCCAAAGGCTTTTTGCGCCAGCGCTGCCTGCATGAATTCGTCGAGATCGCCGTCAAGCACACCGGCCGTATTCGATGTCGACACGCCAGTGCGCAGATCCTTCACCATCTGGTAGGGCTGCAGCACGTACGAACGAATCTGGTGGCCCCAGCCGATGTCGGTCTTGGCGGCCTGCTCGGCCTCCGCTTTTGCTTCGCGTTTCTTGACTTCCATCTCGAACAACTTGGCGCGCAACATGTCCCAGGCCATGGCGCGGTTACGGTGTTGCGAGCGATCCTGCTGGCATTTGACGACAATGTTGGTCGGAATGTGCGTCAATCGCACGGCAGATTCCGTTTTGTTGACGTGCTGACCGCCGGCGCCGCCCGACCGCATGACGTCGGTACGGACGTCATTCTCGTTGATGTCGATCTTGATGCGGTCATCGACGACTGGGAACACCACGACGCTGGCAAAGGATGTATGCCGCCTTGCATTGGAATCGAACGGCGAGATACGGACCAGACGATGCACGCCATTCTCGCTCTTGAGCCAACCGTAGGCGTTGTGGCCCTTGATCACGACGGTCGCCGATTTGATCCCGGCGCCCTCCCCCTCGCTCTCCTCGATCCAGTCAACCTTGTAACCGTGTTGCTCCGCCCAGCGCACATACATGCGCATGAGCATGCTGGCCCAATCCTGGCTCTCGGTACCGCCCGCCCCGGCATGCACTTCGAGATAGCAATCGTTGGCATCGGCCTCGCCGGATAGCAGCGCCTCAAGCTCGCGTCGCGCGACTTCGGCTTTCAGCCGCTTTAGGGCGGCTTCCGCTTCCGCGATGGTTTTTTCGTCTTTTTCGCTTTCGCCGAGCTCAATCAGGGTGACCTGATCGTCAAGCTCCTGCTCGATGCGGCCGATGGCCTTGAGCTGATCGTCGAGCGCATCGCGTTCACGCATAACGCGTTGCGCGCGGGCCCGGTCGTTCCAGAGATTAGGGTCTTCCGACTCTCTATTCAGTTCAGCGAGGCGTTGCGTCGCGGTGTCGACGTCAAAGATGCCTCCTCAGCAGCCGCACGGACTGCTTGATTTCTTCGACCAGATTTTGGGTTTCCGCACGCATATCGAATTCCATTGCCGCCGAGCGGCCCTTTGAGTCGTGTCTGGGGGGATTTAACGTCGCAACGGCGCTGGCGCAACACTCGAGGTTTCAGGCCTCAATAAAGCCCGCCTGTGCCCGAGCGAACGGCCCGATCCGCATCAGGGCTGACACCAACGCCCCAGCCGCGCCCACCGCCACCACTATCGCCGGGATCGCCGCCGTTACCGACGACTGAGTAGTTGTCCGGCGGCGCAGTCCCCGGCTTGAACGCTTCAAGGATCGCGCGTTCGGTGCCGGGGCCGGCGCGCATCCCGCTTTTCAGGTCGACGCGAATAAGCTTGATGCCCGGCGGCACGCGGAACGGTACTGCGGGCTTGTTGGCGAGCGCGACTTTCATGAAGTCCTTCACGATTGGCGCCGAGAGATGGCCGCCGGTCGCTCCGCGGCCAAGATGGCGCGGCTTGTCGTAACCCATGTAGACACCCACGACGAGATCGGGCGTAAAGCCGATGAACCATGCGTCTTTCTCGTCATTGGTGGTGCCGGTCTTGCCGGCCACCGGCTTTCCGACCTCTTTCTGAAAGCCCGCGCCAGCCGCCGTGCCGCGCAGGACAACACCTTCCATCATCGACGTAATCTGATAGGCCGTCATCGGATCAAGCACCTGTTGGCGCCGATCGATCAGCGACGGCTCGGGCTGGTCTTCCCATTTCTTGGCATCGCAGCCGACGCATTCGCGTTCGTCGTGTTTGTAGACCGTGTGGCCATAACGATCCTGGATGCGGTCGATCAGCGTCGGCTTAATTTTCCGTCCGCCATTATCAAACATCCCGTATGCGGTCACCATGCGCAGCAACGTTGTTTCGCCTGCGCCAAGCGCGAAGGACAAATAAGGTGGCAACTCGTCATAGATACCGAAGCGCTTGGCGTATTCGGCGATCAGCGGCATGCCGATGTCCTGCGCCAGCCGCACCGTCATCACGTTGCGTGAATGTTCGATTCCGAAGCGCAACGTCGAAGGGCCATAGAAATTGTTTTCGTAGTTTTCCGGCTTCCAGACGCCCAGCCCCGGCCCCTGATCAATCTCAAGCGGTGCGTCGAGCACGATGGTCGACGGCGTGTAGCCATTGTCGAGCGCGGCAGCATAGACAAGCGGCTTGAAGGATGAGCCCGGCTGCCGCAGCGCCTGGGTGGCCCGGTTAAACTGGCTCTGGTCATAGGAAAAACCACCGACCATCGCGAGCACACGGCCGGTCAACGGATCCTCCACCACCATCGCGCCCGAAACCTCCGGCACCTGGTGCAGAACGAATTGGCCGTCGGATTTTGCAGGCTCCACATAGATAACATCGCCGGGAGCGACGACCTGACTGACTTTGGCGGGGGCCTTACCGCCGGACTTGGCCCACTTCATCCCTTCGAGGGGAAGAATACCGATTGTGCGCTCTTTGCTGACGAAGCCGCCCGGCTCGCGTCCCGGCTGCAAGCCGATACGGGCAGATTGATCGCCCACTTCCAGCACAACCGCGAGCCGCCATGGCGCGACGTCGCTCAAGGCTTTCACTTCGGCGATTTTGACGCCCCAGTCGCCGGCGATATCGATTTTGGTGACGGGCCCGCGCCAGCCCTGCGCCTCGTCGAAACGCACCAGGCCGTCAGTGAGGACTTTGCGTGCGAGGACCTGATATTTCGTGTCGAGCGAGGTACGAACCGAGAGGCCGCCCTCGTACAGTTTCTTTTCGCCGTAACGCTCGTAGAGTTCTCGTCTGACCTCTTCGGTGAAATATTCGGCGTTAAAGATATGCGCGCCGGTCACCTTTGAGGTCACACCGAGCGCCGTGCGCTTCGCTTTCTCGGCATCGGCGGCCTTTACAAAGCCCGCCTCCGCCATGCGATCGATGACCCAATTGCGGCGCTCAATCGCGCGCTCGCGCTGGCGGAACGGATGATAATTGTTCGGCGCCTTCGGCAGCGAGGCGAGATAGGCGGCTTCCGGAATGGTGATTTCGTTAACAGCCTTGTCGAAGTAGACAAGCGACGCGGCGGCAATGCCATAGGCGCCAAGGCCAAGATAGATTTCGTTCAAGTAAAGCTCGAGGATCTTGTCCTTGCTGTAAGTGCGCTCGATTTTGAGCGCGAGCAACGCTTCCTTGACCTTGCGGGCCATGGAAAGTTCGTTTGTCAGCAGGAAGTTCTTGGCAACTTGTTGCGTAATGGTTGAGGCGCCTTGCGGGCGGCGGCTCGATCCGTAGTTCTGGAGATAGACGAAGCCGGCGCGGGCAATGCCGGTGAAATCAAGCCCGCCATGCTCGTAGAAATTCTTGTCCTCAGCGGCAAGGAAGGCGTTGATGACCAGCTTCGGCACCGCCTGTATCGGGATGTAAAGCCGTCGCTCACGCGCATATTCCCCAACCAGCGATCCGTCGGCCGCGTGCACGCGCGTCATCACCGGCGGCTCATAATCCTGAAGCTGCGAATAATCCGGCAGGTCCTTGGAGAAATGCCAGAGCAGGCCGGCGGCGGCCCCGACACCCACCACGAAGAGGATGGTGCCTGCCGCGAACAGGAAGCCTAAAAAGCGCAACATGAGCTTCATGATCGAATGGTCCCGTCTTGGGCCCGGTTAAAGGCTTCGTCCGCCGTTGCAGCGAGCCACAAGACTGGCAGGAACCTTACCACCGCCAAGCCGCCGTAGTCCTTAACAAAGGCTGCGGCGCGGTCCTGTGTTTGCCGGGTTTTATGTTGAAACTGAGGCCAGTAGCTCATGTCAGTTGCGCCCTCCTCCGGCTCCGGCAACCCGGGGCGTAAAGAAGGTATCGACAGCCTGCACCAGCGCCTGCGCCGTACGGGTGCGCCAGACCGGCGAATTGAGCTGCTTGAGGTCGTCCTTGGTCGACATGTAACCCAACTCCACCAGGACGGACGGCACGTCCGGGGCCAACAGCACCTTGAAGCCCGCCGATTTGAGCGGGTGCTTGTGCAGCCGCGCGGCGGTCTTGAGTTCGCCAACCGCGGTCCGGGCGAATTGCATTGAGAAGGTCTTGGTTTCGCGCTGGGCAAGATCAACGAGAATATTTGCGACGTCGTCCGGCTCGGCAGTGAGGTCAACGCCGGCAATGACGTCGGCCTTGTTCTCCGCTTCGGCGAGCCGCGCCGCTTCCGCGTCGGAGGCATTCTCCGACAGCGTGTAGACGGTCGCGCCTTCGGCCTGGCCTTCGTTGCGCGGCAGAGCGTCGGCATGGATTGAGATAAACAGCGCCGCGCTGCGCGCGCGTGCAAAACGCACCCGCTCCGCCAGCGGAATGAAAGTGTCGTCCGAGCGTGTCATTGCCACCCGGTATTTGCCGCCGCTCTCGAGTTTTTCACGCAACGTCTGCGCGAAGGCCAACACGATGTCTTTCTCGTTTTCTCCACCGGAGCCCTTGGTGCCATTGTCGATGCCGCCATGCCCGGGATCGAGCACGACCAGCGGGCGGGCGTCGCCATCCGGCTTCGGCGGCGCTTCAGCCGGCTTGTTCGTCGCGCTGTGCGCCGGACGATTTTCAAGCGCGATATTACGCAGGAAGCTCGCGCGATCTGTTACCGCCATGTCGAGGACGAGCCGGGCCGGCTGGCCCTCCGTCGCATCGAGCACAAAAGCCTTGTCGAGATGCACCGGTCCTTTGGTGTCGATGACGATGCGGGAGCCGCCCTGCATGATGACCCCGTAGCGAAACGCCTTCACCAGTCCCCGGCTATGCTCGGCAGCTTTGGCCGGCAGGTTGAAGGTGACTTGCGGGAGATCGACCACGACGCGATACGGGTCTGCGAGCGTGAATGCGGCCACGTCGATCTTGCGATTCAAATCAACAACGAAGCGCGTCCGCTTGTCATCGCCACCGATGCGCATATCGGTCGCGACCAGCGGCTGCTCCTTCGGTGCCGGCAACGCCCGCGCGGCCACATTGCTCTCGGCGGCCATAACGTCCATGCCGGCCGAGTTGCAAAGCAGCGCACATGCCAGTGTGCCAATGATCGCCGTCGCACGGGCTGTCACGAATCCAGACCCTTTAAAGTCCCTTTTTAACCCATTAAGGCCCGCTTCGGTTAACGGAACTTGAGCGGCGGGGCTATTCCCTGTGCGAGTGTGGCCAGATTGCAAAGCTTCCCTTGCCAGAGGTGGTTCAGGGCCGTATGTAAGATGTGCTTATGGTTAGAGTTCCGGTTGTGCCGCGTTCGGGCCCCGGCCGCTTCGGTCCTGTACCGCCCCCCTCGAGGAGGTCGGCGGACGGCCAAGCGAAACGAGCCGAAACCCTTGTGAAGGACATCCGGATCAGTGCGCGGCCAGTGGGCCGTTCGCGACCTAGCCGTGAGTGATGAGAAACCTCGGTTCGCGCCTTTGAGGCGCGACCGCAGCGCTACGGGTCGTAAGTTTCATGCTGCCACTGACGCAGCAAAGGTATTTTGAGATCTATCGCCCGCGCGCCGCCATAACGACGGCGCGCGCCGGCGGAGCTCTCGGCCGCGCGGCCCTTCCCTTCCACACCAATCAGGCCTGCCTCCCCCACAGTCGTCTTGCGCTGTCTTTATCGCGCGAGCGCGCGGGGATTCCGGGCCCAGTGAGATTTTCCAATGGCCGACAAAATGTTGATCGATGCGACCCACCCGGAGGAGACCCGGGTCGTCGTGCTACGCGGCAGCCGCGTCGAAGAATTCGATTTCGAGAGTGCCAACCGCAAACAGCTTCGCGGTAATATCTACCTCGCCAAAGTCACGCGCGTTGAGCCGTCCTTGCAGGCGGCCTTCGTCGACTACGGCGGCAACCGCCACGGCTTCCTGGCGTTCTCGGAAATCCACCCGGACTACTATCAGATCCCGGTTGCCGACCGGCAGGCGCTGATCGCGCAGGAAGAGCACGACCAGCGGGCAGCTGACGCGGAAGCTGACAATCGCGCCGGCCGGCGCGGCCGAAATCGGCATCGCAGCGCGGGCCGCCATCGCGAGCGGGACGTCGTGCAAAGCGAACCGCTTGCGGCCGAAGGATCCGTGCCTGAAGCGGTGGAAACTCCCGCCGGTGACACGTCATTTGGTGAGTCTGCTCCCGAGCCTTTCGCGGAAGCGACGGCCCACATGCCGGAGCCCGATGCAGCACCGGCCGATTTTTCCTCCGAGGAAAACGCCCACGAACATGCGGACCATCAGACCGCAGACGATTTCAACGCGCCGCCCGCCACATCGGAAGCGAGCGAAGCACCCCTCGAAACCATCGCCGAGGGCGAACAGCCTTTCGCCGCCGCTGAAGGCGCGCTGCCCGCTGAAGGCGCCGCTCCCGAAACGGCCGAAGGCAACGGCGATGAGCACCACGACGACGAAGCTGTCGAATCCGTCGGTGGCGCCGATGCCCTCGAAGAAGCGCAGGAGCGCACGCCGCGCTTCCGCCGCCAGTACAAAATCCAGGAAGTCATCAAACGCCGGCAGGTGATGCTGGTCCAGGTCGTCAAGGAAGAACGCGGCACCAAAGGTGCTGCGCTGACGACCTATCTCTCGCTCGCCGGCCGCTATTCGGTTTTGATGCCGAACACTCCTCGCGGCGGCGGCATTTCGCGCAAGATCACCAGCGCCGAGGATCGCGGGCGCCTCAAAGAGATCGCGCAAGAACTGGAAGTGCCGGAAGGCATGGGCGTGATCCTACGCACCGCAGGCGCCAGTCGCACAAAGATCGAAGTTAAACGCGACTTCGAATATCTGCTGCGGCTGTGGGAGACCGTGCGCGACCTCACGCTCAAGTCGACCGCACCCAAGCTGGTGTACGAAGAAGGCTCGTTGACCAAACGGTCGATCCGCGATCTCTACGGAAAGGACATTGAGGAAATCGTCGTGTCCGGCGAGCAAGGCTATCAGGAAGCGCGCGAGTTCATGCGCATGCTGATGCCGAGCCACGCGAAACATGTGAAACACTACAAGGACACGCAGCCGCTCTTCACCCGCTACGGCATCGAAAGCCAGCTCGACGCCATGTTCTCGCCAGTGGTGCAATTGCGCTCAGGCGGTTACATCGTGATCAACCAGGCGGAAGCGCTGGTCGCCATCGACGTCAACTCAGGCCGCGCCACGCGCGAGCATCACATCGAGGACACCGCGCTCAAGACCAATTGCGAAGCCGCCGAGGAAATCGCCCGGCAACTTCGCCTGCGCGACCTCGCCGGCCTTATCGTTATCGACTTCATCGACATGGACGAAGGCCGCAATAACCGTACCGTTGAGCGTCGAATGAAAGAAGCACTCAGGCACGACCGCGCCCGCATCCAGGTCGGCCGCATCTCGCATTTCGGTCTGCTCGAAATGTCGCGCCAGCGCATCCGTACCTCGGTCCTTGAAAGCTCGACCGAGAAATGCCCGATCTGCGGCGGCAGCGGGCACGTGCGGTCCGTCTCGTCCGTCGCGCTGCAATTGCTGCGCGCCATCGAGGAAATGTTGATCAAGGGCGCAACCCACAATCTGATCGTGCGCACCCGCGCCGAAGTCGCGCTTTACGTGCTCAACCACAAACGCGCCCATCTGCGCGCGCTGGAAGAGCGCTTCCGCGTCACCCTCACGGTCTCGGCGGATCCGGCCGTGACCGGCCAGCAATCTTACGTGGTCGATCGCGGCGAGCAGGTCCACACGGTCGAGGCCGCAAAAAGTATCGCGGCCGCGCATCCGATTCCGCTGCCGACAGTGGATGAAGAAGACGAATTCGTTGCCGACGAGGCCGAGGAAGACATTGTCGAGGCGCAAGAGCACGAGCAAGTGGCTGTCGCTCCTGCGCAAGCCGACGAAGAAGCGCCGCGCCGCGATGGCGAGCGAGAAGGCGGTCCTCGGCGCCGGCGGCGGCGCGGTCGCGGCGGCCGAGGCCGCGGTAGCGAACCGCGCGAAGGCGCCCCCGCATTCACGCATGACACTGTTCCGGAGCATGCGGTCACCCACGAAGATCACGATGCGGGCGCACCCGAAGAAGAAGGCTTCAGCCCGCCACAGCCCCGTCCGGAAGGCGGCCCGGCCGGCGAAAGCGATCGCGACGGCGTGCGCCGTCGGCGTCGCCGCGGCCGACGCGGCGGCCGACGCAACCGTCCACACAATGGCGAAGCGCCATTCCGGTCCGCCGAAAATGGTGCGGAACCGGAATTGCAACATGCCGTCGAGGACCTGGATCGTCCGCCGAGTTACGACACGGCCCCGGCCGCATCCTACGCTCCGCCAATCGAACAACGCCCGGCACCGGCAGCAATGGAGCCTCCGGCCGCTGCTGCAAACGCGCAGGAGCCGCCGCGCCGGCGCTCGACGATCCGCGAGCCTGCGCCCTTCGCCAGCGAGCGAGCGCCAGTCGCGCCCTCGCCCGCCACGCCATCGACTCCGGTGATATCCAGCACCGGGCCTGAGGAGCCAGCAACGCCGAAGCGCGGCTGGTGGGGCAAACGTCTCCTCGGCGACAAGAGCTAACCACCGCAAAAGGAGCGACAATAATGCTGCGAACTTTGGCTATCGCCCTTGTCACCGTTGTGCTGGCGGCAGCGCCGGCGCTCGCCATCACCACGCAGGAAAAAATGGAAACCTGCAAAGTCGGCGCGGAAAGCCAGCAGCTCGAAGGCGCAAAGCGCTCGACTTTCATCAAGAAATGCATGGCACAAGGCAATTACGAGCCGGCGGCCAGGAAGAACGCGAAAAAAATGGCGGCGCCACCGCCGAAGCCGCAGTAGCGAACGCGCGCTCCCGGACTATCTCGCGCTTCACGCTGCCGATTGTTTGGCGGGACGCTCAAACGGTTTCACGGTGAACGTGCGCAACTGGCCGCGGCGCAGTACGTCAATTGCCACGTCACGTCCGATCCGCTCCCGGTTCAGCAGCCGGATCAGGTCATCAACGCCGGTCACCGGTTCGCCGTCGGCACGAACGATCGTATCGAGGCTCATCAGTCCGGCGAGCGCCGCCGGGCCATTCGGCTCGGCTGCTGTGATCATCGCGCCAGAACTGTTCTCGATCTGCGCCGCGCGCGCATGCCGGCGCGGCACCGCGGTTGTCTGTGCCGATACGCCGATATAGCCGCGGCGCACACGGCCGTGCTGGATCAACTCGCTCAGCACGAACTGCGCGGTGTTGCTGGCAACCGCAAAACAGATGCCCTGCGCGCCCATGATGACGGCGGTGTTGATGCCGATCACCTCACCGCGCGACGAGACCAACGGCCCGCCGGAATTTCCGGGATTGAGCGCCGCGTCGGTCTGGATCACGTCCTCGATCAGCCGTCCGTTGCGCGAGCGCAATGAGCGGCCGAGTGCCGAGATCACCCCGGCTGTCACGGTGGATTCGAACCCAAGCGGATTGCCGATGGCGACGACAAGCTGCCCGCGCTTAAGCGTCTTGGAATCGCCAAGCGCGGCGCAAGGCAGATCGCGCGCCGAACCTGCGCGTAAGAGCGCGAGATCGGTGTCGGGATCCTCGCCCAGGCTACGCGCCTCCATGACGCGGCCCTCGGCATCCTGCAACTGGATGTGCTTGGCGCCTTCGACGACGTGACAATTGGTCAGCACAAGACCGTCCGGCGCGATGATCACGCCAGACCCAACGCCGCCGCTGCGGCCATTCCCATTGCCGACCTCCACGCGCACCACCGCCGGTCCGACGCTGTCGGCCACCGTGGTTACGGCGTGAGAATAGGCGTCGAGGATTTCGGTGTCGGAGGCGGATGGCGATGCGGCCTCGCCGATGTCCCCGACATCGGTCGATGAAGCAAAATCAAGCATGGTGGTTTCGGAGGTTTGAGAGACGTCACGAGATGTAGGTATTGGCCAGCATGAATAAAAGATGGCGCGTCGATTGCGGCATTTCCTTCAAATTGAAATGATTTCTTCAGGCTTCCTCAAATCGCAGATGGTAAATATTCAAGCAAACTGAAGGCCTTAATTACGGACCGCGCCATGGCCGTCGTCGCTGCAAAAAGCAAAAACCGCCGCGCCAAAAACGGTGTTTCGGCTGGCGAAGGCTTGCGCGCGTTGATCGCAACGGCGGCCTTTGCCGGCATCCTCATTCTGGCGATTTTTGTAACCGCCGGCTCCTATTTGTCTCCCGATCGTGTCGACAGCAAATCGGTCGCAAAAATCACACCGCTGCCACCCTCCGTCGAACAAAGCGCAGCCGCCCATCGGGCCGCGGCGATCGTGGTCGAGACCGACAAGAAAGGTCGCTGCGAAGAGCGACGCTTCGACAATCGCACCGGCAAAATCGTCTCGTCGAATTTCGTGGACTGTGATGCGCGGCTGGAACGCGACACGACACCGTCGGAAACCATCAACAGCGAGCGGATCCGCACCATCCTCGGTGCGTTCAAGCGGTAGCGGGTCAGTCGGCCGGAGGCGGTGGTTCGGCCTTCATCCCGCGAGCCAAAAACCGCTCATCCCCGCGCAAGCGGGGATCCAGAACAACAGGCACCGAGCAAGCGACGCTGGATTCCCGCTTTCGCGGGAATGAGCGGAACAGCGCCGCAGGCGGGATACTCAATCGCTCTGTAAGATGACGTTCTTCACCATTGGATAGATCTGGTTTTGCCAGGTTCTGCCGGAAAAGACGCCATAGTGTCCGACGCCGGCCTGCATATGGTGGCGCTTGCGGTACGGACGCAATGACGAACAAAGGTCGTGAGCGGCGAGCGTCTGGCCGACGGCGCAAATGTCATCCTTTTCGCCTTCCACCGTGAACAGTGCCGTCCGCCTGATCGCTTGCGGCTCAACCTTTCTATTCTGGTAGGTCAGGCCGCCCAGCGGCAGCGCGTGCTCCTGGAACACCAGCCGCACGGTCTCCAGATAAAACTCGGCGGTGAGATCGAGCACGGCGAAATACTCGTCGTAAAAGGCTTTTGTCTGCGCGGCTTTCTCGGCCTCACCCTTCGCCAGGTTTTCATAAAGTTCGTGATGGGCCTTCAGGTGCCGCTCGATATTCATGCTCATGAACGCTGCAAGCTGCACAAAGCCCGGATAGACATGGCGGCCACCGCCGCCATAGCGGTAAGGCACGCGCGCAATCAGGTGCCGTTCGAACCAGTCGATGGGTTTTGATTTCGCGAGGTCGTTGACCTTGGTGGGGTTGACGCGCGTGTCGATCGGCCCCGCCATCAGGGTCATCGACCGCGGTTGCGCCGGATTGTCGCTTTGCGCCATCACGCTCGCCGCCACCAGCGCTGCGACACAGGGCTGGCACACAGCGACAATGTGAGCACCCGGCCCGATCGTCTCGACGAAGCGGATCAGGTGTCCGATGTATTCGTCGAATCCGAAGCGGCCGTGCTCGGACGCAACGTCGCGCGCGTTGTGCCAGTCAGTAATGAACACATCGTGCTCGGGCAGCATCGTGCGGACCGTCGCGCGCAGCAGCGTTGCAAAATGTCCTGACAAAGGCGCGATCAGCAGCACGCGCGGTTGCGCCAGCACGACGTCTTTTCTGAAATGCAGCAGCGTGCCGAACGGGGTCACATCGGCCGCTTCTTCCGTCACCGCCACTTCACGGTCGCCGACCATCACGCGGTCGATCCCGTAAGGCGGACGCACATGTGTAAGGCCGGCGCGGGCAATCAGTTCGTAGGCGGCGGTCAAATTGCTCAAGACGGTCGGGCGCGCCGAGCCATTGAGCCTTGCCCCCACCGATCGGGCGGCCATGTCGGCCAGGCGACGCACCGGCCCCATGATGTCGGTGTGGGCCTGATAGGCCTGATAAAGCATCCAGTCCCCGGCGGTCCCGGCGAACCGCACTGAAAGGCTAGAGCATTTTATGCTGCACTGCGAGATAAAATTCGTGGTCTGCCGGACGGCGCCTGTAAATTGGGGACAATCCGCCTGCGCCATAATTTTGCACTACGGGAAGGTATTGAAAAAGCGATGCTTTCGTCTAAGCTGCCGAATGCCGGGCCGTGATGAACAAGGGACACTCGCGCCCCATGGCCAAGGCTACTCTCACGATCGCCAGCAAGAATTACGGCTCCTGGTCGCTCCGCGGCTGGCTGCTCTGCAAGATGGCGGGGCTTGATTTCACGGAGCAGACCGTTGCGAGCGACGATCCTTCAACGCGCGCCGAGCTGCTTTTACTGTCGCCGTCCTTCCTGGTGCCCTGCCTTACGCATAACGGCATCAAGGTCTGGGACACGCTCGCGATCGCCGAGTATCTCAACGAGATCATGCCGGCGGCCGGTTTGCTGCCGAAGACGCTCGCCGCGCGCGCGCGCTGCCGCTCGATTTCCGGCGAGATGCATTCGGGCTTTTCCAATTTGCGTTCGGCGCTGCCGATGAACCTGAAGGCGCATCATCCCGGGTTCAAGGTCTGGGCGGGTGCGCAGGCCGATATCGAACGCATCATCAGCATCTGGCGCGAGTGTCTTGCGACCGACAAGGGCCCATTTCTTTTCGGCGCGGCCCCCTGCATGGCGGACGCGATGTTTGCGCCGGTTGTCACGCGCTTCCTGAGTTACGACGTGAAGCTCGACAGCGATTGCGCCGCCTACTGCGCAACAATCATGGCGACTGCCTGCGATGAGCGATTGGGTCGCGGGTGCAAAGGCCGAACCGGATGAGGTCGTCGAACTCGACGTCGAGTTCTAGCGTCTGTTGGCAAGCCAGTTGCCGATGCGCTCGACGGCCTCGCGCATGTCCGCCGCCGAACCGGCGTAGCAGAAGCGCAGGAAATGTTTGCCGTCGATCGGATCGAAATCGATACCAGGGGTCGCCGCGACGCCCGCTTCGTTCAACATGCGCTTTGCGAAATCCAGGCTGTCGTCGGAAAAGCGAGCGATGTTCGCGTAAAGATAGAACGCACCGTCGACAGGCAGAAATTTGTCGATCCCCGTCTTCGGCAAACCTTCGGTGAGGAGACGACGGTTTTCTTCATAACTATGTTTGACGGTTTCCATTTCTTCACGACCGTCGAAAGCCGCTTCCGCCGCGAATTGCGCCAATGTCGGCACCGAAATCGCGAGATTGCCCTGCAAGCGCTCGACCGAACGGACGAGACTGTCCGGAACAACCATCCAGCCGACGCGCCATCCGGTCATGCAGAAGTACTTCGAGAACGAGTTGATGACGAGCGCACGTTCGGACACATTCGCCGCCGTCTCCGCCGCAAAGGCGTAATCGAGCCCGTGATAGATCTCGTCGGAGATCACGCGAATGCCCTCGGCCTCGGCAACCGCGATCAGCCGCGAGAGCGTGTCCGCATCCATCATGGTGCCGGTGGGATTGGCGGGGCTCGCAACCACCACGCCTTGCAGCGGCTTGCGCCGGTGTTCCGCGATCAGCGCTTTCGCCGACAACGCCCAGCGCGTCTCCTCTGACGTCTGGATCAGAACCGGTTCGCAACCAAGTGCGGACAAAATGTGCCGATACGGCGGATAGCCGGGATTGGCGAGCGCCACCCGGTCGCCCGGCTCGAACAACGCCAGAAACGCCAACACGAAACCGCCGGACGACCCGGTCGTCACCACCACGCGCGCGGGATCGAGAACAAGGTCGTAAGTATCCTTGTAATGCTGCGCGATCCGCGCCCGCAGCGACGGGATGCCGAGTGTTTCAGTGTAACCGATCCGCCCATGCGCGAGCGCGGCCTGGGCCGCCTTGATGGCCGTGGACGGCGCGGGCGCCGCCGGCTGACCGACTTCCATGTGAATGACGCGCGCACCCAGCGCCTCGCGCTGCGCCGCCGCCGCCATGACGTCCATAACGATGAACGGCGGAACATCGCTGCGTTTGGATGGTTTCAAGAGCTGTTTTGCCGCCTCAAGCATCGTTTCCGGCCCGTTAGGCCTCAATCCCCCGCCCCGCTCCTGCCGTATTCGCCGGATTGTTTGCGAACGGCGCTGTCATGACCCAGTCGTGAAGGCGTGTCGCGTTGACCGCCCCGTAGGGCGTCACTAGTTTCACGCCCAATCGGTAGTTACATGGCCATTTGGGGCCAAAAAATCGCATGTCCTTGAGCGGCACACCTATCAGGACGCGGCGCAGGGCGCCAGCAGTCCGCACGATCGCGTTGCTGACTGCCATCGCCGTCGGCGCCGCCGCCGGACCGGCGACTATTCCCGCGCGCGCGCAAGACAGCGCAACGCGCGGCCTGCCGGTGATCCGTGACGCCGAAATTGAACAGCTGCTGCGCGACTATGCCCAACCGATCCTGCGCGCCGCCGGACTTGCGAAGCAGAACGTGCGGGTGGTTGTTCTCGGCGACCGTTCGTTCAACGCCTTCGTCATGGACGGCCGCCACATCTTTGTGAATGCCGGCGCGTTGTTCGATGCCAAGACCCCGAACGAAATCATCGGCGTGTTCGCGCACGAAACCGGACATCTGGCGGGCGGCCATCTGCAGCGCCTCCGGGAGCAATTAGCGTCCGCGCAAACCGCATCGATCATCGCACTGATGGCCGGCATTGGCATGGCGGTTGCGGGCGCGCGCAGCGGCGGGTCCGGCAATGTCGGTGCGGCCGCGATCATGGCCCCGCAGGCCGCAATCATGCGGTCGTTGCTGGCTTATGTGCGGACACAGGAAGACCAGGCCGATCACGCCGGTGTGAAATTTCTTAATGCCACAGGTCAATCGCCGCGCGGTATGGTCGATCTGTTTAAACGTCTAACCAACGAAGCATTGTTCAACTCTCGCTATATCGATCCGTACATGCAGAGCCACCCCATGCCGGCTGACCGGGTCGCGGCGCTCGAGACCCTCGCGCGATCGAGCCCTTATTGGGACCGCAAGGATTTGCCCGAGCTGCAATTGCGGCATGACCTGATGCGCGCCAAGCTCTCCGGCTTCTTGGAACGACCGGAGTCGGTCGCGAACCGTTACCCGCTGGGCGACCACAGCCTGCCCGCACGCTACGCCCGCGCCATCTCAACCTACCGTCACGGCGACTTGCGGCAGGCGCTCACGCAGATCGACGGGCTGATCCAGGTGCAGCCCAACAATCCCTATTTCTACGAACTCAAAGGCCAGGCTTTGGTCGAGGGCGGCAAGCCTGCGGAAGCAGTCGCGCCGCTGCGTCAGGCCGTCGCGCTCTCGCACGCCACGCCGCTGATCGAAATCATGCTCGCGCAGGCGCTCAACGCCACCAACAATCCGAAGCTCGCCGAAGAAGCGGTGGGTCTCCTGCGCACAGCGATCTCCCGCGAACCTGAAGCGCCGGAGGCCTACTCACAATTGGCCATGGCCTATGGCCGCAAGGGCGACCTCGCCAATGCCGACCTCGCATCGGCGCAAGCCGCCTTTACGCGCGGCGATATCAAGACTGCACGCCAGCTTGCGACGCGCGCCAAGACTTGGTTACCCATCGGCTCGCCCGCCTGGGTTCGTGCAGACGACATCGTCAACGTCAAACCACCAAACTCAAACGCCGGTATTCAATAGTCACAAGGACAAAACTTATGACCTCGTTCTCACGCTTCCTTACCGCCGCCAGTGTGGCGTTGCTGGCGATCACGGCGCCGCAGATCTCACGCGCCGACGAATTCTCCGGTCCGCAGCGTGGCGAGATCGAACGCATCGTACGCGAATATCTCGTCGCACACCCCGAAGTGCTTCAGGAGGCGATGGCCGAACTCGAAAAGCGCCAGAGCGCGGCTGAATCCGAAAAGCACAAGGCCGCGGTCAAGCAATATTCGCAGGCCTTGTTCAGCTCGCCACGCCAGGTGGTGCTCGGCAATCCGGCCGGCAACGTCACCTTTGTTGAATTCTTCGATTACAACTGCGGTTACTGCAAGCGCGCCATGGACGACATGCTCACGCTCCTGAAGAACGATCCCAAGCTCAAGGTCGTGCTCAAGGAATTCCCGGTGCTCGGCCCCGGCTCGGTGGAAGCTGCCCGCGTCGCGGTTGCCGTGCGCATGCAGGACAAAACCGGCAAGAAATATCTCGAATTCCACCAGAAGCTGCTCGGCGGCCGCGGCCAGGCCGACAAGGCCCACGCGCTCGCGGTCGCCAAGGACATCGGCCTCGACATGGGCCGGCTCGACAAGGACATTGAGAGCCCCGAAGTGAAGGCCACGCTGGAAGAAAGCTTCAAGCTCGCTGAAGCGCTCGGCCTCAACGGAACGCCGAGCTATGTGATTGGCGACGACGTCGTGATCGGCGCCGTCGGCATCGACGCGCTCAAGGAAAAGGTCAACAACTCGCGTTGCGGCAAGCCGAGCTGCTAGACCGCGCGCTCTATTCCAGGTTTGAAAAGTGACTTCGCCGCGTCCCTCAAGGGGCGCGGCGAATTTTATAGAGAACGAAGCGCCGCGAGACGACGAGCTCGTCCAGCAGATTGGGCAGCGGGTTGTCGACGTGCGGTCCGAGCAAATAGAGATAATCGAAGTCGCGCGGCCAAGACCGGATATAGACCGGCAAAGCATCGGACGTCTTTCCGGACGCGATCGCGGTCAGGATGAAGAGCGGCACCGGACCCGCTGCTCCGTCATCAATCCGTTCGAAGGCCGGGCGCGGTCGGATCGGCTGCTTACCCGCCGACGTGAACAGGTCCGTGACGAAAGCATCGGCGTAGTGAACAGCCAGCGTCGGCCCATGGCTGATCGGATAGGTCGTCAGGTCGTCGAGCGGCGGATCGTCGCCAACTCTGCTGCCGCCGACCAGTACGCGTGAACCTTTCTTGAGCTTGTCGAAGGACTGGATCATGTCCGCATAGTCCGCGCGGTATGACAGCCAGACCTTGTATACGACAGCAAGATTCGGAAGCGTCACGGCGATGACGCAAGCAAGTGCGGCGAGCTTCCACTGCCGGTCCGGCAGAGACAGCGAGCAATAGGCCGGCACGATCAGGGCCGCCGCGACGATCATCCGCAGATCAACGAAGGCTGTGCCGAGAAGCTGGGACGGGATCGCGAGATAAAGCGCAAAAAATCCGGCGGTAAGACAAATCCCCGCCGGCTGGATCTTGAGCAGGCCGCGTTTGCCGGCGACATAGAGAAAGCCGATCAGCAGCACGGTCGTCACCGCCGACACCACCGTGCTGTAACCGTTCATAATGATGTAGGGCCACAGCGCCTTGAACTGGAAGTGCCAGTCATTCTCTCCGCCGCCAACCGCTCCGCCCGTCAACTTCATGACGGCGAGCAGGATTGCCGCAGGGATCGCGAGTACGACCAGGCGCATCGCCGTTTCGCTGTAAGGCGCTTTCTTCTCCCAGGCTCGCCACAGCTCGAGGATGCCGAGCGTCAACCCGTAGACGCCGAGCGCGAAGAAATGAGAGGCGAACAGCACGGCAACAAAGATCGCGTTGACAGCGAGGCGGCTCGCCCATGATCGCTCGAACACCAGAATGCCAAAGGCAATGCCCCACAGCGCCACAGCGAGCCCAAATTCAAAATTCAGGAACCCCCAGGTAAACGGTAAGGCGTACAGGAACATCAACGCCACAGCGGCGGAGAGCTGGATGCGTCCCTTCACCACCCACTCGATGGCCATGGTACCGCTCACCAGCAAAAGCTCGCTCAGCAGCAGAAAAAGCCGGGTCGCGTTTTCAACGCCGGTGACCCGCGCCATCTGCGGGATCACCAGATCCATCGCCAAATTCGGGTAGAGCGCCCATGCCGTCTGGTAAAAAGGATTAGCCGAGGGCGTTCCGGCGCTCGCGAGGATGTACATACGCGCGAGATGGTTGGGATAGTCGACCATGGCCGGGATCGCCACGAACAGCAGCGGGCTGAGCGAGACGACGAGCAAAACCGCGAAGACGATTTTTGCGATCAGATTTTCGGAGCGGTCCAATGACATTCCGCGCACGGCATATGAATTGAGGAAAGCCATTTCACGAGTGGTATTGGGGGCGATTCTTCACATTCCGCGCAAGAGGTGCGCGCGCGACGTGCACCTGGATTCCATAGCAAACTGTAAAATAATCCCTTAATAGTCGGGGTCGCCTGCCTTTTCGCGGCTCGTCGACCGACGCACCGCGCTTTGCTGAACGCCGAGGGACACTGCAAGGGAACCGGGGACCGCTCCAGAGGTTGTTGCGCGCATGTATACGGTGGGCATGGAAGAGGAATATTTCGTGTTCGACGCGAAGACGCGCCACGCGGTGCGCCGCGCGAACAAGAAATTCCTCGCGCGCGCGCAAAAGCAGCTTGGCGACCGCGTCATGACCGAAATGCTGCAGTCGCAGATCGAGGTCGCTACACCGCCTTGCGCCAGCATGAAGGAAGCGCGCGAACACCTCTCGCACTATCGCCGGACGCTCGGGCAAGCGGCGTCCGAGCATAAACTTGGCCTTGCGGCCATGGGCACGTTTCCGCTCGCGTATTGGCCGGAGCAGGTGATGACCCGCAAGGCGCGCTACGCCCCCATCATGGATGACCTTCAGATGATCGGCTACCGTAACATGCTGTGCGGAATGCACGTGCATGTCGCGGTGCCGGACATCGACACTCGCATCAACTTGATCATGCGGCTGACGGCCTATCTTCCGCTGCTGCTCGCGCTATCGACCTCGTCGCCATTCTGGCAAGGCCACCTGACCGGTCTCGTCGGCTACCGGCTTGCGGCATACGATGAGCTGCCGCGCACCGGGCTGCCCGAACTCTTTCGCACCAATGACGACTATCGAGAATTCGTCGCAGCGCTGACCTGGGCAAAAATCATTCCGGATGCGAGCTATATCTGGTGGGCGGTGCGGCCCTCCCTCAACAACCCGACCATCGAACTGCGCGTTGCCGACAGCTGCACGCGGCTCGACGATGCCGTGGGCATTGCCGCGCTGTTCCGCTGTCTGGTGCGCGCGCTCGATCGCGACCGTGCACTCAACGCCGGTTTTGATCGCGTCGGCCGCGCCATCACGCAGGAAAATAAATGGCATGCCCAGCGCTACGGCATTGCCGCAACTTTTATCGAGCCGTTTTCGCGTTCGCCGCTCACGCTCGTGCAGTGGCTCGACCAGGTGATTGATTTCATCGCCGAAGATATCGAGGCGCTCGAATGTGCGGGCGAGATCAGACATCTTCACTCCATCGCCGCGCAAGGCACCAGCGCCGACCGCCAGATCGAAATCTTCGGCAAGGCGCGCGAATCCGGCCGCAGAAGGTTAACGGCGCTCAAGGAGGTGGTTGATTGGGCGGCAGCCGAAACTCAGGCTCTGGGCAGCGCCAAATCCTCAATCTGCAAATCCTGAGTCCGAATGCGATCCGGGCTTCCCCTAAACGCCGCGGCCACCTATAAAGCCCGACAGTTCCACGCGCTCGCAAGCGCGCTCCGGACGGGGACCCATGGCAAAGACAATTTACGTCCTCAATGGACCGAATATGAACCTGCTTGGCACGCGCGAGCCGGAAAAGTACGGTCACGCAACCCTTGCCGACGTGGAAAAGCTTTGCCGCGACACCGCCGCGCGCTTCGGACTCGACGTCGTCTGCCGCCAATCGAACAAGGAAGGCGAGCTGGTCGACTATATCCAGGAAGCGCATGCCAAGAAGGCGGTGGGCATTGTCATGAACCCCGCCGGTTACACCACCACATCAATTGCCATCATGGATGCCCTGCTCGCTGTGCAAGCGACGGTGCCGACGGTCGAAATCCACATGACCAATATCCATCAGCGCGAAGCCTTCCGGCATAATTCATATGTCTCGAAGGCTGCGAAGGCTGTCATCGCCGGGTTCGGCATCGACGGTTATGCGCTGGCGATCACCGGGCTCGCCGGCCTGACTGGCGCCAAGGCAAAAGATTGAGCGCCGGCCAATGGCAAAGCCCACAAAGACCATTGTCGACCGCGAGTTGATCGAAGAGCTTACGAAGCTTTTGGATGAAACCGGGCTGACCGAAATCGAAATCGAGCAGGACGGAAAACGCGTGCGCGTCGCGCGCGCCGCGACCGCTGCCGCCGCGCCGGCGGCTGTGCGGGTCGAAGTGGCACCGCAACCGCCCGCCGACGCCGCAGTCGTGCCACTTGATTTATCCAAGCACCCCGGCGTGGTCATTTCTCCGATGGTTGGCACCGCTTATGGCGCCCCCGAACCCGGCGCCAAGCCCTTCATCGAAATCGGCAGCAAGGTCAAAGCAGGCGACACGTTGCTGATCATCGAAGCGATGAAAACCATGAACCAGATTCCCGCCCCGCGCGCCGGCACCGTGATCCAGATCTTGTTTGAAGACGGCCAGCCGGTCGAGTTCGGCGAGCCGTTGGTGATTGTTGAGTGAGCGGAGTTATCCGCAGACTTCTCTCCGTCATCCTGAGGAGGCCGCGAAGCGGCCCTCGAAGGATGACCGGCCGCCACCCTTCGAGGCTCGCTTCGCTCGCACCTCAGGGTGACGGATCAAGGGCGCAAGTGCATGTTCGATAAAATCCTGATCGCCAATCGCGGTGAAATCGCCTTGCGCGTGCTGCGCGCGTGCAAGGAGCTCGGCATTCCGACCGTGGCGGTGCATTCCACCGCCGATGCGGACGCCATGCACGTGCGCTTCGCCGACGAGAGCGTGTGCATCGGCCCGCCGGCAGCGAAGGACAGCTACCTCAACATTCCCGCCATTCTGTCGGCCTGCGAAATCACCGGCGCCGACGCCGTGCATCCGGGCTACGGGTTTCTGTCGGAGAACGCACGCTTTGCCGAGATCCTCGCCGACCACGGCGTGCAATTCATCGGGCCGAAGGCCGAACACATCCGGCTGATGGGCGACAAGATCGAAGCCAAACGCACCGCCAAGAAGCTCGGCATTCCGGTCGTGCCGGGATCGGAAGGCGGGGTCACGTCTGACGCCGAGGCGACCAAGATTGCCGCCGACATTGGCTATCCGGTGCTGATCAAGGCCGCCGCAGGCGGCGGCGGGCGCGGCATGAAGGTCGCGCGGTCGGCCGGCGAGCTTTCGACCGCGCTTTCGACGGCGCGCTCCGAGGCGAAAGCAGCCTTTGGCGATGACGCCGTCTATATTGAAAAATACCTGGAACGCCCGCGCCATATCGAAATCCAGGTGCTCGGCGACGGCAAGGGCCACGCCATCCATCTCGGCGAACGCGACTGCTCGTTACAGCGCCGCCACCAGAAGGTGCTCGAGGAAAGCCCCTCGCCTGCCCTCAATGCGGCCGCCCGCGACGCCATCGGAGAGACGGTGGCGAAAGCGATGCGCGAGATTTCCTATCTCGGCGTCGGGACCGTCGAATTCCTGTACGAAGACGGAAAGTTCTATTTCATTGAGATGAACACGCGCATTCAGGTCGAGCATCCGGTGACCGAAATGATCACCGACATCGACCTGATCTTCGAGCAGATCCGCGTTGCCGCCGGTTCCGAGCTTTCACTCAAGCAATCCGACGTACGCTTTCACGGTCACGCCATCGAGTGCCGCATCAACGCAGAGAACCCGGTGTC
This sequence comes from uncultured Alphaproteobacteria bacterium, assembly GCA_963817815.1. Taxonomy (GTDB): domain Bacteria; phylum Pseudomonadota; class Alphaproteobacteria; order Rhizobiales; family Xanthobacteraceae; genus Pseudolabrys. The sequence continues at coordinate 220,778 of CAWFPY010000009.1, read as the reverse complement.
CTTTCGGCCATCGCCCGGCAAGATCCTGCACTATCACCCGCCCGGCGGCCTTGGCGTGCGCATCGATAGCGCCGTCTATCAGGGTTACACGATACCGCCCTATTACGATTCGCTCGTCGGCAAGCTGATCGTGCACGGCAAGACCCGCACCGAATGCCTGATGCGGCTGAAACGCGCGCTCGACGAAGTGGTGGTCGACGGCATCGAGACGACCCTGCCGCTGTTCCGCGCGCTGGTGCGCGAAAAGGACATCATCGACGGCAACTATCACATTCACTGGCTTGAACAGTTCCTCGCCCGCGGCGGCATGGAGCCTTAGGCTCGGAGCCTTAGGCGGAGCCTTGGTCGGAGCCTTGAGCGCGGAGCCTTAGTTTCGCGTCCCCGCCGCCGTGAGCCGCGTCAGTAGCGCGCAGACATCGGCCGGGTCGTAGGGCTTGGCCATGAACAATGAGCGCGGCACCAACGGCGCAATGTCGGACAGCTTGAAACGTCCTGAAGCGTAAACGATCGGCATTTCCGGGCGGCGTTCGCGCGCACGTGTTGCCAGTTCAGCGCCGTCCATCCCGCCGGGCAAATTGACGTCGGTGAACAGCACATCGATGTTGGCGCCAGAATCGATGTAGCGCAGCGCTTCATCGGCGGTGGTCACTTCGTGGACCGCAAAACCGGATGCGGTCAGGCAATCGGCAACGAGATTGCTGATCAGCACTTCATCTTCGACCAGCAAAACCGAAATCGGCGCCATGGTCTCGCCCATGCATCCTTCTCCCCGTTTCGCCGTTGTCCCCTGCAAACCAACGCAAAGGGCCGCCACGCCTTCAGAAATTCGCTGCAATTATGGTATCCAAAAGGTTAACAAACGGCTGACGCGACCCCTTCTTCGCTCCTCAAACCGGGAGCAACGGCCTAAGTTTTGGTCATTGTTGGCGCGAGCGCGATGGCAAACCGCGAGAACACATTCATCGAAATCACGCCGGAAGTGCTGCTCAAGGCCTATGCCTGCGGCATTTTTCCGATGGCCGAAAGCGCGGACGATCCGGCGCTCTATTGGATCGAGCCGGACATGCGCGGAATTATCCCCCTGGAAGGGTTCCACGTGCCGGCGCGACTCGCCCGCACCTTGCGCACGACGTCATGGACGGTCTGGGTCGATCGCGACTTCGACTCCGTGGTCGAGGGCTGCGCCGAACCGAAACAGGACCGCGCGCGCACCTGGATCAACATGCGCATCCGACGCATTTACCGCGCGCTCTATGAACGCGGTCATTGCCACACTGTCGAGGTCTATGACGGCGACGAACTTGTCGGCGGCCTTTACGGTGTATCGCTCGGCCGCGCGTTTTTCGGCGAGAGCATGTTTCACCGCGCGCGCGACGCGTCCAAGGTCGCGCTGGTACATCTGGTCGCGCGGCTCAAGGCAGGCGGCTTCCGTCTGCTCGACACGCAATATGTCACTGCGCATCTCACAACCTTCGGCGCGGTGGAGGTGCCCAAGCGGCGCTATCATCGCATGCTGGAAGAGGGCTTGATTGGCGAAGGCGATTTCGCCGCGCTGCCGTTGGACCGCCCCATCGCGGGCAGCGAGGCGCTCGCGATTATTCAGGATGGAGCATTAGTTCCGTCATTCCGGGTGGCGTGCGCGCGCCTCCGAGCGCGTGAACCCGGAATCCAGAACACTTGCACTGAGCTTGGGTCTCGGCATTCGCGGGATCGCGCGCTGCGCGCGCGTCCGGAATGACGGGAAAACTACCGCGGCGGCGGCAGGAATCCCGGCGGTGGCCCGCGCGGTGGCGGCGGCGGTTGCCTCCGTTGTGGCGGCTGCGGCGCGCGCGCCGGCGGCTTGGGTGCCGCATCGGGAGGTACTTCGGCGACGTTCGGATTTTTTCCGCCTTTGCAGTCGGTGATCCACACGTCGTAGATCGGATGCTCGACGGCGTGCAGGCCCGGGCTCGCGGCAAACATCCAGCCACTGAAGATTCGCTTGATCTCGCCTTGCAACGTCACCTCGTCGACTTCGACAAAGGCATCGGTGTTGGGTGTCTCGGTCGGTGGGCGTGAATAGCAGACGCGCGGCGTGACTTGCAGCGCGCCGAATTGCACCGTTTCGTTGATAGCGACGTCGAACGAAATGATGCGGCCGGTAATCTTGTCGAGACCGGAAAATACCGCGGTCGGATTGGCGATGCGCTGCGGTGGCGGCGCGACCACGACTTCATCGTTCGGCTGCGGCGCGGTATTGGTTTGTTGTGGAGCATTGCGCGGCGAACCCGGGCCGGGCGGCAATGCCGCCGGCGGCGGCGTAGCACTTTGTTGCGGCTGACCCGGTTGCGGTGGCGGCGCGGATTGCGCGCCCGGCGGTGGCGCCAGCGGCTGCGACTGGATCGTGCCGCCCCCCGGCCGGTTCGATGGCGGCAGGCTCATCGGGGCCGGCAGCGGTTGCTGCGGCGGACTGTCGGCGCGGCCGGGATAATATGGTTGCTGATCCGGCGGCGGACGCGATGACGGCGAATTGGGCACGTCAGCCGGCGGGCGCGGCGGACCGTCGCTGAAGATCGAGCCAAATTGCGCGGCGGCGGGACTCGCCACGAGCAGCGCGGCGACCGCAAGGAACGCGACTGAACGGATGCAACGCGCCATTAAAATCCGGCTTTTGCGCCTGGCCGGCGTGGATTCGCCTGACGCCGATAGCAATGCCCGGTTAACACGGGGAATACGGCGTTGGAAGGGCGGCAAGACGTCAGGAAATCAGGTGCGACCTCCGCTCATTCCCGCGAAGGCGGGAATCCAGGGTTGCAAATTCAGCAAATTTTGCTCTGGGTCCCCGCTTTCGCGGGGACGAGCGGCTTCAGCCACATACCCCGCTAGCCCCGGCTGTCGGGGCTCCAGGCCTTGTAGTCGCCGGTTGCCTTGGGACGGCGGCCGGCTGCAAGTGTCGAGCCTGACGGACGCAGCGCGCCGGGCGTACCGGTCATGTTGGGCCGGTGCGGCTTTTGCCACGGGTGCGCCTTGTAGTTTTCCTGTGTCGGCGGCGTATCGACGGTGTGGTGCAGCCAGCCGTGCCAAGACGGGGGCACCGATGAAGCTTCCGCGTAACCGTTGTAGATCACCCACCGCCGCTCGAAGCCGAGCGTCTTGTCGATTTTGCCCCCGATGGTGCGGTAATAGCTATTGCCGAATTCGTCCTGCCCGACCGCTTCGCCATACAACCAGGTCCAGAGCTGGGTGCCGAAGGTCTGGGAATTCCACCAGGTGAAGACTTTGAGGAGGAAACTTTTCATTGCCGCCGCGCATTGAAAACGATTGGATTGCAGGCGTTTTGCCACCTCACCGGGACCTTGTCCAGCCGCGCGGCATTTCATCCGGAACCGGCGACGATATAGTCGCTCTTCTTTCCCTCAACTAATCATGATCACATGGAATCCATCAGAGCAGCGCTGACCTGGATCAAGGATCTTCTCAATTGGCTGCCTGACCCAGTGGTCGCGCTGCTGATCCTCGCAATCGCGGTGCTCATTGCGCTCGCGCTGCACCGCTGGGCGCGCAAGCTGGTGCGCGGCACGCTTGCCGGCCGCTATCCTTATGTCTTTTCCACCTTCACGCAGACCCGCGAGCTCTCGCGGCTCGCGCTGCTGATCCTGGCGATGATCATCGCCATCCCGGTTGCGCCGCTGCCGCCCGGCACGGCGGAGATACTCGCGCGATTGCTGACGGTCGCGGTTATCGGGTTGATCGGCTGGGCCTCCATCATCGCGCTCCACATTGCGGCCGATCTCTACCTGCGGCGCTTCCGTCTCGACGTCGACGACAATCTGCTGGCGCGCAAGCACAATACGCAAGTGCGCGTGCTGTCGCGCACGATCGACGTGCTGCTCGCCATGATCACATTAGGCGCCGCGCTGATGACCTTTCCCGCCGTGCGGCAATACGGCATCAGCCTGTTCGCCTCCGCCGGCGTCGCGGGCATTGTCGCGGGCCTCGCCGCACGGCCGGTGCTGAGCAATCTGATGGCGGGCGTGCAACTCGCCATGACGCAGCCGATCCGCCTCTATGATGCGGTGACCGTGGAAAATGAACACGGCACGATCGAGGAAATCACCTCGACTTACGTCGTCGTGAAGCTTTGGGATTGGCGGCGTCTGATCGTGCCGCTCACTTATTTTATCGAAAAGCCCTTCCAGAACTGGACGCGCGAGGGCGCGGCCCTGATCGGCACTGTGATGATCTATGTTGACTACCGCGCGCCGGTCGAACTCATCCGCGCGAAGTTCGACGACATCCTCAAGCAGTCAAACAAATGGGACGGCAATGTCGCCGCCTTGCAGGTGACCGATTTCAAGGAAGGCAGCATGGAACTGCGCTGCCTGATGAGCGCGCGTACGGGTGGCACCGTTTTCGACCTGCGCTGCGAGGTGCGCGAGAAGCTCATCGCCTTCCTGCAAAAGGAGCATCCAGAAGCGCTGCCGCATTCCCGGCAGATCAGCGTGACGGATCAGTCGGACGAAGCGCCGGCGAAAACCTCGAAAAGGCCGAAACGGTCGCGATAACGGCGCCACACCGTTTTCTGTCGTCCCGGCCGAGCGAAAGCGAGGGCCGGGACCCATACGCTGTGTCCTGCCGATAGGGCACGGAGCATGGGTCCCCGCATTCGCTGGGACGACAGCCGCGCGCCCGAGACATGGGGGCATGTTGCGTTCCGCCCGAGGCTACGGCTATGGTGCCCAGGAATTCATCAGTGCGGAGCCCGAGTCGCCCAAGATTTGGCTCGCCCGCGCTGGGATTCGAAATGACAGTGCCGGTAAAAAAGGCGGGCTCATTGCGAGTCCGCCTTTTTTCATTTCTTGGCTGATTTCTTGGCTGAGTGACGTTATGCGCGGCTACCTATTTCGATTTGGAACGGATTTGATTGCACTGCGGAACGCACTGCGACATGCAGTAATTCTTGCTGTTCGCGGTGGCACAGCGATTGGTGCAATACGCCTCACATGACTGCTTCTGTGCAAAGGCAGGCACGGATACGACAAGAAGCCCGAGCGCGGCGGCGATCGACAGAAATTTCGACATGATTGTTCCCCCAGACGAACGAGAACAACTTACCGCAACGCATTTGCTCGTTCCATGATCACCCCAACCCGGAAAAGTTGAATTCACAGGCGTGGGTATCGTCACCGCTCGTGAATCCAGGCGCCGCGTCCTGCGTAAGGTACTGACCTCGTTTCGAGAATCAGAAACTCCGGACCGGAGTTTCGCTGATTTTTCCCGCCTTTGTCCCCGGCCCCGCATGCGCCCGGTTTTGCCGTCACCGCGCGCGGAAGTCCTATTTTTCCGTCATTTTTCTGTCATGGCCGGAGGCATAAAAACCTACCCGGCAACCCCGAGAAAAAAACTTTCCGGACGGCCGGTATGGCCCAATACTGGCTGTGTTCTTGCGGTCCGTTGTCCCCGCAGTTCACCGGGTGGACACAAGATTTAGTGTTTGATTCAGATTTGACGACTATCTCTTGTTGACGCGTAGGCAGAGTCCACTTAGCTTTGGTGTGTTCGGTGGCGTTGAGTTTCAGGTTCCCTCCGGACCCTCAGAACGGCTTTCCAGTCGCGAGCTCAACCCACGCCAGGACAATGGCGTTTGGGACAGGGACTTGCTTGTGCCCGGGGGTAAAAAACCCCGGATCGAACCGGTGCCGGATCAGAGCATCGGGCCTAAATGAGGTGGGACGGGTCGGACGAGTAAGAGCAACGGCGGCGGACCGGGACAGGTTCGCCCGAAACAAAAGGGCGGTGTTAACCGCCCGGAATTTGGGGCTAGAGACACATGCGAATTGAACGGCGCTACACCAAGGATGGACAGGGAAGCCAGGATGCGGCCTACGCGGGTATTGAGTTCCGCCTCACCACCAGCGAGATCCGCAACCCGGACGGCTCCGTGGTGTTCAAGCTCGACAATGTCGAGGTGCCGGAATTCTGGTCGCAGGTCGCCTCCGACGTGCTGGCGCAAAAATACTTCCGCAAGGCCGGTGTCCCCGCCCGCCTGAAGAAGGTCGAAGAGAATTCAGTTCCCTCGTTCCTGTGGCGCTCGGTTGCCGACGAGGAGGCGCTCGCGGCGCTCCCCGAGAAGGAACGCTACATCGGCGAACATTCCTCCAAGCAGGTGTTCGACCGTCTCGCTGGCACCTGGGCCTATTGGGGCTGGAAGGGCGGCTATTTCGAAACCGAGGATGACGCGCAGGCCTACTTCGACGAGCTGCGCTACATGCTGGCCGCGCAGATCTGCGCGCCGAACTCACCGCAATGGTTCAACACCGGCCTGCACTGGGCCTATGGCATCGATGGTCCCGGCCAGGGCCACTATTACGTCGATCCGTTCACCAGCAAGCTGACGCGCTCGAAATCCGCTTACGAGCATCCGCAGCCGCACGCCTGCTTCATCCAGTCCGTCAGTGACGATCTGGTGAACGAAGGCGGCATCATGGATTTGTGGGTGCGTGAAGCGCGCCTGTTCAAATACGGCTCCGGCACCGGCTCGAATTTCTCCAAGCTGCGCGGCGAAGGCGAGAAGCTCTCGGGCGGCGGCAAGTCATCCGGCCTGATGTCGTTCCTGAAAATCGGCGACCGCGCCGCGGGCGCGATCAAGTCGGGCGGCACCACGCGCCGCGCCGCCAAGATGGTGATCGTCGACGTCGATCACCCGGATATCGAGACCTACATCAACTGGAAGGTGATGGAAGAGCAGAAGGTGGCGGCGCTCGTCACCGGCTCCAAGATCAACCAGAAGCACCTCAAGGCTGTGCTCAAGGCCTGCGTGAATTGCGAAGGCTCGGGCGACGACTGCTTCTCGCCGGAGAAAAACCCCGCGCTCAAGCGCGAGATCAAGCTCGCGCGCCGCTCGATGGTGCCGGACAACTACATCAAGCGCGTGATCCAGTTCGCCAAGCAGGGCTACAAGGACATCGACTTCCCGACCTACGACACCGACTGGGACAGCGAGGCCTATCTCACCGTTGCGGGGCAGAACTCGAACAATTCGGTGCGCGTCACCGATGGCTTCCTCAAGGCTGTCGAGTCCGACGCCAAGTGGGACCTCACCTATCGCAAGAACGGCAAGATCGCGAAGACGCTCGACGCCCGTGATTTGTGGGAGAAGATCGGCCACGCCGCCTGGGCCTCGGCCGATCCGGGCCTGCAATATCACACGACCGTCAATGACTGGCACACCTGCCCGGCCTCCGGCGAAATCCGCGCCAGCAATCCGTGCTCGGAATACATGTTCCTCGACGACACGGCCTGCAATCTCGCCTCGCTGAATTTGCTCACCTTCCGCGACGAGAAGACCGGCCAATTCCAGGTCGAGAGCTACGAACACGCCGTCCGCCTGTGGACCGTGGTTCTGGAAATCTCGGTGATGATGGCGCAGTTCCCCTCGCGCGAGATCGCGGAGCGTTCGTTCGAATTCCGCACGCTCGGCCTCGGCTACGCCAACATCGGCGGCCTGCTGATGACGTCCGGCATTCCGTATGATTCCGATGCCGGCCGCGCCATCTGCGGCGCGCTCAGCGCGATCATGACCGGCATCTGCTACGCCACCTCGGCCGAAATGGCCGAAAAGCTCGGGCCCTTCCCCGGCTATAAGAAAAACCGCGAGCACATGCTGCGCGTGATGCGCAATCATCGCCGCGCCGCCTACAACGAGCGCACCGGCTACGAGAAGGTGTCGCAGCCGCCGGTGCCGCTCGACCACGCCGCCTGCCCCGAACAGACGCTGATCGCGCATGCCAAGGCCGCCTGGGACCGCGCGATTGCGCTCGGCGAGAAGCACGGCTACCGCAACGCGCAGTCGACCGTGATCGCGCCCACCGGCACCATCGGCCTGGTGATGGATTGCGACACCACCGGCATCGAGCCCGACTTCGCGCTGGTGAAGTTCAAGAAGCTCGCCGGCGGCGGCTACTTCAAGATCATCAACCGCGCCGTTCCGGAAGCGCTGCGCACGCTCGGCTATTCGGAAAGCGACATTGCCGAGATCGAGGCTTACGCCGTCGGCCATGGCAACCTGGCGCAGGCGCCGGCGATCAACCACACCACGCTCAAGGCCAAGGGCTTCACCGACGAAGCAATCGCGAAAGTCGAGAAGGCGCTGCCGACGGCGTTCGACATCAAGTTCGCCTTCAACAAGTGGACGCTGGGCGAGGAATTCTGCCGCGACAAGCTCGGCATCTCCGCCGAGGACCTCGCCTCCCCGTCCTTCGACCTCCTCGCCGCGATTGGCTTCGGCAAGCGCGAGATCGAGGCCGCCAATATTCACGTCTGCGGCGCCATGACTGTGGAAGGCGCACCGCATCTGAAGGCCGAGCACTATCCGGTGTTCGACTGCGCCAATCCGTGCGGCCGCACGGGAAAACGCTATCTCTCGGTCGAAAGCCACATCCGCATGATGGCGGCGGCGCAGCCGTTCATTTGCGGCGCCATTTCCAAGACCATCAACATGCCGAACGAGGCGACGGTCGAGGATTGCAAGGCGGCTTACCTGCTCTCCTGGAAGCTCGCGCTCAAGGCCAACGCGCTCTACCGCGACGGCAGCAAGCTCAGCCAGCCGCTCAATTCGCAACTGATTGCGGATGAAGAAGACGAAGACGACGCGATCGAGGCCTTCATCGAGCGTCCCGCCGCGGCGCGCGCCGCGGGGCTCGCCGAGAAAGTCGTCGAAAAGATCGTCGAGCGCATTACGGTGCTGCGCGAGCGTGAGCGCATGCCCGACCGCCGCAAGGGCTACACCCAGAAGGCGGTGGTGGGCGGCCACAAGGTCTATCTGCGCACCGGCGAATACGATGACGGCCGCCTCGGCGAGATCTTCATCGACATGCACAAGGAAGGCGCGGCGCTGCGCTCCATCATCAACAACTTCGCCATCGCGATCTCGCTCGGCCTGCAATACGGCGTGCCGCTCGAGGAATATGTCGACGCCTTCACCTTCACCCGCTTCGAGCCGCAAGGCCCGGTGCAGGGTAACGACTCGATCAAATACGCCACCTCGATCCTCGACTACGTGTTCCGCGAGCTCGCGGTTTCCTATCTGGAGCGCTTCGATCTTGCCCATGTCGACCCGAGCGAGGCCGGCGGCTTCGACGCGCTCGGCAAGGGCGTGGAAGAAGGCAAGCCCACGCATAATTACGTCTCCAAGGGGCTGACGCGTTCACGCACCGACCGCCTGTCGGTGGTGAGCAGCGACACGCAAGCCGTGGCGACGGGCGGCTCCAACGTGACGGCGTTCTCGGGGGCAGCGACCGCGCTCAAGGTCGAGCCGGAAGCCAAGCTCTCGCCGGCGCAACAGCTCGAGCAGATCAACACCGGGGATGCGCGCGTTCATGCCAAGCAGGCGGCGTCCGAGAAGCGTGCGGAAGCCCGGGCAAAAGGCTATGAAGGCGAAGCCTGCGGCGAGTGTGGGAATTTCACCTTGGTCAGAAACGGCACCTGCATGAAGTGCGATACATGCGGGTCAACGACGGGATGCTCGTGAGTACACCGAAGAACACAAAGGACATGGAACGCGCACAAGCCGCGTTCCATAAGAAGGAAGCCCAGGCCCGCGAAGGCGCGACCGCCATGGCGGAGTACAAGGCCGCCACCAACGCGGAGCGCATAAAAACCGAGCGCCTGCGCGCGCTCCGGCTCGCCAAGGAAGCGGCCGAGCGCGAGGCCGCGCTCAATGCACCGCCGCCCCCGCCAAAGCCGGCGAAGGGCGCGAAGAAAATGAAAATCGTGTCGAAGGCGAAAGCGCCGGCGAAGAAGAAAAAGTGAGGGGCGGTAGCGGCACAAAAGCATCCGGGCGGATGGGGGAAATTCAATGCCGATAAAGGTCAATCTTGAACTGATTATCGTCTGGTTTTGCGTAGGATTTTTCACTGGTGCGGGCTGGGCCGTTGCCACGTGGCTTGTCGGCCGCATCCTTGGCCTAACTCATCTGTAGAATACCGGGCCTGCTTTGCCAGCCATAAGGTGAGCCCTCAGGGCCTTGGTAACCTACGTCGCGAACGCCCCCTCAACGGGTACTTTTGTCACCCGCGCACTCAATGCAGGCTATTTCTTTTCGCACGAGGACATGAACGATTTTCGCTCGTGAGGCGCAATCTTTTCGGTCACTGCTCTTGTTCTGCACGCTTCCCTCTTTTCTTTCGCTTTCGACCGTTTCTCTGCAGCCGCTTTTTCCTGCGCGCGGAGCTTGGCTGCAGGATTTGCCGGCGGTCCAATCGGGAAAGTTTGATTTTGCGCGATGGCAGCAAGCGGCCACATTACTGCTAGGCCGCCGAGGAGCCTAAGAAACGCGCGCCGTCTCATGCAGCCCCCCAAAGCTTCAGACAAGGCATCGTATCCACTTAAACTAGCTTACTGAAGGGGGTCGTTCAGCGGCTCACGATGTGCGCTGTGCGTCCAGGTATCGTCTGGGAGCAGCACAGAGCCTCGCCCGCGATAAAGAATGATAGGCGGTCCGCCAAGTGCGAGCGGGGTCAGGTGTCCGCTTTGCCCACGAAAGCGAAGAAGATGATCGCAGCCGATTCGAGCATTTCAAAAACGCATCTTGTGAGCTTTCAAACAATCTATAATACGCGGTGCCGTCGAGTCGGCGTGATACGCCGCGCATAAGCCCAAAGCCTGTAAATAACCGATCGAAAATACGGACAGCAGCCGCACGCATGGGCCCGCAGACGCCGCTCGCCGCAAAAGACGCTTCCGCATCGACCCAGGACAAATTCCGCCAGGGCGTCACCCTGCATCAGCAAGGCCGTTTTGCCGAGGCCGAGCTGATCTATCGCGACCTCCTTCAGCAGGATCCCGCCGCCTTCGAGGCGATGCACCTGCTGGGCGTCATTGCACTCCAGACTCGCAAACCACAGCAAGCCGTCGAGCTGATCGGCAAGGCCATCGCGCTCAACCCGGCTGTCCCCACCGCGCACTGCAATCTCGGCTCCGCGCTCACGGCCTTGCAGCGCCACGCGGAGGCGCTGGCGAGCTTCGACAAGGCCATTGCGCTGAAGTCCGACCTGGCCGATGCGCATGGCAATCGCGCTGCGGCCCTGATCGCCCTGAAGCAATACGAGCAGGCGATTTCGAGTTGCGACAAGGCCCTCGCACTCAAGCCCGAATACCAGGAGGCGCACAATAATCGTGCCCATGCCTTGCACGCGCTCAAGCGGCACGAGGAAGCGGTTGCGAGTTGTGACGCAGCGATTGCATTGCGGCCCAACTACCCCGAAGCGCACAACAACCGCGGCAATGCGCTCAATGCGCTCGCGCGCCACACGGACGCGATCGCGAGCTATGACAAGGCGATCGCCTTCGCGCCCAAATATGCCGAGGCCTATAACAACCGCGGCAATGCGCTCTATCACCTGGGGCGCGCCGAGGATGCAGCGGCGAGCTACGAACTGGCCATCGCCATCCGGCCCGACTACGCGGAAGCCTACAACAATCGCGGCAATGCCTTGACTTCGTTGCATCGCTGCGAACCGGCACTCGCAAGCTATGACCGGGCGATCGCGCTCAATCCGGATTATGCCGAGGCTTTTTTCAACAAGAGCGTTCTCCTGCTCCTGACGGGCCGCTTCGCGGAAGGCTGGCGTCTTTATGAATGGCGGAAGAAGAAGGCCAACCCGATCGCGGCGCATGACTACCCGCAGCCGCTGTGGCTGGGGGAAGCCGACCTAACCGGCAAGACGATCCTGCTCACTGAGGAACAAGGGCTCGGCGACACGATTCAATTCTGCCGCTACGCGTCGCTTGTCGCGCAACGCGGCGCGCGCGTCATCCTCGAAATGCCGCCGCAGCTCACGCGCCTGGCCGCAAGCCTGCCGGGTGTGGCGCAGATCGTGGAGACGGGACGCCCCCTGCCCGCGTTCGACCTTCACTGTCCGCTGTTGAGCCTGCCGCTCGCGTTCAAGACCGAACTTGCAACCATCCCGGCGGCGACCCCGTACCTGAAAGCCGATCCGGACCAGTCAAAGACCTGGAAGGACAGGCTCGGCGCGAGAACAAAATTGCGCGTGGGGCTGGTGTGGTCGGGCGGCATCCGCCCCAACCAACCGGTGTCGGTCAATCAACGCCGCAATATTCCGCTCGCCAAATTCGCCGCGCTGAAAAACCCGAATGTCGCCTTTTACAGCCTGCAAAAGGGCCAGCCCGGCGAAGCCGAACTCGCTGACCTCACGCGCAATCGCTGGAACGGACCCGATATCGTGGATCTGACCGGCGCGATCGGGGATTTCTCCGACACCGCGGCCTTCATGGATAATCTGGATCTGGTGATCACCGTCGATACCGCAGCCGCGCATCTTGCCGGCGCTTTGGGCAAGCCGGTGTGGATTCTCAACCGCTTTGATACCGACTGGCGCTGGCTGCTCGAGCGGACAGACAGTCCCTGGTACCCGACCGCAAAACTTTACCGGCAAGATACCGCCGGCGATTGGGACAGGGTGCTGCAACGAGTCCAAACCGATTTAAATGGTGTGCAGGTCCAAGCGCATTGAACGCGTGACGGTCGCCTTTCGGCCCGCTCCCCGCCGCAATGGCCGGCTATGCGGGCACGATGAATTCTCCCTTCAGCTGGCACTGGGACTATGACCGCGGCGAGACTTCTCGCCGACGCCGTCATCCATATCCTCGGCATCGCTCTGGCGATCGCCGGCGCTGCGGCGCTTTTCGTCAGCACTGCACGCCATGGCAGCCACGCGCAGTTCGCCGCGGTCTCGATCTATCTGACCGGCTTGCTGGCGATGTTCGGATTTTCAGCAGCGTATAATCTGTGGCCGGTCTCACCGATCAAATGGTGGCTGCGCCGCCTCGATCATTCGGCAATCTATCTGCTGATCGCGGGAACCTACACCGCCTTCGTGCTGCCGATGCATGGCGCCGTCCCCGCGATCGTGCTCTCGATCATGTGGGGCACCGCGCTCACCGGCATGGCCATCAAACTGTTGTGGCCGGGCCGCTTCGACCGCACCTCGGTTGCCCTTTATCTCATCATGGGCTGGAGCGGCATCTTCCTGTTCGAGCCGATCGCTTCCGCGCTTGCGCCGGTGACGCTTTCGCTCATCGCAATCGGCGGCGTGCTCTATTCAGCCGGCGTCATATTCCACGTGTGGCGGAGCCTGCGGTTCCAGAACGCGATCTGGCACGGATTCGTGCTCACGGCCGCGCTCGTACATTATGCGGCCGTTGTGACCTCGCTCACGGTGTAACGGTCAAAGCGCCTGTACCGCCTTGCGGCAGGCAGGCGGCAAACGCTTCACATGTTCTTTCAGGCAATTGAGCGACTCAATGCCGCCGGTCGGCACGCTTTTGCAGTAGCGCTTGTAGGAGCTGCCGCAATACTTACGCGCAGCATCCGCCGCATTGTACGGCTCCGGGTCCTTTGCCAGCGCGGGTGCAGCCATCGCGTACAAAGCCAGCGCGAGCGCGCCGGCGGCAAATGTCGTTAGTCGAATTGGAACGGTCATTGAATCCTCGCTTCTACAAACTTGTCCGGCAGCCAATTGCAGCCGCAAAGTGGTCCGAGCGCGACAGCGCCGAGCTCACCTATGACACTCTAGCAAATTTGTGAAGTGGCGGGTGGGCCCGGGCTATGCCCGGCCCACCTGCAACGAACGCTGTGAGCGTTCACGCGCCGCGCGGATTGACGATCGTGTAACCGCTGATCGACACCACGTGTTCGCGGGTCAGACCGCCGCCCGAATTGCCGTCGTGCACCAGCCAGTTATTGCCTTCGACATGGCTCATCAACACCATCACGTGGTGGTTGCGTACAGCCGCCATGCCCGGCGCCGGTGAGGTGTGCGGGAATTTTCTGGCCCAGTTCGATGCCAGATTGAGATCGGCACGGATGGCGCCGAACAGATAAAGCGATGCTTCACAGCCGCAGAAGGCGTGCGGGCAACCGCCAGGCCGGCGGCTGATGACCGTGGGCCCTGGATTGCCGTTGGCATCCATTGCAAACGCAGCCGTCGCGACGTTCGTCTGCGCAGCGTGGTCCGAACAACCGCGCTCGTCACAGACAATCGGGCTATGCCCGCGCAGATGTCCATGCCGCGGCTTTGCATCCGCCGTTGCAGCAACGATGGTCGAAAGAAGAAGCGCCCCGAGAAAGATTGTAACGTTTCTCAACATCCATACTCCATCAATCAAAGCGGTGCGACCGAGTGATCGGTTTTGCCGCCTGTGGTCCATTCTGTGGATGGGGGCTTCTAACGGCGTGTGCTGCGGGATGCGAGCAGTTCCGCCCGGTAAGCACACCAAGTAAGGTTAAAGAGCCGCAGAAATATGCGTGAAACGGCGAGTCTCGCGAAAAATGCGACAGCACGTCGCAGCAAACAAAAAAATTAACGGCGCGCACTCAGCTACGCAGCAGCCGCGACGACGTCACGCGCGCAATAAAGATTTGCCGCTAGCGCTTCTGCTCGGGCTCGACCTGGATGATGCGGGCAAACACGCCCGAGCCGGTCAGCGGAAAAATCTGCCCGAGATACATCACCGTCTGTTGCGGTTCCGACCACGCCCACAGCGCGCCGTTACGCTTGTCGAGAATGATCACCTTGTCGGTCGCACCGCGGACATTCTGATCGCGGTGCCGCGCAGTGCTGGTCCCGAACGATGCGTTCTCGTATTGATGCGTGGTGACCATCTCATAGGCGCCCTGCTCGCGCATTTGAGCGGATGCCGGCGCCGCAAAACCTGCAAGCAATCCGGCGAGAGCCAGCGCGGACATTTTTTTCATAGAATATTCCCCTGCCCCGAGTTCGTCGCAAAACGCCACGTCGACAAGCAAGCGCAATTCAGCCAGTCGCGCAAGCGGTTACCACCAACGTCAAATGCGGCACTGGCTCTGACCCATTGACCCAGATCAACGCCGCCGCCTGCTAACAGGCCGATGCTTTCGACACGGTGGAAAGCGCTCTTATGGGGGCTGATGGCTTCACCACCGCGCGGAGACGCAATCAGGCAAACATATTGCCGGAAAATGTCTCGCAGCCGGAAAGGCGGACCCCGTCCCCCGTCCCCTCCCGCCTTTCGGCTCTAACCTTCGACGGCGTAAGCCCCCAACTACGCCGCCATTTTTTTACGCGTCAGGCGTTCGAAAAATAAATGGTGATCTTGTGACTCACGTCACAGCTGGAACGCGAACGGAGCGTTAGCCTGATCATGTTTTTCGGAGCCATCAAACAGCTTCGAAAAAAGGGGCCGCACGTCCACAGACGGCGGCCCCAAGATGAGGCCACCGGCGGGTGATGACGCCGGTGGCCAACTATTACCAAAAAAGCATTGGCTCGTTCTTTTTATGGCGAAATTGAAGATGTCCCCAACATTGCGCGTCCGCGATGCGCGTGCGGTATCATGGTCCCATTTTCCGCAGCGCGTTCGTCAATCAGGCGTTTTTCGGGGAGCGGCCTGCACGCCACACGTGCGCGGCGCGCGCAATTGATTTAGCGCCTGACACAGCCGCGCACAAACTGGCGGCGCTTGAGATAACTCAGTTTCTGCGCGCGCGCTTCGCGCTGGCAGGCCGCGCGTTTCTCCGCCTTGTCCTTGTCGATCGCGGCTATCTCGCCCGGGCTTGTCGGCTTCGGCGCCGGATATTGTGCGAGCGCGGGAAACGCAACGAACGTCAGCAGTAGTGCACACACATAGAGACGCAACTGTCTTGGCATTGGAACAGACCCCATCCTGAAAAAGTACGACGAACCTAACGCGCCCCGCGCGCCATCTACGCTTTTTGCCGATCGTTATCAATCGGGATCACCTGGCCGGAGATCGACTTCGCTGCATCCGAGGCGAGAAACACGGCGAGCTGCGCGATGTCTTTCGGGTCGATCATATCTTTGATCGATGACGCCGCCAGCGCGTCGGCCTTCACCTCATCGAGCGACCGGCCGCTGATCTGGGCCCGCCCCTGGAATACCCGCACGATACGATCCCCCTCCACCGCGCCGGGCGCAATCGCGTTGGCGCGAATGCCCCACTCACCCAACTCCATCGCCAAAGTTTTGGTCAGCCCGATCACGCCCCATTTGGTTGCGGCATACGGACTGCGGTTGGGGAAGCCATAACGCCCTGCGATCGATGACATATTTATGACACAGCCCGCCTTCGACTGCTTGAGATGTGGAATGGCAAGCCGCGACACGTCGAACATCGCGGTGAGGTTGACGGCGACGACCTTGTCCCAGTCGTCCGGCGGATAGTCGGCGATGGGCAAAGTCAGGCCCGCGATGCCGGCATTGTTGATGAGCACGTCGAGCCCGCCCAGCGCCGCAACCGCCTCCGGCACCATGCGCTCGATCTCGGCACGGCTCGCCATGTCACAGCGGCGCGCGATCAGTCCTGGAATTTCATTGACGATGGCTGCGAGCGCCTTGTCGTCGACATCGCAGACGAAGACCTTGGCGCCATTCGCGGTGAACGCGCGCGCAAATTCGCGGCCGATGCCGGATGCACCGGCGGTGATCAGCACACGTTGCGGCATTGTTTTCTCCCTTTTCCGTTTTTACTTGCTATTGGGTCGCCCAGGCAGGTCTCAGTTTTA
Organism: uncultured Alphaproteobacteria bacterium; assembly: GCA_963817815.1. Classification (GTDB taxonomy): domain Bacteria; phylum Pseudomonadota; class Alphaproteobacteria; order Rhizobiales; family Xanthobacteraceae; genus Pseudolabrys. Next base: position 204,217 of record CAWFPY010000009.1, on the reverse strand, counting down.
CCACGAAATAAGCAGCCAACTCGCGCGTTGGTGCTCGCCGCGAAAGGTCTTCAATGCTGCGCACGATCTCAGGGCTGACCGCCGTCGCAGCAGTTCTGCTGCTGGTATCGACCGCCATGGCCGCGCCGGAGCAGGCGGCGCCGGCCCCTAAAAAGCGGCAAGTGACCCATCGCGTCACCCGGCACTGGCACGGCTACGGCTTCCTGCCGGGCTACCGCCCGCCAGAGGTGATCGAGCGCGAGCGCGCGGAGCACTATTACCGGACGCACGGGCCGCAATATTACGGTCCGGCCTGGCCCGGCTTCTATCGCGGACGCTGGAATGGCGGCGGCTTCGGACCCTGCTACACGCAGACCCCGATCGGACCGATGTGGAATTGCGGCCGCTGACGACGGAGTCCGGCGGCCAACGTCCGGATTCACCCATCGCGGGCACGAATCGGCTAATGTCCATGCAGTGATTCGGTCATCGATATTGCGCGCCGGGGCGGTTCGGTTCCGGGGCCGGTTTGTTTTGAAATCAGTGCTTCCGGAATAACTGAATTGCGGTGCAGTGCCGAGAGTAGGCCACACCATCGAGGGAGCTCCACGACATGGCGAAGAAGCGAAAGGCTGCGGCCAGGAAACGCGCGACACGCAAACCGGCCGCGCGCAGACGGCGCGCCAGCAACCCGGACTCAACCATCAACGCGCTGGTCATCCTGGTAGTGATCGTGATGGTGCTCGGGGGACTGTATCTCTACGTGCAGAATAAGAAGCAGGCCGCACTGCTGCCCTCGCTGGGCCACGCGGTCGCAACCCTCGTCGCACCCGTCTTGGCACCACTGTCAGCGGCAATCACGCCAGCGCCTCCCGCGATCATCGCGCAGGCGCCGCAGGCCGCTGTACAGACGCTTGAACCGGCGGCGGGCACAGATGCGCCCCGGCCGGTGGCAGCGGCTGAGGCTCAGTAGAGCGACGCACGCAAGCCTGACGCGCCCACCAAGCGCGTCACCACATCAGACGCGAGAGACAATCAGCAGAGTGCGCGCAGCCGCGCGCGCTTTGCATGTCTGTATCTCATATTTCGCTGACAATACCGCCGCCGCGCCTGTCGACCCAGGTAACGCTGGCTTTTGCAGAATTACTCGCAGTCTAGGCGCAGTATTCGCTTTTTCGTAACAATGACGCGAGAATAACAGGCGCAAAATAAGCACTTAAGTACCATTCACGGTACTCCGGTACGACTTTCGGCGGCTAAGTAACGCTCCTTAAGGACATCCCATTTATTTACTGCAGTGCAAATAGAGCGCTTGGTTTGCGTCGAATAACCGAACGGGGAGATATCATCATGCGCCGAACAGTAATACTGACAGCGACCTTGCTCGCGATCGGTGCCAGCCAGATCGCATCGGCGGCTGACTTGCCGCGCAGAGAGCCCGCCTACCTGCCACCGCCGCTTCCGGCCTACACGTGGACCGGCTGCTACATCGGCGTGAACATTGGTGGTGCGTTTGGAAACATTGATGCGACCGACGTCAGCACGGGCGCGAGCGTCTCGCCAAGGAACAGCGGCTTTGCCGGCGGCGGCCAGGTCGGCTGCGACTATCAAATGAGCCAGTGGGTCATTGGTATTCGCAATATTTTCGACGGGACAAGCATCAGCAACGGCGCAACGATCTCAGACTCATTGTTCGCCGGCACCGTCAACAGCCACCTGCACTGGTTTGATGCCCTGACAGCGCGCGCCGGCTACCTCGTGCAGCCAAATATCCTGCTGTACGGACAAGGTGGCGCAGCGTGGACATCATGGGATGTGACCGCTTTCAATACGGCGGGCGCGCAAGTCGGCCAGATATCGGGCGGCAACCGGACCGGTTGGACAGCTGGCGCCGGTGTTGAGTGGATGTTCGTCCCGCACTGGTCGGTCTTTCTCGAGTATAACTTCATGGGCTTCGGGACACGAAGTGCCGCCACCACAGCTTGCGTTGGGGCAACCTGCGCAAACATCAGCGCCAAAGCTGATCTGCAGAACGTTCTGGTCGGCGTGAACTACAAGTTCTAGGACCGATTTCATAAAAAGAAAGGGCGCCGTCATTGACGGCGCCCTTTTTCTTTTAGCGCGCGATACGCGGAATTTGGATTGGTCGAAGCGCGTCAGCTTCACTGACAGCGTGTCACCGTGACCTGGCGCGTCCCACCTTCTTCCGAAGGGACGGTCATCGCCTCCTGCACTTTATGGCAACTCGCCACGCGGACCGGCACATACATCACCGGCACCGAAGACGTGACGGCCTCATCGCCTGAGGTGGAGGCCGGAAGCGTGTAATAGCCGTACCCCCCGTACCACCACATGTTCTGATTCTGATTGTGGTTATGGCGTGCGAAATGTCCGTTACGGTGGAACGAGCGGAAATGGCCGCTGACATGCATCGCATGTCCGCCCATGCCGCCACCCCGCGCGTTGGCCGCGAAGTCTGGCTGCACAAGGACCAGCACCGCAAAGGCAGAGGTCGCCACGAGGACGCTTTTCATGAGCTTTTTCATGCGGCCATCATTCAATAAAGGCCGCATGAGATCAAGCGATGTCGCCACCAATCGGGCTCAGCAATGGGCCGGAACTGCGACCCGTATTTTATTGGCAATTATCGCGCCGACCGGCGGGCCCATAGCTTCGCATCGAGGCTCCACGGGCCACCGCCGGCGAAGGCGAAATAGAGGAAAATGAAGCAATACAAGATTGCCGCATCGCCGCGATTGAGGATGGGGAAGAAGCTGTGCGGGGCGTGGCTGAGGAAATAACCGATCGCCATCTCGCCGGACATGATGAACGCCGCGGCGCGCGAAAACAGACCGATGGCCAAAAGACCACCGCCCACGAATTCGATCGCGCCCGAAAACCAGGCCAGCGAAAACAATGCCGGCGGAGGCACCGGTTGAGGAAAACCGAACAACTTCGACAGGCCGTGTTCAAAGAAAAGAAGCGCCACGACAATACGCACGATGCTCAGGATATAGGGCGACCAATGCGACCAGGCTGTCGACGGTTGCGTACGTGATGTCAGTTCGGATTGGGTCATTTCTTTCCCTCGAGTCGCCCCTGATGATGTGATCGCAACGATGATGGGGTTCCGGAATGGAACAACGTGCACACTGCCGCCAAATTTGGCGTCAATATGAAACGAACACCGGAATTGGCTCGAACGTTCGCGCATCGCGATCACAACGCCGTGTGCGATTTGTCGCGTGCGGCCGCCTGTCGCGCGCGATAAGCAATAGTTGCATGGTGGTATTGCGCTAAGCGCAGAGGCGTGACGCCGCAGGTCGTGCGTCAGTTACAAACGACCCGACATAGTCCAAAGCTGTTGCAAACGAGGTGCGTGCCGCGCCCGCCGCAGAATCCCCCGCGGTCAGACCCGACGAAGTATTGCCCGACATAGTAATGATTGTAAGGGCTACGGCCGCGCCGGCATAATTGCCGTCATAGACCGTTTCGCATCCGTCGTAGGGCCCGCGATGTACGCCAAGGCCGCATCCGCTCGCAACACTGATGATCAGGGCCGGAGCAGTCGTCGGCCCAACCGGCATGGCTTGCGTTTGAGCCGCACACATCGTCATGCAGACGACGAGCGGAAGAAAACAATACCGTTTCATTGATTCCTCTCTACTCTTCCTTCTCGGTCGTGAAATAAAGCGGATAGCCTTTCGAGCGGCCCATGTCGGTCGCCTCTTTCGCCTTGGTCTCCGCGACATCGCGGGTATAGACGGCGATCACGCAGGCGCCTTTCTGGTGCGCGGTCATCATCACCTTGTAGGCATGGCTCTCGTTCATGCGGAAGACCGCCTTGAGCACAAGCACGACGAATTCGCGCGGCGTGAAATCGTCATTGAGCAGAATGACCTTCCACAGCGGCGGCCGCTGTGTTTTCGGCTTCACCTTCGTGCGCGGTTTCTCAGCGGTCTTCTGGCTCATGGAAGCCCAACGCTGTGGTGCGTGAGGTATTTCAACGCCCCGCGGCCGCGTTGTCTACCGGGGCCGATGGTCGTTCGGCGCGCGACCGTGTAACCTTCTGACCTTAATATCGAAGTCATTCCATCCACCTCGGAGCGCATCATGCTCTATCTCACCATTAAGGCCGCGCTATCCGGCGTCATTATCGCGGTCGTATCGGAGGTCGCGCGCCGGTCGCCGACCCTCGGTGCACTCATTGTCTCCCTTCCACTCGTATCGATTCTCGGAATCCTCTGGCTGTGGCACGACACCAGCGACGCAGAGCGCATCGCCGCGCATGCGCAATCGACATTCTGGTACGTGCTCCCCACCCTGCCGATGTTCCTGGTCATGCCGGCGATGCTGCGTCAGGGCGCCGGATTCTGGACAACGCTTGCCGCCTGCTGCGTGCTCACCTTTGTGCTCTATCTCGGCACGATCTGGCTGCTCGGAAAATTCGGCGTAACGCTGTGACGGGACATGAAAACTTTTCAAACCGGCAAAACAACATAAAGTTTTCGGTACTGCCGCGAAAACTTTTGAATCCATCTTGATCGTTCTGACGCAAAAATTTCACGCGGCGCTGGTAGGTTATGTCAGTGCTGCTGCTTTATTCGCGCTTGGCCCCTGCACTAAAGTCGAAGGCGACGGACAACCCGAGGGAACGGGGCCAAAGCAAAAGTGTCGGGAGGAGCCCCATGGAACTATCACCTGAGGTCACAAGGTTTGTGCGCTCACGCCCCGTAATTGAATGTGCGCAGTGTGGCGAGCGCATTTACATTCCCGAGTGGTCTGAATGTCTCGACGGTTGCCGCGTGCGCCATCTGTGGCAATGCGACGCGTGTGGCACATCCTTTGAGACCACGGTGCGCATCGCGGCCTAGTTCCTACTCCGGCTTCTTCCATCGGCACTATTGCGGTCGTGGCATCTGCGCGCGGGCGCTGATCTTCACGTAATTTTGCGCAGCGGGCGGCCAGGAGCCGGGCTATGATACCGGCCATGATTGATCGTCGGCATGTCCTGCTTTTGGGCGCTGCGTCGCTGTCGGGCCTCGCGCCCCGATTGGCAAAGGCGGCGACCATGAGTCGCATTACCGCCTATGCGTTCACCTTCAAGGGCTTGGACGGCGACGAAATCCTGCTGTCGTCCTATGCCGGCCATCCATTGCTGGTGGTCAATACGGCGTCGCAGTGCGGGTATACCCCGCAATATGCCGGCCTGCAGGAGTTGTGGACGCGCTATCACGACAAGGGTCTGCTCGTGCTCGGCGTACCGTCCAATGACTTCGGCGGGCAGGAGCCCGGCGGCGCGACCGATATCCACGCGATCGCCCAGGGCGAGTACCACGTGACCTTCCCGATTACCGAAAAAGTAACAGTGAAAGGCCGCGATGCTCATCCGTTCTACCGATGGGCGGCGGCGGAACGGCCGCTGGAGGCGCCCCGCTGGAATTTCCACAAATATCTGATCGGGCGCGACGGGTACCTGAAGGCGGGCTTCACCTCGGCAATCGAGCCAACAGATCCGCGCGTGATTGCCGCCATCGAGACAGAACTGGGCGCGGAATAGCAGCGCGCAGCGCAGTTATTTGCCGCCCTTGTCACACAACTGAAAAATTCAATTGACGAATCAGCGGGCACATGACGGATTGTGCCCAAGATACAGTCACGTGGGCCGGCGGCGTTGACCAGCCGACCCGTTACGAAGTTCCTCCCGCGTGGCGTTTAGACTGGGCGGCCGCAAGGCCGCCCATTTTCATGTCCGCCGGCGGCACCATTTCAATAGCAGTAGCGGCGCGACACGCTGTGATAGCTGCCGTCGCCATAACGTACCCAGCAGCGGTCGTTGTACCAATAATAGCCACCTGGGCGCGGCTCGAGCTGCGAGCCAATCATCGCGCCGGCTGCGGCGCCAATGATCCCGCCGGCAACGGCGCCCCCGGCCCTGCCGGTCGCCGCACCGCCGATAATGGCGCCGGCCGCACCGCCGAGAATCGCGCCCCCCATCGTGTTGTCCTGTGCCGCCGCTTGCCGCTCGGGGACAAGCCCGAACACAACAAGCGCAATCGCCACTGTCGCGAATCTAATCATGGACAATCCCTCCGTCTCCCCGTCTCGCGCTTTTTAAGGGAATTGCCGGCCCCAATCAAATCGGCCCGCTGGCGAAGCCCGTTGGGCGCCGCGCGTCAGGCCGAGATGGCGCGCAAGCGCTCGTCGGCCGCAGGCGCGGCCATATCGGTTGCCGGCTGTTGCAGCGGTGCGATGGCCTCGACCAGTTGCAGGAAGGAGCTGCCGGGCAGCGCCGGTGCAAAGACATAGCCTTGTGCCAACCGAACGCCGAGCGCGCGCAAATGCATCACCTGCTCGAAATTCTCCACGCCTTCTGCCACGACATCCATGCGCATGTTGCGCGCAAGGTCGACCAGCGTTTCAACGATCGTGGTCGAGTTGCGGTCGGTGCCGATCGCATCAACGAACATCTTGTCGATCTTGATGATATCGACCCCAAGCTTGAGCATGTACGAAAGCCCGCTGTGGCCGGTGCCGACATCGTCGATGGCGATGCGCACGCCGAGTCCCTGCAAGGCGGCAATGATCTGGCGAGTTTCCGTAAAATTTTCGATCGGATCGCGCTCCGTCACTTCCAGTACGACCTGCGAGAATTTGATCGGCGAGCCGGAGAAGATATTTTGCACGTCCTTGACGATCGTCGGTTCGCTGAAGAGCTTGCCGGCAAAATTGAACGAGATCTTCAGGTCCGGACGGCGGCCGAGGCTCGGGCCGGCTTCGGCACAGACCTTCCGCATCAGGTTGCGCGTAAGCTTGTGAATGAGACCGCCCGATTCCATCAAGGGGATAAACGCGCCCGGCGACACCAGCGTGCCGTCTGGCTTGCGCCAGCGCACCAGCACTTCGGCGCCACAGAGCTGGCCCGAGCGGATATCGACGATAGGCTGATAGTAGGGAACGAATTCGCCCGCATCGAGGGCCTGCTCGATCTCCGCGAGGGGGTTGCGCGGCGTCCGGCGCGGCATCAGCGCACCGAAACCCGCGAAGGCAATCATGATGACGCCGGCGCCGAGTATTCCAAACCACTTGAGGTCAGCCCGCTCGGCGGCGATGCGGGCGCGCGGCGTCAGAATTTCTACGGTGAAGCCGAATTTTTCCGACCGGTTATTGGCGCTAAAATTCGGACCGGCTTCCCCGAGGGGCCGCTCGCCGGCTTCACCAATAACCGTGCCTTGCCGGGTCATGATGCGCGCATAGGCACTGAACGGGCCACCTTGCGTAGACACCTGCGGAAGGAACAGTGTCGCCGGCACCAATGCGGCCACGCTGTTGGGACCCGCCCCGACCTGGCGGCGCAGCCGCACCATGCGTTCGCCGTTCTCCACAGAGACAATGTCAAACGAGTAGCCCGCGGGACTCTGCAGCGGCTCCGATGAGAGCATCTTGCGCTCGCCGGATGGTAACCCGCGGTCAGTGCAGAGCGTTTCCCCGCCCGGGCCGACAATGCTCACCTCCTTGATCGGGATCGTACTGAAGGTGGCGTGCCGCATCGCGTCGATCAAATTGGATTCGCAGAGAATCGATGCCACGCGTGGCGAGACCATCCAGCGTTGCGACCGCATCTCCGACGCGCGCCTCGGCGAGCGCGAGCGCGCGCCTGGCAGAGGTGCCCACCTCTACCTCGCCCTGACGGTCCACCAAACTGTCCAGCCAGAAATTAAATGCGACCAGTGGAACGCCGGCCAGAAGGGCGCCGACGACGACCGCAAAAACATTCCGGCGCGTAAAGGCGCGCACTAAGTACCCCATTCCGACCCAGACCAGGGCCACCCATCCTGGTGCCCTGGTAGTGAGCCATGGGGCCGTAAAGACCACCTTAAGCTTAAGGCCGCGTAAGCCCAACCAACGCGCGAGCGCGCCCCTGCAGGCGGCTATGGTTAGCAATGAGTTAATCGTCGCCGAGCGGATGGCTCACGTACTAAAGTGAGGTCGGGGCACGGCACAGGAGCGATGGATGAGTTTTTTCCCCGGCAAGGATCCGGCCGCAGGCGATACCTATCAGTGCGACGCCATCGACCAGGTGATCGTGCCACGGACTGTTGACCTCGGCGACTTCGCCGTGCGGCGCGCGCTGCCCTCGGCGCGCACGCGAATGGTCGGACCGTTCATTTTCTTCGACCATTTCGGCCCGGCCGAATTCCATGCGGGAAACGGGCTCGATGTTCGCCCGCATCCGCATATCGGCCTCGCTACCGTTACATATCTATTCGACGGCGAGATCATGCATCGCGATAGCCTGGGCACTGCGGTCGCTATCAGACCCGGCGAAGTCAATTGGATGACGGCCGGCCGCGGCATCGTCCATTCTGAACGCACGCGGCCCGAGCGCCGCGTCGACGGCGAGCCTATCCACGGCTTGCAGATGTGGGTGGCGCTGCCAGCCGCCAAGGAAGAAATGGATGCGGGGTTCGCGCATCACGCGACCGCCGAATTCCCCGTGATCAACGACAACGGAAAAAATGTGCGCGTGGTGGTCGGCTCGCTTTATGGAGCCGCTTCGCCCGTGCCGACCGTGCACGAGACCATCTTCGGCGACGTGCATCTCAAAGCCGGCGCGACGCTGCCGCTCGATGCCGACCACGAGGAACGTGCCGTCTACATCATTGACGGCGTGCTCGATATTGCCGGCGACAGATTCGAACCCGGGCGCCTGCTGGTGTTCCGCCCTGGCGATACGGTAAGCATCACCGCTGCGACCGACACACACTTTGTAATTGTCGGCGGCGCGCCGATGGACGGCCCGCGTCACATCTGGTGGAATTTCGTGTCCTCACGCGAGGACCGCATCGAACAGGCCAAGGCCGAGTGGAAAGCCGGCCATTTCGGCAAGGTGCCGGGCGACGAGATCGAGTTCATCCCGCTGCCGGAGAAGTGACCGCATCTGCGGTCATCACGGGGCCGCGCGAAGCGCATGACCCGGTGATCCCGTTTAGGGACGCACAATGCCCGCCTAAGCGGGGTCACCGGGACAAGCCCGGTGACGACAAGAAACCTATTTCTTCGGTAAATCCAGCCGGATGTGCAGCTCCTTGAGCTGCTTCGGCGTCGCCTCCGACGGCGCGCCCATCATCAAGTCCTCAGCGCGCTGGTTCATCGGGAACAGCACAACCTCGCGCAGGTTTTCCTCGCCGGCGAGCAACATGACGATGCGGTCAATGCCGGGCGCGATGCCGCCGTGTGGCGGCGCGCCGAGCGAAAGCGCGTGCAGCATGCCGCCGAATTTCTGTTCCAGAACCGTTTCGTCATAGCCGGCAATGGCGAAGGCTTTTTTCATCACCTCGGGGCGATGGTTTCGGATCGCGCCCGACGACAATTCCACGCCATTGCAGACGATGTCGTATTGAATCGCCTTGATCGCCAGAAGCTTGTCATTGTCTTTTGGATCGAGCGCCAGGAATTCCTCGACCGGCATGTTCGGCATCGAGAACGGGTTGTGCGAGAAATCGATTTTCTTTTCTTCTTCGTTCCATTCATACATCGGGAAATCGACGATCCAGCAGAACTCGAAGCCGCCTTTAGCGATGAGGTTGAGCTCTTCCCCGACTTTCGTGCGCGCGGGGCCCGCAAATTTCACGAAATCCTTCGGCTTGCCGGCAACGAAGAAGCACGCATCGCCGACCCCGATCTTGAGTTGATCAGCGATCTGTTTCGTCCGCTCGGGCCCCATGTTCTTGGCAAGCGGCCCTGCGCCACTTTCTTCGCCCTCGCGCCAGAAGATGTAGCCTAGACCTGGCTGGCCTTCGCCCTGCGCCCAGGAGTTCATGCGGTCGCAGAAGGCGCGATTGCCGCCTTTCGGCGCCGGGATAGCCCATACCTGCGCGGCGGGATCGTTCGCCAGGATATTGGCGAAGATCTTGAATCCTGACCCGCGGAACGCTTCGCTCACGTCCTGCATCACGATCGGATTGCGCAGGTCCGGCTTGTCACTGCCGTATTTTCGCAGCGCTTCCGCGTAAGGGATCATCGGAAACTTTTTTGTCACCGGCTTGCCGTTGGCAAACTCCTCGAACACGCCGCGGATCACCGGCTCGACCGCGTCGAATACGTCCTGCTGGGTGACGAAGCTCATTTCCAGATCGAGTTGGTAGAATTCGCCGGGCGAGCGGTCGGCCCGTGCATCCTCGTCACGGAAGCAAGGCGCGATCTGGAAATAGCGATCGAACCCCGCGATCATGATCAGCTGCTTGAACTGCTGCGGCGCCTGCGGCAGCGCGTAGAATTTCCCGGGGTGGATGCGCGAGGGCACCAGATAGTCGCGCGCGCCTTCCGGCGACGACGCGGTAAGGATCGGCGTCTGGAATTCGAAGAAGCCGCCTTCCTTCATGCGGCGGCGGATGGAGTCGATCACCTTGCCGCGCAGCATGATGTTCGCATGCAGATGATCGCGGCGCAGGTCGAGAAACCGGTATTTGAGACGGATCTCTTCCGGATAGTCCTGTTCCCCGAACACCGGCATCGGCAATTCGCCGGCAGGCCCGAGTACCTCAATCTCGTCGATATAGATTTCGACCTGGCCTGTCGGCAGGTCCGGATTCTCGGTACCGGCGGGGCGGCGGCGGACCTTGCCGTCAATGCGGATGACCCATTCCGCGCGCAGTGTCTCGGCAAGCCTGAAGGCCTTGCTGTCCGGATCGGCCACGACCTGCGTGAGCCCATAATGGTCGCGCAGATCGATAAACAGCACCCCGCCATGGTCGCGGATGCGGTGGCACCAGCCCGATAGGCGAACGGCCGTGCCGATGTCGCTGTCGCGGAGCGCGCCGCAGGTATGTGAGCGATAGCGATGCATAAGTGATTCTTTGGGTATTTCCGGGACAATTCAGGATCTGGATGTGAAGCGGGCGAAAAGCGCATGGGGGGTCCGCTTTGTCAAGGCAACAGCCCCGTCAAATCGCCATCATAATCCAGGCGGGTCGACATGCTTGCTTGACGTCTGCACACTGGATTTAAGATAGCCGGAATTGCGCATGCCCAAGTCCCAACGTCAAAAAGAAGACCAAATCGGCGGTCGCTGAAGTGTCAACCGGCGAGGCGGCCGTTGCCACGCTGCTCGCGCATGGGCTCGACACCGTCTATGCCCTGCCCGGCGTCCACAACGATCACCTGTTTGATGCCTTCCAGCGTGCGGGCGACAATCTTCGCGTCGTTCACGCCCGCCATGAACAAGGCGCGGCTTATATGGCGCTCGGCGCGGCGCTGGCGACTGCCAAGCCGCAGGCCTACGCCGTCGTGCCGGGCCCGGGCCTGCTTAATTCCGGCGCCGCACTGCTCACCGCCTATGGAATGAATGCGCCCGTGCTCGCAATTATCGGGCAGATCCCTTCGGCCGCAATCGGCAAGAGCCAGGGACATCTGCACGAGATCCGCGATCAGGCTGGCATCATCGCGCGACTGGTCGATCACTATTCGCACATCAAAGGGCCGGCTGACGCGTCGGCGAGAGTTGCCAAGGCGATTCAATCAATGCACCAGGGCCGGCCCGGGCCCGCCGCAATCGAATGTGCGATTGACGTGTGGGGCAAACGTGGCCCGGTCGAAGCCATCGTACCGCCCTCGCCCGCACAGGTCCCGAAGATCAACAGTGACAAAGTGCGTACCGCCGCGAAGCTTCTCGGCAAAGCCAAGCGCGTCCTGATCGTGGCAGGTGGCGGGGCGCAAGATGCATCGCTCGAAGTGACGTTGCTCTCAAGCATGCTGCAAGCGCCTGTGCTCGGCTATCGACGCGGCCGCGGCGTACTCGACTCACGCGATCCGCTCAGTGTGACGTTGCCGCTGGGCCGCGATTTGTGGGCTGAAGCAGATGCGGTTCTTGCGGTGGGAACGCGGCTGCATACGCCGCTGACGGCATGGGGCATCGACAAGAATTTGCAGATCGTGCGCGTCGATGCCGATCCGGAACAGCCTGCGCGCTTGCACAGGCCCAACGTGGCACTGATTGGCGATACCGCGCCCATCCTGAGATCGCTCATCGATGAACTCGCCAAATTCAACATACGGCGGGCGTCGCGACGCCACGAGATGCAGGACCGGCAGGCGCAACTCCGGCAGCGACTCAACAAGATCGCGCCGCAGCTGGCGTTTCTCGACGCGATCCGCGCCGAGCTGCCGGAGGATGGCATCTATGTCGACGAAGTCACCCAGATCGGCTTTGCCGCCCGCCTCGCTTTCCCCGTTTACAAACCGCGCACGTTTCTCTCACCGGGCTATCAGGACAATCTGGGCTGGGGTTATGCCACCGCGCTCGGCGCGCAGCATGCAAGGCTGGATGTACCGGTGCTCTCGATCAATGGGGATGGAGGCTTCCTCTATACCGGCAATGAACTCGCCACCGCCATGCGGCACCGTATACCGCTTGTCGCAGTGGTCTTTGCCGATGGCGCTTTCGGAAACGTGCGCCGCATCCAACAAGAACAATTCGGCAACCGGCTGATCGCCTGTGACCTTGCGAATCCCGACTTCGTGAAATACGCCGAAAGCTTCGGTGCGGCTGGCCGGCGTGCAAGCGGACCCGACGAACTGCGCCTGGCGTTGCGCGAAGCTTTCACGCGGCGCGAGCCAACCGTGATCGAGGTGCCCGTACCGGCTATGCCAAGCCCCTGGGAATTCATCCACATGCCCCGCGTCCGAGGCCTCTGAAACATGGTGCATAATCCGTTGCCCACCGTTTGCGATCACGTGCAAGACGAATTGCCATGACAGACCCGGATCGGGTTAGGCTCGCCCCCGCAATGGACCTGATCACCACCACCGAGGAGCTTGCCGCGGTTTGCTCGCGCATGGCGCGGCATCCGTTCGTGACCGTCGATACCGAGTTTCTGCGCGAGACGACTTACTACCCCCTGCTGTGCGTGGCGCAAATGGCGTCGCCCGAGGAAGCGGTCGTCATTGATGCGCTGGCGACCGGTATCGATCTCGCGCCGTTTTTCGCCCTGATGGAAAACGAAGGCGTGATCAAGGTGTTTCATGCTGCACGCCAGGACATCGAAATCGTCTGGAACATGGCCCAGACGATCCCCCATCCGATCGTCGACACTCAGGTCGCCGCCATGGTGCTCGGTTACGGCGATTCCATCTCGTACGACCAACTGGTCCAGCGCATCACCGGCGACACGCTCGACAAATCGCACCGCTTCACTGACTGGACGCGGCGGCCACTGAGCGATGCGCAAGTCACCTACGCCTTGTCTGACGTGACCCATCTGCGCGATGTTTATCTGGCGCTCGCCGCCGACCTCGAAAAGCGCGGGCGCAGCAGTTGGGTCGAGGCTGAGATGGACGTCCTCACCTCGCCCGAAACCTATCGCGCCGATCCGGAGCGCGCATGGGAGCGGCTCAAGAGCCGCGTGCGCAAACCGAAGGAGTTGGCGGTGCTGATTGAAGTTGCCGCCTGGCGGGAACGCGAAGCGCAGACGCGCGATGTCCCGCGCGGTCGCGTGATCAAGGACGAGGTAATCGGCGACATTGCGGTGCAGGCCCCCATCACGATCGAGCGGCTGAGCCACTTGCGCTCGCTCCCGAAAGGCTTCGAGCGCTCGCGCTGGGGCGACCAGATCATCGAAGCCGTCAAACGCGGACTCGAGCGCGACCAGAAGACATTGCCACGGCTCGAACGCTTCCGGCCGGCGCCGAACGGTGCCGCGACCGTAGAACTGCTCAAGGTGTTGTTGCGGATGACCGCCGAACGGCATGGCGTCGCCGCAAAAGTCATTGCGACGGTCGATGATCTTGACCGCATTGCCGCCGACGACGAAGCCGACATACCGGCGCTGAAAGGCTGGCGCCGCGAATTGTTCGGTGAGAAGGCGCTGGCGCTCAAACACGGACGCCTGGCGCTTGCGGTCGACAAAGGCCGCGTGGTGACCGTCGAAAAGACCTAGCTCTCGATCACGGGATCGCGGCCGATAAGACGAGCAAGCTGGCGGAGACGGCCGGCCAGACGATCGCTGACGAGCTTGCGGTAGGCACCAGGCAACTTGAGTATCAACTTGCCACGCTTGACCTGCATCGGCGTCTTCGGCAGCACGCCGCTTTGCCCGGCGGTGAGAATATACGCGACCCGCATCGCCGCCCCGAGGACGCGCGCGCGGTCCAACATTCGCGTGGTGGCAAGTTCGCGCAAACGCGGTGAAAGGTCCTCTTCGCTCAAACCGGCGTGACGGAAATAGACCGACAAAGCGAGATAGGCGCGACCCGGATGATCAATGGCGACGAAGGCACCGTGCGCGATGATGTTCATCGACTGCTCGCCGCGGTAATCCGGGTGAGCGCGCCACCCGATATCGCCAAGCAGACATGCGGCGTGACGCAGGCGACGCTCGTCGGCCGTCTCTTCCAGGCCGGACGACGTCATTAGACGGTCGGTCCAGGCAATCAGCTCCTCGCCGTGGTGCGGCGATCGCGCGCGCAAAACGTTGAGATCGGCAGCCGCCGAGATCAAGGGATCGCGCGCCCGTTCGCGTGGATTGAGTAGCGAATACAGAAGCCCCTCACGCACGCCGAGCACCGAAATGACGACCTGCTTGGGCTTGATCGTGCGCACCAGGTTTTCCATCACGAGCGCGGCATAGGCCAGCAAAGGCCGGCGGGCTGCGTTCACCACCTCGATCTTGGACAGCGTCTCGGTATCGACGTGATGCACAAGCCGGGAGAATTCCTGCGCTTCGCGCGCCGAAATCCGGTAATTGTGCATGACGTGAAACGGATATCCGGTCTGCCACATGTGCAGCCGCGCCAGCGCGCGCCACGTGCCGCCAACCGCGTAGAACGTGCGGTCCTCTCCGTCGTGCAACATGTCCAGTTCTTCGAACGCTTCCTCGACGAATTTCTCCGCCTTCTTGAGCGATTTTCCGGTGATGTCCTGAAGCGCAAGCCCGCCGAGCGGCAATGTCACTCCGCTGCGCACGCGCGAGCCATGCACATCGACAAGTTCGAGCGACCCGCCGCCGAGATCGCCGACAATTCCATCCGGCTTGTGGATGCCAGAGACAATCCCAAGCGCGGTCAGATGCGCTTCGCGCTTCCCTGACAGGATCGTAATGCTGGTGCGGCAAATCCGCTCGGCTTCGGCGATGAACGCGCGGCCGTTGCGCGCGTCACGGCAAGCCGCGGTTGCAATCGCCCAGATGCGGCGCACATGCAGGATATCGCACAGGGCGCGAAAGCGCCGCAGGGCATCGAGTGCTGCGTCGATGGCATCAGCCGACAGCAAGCCCGTCGACTGAACCTGGCGTCCGAGGCCGGCCAACACCTTTTCGTTGAAGATTGGCGTCGGCGCGCGCGTCAGCCCCTCATAGATCACGAGGCGGATCGAGTTGGAACCGATATCGATGACAGCAACCGGTGGCCCGTGATCGAGGCGACCTTTGGCGGATGGCGTAATCGCAGGCGAGCGCTTACGCGCCTTCGATGAGGCGGCGTATAAGGCTGCGCGGCGACGATTCCTTGAGCGATTTTCCACGGCCCGACAGACTCGGATTGGTCATGAAATACTTGTGGGCGTTGAAGGGTTCCTCGCCCGGGGCGGCCTTTATGCGCGTGGAACTTCCATCCGGCAAGAGCTTCCAGCTTTGCTCGTTATCCTTGAAGTTCGCGACCATGATCTGGCCGAGAACCTGCTCATGCACGGTGGCATTGAGAATCGGACAAAGTACCTCGACCCTGCGGTCGAGATTGCGTGGCATCATGTCGGCCGATGAAATGTAGATGGCCGCTTTCGGGTGCGGCAGCGGATGACCGGCACCGAAGCAGTAGATGCGGCCGTGCTCGAGGAAGCGGCCGACGATCGACTTAACGCGGATGTTTTCCGAAAGGCCCGGCACGCCGGGTCGCAGACAGCATATGCCACGCACCACGAGGTCGACAGAAACGCCCGCAGCCGATGCATCATAAAGCGCATCGATAATTCCCGGATCAACGAGCGAATTCATCTTCATCCAGATGGACGCGGGTTTCCCTGACTTGGCGTGGGCAATTTCCTGCGCAATGTGATCGAGGATTCGCTTTCTCAGATTGATGGGCGAGATTGCCATGCGCTCAAGTTCTGCGGGCTCGGCGTAGCCGGTGATGTAATTGAACACGCGCGCAACGTCGCGGCCGATAACCGGCTCGGCAGTAAAAAACGACAGATCGGTATAACTGCGCGCGGTCACCGGATGATAGTTGCCGGTTCCGACATGCACGTAGGTCGCAAGTTCTCCTGCTTCACGGCGCACGACCAATGACAGTTTGGCGTGGGTCTTGAGCTCGATGAAGCCGTAGACGACCTGAGCGCCGGCGCGCTCGAGATCGCGGGCCCAGCGGATATTGGCTTCCTCATCGAAACGCGCCTTGAGTTCGACCAGCGCCGTGACCGACTTGCCGGCCTCGGCCGCTTCGACCAACTGCTTTACGATCGGTGATTCCGCAGACGTGCGATAGAGCGTCTGCTTGATCGCCACGACGTTGGGATCGCGCGCTGCCTGTTGCAGGAACTGAACCACGACGTCGAATGATTCGTAGGGATGGTGGACAACCAGATCCTTCTGGCGGATCGCCGCGAAACAGTCGCCTCCGTGATCGCGGATGCGCTCGGGATAGCGCGGATTGTAGGGTACGAATTCGAGATCAGGGCGATCGAGCCTGGTGAGCTGCGACAAATCGTTGAGCGCCAGCACGCCATCAACCAGAAAGACTTCATCATCGGCGACCGCCAAGGCGCGCTGCACGAAGCTCCGCAGCTCAACGGGCATGGTGGCGTTGAGCTCAAGCCGGATCACCGAACCGCGGCGACGTTGCTTCAGCGCGGTCTCGTAGAGCCGAACGAGATCTTCCGCCTCTTCCTCGATTTCAACTTCCGAGTTGCGGATGGCGCGGAACGCGCCCTGCCCCTTCACGGTGTAGCCCGGGAAAAGCCGGCCAATATGCAACGCAGTCGCTTCCTCGAGCGTAATCAGGCGAATGGCGTGATCGCCGCTGCCTGGCAGCCGGATGAAACGTTCAATTTTCTGCGGCATGCGGATCAGCGCGTTCATCGCCTTGCCGTCTTTCACGCGCGCGAGCTGCAACGCTATGGAGAAGGCGAGATTGGGAATGAACGGGAATGGGTGCGCGGGATCGATGGCCAACGGCGTCAGCAACGGGAATACGTGGGTGAGAAAGTGCTCCTCCAGCCAATGACGTTCCGGACTTCTTGAGGTCGCTTCCTTCAACCAGCACAACATTGGCCGCCGCGAGCGCCGGCCGAATCTCGAGCCAGCGTTTCTGCTGGTCGCTGGCGAGCTGAGAAACGGCTTCGCCGATCCGCGTCAGTTGTTCAGAGGGCGTAAGCCCGTCCGGGCTCTGGGTCGTGATGCCCTGTCGCTGCTGGCCCTTGAGGCCGGCAACGCGCACCATGAAAAACTCGTCGAGGTTGTTGGCGGAGATCGAGAGGAAGCGCACACGCTCAAGCAAAGGGTGCTGTTCGTTGGCCGCCTCTTCCAGCACGCGCCGGTTAAAGTGCAGCCATGATAATTCGCGGTTTATGAAACGTTCCGGGCTCGACGCCAGGCTTTGAATAGGGGTCACTACCCCGGCCCGATCTACGGCGGGGACAATTTCCTCAACCTGGGCAATAGCTTGTGCGCGATCCGCCATTGTAAACAATGCCTGAAAGATTGAACCTTTAGCCGACAAAAATGGCCGGTGGATGACAGTTCGCGCCTGAACTGCCGGTCCCGTCAAGGATGATGGCACAGCTGCGTTAAGGAGTGCGAAACAGCTCTGCGGCCAGCGCCCGCGTCACCGGCCTATGCTGGCGCATGGCTTCCTCGTCCAACCGATGGATTGCGGCACGTGCGGCCGCAAATGAGCGCTCAATATGGTTGGCGAGGTAATTGACCAGCGTCTCGTCCATCGCAATTTGCCGGTCGGCCGCGAGCTTGACCATCAATGCGCGCAGCAAAGTGTCGTCCGGCGATGTCAACGTAACGCCCGGTAACGCGCGCATCCGAGAAGCGAGATCCCGGATCTCCACCGGGAATGTCGATAGCGGAGAGCGAGATGTAATGAGAACGAAGGCGCGGTGCTCGCGCGCGAGATTGAGAAAATGAAACAAAGCGCGCTCGTCCAGCCCCGCGAATTCCAGATCCTCAAGCACCAGTGCACCGGTAACGAAAGCCGCCGGGAGATCGGTGACCGGCAATAATTTTGCCGACAATACGCGTGCGCCGGTAATGTCCGCCCAGATCGAAGCAAGGTGACTCTTGCCCGAGCCCTCCGGACCGACCATGGCAACGATCCGATCCGGCCAATCCGGCCAGCGCTCGACCAGAGTCAGCGCCGCCGCGTTCGAGGGGCCACGCAGAAAATCCTCAGGTGCGAAACTGACGGAATGATCAAGCGCGAGCACAAGCTGACGCGGAGCCAATGAACTGCTCATGTCGCTCAACTCGTTTCCTCGCCTGTGTAAAATGAACTTTGCAGATAGCGGCGGAGCGCAAACCGGCAAAGGACGCCAATCGTGGCGGCGAGCGGGACGGCCACCAACAGACCGACGAACCCAAACAGATAGCCGAAGGCAAGCAGCGCGAAGATCAGCCATACCGGATGCAGGCCGACACTTTCGCCCACCAGCTTCGGGGACAGCACATAGCCTTCGACGAATTGGCCAACCAGGAAAATGCCAAGCACTGTCAGAATCGGTCCATAATTTGGCCAGAACTGCGCAATCGCCACACCGAGGGACAACACAAGCCCGGTCATCGAGCCGACGTAGGGAATGAAAGTTATAAGACCGGAAATCAGGCCGATCAGTAGACCAAAATTGAGGCCGGTCAGTGTCAGGGCTAATGCATAGAATGAGCCGAGGATCAGACACACCCCGGTTTGTCCCCGCACAAAGCCCGAAATCGCTGCATCGATCTCGATCGCAAGCATTCGCGCGGTGCGCCGCTGCGCAAGCGGAATCCAGCCATCCACGGTGCGGATCATGCGATGCCAATCGTAGATGAGATAAAACGCGACGACCGGGGTGACAACGATCAGCGAGAACAGCGACACCAGCGCACGTCCACCCGACCACAACGAGTGCAGAAATGAGGTGAGCCAACCGACGCCTTGAGTCACCAGATCGCCGATCGATTTGTCCGCATTGAAGCCAGCGCCCAAAAGTTTCTGGATCCAGGGGCGGCTTGGATCGCTCAACAGCGTTTGCAATTTCGTCACGTTACCTGGCACGCTCTCGATGAAGGACGACAATTGCCCACCGAGGATCGGCGCGACAAGCAAGATGAGATAGACCAACAGCAACACAACGACCGTTATAATGAGCAACGCCGAAGCGAGCCGGTTGACGCCGACGCGCTCGAGACGATCGGTGAGCGGCGTGAGCAAATAGGCGATCGCAAGGCCTGCGACGAACGGCAGCAGGATCTCGCTGAGTAACCACAGAGCCAGCACGACCACGACGAACGCGCCCAGCCAGAAAATGACCTGGCGCTGGATGGCATCTCGGCCACCTGCGGCAAATTCGCGGCGTCGACGCGATGTTGCGCGCGGGCTCATGGTTTGGCAGCGGTGGAATTCATGTGGCGCACCCACTCAGCCACGTAGGCCGCCACCGATAACAACGTGAGGGCCGCGACCAGCACCATGAGCGCGAGCGTGAGTCTCGGAAGTTCATAGTCAAAGCCAAGCGTGCCCAGCACCACGCATGCAAAGACGATCTGTGCCGCGGTATTGAGTTTGGAAACAACCAATGGTTTGACCTTGAGTGGGCTGCCGATCAGCCAGGACAGCATGAACGCACCGACAATCATGATATCGCGCGACACCACCAGAATGACGAGCCAGCGCGGGATATCCCCGTTGATCCCAAGCGTCATGTAGATCGAGACGATCAGCGCCTTGTCGGCCAGCGGATCGAGATAGGCGCCCAGCTCGGTGGTCATGGCGAAACGCTTGGCCAGGAACCCGTCGACCGCGTCGCTGATCCCGGCCGCCACGAACAACACGAACGCAATCCACATGGCGCCGGGCGTCGAGATCGCCCAGACCACGATCGGCACCAGCAGAATGCGCCCCAGCGTAATGAGGTTCGGAATACTCAAGGCAATCCCGGCTCGCGGACGCCGCCCGGCCCATCGGAGCGGAACTGCGCCCATCCCATCGGTGGAGTATAACGATGGTTGGACCATTGCGCGACTTGCGATTCCAACGTACGACCCGGCGCGGACGAGGACTTATAATGGCAGAAAAACCGCGCGGTCTCACTTACGCGCAGGCCGGGGTTGATATCGACGCCGGCAACCGGATGGTCGACCTGATCAAGCCACTGGTGCGCGCGACCGCCCGCCCCGGCGCCGACGCTGAAATTGGCGGCTTCGGCGGACTCTTCGACCTCAAACGGGTGGGCTACCGCGACCCGATCCTCGTCGCGGCAACAGACGGCGTCGGCACCAAGCTCAAGATCGCAATAGACACCGGCCGCCACGACACCATCGGCATCGACCTGGTGGCGATGAGCGTGAACGACCTGGTGGTGCAAGGCGCTGAGCCGCTCTTCTTCCTGGATTATTATGCATGCGGCAAGCTCGAGCCGGAGGTGGGCGCCGCCGTCGTGGCCGGCATCAGTCTCGGCTGTCGCGAAGCGGGTTGCGCGCTGATCGGTGGCGAGACAGCCGAGATGCCGGGCGTCTACCAAGGCGACGACTATGACCTCGCTGGTTTTGCCGTTGGCGTTGTCGAGCGCGATGGCGTGTTGCCACGCAACGACATCGCGGAAGGCGATGTCATCCTGGGTCTTGCCTCGACCGGCGTACACTCCAACGGCTATTCGCTGGTGCGCAAGGTCATCGAAAAAACCGGACTATCCTGGACCGCGCCGGCACCCTTTGTGTCGGGGCAAAGTCTCGGCGAAGCGGTCCTGACGCCAACGCGGATTTACGTGAAGTCATGTCTTGCCGCGATCCGCGGTACCAAGGCCGTCAAAGGTCTCGCGCACATCACGGGTGGCGGATTTCCCGATAACATTCCGCGTGTATTGCCCGACGGACTAGGCGCGCGCATCAATCTCGCAGCGGTGCCGGTGACGCCGGTATTTCAGTGGCTCGCCAACGAAGGCGGCATTGCCGAACATGAAATGCTGCGGACTTTCAACTGCGGCATCGGAATGATTGTTGTCGTATCGCCGAAGGATGCGGACGCGGTCGCGCAAGCCTTTACGCACGGCGGGGAAACAACCGTAACGCTTGGAAAGATAATCAAGGCATCCGGCGATGCGCGTGTCGTCTACGACGGCAAACTCAAACTCGGGTGACGCATGAGCCGCAAACGCGTCGCCGTCCTCATTTCCGGCCGCGGCTCCAATATGGCGGCGCTCATCGAGGCCGCGAAAGACAAGACCTATCCCGCCGAAATTGCGCTTGTACTTTCAAACCGTGCCGATGCGGGCGGACTCCTTGTAGCGCACGCGGCCGGCATTGCCACCGAAGCTGTCGAACACACGCAGTTCGGCAAGGATCGCGCAGGTTTCGAGCGTGCGATGCAGGCAATGCTCGAAAAACACCGCATCGAGATCGTGTGTCTTGCCGGGTTCATGCGTCTCCTCACGGCCGAGTTTGTCAGCCGTTGGCAGGGCCGCATGTTGAATATCCATCCTGCTTTGTTGCCTGCTTTCAAAGGCCTCGACACCCATAAACGCGCGCTTGAAGCTGGCGCGAAGGTGCACGGTGCCACCGTGCATTTCGTGGTGCCTGAAATGGATTCCGGCCCGATTATTGCTCAGGGCGCGGTCAACTGTGGTGGCGGGGGACACAGAAGAGGCACTCGCTGCACGTGTGCTCAAGGTCGAGCACCGGATCTACCCGTTGGCCCTCAAATTGGTTGCGGAAGGCCGAATCCGCGTCGAGAATGGCCATTGCCTGATCGACGGCAAGCCGGTTCCGGACGCCGGTTCTCTGATCGCGTCGCCCTGAATTCCTCTCAATACAACGTGAATTCACCCGCCGGGTGCGGTGTTTATAGTTGGGATGCCACCAATCAGAGTGGCCACATAGAAAATTGGGGGAGTTACGTCATGAATGGACGGGCGAGCAGCGAACCAAAACTTATTTTCCCAGGTCTAGCCGGCTTCTACAGCGCCGTTTCCGATCTCTGGTACCCGATGATCCGCATCGCCGCTGGCGGGTCTCTCCTGTTTCACGGCTGGGGCAAACTCGCGGCCGGACAGTTCACGATCGCCCCATCGCTTGTGAAATACGGCATCGGCCCGGCCGAACCGTTAGGACACATCGTCGTCATCCTCGAAACGATTGGCGCCGTTTGCATCATTCTCGGCTTGGCCACCCGGTTTTTCGCTGCGGCAATAGCGATCGAAATGGCGGTCATCGCTTTCGTGGTGAAGGGATCACTCGGCTTTGCGCAGATGGAGCTCTTCGTCCTTTTTGGGGTCATCTTTTTCGCCATCTCACTGCGTGGCGGTGGGCCCTACTCGCTCGATCGCATGATCGGCAAAGAACTCTAGCCGTTTCACCGTCGAGTTATTCAACGCAACTTTTGGGGCAGTCATGAACGATACGATTCAGCTTCTCGCGCGCGCTTTGATATCTACGGTCTTCATCGTTTTTGGCTTTCAGCAATTCACCAATATCGCCGGCTACACGGCCAACCCGAACATCGTAAAATTCTCCGGCATGACTGCCGGAATTCTGGCGCCTGTGGTGATTGCGTATTTGGTCGCTGCGATCGATCTGATCGGTGGATTGTGTGTCCTCGTCGGCTTCAAAACTCGTTGCGCATCCATCGCATTGATTATTTTCGTAATCCTGACGCTGTTCATCGCGCATAATTTCTGGGTCATGGAAGGCGCGCCTCGAGTGGGCAACCAGGTGAATTTCTACAAGAACCTGGCCATCATCGGGGGTCTTCTCCTGCTCTACGTGCACGGCCCGGGGCGATATTCGCTCGACAATCGCCTCGCAAGGAGTTGACCGGCGGTTGCAAGGCAAGCAACAATTATCGACTAAAACAAACTGAACTGGGGGGAGACCATGGCTAAAGGATCATCACATCCACTGCTGTCTCATGCCGACGGCATCGCGACCGGCATGACTGACAGTCTACTGTTGATCGGACGCATCCTGATCGCGGCGATGTTTTTCTTCACGGTCTGGTTCGGGTCACCAAATGTTGGCTATCTCACATCCATCAACTACGTGAACCCGGAAATGATGAGCTTGCTGGCCCGCACAGCCGAATGGGTCATCGTTATTTCGCTCGTGCTCGGTCTTGGCACACGGTACGGCGCATTGCTTGGGCTTCTCTTCGTCGTTATCGCGACTGTGACGGCGCATCGCTACTGGGGTTACCCGCAGGCGGTCCAGTTGATGCAGTACACCTTCGGCGTGAAGAATCTCGCCGCAGCTGGCGGACTCGTCGTGCTGTTCGTGACCGGTGCCGGCCGCTTCAGCATCGACGAAAAGCTAAAGGGCTAATTGCTAACACCTTGCGGGGCCAGCCGCCGGACCCACACTTTGCTGTCGTGAACGGCAGCCCCGCCATAGGGCGCAATTGAATCGGCGCCGACGAGTGTGTTGATGCCACACCCGTCGGCGTAAGCCGAATTCGGCCAGATCGATTCCGCGATCAGCACACCTCGCCTGACGCCATCGTATACCTTCGCGTGCAGGCGTACTTCGCCACGCGTGTTTCCAAGGACCACATAATCGCCGTCGCCGACCCCATTGGCCGCCGCATCGTCGGGATGAATCATCACCGTCGGCCTCCGCTCTTGGGTCAGCGAGGTCGGCGTTTCATTGAATGTCGAATTCAGGAAGCCGCGGGCCGGCGATGTCGCAAGGCGGAACGGATGCTCTTCATCCGCCTGTTCGATCGAGACCCAATGATCAGGCAAGGGCGGCATGGCATCCACGGGCCCGCTCTTGTAAGGGCTGCGGAACGGTACATTGGGCCAATCTGCCTTGAAGCGGAATTTTCCGTCCGGCCACGGGAAGCCGTCGAGATAATGCGACTGCCGGAACGGCGGCTGGCAATCAATCCACCGATTGGCTTCGATCTCGGCAAGCGTTCCGCGTTTTGATACCTGCAGCATCTGGTCGATCAGTTCGCGCGGACTCATTGTGAATCCGCGATGGTCGGCGCCGAGTCGCGCGGCAAGTGCACAAATTACCTCATGGTTGTTGCGACATTCCCCCGGCGGCTCGACCAGCTTTGGACCGAATATGAGATATTGGTGCCCGCCGCCGCGATAGATATCGTCGTGTTCAAGAAACGTCGTCGCCGGAAGCACGACATCGGCCATGCGCGCGGTCTCTGTCATGAATTGCTCGTGCACGCAGACGAACAGGTCTTCGCGGGCAAACCCGCGTTTCACCTGCGTCTGGTCCGGGCAAACCGAAACCGGATTGGTATTCTGGATGATCATCGCGTTGACCGGCGGCCCGCCGTGCAGGGCCTCGCTTTCGCCGGTCAGAATGGCGCCAATGCGCGACTGATCGAGCATGCGCACGGACCGGTCCCAAACATCGAGGCCTTCAATTAAAGTCTTGTCGAGTTTGAAAATATCGGCGCTGATGTGGAACGCGCCGCCGCCTTCATATTGCCATGCACCGGTGACCGCCGGAATGCAGCTCGCAGCATGCATATTGGCGGGGCCATTGCGCGAGCGCGAGAACCCGTAACCCAGCCGGAAAAAGGCACGTTTGCGCTCGCCGATCAGCTGCGCAAACGCCTCAATCGTTTCGACGGGTGCGCCGGTTATCGCCGAAGCCCACACCGGATCGCGCGTGCGCAAATGCGTTTCCAGTTCGCGCGGCACGTCCGTGTATTTGTTGAGATAATCCCAGTCGGCTTTCCCGTCGCGGAACAGGCAATGCATAACTGCGCAGGCCAATGCACCGTCAGTGCCGGGTTTCACCAGCACCGGCAGATCGGCCTGCTCCATGGTGCCGTTCATATAGATGTCGACCGCGGCGATTTTGGCGCCTCGTTCTTTGCGCGCGCGCACCGCGTGCGTCATCACGTTGACCTGGGTGTTCACCGCATTGGTGCCCCAGATCACCACCAGATCGGATTTCGCCATTTCGCGCGGGTCAACGCCGGCGATGCGCCCTACTCCGGCTGCATAACCGGCATAGGCAGGATTGACGCAAATCGTTGAGTGGAAGCCCGAGTACTTTTTGACATGCCGCAGGCGATGGATGCCGTCGCGCATCACAAGGCCCATGGTGCCCGCATAGTAATAGGGCCAGACGCTCTCGGCGCCGGAGCGCTGCTCGGCTTGCACGAACTTCTCGGCGACGAGATCGAGCGCGTCATCCCAGGATATTCGCTCGAACTGATTTGCGCCCTTGTCGCCTTTGCGCCGCAATGGATGCAGCAGCCGGTCGGCGTGGTGTTCGCGTTCGGCGTAGCGGGCAACCTTGGCGCATATCACGCCCGCCGTGTAATCGTTGTCCTTCGAACCGCGGACACGCCCGATCGTCCGCTCGTCGAGCAACTCGACTTCCAGCGCACAGGTCGACGGGCAGTCGTGCGGGCAAGCGGTTGCCCCGATGCGAACCGCCGAACCGACGCCCCGCACCGCTTTGTTCATCGCGTAATCGCCTTTTCGGCTTTGAGGTGCCGCCTATACCGGCTCTTCCCGCAGGCGCCGTGATTTGACCAGGTACAGACCCATCAGCACGACGAAAATGGCGCCGGCAATTCCGCACACAATGTCCAGCATTTCTGCCGTCGCCTCTGAAAAGTATTGCGCAACAACCGGATCCTCGGGCAACAATCCACCGGCAATCCAGCCGAGCAATGCGCCACCACCCCACACGACGATCGGGAAGCGTTCGATAATTGCGAGGAACAAGGCGCTGCCAGCAATGACAACAGGAATGCTGACCGCAAGCCCAAGCCCAAGCAGAAAATAATTGCCTTTGGCAGCTGCCGCGACGGCAATCACGTTGTCGAGGCTCATTACGATGTTGGCGACGACGACCACGCGAACCGCGCGCCACAAATCCTCGACCGCTTCCGGCGTATCTTCAGCATCGTGCGCCTGCGGCGTCACGAGTTTGACGGCAACCCAGAACAGCGCAAGCCCTCCCGCGAGCTTGAGGTAGGGCAATTGCATGAGAGTCGCGACGATGCCGGTAAACAGAATGAGCAGGACAGCGGCCGCGCCGGCGCCGAGAACCATACCCCAGAAGCGTTCCTTCGGCGGAAGCGCGCGGACTGCGAGCGCAATCACGACCGCATTGTCGCCGGACAGGAGAATATTGATTCCCATGATCTGCACCGCGGCCAGCCAGAATGCCGGGCGCATCACTTCGGACATCAAAGCATCCACAGTTCCATCCCCCTGGTTCCACCATCGATCATCTCCGCCCATCGGCGGCGGCGATGATGTGTTTTATCGGTTTGTTATCAGCCTATAAAGCCAAAAGGGAGGTCCCAATAGCGAAAGTGCGGCGCAATGCCGCCGGATACCCTAACCGACGAGCTCGTTTTCGGAGAAAAATTGGGCGATTTCCCGCACCGCGGTCTCTGGCGCATCCGAACCATGGACCGAGTTTTCGCCAATCGACTTGGCGTGGGTCTTCCGAATCGTGCCGACGGCGGCCTTGGCCGGGTCGGTTGCACCCATCACTTCCCGATATTTAGCGATCGCATTGTCCCCTTCGAGCACCTGCACCACGACTGGGCCGGAAATCATGAAATCGACCAACTCGCCGAAAGAACGGCCGCTCGCGATGCACTGCGTAGAACTTTTCCGCCTGCTCGCGGGAAATGCGAACGCGTTTCTGCGCGACAATCCGCAGTCCCGCCTTCTCAATGATCGCGTTGATCGCGCCGGTGATATTTCGCTCGGTCGCGTCTGGTTTGAGGATCGAAAAGGTACGCTCGAGCGCCATCGGATTTTCCTTCACTAGAACTGATCGGAGAGTTTACGCAGTTTCATTGGAGAAGCGGGGCCGCGCGGCTTATACCGGGGTGCTTTTCGGGCGGCAAGGTCACCGGCCTGAAAGCCCGAAACTGCTTGCAGGAGCGCAACATGTTGGCCCGCTATCAGATGTTTGCCGGCTACAATACCTGGTGCAATGAGCGCCTCTACGATGCGGCCGCTCAGATCCCGGATGCCGATTATCGCGCCAACCGCGGCGCCTTCTTCAAGTCGCTGCACGGTACCCTCAATCATCTGTTGGTCGGCGACCGCATCTGGATGCGCCGTTTCACCGGCCAAGGTGACGTCCCGCCGAACCTCGACGCAATCCTCTACGACGATTTCGTGCAGCTACGCGCAGCACGGCACACCGAAGATAAACTCATCAGCAACTACATCCAGAACTTGCGGGAAGACGATCTCATCAAAGCAATCCGCTACCGGACAGTGGTCAATCCGCAAGACATCGAGCAGATACTCTCCCCGGCTCTCGACCATTTCTTCAATCACCAGACGCATCACCGGGGCCAGGCACATGCACTGCTCTCGGCCGCAATCGGCAACGACCGGACGCCAAGTTTCGATCTGATCATCTACCAGCGCGAGACCGGGCAAGGCGGCCTGCGCACGATCGGCTAAGGCCGGGTATCGAAGGGGTTGCGTCGCACCGCGCGGTCGGCCAAAAGGCGCGGGCCATGCTCATCATCGACGATCTCACTGTCCGCATTGCCGGCCGCGCACTGCTGGAAAATGCCTCGGCCCGCATTACGCCCGGTGCCCGAGTTGGCCTAGTCGGACGTAACGGGACCGGCAAGTCCACGCTGTTCAACGTGATCGTCGGCGATATCTCGGCCGAGCAAGGCAATGTCGAGTTTCCGTCGCGCTGGCGTATCGGACGGCTGGCGCAGGAAGCACCGAACGGGCCCGAAAGCCTGCTCGATGTCGTGCTAAGGGCTCATCGCGAGCGCGATGCGTTGCTGGCGGAAGCCGAGACCGCACAGGACCCGCACCGCATTGCCGAAATCCAGACCCGACTCATCGATATCGGCGCGCATGCCGCCCCTGCCCGCGCAGCGTCGATCCTCGCCGGCCTCGGTTTTTCCACCGCCGATCAGCAGCGACCTTGCTCGGAATTTTCCGGCGGCTGGCGGATGCGCGTGGCACTTGCTGCCACATTGTTTGCGGAACCGGATCTGCTGCTGCTCGACGAGCCAACCAACTATCTCGATCTCGAGGGCACACTCTGGCTGCAAGACCATCTGGCGCGTTATCCGGCGACGATGATCGTCATTAGCCACGACCGTGATCTGCTCGACAACGCGGTCGACCAGATATTGTCGCTGGAAAATCGAAAGCTCACGCTCTATCGCGGCGGCTACACCGACTTCGAACGCCTGCGCAGCGAGCGCATGGTGCTCGATCAGAAGATGATCAAGAAACAAGACGCGCAGCGCAAGCACTTACAGGCTTTTGTCGACCGCTTCCGCGCCAAGGCCAGCAAGGCGCGACAGGCGCAATCGCGCATCAAGATGCTGGCCAAAATGCAGCCGATCAATGCGCTGGTATTGGACGAGGTTCGCCCGATCCACTTTCCGGCGCCGGACAAGCTGTTGTCGCCGCCAATCATCGCCACCGACGACGTGGATATCGGATACGACCCCGGCCACCCCGTGCTGTCAGGACTGTCACTGCGCATCGACAACGATGACCGTATCGCGCTGCTCGGGTCCAACGGCAATGGCAAATCCACGCTGGTCAAGCTGCTCGCCGGCCGGCTCGCGCCCGAACACGGCACGGTGACACGCGCAGCGACGCTCAAGGTCGGTTATTTCGCCCAGCATCAGCTCGATGAGCTCGACGAGGATCGAAGTCCCTACGACCATGTCCGCGATCTGATGCCGGATCAGCCGGAAGCGAAAGTGCGCGGCAAGGCCGGCGCGATCGGATTTTCCGGACCCGCTGCCAACAACGCCGTCAAGACGTTATCCGGTGGCGAAAAGGCCCGGCTGCTGCTTGGACTTGCAACATTCAACGCGCCGCACCTTGTCATCCTCGACGAGCCGACCAACCACCTCGACATCGACAGCCGCGCCGCGCTGATTGAGGCGATCAACGATTATCCTGGTGCGGTGATCGTCGTCTCGCATGACCGCTATCTGCTGGAAGCCTGCGCCGACCGGCTGTGGCTGGTCCAGGGCGGCAAGGTGAAGCCGTACGACGGCGATCTCGACGACTACCGGCGCCAGGTGCTGTCCGGCGAGAGCCAGGGAATTACGGTCGGCGCAAAATCACCGGCACGGGATCCGGTACAGGCCCGCCGTGCCGCGGCCGAAAAGCGGGCGGAGACGGCGCCGCTGCGCAAGCGTATTTCGCAGGCCGAGGTTGCGATCGTGCAACTCACCCGCCAGCTTCAGAAACTTGATACGACACTTGCCGACGGCGATCTGTTTGCACGCGAGCCGGCACGGGCAGCTGAGCTTTCGAAGACGCGCGCCAATGTCGTTGCTGCACTGGCCAAGGCGGAAGAAGAATGGCTCGCCGCCAGCGCGGCGCTGGAAACGGCGTGACCGGCTAGCGCACCACCGCGCGTTCGATTTCGTGGCTGGCGGTCTTCGGTTTCGCGGGTTTCTTCTTTGGCGCCGCTTTCGCCGGCTTCGGCTGCTCAGGTGCGCGCTCAATGACTTTGAGACGCCCATCGTTGAAGGTGTAAATGCCGGGCCAGGGCCCGCTCAGATAAGTCAGTACCACCTTGCGCTCGCCTTTTTCGCCGGCTGCGATCGCCACATTGCCGGGAGAGCCTGCACGCTGAACGGCCTGGCATTCGGTCATGCCAAGGGCGATGCCGCCAGACACCACTGGTCCAGACGTGGCCGGCTCCAGTCGCTGTAACCCGGGATCGGCAGACGCTTTCGTAGCTGCCGGCATCGGTGCGCCGGCGAGATCGCCCGCGACCGAGCCGACTGGGCGATCGGCAGGCGCTGGCGGCTGGGCAGGAGCCGGTTCGGCCGCTTGCGCGAGGGCCGCCGTCGGCGTTGCGCAACGCCCGTCGGCGCTCACCATGTCTTCGGGCGCGACCGGGCCTTGTGGGCCAAGGTTGACAGCGTTGGTCGTCGGCCTCGCCCAATCGGGCTTGGCGAGCATATTGACCGGCTTGGCAAACCAGCCGCCCTCGTTCTGGTCCTCAAACACCTGCGCCGAATTCTTGCAGCCGGCCGCCGCGAGCGCGGTGACACAGGCAATCGCAATACCGACGATGGCGCGATGGCGCGGCAAAATGGCTGTCCCCGACCGGTTTATCTGTTTGTCCCTTAAACCGTATTTTGCGTCATCACCATGGCAGGCGGCAAGTCTTGCTCGCCCAAAGGGTTACCAGCCATATCGGCCATTGGCTGGTCATCCATTGGCCTAGTCGATCCCCAGCCAGCCCCCCATCACGCTTTCTTCGCCCAGCGCCCCTGCTCATCGGTCTGCCAATATGTCGCGTCGAGTCCCTTTTCCTTGACCGCCGACCAATGCTCGCGGGCGGCCGCCACCGCCATCTCGTCCTCTCCGTCGAACAGCAGGACGATACGCTGATAGCTTTGCGGATCGGGCGGCATTGGCGCTCCATCGATCAGAAAACGAACGGTCGCGGCATTGGGATTGCTGTCGCTGAGTATCAGCAGCACTGGCTGTTGCGCAGCCTCCGGCTCGCGCCAGGTGCCGTGCGGCAAGAACCCGTCATCGCGGTAGGTCCACAAATGCGCATCGAGTGCATCGATGCGTTCCTCGGACGAACCTTGCACGGCGACTTTCCAGCCACGCTCGAGCGATTTCTCGAGCAATGCGGGCAGCACGTTTTCGAGTTTCTGTCTTTGCAGATGATAGAAAAGAACCTCGGTCATGTGCGAGCCCCTGCCACCAAGTCGGCGTCTACTTCTCGTAGTGATCCGCCACCAACCGGTCGAGCAAACGAACGCCCCAGCCCGAGCCCCAACTTCTGTTGATATCGGTCTGACGCGAGTCAAAACCGGTACCGGCAATATCGAGATGCGCCCAGGGCGTCTTGTCGTCCACGAACCGCTTGATGAATTGCGCCGCAGTGATCGCACCACCCCAGCGGCTGCCGCCGGTATTTTTCATGTCCGCGAATTTGGAGTCGATCATCTTGTCGTATTCCGGCGCGAGTGGCATGCGCCAGACCAACTCGCCGGTCTCGGCGCCTGCCTTGGTCAAACGTTCGGCAAGCTGATCGTTGTTGCAGAACATCCCGGCGTATTCCTGACCGAGCGCAACGATGATGGCCCCGGTTAGCGTCGCCAAATCCACCATGAATTTCGGCTTGAAACGCTGCGCCGTGTACCAGATGACGTCCGCCAGCACGAGCCGACCCTCGGCGTCGGTATTGATGATTTCGATCGTTTGGCCCGACATCGATTTGACGATGTCGCCGGGACGCTGCGCATTGCCGTCCGGCATATTCTCGACCACCCCGATGACGCCGACGGCGTTCACCCTTGCCTTGCGCGCGGCAAGCGCATGCATCAATCCGACGACGCAGGCGGCCCCGGCCATGTCGCCCTTCATGTCCTCCATCCCGGCAGCCGGCTTGATCGAAATGCCTCCGGTGTCAAAGCACACGCCTTTGCCGATGAACGCAACCGGCGCATCGCCTGCCTTGCCGCCGTTCCAACGCATCACCACGACGCGGCTGTCGCGCGCCGAGCCTTGGCCGACGCCGAGCAGCGCGTTCATGCCGAGCTTTTTCATGGCCTTGATGTCGAGCACCTCGACCGAAACGCGGAGCTTCTTGAGCGTGCTTGCGCGGCGCGCGAATTCCTCGGGGTAGAGAACATTGGCGGGCTCATTGACCAGATCGCGCGCCAGTAAGACCCCGTCCGAGATCGCGGCTCGGGGATCGTAGGCCTTGCGCGCGGCCGCAATGTCGCCAGTCGCGATACTGACGCTACGCGTCGCCGGCGGCTTCTCTTCGTCCTTGCGCTTGGTCTTGTAACGGTCGAATGAATAAGCGCGAAGGCGCACGCCTTGCGCTAGATCCGCGACCTGATCGGATTTCATGGCGCCGCCCGGCAATTCGGCAAAGATCGTCGCATCGCTCGCGGCGGTCGGCAGCTTGCCCATCGCGAGACCGCCAAGCCTGAGGATATCCTTCGCCTTCAGCTCGCCGGCCTTGCCAACCCCAATAACGACCAGCCGCGCGACCTTGAGCCCCTCCGGGACAACCAGCTCAAGCGCCGCGTTTTTCTTGCCGGTGAACCGTTCAGCCTTGGCCGCACGCGCGACCAGATCTGTGGCCGAACCCAAGGCCTTGCGGGTGGCAGGGCCAAATTTGAGGGCATCGTCGCAGAACACCACCAGGACGCCCGTTGAACCGGCCTTGGCCAGCGCAGCAAAGTTGCCAAATCCGAGCTTGAGGGCGTCGGTCATCGATTGGGGTCCTTTTTCCTGCTGGGCCAGTTCGCGGGAGGCTTTTCGATCCTCATATGGCCCGCTGCTCGGGCCTCTGCAAAGGCCCGATTGGCCGGATTCAAGGCTTTTCCAAGCGGCTGGCACAAGAATTTACGAAAAACCTTCCAATCCGACGGTATTTAGATGCCTTAAACCGACCGCCAAAACCGCGATCCGGGGCCGTGTCCCGCCCCGCCACATTTACATTTTGTTGTGCATGTTCAACGGCTTTGCCTTTGCCCGGCCACTTTGTCAGGCGATCAAGGTAAATCTGACGGGGGTTGGGTTTTAAGCTGGAAACGTTTCGCGTCCGGTGGGGAAGCCGAACGCGGGATCTGGCTTGCGCCGGATCAGGGGATGATGCTGCGGATGGGGTCTATCAACCGATACATCTTCCGCGCCACGCTGGGCGCGTTCCTGATCGTGCTGGTCAGCCTGACCGCGGTGATCTGGGTTACCCAGGCGCTGCGTGACATCGACATCATGACCAGCCAGGGCCAGACCATTCTCGTATTCGTCGGCATCACAGGGCTGATCATACCGCTGCTCGTCCTCGTGATCGCGCCGATCGCGCTGCTGATCGCGGTCGCGCACGTGCTCAACAAGATGTCCAACGATTCCGAGATTATCGTGATGAATGCGGCCGGCATGTCGCCGTGGATTTTGTTTCGCGCGTTTATAGCCGCAGCGCTCGTGGTGTCGCTGCTGGTCGGAGCGATCAGCGCTTATTTCGCGCCCAAAGGACTGCGTATGTTACGCGACTGGCTGACCGAGGTGCGGGCCAATGTGGTGAGCAGTATCGTACAGCCAGGCCGCTTCACCGCGATCGAAAACGGCGTCACCATTCACATTCGCGAGCGGCGCCCGAACGGACAACTCGCCGGCATTTTTCTTGACGACCGGCGCAATCCGAACGAACGCATCACCGTTCTTTCCGAGGTCGGCGAACTGCTCGATAACAACAGCGGAACGTTTCTGGTTCTCCAGAAAGGCGTCGTGCAACGGCACGAGACCGGACAGCGCGACCCGGCCATGGTGGCCTTCGACCGATACGCGTTCGATCTCTCGCAGTTCGCTGGTGGCGCACAAGCGGTGAAATATTCGATCCGCGAGCGTTACCTCTGGCAATTGCTGTTTCCCGATCCGAAAGATCAGTTCTACGTCGAGCAACCCGATCAGTTCCGCGCCGAATTGCACGACCGACTGATGGCGCCGTTTTATCCACTCGCCGTCGTAATAATCGCCTATGCCTATCTTGGGGCCCCGCGTACGACACGTCAAAGCCGAACACTCTCGATGCTCGGAGCCGTCGGCGGCGTCGCACTTTTACGACTGATCGGCTTTGCCTCAACCGTATTCGGCGCAACTGTCCCATGGCTGCTTTCGCTGCAATATCTGGCGATGGCCGCCGCTTTCGGCCTCGGATTATATGTTATTCGCCGCGGTCTGATCCTGGAGCCACCCGCCTTCATCACCGACTGGCTGACAGCACTCACTGAGCGCATCAGCCGGCGTTTTGCCACGCCATGATGTGACGCCATGCCGATTTTTTTTGGGACATTGGCGAGATATTTTGGACTGCGCTTCCTGACCGCAGTGCTGGTGGTGTTTGCCGGAATCTTCGCGCTGGTCGCACTGATCGATTACATCGAGCTGATGCGCCGTGCCGGCGACATCCCGAATGTGTCGGCGACACTGGTGGCAAAGACGTCGTTCTATCGCGTGCCGCAGGTGGTTGAGCGAATTCTGCCGTTCTGTGTCCTGATCGGCGCCATGTCGTGTTATCTCAATCTGTCGCGGCGCCTGGAACTGGTGGTCGCCCGCTCTGCGGGCGTGTCGGCATGGCAATTCGTCACGCCGGCTCTGTTGGTGGCCTTCGCCTTCGGCATCGTAGCGACCGCAATCTACAACCCGATCTCCGCGATACTCCAGGAGCGCTCCAAGCGTTTTGAGTCTGAACTGTTCGGACAAACCGCAAACGCTCCCAACCGGAGCGGCGGCACCTCATGGGTCAGCCAGCGCACAGACGACGGCCAGGCGATCATCAATGCTGTTAGCAGCCGGGATCAGGGCATCAACCTCAACGGCGTATCGGTGTTTACCTTCGATACCGAAGGCCGCTTCAAGCAGCGCATTGAGGCACGGGCCGCCGTCCTTGAGCCCGGCGTGTGGCGGCTGCGCAACGCCAGGGTCTACGCGGTGGGGGTACTGCCGGCCAATCAGGCGGAATACCTGCTCAAGACGAGCCTGACGCCTGAACAAGTCCGGGAAAGCTTTGCTACGCCAGAAACTGTCCCTTTCTGGGAACTTCCAACGTATATCAAGATCGCGGAACACGCGGGTCTGGTCGCCTCAGGCTATAGATTACAATTCCAAAAGCTTTTGGCCCGTCCGTTTTTGCTGGCCGCAATGGTTCTTCTTGCAGCTGCCGTCAGTTTACGGTTCTTCCGCTTCGGCGGGGTGCAAAAAATGGTTTTAAGTGGCGTAGCGGCCGGGTTTCTGCTTTACGTTTTATCGAAAGTGACTGAAGATTTGAGCAAAGCTGAGCTGATGCACCCTGTGGCAGCGGCTTGGCTGCCTGTGCTCGTCGGCGGCGTGACGGGGTTTATTGCGTTGTTGTACCAGGAGGACGGGTGATGGCGGGGCTGGTTAGCGCTCGTCCATCAGCGCCGCGGCGGAAACGTCGTGGCGCCGCAATACTTGCGGCCGTCCTCAGCCTGTTGGCTT
This sequence comes from uncultured Alphaproteobacteria bacterium, assembly GCA_963817815.1. Classification (GTDB taxonomy): domain Bacteria; phylum Pseudomonadota; class Alphaproteobacteria; order Rhizobiales; family Xanthobacteraceae; genus Pseudolabrys. The sequence goes on along the minus strand of CAWFPY010000009.1, from coordinate 169,098 downwards.
GCGGCGGATTAATCACGCCTGTCTCGGCGCCCGCGCAGGAATTGCAATTTCCGCAGCGCCCGCCACCGCCGAAAAAATCCCAAATTGCGATCGACCGTGAGAAGTCCGGTCAGAAGCAGATGCTCGTGCAGGCGACCGAGATCAACTACGATTATGCTAATAACCGCGTGGCCGCCGTGGGCAACGTCCAGATCTATTACGGAGACTCGACGCTCGAGGCCGACCGGGTCATCTACGATCAGAAGACCAAGCGCTTGCACGCCGAGGGCAATGTCCGCCTGACGGAGCAAGACGGCAAAGTAACCTACGGCGAAATCATGGACCTGTCCGACGACTATCGTGACGGGTTCGTCAACTCATTGCGGCTCGATTCCCCCGAGCAGACCCGCATGGCGGCCGCGCGCGCCGAGCGATCTAGCGGCAACTTCACTGTCCTTCACAACGGCGTCTACACCGCCTGCGCGCCATGCAAAGACGATCCGAGGAAGCCGCCGCTGTGGCAAGTAAAGGCCGCGCGCATCATTCACGACCAGGGCGAGAAGATGATGTACTTCGAGGACGCGCGCCTCGAATTCTTCGGCACGCCGCTCGCATGGCTTCCGTACTTCTCAGCGCCGGATCCGACCGTCAAGCGCAAGACCGGCGTATTAACGCCGGCGATCTCGTCGAGTTCAGTCTACGGCGCCGCGTTCGAAGTGCCGTATTATTGGGCGCTGGCGCCCGACTATGACGCCACCTTTGCACCGATGATCACGACCAAGCAGGGCCCGCTGCTGGAAGGTGAATTCCGCCAGCGCTTGATCAACGGCGCCTATTCGATCCGCGCCGCGGGCATACGCCAGCTCGACAAGGATTATTTCCAGCGCAGCGACGGAACGACGACGCCTGGCTATCGCGATTTCCGCGGCAGCCTGGAAAGCTCGGGCATGTTCGCGCTCAACAACAACTGGGTGTGGGGCTGGGACGGCACCCTGCTCTCCGACCGCACCTTCCTGCAGGACTACAACCCGCGTCTGTCGCGGTACCGTACCTTCGACCCGTTTCAAAACCCGGCCAGCGAGGCCGTCTCCCAGCTCTACCTCTCAGGCAAAGGAAATCGCAGCTATTTCGACGCGCGCACCATCTACTACCTCGGTTTCTCGGAAGCGGATGCGCAAAGCCAGATTCCGATCATCCATCCGGTCGTCGATTACAACTACGTCTTCGATCATCCGATTTTGGGCGGCGAGCTTGGCTACAAGATCAACTTCACCAGCCTGACCCGTGACGAAGCAAACTTCGACCCGATCACGCAGAGCGCGCTCAACAACGGTACGTGTACGCAGACCGCCGATCCCGCGGTCAAAACGTCGGCGAGTTGTCTGCTCCGCGGCGTTCCCGGCACTTACAGCCGCTTTTCGGCCCAGGCAGACTGGCGTCGCAGCATCACCGACCAGTTTGGTCAGGTCTTCACGCCGTTCGCTTCGGTCCGCGTCGATGCCGCTTCCATGCAAATCAAGAGCGATCCAGGCGTAGGCAATTACATCGACACCGGCGACAGCAATCTGGTTCGCGGCATGCCGACGATTGGTTTGGAGTACCGGTATCCCTTCATCAACGTGCAATCCTGGGGCACGCAAACAATCGAACCGATTGCGCAGATCATCGTGCGACCGAACGAAACGCAGATCGGACGCTTTCCGAACGAAGACGCGCAAAGCCTTATCTACGACGACAGCAACCTGTTCCGGGTCGACAAGTTCTCCGGCTGGGATCGTGTCGAGGGCGGCGGCCGCGCCAACTACGGCTTGCAATACACCGCGCAAGTTAATCAGGGCGGCTTCGTCAATGCACTGTTCGGCCAATCCTACAGCCTGTTCGGCCAGAATTCCTTTGCGATGGGAGGGCCCACCAATACCGGTCTCGACACCGGCCTCGATACCACCGCATCCGACTACGTAGCGCGAGTGTCTTATCAGCCAAACAGCACATACGCGTTTATTTCGCGCTTCCGCTTCGCCAATGACACCTTCGACGTAAAGCGTACCGAACTCGAAGCGCGCGCCAACTTCGACCGCTGGAGCGGCAGCGTGATGTACGGCGACTATGCAGCACAACCTGAATTGGGCTTTCTTGATCGGCGCCAGGGCGTATTGGGAACAGGCCAGGTCAAGCTCGACGCCAACTGGGTGCTGATAGGTGCCGCGCGCTACGACATCAATGCCGGCAAGTTCGATCAAACCCGCGTCGGAGTGGGCTATGTCGACGATTGCCTCATCCTCGGCCTGAACTACATTACGAACTACACATATAGCGGAAATGTCGCCGCCAACCATACGATCATGCTGCAGTTGAGCTTGCGCACACTGGGTGGCACGTCGGTAAGTCAGGGCGTTGGGCGGTCGACACAGTAGCCGGACCACCATCGGATAAGACAGTGGACACTATGATGCCGGGAATAAGCGTGAGATGTCGTCGATGGTTGGCGGGCGCCGCCTTCGCCTTCGCCTTCGCCGCGCCATCAATCGCGCAGGCGCAAGTCGTTGTCATCGCGAATGGTTCGCCGATCACCGAATTCGATATTCAGCAGCGCACAAAGCTCGTCACGGTTTCCTCCCACAAGCCGCCGACGCGCCAGGAAATCATTAACGACCTGATCGACGATCAACTCAAAATCAGTCGTGCCAAAGTTTATGGGCTCGAGGTATCCGACGCCGAGGTCAACGGTGCCTTCGAGGGCATGGCATCGCGCCAGCACATCACGCCGGAACAATTCAGCCAGGTCCTGGAACGCGCCGGGGTATCGCCGAATACGGTGAAGGCGCGCATCCGTGCCGAACTGACCTGGCAACAGCTCGTCCGCGGCAAATACAGCTCCTCACTTCAAGTCGGCGACAGCGACATCGCCAGTGCGCTTAAGGACCGCAATGAAAACGAAACGGCAGCGGTTGGCTACGTTTACACCCTCTACCCCGTTATGATCGTTGTCGCGCGTGGATCGAACGAAGCCACGATGGCAGCCAAACGCAGCGAGGCCGAAAACCTGCGCGGCCGCTTCGTCTCTTGCAATGAGGGCCTTGCAATGGCGCGCGGCTTACGTGACGTCGCAGTGCGCGAACCGGTTACGCGCAGTTCTGCCGACCTGTCACCCCAGCTGCGAGATCTTCTTGGCAACATGCAGGTCGGCCGTTTGACAACGCCGGAAGTGACAGCGCAGGGGCTTCAAATGTTTGCGGTCTGCAACAAGAAAGAAAGCACAACTGAATCCCCGCTCAAGCGCGAACTGCGGGAACAGATTTTTACCAAACGTTTTGAGTCCGAATCCAAGAAGTTTCTGGATGAAATCCGAAAATCTGCAATGATCGAATACAAGAACAAACAATGAGCGAGCCCGTCGCCCTTCCGCTCGCCCTGACACTGGGCGAACCTGCGGGAAATCGGCCCGGATTTGGCGATCCATCTCTGGCGCCGTCGCGCTGAGCTCCGACTGCCGCCGTTTTATCTCATTGGACAGTCAGAATTCATAAAGCGCCGCGCGCACCTGCTTGGCGTCGATATTGCGGTAAGTGCTGTCACGCCGTCGCAAGCCATCGAATGCTTTCAGCGCGCGCTGCCGATCGTGCCGCTCGACACGGCCGTCACCGCGATGCCCGGCAAGCCGGACGCCTCGAGTGCGCCCGCGGCCATCGAGTCGATCCGCCGCGCGGTAGCCGACGTGCTGGCAGGACATGCCGCGGCGATTGTGACAAACCCGGTGGCCAAGAACGTGCTTTATCGCTCCGGCTTTGCCGAACCTGGCCATACCGAATTCCTGGGCAAACTAGCGCAAGAGGCCACCGGCAACGCCACGCGGCCGGTCATGATGCTTTGGTCTCCCGAACTCGCCGTCGTGCCGGTGACCATCCATCTGCCGCTCAAGGACGTCGCGACACAGCTCACTTCCGAATTGATAACGGATACGGGACGGATTGCCGCGCGTGACCTGACTCGGCGCTTTGGAATATCGCGGCCCCGCCTTGCAATTGCAGGCCTCAACCCCCACGCCGGCGAAGAAGGTGCGCTTGGCGCCGAGGATTCTGCAATCGTAGCTCCAGCCGTGAAGCGCCTGCAGGACGAAGGCATCGATGCGGTGGGGCCGATGCCGGCCGACACCATGTTTCACGCGCGAGCGCGGGCGGCCTATGATGTCGCACTGTGCATGTATCATGATCAGGCACTCATCCCGATCAAGACGCTGGCCTTCGACCACGCCGTGAACGTCACACTCGGCCTACCATTTGTGCGTACCTCGCCGGATCACGGCACTGCATTTGATATCGCCGGCAAAGGCACGGCCGACCCCTCCAGCCTGATCGCAGCCTTGACACTTGCCGCACGCCTCTCGGCGACCGCACCGGCACTCGTGCCCGCGAAGTAGATGGCGCAGATCGATGACTTGCCGCCGCTACGCGACGTCATTCGCCGCCATGGCCTCACGCCCAAAAAATCCCTCGGCCAGAATTTCCTGTTCGACCTCAATCTGACTGCGCGTATTGCGCGGGCGGCCGAACCGCTGGAAAACATCACAGTTGTGGAAATTGGCCCGGGCCCGGGTGGCCTCACACGTGCATTGCTTGCGCTCGGCGCCCGCCGCGTTATCGCAATCGAACGCGATCAGCGCGCGATTGCCGCACTGGAGGAAATCGCCGGGCGTTACCCGGGCCGGCTCGACATTGTGGCGGGCGACGCTCTTGCCGTTGATCCAAGGGAGCAACTTGGTCCGGAACGGGCCCGCGTCGTTGCAAACCTGCCTTACAACATCTCAACTGCTCTCCTGGTGGGCTGGCTCACGGTCGAACCGTGGCCGCCCTGGTATAACTCACTGCTACTGATGTTCCAGCGTGAGGTAGCGGAGCGTATCGTCGCATCGCCCGGCAGCAAATCCTACGGACGGTTGTCGGTGCTTGCAGGATGGCGAACGGAAGCCAGGATCTTGTTCGATGTGGCGCCCTCTGCCTTCGTTCCGCCGCCCAAGGTAACGTCGTCCGTGGTGCGACTGACGCCGCGGCCAGAACCGCTCGCCTGCGACCCGGCCGCATTGCAGCGCGTTACCGAGGCTGCCTTTGGCCAGCGTCGCAAAATGCTGCGGCAAAGCCTGAAGACACTCGGTGTGGATGCGGCCACCTTGCTCGCTGGCGCGGGTATCGAGCCGACCGCGCGGGCGGAGGAAATTCCGGTCGACGGTTTCGTCGCTTTGGCGCGCACTTTCGTCAGCCAGCAGAAAAACCGGGTGTGATAGGTTGCACGCAATGAAAATGCAGCGCCAATCATTGACGGCCTACGGCGCGCCCTTGTGCCAGACAGTGACCGATGCGCCTCGCCCGCAAGGCAGCGAGGTGCTCGTGCGTATTGCGCGATGCGGCGTCTGCCATTCCGATCTGCATATGCAGGACGGATTTTTTAAACTAGGCGACGGTAAGACACTCGACGTCCGCGCAGGCCGTACTTTGCCCTTCACCCTCGGACACGAAATTGCAGGCGTGATTGAAAGCGCGGGCCCGGATGCCGGCACTGGCACCGGCACGAAGGTCGCGGTGTATCCCTGGATCGGTTGCGGACAATGCGCCGCCTGCAAGGCCGGAGACGAGAATATCTGCACAGCGCCCCGCCATCTCGGCGTAACAGTGGATGGCGGCTTCGCAACCCATGTGCTGGTACCGCATCCACGCTATCTGATTGACTACGCTCCGCTCACAGCCGCCTATGCTGGCGCGCTAATGTGTTCGGGGCTCACGGCATATGCCGCGCTCAAACGACTGTCAGATCGTGCTGCACGCGCACCACTGCTACTGGTCGGTCTTGGCGGCGTCGGTCTGATGGGGCTGGCGCTCGCGCGCGCCATGTATGGCGAGGCCCCCTTCGTGGCCGATATTGACGCCAAAAAACGCGAGGCAGCGCTTGCAGCCGGGGCGCGTGAGGCCTTCGATCCCTCCGATCCCAATGCCCGCAAGGCGTTATTGAAAGCCAGTGGCGGCATTTACGCCGCTTGCGACTTCGCAGGCTCCGACGCGTCGTTGAACTTCGCGACCGGCGTGTTGGCGAAAGGCGGCAAAGTCGTCGTCACCGGCCTGATCGGTGGCGGCTATTCGACCGCAGTCGCCATGTTTCCGCTCAAGGCAATGGCAATCGAAGGCATTATGACGGGAACGCTGGCGGAAGCGCGCGAATTGGTAGACCTGGTGCGAGCCAAAAACATTGCACCACCGCCAATTGTCGAGCGGCCGCTCGACCAGGCGTCGACGACGCTCGATGAGTTACGCGCCGGGACGATTGTGGGCCGGGTCGTATTGACGGCCTAGAGCTTTGCCTGAAGTCCACGGACAAAGTCAGAGAGGCCAATCTGGCGGTCACGCTTGACGCGCTCGGCTGCAAGGATTGCGAGCACGTCGGCGAAGGTATGATCGAGGTCGTGATTGATCACGACATAATCATATTCCTGCCAGTGGCTCATTTCATCTGCAGCTTTCGCCATGCGCCGATGAATTGTCTCGTAGTCGTCCTGTGCGCGCTTGTGCAGGCGACGTTCGAGTTCGGGGATCGACGGCGGTAAAACGAATATGCTGACGAGATCACCGGGCGCCTTGTCGCGCAGTTGCTGCGTGCCCTGCCAGTCCACGTCGAATAAAACATCACGGCCGGCGCCAAGCGCGTCCATCACCGCTTTCTTCGGTGTGCCATAATAGTTGTCGAACACCTCGGCCCATTCCAGCAACTCATTTTTCTCAACCATCGCATCGAATTGTCTGCGATCAACGAAATGATAGTCGCGGCCATCCTTTTCACCGGGGCGCATCTTGCGTGTCGTTACCGACACCGACAGCGAGACACCCTTGTCCTCGTCGAGCAATTTGCGGGTGAGCGTAGTCTTGCCGGCGCCAGAGGGCGACGACAGGACCAGCATCAGGCCGCGCCTTGTCACGGCATTGTCCGATTGCCGTTTATGCGCCATCTCGCATTACTCCAGGTTTTGCACCTGCTCGCGGAATTGTTCGACCACGCTCTTGAGCTCAAGGCCTATATTGGTCAGCTCTACGTCGTTCGATTTGGCAGTCAGCGTATTCGATTCGCGGTGCAGTTCCTGCGCCAGAAAATCGAGTTTGCGGCCTATTGGTCCGCCGTCGGCGAGCAATTTTTTGGCCTGCGCCACGTGCGAGGCAAGCCGATCTAGTTCTTCGCGGATATCGGCTTTGGTGGCGAGCATGATCGCCTCCTGATGCAGCCGGTCTGAATCAAAGCGTTCCGACGCCGACAGTAGCGTCGCCACCTGATCTGCCAGTCGGGCCTTGATCGCTTCGGGCTTGCGCCCGGGCGCAGCCTCCGCGCGCGCGGCAAGCCCCGCAATCTCGTCCAATTTGGACGACAGCAGACGGCCGAGCGTTGTGCCTTCCGCACAGCGCATGGCAATCAGCGCAGCCAGCGCCTGTTCGAAACCCGCAACGATTGCACTTTCACCCACGCGATGAGCATCTTCGCGCTCATCTTCGTCGGTGATTTCAATTACGCCTTTCAATGAAAGAATCCCGTCGAGGCTCGGTGGCGAAGCGTCAACTTTTCCGGAAAGGCCTTTCAGAGTCGAAAGGACCGCGGCGAGCACCGGCTCGTTGACCTTCACCGTTGGCAGTACGCCTTTGCGCTCGACGGCAAGATTGGCATAAACGGTCCCACGCGAAAGCTTTTCGGTGGCGCGGGTGCGGGCCGGCACCTCGATTGCGTCCCAACCCTGGGGGAGGCGAAAGCGCAAGTCGAGACCCTTCGCATTCACTGATTTGATTTCCCAGCTCCAGGCGTAATCGCCGGCGACGCCGTGGCTGCGAGCAAATCCGGTCATGCTCGACAGAGCCATGGAATTGATCTCGTGTTTGTGCCTGTACAAAAGTGCGGCGACCTTAACCGCGAGAACGCAACGTCACAAGTCTCGGACTTGCTTAGGGCTTGGCGCCGTTCGGTGCGCTATTTTGACCACCAATGGCAGGCACGGTCGGCGCAGGCAGCGAACCATTGCTATGCTCGATGCCGCGCAGGCGCGCAACGTTCTTCTGGTGCTCAGCGTAGTTGTCCGAAAATACGTGGCCGCCCGTCCCGTCTGCAACGAAGTAGAGTTCCTTTGTGCGCGCAGGATTGGCAGCGGCCTCGAGCGACGCGCGGCCAGGATTCGCGATCGGGCCTGGCGGCAAACCGTCAATCACGTAGGTATTGTACGGCGTGGGCTGCTCAATTTCGCTCTTGAGGATCGGCCGGCCGAGCGACCCCTTGCCGCCAGTCAGCCCGTAGATGATCGTCGGGTCTGACTGCAGCCGCATCTTGCCCTTGAGCCGGTTGACGAAAACGGCAGCGACCCGGGTGCGCTCATCCGGCCGTGCGGTCTCTTTTTCGATGATCGAGGCGAGTGTGACCAGTTGCTCCGGAGTCTTCACCGGAAGGTCAGCCATCCGGTGTTCCCAGACCTCTTGCAACACGCGGCGGTGTGACTGCTGCATCCGTTGGATGATCTGTTCGCGCGTCATGCCGCGCGTAAATTTATAGGTCTCCGGCAGCAAGGTACCCTCGCGCGGGATTTCCTTGATTTGGCCCGCAAGCGCATCGGTCTCCAACAGCCGAGCGACAATCTGTTCTGACGTTAAGCCCTCGGGCACGGTGAAGCTGTGCTGCACGACCTTGTTTTCGACGATGGTATCGACGACATCGGCAAGGCTCGCGCGCTTGGTGAACTGGTACTCGCCGGACTTAAGGTCGCCGCGAGCTTTGAGCACAATCACGCCGCCCATGAAGACATATGGTTGATTGATCACACCCTCGCGCTGCAACAGATCGGCAATGTCACGGATGCCGAGACCGCGCGGAATATTCACCACCTTGTCCTCGGCCAGCGGACCGGGCGCCTCAAAGCGCTGCTTTCCGAAGAACAGTGCGGCACCAACCGCGATCGAAACTACGACCAGCAGCGTGAAGACGGCATTTCCAACTACGACGAGCGGATGTCGCACGCGCCGCGAACGCCGATTTGGAATCGGCACTCGCTCCGGTTCGAGCGCCGCACGCGGGCTGCGTGGCACTGGCGGCTTGCCGGCCGGCGTAGCGTTGGCGTCGCCGCCCGGCGGTATATTGGAATTCACTAAAGTTCGCTCCCGCTGTCTGTATCGGTCGTCAGCTTGCTTTGCATCATCGTCCCGCCGCGCGGGAGAAACATCAACCGCTTGCGCAAGTTAGAAAAGATTATGGCGAAAGCTTGGGGGACCGCCGCCGTAAGCTCCTAGGCCGCGTATCGACGGAAGATCAACGAGGCATTGGTTCCGCCGAAACCGAATGAATTGGACAGCGCGGTGTCGACATCACGCTTGCGTGCCTGGTGGGGTACCAGGTCGATTGGCGTATCGACCGAGGGATTGTCGAGATTAATGGTCGGCGGAACAACCCCGTCACGAATCGCCAGGATCGAGAATATGGCCTCGATTGCGCCCGCCGCACCGAGCAAATGTCCAACGCAAGATTTCGTCGATGACATGGACATATGGCCGGCGGCATTGCCAACAAGCTTCTGCACAGCACCGAGCTCGATTTCGTCGCCAAGCGGTGTCGATGTGCCATGCGCATTGATGTAGTCGATATCACCAGCTGTTATTCCGGCGCGGCGAATGGCTGCGTTCATACAGCGTAGCGCGCCATCCCCGTCCGGCGCTGGCGCTGTAATGTGATATGCGTCACCCGACATACCGTACCCGATCACTTCGGCATAGATCTTGGCGCCGCGCGCCTTTGCGTGCTCAATCGCCTCCAAAACGACGACGCCGGCGCCCTCACCCATCACAAAACCATCGCGATCCTTATCGTACGGACGGGAAGCGCGTGTCGGATCGTCATTAAAATTGGTCGAGAGCGCACGCAGCGCAGCGAAGCCTGCAAGCGAAATGCGATTGACCGGCGACTCGGCCCCGCCGGCCACCATCACGTCTGCGTCGCCCAACGCAACCAGCCGCGCCGCGTCGCCGATCGCATGTGCGCCGGTCGAGCATGCGGTGACCACCGCGTGGTTCGGCCCCTTCAGCCCGTGCGCGATGGACACAAAGCCCGAGGCGAGATTGATGATGCGGCCCGGAATGAAGAACGGCGACACACGGCGCGGGCCCTTTTCATGCAGCGCCATCGCGGTTTCGGCAATTCCCTCAATGCCACCGATACCGGAGCCGATAAGCACGCCGGTGCTGGTCTGCTCGTCATAACTTTTCGGATGCCACCCTGCATCATCGAGAGCCTGACGCGCAGCGCACATGGCATAGACGATGAACTGGTCGACTTTGCGTTGCTCCTTCGGCTCCATCCACTGGTCGGGATTGTAGGTGCCATTCGAACCGTCGCCGCGCGGGATTACGCACGCGATCTGGCAGGAAATATCGGACACATCGAATGTATCGATCTTCTTGGCGCCGCTATCGCCCTGGAGCAGTCGTGCCCAGGTCGGTTCAACACCGCAGCCAAGCGGCGTGAGCATTCCCAAGCCGGTGACGACGACACGTCTCATGGACGGCTCCGAGCGAATTCACTCGCACACGCAGTCAGGCCCGCGCAAACTGCGTAAACGTGTCTGCCGCCGTATTGCGCACAGCTCATTGGGCAATGACTAGCAACGCGAGAGCAGCAGCGTATGGCGCCTGCTCAGCTTTTTGCGTTCTTTTCGAGAAACTTGACCGCGTCGCCTACGGTCAGGATGGTTTCGGCAGCATCGTCGGGAATTTCGCAGCCGAATTCCTCTTCGAATGCCATCACGAGCTCGACGGTGTCCAGGCTGTCGGCGCCGAGATCGTCAATGAAGCTTGCCTGATCTGTCACCTTGTCGGGCTCTACGCCAAGGTGTTCCACGACGATCTTTTTCACCCGCTCGCCAATGTCACTCATCGTTCCAACCTCGTGCTTTTTAAATTGGGCTGCAATCCAATTCTAGATCGCAACCATCGCGGTATGGCCTCGTCGTGGTTGACGTGATGAGACGATCCCCAATCGCGGAACATCGCTTGTGACGTCAGCTATTGGCCGCCCCAGCCGGGCCGAAGCTCGGTTACCATACTTCAAATACGTTGACTAGCGTGTGGAGGCGGGGCGAGCAAGCCCTGAAAATCCTGCATTTCTACCTCCTGTTTGCACGCGATCCGCACCGAGAACCAGCGGTCAGTATTCAGGACCATACGCTAGACCATGGCCATCCCGCCATTGACGTGGATGGTTTGTCCGTTGACGTAAGCGGCCTCATTCGACGCCAGATACACTGCGGCGGCCGCGACATCCTCGGGTGTACCGAGTTTTGCGGCGGGGATGCGCGCCAGGATCGTCTCCCGCTGCTTTTCGTTGAGTTTGTCAGTCATGGCTGAAGCAATAAGGCCGGGCGCAATACAGTTGGCCGTAATATTGCGCTTGGCATATTCGGCAGCCACCGACTTGATCATGCCGACCATGCCAGCCTTGGAGGCCGTGTAGTTGCCTTGTCCAGGATTGCCGGTAAAGCCAACCACTGAGGAAATACCGATTACGCGCCCCCAGCGGCGACGCATCATGCGCGAGACGGCCGCGCGCGCGAGCCGAAATGTCGCGGTCAGATTGACCGCAATCACCTTATCCCAGTCCTCGTCGCGCAACTGGACGAACAGGTTGTCTCGATTGAGACCCGCGTTCGCGACCAAAATATCGAGTTTCTCCATTTTTTCTTCCGCAGCCGGCACAAGCGCCTCAACGGCATCCTTGTCGGCAAGATCGCAGAGCAGGACGTGCACGCGGCTGCCAAGAGCGGCGGCCACCGCATCGAGGGCGTCCTTTCGGGTCCCCGAGACTGCTACGGTTGCTCCCTGTGCGTGCAGCGCGCGCGCGATCGCTCCACCAATCGCGCCGCTCGCCCCCGTCACAAGCGCGGTCTTTCCGTTCAGGTCGAACATTATGCGTTCCTCCCCGCCTTGAAGGCGGCGACATCTTCGGGATTACCGATCGCGCTGACCGAAACACCTTCCGCGAGCCGCTTGATGAGGCCGCTCAAAACTTTGCCGGCGCCCACCTCATAAAACTTCGTGACGCCCGCCCCTGCCATGAATTCAACCGACTCGCGCCAGCGCACTGTACCAGTGACTTGGGCGACCAGCGCCCGCACAATTTCAGCTGGTTCGCTGATCGGCTTGGCCAATACGTTGGCGACCACCGGCACAGCCGGGCGCTGCACCGATACCTTCGCCAGCGCCTCAGCCATGACATCGGCTGCGGGCTGCATCAGCGCACAATGGAATGGCGCAGACACCGGCAAAAGCATTGCACGTTTAGCACCTTTTGTTTTGGCAATCTCCACAGCGCGCTCGACGGCTGATTTGTTGCCAGAGACAACGACCTGTCCGGCGCCATTGTCATTGGCGGCCTGACAAACTTCACCTTGCGCGGATTCAATCGCGATTGCAGACGCCGCATCGAATTCGAGGCCAATCAACGCGGCCATCGCGCCCACGCCGACTGGAACTGCCTTTTGCATGGCTTGTCCCCGTGTGCGCAGGAGCCGCGCTGCGTCGGCCACCGTGAAAGCACCGGCCGCTGCCAGCGCCGAGTATTCTCCGAGCGAATGACCGGCGACGAATTGCGCATCGCGGGCGAGATCTAGCCCTGCCTCAGCTTGCAGTGCGCGCGTGGCCGCAAGTGAAACCGCCATCAATGCCGGCTGCGCGTTTTCAGTCAGCGTAAGTGTTTCGGCCGGTCCTTCAAAGATGGTGGTGCTGAGCTTTACACCCAGGGCGGAATCCACCTCCTCGAACACCTGCCGTGCGGCGGCGAAATTTGCCGCCAACGTCTTGCCCATTCCAACGGTCTGACTGCCCTGTCCCGGAAATACGAACGCAACCGCCATGTCTTGCCCGCTAATTTTAAGTCCCACACCGAAATCGGGCCGAAAGACACCCCGCTATCGGATCTGTCAAGTTTCGCTACTGCCAGTAACCAGGCGACAAGGCTCTCCGCTGTATGGTTACTGCTGAACCTTCACGGACCAGACCATGAGCACTTTGGTCACCGAGGACGATATCGCGCGCGCGCGTAGCGATCCGGCGTTTCGTCAGCATTTTCTTGCGCAAAACCTCGACCGATTGCTTGAGGCGCTCGAAACGATGCGACGCGCGAGCAATCAGGATGCCGATACCGCGCGTCTGATCAAAGAAGGAGCCGATCTTGCGGTCAAACTCGCGGATCGCCTGCAAGGCAGCGGTCGGGGCCCGCAGAATGCCTGAATCAGCGCGCGGCTACGGCCAAAGCCCTCGTTTTGCCTTGCATTTCCGCAAAAAGCCCCTATAAACCGCGCGTTCCGTCGATCCTGGTTGGGAGCTGAACGGACGGCCTGATGTTCACGACATTCCGTATGGACATCCGGTAGGGCCGATGTGCCCGGCGTCCCGTGCTTCCGCCTTCTGAGCATTCGAGCCTTTCCCGAAGGGCTCGAGGGGCTAGGCGCCAGGGTCACGGCCATGGGACTAACAAGGGAAAGGCATTTCATGCCGTTGTATGAACACGTCTACCTCGCGCGCCAGGACCTGAGCGCGCAGCAGGTCGAGGAATTGACTACGCAGTTGTCCGGGGTAATCGGGCAGCTGGGCGGTAAGGTCACCAAGAATGAATATTGGGGCATGAAGTCCCTCACCTATCGCATTCGCAAAAACCGCAAAGCGCACATGACGCTGCTCAATGTTGATGCGCCTGCGGCTGCGCTCAACGAGATCGAGCGTCAGGAACGCCTCAACGAAGATGTCCTGCGCTATCTCACCATTCGCGTCGAAGCGCTCGAGGAGGGTCCTTCGGCGATGATGCGCAAATCGGATCGGGACCGCGATGACCGCGGCGATCGTGGAGATCGTGGCGGTCGTCGGCCGCGGCGCGACGAAGGCGGCGATGACGTCGATGTCGTCGATGTCGTCGCAGCGGTGGAGGAATAGGCCATGGCATTCGGTTCGCAAGCTGGTGGCGCCCGCCGTCCGTTCTTCCGCCGTCGCAAGACCTGCCCTTTCTCCGGCGCCAATGCGCCGAAGATCGACTACAAGGACATCAAGCTTTTGCAGCGCTACGTGTCGGAGCGCGGCAAGATCGTGCCAAGCCGCATCACTGCGGTGTCGGCGAAGAAGCAACGCGAGCTCGCGCAGGCGATCAAACGCGCGAGATTTCTGGGGCTGCTGCCTTACGTGATCCAGTAATTCAACAACGAGGCTTCCGGAGCCATCCGGGAGCCGATGGTTGGGGCGGGTGCTCATTCCGTCTCTAACCGCTCAGTGAGGAGCGGGACAGCTTGTGAAGATACAGTTTGCAATCATCGGGATCGGTGCCGGCGTCGCGGCAGCTTTGCTGTTTGCTTCGGTGACGTCCGGCATTTGGCTGTCCGTTCCCTTGTTTTATCTCGCCCCGCTCCCGATCATGATTGCCGGCCTCGGCTGGAGTCACTGGGCCGCACTTATTGCATCGCTGACCGGCGCGCTCACCTTGGGTGCTGTCTTCGGCCTCGTTTTCCTGATTGCATTTCTTGCCGGCGCCGGCATTCCCGCGTGGTGGCTCGGCTACCTCGCAATGCTCGCGCGCCCGGCCACCGCCAACGAAGCCGGAGGCCAGCAAGAGACCGCGCTCGAATGGTATCCGCCCGGGCGCCTGGTGATTTGGGCCGCACTTCTCGCCACGCTGGTTGTAATCGCCGCCATTCCCAATTTCGGAACGGACGCCGAAAGTTTTCGTGCCGGGTTGCGCGGCGCGCTCAATACAGTCTTGCGCGCAGAGATCGCCGCCCCAGCCGATGCGCCTTCAAGCATGCCAGCGCGGTCCGACCGGCTGATTGAATTTCTGGTGAGCGCGATACCCTTGGCGGCGGCCGTTCTTGCGACCATCACCAATCTGTTCAACCTTTGGCTCGCCGCACGCATCGTAAAGTTTTCCGGCAGGCTGGCTCGGCCCTGGCCGCAGCTTTCGGCCTTGAAGTTTCCGCCTTTGCTGACGGCGGCCCTCGCCGTAGCCGTCGCCCTGAGTTTCGTCGACGGAATGCTTGGCATCGTGGCCGGTATTGCGTCAGCAGCGCTGCTGCTCGCCTATGGCGTGCTCGGCTTTGCGGTGCTGCACACCATTACGCAAGGTTTGCGAATCCGACCCTTCTTGCTCGGGCTGGCCTATGCCGCCGTTTTTCTCATCCAGTGGCCGATCCTGGCGGTCTGCTTGCTCGGCCTCATCGACACCGCATTTGATTTGCGCGGACGCGTTGCACGCAAGCGTGGGCCGCCTGCCCTTTCGTGACATCAACTCAACCGTAACCGAAGTTCAGATCGAGGAGTAAGACAATGGAAGTGATCCTGTTAGAGCGCATCGGCAAACTCGGCCAAATGGGTGAAATCGTTCGAGTGAAAGACGGCTTTGCCCGAAATTTCCTGCTGCCGCGCGGCAAGGCATTGCGCGCGACTGCCGACAACAAAAAACGTTTCGAGGGAATGAAGGCCGAACTACAGGCCAAGAATCTCGAATTGAAGGGCGAAGCAGGCAAGCTTGCCAGCAAGCTTGATGGCAAAACCTATGTCGTCCTGCGGCAAGCGAGCGAGACCGGACAGTTGTTCGGATCGGTGTCAACCCGCGACATCGCCAGCCTTCTCAATGCCGGTGGTGCCGAAGTTAGCCGCTCGCAAATTGTTCTTAATGCACCGATCAAGACCATCGGTCAGTACAAAGTGCCGCTGGCCCTCCATTCGGAAGTCGAAATATCGGTCACCGTCACGGTCGCGCGCAGTGAAGATGAAGCGGCGCGCATTGCCCGTGGCGAGGATGTCACCGTGCGCCGGACCGAGGCGGAAGAGGAAGCCGCCGCGGCGGCAGCTGCCGCAGAAGCGATGTTCGACCCTGAGGCGAAAGCGCTCAAGGACAGTGAGCAAGCGGAAGGTGATGCGTCCACGAAGGCGGGCGATGCTGCATCCGACGAGCCCGCGCCGAAGGCTGCAAAAGGCAAAAAGAAGAAGCCGATAGAAGAGTAAGTCGCCTTCAACTGCTAGTCCGATTTCTCGGATTTACCGCCCTCTGCCGGTTTTGACTCACCGGCGGCGGGCGGGCTTGATTTCGTTTCCCCGGATTTTGGCTCGGGCGCTACGATGTCAGCGGGCCTTCCATCAGAAGGCTTGGCGTCGATAGGCTTGGGGTCGGAAGTCTTGGCGTCGGAAGGCTTGGCCTCAGCGGGTTTGGATTCGGACGCTTTGGGTTCCGTGGTGCCATCTGGCTTCTTCTCCGTGCCCTTCTGCTCGCCCGTCTTGGCGCCCGATTTTTTCTTCTCATCGAGTTTAGACTTTTCGTCGCCCTTGGCGGATCGCTTGGCACCGCGCGCCGGGGCGGCAGGGCCGGTGTCCATCGATTTAAGGTAGGCGGCCAGCGCACCAGCCGATTCCTTGCTCGCCGTGTAATGTTCGCGCAGGAAACTATCGAGCCCGAGAATTCCGCCAGCCTTGGCCAAGCCCTGCGGCGACTTGTGACACATCGCGCAATTGGCGGCGAATAGTTGGGCCGCGCTCTTGCCCTGATCCAGATTTTCCTGCGCACCGGCCACGCCGGCAATGCATAGCACCGCCATGCTGATCGCCGCGCCAATGCCACAACGTAACAATGTCATAGTCCGCCAACCCTTTCGCCCGCACTTTGCCCAACCCGGCCCAACAATGCTGCGCCTTGATAGCGCATTATTCCTTCGTTGTGACCCGTGACCCTACGAATGGCGAAGCTGCGCTTTTGCGGGATTGCTGGCGGCCCGGAACTTTGATTATATACCTAGATCTGAAACATTGTTGCGCCCTCTGCGTTGATAGGGCGGCAAGGGGAATCCACAGCCAGTAGCGCGTTGACCACTGAGTGATGGAGGCGGCCGATGGATCGGTTGCTTCGGTTCCTGCTTAAGACCTTTATCCGGCGGGGCACATTCCGAGTTACGACCTCGCGCGGCACAGTTTGCACATTCGGCGATGGGACCGGCCAGCCGGTGTCGGTGAGATTTGCCTCTCGTCAAGCTGAATGGGGAATTCTCCTCGATCCCGAGCTCAAGTTCGGCGAGTCCTACATGAACGGTACGTTTGTGGTCGAGGAAGGCACGATCGCCGACGTGCTCGCGATTTGTCTCGGCCAGGAATCCGAGGTTCCACACTGGGCACGGCCGCAAGCGCTGTTGCGCTATCTGCGCCGCCGCCTGAGCCAGTTCAATCCACGTCCGCGAGCACGCCGTAACGTCGCGCATCACTATGATCTCGACGGCCGGCTCTACTCTTTATTCCTGGACGCGGACCGACAATACAGCTGCGCGTATTTCGAGACACCTGATCAATCACTCGACGACGCCCAGATCGCGAAGAAACGGCACCTGGCAGCCAAACTAAGACTTGCACCCAGCAAGATCGGCCGAGATTTGCGCGTGCTCGATATCGGTTGCGGCTGGGGTGGGCTCGGTCTCTACCTTGCCGAAATCGGCGGTGCCGACGTCACGGGCGTAACGCTCTCGCAAGAGCAACATGCGATCGCGAATGAACGAGCGGGCGAAAAAGGACTGAGCGAACATGCCCGGTTCTGGCTGGAAGACTATCGCGACGTCACCGGCCCATTCGACCGCATTGTCTCGGTCGGCATGTTCGAGCATGTCGGGGTCAATCACTTCGACACTTTCTTCCAGAAGAGCGCCCAATTGCTCGCCGACGAGGGCGTGATGGTGCTGCATTCGATTGGCCGTTCGGAGGGGCCGGGCGCCACCAATCCCTGGATCGCGAAATATATTTTTCCCGGCGGCTACATCCCTGCATTGTCGGAAGTCCTGCCGAGAATTGAACGCGCCGGCTTGCTTGTCACCGATATCGAAATTCTCAGGCTCCACTACGCCGAAACACTCCGGCATTGGCGCGAGCGCTTCCTGGCACACCGCGAGGAAGCCGAACGCATTTACGACCAGCGCTTCGTGAGGATGTGGGAATTCTATCTCGCCGCCTCTGAGATGTCGTTCCGCGAGCAGAACATGCATGTGATGCAGATCCAGCTCACCAAGCGGCAGGGCGTCGTACCGATCACGCGAGACTATATAACCCACGAGGAACGGCGCCTCGCCGCCGTCGAGGATGCGCGGCGACCGCGACTGCGTCTGGCCGGAGAATAGTCGCCAGTCCATTCGCGCGCGCACGAGCGTGGTCAAGAAGAAACCGGCCTTTCCCACCGTTCAATACAGCTTGTGAATTGCGGGATAACCGCGCGCGACACGCGCTTCCGCAACAAAACGCGTGCTATGCCACAATTTCCGGGTAAGCACCGACATCCATGGCCCTCGCTGATTCGACAGCCCGCAAGCAGGTCGCAGAACCTGCCCCGCTCTACCGTTCCGCTCCGCACAACATCGAAGCGGAACAGGCGCTATTGGGCGCTATCCTCGTCAATAACGAAGCCTTCTACCGGGTTTCGGATTTCCTCAATCCCGAGCATTTCTTTGAGCCGATCCACCAGAAGGTTTATCAACTTGCGCGCGACCTGATCCGCGCCGGCAAGCTGGCCACGCCAATCACGCTCAAGACATTCCTCGACGCCAATGTCGATATCGGGGGGCTCACGGTCAGTCAGTACCTTGCCCGGCTTGCCGCCGAAGCGACCACGATTATCAACGCCGAGGACTACGGCCATACGGTCTATGACCTGTCGATCCGGCGCGCGTTGATCCAGGTCGGCGAGGACATGGTCAATGTTGCTTTCGACGCGCCAGTCGATTTTTCCCCGCGCAACCAGATCGAGGACGCCGAGCGCCGGCTTTATGAGTTAGCCGAGACCGGTCGCTATGACGGTGGCTTCCAGCGCTTTGCCCAGGCGCTTACCACCGCGATCGACATGGCGGCGCATGCTTTCCAGCGTGACGGGAAATTATCCGGAATCGCCACTGGCCTCGACGATCTCGACCGCATGATGGGCGGATTGCAGCAGTCCGACCTGATTATCCTCGCCGGACGGCCCGGCATGGGCAAAACCGCCCTCGCCACTAACATCGCCTACAACATTGCCAAGGCGTGGCGCGGTGAGGTCAAGCCGGACGGTCACACTGTCACAGTCAACGGCGGAATCGTCGGCTTCTTCTCGCTGGAAATGTCGGCCGAGCAGCTCGCCACCCGTATCATAGCCGAGCAGACCGGAATTCCGTCCAATCAGATCC
The DNA here is from genome assembly GCA_963817815.1 of uncultured Alphaproteobacteria bacterium. GTDB lineage: Bacteria > Pseudomonadota > Alphaproteobacteria > Rhizobiales > Xanthobacteraceae > Pseudolabrys. The sequence goes on along the minus strand of CAWFPY010000009.1, from coordinate 149,903 downwards.
GGCGCGGCGGCATAAGTGAGAGCGACTTCGAGAAGATCAAGGACTACTCGATCGAGTTACAGCATATCCCGCTCTTTGTGGATGAGACCGGTGGTCTCTCGGTGGCACAGCTCGCCGCCCGCGCGCGCAGGCTCAAACGCCAGCGCGGTCTCGATCTCCTGGTGATCGACTATCTGCAATTGTTGCAGGGCTCGACCCGCCGCAGCCAGGAAAACCGCGTCCAGGAAATTACGGAAATTACCACCAAGCTCAAGGCATTGGCGAAGGAACTCAACGTTCCGGTCCTGGCCTTGTCCCAATTATCGCGTCAGGTGGAAAGCCGCGACGACAAGCGGCCACAGCTCTCGGACTTGCGTGAATCCGGCTCGATCGAACAGGACGCCGACGTGGTGCTGTTCGTCTATCGCGAGGAATACTACCACCAGATGCGTAAGCCGCTGGAATCCAACCGCGAGAAGTTTGCCGAATGGCTCGCCGAGGCCGACAAGGTGCATGGCAAGGCGGAAGTCATCATTGGCAAGCAGCGTCACGGTCCGACTGGAACCGTGGAGATGCAGTTCGACGCCGCAGTCACCCGCTTCTCCTCGCTAGCGCGTGAAAACCACCTGCCCGAGCGCACTTAAGCAGGCCACAGGGTGTGCATAGACTGGCGACGCCGGGGCGGCTAAACCCAAACGTCATGTCCGAAACCGCATTACAGCCTGACCTGCATCCAGAGGCCGCGCCGGCGGGGCCCGCGACTGAGCCAGGTCCCTCCGCGGCCGAGGCCGGTGGCATTCTGACCATCAACCTGCCTGCCATCGAAGCCAATTGGAAAGACCTCGGGCGTCGCGCCATGCCGTCCGAGTGCGCGGCAGTGATCAAGGCCGACGGCTACGGGTGCGGGCTCGAGCCGGTCGCCCGCACACTCGTTGATGCGGGCTGCAAGACGTTCTTCGTCGCCGATCTTGGTGAGGCTCGCCGCCTGCGCAGCATCGCGCAGGAGCCGGCGATCTACGTGCTCAACGGCCTGTTGCCCGGCACGACATCCGCCTACGCCGACATCAATGCACGGCCGGTAATCGGGAGCCTGGTCGAGCTCGCGGAATGGGACGCGTTCTGTTCCGCTAACCAGTGGCATGGTGGAGCTGCGCTGCACGTCGACACCGGCATGAACCGTCTCGGCATATCAGCCGATGAAGCGGCAGCGCTGGCGCCGCGCATTCGCGCAGAAAATCACGGCATTACTCTGTTGATGAGCCATCTGGTTTGTTCCGAACAACCGGAGCATCCGCTCAACGAAAAGCAGATCCAGCTCTTCCGCGACGTACGCCTGCTCTACCGTGGTATTCCCGGTTCGATTGCGAATTCATCAGGCATATTCCTCGGCAGCGGCGCTCATTGCGACGTGGTGCGACCGGGCGCTGCGCTTTTCGGCGTCAATCCAACACCCGGCCGCAGCAACCCAATGCGTCCAGCCGTTGAATTGCACGCACACGTCGTCCAGGTGCGCACCGTGCCGAAGGGAGAGACCATCGGATACAACGCCACCTGGACCGCCAAACACGCGACCCGGGTTGCGGTTGTTGCGGCCGGGTACGCCGACGGCTATCCGCGGGCGGCAAGCGCCACTGACGCTGCGCCGGGCGCCGAAGCCATCGTTGCAGGAACGCGCTGCCCGCTTGCTGGACGCGTTTCGATGGATCTGCTGGCAATCGATATTACCGCCCTCCCTGACCACACGGTTCGCCGCGGCGATCTGGTGACGCTTATTGGCGGCGATATTAGTGTCGACGACCTGGCGGCGGCTGCCGGGACCATCGGCTACGAAGTGCTTACGAGCCTCGGCAACCGCTACCACCGGGTCTACCGGACGGACTGACCGGCGGGCGGCCAATCCCCTGAAAATTAGCGACTTTTTAAAAAATGTTCTTGTATTGTTCTTTTGGGCGACCTATCGTCCATAAGCATCTTTTCGGGCGATTCCGTTATGTCCAGGCGCAGCTTGACCTTCATTTGCCAGAACTGCGGCGCCGCCTTCAGCCGCTGGCAGGGCAAATGCGAGGCTTGCGGTGAATGGAACACACTGAGCGAGGAAGGTGCCGAGCGGCCCGCCGGTCCGGGCCGTAAGCCCGGCAAAGGCCGTCTATTTGCGCTCGAGCCGCTTGCCGGCGACGCGCATGATGCCCCGCGTCTGCCCTCCGGCATCAGCGAACTGGATCGCGTAACGGGCGGCGGCTTTGTACGCGGCTCCGTCCTGCTGGTGGGCGGCGATCCTGGCATCGGCAAATCGACCCTCCTCATTCAGGCCACGGCGGCATTGGCCCGCGTCGGCCATCGCACGGTCTATATCTCGGGTGAAGAAGCCGTGGCGCAGGTTCGCCTGCGCGCCGAGCGATTGGGCTTGCGGGACAGCGCCGTCGAGCTTGCCGCGGAGACCTCGGTCGAGGACATCATCGCAACGCTGTCGGAAGGCAAGACGCCGCGCCTGATCGTTATCGAATTCGATCCAGACCATGTGGACCGACATGGTGGAATCCGCCCCCGGGACGGTGACCCAGGTGCGCGGCAGCGCGCAGGCACTGATCCGCTTTGCCAAAAAATCCGGCGCCGCTATCATTCTGGTTGGGCATGTCACCAAAGACGGGCAGATCGCCGGGCCGCGCGTCGTCGAGCATATGGTGGATGCCGTGCTCTCGTTTGAGGGCGAAGGTTCGCACCAATTCCGCATTTTGCGCGCCGTCAAAAACCGCTTCGGACCGACCGATGAAATCGGCGTGTTCGAGATGACCGGCTCGGGCTTGCGCGAAATTGCGAACCCATCCGAGCTATTTTTGTCCGAACGCGATCTTGGTCAGCCCGGCACCGCGGTTTTTGCCGGCATCGAAGGCACGCGGCCATTGCTCGTCGAAATTCAGGCGTTGGTTGCGCCAACTTCACTAGGCACACCGAGGCGAGCCGTCGTCGGGTGGGATCCAAGCCGGCTATCGATGGTGCTCGCGGTGCTGGAAGCGCACTGCGGCGTGCGGCTCGGCGGTCACGATGTTTACCTTAATGTGGCGGGCGGCATGCGCATTCAGGAGCCGGCGGGCGATCTGGCCGCGGCCGCCGCGCTTGTGTCATCGCTTGCCAATGCGCCATTGCCGGCAGACGCGGTCTACTTCGGCGAGGTTTCACTTTCCGGCGCCGTTCGGCCTGTCGCGCAGAGCGCGGCCCGCCTCAAGGAGGCCGCCAAGCTCGGCTTTGCGCGCGCGGTAGTGCCGGAAACGGCGCGTGCGGAGACGGCCGAGGCAGGACTTAAGGTTACCGATGTCGGAAGCCTCGCCAGCCTGGTGGCAGACATCGCCGCACGCGGAAAAGCGGGCAAGTTTGCCAAAAGTGGTGGACAAGACCCGTGACGGCAAGGTGACCTCCCGCTATATACGGGGCGCGTCAAAACCGCCTTCCGCGGCCTCGTCGAGCGCACGGCCGATAGCGCAGAAATGGGCTTAAAATTAAGCACTTAAGGTCGACATTGCCGCGCTGGTCCGAAGCCGCTATGGCTGGCCCGGAATCGCCGCGCCGGCCAGCCGCCACGCGCACCATGGACCGCCGAAACCTGCGGAGTGCATGAGCCCCGATGCCGATCACGTTGCTCGACATCATCCTGCTAGCGGTCATGCTGATTTCCGGGCTGCTCGCCCTGATACGGGGCTTCATGCGCGAGATCCTGTCGATCGGCGCATGGGGCGTCGCCGCCGTTGTCACGCTCTACTCATACAGTCGCGTGCTGCCTATGGCGAAGCAGTACTTCAACAGCGACATGGTCGCTGCCGGCGTCTCGGCGGGCGGCATATTTCTCGGCACACTTCTCATCGTGTCAATCATCACAGCGCGCGTCTCCGATATGGTGCTCGACAGCCGCGTTGGCGCACTCGACCGTACGCTCGGCTTCCTGTTCGGGTTGGGTCGCGGCTTGATAATTGTCGTTGTGGCCTTCCTGTTCTTTGCATGGCTGGTACCCGATCGCAGCCAACCGGAATGGGTACGGAGCGCCAAGTCCAAGGTCGTCCTGCAAAATACTGGGCAATGGTTGATGTCGATGTTGCCGGATGACCCCGAAAGCACCATCTTGAAGAGGTTGAAGAAACCGAAACCGGAAGATCAGGACACGCCGGATTCGGGCCCGGACCAACGTTCAGAATTGCCGTTGACGCAACCCAAGGCGAGCGGAACACGATAGCAATGCATAAACACCCTCAGGATCTCGTGCCGACGGCCGACGTGGAGTTCGATCCAGACGCCGACCGACTGCGTGAGGAATGCGGAGTGTTTGGCATTTTCGGCCACCCGGATGCGGCCGCAATCACCGCGCTCGGTCTGCACGCGCTCCAGCATCGCGGTCAGGAAGCGGCCGGTATCGTCTCCTTTGACGGCAAGCGCTTTCATTCCGAGCGCCGCCTCGAACTCGTCGGCGATGCCTTTGCACGTCGCGAGGTGATCGACCGCCTGCCCGGCACGTCCGCCATCGGCCACGTGCGTTATTCGACCACCGGAGAAACAATCCTTCGCAACGTGCAGCCGCTGTTCGCCGAGCTCGAAGGCGGCGGCTTCGCAATCGGCCACAATGGCAATCTCACGAATGGCATCAAGCTGCGGCGCGATCTGGTGCATGAGGGCGCCATGATGCAATCGACCACCGACACCGAGGTGATCCTGCATCTGGTGGCGCGTGCGCGTCGCAACCGTTTTGTCGACCGTTTCATCGAGGGGTTGCGTCAACTTGAGGGCGCCTATGCATTCGTCGGCCTGACCAACAAAAAACTCGTCGGCGCGCGCGACCCGCTCGGCATCCGCCCGCTCGTGATCGGCAAACTCGACGGCTGTCCAATCCTCGCGTCCGAGACCTGCGCGCTCGATATCATCGGCGCGCAATATGTGCGCGACGTGGAGAACGGCGAGGTCGTCATCTTTGATGAAGACGGCGCACAATCGCATAAGCCGTTCCCGCCAATGCCGGCCCGCCCCTGCATCTTCGAATACATCTATTTCTCACGGCCTGACTCAATCGTCGGCGGCCGTCACGTTTACGACGTGCGCAAGACGATGGGCGCGGAACTGGCGCGCGAGTCGCCCGCCAACGCCGACGTCATTGTGCCGGTGCCAGATTCCGGCGTGCCAGCAGCGATCGGTTTCGCGCAGGAAGCCGGCGTTCCTTACGAGCTCGGCATTATCCGCAACCACTATGTCGGCCGCACCTTCATCCAACCGACGCAACAAATCCGCGACCAGGGCGTGCGGCTCAAGCATTCCGCCAACCGCGCCGTGGTCGCCGGCAAACGCATTGTGCTGGTGGATGATTCAATCGTGCGCGGCACGACGTCACGCAAGATCGTGCAGATGATGCGCGATGCGGGCGCCAAGGAAGTGCATTTCCGCATCGCCTCGCCACCGATTACTCACCCGGATTATTACGGGATCGACACGCCCGAGCGCGACAAATTGCTGGCCGCGACCCACGACCTCGAGGGCATGCGCAAATTTATCGGTGCCAACTCCTTGGCCTTTCTGTCGGTCGATGGCATCTACCGCGCCATGGGCTTGCCGGGTCGCGATCCGGCGCGGCCGCAATTCACCGACCACTGCTTCACCGGCGACTATCCGACCGCGCTCACGGACCTCGGCGCACAAGAGGCGAGCCCGCGGCAATTGTCGTTGCTGGCGGAAGCGATCTGAACTCAAAATGACGTCATGGCCGGGCTTGTCCCGGCCATCCACGTCTTTTAAAGCCTCCAGTGAAAGAAAGACGTGGATGCCCGGCACATAGGCGAGCAAAGCGACTCCGTACTTCGAGCGGCTATGGCCGGGCATGACAAGTGAATGGGCAATTTTTCAAAACCCCTCTCCGATCGCGTGGCGCTTGTCACCGGCGCCTCACGCGGCATTGGTGCGGCCCTGGCGCTAGCACTGGCGCAGGCCGGCGCCCACGTCGTTGCCGTTGCGCGCACCGTCGGCGGTCTCGAGGAACTCGACGACAAGATCAAGGCGGCGGGCGGCTCGGCCACGCTTGTGCCGTTGGACGTTAAGGACAGCGACGGCATTGCGCGGCTGGCGCTTGCGCTCAACGAACGCTACCAGCGGCTCGACATTCTGGTGGGAAATGCCGGCATTCTCGGCCCGCTATCGCCTCTTTCCCACATTGAGCCGAAGGATTGGGACAATCTGATCGCGGTCAATATCACCGCCAACTGGCAATTCATCCGTTGCATGGACGCATTGCTCCAGCGGTCTACGGCCGGGCGCGCCGTGTTCCTCACGTCCGGCGTTGCGCATGTGGGAAGGGCTTATTGGGGCCCCTACGCCGCCTCGAAAGCTGCGTTGGAGGCGCTCGTTCGCACATACGCGGCGGAATGCGCCACGACGTCGGTGCGCGCCAATCTGTTCGCGCCTGGTCCAACCCGAACCCGTATGTACACCGGCGCCTTCCCCGGCATCGATCCATTGACACTGCCGACGCCTGAGGAGGTCGCCAAGGCAATCGTGCCGCTTTGCTCGGCGGAGTGTAACGAGACCGGGAAAATATATAATTTCCGTGAAAAAAAGTTTTTGGATTTCCGAGCGCCTGCCTGAGTGGGGCGGCCGTTAGTGTTTTCGCTTCGCCCGCCCCTTGAAGGGGTTATCCTTCTCGCGTAGCGCGATCCGAATCGGCGTGCCTGGCAAGTCAAAACTCTCTCGTAGAGAATTCAGCAAATACCGCTTGTAGGCGTCCGGAACTGCATCAGCGCGCGTGCAAAATACGACAAAGCTCGGTGGCCGACTTTTAGCCTGCGTAATGTAGTTGAGCCGCAGCGATCGACCCGATACCGCCGGCGGCGGATGCGCGCTGGTTGCGTGCTCAAACCAGCGATTGAGTGCGCTGGTGGGGATACGCTTGTTCCACACCTCGTAAGCATCCACGATTGCCTGCATCAACCGTTCAAGACCCTCGCCGGTGAGGCCAGAGACCGCCACAAGTGGGACACCCTTTAGCTGGGTTAGCTTTTCGTCCGCTTGCGCGCGCAGCTTGCCGATCGCGCCCGCCGTTTTTTCTTTCAAATCCCATTTGTTGACCGCGATAATGATGGCGCGGCCCTCTTGCTCGACTAGATCGGCAATGCGCTGATCCTGCTCCTCGAATGCATTGTCTACATCGAGCAGCACCACGACGACTTCAGCGAAACGCACCGCGTTGAGTGCATCGGCGACCGAGAGTTTTTCCAACTTTTCCTCGACGCGCGAGCGGCGGCGGATCCCAGCTGTGTCGTAAAGCCTGAACGTGCGATCATGCCAACCGTATTCGACTGCAATGGCATCACGTGTAATGCCGGCTTCCGGACCCGTGAGCAGCCTGTCCTCACCAATCAACCGATTGATCAGCGTGGACTTGCCGGCATTGGGACGGCCGACAATGGCCACGCGGATCGGACGCGCCTGATCCGGCAGGTCTTGCGTTACTTGTTGCGCGGTTCGTTCCGGCAGTGCAGCGCGCAATGCGTCGTAGAGGTCGGATAGACCCTCGTTGTGCTCCGCCGAAATCGGCACCGGTTCGCCGAGGCCAAGCGCATAGGCGTCCAGCCGTCCCGCTTCGCCGGCCGTGCCTTCGCTTTTGTTTGCTACGAGTACGATCGGCTTGCCGGATTTGCGCGCCACGTCGGCGAAGGCGTGGTCAGCCGGAATTGCCCCGGCGCGCGCGTCGATCATGAAGAAAATGGCGTCGGCCTGATCGATGGCCGCCTCAGTCTGCGCGCGCATCCGGCCGGACAGGCTTTCAGGAGCCGACTCCTCGAAGCCGGCCGTGTCGATCACGGTGAACTCTATGTCGCCGAGCCGGCCCTCGCCTTCCCGGCGATCGCGCGTGACGCCGGGCCGGTCGTCAACCAAGGCCAGACGTCTACCCACCAGTCGGTTGAACAAGGTCGACTTACCAACGTTGGGCCGGCCGACAATCGCAATCGTGAAGGTCATTACTTGTCATTGCCGGGCTGGGCCCGGCAACCCATCAAGAGAAATTCAAAGATGTGTTTGCCAGATGGATGCGCGGGGTCATAGGCGGGCGAAAGGACGCCGTCTCTCGGACGTCTATACCCACGCATGACACGTCCTGTCAGCGTGCAACGGTGCTGGGCGGCGACGATGGCCAGGGGCTGCCGGCACTGCTCTGACCCTGGGTCTGCCCCGGCCAGGGCGCCTGGGCCTGCTGCGGGGCCGGCTGCTGGGCCTGTGGCCATGGGGCCGGTTGCTGTTGTGCCGCGCTTTGTGGCGCGCCCTGCGCCGGCGGCTGCGAAACGGTCCGCGGCTTCGGCTTGCGCTTCGGTTTTGGCCGGGGCTCGGGTTCGACCACGGCCGTTTTCTTACCCGACTCCGCCGCGGCAGCCGCCGGACTGCCCGGTTCGGCTGACGGCGTCTGCGCGACATCCGGTGGCGGCTGATTGCCCTTCATATATTCCGGCGGAATGCCCTGAGTCACGCCCGGTACGCCTTCGGGGAACAACTCCCTGCGTTCACCCGGAAGCTTCTTCTTCTCACTGAGCCCGAAGACGTCGAGTTTGTCGGGGTCGAAATTCGAGCACGCCGTCAGTGTCGAAGCAAAGGCTGCGAACGCGGCCAGCAGAACAACACGGTGCATCGCTCGCATTTCTCGATCCTCAGCTCTTGCTGTCGGCAGCGATCAGCCCCGATAAAACTTCCGCACGCGCGCGCGTGCCCGCCGGCGTTTCAACATCAGTCGCAATCATGTCGAGGTACCGTCGCGCCGCGGCGAGGTCATGGTTGCGCCATGCGGACAGCGCCAGAAGTTCGCGCGCTGTGTGGCGGAAACTGCGCGCGGGTTCTGCGAGCGGAGCAAGCCGCCGCTGCATTTCAGCCAGTGACGTTGTATCGACCAGAAGCATGCCCGCGCGCACGGCAGCGAGATCCTGCCAGGTCGTCCCAATCGATGCGTCCGCTGAAAGTTCATCATAAGCTTTTATCGCGTCGGCCGGCTTCACTTGCGCCAGCGCGCCGGCAACGCGCATGCGCGCGAGCACGCGGTAGCCCGACGGTGCATCGGCCGCCACTTTTGCGAAAGCCATTTCCGCCTCAGCGTACTTGCCCTGCTCGCTCAAGGTCGCGGCCGCTTCAAACGCAGCACCCGCCGCCGCGGCCTTCTTGGCCACCCAATATTCGTAGCCGCGCCAGCCGGACACGCCGGCGACGATCAATATGGCAAGCGCGATCAGATAGATGCTGTAGCGATCCCACAGCTTTTTGAGCTGTTCGCGCCGGACTTCCTCATCTACTTCGTGAAAAATATCGGCCACAAATGGCTCCAGACCCGCCCATTGGCCCACCCCGGGCCGAATTGCGCCGTAACCTAACGATGTGGCGCGCCTAAGGCAAAGCCAAAGGCCGCAATCGTTAATATTTCAGGGCCTTAGCCCTTTTTGCTCTTCATTGGATAGACGTGATCGTCACCTGGAAAAGCGCGCGAGCGCACTTCGGCGGCATAGCTGGCGATGGCTTTTTCAATGCCGGGGCCGAGTTCGCCATAGCGCTTCACAAATTTCGGAACACGCGGCGACAGGCCGAGCATATCCTCAAGCACGAGAATTTGCCCGTCACAGGCAGCGCTTGCTCCAATCCCGATGGTTGGAATTGGAACCGCAGCGGTGAGCTTGCGCGCGAGCGGTTCCGCTACCGCCTCGATAACGACCGAAAAGGCTCCCGCCTGGGACACTGCAATCGTGTCGTCCTCGATGCGAGCCCAATCACTCTCGTCGCGTCCTTGCGCTTTAAAAGATCCGATTGTGTTGATCGCCTGCGGCGTTAATCCGACATGCGCCATGACCGGCACGCCACGTTCGGCAAGAAAGCGAATGGTTTCGGCCATGCGCTTTCCGCCTTCGACTTTGATCGCACCGCTACCGGTTTCCTTCAACACACGCGCTGCATTCATGAAGGCCTGCTCTTTCGAAGCCTCGTAAGACCCGAATGGCATATCGACGACAACCAGCGCGCGCTTGGAACCGCGCATCACGGCATGTCCCTGCAAGATCATCATCTCGAGCGTGACCGGCACGGTCGTCTCGAGCCCGTGCATCACCATGCCGAGAGAGTCGCCGACGAGAATTACATCGCAGTGCTTGTCGACAATGCGCGCAGTATGCGCGTGATAGGACGTCAGGCAGACGATCGGCTCACCGCCCTTGCGCGCATTTATATCTGGGGCGGTCAGCCGCCGAATTTCGTCCTGGATCGACATCGTTATCGTCCGAACACCGGTACACCGATCACCACGGGGTGGAAGGCGTAACCAAGCGCGAGATAGACCACGACACCGAGTGCAATAACCAGGACATCATTGAACCAACCCGCGGGCGCGCTCTTCGGCCCCAGATCGCCGCGCCGTTTGGCGGCAATACGGGCATAAACGCCCCAGGCAAGGAACCCGCCAAACAGCAGGATCGACCCGAGATCGCCATTCGACAGAAGATGGGCCAAGGCCCAGGTCTTGATGCCGGCGAGCATCGGATGTTTCAGACGAGTTTTGATATGACTCGGGATAAAGGCGGCAACGGCGAAAATCACCGCAAACAACATCAAGCCAACAGTAATGTGTCGCATGAAAGAGGGCGGCGACCACACCTGTATCAATCCATGCGAATGGTACTGACCGTATCCCCAGACGATCAATGCGAGGCCAACGAAAGATACCAGCCCGAACAGCACACGGTACGCATGCAGACCCAACCGCGCGATGACATCGGCGCGCGCGTCGCGGAACGACACGAATACGTGCGTCGCAAGAAAAACGGCCAAGCCGAGAATGAGAATACCTAAGCCCATGTTACACTCGCTTCATTCTGTCGCCGCAGTAGAGGATAGCGGCAATCAATGCAAGCCGCGTCCTAGGTTGGAGCATAGCCCGGATGGACCTCACCACGACAAACCAATTACTCAGATGCGCCATGGTGGCGTATTCGCTGCTGCTGGGAGCGGCTACACCTGCATTAGCGCAGGCTTGGCCTGCGAAAACAGTCCGGATCGTGGTCCCCTTCGGGCCCGGGTCGACGCCGGATATCGTGGCGCGCCTGATTGCCGACGGGCTGCAACAGAAATATCCAACCAGTGCATTTGTCATCGAAAACAAGCCCGGTGCCAGCGGCAATATCGGGACCGACGCCGTCGCAAAGGCGGCGCCTGATGGCTCGACTCTCGGCGTCAGCATCGGAGGCCCGCTCGCCATCAACACCTTGTTGTTTGCGAACCTGCCGTACGACCCTCGCAAGGACATCGCGCCCGTCGCCCAGCTGGTCACCCAGCCGAGCGTCCTCGCAGTCAATCCGGACCTTGGAGTCAGTACTGTCGCCGAACTGGTGGCTCTGTTGAAGAAAAATCCGGGCAAGTACAATTTTGCGTCGATCGGCAACGGCTCGCTGTCACAGCTTGCGATGGAGGCCATCGCCATCAAGGCTGGCGCCAAACTCGTACACGTGCCCTATACAAGTTCGCCGCAAGCCATCACGGCTGTCATCCGCAATGATACCCAAATAACTTGCCTTCCAGCGATCTCGGTCGTGCCGCAGGCCGCCGCCGGCAAAGTGAAAATTCTCGCCGTCTCGACCGCCCGGCGCTCGCCCTATTTGCCAGACGTGCCAACCTTGAAGGAATCCGGAATCGACGTTCAGGCCGACGCATGGAACGGTCTGATCGCGCCCGGCGCCACACCCAAGCCGATCATCGACAAAATCAGCAAGGATGTTGCCGAAATCATCATGCAGCCGGGAGTGCGGGAAAAACTGGCGGCGCAGTTGATGGAGCCGATTGGTTCGTCTCCGGAGGAACTGCGCGCTCGCATGGACAGCGAGATCGAACGCTGGGCACCAGTGATCAAGGCGGCAAATGTGAAAGTAAACTAGGCCGCCTTGTCCTTCACATCCTTGATGTCGGTGAACTCGATCCCAGGCGCGCGCTCCCGCGTATAGTCGAGAACGAATTGATTGCGCGCCATGAAGACCTTGTCGTTGTCGAGATCTTCCGCGCAACTCGAATAATTCGCCTGCACGAACTCATCCAGCTTCCTGGTGTCCCCGGATGCGATCCAGCGCGCAAGCTGGAACTCCGGCTGTTCGAAGCCAATCTCGAGGCCGTATTCCTCGGCAAGCCGCACTTTCAAAACATCGAGCTGCAACGGTCCGACAACGCCGACCAGTGCAGGCGCCCCGTCAAGCGGACGAAACACTTGCACCACGCCCTCTTCCGCCATCTGCTGCAGTGCTTCTTTCAGCTTCTTGGCCTTCATCGGATCGCCAAGTTTCACGCGCCTGAGAATTTCGGGCGCAAAGTTCGGAACTCCCAAAAAAGCGATTTCCTCACCTTCGGTCAGGCTGTCGCCGATGCGTAACGTTCCGTGGTTGGGAATCCCGACCACGTCGCCGGCGTAGGCTTCATCGGCGACTGAGCGGTCCTGCGCAAAGAAAAATTGCGGCGCGGACAATGTCATCGGCTTTCCGGTGCGCACCAGCTTCGCCTTCATGCCGCGGCGCAATTTGCCCGAACAGAGACGCGCGAAGGCAATCCGGTCGCGATGGTTCGGATCCATGTTGGCCTGGATTTTGAAGATAAAGGCCGTCATGGAGCTTTCATGGGCATCGACGGTACGCACATTGGAGACCTGCGCCCGCGGCGGCGGCGCAAACGAAGCCAGCGCATCGAGCAAATCCTTGACGCCAAAATTCTTTAACGCGGAACCGAAGAACACCGGCGTAAGATGGCCCTCACGGAATGAACCAAAATCAAACGGTTTGCAGGCATCCTTGACCAGCGCCAGCTCCTCGGCAGCCGCCTTGACGTCCAGCATCGCGTTTTTTGCACCGAGCGCGGCAAGATCCAGCGGCTGCGGCTCGACGGTCTTGCCATCGTCACTGATCAATCGCATCTCGCCGGAAGCCAGGTCGTAAGTCCCGGCGAAATCGCGGCCGCGACCGATTGGCCAGGTCATGGGCGATGTATCAAGCGCCAGGGTCTTTTCGATCTCGTCCAGCAATTCGAAAGGATCGCGGCTCTCACGATCCATCTTGTTAATGAAAGTGATGATGGGAATGTCGCGCAGGCGACAGACTTCGAAGAGCTTGCGTGTCCGCGCCTCGATACCCTTGGCGGCATCGATGACCATGACTGCAGAATCGACCGCCGTCAGTGTGCGATAAGTATCTTCAGAAAAGTCTTCGTGGCCCGGCGTATCCAGCAGGTTGAAGACGCGGCCATCGTAATCGAATGTCATCACCGACGTGACGACAGAAATGCCGCGCTCCCGCTCGATCGCCATCCAGTCCGACCTGGTCGAACGGCGGTCACGCTTGGCTTTCACCTGGCCGGCGAGATTGATCGCACCGCCAAACAGCAAGAGCTTCTCCGTCAGCGTGGTCTTGCCGGCATCGGGGTGCGAAATAATCGCAAATGTGCGTCGTCGCTCCACTTCGGCGGCAATTGGCGTGACCGGGATCGAATCGGAGGTATTCAGACGGCCTATTCATTGCCTGCATGTGGCTGCAAATGCCCGCAAAATCAAGCCAATTTACATTGCTCCCGAAACATGCGTCGCGCCGCAAATCGTTTCGCCAGTCCGTACCCGGTACGTCGTCGCGAACCTCCGTAACAATACTTAGGAACAATACGGAGCAAATATCGCCGATTTTTCCAGAACCGCACAGGCAAAAGTAAATGTTTGGATTTTAACAATGCTCGCGCACACCCGCAGATTAGCTCACGCGGGCAATCGACGAGTCACAGATGCTTCGCTTTGTGGTGCGCGCTGTTGTCACCTTGTTCGTCCTGCTGCCACGCATCGCCGCGGCCGAACCAATCACACTCAAGCTGTCGTTCTTCAGCTCAAACCTGTCGATGAGCTACCTCGCCGCGGTGAAACCATTCGTTGATGCCGTCAATGCCGAAGCGAAGGGCTTGGTCGAAATCAAGGTCTATTTCAGCGGCGCACTTGGCAAGGATATTGCTCGACAACCGCAGCTCGTGCTCGATGGCGCGTTCGATATTGCATTCGTAGTCCCAGGATATACGCCGGATCAATTTCCCGACAATACTGTCATTGAATTGCCCGGCCTGTTTCGCGATGTGCACGACGGCACACTTGTCTATACCCAGTTGATCGCGCTCAACGCTCTTCGCGGATACAGCGATTTCGTCGTGATCGGTGCTTACGTTACCGGCCCCGAAACCATTCATGGCAAAACTGCAATCAATTCAATCGACGACCTGAAGGGCAAGAGAATTCGTGTCAACAATCGAAGCGAGACCATCGCGTTCGAAAAGCTTGGTGCGATCCCGGTCCCGCTGCCGATCAATCAGATCTCCGAGGCCATCAGCAGCAATAAAATCGACGCCGCGGCGGTGTCGCTGACGCCGCTGTCCGATTACGGCATCAAACGCGTCGTCGCTCACCACTATTTCCTCGGAATCAACGGAGCGCCGCTTGCATTGTTGATGAGCCGAAAGAGCTTCGAAGCCCTTCCGAAGGCTGCCCAGGACATCATCCGTAGGCACAGCGGAGAATGGGCAGCCAAGCGCTTCATCGAGGCCTATACGATCTCTGACAAAACTGTCCTGGAGATGCTGAAGTCCGATCCCCAACGAACGGTCGTCATTCCATCGCCGCGGGATCTCGACATTGCGCACAGCGCATTCACAGCCCTCATCGCGGAATGGGAAGCATCGAGCCCCCGCCATCGCCAGCTTCTGGCGTTGGTCAAAGCCGAACTTGCAAAGCTTCATACGCCGATTGAGGTGCTGCATTGAATACGAAAAAGCCGCCATTTGTCATCACGACCACACGAGTGCCCGTTAGCGTCGCAATGCGGGTTACGGCGTTGGTCGTTGCTCTGCTACTGCCGCTTGCTGCAACCGCCGAACCGATCAAGCTTAAATTCTCTTTTTTCACGTCCGACCGCTCATACATCTATCAGAACTCGATCAAGCCCTTTGTCGACGCCGTAAACAAGGACGGTAAAGGACTTGTCGAAGTCGAAATGTATTTCAGCGGCACTATTAGCAACGTGCAGGCCGATCAGCCGCAATTAGTCACCGATGGCACCGCTGATCTGGCACTTATCGTGCCAGGAAGAACGCCCCAAAAATTCAGCGACACGACCGTCATGGAATTGCCCGGACTTTTTCGTGATCAACGCGAGGCCAGTCGTGTCTTCACCCGGCTCACCGAAGCCAGGGCACTTAAAGGATACGAGAATTTTGTCGTTCTAGGCGCTTTCGTGGCGGATAGCGAAAGCATTCACACCCGCAAGCCGGTCGCGTCAATCGATAATCTAAAGGGTCTCACCATTCGCGTGAACAATCAAACGCAGGCGAAGGTCCTCGAAAAGCTCGGCGCAATTCCGGCATTCTCGCCATCAATCAAACGACCGAAGCCATCAGCACCGACAGATCGACGGCGCTACCTTCCCGCCCTCGATGCTGTTCGAATTCGGCGTCGGACGTGTGACCAGCAACCACTACATGATCACAGCTCGGCGGCGCTCCGACCGCGCTGGTGATGAATCGGAAGAAATTTGAACAGTTGCCGCCGGCCGTACAGACCATCATTCGCAAGTACAGCGGCCCGTGGTTGGCCGAACATTCCGCGACGAGCTTTGAGGCGCTGGACAAGCTGACGCTTGAACAACTGAAGGCGGATCCAAGACGAAAAGTCATTTTCCTGTCACCCGCGAACTCGGAACGTATGCAACAGATTTCAGTGTCCCTGGCAGAGGATTGGGCTGCCATCAGCCCGCACAATAAAGAGCTTCTGACCCGCGTCAGGGCTGAAATCAAAAACCTGCGTTCATCCGACTGAGGTGCACCAATGACAATGATTCCAAAACGATCTGTCCTGGCAATTTTGTTCACCGGTTCAACGGTCATTGCCGTCGCATGGATCACGGCCATGGCGGCCACTTTGTTTCTTCCGCTATCGGCGACCGCCGAGCCGATCACGTTGAAGCTTTCGTTTTTCACGTCCGACCGCTCGGTCGCCTATCAAACCGCAGTAAAGCCATTTGTCGACGCCATCAACAGCGATAGGCGAGGGTCTGCTCAAAATCGACGTCTATCCCAGCGGCGCACTTGGCAAAGTGCAGAGAGATCTGCCGAAGCAGGTTCTCGACGGCATCGCCGATATCGCGTTCATCGTTCCCGGACAAAATCCAGAGCTATTTCCAGGATAACTTCGTAGTCGAATTGCCCGGGCTATTTCGCAACGCGTACGAAGCAAGCCTGACCTATACCCGGCTGGTGGCGACAAACGCGCTTGCCGGTTACCGGGACTTTTTCGTCATCGGCGCCTATGCCACACAGCCCGAAACCATCAACAGCCGCAAACCGATTCGTTCGCTCGCCGATCTCAAGGAGCAAAAGATCCGGGTAAATAATCCAACCGAAGCGATTGCCCTGGCCAAGCTCGGTGCGCTTCCGGTCGTCCTGGCGTTCAACGAAACGGCGCCCGCGATCAGCGCCGGCGCGCTCGATGGCGCTACCGTCCCGGTGACCCAGATGTTCGATGTCGGTATCGGTCGGCTCACGAGCAATCACTATCTTCTCGGCACCAGCGTGGCTCCGCTCACGCTCATGATGAACCGTAAGGTTTTCGACGGCCTGCCCGAGAACGCCAAGGCCCTGATCCGCAAATATAGCGGCGAATGGACCGCCATTCGCTTCAGCGAGGCCTACGAGACGATCGGCAAGAAGATCATCGATGACGTCAAAGCGGACGCCCGGCGCAACATCGTCGTTCCGTCGGCGCAAGATCAATTGACCGCGCAGCGCATTTTCAAATCGATCGCGCAGGATTGGGCAGCCGCGAGCGTCCACAACAGTGACCTCCTCAAGCTGACCGAAGCCAGCCTGGCAAAAGTCCGCGAAGCTGAGTTGGCGAAAGCCCGGGCCGAAGCGCCCAAGGAGTAGCGATGCCAATTCTTTCGAATATTTCGTTCCGGCGCGCCATCGGCATCCTGGTTGCGGTGCTGGCGATTCTCGCCGGCGGAACCTGGATCACCGTGAAGGTGACCACCGATCATCTGCTCGACACCGACGCAACGACCAACGCGCGCGATTGGGCGAAATTTATTGCCGCCAATGTCACCGACCTCGAACAGATCGCCAATGGCGAACAACCATCCAGTGCCAGCCTGGCCTTCTTCGTCGCCACGCGTAAAGCCGGACAGGTCTACCGCTATCTGATCTTCAACCGCGAGGGCTATTCACAGCTCGTGTCCGACCACGACCAGATTGCGCCGGTCGATCTTTCCGAATTCAACGCTTCGAGCGGCACGCGCCGGTCAGCTTGGCCTGCCCGTCGTCGAATATCAAGAAGGGCTCCGGTACGGCGCAACCTGTGCATTTTGCCGAAGCCTATGTGCCGGTTATGGTCGCCGGTCGTCCGGTTGCGGTCGTTGCCGCTTTTGTCGACGAAACGGAGCAACGCACCAATTTCTTCTACGACTTCATGGTCGCAGCGATATCACTCTGCCTGCTGACCGGGGCCGCCTTCGGCATGCCAGCTGTCGCCTGGTACTACCGCACCAAGGAAAAGCAGCAAGCAGACCGCCGCATCCGATTTCTGGCCCATCATGACGCGCTCACCGGGCCTTGCCAACCGCGCACGGCTGATCGAACGGCTTGAAGGCGTATTGGCCGTACTGCCATCAATCGGCGGGCAAATCGCCGTACACTTTATTGACATCGATCACTTCAAGGAGGTGAACGATTCGCTCGGCCACGATGGCGGCGATTTTCTTCTCAATACGATTGGCCAGCGTCTGAGCGCATTGACGCGAATGGAAGATCTTCGTTGCCCGGCTCGGCGGCGATGAATTCGTTGTCGTACAAACCGCAATAGACAACAAGAGTCGAAGCCGAGGAATTCGCGCAGCGGATCGCCTCGATATTGCAGGAACCGATGTACTTCAAAGAGCAGGAACTCAAAACCAACGTGACCATTGGCGTCGCCCTCGCCCCCGTCTGACGGCAAAACATCGGAACGCCTGCTCAAGAGCGCCGATCTCGCGCTTTACAGTGGCAAAGCTGCCGGCCGTAATTGCATCCGCTTTTTCACCCCGGAAATGGACGAAGCACTGCGGGCGCGTCTCATGCTCGAAAAACTACTGCGCGAAGCGGTCGCGCTGAACCGGTTTGAGCTGCACTACCAGCCCATGTACGAAATCAATGGAAAAAAGCTGATTGGATTCGAGGCGCTGGTCCGACTTCCCGGTCCGGACGGCGCGCTCATCCCGCCCGCGACATTTATACCGGTCGCCGAAGAGATGCGCCTCATCGACCGGATCGGGAAATGGGTCCTGCGCGAAGCCTGTCAAACCGCAACAACGTGGCCAAACAATTTGACTGTGGCCGTAAATCTTTCACCGGCGGAATTCGAATCCGGCGTCATCGTCGAAAGTGTCGCAGCTGCACTCAAGGACAGCCGGCTTGGACGCACAGCGACTCGAACTGGAGATAACGGAAACGCTGCTGCTCGGCAACAATGAGAGGACCATGGTCGATCTCAAGAGGCTCAAGGCCATGGGAATCTCGATCGTGATGGACGATTTCGGCACGGGCTATTCGAGCCTGAGCTACCTTTGGAAATTCCCCTTCGACAAGATCAAGATCGATCGCAGCTTTATGGAGAGTTTCGAAAAATCCGGCGGAAACGTTGAAACCGTTGTGAAGTCGATCATTGCGCTGGGACGCGAAATGCACATGCGCGTCACCGTCGAGGGCGTGGAAACTCTCAATCAGGTCGACTTCCTCAATAACGCCGACGCCGATCAGGTACAGGGTTTCTATTTCGGCAAGCCGGTGTCGGCATCCGCTGTCAGCGCCGATATTCTCGCCGACTTCCGTAAGTCGTTGTCGGCAAAGCAGCTGGCGCAGCACGCAAAGCCGCAAATCGTGGCCAGATCGTCGAGCGGCTGACCCGGCAGGATCGGTTCGCTAAATCGCGGCCTTGTAGGATTCCGGCGCAAACCCCACCAGCAGTTTGCCCGCGCCGAGTTCAAGCACCGGCCGCTTGATCATCGACGGCTGCTTCAACATCAGCGCAATAGCCTTCTTTTCGGTCAATCCTTCCTTTGTCTTTGTCCGACAGCTTCCTGAATGTCGTTCCGGCGCGGTTGAGCAGAACTTCCCAGCCCGCTTTTCCCACCCAGCGCTCGAGCTTATCGCGTTCGACTCCGTCAACCTTGTAGTCGTGAAAGACGTAGTCGACCCCGCGCTTGTCGAGCCAGGCACGCGCCTTCTTCATGGTGTCGCAATTCTTGATGCCGTAGATGACGATCGCCACGGTTACTCCCACTCGATCGTTCCAGGTGGCTTGCTCGTCACGTCATAGACGACGCGGTTGACACCCTTTACCTCGTTTATAATGCGGGTCGCCACCGCGCCAAGGAATTTCATGTCAAAGGGATAGAAGTCGGCCGTCATGCCGTCGGTTGATGTCACCGCGCGCAAACCCACCACGTAGTCATAGGTACGGCCATCGCCCATAACGCCGACGGTCTTGACCGGCAATAAAACTGCGAAGGCCTGCCAGATATCGTCGTATTGTCCGCTGCGGCGGATTTCCTCGATATAGATTTCATCGGCGAGCCGCAGGATGTCGAGTTTTTCACGCGTAATCGCGCCGGGACAGCGGATCGCCAGCCCTGGTCCCGGGAATGGATGGCGGCCCACGAATGCCTCGGGCAGACCGAGTTCGCGACCGAGCACCCTCACCTCGTCCTTGAACAGTTCACGCAGCGGCTCGACCAATTTCATATGCATACGTTCGGGCAAGCCACCGACATTGTGGTGCGATTTGATGGTCACCGAAGGGCCGCCAGTGAACGAAACGCTCTCGATCACATCCGGATAGAGTGTGCCCTGCGCAAGGAATTCGGCGCCGCCGATTTTCTTTGCTTCCGCTTCGAAGACGTCGATAAACAATTTTCCGATCGTCTTGCGTTTCTGCTCGGGATCTTCGACGCCGGCGAGCGATTTCAAGAACGTTTCCGAAGCATCCACGAGCACCAGCGGGATGTTGTAGCTATCACGGAACATCGCCATGACCTTCTGCGCTTCGGCGAGCCGCATAAGCCCGTGATCGACGAGCACGCAGGTCAGCTGATCGCCGATTGCTTCATGAATGAGAACGGCGGCCACTGCTGAATCGACGCCTCCCGACAACCCACAGATCACCCGGCCCTTGCCGACCTGCTTGCGGATTTTCTCGATCGCCTCATCCTTGAACGCGCGCATCGTCCAGTCACCGGTCAGGCCGGCGATCTTGCGTACGAAGTTACGCAACAACGCGGCACCATTTGGTGTGTGCATAACCTCGAGATGGAATTGGGTGGCGTAGAATTTGCGCTTGTCATCGCCGATGATCGCGATCGGCGCGTTGGGAGACGTCCCGAGTACCTTGAAGCCCTGCGGCAGCACGGTGACGCGGTCACCGTGACTCATCCACACCGGATATTTTTCGCCTTTACGCCACACGCCCTCGAACAGTGGCGTGTCTTCCGTAACTGTCACTTCGGCACGGCCAAATTCGCGGTGGTGTCCGCCTTCGACCTTCCCGCCAAGCTGGTGGGCCATCGCCTGTTCGCCGTAGCAGATGCCGAGTACCGGCACGCCGGAGTCAAAGATGGCCTTGGGCGCCAGCGGCGCGTCCTTGTCGAGAACCGAGGCTGGCCCGCCGGACAGGATCACGGCCTTTGGCTTCATCTCGCGGAAGGCCGCCTCGGCCTTCTGGTAGGGCACGATCTCGCTGTAGACCTTTTCCTCCCGGACCCGGCGCGCAATGAGCTGGGTGACCTGGGAACCGAAATCGACGATCAGAATTTTGTCGTGCATGGACGGCGACGTGTCCCGAACGTGTCCGGAATCGGGCGCGCAAAGGCCGTTCGGGGCCGCTTTTTGCGGGCTTTGCGCCGCCGGGTCAAGCCTTTAGGCGTTCGCAGTAACGCAATGTTAGCCCCGAACGTGCTTAGAAAACTCTCCCCATTCGGTTTGTTCACAGCCGGAAGCGTGGAAGCCGCCAATGGTCTTCGAAACCGAACGCATGTCACTGCCGGTAGCGGCCAGCGGGCGCGCCACCCGCCGGGCTGCGCTGTTTCGCGAGAGCCTCCCCGACATGGTGGAACGTCTCGCCCTCGGCTTTGCCTGGGCAATGAGCCCAAAACGCATTCGCGGCGTACCGAACGTGCTGCGCCTATGCTTCGACGAGTTTCTCGCGCCGGACTACGCTCTCCCTGACCCGCAAAGTGCCGCCCATGAGCCACCTGGACTGGCCGGAATCGTCCACGACCTGACCTTGCCGACACTTCTGGCCGCGTATCGACGCGGACTCTATCCATTTGCGCATGTTGCGCCGCTCAAGTGGTGGTCGCCGCCGAAGCGGTCGGTTCTTTACTTTAACGAGCTCCATATTTCCAAACGGCTCCGCCGGCAAATGCGCCAGCACAACTATAAGGTGACTTTCGATCAGGCGTTCGACGATGTCATCGCCGCGTGTGCCGGTCATCGCCAGGATCGCTGGCACCTGACATGGATCACGCCGCGGATCATGCGCGCTTATGCCGAATTGTTTGACGCGGGCCATGCGCATTCCTTCGAGGTTTGGAACGAGCGCGGCGATCTCGCCGGCGGCGGTTATGGCGTCGCCGTCGGCAGCGCTTTTGTCACTGAATCGCAGTTCTCACGTGAGGCGAATACGTCAAAGATCGGTTTTACGGTGCTCAATTGGCACCTTGCGCATTGGGGCTTTGCGTTCAACGACGGCAAGCTGATGACGCCAACCTGCCACGATATGGGCTTCCGCGAAATTTCCCGCCGAGACTACCTCGACCAGCTCACTCAGGCAGTACGTCGGCCCGACAAGGCCGGCCGCTGGCAAGCGGAAGCAGACATGGCGACGGTCGCCGATTGGCAGCCTGCCTGATCGATTATTGACGCCCGTTTTCGACCGCCGGACCCAATAACGGAATCTCCGAAATCCATTTTCTGATGCGAGAATGGCCGTGCTCGTCGGGCTGGGCAGCATCGGCCTTGTCAGGCGGTGGCGCCGAGTCCGGTATGGCCTCCGGCGGCACAGGGTGATCGACGTCGGCCTGTTGCGCCGGCGGGGGCGGCGCAATTGAAATAGGAGCCGGCAGCGCGGGTGCCACGGGTACCGCTGGTGTCACGACCGGTGCTGAAGGCGCCGCAGCCGGCGTGGGCAAAGCAGCCTCGTGCGGCATTGGCTTTGGGGCCGGCTCGATTGCCGCTGGTGCCTTGGCGGGCTCGGTTACGGTTGGCGCCTTAGCGGTCTCGGGACTGCGAATCTCTTGCTTATGGGTTACGAGCGCCTGGCGGACCGCATCCAGCCACTGCGCATCCGACACAGTCGGATCACGACGAGCCGGCTCGGTCTCAACAGTTGAAGTCGCCGCCGTTGGTTGTTTTGCGACGGTTTGCGGACGCGGCTCGACTTTGCGGATTGTCTCTTTGGGTGACGTTTCGACGTGCTGCACCTTTGGCGCAGATGGTGCAGCGGCGGTCGCGGCCTTGGTAGGAGCCGCCGCCTTCTCGACATCAAGAAGCGTCTTGAATGCAGCCGTCGCATCGGGGTCGACCGTCCCACAGGTCTTTTCAAATGCCTCGACATCGCGCCGCACGAGAATTCGTCGGGTTGCCGCGTCCACGCTCTTGTCGAGCATCGTGACAATGCCGCTTCGTAAGTTCTGGCAGGTCGTCTCGGCGGAGAAATTGGCGCGATAGAATGAATAGGCGCTGGCAATGCCGATCGGAACGGCCAGCAGTGAACCTACCAGCTGGATTGCGGTCACAAACCGGGCAAGCTTCGATGCTTTAGCGGCTGCGTAGACGCCCGGATTGACCGATCCCGGGTTGTGCGGATCGGCGTGAAACGGCGGCTCGCGCCTGGCCACCAGCATTGGAAATACCCCAAATCAAAGACTTTCCGGGTTCCACAGACACGCGATCATCGCGGATAAATTTGGCCCGGATTGGGGCGCAATAGAGGAATTCCGTTTGCGCTTTATTACCAAGCGTTCACCAGCGCTCTTACCGGCCGTGCCTGAGGACCGAGACGAAAAAGCCGTCAGTGTCGGTCGTGCGCGGAGTCATCAAAATACCCTCCGCGGAGAGCCTTGCCGCCTTGCCAAACATAAAGGCACGCTCGCCTAGCGCCTGCGTTACCTCGGCCGGCGGCTGCACCGTGAAGCCCGGATGCCGGGCAAGAAAACTCCGAACCTGGACGCCATTCTCGTCGTCCAGCACCGAGCAGGTTACGTATCCGATGCGGCCACCGGGCTTGAGCAGCGGCACTGCGCGGTCGAGGATCTCCACCTGCTCTTTGACGCGCTGTTCCAGGGCACCAGGGCGCATGCGCCATTTCGCGTCCGGATTGCGCCGCCATGCACCTGTTCCCGTGCAGGGCGCGTCGATCAGCACCAAATCCATGCGACCAGCCAGGTCGGCGATTTCACCACCGACCGATTTCGGCGTCCGCACCTGCACATTGCGCGCGCCCGAGCGTTTGAGACGGTCGTGAATCGGAGCAAGCCGACGCTTATCGTCGTCCGTTGCAAAAATCTGGCCTTTGTTCTGCATCATTGCAGCAAGCGCCAAGGTCTTGCCACCCGCGCCGGCGCAGAGATCGATCACCTGCTCACCGGGTTTTGCGCCGGACAACAGCGCTGCGAGTTGCGACCCCTCGTCCTGCACCTCGATGAAGCCTTTCATGAATGCCGGCTCGGCATGGATCGCGGAACTCTTGGCGTCGGCCGGCAGACGTATGCGCAATCCGTTCGGTGACCACCGTGTAGGCTCGGGCTTGAGATCGGCAAGCATTGCGGCCACCGCGTCGCGCTCGCCCTTAAGCATATTGACCCGAAGATCGAGCGGAGCGCGCGAGGCCAACGCCGCCCCTTCCTCCGCCCGGGCTTCGCCGAAGGCGCGCAAAAAATGTCCATCGAGCCATTCCGGGTAATCGCCCGCCACGTATGGCGGCGCGGTGCTGATGCCATCGCCATCGAGATGCTTGCGCTCATCGGCAGTCAATTCTGCGGGGGCGTATTGTCCGCCATCGGTCAGTCTGGTGATTGACTCCGTACCAAGCCCACGCTCGCGTTTGAGCATGCCCAAAAGAATCGCGCGGGGCGTGTCTGCTCCCATCAGATACGCGCTCGAAGCGCGCCGGCGCAAACCATCGTACACAAGCCCCGCGATGCCAGCGCGATCACCGGAGCCCGCAAAGCGATGCTTAAGCCCCCATGCCTTGAGCGCATCCGCAGCCGGACGACGTTCGCTTTCGATCGCAGCAAAAACTTCTATGGCGGCGGCAAGCCGTGCGGCTGGTGTCATGGCAATGCGAGCAGGATACGGACGATGTAAATCACCCACATGATGAACAAGACAACTGCCCCCACGCCATAGAACGCGCCACGGAAGCGAACATTATTGTTCGTGACATGTATCCCTGCCTGCAACACGCGCATGATGACGAAAATCCACGCCAGCATGACGAACAGCAAGTCAGCATGGTGCGTCACGATCACCAGGATCGTCAGCACATAGAACAGTAGCGGCAATTCAAATTGATTGGCGAATGCATATGCAAATTGTGTGGCCCGCGTTGGCCAATTCGGCTCCCGCAAGGCGATGTCGGAAAAGCGCGTCTCGCCGCGCCGAAGCGACGACGTCCGGTAGTACATCATGCCGAACATCACGCCGAATGTGAGCAGAACTTCAACAAACAATGGCAATAAAACGAACTGAATAGACATGTCACAACCTCATCCTTTCCCAATCAGGAAAGGTATAACTAGACGCGGCTCGGATAGTTCGGGCTTTCGCGCGTGATCGTCACGTCGTGAACGTGACTTTCACGGAGCCCCGCCCCTGTTATCCGGACAAACTCCGCCTTGGCATGCAGTTCGTCGAGGTTTTTCGCGCCCACATAGCCCATGGCCGCGCGCAAGCCGCCGGTGAGCTGGTGCAAGACGGTTGCCGCGGCACCTTTGTAAGGCACCTGTCCCTCGACGCCTTCGGGCACCAGCTTGAGCGTATCTTTGATGTCCTGCTGGAAATACCGATCGGCCGAGCCGCGCGACATGGCGCCCACCGAGCCCATACCACGGTAGGTCTTGTATGAGCGACCTTGATAAAGAAAGACCTCGCCAGGCGTCTCATCGGTGCCGGCAAGCAGCGAACCGACCATCGCACAGTCGGCGCCGGCGGAAATGGCTTTCGCAAGATCGCCGGAATATTTGATCCCGCCGTCGGCGATCACCGGAGTGCCGGTCGCTTTCGCCGCCTCCACGCAATCCATGATCGCGGTTAGTTGCGGCACGCCCACACCGGCGACAATGCGCGTCGTGCAAATCGAGCCGGGACCAATGCCAACCTTGATCGCATCAGCGCCGCAATCGATCAGGGCCTTGGCGCCATCACCGGTCGCGACATTGCCGGCGACGACCTGAACTTTGTTCGATTGCCGTTTTATACGAGTGACTGCGTCGAGAACATATTTCGAATGTCCATGCGCGGTATCGACCACGACCAGATCAACGCCGGCCGCGATCAACGCCTCTGTGCGCGCGAAACCTTTATCACCGACAGTCGTGGCGGCGGCGACACGCAACCGGCCCTGCTCGTCCTTGCAGGCATTCGGGTTGGCGACCGCTTTTTCGATATCCTTCACGGTGATCAAGCCGACGCACCGATATTGTGCATCGACCACCAATAGTTTCTCGATGCGATGTTGGTGAAGCAGGCGCTTGGCTTCATCCTGACTTACGCCTTCGCGCACAGTGATGAGCTTTTTTGTCATCAAATCGGAAATCTTCTGCCGCGGATCCGTAGCGAAACGAACGTCGCGGTTGGTCAGGATCCCTACCAGCTTGCCGGGTTGGCCGTTCCCGGCCGCTTCGACCACCGGAATTCCGGAAATGTGATTGTCCTTCATCAGATCAAGCGCCTGCTGCAGACTTGCGCTGGGCTCGATCGTGAGCGGATTCACCACCATGCCGGATTCAAATTTCTTCACCTGGCGGACCTGCGCCGCCTGCTCATCGGGCTCCATGTTGCGGTGGAGCACACCGATGCCGCCGGCCTGCGCCATGGCGATCGCCATTTGTGCCTCGGTCACGGTGTCCATCGCAGAAGCGATGATCGGGATGTTCACGGCGATCGTGCGGGTGATGTGAGACCGAATATCGACATCCGAGGGCAACACTTCCGACAGACCAGGCCTGATCAGCACGTCGTCGAATGTGAGGCCCTCGCGCGGGCTTGAATTGTTTTTTGCGGCCATCGCCAACTCCGTCTCGCCCAAAAAGGCACCGGACCGGCTGGCAAGGGGTTGTGAAAACCCGTCGCGAGGGGGGTCCCTCGCCTTACGTCGCGGCCCGCTTTTGGGTTGGCGTCGGTCGATAGCACGGGATTGTACCGATTCCTAGAGCAATCGCGGATAGCTGTTATGAAGTCGTAAACGTGAAGGAGCCTTCCTTCGGCCACCGCTTTAAGCTTGAAGACGTGGACACAGCGCAAGCCCCGCCGGGATAACCCCCTCCATGCCTCGTGACCGCATCGTCCCGCTGATCATCGCGGTCGCCCTGTTTATGGAAAACATGGATTCGACGGTGATCGCCACCTCGTTGCCGGCGATCGCGACCGATATCGGCACCAACCCGCTGGCGCTCAAGCTCGCCGTCACCTCCTACCTGCTATCGCTGGCGATCTTCATCCCGGCGAGCGGCTGGACCGCCGATCGCTTCGGCGCCCGTACAGTTTTTCGCGCGGCGATCGCGGTTTTCGTTATCGGATCGATCGGATGCGCCTTCTCGAGTTCGCTCACGGATTTTGTCATCGCCCGAATCGTGCAAGGCATGGGCGGCGCGATGATGACACCCGTGGGGCGCATGGTGCTGGTGCGCACCATCAGCAAACGTGAGCTCGTCGGCGCGATGGCCTGGGTGACGACGCCAGCTCTGATCGGACCGGTGCTAGGCCCGCCAATCGGCGGTCTCATCACGACCTATGCGACCTGGCATTGGATATTCATCATCAACGTTCCAATCGGCCTGCTCGGTATCGTGCTGGCAACACGCTATATCCCGGACGTCCGTGCTGAAGAGCACGAACGTTTCGATGTCATGGGCATGGTGCTCGCCGGCCTTGGTATTGGCGGCATGGCATTCGGACTTTCGGTGCTCGGACTGAATTTCCTGCCGTGGTTCGTGGTCGCCGGATTGGTATTCGGCGGGACCTGTTTCATCGCGGCCTATCTGGCACATGCCCGGCACACAGAGAATCCCGCGCTCGATCTCTCGCTTTTCCGGATACCGACTTTTTTCGCCAGCGTCGTCGGGGGCTTTATCTTTCGCCTCGGTCTGGGCGCCCTTCCCTTTCTGCTCCCGTTGATGCTGCAGATCGGATTCGGGATGACGCCATTTCAGTCGGGCATGATCACGTTCGCGACCGCCCTTGGCGCCATGGGCATGAAATGGGCGACCGCGACCATCCTCCGCCGCTTCGGCTTCCGCACGATCCTGGTCGTCAATTCGATCATCAGCTCGGCATTCCTCGCCGTCTGCGCCGGCTTCACCGCGACGACGCCAATTCTATTGATGGTGATCCTGCTGTTGGTCGGCGGTTTCTTCCGCTCGTTGCAATTCACCAGCATCAACACGATCGCCTATGCCGATATCGACACGCGCCGCATCGGCCGCGCGACCGCGTTAGTGAGCGTCGCACAACAATTGGCTGTCTCATCTGGCGTGGCGATCGGGGCAATGGCGGTCGAGCTCACAGTCCACTTTAAGGGGAGTGGTCCGCTGCAAGCGGCTGACTTTCCACCCGCGTTTCTGGTGATCGCCGCAATTTCTGCGCTTTCAGTATTGATTTTTATCCGGTTGTCGCCAGAGGCAGGAGCGGAGATGGCGGACAGGCTGCCGACACCAGCGGAAACCTCGGACCAGCGCGCCAGTTAATTCTCGACGCTTCCGGCGCCACGAAACCCCGTTGCCAGCAGATAAAGCTCTGCCGAGTCCGCACGGCTGGCGGATGGCTTCACATGCTTGACGCTCTGGTAGTCACGTTTGAGAGCCGCCAGCAGAGCGGCTTCGGTGCCGCCTTGCAGCACTTTCGCTAAAAATATGCCCCCGGGAGCAAGCACCTCACGGGCAAACGCCGCGGCCGATTCCACGAGCGCCATGATCTTCAGGTGATCGGTGCGAGCGTGGCCGGTGGCGTTGGCGGCCATGTCGGACAACACGACGTTGGCGGGCCCGCCGATCATTCCCTTAAGTTGCTCGGGCGCGGCGTGATCGAGAAAATCGAGCTGCAAGAAATCAACGCCCCGCACTTGCTCCATCGGCAAGACATCGATTGCAATCACCCGTCCCGATTCAGGCGCGCCCACGCGCTTGGCTGCGATCTGGCTCCAGCCGCCGGGAGCCGCGCCAAGATCGACCACGCGCGCACCTTTTTTGAGGAAACGTGCCTTGTCGTCGATCTCCATCAACTTATAGGCGGCACGAGAACGCATGCCTTCGCGCTTGGCGCGGGCCACATAGGGGTCATTGAGCTGGCGCTCCAGCCACTGGCGGGACGATTGCGACCGGTTACGGCTTCTAACGCGAACTTTTTCGCGTGAACCACCGCCGCTCTTGCCGCGTACCGTCACGGCGCCGCCTGGCTGCTGCCGTCCCATGCACCGTCTTCGCGCATCATTTGAACCAGCATGCCTTCGCGCAGGCCACGGTCGGCCACGCGCAGGCGCGGACACGGAAAGGCACGCCGGATCGCTTCGAGGATTGCACAGCCCGCGAGCACCAGGTCGGCGCGCTCGGCGCCAATGCAGGGGCTCGCTACTCTTTCATCGTAAGACATCGCCAGGAGCCGCTCGACGACGGCGGTGATTTCCTCTGCGCTCATCCAGCAGCCGTCGACGCGATTTCGGTCGTAGCGTTTGAGATTAAGATGCACGCCGGCGATCGTCGTGACGGTCCCCGACGTCCCAAGCATGTGGGTCGTGTTTGTCATCTGTCCGCCATGCTCACGCACAAATGGCGCGATCATGCCCGCTACCTCTTGCACCATTTCTTCATAACTTTCTCGTGTGACCGTAATTCCCCCAAAGCGTTCGGCCAGCGTTACGACACCGTGCGGCACCGAAATCCATCCGCAGATCTGCGGCAGCGGCGGCCCTCCGCTTGTCTTGTGGGAGCGAGAGAGTCGCACGAGTTCTGATGAGCCACCCCCGATGTCAAACAGGATGGCGCCTTCCGCCTGCGGGTCAACCAACGGAGTACAGCCGGTCGCGGCAAGGCACGCCTCGGTCTCGCGATCGATCACTTCCAGCACGAGGCCCACTTCTTCGGAGACCCGCGCGAGAAATTCCGTACCGTTTTGCGCGGCCCGGCAGGCTTCGGTCGCGATCAGCCGCGCCCGCGTCACGCCTTTATTCTTCATCTTGCTTCGGCAAATCGCCAAGGCCGCAATCGCGCGATCGACGGCAGCATCGCTGAGCCGACCGGACAGCGACACCCCCTCACCCAAACGTACGATTCGGGAAAAAGCATCGACCACACGAAAACCGTCACCGGACGGACGTGCCACGAGTAATCGGCAATTGTTGGTTCCAAGATCAAGGGCTGCATAGGTCGCGCCGCCCCGGTCATTGCCGGAGCCAGCATCTGCCCGTCCAGGCGACCGCCGACCCCATCGGGCCCGCGCCGGCGGTGCCCGATCAATAGCGGGGTCGAGGCCCGGGATGTCCCCGGCCTCGCCGCTCATGCTGTCTAAACCTTCCTGCCACCCCCGTAAGCCGCCACTCCCTGGGCGCGTCACGGTTGCGGCAATGTTCCTTCGATCATGAAAAGTGTAACAGCGCCTGAGCCTCGCGCAACCCTCCGTCCCAAAGGCTATTCTTGTCGAAGTGGCCGTGCTGCTCTATTTGACAGCAAGCCAGCCCACAAACCCCAGATCCCGCGATGGATGACCGAACCACAGAAGCCGCGCTTACGCTGACCAAATTCGGTGTCGGCCAACCGGTCCGTCGCAGCGAAGACCCCAAGCTGGTCCGCGGCGAGGGTTCATACACCGACGACGTCAGCCGCGCTCGCCAAGCCTATGCCGTGATGGTGCGCAGCCGCGAACCCCACGGGGTTATCCGCTCCATCGATACCGCCGCGGCCAAAGCCATGCCTGGCGTGCTCGCAATTTATACATCGAGTGATTTGACGGGTTATGGGCCGCTCAAGTGCAACCTTCCGCTGAAGAGCCGGGATGGATCGCCGATCCGTTACACGCCGCGCCCCGCGCTTGCGGCGGACAAAGTTCGCTTCGTTGGGGATCCGGTCGCCTGCGTGGTTGCTGAAACGGTCGCACAGGCGAAAGACGCTGCCGAGGCTGTGACAATCAACATCGAGCCGCTGCCGGTTGTCCTCAAGCCGGCGGACGCGGTGAAGCCAGGCGCGCCGCTGGTGTTCGATGCCGTGCCGAACAATATCGCGCTCGACTATCACTTCGGCGACGCCGGCAAGGTCGCCGAGGCATTCGCCAAGGCAAAACACGTCACCCGTCTCGAGACGTCCAATCAGCGCATGGTGGTCAATGCCATGGAGCCGCGCTCGGCCATCGGGGAATATGATGCAGCAGGCAACAAGTGGACGCTCTATTCATCGAGCCAGGGCGTGCATGGCATGAAGACCACGCTGATGGACGTCCTGGGCGCGCCCGCCGACAAAGTGCGCGTGGTCACCGGCCAGGTCGGCGGCTCATTCGGGATGAAAGCGGCGGTCTACCCGGAATATATCTGCATTCTGCATGGCGCCCGCCAACTTGGGCGCGCGGTGAAATGGACCGACGAGCGTTCCGGCAGCTTCGTGTCGGATCATCATGGCCGTGCGCAGGACATGGTGATCGAGATGGCGTTCGACGAAAATGCTCATATCCTGGCGCTGCGCGAGACCGGCTATGGCGATATGGGCGGCTATCTCTCGCAGTTCGGCCCGTTATTGCCGACCGGCAATCAGGTCAAAAATCTCGCGAGCATCTATCGCACGCCGGTCATGGAAGTGGCGACGAAGTGCGTGTTCACCAACACGACTTTCGTGTCCGCCTATCGAGGCGCCGGCCGGCCAGAGGGAAATTATTACGTCGAACGCGTGCTCGACCTTGCTGCAGCCGAGATGGGCATCGACCGCATCGAGTTGCGCAAGCGCAACATGATCCGCAAGAGCGACCTGCCGTTCAAGGCAGCCTCGGACATGACCTACGACTGCGGCGATTTTCTCGGCGTCCTCAAGCAAGCGCTGGAGGCGGCTGACTATGCCGGATTCAAGAAGCGCAAGCGCGAAAGCAAGAAGCGCGGCCTGCTGCGCGGTCTCGGTATCGGTTGCTACCTCGAAGTGACCGCCGCTCCGGGCAAGGAGCTGGGCGCGATCCACTTCGAGGCCGACGGCACTGTGACCATCATCACCGGCACTTTGGATTTCGGCATGGGTCATGCCACCACCTACGCGCAGATTTTGAGCGACCAACTCGGCATTCCGTTCGATTGCATTCGCATGGTCGAAGGCGACAGCGACCGGTTGAATTTCGGTGGCGGCAGCGGTGGCTCGCGCTCGGTGATGCTGGTCGGCGCCGCGCTCTCTGAATCGTCGAAGATCGTGATCGAACGTGGCAAGCAGATCGCTTCACACGTTTTGGAAGCCTCGGCGAGTGACATCGAATATAAGGCGGGCCGCTTTGTCATTGCAGGAACCGACCGTTCGATTGGCCTGTTGGAGCTCGCGGCGCGCTTGCGCGGTGGCCCCAAGCTGCCCGAGGGCGTTCCGCCCTCGCTTGACGTTGATCACGTCGTGACGGACCCCGTCCCCTCCGCCTTCCCCAATGGTTGCCATATCGCAGAGGTGGAGGTGGATCCGGAGACCGGCGCAACACATGTGGTGCGCTATTCCGCCGTCAATGACCTCGGCACCATCGTCAACCCGCTCCTGGTCGAGGGCCAGATCCAGGGCGGCGTGGTGCAGGGCCTTGGGCAAGTGCTGCTCGAGCAGGCCGTCTACGACTCCGACGGCCAATTGGTGACGGGATCGTTCATGGACTACGCCATGCCGCGCGCGCATGACGCGCCGATGATCAATGTTGCCAGCCATCCTGTGCCAACCAAAAGCAATCCCCTCGGCGCCAAAGGTTGCGGCGAAGCCGGCACGTCTGGCGGATTGCCGTCTGTCGCCAACGCGGTCATCGACGCGTTGTCGGACTATGGAATCCGTCACCTCGAAATGCCGATGACGCCGTCACGCATCTGGCACGCCATCCAGGACGCCAAGGCCAAGCGTCCATGAGCCAATTGGCCGAGGCAATTACCGGAAGCCGATCCTCTTACATCCGCGTCGTCGGCGCCGTCAGCGCGGCGCACTTCGTTTCGCACTACTACATTATCTTGCTTGCGCCGCTATTGCCCCTTGTGCGCGCGGAATATGGCGTCACCTACACGGAAATCGGGCTTGCCTTTGCGGCATTCAATATCGTCACGGCCGCCTTACAGACCCCCGCCGGATTTCTGGTCGATCGGTTAGGCGCGCGAACACTGCTGGTCGCCGGCCTCGCGATCGGCGCGAGTGCGTTCGTGATTGCCGGTCTCGTCAATTCATTCTGGGTGTTGGTCGCGATGTTTGCGCTCGCCGGCATCGGCAACACGGTCTATCACCCGGCCGACTATGCGCTGCTGTCGCACCACGTGCCGTCGGATCGCATTGGTCAGGCGTTCTCGATCCACACATTCGCCGGCATGCTCGGTTCAGCGGTTGCGCCAGTAACGTTGCTCATGATGCAAAGCATTTGGGGCTGGCGCGGCGCATTTATCGGAGCAGGTGCGCTCGGTTTTGCGGTCGCCGCAACCCTTCTTGCTATCCGCGATCAGAGTACCACTTCGGTAACTCCTGCCCCTGCGCGGACCGAACCCGACAAAAAAACGACGAGCTGGCAGCTTTTGCTATCCGCACCGATCCTGCTCAATCTTATTTTTTTCGTGCTGCTCGCGATGATCAGCAGTGGCCTTTACAATTATTCAGTGGTTGCGCTCGGCGCGCTCTATGGAACCCCCGCGACTACCGCCAACACTGCGCTCTCCGCCAATCTCCTGTGGTCGGCGATAGGCGTACTGATTGGGGGCGTCCTCGTCAGCCGTACGACGCGGCATGGTGGCGTCGCTGCATTAGGCCTTGCAGCAATAGCGCTCTTTACCGCCGTGATCGCGGAAATCGACTTCAGCGCATGGGCCTTGATCCTCGTTATGTCGTTGAGCGGGTTTTTCTCCGGTGTGATCATGCCCTCGCGCGATATGATCGTGCGCGAGGTCACTCCGCCGGGTTCGTTCGGCAAGGTTTTCGGGTTCGTGACTACGGGTTTCAATATTGGCGGTATCATTTCCCCGCTGATTTTTGGCGCCATCATGGACCACAACAGTCCGCGCATGGTGTTCCTGACGGTGGCTGCAATCAGCCTTGTCGCTATCTTGACGGTTGTGACACGCCCTCGGCACGCCGCGTAAACAGCGGCAGCGGGCTTATGGACTTGTCAAATCAGCCGAATTGCCGCATGTCAGGGGCCTCCGGCGAATGGCAGCAGGCCTTTACGGCCGCGATTTTGTTGGGGGATCGTCCAACGGTAGGACTCCAAACTCTGACTCTGGCTATCTAGGTTCGAATCCTAGTCCCCCAGCCAATCATCCTGTTTTCACTTATCGAAACTGCAAAAGCCGATACAAGAACTGGTTGGCCACATCACGCGCGATTGGGCTGGCCAACAATCAATTTGTAGACCATCCTAATGCCGGCTGCAGGGTACTTAATTAAAAACGGGAACTAGGGAGGCAAACGCCGTGGCTCAAACCATAGAGGGATTCGTCGGCAACGCACTGGACGACGCGAAAATCTCGCCACTCCACGTCAAGGTGGTCGCATTGATCGCCGCCGGTTACTTCTTCGACGTTATAGACCTGATTGTGCTCGGGTCACTGATCCCCGACATGATTCAATCCAAATTCGCCACCGGCGCCGAGGCCGGCTTGGTTGGCAGCGCGACCGTGTTCGGAATGTTCATCGGCGCGGCGGGCCAAGGTGAATTCAGCGACCGCTGGGGACGAAAGACGGTCTACCAATTCAATCTGTTGCTGTTCGGCGTCTTCACAATTCTTGGCGCGCTCTCACCGTCCGTGTTCTGGCTCATGGTTTGCCGCTTCGTTGCGGGCCTTGGCCTCGGCGGCGAACAGCCGCTCGCCTTCGCATATGCCGGCGAATACTCGCCGAAAGCGATCCGCGGCCGGATCCTCGCAATTGTGCACTTCATTGGCGGTGCATGTGTGTGGCCGATCGCGTCGCTGTTCACCCTGTTCTTCCGCGACTCGATCGGCTGGCGGGGGGTGTGGGTAGTGATCGGCATCGGCGCGCTCATCGTCTGGGTGTTCCGCTTCGCATTGCCTGAATCGCCGCGCTATCTGGCGACGCACGGCCGTGGCAAGGAGGCCCTCGACGTGCTCGCCCGCCTGGGCATCGCCGGACCGAAGGATAAACTGACGACCAGCGCTGCCAGCGACAGCAAGTCGGATCCGTTTGGTATCGTATTCAAGATGTTCCCGACTCGCGTGATCGCCGGCATGATCTGTTTCTCGGCGTTCTTCGGCGTCGCGATCGGACTTGGTACGTGGCTGCCCAACATCATGACCGCCAAAGGCTTCACGATTACGAAGTCGCTTACTTATACCTTTGGCATGACGTTGGCCGTGCCATGCGCAAGCTTGTTCATGATGTATGCGCTCGACAAATTCGGACGGAAAATCACATCGGTCTGCGCGTTTATTGCGGCTGGTTTGATGGCGATCGTGTTTGCGAACGCGGCGACCGACACCCAACTTCTGGTCGCCGGTTTCATCATGATCTTCTTCATCCAGGTCGCCGGCAACTCGATGCAAATCTTCGCGTCGGAGGTATTCCCCACCAACGCGCGGGCGTCGGGCTTTGGCTGGGCGGCCGGGGTCGGACGTCTCGCCACCGCCTTCATCGTGCCGACGATCCTCTGGATCCAGAACGCCTATGGCCTCACGACCGTGTTCGTGTCCCTGGCCGCGGTTCTGCTGATCGCCGCGGTCTCGGTGACCCAGATGGGTCCTGAGGCGAGGCAAAGGGGTCTGGACGAGGTCGCTCCGCCGACCGGCTAGCGTTCACGACGATTGCTGCGCGAGGCCCGGTTCGGCACCATGCCGACCGGGCCTCGTCACTTCATTGGGACCGTTCGAATTGGTTGATCAGCGTATGAGTGCTGCCGGCGCGACCGCCAAGAATGTCCGCTTTCTGTCGCGCAGCGACCAGGGCGGACGTCCGGACGGCGTGCAGGTCATCCTGCACAAGGGCCATGCCTTTATCGGACATATGTTCAGCGACGGCTTTTCCGTCGTCGATGTGCGCGATCCGCTCAATCCGAACACGGTAGCCTTCGTCCCAGCGCCGAAAAACACCCGCTCGCATCACCTGCAGATCCACGGCGACGTCCTGCTCGCCGTCAACGGCCCCAATATCTGGGCGATGCAGCAATATGCGAGCCAGGCCGACTACTACGGCAAATCGCTCGCTGATTCCGTCCAGACCGAGCAGCCGTTCGGCGCCGGCATCCGCGCCTTCGACGTCTCGCAGCCGGCAAAGCCGCGCGAGATTGGATTTCTTAACACCGCCGGCCTCGGCGCGCACCGCATCTGGTGGGTCGGCGGCCGCCATGCCTACGTCTCCGTGCATTTCGAAGGCTTCATCGACCACGTGCTGGCGGTGGTCGACGTATCGAATCCGGAGAAGCCGACCCTGGCCGGACGCTGGTGGCTGCCCGGCATGCACCGTGCCGGCGGCGAAACGCCGCCCGCCTCGTTCGGCAAGCGCACGGCACTGCATCACCTCATCAGCGCGGGAAATATCGGCTATGCGGCCTGGCGCGATGGCGGCTACACGGTCCACGACCTGAGCGATGCGGCGAACCCGAAGCTCCTCAGCCACCGCAACTATGCGCCGCCCTTCGGCGGCGGCGCGCACACACCGCTACCGCTGCCGAACCGCAAGCTGCTGGTGCTGGCTGACGAGGCCACCTCGGCGAACTGCGCCAACGGGTTGGCCTACACGTGGATCATCGATGTGCGCGAGCCGGGCAACCCGGTGTCAATCGCCACGCTGCCGACACCGGACGAAGAAAACTTCTGCGCCAAGGGCGCGAAGTTCGGGCCCCACAATCTGCATGAGAACCGGCCAGGCTCGTTCCAGAGCGACGACATCGTCTTCGCCACCTATCACAACGCGGGTTTACGTATTTATGATGTCCGCAACGCCTTCCAGCCGAAGGAAGTCGGGTATTTTGTGCCGCCAGCGCCTGAAAAAATCGTCGACCAGCGGCCCAACCCGGCCAAGGTTATTCAGTCCTGCGATGTGTTTGTCGACAGTAACGGCCTGATGTATCTCACCGACACAAATGCTGGCCTCTATATCCTGCAATACGAAGGCAAATAGCGAAGCACGGAGTATTTAACGAATGCCGCAAAAGTTTGGGCGCCTCGCCCTGCATATGTGGACGATCGACACCACGCCGCTTGAAACCGCGCTCGATGCGGCCAAGGAGGCGGGCTACGACGCGGTCGAATTGCGCCGCACCGACTTCAAGCGCTGCTTCGATGCCGGCATGTCCAATGCGCAGGTCCTAGATCTCATCAAGAAAAGTGGCATTCCCTGTGGCGTGCTCGGCGTCGAATATGGCTGGCTGTTTGCCACCGGCGAGGAGAGCAAGCGGCTGTACAAGGTGTTTCGCGAATCCTGCGAGAATGCGGTCGCGCTCGGTTGCGACACGCTGATGAGTGCGCCGGGCCAGATCAGCGGTCCGATTCCGGACGCGATCGAGCGACTGAAGGAGGCCGGCGACATCGCCGCCGAGCACAAGCTCAAGCTCGCGATCGAATATAATTCGCAACACGATGTTCTGAACAGCCTGCCCGTGCTGACCGAACTCATCACCGGCGCCAACAAGCAAAACTGCGGTTATCTGGTCGATGCCTACCACTTCACGCGAAGTGGTTTCGGCGGCCGCGGCTTCGAGCCGATCCCGGCCGACCAAATCTTCTGCTTCCAGTACAGCGACCTGTCGCCCAACCCGGTCACCGGCGTGCGGCGGCCGACCGACCGGCTGCCGCCCGGCAAGGGCGTGGTCAAATGGCGCGAGATGCTCGGGCTGTTGGCGGAAAAAGGCTACACGGGGTATCTCAGCTACGAAGCGCCCAACCCCGATCAGTGGGCGCGCTCGCCGTACGACGTCGCGCGTGAGGGCGTCGAACTCACCAAAAAATTATTGCGGGACGCGGTCCCGAGCTACCAAGGTTGAGGATTCATCATGGCAGAAGAACTTCCGCTCTTTCTCGGTCTGAACGACAAGACCGTCACCGACATTCCCAAAACCGTCGAGAAGCAACGCTACATGACCAGCGTCGCGCCGATGGCCGCCAACCCGGGCAAATGGGTGCAACAGCCGCGCATGCCAATCCCGACCGGCGAACACGCCGTGATCGAATGCCAGGGCAAAATCCACTCCATCGCCGGTTATGCCAAGCATCGCGTCGATCAGCCGTTCCATCAGGTGTTCGACCCGAAAGCCGGTACCTGGTCGCTGAAGGCGCCCTTCCCGCACCCATGCAATCACGTCGCCGGCGTCTCGATCGGCACCAAGATCTATACGTTCGGCGGTTTCGTCGAGCAGAACCGCTGCCCGCATTCCAAGTGCTTCGTCTACGACACCACGACTGATCAGTGGGCATCGATCGCGCCGATCTCACGACCGCGCGGTGCCGTGTCGGCAATTGTGCTCGATGGCAAGATCCATCTGCTCGGTGGGCGCGACGTGCGCTCGGTCGAATGGCACGAAGTCTACGATCCGGCGACCGACAAATATTCTGACCGCGCGAGCATGCGCGGCTCGACCGGCACACAGCCCTTCGTCGGCCAACGCGACCATATGGGTGTTGCTGTCGTCGACGGGAAAATCCACGCCATCGCCGGGCGCATGGATAGCTACGACTTCAATACGTCTTTGAATGCCGTCTACGATCCCAAGACCGACGGCTGGTCGTTCCGCGCCCCGCTGCCGACCGCGCGCAGCGGCCCCTCCTGCGTCTATATCAACGGCAAGATCGTGGTGTTCGGCGGTGAAGCGACCGGCAAAGTGTTCGGCACCAACGAGGCCTATGATCCGAAGACCGATACGTGGGAGCAACTCACGCCGATGGCGATCCCACGTCACGGCCTACATGGCGCGACATGCGCGGTGATCGGCAATATGGTGCACGTGCCGGGCGGTGGTCCTGTGCCCGGCGGGCAGGTGCAGGGCGCCTACCACGACGCCTTCACCTTCGGCTAGCCAACAAGCGCTTAAACGGCACGGCCGCCCCAGTGGGCGGCCGTGTGCATTTTGCTATTGGCATCTCGAACCTTTAGCGAGCCGGGCGAAGGGTGAGTTCGGCAACACCGGCCGCAACGTTCAGGCCGGCTTGCCCTTGCACCGAAAGTGGCTGCAGAGCGACGGTTCGATCCGAACCACCAACCAACACGTTCGCACCGAGACCGGCGCCGACGGTAGCCTCGGCACTCGCGCCGCTATAATTACCGGCGAGCGCGCCAAAGTGGCGGGTCGTCGGTGCGTAGACCGACCAAACCATCTCCCCGCCGGCGGTCGCGCCCAGATCAAGGCCGAATTTATTGATTCCACCGACGTAAACTTCACGGGGCCCGGGTTGGGCCGGCGTGAACATACACGTCAGGTCCTTATGCGACGTGATGATCAAACCGATACCTCCCGAAATATCACAGGTCAGCGTCCCTACTTTTGTACGTTCGCGCTGCGCCATCGCCGGAATAGGCGACGCCATTGCCGCGACGACCACGAGGGCAGCGAGAGCGCTCAATGGCCTATGCATGTGAAACTCCCTTTTTTCGAATGGATGACGCCTAATAACGTCTGCTGAAAAAACAAGTTCCCTGCACCCGGGCACTTGTCGATATCGCATTGAAATACCGATGGTCAGGCAACACAGCGGCCGGCATAATTTGCACGCGCACCTAATGACAGCGAGCTAAACACCGGTTCGCAACCGATTAGCATCGCTGGTTTCCCGGCAGGCACGTTTCGCCGACCGTTCGCTGCCGGAAATGGCAGTTTGTCGCCTTTGTGCGCGCGATCGACAATTTGCGGCCTCGCGTCGACGGAGGGCCTAGCACCGACCGCAAAGCCGAAACCAGCTGGCGGTGCTATGACCTCCATCATCAGCGCAACCAATGCGGCCGCCAAAATATATGAAATAAAACTGCGCACCACCGCTCTCCCTCGCCCAGGGACACGTCAAGCTCACAAGCGCGTCGATGAGCGTGACAGAGAACGGCGGACGTCGACTTATGTTCCAGCGTTAGCGCCCGCCAGTATCTGGCTGGCTGGGATGACAATGTGACAATGCAATCCGTTCGGATCAAATTCCAGATTCACTGTGGCATCGAGCGCACGCGCCAGGTTGCGCTCAATAACCATGCTCCCGAACCCCTTCTTACGCCTGGTCTTTACCCTCGGTCCGAGTTGCTCTCGCCAATCAAATTCGACCGAGCCCCCCTCAGGATTATCGCTTCGGCTCCAGGTAATGGACACGCGTCCACCAGGAACCGACAAGGCGCCGAACTTTCCCGCATTCACCGCCAGCTCATGCAGCGCAAGGCCGAGATTTTGGGCCGCTTCGGGCTTGATCGCGATCGCGGGCCCTTCCATCAAAACCTGGCTTGAGCCATCAAGGTAAGCACCCAGCTGCGAGCGGACGAGTTCGCTCAGTGATGCTCCGTACCAACTCTCCCGCACGAGAAGATCATGCGACGCGGCGAGCGCCTGCAGGCGCGCGCCAAATTGCGTGAGAAATCCCTCGATCGAGCCGGTATGGCGCGCTGTCTGCCGCGCCATGGCTTGAATGACCGCCAGCAGATTTTTTGAGCGATGCGTTAGTTCACGCAATAATAATCTTAAATGCGCCTCACCTTCTTTACGCTCGGTCACGTCCACCGACGCGCAGGTCAAGCCGATGATATCGCCGGCCTCATTGCGAAGGGGTTCTATGTGGAGATCGTGCCAGCGTACGCCAGCAGCCTCTTCCACAGGAATTTCCACGCGTTTGGCTTCGCCGGTGCTGAGGACTTCGCGCTTCACGGCGATCATTGCCGCGGCGCCGTCCGACGGAAGCACCTCCACATCGGTACGGCCGAGAATGTCCTCAACCGAACGACCGAGCATGGAATTGCTTAGAGACGTGTATCGAAGATCACGGTCCTGCGTGTAAACGGTCACCTTGGAGCCACGGAGCGCTGTCTCATAGCGAGCAAAACGGACCCGCAATTGGCTTAACTCCCAGGCCTGCGCGCTGACCTGATCCTGCAGTTGTCGATATTCTGCCTGAAGCTTAGCCAACTCTGGATTCTGTGCCGCAGACATATTGCGCACCTTGGCAGTCGTTTCGTTAAGACCCGGCGCGCGTCCCCATCGGATGCCCGCGCTCTCGACAGCATTTGAACCAACCGTTCCTATGAATACGTTCACGGCTGAACCTGTCAACGAATGAGCTCATTTTTTCTACTTCCGTCCTTCCGGTGAAGGTGCTTGTACTTTAACGCGTTGAGAGCTCTCTCGGGTGCAAACGAACTTAACGCTGCTATCCGCAAACTGTTGCGTCTTTGACGTCTGCTGATTTGGCCAGAGCGCGGCTAATTGATTAGATGGAACCTCATACGCCGCCTGTGAAATGACGACGAAGGCAACGTCGCCCTCCGCCGGCATCGAGGGCCAGCACAAATTGCAACCTGTCATTTTCCGAGATGCCGTAATGTTCGTTTGTAAATAGACGTAACGGCTACCAAACAGACTAGCTCGCCCGACGTTCCCGCCGTTTGGCATTCCGTTCAAAGAACAAAGCCTGGCTCAGCACCGCCGACACCGTTGAAGGCTGAAACGGCTTGGCGATGAGAAAGGCCGGCTCCGGCCGCTCGCCGGTGAGAAAACGCTCCGGATACGCCGTGATGAATATGACCGGCACCTCGAACGTTCGTAGCATTTCGTTCACCGCATCCAGGCCCGAACTCCCATCGGCAAGTTGAATATCGGCCAAAATAATTCCTGGCCGCTTGGCCTTGGCGAGCGCGACAGCCTCGGCATGTGTGCGCGCGACACCGAGCACACGATGGCCGAGGCTCTCGACAAGCCCTTCCAGATCGAGAGCAATGAAAGTCTCGTCTTCGATGATCAGTACGTCGGTTGCGATCTCTGCGGCAAGCTCGCGGCCAGAATCTTCGACCAGATCACGCAGCTTTGGAGCGTCTATATCCAGCACCTTTGCCGCGTCGTCCTCCGAAAGCCCTTCTAGAGCGACAAGCAAGAACGCCTGACGCGGCATCGGCGCAATCTGCGCAAGATGGCGTTCGACCGGCTGGCTCGCTGGTGCGGCGGCAGGTTTTCCGTTGATCCCGATCGAATTCCAGATCTTTGTGAACAGCCGATAGAGCGCAATCCGGGTTGAAACGTCGGTATCGAGGACCTTCGGGTCCTGAATCAGGGCTTCAAGCGTCGCAGCCACATAGGCATCGCCAGAAGCCTGGCTACCCGAAAGAGCCCGCGCGTAGCGGCGGAGATAAGGCAAGTGCTGCGCAACTGATTGAGATGTCGACAAGAATCCCTCCCGAATCACATCGCTGGTGGCCGATCGGGGTTCTGCCCCCCACACGCCTTACCAGCCTGTAGCGCGCCAACGCCAGTGCCGTAAAAAAGTTCCGTTCGAGAGGAACCATCTGCCCGGTCAAGGGTTTTGACTGAAACCAAGGGGCAACCGGCGCCCAACCCAGGGCCTCGGAAGTTGGGGTTGAACAATGAACGAAAGAAAGCCCGTGGGACAGCAAAATCCAATGGAAACCGCGGCAACTCGTAACAAAAAGCCCAGTGCGAAACCGGCCAAATTGGGCCGAGACGTACAAGCTCGTCTCGGTCAGCAATTGCGCGCCATGTATGACGACGTCGTCAACCAGGGCGTCCCTGACCGGTTCAACGAACTGATCAATCGTCTCGAAGGTGATGAAAAAAAGGATAGGCAGTGATGCCGATGGACGAGTCGGTCCGCAAAGCCGTTCTCGCAGCGGTACCAAGCCTCCGCGCATTTGCGATTTCCCTTTGCGGAAACGTGGATCGCGCGGACGACCTGGTGCAGGAGACGCTGCTGCGCGCGCTGGCCAATATCAACTCGTTTCAGCCTGGCACCAATATGTCGGCATGGCTGTTCACCATTTTACGCAACCATTTCCGCTCCGAATATCGCAAGCGCAGACGCGAGGTTGAAGACAGTGACGGCCATCATGCCGAATCCCTGAAATCGCAACCTGAACAATACGGCCATGTGGAATTTCGTGAGTTCCGTGAAGCTCTCGCGCAACTCCCGTCCGATCAGCGCGAAGCGCTGATCCTCGTCGGTGCGTCAGGATTTTCCTATGAAGAAGCCGCCGGAATCTGCGGCTGCGCTGTCGGCACCATAAAATCGCGCGTCAATCGCGCTCGTACGCGCTTGGCCGAGTTGCTGCATGTTAACAGCGCCGAGGATTTCGGTCCCGATGAAACCACGCGTGCTATCCTCGCGAGCGGCGGAGAATAACGATTGCGGCGATGGCTGCAATCGAACGGACCGTTCATAAAAAACCCCGCGCAGCAGTAGCCGCGCGGGGTTTTTACAATCGTGCGACTAGCTAAGGTACTGTCGGTCGACCGCCACGTACGAGGCCGGCAATGGCCGAGATCGCGAACAGCACAATCGCGACGAAGAACACGATCTTTGCGGCTTCAATTGCAACCCCGGCGATCATGCCGAAGCCAAGCAACGCCGCAATCAGCGCGACGATAAGAAATGT
Source organism: uncultured Alphaproteobacteria bacterium (assembly GCA_963817815.1). GTDB lineage: Bacteria > Pseudomonadota > Alphaproteobacteria > Rhizobiales > Xanthobacteraceae > Pseudolabrys. Next base: position 106,881 of record CAWFPY010000009.1, on the reverse strand, counting down.
AACAGCCCAACCCAACATGACGGTCCCCTTCCTCAGTTGATGGCAAAAGTGCCAATTGGGGGAGCAACGTCAGTTTGGGACAATTGTTCCCGGCACTGAGCCGGCGTGATCGCGCATTTTGAAAAAGATGGAATTTCAAGGACTTGTTATCGTACCAATATTGTCAGCCGATGGAACCGGTTGGATGTTAAACTGGTTCATCAGCTGGCTTTGTAAAAGGAGTAGCGTCCATGGCACCACGTCCGAATTGGAAGGGATTCCTGAAACTATCTTTGGTGTCATGCGCGGTTGCGCTTTATCCGGCAACCACAACGAACCAACGAATTCGTTTCAACATCATCAACCGCAATACAGGCAATCGTATTCGAAACGAGGTTGTAGATGTCGACACCGGTGAACCGGTAGAGCCAGAAGACCGCGTCAAGGGCTACCAGTTCGAAAAAGGCCAATACGTGCTGGTCGAGGAAGACGAGCTCGACAATGTTGCGCTGGAAAGCACGCATACGATCGATATCGAGGAGTTCGTCCCCATGGCGGATGTGGACCGCATATTCCTCGATGAATCCTTCTACCTCGTCCCGCAGGACGAAGTAGCGCAGGAGGCGTTTGCCGTGATCCGCGAGGCCATGCGCAAGGAAGAACTGGCCGGCTTGGCTCGCGTAGTGATCTACCGGCGTGAACATTTGCTGCTGCTTCAGCCGCGCGGCAAAGGACTATTAGCGACGGCACTCCGCTACAAAAACGAGGTGCGCGACGAAAAAGATTACTTCGACGATATCGAGAACATCAAGGTACCGGCGGACATGCTCAAGCTCGCGGTCCATATCCTTGAGACCAAGAAGGGGCATTTCAACCCGGGCAAGTTTGAGGACCGTTACGAAAATGCATTGCAGGATCTGATCAAAGCCAAACGCGCCGGCAAGGCGCCCCCTGTGGTTTCTGAGCCGCGCCCAAGCAACGTTATCAATTTGATGGATGCGCTGCGCCGCAGTGCGCAAAGCGAACGCCACCGGCCGGCAGCAACGCGCCGAAATAGTGCACGCAACAAGCGATCGACGCCGCGGCGGAAAGTTCGAAGTGCGAGCTAGCGCACGATCCCGGAACGCCGGACCACCAGGACCATGCGCGGTCGAAAAAAATCGGGGCTAAAGACCTATCGGGCAAAGCGCCGCTTCGGCGTCACGGCCGAACCAAAAGGTAAGGTGGCGCGTAAGCGCGGCCACGCTTTTGTCATTCAAAAGCACGCAGCACGCCGCCTCCACTACGACCTTCGGCTGGAGCTGGACGGCGTCATGAAGAGCTGGGCGGTAACACGTGGCCCGAGCCTCGTTCCCGGTGAAAAACGCCTGGCTGTTCAGGTCGAAGACCATCCGATCGCCTACAACAAATTTGAGGGCACAATTCCGCAGGGCGAATACGGTGGTGGCACGGTCATGATCTGGGACCGTGGACGCTGGGAACCGGAAAATGACCCACACAAGGGTTTGGCCAAGGGCCATTTGGCGTTTCGACTGGACGGCGAAAAGCTAAGCGGTGGTTGGCATCTGGTGCGCATGCACCGGCGGCGCAATGAAAAGCGGGACAATTGGCTTCTGATAAAGCAGCGCGACCCGGCCGAGCGCTCGGCCAAAGATCAGGACATCCTTGAGGCGGAGCCACTTTCGGTCGCGACGGGGCGTTCGATGGACGAAATCGCCAAGGGACCAAAAAAGGAATGGCACACCAATCGCGCTCGATCAGCGAAAACAAAGAAATCGCCGCGCACACGCGTGCGTGCAGCGGTTATGCGCCCGGTCCGCAAGACTGCGAAGGGCAATGAACACGATCTGCGCGGCGCCGCAAAGGCCGCCCTCCCCGCATTTGTCGCGCCATGCCTTGCAACCCTGAGCGACAAGGCGCCCGACAGCGACAACTGGCTGCATGAAATCAAATTCGACGGCTACCGCATCCAGGCACGTCTTGAACGCGGCAAGGTAAAATTGCTCACGCGCAAAGGTCTCGACTGGACAAGAAAATTTCCGACGATCGCCGCAGCGGTCGCAAAGCTTCCGGCTAAAGACGCCCTGATCGACGGCGAATTGGTCGCCGAAGGACGCGACGGCCTTTCCAACTTCTCATTGCTACAACAGGATCTCAAGGCAAGCCGGCATGACCGCATGGCTTTCTATGCGTTCGATCTCCTGCACCTCGACGGTGCTGATCTGAGACAGAAGCCGCTTGTTACCCGCAAAGAAACGCTCGCGACGTTGGTGAACGGTCACAGCGGTCGTGAGTCCTTGCGGTTTAGCGAGTTCTTGACCGAACCGGGAACAACTCTTCTCCGCCACGCCTGCAAGATGGGACTGGAAGGCATTGTGTCAAAGCTCGCCGACGCGCCATACCGATCAGGACGCGGCCGCGACTGGATCAAGACCAAATGCTCCGACAGACAAGAACTGGTGGTGGCTGGCTTCGTTCCTTCAAGCGCGGACGCTCATGCAGTTGGCGCCCTGGTGCTTGGTTTCTATCAACGAAACAAGCTCCACTATGCCGGGCGCACGGGCACCGGGTTTACCCATGAAACGGCACGAGCACTGTATCGCAAGCTAAAGGCGATCATGGTCGATCGGACCCCTTTCATAACGGTGCCGGCAGAGGAGCGCGGCGTTCGCAAACCGGTCTGGGTTACGCCGAAGCTGGTGGCCGAAGTGGATTTCCACGGCTGGACCCATGGCGACCGCGTGCGGCAGGCCTCTTTTCAGGGTCTGCGTGAAGACAAATCAGCAAAGGACGTGGTGCGCGAGGTGAGAAAAAGCGTTAGCGCGATCAACACAGCTGCCGCGGCCAGGCGACGCAGTGCGCCCGTCGCCAAGCGCAAAGAATTGCCAAAAGTCGGATCGGTGAAGCTCACTCATCCCGACCGCGTTTATTGGGATGATGCCGGCATTACCAAGCATGACCTTGCCGAGTTTTACAGCAAGGTCTGGAACTGGATGCGGCCGCACGTCATTGGCCGGCCGATTGCACTCGTACGTTGCCCTGAAGGCGCGTCGGGTCAATGCTTCTTCCAGAAACATGCGACCATGGGCATTGCGACCGAACATTTGCATCTCGTGCCCGAGAAAGGCGACAAGATCATTTCTATCGACGATCTCGACGGGTTGATCTCGCTGGTGCAGGCGGGCGTGCTGGAAATTCATACCCGCGGCACAACTATCAACGACCGCGAACGCGCGGACCGGCTGGTATTCGATCTGGATCCTGGCCCCGGTACAGGTTGGAAGGATGTTGTCGCCGCGGCGCGCGAGGTGCGCGAGCGGCTGAGCGCATTGAAGCTCAAAAGCTTCCTGAAAACTTCAGGCGGCAAAGGCTTGCATGTCGTATTGCCGATCAAGCCCGTCCCCTGGGATGCGGCAAAAGATTTCACGCATGCTATCGCAGCGTCGATGGCGGAAGATGCCCCCGACCGCTACGTGGCGACGGCGACCAAAAACCGCCGTTCAAAACGAATTTTCATCGATTACCTGCGCAACAGCCGGGAAGCGACGGCCGTCGCACCCTACTCCACCCGGGCGCGCGCCGGCGCGCCGGTGTCCGTTCCGATCGATTGGTCCGAGTTGGGCAGCCTGAAGGGCGCCAATCAATACACCGTTGAAAACCTGGCGCAGCGGCTTTCGCGCGTTCGGTCGGACCCTTGGGCTGCAATCGCCCGCATTAAGCAATCGCTGCCGAAGCTCAAATAGGTTGCTGTTCAACCTGCTCTCCGAATGGAACTTCGGTACGCGCCAATGCGTTGGCGCTTGCAATTGGTAATTCCGGCCAGTCAGACGGATTCAAGATGAAGAACAAGAACAATCAACGCAATCACCACGCGCCTGTGTCCCGCACATCGGCGCTCGCCCATCAGTTTTCGGAGTTTGCGCGTGGCATATCGCTATGGACCGGCAATTCGTCGGCTTTCCTACTCGCGGTGGCCGTCGTTCTCGTCTGGGTGATCACCGGACCGCTGTTCAACTACAGCGACACGTGGCAATTGGTCATCAATACCGGCACGACCATTGTCACATTCCTGATGGTGTTTCTGATTCAGAATACGCAGAACCGCGACACATTGGCGATCCAGCTCAAGCTGTCCGAACTGGTGCTGGCCATGAAGGGTGCCGAGAACAAATTCGCTGCGATCGAGGATCTCACCGACGAAGAACTCGAAGATTTGCACGAGGATTGCCGTAGCCGGGCCGAATTAGCCTTCGAGCACATTCAGAACTCGAAAGTCTGCGTCCCGAAACAGCAAGCGAAAATCGCAATCCACTATGCCGCAATCGAAAGCGCCTGCCCGGGCCTCTTCATAATTTCTGAATCTTATTCATGGAACTTTCGTTCTCGGGCGTTGTTCGCTGAACACGGGTGCCGTCACTATTTCGACAGAACTTTGCCACAGCCGGCTGATTGATACCGGACGGAGGACGGACAGCCGATGAGCTTCAACGCCTGGACAATAGCCGGAGCGGCCCTGTTGTGTTGGCTATTGCCCTGTGTAGCCTCTGCGCAGAATGCGAGGCCATTTTCTGGGGTCGCCGCCTATTACAGTACCGACTATTCAGGCCCTACCGCGTGCGGACAAAAATACGACCCGAATAAATTTACTGCGGCCCACCGTACTTTGCCGTTCGGAACGCGCCTTCGCGTAACCGATCCGCAATCGCATCGTAGCGTGGTTGTTGTCGTCAATGACCGGGGGCCGTTCACAAAGGGCCGAGTTCTCGATCTGTCGCTGGCTGCAGCCAAAGCGTTGCGGATGACTGGCCGCGGCCTGATGAAAGTAACGGCAGCCATTGAGCCGGCGGCGGCATTTACGACAGCCACGGTGCCGGCAAAGCCTTGATTTAACTTGTTGTAGGCGAGCACCGTATCCAGGTTTCTCCTCCTGGGGTCGCTTCGCCGCGTCTTGAATGAACGGTATTCTCGTTCAGTAGCGTCATAAAAGTTGTTTCCCCTGCCCCGGGTTCAGGCGTGGGCACCACATATGAAAACCCGTGCCGGCTGTAATTGCCTTCCATCACCTTGCCGCCGGGGGTAACGATCTCTGGACCGCGGATGCTGAAGCGGCGCCCATCGCTGTGACACCAATGGCCGTCGATAGCATCTGCTAGAGCCGGCCCCCCGACCGTGACAAGGCAAAGCGCCAGCCACCATGCTTTTAGGCGACATCCAAACATATTCATGGCCCCCGTTTTGCGATCAACAATCCGTTTAGCCGTGTATCAGCGCGTCCGCGCGAAGCCCTTCCCGAGGGCCGCTTTTGTATAATATCTAGACGCCCATTGGCCACCTACCCTGCCGCCCACGCCCTTAAGGACACCCCAGAACATGCCCGCCAAGCGCCCGGCGCCACGCCTCGCCGTTATCGACGAGCCACGGATGAACGATGCCCAACGCGCCTTGCTTCAATAGCCTTCGCTCCGGGCCACGAGGCTCCGCGATCACCCCTCGCGGTCCTTTCGCGGTCTGGATGCACGCTCCAGGAACTCTGGAGAACTGGCCCAGAAACTCGGCGCCCATTGCCGCTACGGGACAGCATTACCGCCAAGGCTCTCGGAATTCGCCATCTTGTGTACGGCCCGACTCTGGCGAGCGCAGTACGAGTGGTTCGCGCACGCGCCCATGGCCGAAAAAGGCGGCGTGAAACCGAAAACAATTGAAGACCTGCGCCGCGGACGCCCGCCAAAATCCGCACCGAAGGACGAACGCGCAATCTATGATTTTATCCAGGAGCTTTATAAGACGAAGCGCGTGAGCGACCGCAATTACAAGCGCGTGCAGTCTTTGCTCGGCGATACGGCCGTAGTCGAGCTGGTAGGCATACTTGGCTACTATTCACTGATCTCGATGACTCTCAACATCTTTCGCATGCTGCCACCGGAAAACGAAAAGCTTGCGTTCCCCGAGTAGCAAGCACAATCAAAGTTAGTCCCGGCGCCTGGCGCCGGGACCTTCAATCTCGGTCATCGTATCGGTGAACTCAACCCACTCAGCAGCTACGGCGGGTTTTGACGATCACATTGCCATTCGGCAATTGGGTGCGAACCCGTACCGTCCGGCACTCTGCATGGTGTCTCTCCCAGCCGTAGTGATGGCCGCGATCAACGTGTTCGCGAACCACAACATTGTCGTGATCGCGATCGCGGACGATAACTTCTGCAGACGCCGGAATGACGCCTGCAAGAATTCCGCCAACGGCCGCGCACAGAACGACCATTCTCATTTCAGCCTCCTTTGTTTCCCCCGGGATCAGGGAACGTTGGAGGTGTGTAATGGTTTCAAAGAGAATTTATTTTGAAACTAAGCGACGTGTTCTGCGTTGTCGCTAGGCAGTTGGTCCGGCGTGGCCGGTTTATTCATGTGCTTGCGCAGCGCATCAAGGAAACGATCCTTTGGCATCGCCGGCGCGACCAGCGCGCCTTGTCCAAAATCGCAGCCCATCACCATCAACGCCTGAAGGTCGGCAATCGTTTCGATGCCTTTGGCGACAGCAAAGCTACCAAACCGATGGGCCAAATCGATTGCGGTCTGGCAGATTGCGGCGTTGGTCAAGTCAGTTGCGCAGTTCCTGATGAACGAACGATGTATTTTTAACTCCGCGAACGGCAGGCCGCGAAGACTGGAAAACGACGAGTAGCCGGCGCCAAAATCATCGATCGCAACAGCCATCCCGCACGCTTTCAAATCTTCGGCAATTTTTCGTGTCAATGCGATATCGCGGACGAGTTGGTCTTCCGTTACATCCAGGACAACGCCTGGCCACTTGTCTGACGTGGGGCGATGTTCGGCAACGAGCAAACTGATCGGCAGTTGGGGCAGCAAGACAGCCGGCACGTTGACGGCGAGACGCAAATTGAAACCTGCGTCGGAAAAAACCGTCCAGTGGCGCAAGGTCGTGAGCATCGTGTGTTCGAATAGCCTTTTCAGGCCATCGTTATCGAGCCGATCGATGTACTCTTCAGGCCAGAGAAACCCAGCCTGCGGATGTTGCATACGCACAATGACCTCAGCGCCTGCGAGGCATTTGCGCCGAAGATCGATCTTTGGTTGGTACCAGATGTCCAGCCAATTTTGCTCCAGCGCTTCGTCGATCGAAATCCGGGTCAAAGCGGATTCGTTGGGACCGGAAAATTGCGCTTGATCGTCGCCTTGGTATGGAGCCGCCATTCGTTCACCTCGCCCTCAACAACGAGCGACAAACGATATAGCTGGGCAGGCTTAACTAATGGTGTGAAGGAGCAATGTCCTTATTTTCCGCAGCAATCTGGCCAGCGCCAGGTCAATGGCCATGCTGCATCTGCATCCCGCCGGTTTGTGCCCCAATTCCTTCGACCGTAAAATCGACAGAGACGTCGCCAGCTTTCTCAAACTTTAGGATCGCCTTGACGTGATCGCCTTGCGCAAAAGGTTTCTTCAAACCGACGAACATCACATGATATCCACCAGGCTTTAATTCGACGGTTTGCCCCGGTTTGATTTCGATCCCGGCTTCGACCGGCCGCATCTTCATGACGCCATTTTCCATGCTCATGTTATGGATTTCAAAGCGTGTTGCCGTGTCGGACAAACCGCCTATCAAACGATCCGGGGAGGTACCGTTATTGGTGATCGTCAAGTAACCGCCGCCAACAGGAGCGCCTTTTGGCGTGGCGCGCGCCCAGGCGGCGGAAATTTTCAAGCCTCCCGAAGTGACTTCTTCAGCGTGGCCCCATGTGCCGCCGCTCGCATAGATTATCGCCGCAACGACCAGTGCCGGGCGAACAATCGTGGCAAAAACTATTTTGGACTTCATATCCATCCATACAATGACAAACAGGCGAATTCAAAGCATGACGTCTGAGTTTCCGTATCTGGACAATTTCGGGTTTACACGAATTTTAGGCGCAATCCATCACGGCTCGACGTGAGTCGAAAGGCGAACAGAGGCGTGCTAGTATGCTGGATGGCCGAACAGAAACCTTTCTCATCCGAAGACGATTCGCGCGTCGTCAATTTTCGTTCGCGCACGGCCGCGCCACGGCCCCCGGTAACGTCTCCGGTCGAGGACCTCGCAAAATATGAGCGCGGCGAGGGTTCCGACGACTATCGTCACCGCATGATGGTCAACGTCGCTGCATTTCTGGCTATTGTCGCTCTAATCGGTATCGGAGTTTGGCTCGCAGATACAATGGCGACCATGCGCAAAAATCAGGATTGCGTGCTATCGGGGCGCCGCGGCTGCTCGCCGGTCGCGGTGACCAAGGAGCGCTGGTAGGTCCCTTTCACCTTGCAGTTCCAGAGGCCTGGAAAGCCGCAGAGGGCCGATTTTGCTCTAAGTGGCCGTCACCATTGAACTTGTCGCGCTGCTTCGCTATACGGGCAGCCAATCGCTTGCCACGGAAAATGCTGATGGAGGGGGCTACGGCGCGGGCCTTGGGCGCGTTGGCCGCCTGCTTGCCAGAATCCCAGATCAACCAGAGAGTTACCGATGTCTTCGACGTTCGACACCATCGCCAATATCATCGCCGAAACCTGTGATATTCCGCGCAACTCCATCACACCGGAAAGCCACGCCATTAACGACCTCGGCATCGATAGTCTGGATTTTCTGGATATCGCATTCGCCATCGACAAGGCCTTCGGCATCAAGCTCCCGCTCGAGCAGTGGACGCAGGAAGTCAATGACGGCAAGGCCACGACCGACCAATATTTCGTGCTTAAGAATTTGAGCGCCCGCATCGACGAGCTCGTCGCTGCCAAGGGAGCTTAAAGCGCGGATCACATGCGTCTTGAGTACTTCCAGCTGATCGACCGCATCGTCGACCTCAGGCTTGCCGAGCGCAAGATCAGCACCGAGGCGACGGTCCCCGCGACAAACACAATTTTTGAGGGACACTTCCCCGGCTTTCCGCTGATGCCTGGTGTGCTTCTGATCGAGGCCATGGCACAAACCTCCGGGTGGCTAGTCGTGGCCGTGAACAAGTTTGAACGCATGGCATTCTTGGCCGCCGTCAAGGACGCCAAGTTCCGCATGTTTGTCAGGCCGGGCCAGCGACTCGCTGTGAGCGCTACGCTCGCGCATGAAGGCTCCGGTTACGCGATTACCGAGACGAAAATAGCGCTTGACGGTAAATCGATCTGCGACGCCACATTGACGCTACGCGTTCTCGATTTTCCCAACGACGAAATGAAGCTGCGAATGCGCGAGACCGCTGCGCGAGTCGGCTTCCCGAGCGTGGTGCCGGCCGATGGCTGAGGGCACCCGGGAGGTCTGGGTCACCGGCATTGGAATTGTATCGTGTCTCGGTGAAGGCCCCGACGCGCATTGGCAGAAATTGACGGAAGCAAAGCCGGTCGCCGACACGACCACTTTCGCACCCTTTGTCGTGCATCCGCTCGCACCGATCAATTTCGATGCGCAGATCCCAAAAAAAGGCGACCAGCGCCAAATGGAAAACTGGCAGCGCATCGGCACCTATGCCGCTGGGCTGGCGCTCGATTCCGCCGGCGTCAAAGGCAAGACCGATATCCTCTCACACATGGATATGATCGTCTCCGCCGGCGGGGGTGAGCGCGATCTGACGGTAGATTCAAACATTCTCAGCGGCATCGCGCGCGCGCCAAATCCGGCAGCATTTCTCAACGAGCGGCTGATGAGCGATCTGCGCCCGACTTTGTTCCTGGCACAGCTTTCCAACCTCCTCGCCGGCAATATTTCGATCGTGCATGGCGTGACCGGCTCCTCGCGCACATTCATGGGCGAGGAATTGGCCGGCTTCGATTCGGTGCGTATTGCGCATTCGCGCATTGCCGCGGGCCAAAGCGAAATTGCGTTGGTCGGTGGCTCCCATAACGGCGAGCGTCCCGATATGTTGATGCTTTATGAATTTGGCGGGCTGACGCTGAAGAACAAATTTTTACCTGTATGGGAGCGTGGCACCGACAATGGTGGCTTCGCGCTAGGCTCGCTTGGCGCATTCCTCGTCATCGAAGCACGCGATCACGCGGAAAGGCGGGGAGCAAAACCCCTCGGCCGCCTTTCCGCCGTGGTGTCCGACCGCGCAAATCGGCAGAAGCCTGGCACAATCACACAGACGCTCTCCGGCCTATGGGATCGTCTGAAGGGGCAGATAAATACCGGTCATGCGGCCGCATTGTCTGGCGCGACCGGCGCCAACCCGGCGACCGCCGAAGAGCGCGCGTTTTTCGAGGCACATTCCGACCTTGCCGTTCGCGCCACCGGTTCATATCTCGGCCATGGGATGGAGCCGCAATTCGCCATGAACATCGCGCTGGCCACGGTCGCGCTGGACCATGGTAGTGTGTTTCCGCCCTGTGACCCATCGGGGCTGGAACGGCCGATGACTGGAAAATTGGACCAGGTCTTGGTGACCGGTGTCGGGCACTGGCGAGGCGAAGGCCTCGCGCTGGTCGAACGCATCGGCTGAGGAGTTGTGAGCGATGGCAGCAGGCAAAGACAAGTTGGGACGGCCAATCGTTGTGGTCACCGGCCTCGGCGTGGTCACCTCGCTTGGAGCGGGCAAGGCTGACAATTGGGCAAAGCTCACCGCTGGTGAATCCGGCATCAGGGCCATTACCCGTTTCCCGACCGACGGCCTCAAGACGCGGATCGCCGGCACGATCGACTATCTGCCGCCACAGCCTTGCGCCGCAGCACTGACAGAATCCTTTGCCGCGCTCGCAGCCGAAGAGGCAATCGCACAATCCGCACTCGGCGAGGCCGGCCGGTTTCCAGGACCGCTCTTTCTGGCGGTGCCCCCCATCGAGATGGAATGGCCGCAGCGGCTCGAGATCGGGGCGAAGTCGGGCGCCAACGACAAAGTCACCTACGCCGACATGCTCCGGGTCAGCGCGCAATTTCCTGAATATCATCGGCGTTTCCTGTTTGGCTCCGCCGCCGATAATCTGGCCGAGAAGTTCGGCACCCAGGGTTCGCCGATTTCGCTATCAACCGCCTGTGCCTCCGGCGCCACAGCGATCCAATTGGGCGTTGAGGCAATTCGACGCGGCGAAACGAACGCCGCCCTGTGCATCGGAACCGACGGTTCGATCAATCCCGAAGCGGTGATCCGGTTTTCGCTGCTGTCCGCGCTATCCACCAGCAATGACGTTCCGCAGACTGCTGCAAAGCCCTTCTCAAAGAACCGCGACGGATTCGTCATGGCGGAAGGCGGCGGCGCACTGGTGCTTGAGAGCTACGACTCCGCAAAAGCCCGCGGTGCCAAGATTCTTGGTGTCCTCGAGGGCTGCGGAGAGATGACCGACGCCTTCCACCGAACGCGCTCAAGCCCCGACGGAAAACCGATTATCGGATGTATCGCCAATGCCATCAGCGATGCCGGTCTCACAGCGAACGACATCGATTACGTCAATGCGCACGGCACCAGCACGCCCGAAAATGACAAGATGGAATATCTTGGCTGCGCGACGGTGTTCGGCGACCGCATGCGAAATCTGCCGATTTCCTCGAACAAATCGATGATAGGCCACACGCTATCGGCGGCCGGCGCCGTGGAAGCGGTCTTCACTTTGCTCACATTGCAGCACCAACTGATTCCACCCACCATCAACTACACAGTTCCGGATCCCGCGATTCCGCTCGACGTTGTGCCCAACAAGGCGCGCGAGGCGAGCTTGCGCCACGCCATTTCGAACTCGTTCGGCTTTGGCGGCCAAAACGTTTCGCTGGTGATGGGGCTCGAGCCGGCCTGACGGGCTCGCGAACCAATCATCATGCGCGCGCTCAGACTGATCGCCGACCGCAAGCTTGAACTTGCCGACGTGCCCCCTCCTCCGCCCCCCGGCGAAGGCGAGGTGCAAATCCGCATCAAAGCCGTGGCTCTGAATCATCTCGATTTATGGGGCTTCCGCGGCATGGCATTTGCCAAGCGGCAGCTACCGCTCGTGGTCGGCGCGGAGGCCTCGGGCGAAATCGCAGCGATTGGCGGCGGCGTTACGGGCTTTAGCACAGGCGACAAAGTTGTGATGTACGGCGCCAAGACCTGCGGCCACTGTCCAGCCTGCCGGGAAGGCCGCGACAATCTCTGCGAGAATGTGGCCGGCATCATGGGCTTTCACATTGATGGCTTCGCGCGCGATTTGATCAATCTTCCGGCGCGATTGGTCATTCCTGTACCGGCCGGTGTTTCGCTGCGCGATGCCGCCTGCGCACCGATCGCGTTCGGCACCACCGAACACATGTTGTTCGACAATGCCAAGCTCAAACCCGGCGAAACCATTCTGGTGCACGCCGGTGGCTCCGGTATCGGCTCTGTCGCCATCAAGATGGCGAAGGCACTCGGCTGTACCGTCATCACCACGGTCGGTGACGATGCCAAGGCCGAAAAGGCCAAGGCGCTCGGCGCAGACCATGTCATCAACTACAAGACCGACCGCTTCGAGGGCGTAACGCGCAAACTCACTTCGAAAAAGGGCGTCGACGTCGTTTTTGAACACGTCGGGGGTGAAGGATTCAACGCCTCCCTGCTCTGCCTCAAACGCGGCGGACGGCTCGTGACCTGTGGTTCGACAGCGGGACCGACAGTGACGATCAATCTGATGCAGCTGTTCCAGCAGCAATACAAAATTCTCGCCTCATTTGGCGCCTCCATACGCAATATCCGCGATAGCCTGTCGAAGATCGCAGCCGGTATGGCGCCGATCATCGATTCCGAATTCGCCCTCGCCGACTTCGAACGCGGCCTGGCGCGCATCGAAAGCCGGCAGGTCTTTGGTAAAGTCATCGTAACGTTTTGAGGCGCCAGCCATGGCAGGGATGATGCAGCTCCTGAGCCGCGGCACGAAGCGCGCCGGCAATGCGGTCGTGGGTACGATAGCAATCGGGCTGATCCAGCTTCTGCGCCTTATCAATCCGGACATTATGGCGAATGTCGCCGGCTCATTCATGCGGCGCATCGGCCCGCTATTGCCCGAACACCGAATTGGCCGCGCCAATCTGACGGCTGCATTCCCGGAGAAATCACCCGCTGAAATCGACACCATTTTGCGTGGCGTCTGGGACAATGTTGGACGCGTGGCGGCAGAATTCGCTCATCTCGATCATTTATCCGATTTCGACCCCTGGCATCCCGAACGGCCCGCGCGCATCGAAGCACCGGCCGCCGACATCAAGCGCTTTCTCGGAATGATGGAGGACGGAAAGCCGGCGCTCGTCTTTGGCGCGCACTACGCCAATTGGGAATTGCCCGCCGTTTGCGCCGCCGCCTGTAACGTCGACACCGCAGTGCTTTACCGACGGCCGAATATTCCTGCGATCGACAAATGGCTTCACACTACGCGCACAGCCAATATGGGTAAGTTGATTTCCACCGGGCTTGATGCACCGGTCAAGATTGCCGAAGCGCTCGAAGCGGGCGCGCATATCGGCATGCTGGTCGACCAGTACTATGTGCGCGGGGTCGATGTCACTTTCTTTGGCCGCCGCACGAAGGCCAATCCCCTGCTGGCACGCCTTGCCCGTCACTTCGACTGCCCGATCCACGGCACCCGCGTTGTGCGCCTGCCGAACCATCGATTTCGCGCCGAATTGACGGAGGAAATACGACCGGTGCGCGATGCCGAAGGCAAAATCGACATTGCCGGGACCATGCAGATCATCATGTCGGTCATCGAAGGCTGGATTCGCGAACATCCCGAGCAATGGCTCTGGCTGCACCGCCGCTGGCGTCCGGAAGATCAGCAACCGGTCAGCGGCCGGTCTTAACCTTGGTCCACAACCGGTTGAGGAGCCGCTGCGATTTCTGGTCGCGCGCACCGACTGTATAAAGCCGGCTCATGGTTGCGGCGTCCGGGTAGACGCTCTTGTCGTCGAACACTGCCTTGTCGATAAGCTTCTGGCTTGCCAGGTTGCCGTTGGCATAGGCGACCAGATCGCTGTTCTTCGCAGCAACGTCCGGACGCATCAGGTAGTCAATAAAGGCATGCGCCTCGACGACGTGGCCAGCATCCTTTGGAATTGCGAGATTGTCGAAAAACATCTGCGCGCCTTCCTTCGGGATCGAATAGCCGATTTCAACTCCGTTCTTGGTCTCGATTGCACGCCTTTGCGCTTGCTTGATATCACCCGACCATCCGACCACCAGGCAGATTTCTCCGCCGGCAAGTGCATTCAGGTACTCCGACGAATGGAATTTTCGCACTGAGGATCTGATTTTCATCAGTAACTCGGCTGCCTTGTCCAATTCACCTGTATCGGTCGAATTTGGATTGAGGCCGAGATAGTGGAGTGCGGCCGGCATGATGTCGTCGGCGGAATCAAGCATGTGCACGCCGCAATCCTTGAACTTGGCCAGATTGTCCGGCTTGAACACAATGTCCCAACTGTCGATCGTGCCATTCGGGCCAAGCCGATCACGCATCGCTTTGACGTTGTAACCGATACCGGTTGTTCCCCACATGTAGTTGACGGCGTACTGATTGCCTGGATCGTAAACCGCGAGCCTCCTGGCAATATCCGGCCAGACATTGCCGAGATTCTTGAGTTTAGTTTTGTCGAGCTTTTGGAAGACGCCGGCCTTGATCTGCCGCTCGAGGAAATATGCCGTCGGCACGACAACGTCGTAGCCGGACTTGCCGGCCAGCAGCTTCGTCTCAAGCGTCTCGTTGGCATCGAACGTGTCGTACTGGACCTTGATGCCGGTATCTTTCGTAAACGCTTCGAGGACTTTCGGATCGATATAGTCCGACCAGTTGTAGACATTCACGACGCGTGTGGCTTGGGCAGCAGCCGCATTGACGAAGGTCGTGCATAAGCCGAGCCAACAGCGCAATGATCAGTCAACGCACGGTGCATGGACGGGTTCAAGCCTTGGTCGGAAGACCAGCGGCTTTCCACGCGATAATGCCGCCAGCAAGATGGGCGCTATACGGGTAACCGGCGTCCTGCGCTGCAACCGACGCCGTAATAGAGCGCCTGCCCGAGCGGCAGGCGAACACCACCTGCTTTCCTTGCGGGTCAGGAATTGCAGCCGGATCAAAACACGACAGCGGGACGATAACCGCCTCGGGGTAACTTTCGACCGATGTTTCGTTAGGTTCGCGCACGTCGACCAGCAGAATGCGTCCTTCGCGTAGTCCAGCAGCAACCTGCTCCGGCAAGAGGTTCGTTACCTCGTCCGCGCGCGGCATTTCGTCGGCCATACCGGAACTCCGTTACCCATCAATATCGAATTTTACCCGGAATTCCGGCAATGCTGCATCATGCTTTTTGATTTCCGCCCCTAGATCGTCACCTGCGTTCCAACCTCAACAACCCGCCCCGTTGGGATCTGGAAATAGTCGGTGGCGTCATTGGCTGTACGGGTGAGGCCGATAAACAAGCGGTCCTGCCAGCGCGGCATACCGGAATGCGCGGCGGGTTTGAGTGCGCGCCGCGACAGGAAGAATGAAGTCGACATGATGTCGAATTGCCATCCGTGCTTGCGTGCGATCGCCAGCGCGCGCGGCACGTTTGGCGTTTCCATAAACCCGAACCGCAGTACGACTCGCAAAAATGTCTTTCCTACCGGCTCAATGCGAACGCGCTCAGCCGGATCGACGCGTGGCGCGTCTGCGGTCTCTATCGTCAAGATCACGTTCTTCTCGTGCAGCACCTTGTAATGCTTGAGGCTGTGCAGCAAAGCGGTTGGAGCGCTGACCGGGTCGCTGGTAAGAAAGACCGCTGTGCCTGGCACGCGCGCCGGGGGCTTCTTTTCGAGGCTTTTCACGAGAGATTCGAGCGGCGTTTCGAGGCGCCTGGTCTTCTCAGAGAGGAGCCGGGTGCCACGGCGCCACGTGTACATCACCGCCATCACCAACGCCCCGAGCGCCAGCGGCATCCAACCACCCTCCACAATCTTGAGCATGTTGGCAGACAGAAACGTCAGATCGATAAACAAGAAGGGAACAATCAGCGCAGCTGCCGCAAAGAGCGGCCAATGCCATACACGCCAGATCACCACCAGCGCCATCATAGCCGTCACCACCATGGTGCCGGTCACCGCAATGCCATAGGCGGATGCTAGCGCGCTCGATGAGCGGAACAACGCCACGAGCAACAGAACGCCGATCAAAAGCAGCGTGTTGACGCGTGGCATATAGATTTGTCCGAATAACGCCTCCGACGTATGGCGGATTTCCAGTCGCGGCAGCAGACCGAGCTGGATCGCCTGTCGAGTCAGCGAATAGGCACCTGTAATCACCGCCTGGCTCGCAATTACGGTCGCAGCTGTCGCGAGCAAGACCATCGGAAGCAGTGCCCAGTCCGGGTAGAGCAAAAAGAACGGGTTTTCGACCGATTTCGGATCGGCAATAACAAGCGCGCCCTGCCCGAGATAATTGAGCAAAAGCGCCGGCAGCACGACGACCAACCATGCAAACCGAATTGGCCCACGCCCGAAATGGCCAAGGTCTGCGTAGAGTGCTTCGGCGCCGGTGACGACCAAGAAGACGGCACCTAGCGTGTAAAACCCGACGATACCATGGTGAAGCAGGAAACTTACGCCGTACCATGGGTTAAATGCGAGCAGCACGGACAGATTTTGTCCGACGTGCCAAATGCCCGCAGCTGCAATCGTCGCGAACCAAAACAATGTGACCGGACCAAAGAAGGCTGCGACCCGCGCCGTACCGCGCGATTGAACGGCAAAAAGAATGACGAGCACGAGCACGGTCAGCGGCACCACGTAAGCATCGAATGCCGGCGTCACCACCTTAATACCCTCGATAGCCGAGAGAACGGACAGAGCGGGCGTAATAATCGCGTCGCCATAAAACAGCGCACCACTGATAACCCCGAGCAGAATTACAATGCTGCTGCCGCGCACCAGGGAGCGCGATGCAAGCGCCATCAAGGCAAGCGTGCCACCCTCACCTTTGTTGTCCGCGCGCAGCAGGATCAGCACGTATTTGGCAGTCACGACAAACAGCAGCGCCCAGATGATCAGCGACAGGATGCCAAGCACCACCGGCTCGCTGGCCGGGTTTCCTGCACCCGTTGCGGCCAACACGGCCTCACGCAACGCATAAAGTGGACTTGTACCGATATCGCCGTAGACGACACCGATGCTGCCGAGCGAGAGAGCCCAGAAGCCGACCTTGACCGGCGCTTCGCTCGCGTCATGAGCCGCAACTCCACCGCTGTTAGCGGTGGCAATGCTTTGAGACATGTGATTTGGCCTGGAATTGCTGCAGTGCAAAAATCCGTGGGACGCGGCTTATAACTCCCCAAACAGTTCCTGAGCACCGCCGTTTACGCAATGCGCCAGATCAAGCCATGCGGAAAATGCAATGGATCCCTGAAAATTTTAATAGGCTTATCAGATACTTACGTACAAGCTGCATTCCATAGAACTTCCGTCAGACCGTAACCTGCGTACCGACTTCGACAACCCGACCGGTCGGAATCTGGAAGAAGTCCGTGGCGTCACTGGCCGAACGTGCCAGGGCGATGAATAGATGATCCTGCCATGAAGGCATGCCGGATTTCGCCGACGGCTTGAGCGCGCGCCGCGACAGGAAGAACGATGTCGACATGATGTCGAAATGCCAGCCGTGCTTGCGCGCGATCGCCAGCGCCTTCGGCACGTTGGGCTGTTCCATGTAGCCGAACTTCAAAGACACCCGCGCGAAATATTTCGACAGCGGCGTAATTCGCACGCGCTCATCTTCCGACACACGCGGCATGTCAGCCGTTATGATGGTCAAAATGACATTGTGCTCGTGAAGCACCTTGTTGTGCTTGAGATTGTGCAGCAGCGCTGTTGGCGCAAACTCGGGGTCGCTGGTGAGGAACACCGCGGTCCCCGGCACAATGTGCGGCGGCTTCTTTTCCATGCTGCGGAACAAGGTGTCGAGTGGCACTTCCGTGCGCCTAGTCTTGTTGATCAGGATTCCCGTGCCGCGTCGCCATGTGAGGATCAGGAGCACCATGCTTGCACCAAACAGCAGCGGCGCCCAGGCTCCCTCAAACAATTTGAGGAAATTGGCGGAGAAGAAAACAACATCGACGACAACGAACGGCGCAATCAACAGCAGCGTTTTCCAGAGCGGCCACTGCCATCCTCTCCAGATCACGACGAATGCGAGAATTCCGTCCACAACCATCGTGGTCGCGACCGCGATGCCATAGGCCGAGGCGAGCGCGCTGGAAGTGCGGAACAATCCAACGAGCAAAAGGACGCCAATCATCAAGGAAATCGTCACGCGCGGAATGTAGATCTGGCCGACATGCGAGGCCGAGGTGTGCAGGATTGTGAGGCGCGGCAATAAACCCAACTGGATTGCCTGATGGACCAGCGAGTACGCGCCAGTGATAACAGCCTGACTTGCGATCACCGTCGCAGCCGTCGCCAATACGACCATTGGCAACAGGAAAGTATCGGGCACCAGCCGGAAAAACGGATTTTCGATCGCGGCCGGATCGGCAAGCACCTTTGCGCCCTGGCCGAAATAATTGATCAATAGAGCGGGCAGCACGAGAGACAGCCAAGCCGTCTGAATTGGCTTGCGCCCGAAGTGGCCAAGATCGGCATAAAGTGCTTCACCGCCGGTCACGACAAGAAAAACCGCGCCGAGCGTGACCAGACCAATTGCGCCATGCTGAAAAATGAATTCAATTCCATAGAGCGGATTGATTGCAGTGAGCACCGTTGGATCATCACGGATGTGCAGCCCGCCTGCGATTGCAATCGAAACGAACCAGACCACCATGATGGGGCCGAACATGGCCGCCACTTTTGCAGTGCCGCGGCTTTGCGCGGCGAATAGCGCGATCAGAATGATGACCGTGAGCGGCACAACAAATTCGGTGAAGGCCGGGCTGGCGAGCTTGAGTCCTTCAACCGCCGAGAGAACCGAAATCGCAGGCGTGATCACGGAATCGCCGAGAAACATCGAAGCGCCGATGACGCCAACAATGTAGACAAATGCGGTGCGCCTGCCCAGCGCTCGCGTCGCCAATGCGGTCAGCGACAACGTTCCCCCTTCGCCGTTATTGTCAGCGCGAAGCAGGATCAGAACATATTTCAGCGTGACCGTTATGATGAGCGCCCACACGATCAACGACAGCACGCCGAGCACGATGTCGCGCGTCACCATCTGATTATTGCTTGCGGCAATGGCGGCTTCGCGGAAGGCGTAGAGCGGGCTGGTCCCGATGTCACCATAGACGACGCCAACACTGCCGAGCGCCAATGCCAGAAGACTTGGGCGCGCGTCCTGACCGCCGTGAGCGGCTGCGGCCTCGGCGGCGGTCGTTTCGTTCGTCTGACTCATTTCGATTAAACGCGGTCCGCCGAAAAACGTTGGAGGCCGGCGTTATATCATCGCAAAGACCGAGAGAATATGGGCTTTTTCCCGCTTGATCGCGGCGATGGGCTGGCGGCTGGGGCCAGCATCTTACCGGCTCAAGGGGTCAAATCGGCGGGCAAAGGTGGCTCTTCCCGCATCAGGGTGATGGTGACCCGCCGGTTTGGCGACATATAGGGATCATCCGGGAAAAGCGGCTCCGTATCGGATTTGCCGGCCACCATGAAGACATTTCCGGACGGCACGCCCTCGGTTTCCAATATCTGGCGCACCGCATTGGCGCGATCTGCGGACAACTCCCATGGCCCATAACCCGGCTTCGGCGGCACTTTGCTTGAAGCAGTGTGACCGACAATGGAGAGGCGGTATGGCATCGCTTTGAGTTGCGGTGCAATTTTCTGCAGGATCTTGCGCGTGCGTTCGTTCGGTTCTTTCGCGCCGTCCTGGAACATCGAGCGTCCGTCCTGATCAACGATTTCGATGTTGAGACCCTGCTTGGTTTCTTCAAGCATAATATGCTTGGAGACTTCGGTAATCTCCGGCATCTCCTGCAGCGCCTGACGCAATGAGGCGGACGCCAGTGAAAATTTTCGGTCTTCTTTGAAGCGTGCGCCATAGGCGCGCTGCCGATCGTTCTCTTCTGGCGACGGAGTCGCAGAAGCTTCTGACGGATCGATGTGGGCGGAATTCTTCAGTCTAGGACGCGTTGGCAAGCCGAGAATTTCAATGATCCCCGAATAGCGCACGCGATCCTGTACACCAAAGGCGTCGCGCATCGAACCGGCGACGACCTGGAGTTTGGCCTGATCCTGCGTGGAAAAAGCGACCAACATCACGAAGAAGCTGACCAGCAGCCCCATCAGATCGGCGAAGGTGACGAACCACCCGTGACCGCCTCCGTGAGCCTCCTTGCGTCTCGCCATTTTCTATCGCCCGAAATCGAACGGCATCACGCGGCTACCGGCTCCGCCTCTTCCTCTTCTTCATCCGCCTCGGTGTGGCGATGCTTTTCAGGCAGGTAGGCGAGCAACATCTCGCGAACAAGAGTCGGGCTCTTCGCTTCGCGGATCATCAAAATGCCGTCGATGATCAGCGTGCGGTTGATTTCCTCGTCGACCAACTTGAGATGCAGCTTGTCGGCGATTGGCAGACAGAACATGTTGGCAAGAGCAGCACCGTAGAAAGTCGCGAGCAGCGCGCCTGCCATGAACGGGCCGAGCTTGGACGGGTCGGTCATGTTGGCGAACATCTGCACCATGCCAATCAAGGTGCCGATCATGCCGAAAGCCGGCGCGCAATCGCCCACCGCGCGGTAGATCTTCTGGCCTTCGTCGAGATGAGTGAGGAAGTTGTCGCGATCACGTTCGAGATTGTCGCGGATAAAATTGCCGTCGTAGCCGTCGGCGACGAAGCGCACGCCCTTGGCAAGGAATGGATCTTCGATCTCGACCTTTTCCAGACCGATCGGCCCCGACTTGCGCGCAACCTCGGCTAGGCCTGCAATTTCATCGACCAGTTCGCGTTGGCTCATGCGCCGTAGCGTGAACGCGAACCTGGCGCCAAGGGGCAAGCCGTGGAATATCGAGCTCAGCGGGAAGCGGATCAGTGTTGCGGCAAAGGATCCACCGAAAATGACGATGAACGCATGTTCGCTGACGAACATGTGCAGATCGCCGCCCATCAGAATTACGAGGGTAACGACGCCAACGCCGCTCAGCAGGCCTAAACTGGTCGCAATATCCATAACCTACCCACCCAACGCGCACTGACGACGCCTACACGGTTCCCGTGACGACCCTAGACTGGCCCTGTTAAGGAGCGGTAAAGGCTAACCGTTGGTGAAAGAAAAACGCCCGAAAAGGACCGCCAACTCGTGACCGCTCGCAGAAAAACTGCAAAAATCGTGAAAAAACAACGACAAACAGTCAGGCGGCCGAACCGGAAGCCCTTAGCGAACTGGAGGAGAGTAACCCATGCGTGAGATCGGCCATTTCATCGGCGGCAAAGCCGTCAAAGGGACCTCTGGGCGGTTCGGCGACGTTTTCGATCCCAACACCGGGGAGGTGCAGGCCAAAGTCGCCCTCGCAAAGCATGCGGAGGTCGAGCACGCTATTGCCAATGCCCAGGCGGCGCAGCCGGGCTGGGCGGCGACCAATCCGCAGCGGCGTGCCCGCGTGATGTTCAAATTTCTCGAACTTGTTCAGAAGGAATACGACAGCCTCGCCAAACTGCTTTCTTCCGAGCACGGCAAGACCGTTCCGGACGCGCGCGGCGATATTCAGCGCGGTCTCGAAGTGGTGGAATTTGCCTGCGGAATTCCGAATTTACTGAAAGGCGAATACACGGAGGGTGCCGGCCCCGGCATCGATCTTTATTCAATGCGCCAACCGCTTGGCGTGGTCGCGGGCATTACACCGTTTAATTTCCCCGCGATGATCCCGCTTTGGAAAGCCGCACCTGCGATCGCCTGCGGTAACGCTTTCATCCTGAAGCCCTCGGAGCGCGATCCTTCCGTACCCATGCGGATTGCAGAACTGTTTCTCGAAGCCGGGTTGCCGGAAGGCGTCCTCAACGTGATCAACGGCGACAAGGAAGCCGTCGATACGCTGCTCACCGATCCACGCATCATGGCGATCGGCTTCGTCGGCTCATCCGCAATCGCGGAATATATTTATTCGACCGGCTGCGCCCACGGCAAACGGGTGCAGTGTTTCGGCGGCGCCAAGAACCACATGATCGTAATGCCCGACGCCGATATGGATCAGGCGGTCGATGCGCTCGTCGGAGCCGGTTATGGTTCCGCTGGCGAGCGCTGCATGGCCGTGTCAGTCGCGGTGCCAGTCGGCAAGAAGACCGCCGACCTTCTGGTCGAGAAGCTGATCCCGCGCGTGGAAAACCTGAAGATCGGGCCTTCCTCCGACCCGCAAGCTGATTACGGACCACTGGTGACGAAAGCGGCGCTCAATCGCGTGAAGGATTATGTCGAAGTCGGCATCAAGGAAGGCGCCAAACTCGTCGTCGATGGCCGCGGCTTTAAATTGCAGGGCTACGAGAACGGCAACTTCATGGGCGGCTGTCTGTTCGATGACGTGAAGCCGGAGATGCGTATCTACAAGGAAGAGATCTTCGGCCCCGTGTTGTCGGTTGTGCGCGCACACGATTATGAGGAAGCAGTGCGGTTGCCCTCGGAGCACGAATACGGCAACGGCGTTGCCATCTTCACGCGCGATGGCGACACCGCGCGCGATTTCGTCAATCGCGTGCAGGTCGGCATGGTCGGCGTGAACTTCGCCATTCCGGTGCCGCTCGCCTATCACACGTTCGGAGGCTGGAAGCGGTCGGGCTTTGGCGACCTCAATCAGCACGGACCGGACTCCATCCGTTTCTATACCAAGACCAAAACCGTGACGTCGCGCTGGCCCACCGGGACCAAAGAAGGCGCGGAATTTGTCATTCCGACGATGAAGTGAGGCGCGCCAAAAAATGACCGCCGTCAGGGTCGCGACAGGAGTCCTTGTCGTCTTCACACTGACGGGCTGTGCAGGAGATCAGGTTTCTGTGGGGTCGTCGGCACCGGCGGCCGCGCCGATTGATGCGTCTATGACCGGTCGTTGGATCCTGGCTGCTCCGAATTCACCCTCTTGCGGCCTGGAATTCGGCGGCGCTGTCGGTGCGCGCAACGGCGCCGTCGCACCCGATGGTGGCTGTCCAGGCAATTTCTACATGAGCCGCCGCTGGGCAATGGAAGGAAGCGTCCTTACGATAACGGACAACGAAAACCAGCCGCTGGCGCAGCTTCGGCCTGGCGGTACACGCTTTGAGGGTCAGTCAACCAATGGCGTCCCTCTCACCCTGGAACGCTAGAGAAAACACAAGATCGGGAGTCCCATGGCCGAGTTTCAACTTTATTGTTTCGCGCAATCCGGCAACGCCTACCGCGCCGCGCTGATGTTGAATTTGATTGGTGCTGACTGGGAGCCGGTATGGATCGATTTTTTCGGACAGGGCGTGCAGCGCACACCACAATATCGCACCGACGTCAATGAAATGGGCGAGGTACCGGTACTGGTGCACGGACAGAAAAAGCTGACGCAATCCGGCGTGATCCTGAGCTACCTCGCCAGGCACATCGGCAAGTTCAAACCCGAAGGCGAGGACGAAGAACTTGAAGCCTTGCGCTGGATAATTTTCGACAACCAGAAAGTGAACGGATTTCTGGGTCCGTTTCGCTTCCTCAAGAACTTTGCCAAGCCTCCCGGTGATCCCGCTGTCCTCGCATTCCTCAAGGGCCGAGCTGAAGGAAATCTCGCGATCGTCAACAAGCGGCTGACCGGACGAAAGTTCCTCGTCAACGACAAGCCAACGATCGCCGATATTTCGATGACCGGCTATTTCTACTACCCGGCGGATGAATTCGGTTTCGATATCGCCAAGAACTATCCAGCGATCGGCGCCTGGCTCGAGCGCATGAAGGCCCTGCCGGGCTGGAAGCATCCCTACGAGTTAATGCCGGGCTATCCGCTGAAACAGAGCTGAAGTCAGTTCAGGCGCGCCGGCCGCTCGTGACCAGGCTCACCGTCAGGTGGACTGGCAGGAAATGTCACGCTGCTGGCACTTGCTGCGGCGGCCGCGGCCGCGTCCTTGCGCTGATATTCCTGGTAGGACAGCCAACCAAGCGGCAGACAGGCGAGATAAGCCAGCGTGCCGATCGTAAGCACCTGCCACGGATAGCTGACCAGCAACGCGAAGAACAAAACGACGAAGACGAAAACCGGCAACACCATTTCCGGCGGAACGCGCTTGCCCACGCGTTTTCCGGAGAACACCGGCAGTCGCGAAACCATCAATAATGCGATCACGAGAGTGTAGATGAAAGTCAGCCACACCGTAATCAGCCCGCCCGACACGCCGAGGAAATTCAGATAAATCGGCAACAGCACGGTAATGGCGCCGGCGGGCGCCGGAATGCCGGTAAAGAAGTTGCCCGCCCAGGCCGGCTTGTTGGGATCGTCGATCATCACATTGAAGCGCGCGAGACGCAGCCCTGCGCAGATTGCAAAAACCAGGGCGGCAATCCAGCCGGCCGATTTGAGCTCGTGCAGGCCCCAAAAATATAAAATCAGCGCCGGAGCCACACCGAAATTGACGAAGTCCGCCAGACTGTCGAGCTCAGCGCCAAAACGCGAAGTGCCCTTGAGCATGCGCGCGATCCGGCCATCGATTCCGTCGAGCAGCGCCGCAAACACGATCGCCGCAAGCGCCCAATCGAGCTTGTCCTCTACCGACAAACGGATGGCGGTGAGACCGGCACATAGCGCGAGCAGAGTGATCAGGTTCGGCAGCAGCGTGCGCACCGGAATCGCCTTGAAACGGCGCCGGAACGGTGGCGGTGCAGGATCAAACGGCGGAAACACCATGGTCTCAAATATATACGATTGCCCGCTGCCGGGCAGCAAAGCCGTTCAACATAGTAAGCGGAACTTCGCGCTGAAATTATGGGCAACAGCGCGAGCATCGGGCAGCAGTGCGGCGCGGGCATATGGCCCTCCAGTTTTCCGCCGTAGATTCAATAACATCGGACGCCGTTCGGTTTGGTCCGCATTTTGCCTTGGAAATCCCGATCAGACGCAATTGGGCGTTCAGGGACAGGGAGCCAAAAATGACCGCGATTTCACTAACGGCGGCATCGCCGGCAGCAGCATCGACACGCTGGATCCAGCTGGTGCTCGGCCTCATCGCCATGATGTCGATTTCCAGCCCGCAATACGTCTGGACGCTTTTCACGAAGTCGTTTCAGGACGGTCTCGGATCGACGCTCGCCGATATTCAATGGACATTCTCGATTTTGATCATTCTGCAAACCTGGCTGTCACCACTCCAAGGGTATCTCGTTGATAAATTCGGCCCGCGGCTGCTGATCGCGGCCGGATGTCTGATGTCTGGCGCTGGTTGGATCACGTCGGCTTATGCCACCAGCCTGATGGGCCTATACTTGACCTATGGTCTGTTCTGCGGCGTCGGCACCGGCATCGTCTATATCGGCATCATCGGATTGATGGTGCGTTGGTTCCCCGACCGGCGCGGCTTCGCGACCGGCATGGTGGCCGCCGGCTATGGCTTCGGCGCCATTCTCACCACCTTCCCGATCGACACGATGCTGAAGAACTCCGGCTACCAGCACACCCTGGTCGTGTTCGGCATCATTCTTGGCATCGTCGGCGCCGTCGCCGCTCTGGCGATGCGTATGCCTTCATCGACAGAAAGGCTGCCATTGCCCGCCGTTGCTTCGGCGGTGAAGGATGTCATGCCAGCCGATATGCTGAAAACGAAAGTCTTCTGGCTGATGTTCATCATGATGACCATGATGTCGACCGGCGGACTGATGATCATTTCGCAATTCGCCTCGTTCTCGCGCGACTTCGGCGTCACCAAAGTAATGGTCTTTGGTCTTGCCGCATTGCCGCTGGCGTTGACGATTGACCGCATCACGAACGGTCTGACTCGGCCATTCTTCGGCTGGGTGTCGGATCACATTGGCCGGGAGAACACGATGGCGATCGCCTTCCTGCTGGAGGCTTGCGCGGTCGCGGCCATGGTGTTGTTGCGCGACAACACGCTGCTGTTCGTTCTGCTTTCCGGTGTGGTGTTCTTTGGCTGGGGCGAGATCTTCTCGCTGTTTCCGTCGACACTGACGGATACATTCGGCACCAAATCCGCGACCACCAATTATGGCTTCCTGTATATGGCGCAGGGTGTCGGATCGGTCTTGGGCGCACCGGTGGCTGCGCTGATATACGCCAAGGCTGGCAGCTGGCTACCGGTGTTCGCCATCATTATCACGTTGGATGCGCTGACCGGCATTCTTGCGTTGGTCGCGCTTAAACCGATGCGGAAGAGCTACCTGGCAGGAAAATAGCGGCTTCGGGCACATCCGGGCGGGATCAACCCGCCCGGTATGCCCGGGCTTCACCCGCGCCGCGTAGATCGGCAAGCACGGTTTCGCCCGCGATCGAGGTCTGTCCCACTGCCACCAATGGCGGTATGCCCTCGGGCAAGTAAATATCGAGCCGGGAGCCAAATCGGATCATCCCGAAGCGTTCGCCGGTATTTATGGCTTGGCCGACCTGCACGAAGCAGACAATGCGTCTGGCAATGAGACCAGCGATCTGCACAACCGCGACGCGCGCACCGGCAGTCGCGATCACCAGTGAATTGCGCTCGTTGTCGGCGCTGGCCTTGTCGAGGTCGGCGTTGAGGAACTTTCCCGGCTGATAGATGATTTTATCGATCTTGCCGGCCACTGGGCTGCGATTCACGTGGCAATCAAACACGCTCATGAAGATCGAGATGCGCGGCAGTGCCTTGTTGCCAATACTCAGTTCCTGTGGCGGCACCGCGCTGGTGACCTGGCTCACCCGCCCGTCGGCCGGCGCGACAACCAAGCCGTCGCGCACCGGGGTTACTCTCGGTGGATCGCGGAAGAAATAGGCGCACCAGATCGTCGCCAGAGTGCCTAGCCAGCCCAGCGGGGCCCAGAGCCAAAACAGGATGATACTGACGAACGCAAAGGCGCCAATGAATGGGTAGCCCTCCGGCGTGACCGGGACAAATTGCGAGCGAATCGAATCGTAAATTGACATGGGCTATCTTACTCTGCCGCGTCAGCAGGCGCTTCGATCGTTGCGGCCGCCGCCGCGCTGATGACATCGTCCACCGGTGGCGGATTGCGGTTGGGAGCGCCCTCTTCTTCTCCTGCGCGCGCCAGCTTCTCACGCGCCTCTTCGGCTTCACGCTGACGGTTCCACATGCTGGCGTAAAGACCGTTTTTGGCGAGCAGTGCGTAGTGCGTGCCGCGCTCGACGATCTCGCCTTGATCGAGCACGATAATCTCATCGGCGCCGACGATGGTTGAGAGCCGATGCGCAATCACAAGCGTGGTGCGATTGTGGGACACGCGTTCGAGAGCGTCCTGGATTTCCTTTTCGGTATGGCTGTCGAGCGCGGATGTCGCTTCATCGAGCACCAGAATTGGCGGGCCCTTCAGGATTGTGCGGGCAATCGCAACACGCTGCTTTTCACCACCCGAGAGTTTCAGGCCGCGCTCACCAACCTCGGTCTCGTAGCCTTTGGGCGCAATACGGATGAGTGGGTCGATCTGCGCCAGCCGGGCCGCTTCTTCCACTTCGGCATCGGTCGCTTCCCAGCGGCCATAGCGGATGTTGTAGCGGATCGTGTCGTTGAACAGCACGGTGTCCTGCGGAACCATGCCAATCGCCTGCCGCAGCGATTTTTGCGTTACCTTCGCGATGTCCTGCCCGTCGATTGAAATCCGCCCACCCAGAAGGTCGTAGAAGCGGAACAGCAGCCGGGAAATCGTCGACTTGCCGGCACCCGATGGACCCACCACGGCCACTGTCTTGCCCGCCGGCACCTCAAAGCTGATGCCTTTTAAAATTCGGCGCGACGGCTCATAGGCAAAACTGACATTCTCAAAGCGAATGGTGCCGGTGCCGACCTTCAGCGGTGGCGCGTTTGTCGCGTCTTTAATCTCCGGTTCACGCGACAGGATAGAGAACATAAGCTCGATATCGGTGATGGCCTGCTTGATTTCGCGATAGACCATGCCCATGAAATTGAGCGGCTGGTAGAGTTAAATCATCATGGCGTTGATCAGAACGAAATCACCAACCGTCTTGCTGCCGGCGCGGATTTCGAATGCGCACATCACCATGACGGCCGCGAGGCCGCAGGTGAAAATGGCCGCCTGCCCGGCATTGAGCACCGCGAGCGAGGTATAAGCGCGGACGCTGGCGTCTTCGTAACGCTCCATAGCGCGGTCGTAGCGAGCAGCCTCGCGTTCTTCCGCGGAAAAATATTTGACGGTCTCGTAATTGAGCAGCGAGTCGATCGCCTTGATGTTGGCGTCGGTATCGCTGTCGTTCATTTTGCGACGGATACCGATACGCCACTCGGTGGCGTGATAGGTATACGTCATATACACGGCGACTGTCGCCATGATCACCGCGACATAACGCCAGTCAAACTGCCACATCAACACGACGACGATGAGTGCGAGTTCGATGATCGTCGGCGACAATTGCAGAATCACCATCCGCACAATCGTCTCAATGCCATTGCGGCCGCGCTCGAGTACGCGCGTGAGGCCGCCGGTCTTGCGCTCCAGATGGAAGCGCAAAGACAGCTCGTGCATATGGATGAAAGTGCGGAAGGCAAGCCGGCGTACGGCATGCATCGCGACTTTTGCGAACAGGCCGTCGCGCAACTGGGTCAATGCCGCCATCAGAATGCGCATGCCGCCGTAGGCAATGGTCATCGCAATCGGCGCGGCCACGGCCCAGAGCAGCCAGTCTGACGCAGCGACGGGCGCAGTCCCGTGACCGGCGAGCGCATCAGTTGCCCATTTGAAGGTGAAGGGCACTGCAATGGTCGCAAGCTTGGCGGCCAGCAGCAGCACCATGGAGCCAATCACCCGCAGTTTCAGATCGCGGCGGTCGGCCGGCCAGATATAGGGCCATAGATGGATAATGGTCGCGAGCAGCGCACCGCGATTGGCGGATACGCTTGCAGGTTGGGCAGACGTTCGATGGTGGTGATCGCTCATTCAGGGTCCGAATGGACGGGCCACAAGGCCTCGTCAATGCTTCCATATAGGGGGATTCTTGGCAGTAATCACCCTGCCCGCACGGAACGCCTGTCCATCATGCGAATTATCTGGCGCGCCTTGACGCTGCCGCAAGCCGGATGCACATGCATGCTCATGAATAGAATCGAAAAAACCAACAAAATCCGCAAAATCTGCGTCTATTGCGGCTCCGGGCCGGGCACCGATCCGGCCTTCGTGGAAAGCGCCCGCGCCTTCGGGGCCATCCTCGCCGAAAACGGCATTGGCCTTGTTTTTGGCGGCGGCTCCGTCGGCATGATGGGTGAGATTGCCAAATCGGTGCTCAAGCACGGCGGGCACGCGACCGGAATCATCCCGGAATTTCTGGTCGCACGTGAACTTGCCTTAAAGGGCGTCGACGACCTTGTCGTGACCCGCGACATGCACGAACGCAAGCGCAAGATGTTCGAGATGGCAGACGCGTTCGTGGCCATGCCCGGTGGCATCGGCACTCTCGAAGAAATCGTTGAGCAGGTGACATGGGTACAGCTTGGCCGTCACCGCAAGCCAATCCTGCTCGCCAATATCAAGAATTTCTGGGATCCGCTGTGCGCGCTCATCGAGCACATGAAAAAACTTGAGTTTATTCGTGGTGATCTCAATTTCGAACTTCTGGTCGCCGACAAGGTGACCGACATCCTGCCGATGCTGCAAAAAGCTGCAGCGGCCGTCCCCGAGGGCGAGGAAGAAATGCCGGCAGTCCTTGCCGACCGGCTTTAAACCCTATTTTGCCTCGACGAACGTCACCGCTTCGATGCGATTACCGTCCGGATCGCAGATGAAAGCAGCGTAGTAACGATCGTTATACTCGGGGCGGAGGCCTGGCTCGCCGTCTGACGTCCCTCCGCCCGCAAGCGCGGCGGCATGGAACGCATCGACGGCCTTTGTTGACGAAGCGCGCAGACAAACGTGCACACCACTGTCGGTTTCAACAGAAGGCATGTCTGCACGGCTGTTGATCCAGAATTCAGGATAGGTCTTGCCGTAACCGACGGCGGCGTGCGCCCACTCACGCAATTTGGTGAGCCCCAGCGGCGCCAGCAACGCGGTATAAAAGGTCTCCGCCGACTTGATGTCGCGCACCGCGATGGAAATGTGGTCGATCATGAAGCCCCCTGATCGTCGTCCCCGCGCAGGCGGGGACGACAGCAAGCATCTCACGCCGGGGCGCCCGATTTCACCAACTTAAAAATGATGGAATCCATCAGCGCCTGGAATGAAGCGTCGATGATGTTGGGCGACACGCCCACCGTGGTCCAGCGCTCGCCCGCCTCATCCTCGCTCTCGATCAGTACGCGGGTTACGGCTTCGGTGCCGGCGTTGAGGATACGCACCCGATAGTCGGTCAGCTTCAGCCCGGCGATATATTTCTGATATTTCCCGAGATCCTTGCGCAGCGCCAGGTCGAGCGCATTGACCGGACCGTTGCCTTCCGCGGCAGAGATCATGTTATCGCTGCCGACTTTTACCTTCACCACCGCCATGGTGACCGTGACGCGATCGCCTTTGGCGTTGTTGCGCTGCTCGACATTGACGTCGAACTGGGTGACATCAAAATAGTCCGGCACCTTGCCCAGTGTGCGCCGCGCCAGCAATTCGAACGAAGCGTCCGCTGCCTCGTAGGCGTAACCGATCGCCTCGCGTTCCTTCACGATCTCCAGCAGGCGGCCGATGCGCGGATCGTCTTTGTCCGCCTTGATGCCAATGCGCTCCAGCTCCGCCAGCACGTTCGATTTACCCGCTTGTTCCGACACCAGCACCTTGCGCCGGTTGCCGATCGTTTCGGGCGCGACATGCTCGTAGGTCGCCGGGTCTTTCATGATCGCGGATGCGTGGATACCGGCTTTTGTCGCGAAGGCGCTTTCGCCAACATAAGGCGCGTGCCTGTTGGACGCGCGGTTAAGCCGCTCGTCGAGCGCATGCGAAACATGCGCGAGTTTCTTGAGCGCCGCATCGGTGACGCCGATGTCGAATTGCTTGGCGAATTCCGGCTTGAGTTTGAGCGTCGGGATAATAGAAACAAGATTGGCGTTGCCGCAGCGCTCACCCAGTCCGTTGAGCGTACCCTGGATCTGACGTGCGCCGGCGCGCACGGCGGCAAAGGAATTAGCGACCGCCTGATCCGTATCATTGTGGGCGTGAATGCCGACATGATCGCCGGGGATCGTCTTCACGACTTCACCGACGATCTTTTCAACCTCGTCGGGCAAGGTGCCCCCATTGGTATCGCACAGCACGACCCAACGCGCGCCTTCATCGTAAGCGGCCTTGGCGCAGGCGAGTGCATATTTCGGATTGGCCTTGTAGCCATCGAAGAAATGCTCGCAATCAAGCAGCACTTCCCTGCCCCTGGCTTTTGCGGCTTTCACGCTATCGCGGATCGACGCGAGGTTTTCTTCGTTGGTCGTCTCCAGCGCAACCTTGACGTGATAGTCCCAGGCTTTCGCTACGAAGCAGATCGCGTCGGCCCTCGCATCAAGCAGCGCCGCAAGGCCAGGATCGTTGGACGTCGAGCGGCCCGGCCGCCGCGTCATGCCGAAGGCCGTGAAGGTGGTGTCGAATTTACGATCCGTCGCGAACAACTCGGTATCGGCCGGATTGGCGCCGGGGTAGCCACCCTCGACATAGTCGATTCCGAGATCGTCGAGCATGCCGGCAATTGCCAGCTTGTCGGCAAGCGTGAAATCGACGCCGTTCGTCTGCGCGCCGTCGCGCAGCGTGGTGTCGAAGAGATAGAGGCGCTCCTTCGGCATTGCGGTTCTCACCAAAGGTAATAGTTCGAGACCAACGCGACGGCGATCAAAATTGCGATGGCGCCCATGATGACATGGTGGCGTTTCATTCGGTGTCCTTACGTCAGCCGGTAGACGACGTAGAGTGCGATCAGAACGGCCGCTGCCAGCACACCGTATTTGAGCACGATGTAATAGAGCCAGTGACGCGGGAACGGTGTGTCGGGTTTGGTCATGAAGCCTCCCGTTTGGCGGCAAGTTGCTTATGCATCGTAGTATTGGCGAGCCATTCGTCGCCGACTGAAATCGAATTGCGCTGCTGAGCGACATAGCCGCGCTTTTCAAAGAACCCGCGGGCGCTGTCGCTGGCGTCAACACTCAGCTTTCCCACACCGCGGCCACCGGCGAGCTTCTCCAGCGCGTCGATCAACATGGTGCCGACGCCATGCCCCACCGCCGCCGGATGTACATAGAGCATGCCAACGACGTCTTTGCCTTCGAGCGATGCGAAGCCAACCGGAGAGCCTTCCAGCGTGGCAATTAGCGTCAATTGACCGCCCAATTTCTTGCCGAATTCGGCGGCGTCATCAGCGACAGAGGCCCACGCCTCCTGTTGTGCCGGCGTGTAGTCCTCGTCGGTCAGCGCCTCGATACTGTCGCGGAAGATTTCACGCAGCACCGGCGCGTCGTCCGGCAGGAATGGCCGCAGGCCGAGTTTCGGGTGTGCGACGGCCATCATCGCGCGATCTCCCAGGTGGTGCCGTCCTTGGAGTCTTTTAGCACAACGCCCATGGCGGAAAGTTCATCGCGAATGCGATCGGACTCTTCGAAGTCCTTTGCCTTTCGCGCAGCATTGCGTGCGTGCAATTAGATTTACGACCTTGCTCTTGAATTCCGGCGGCATAAATTCGCCCGCCGCGACGCCCAATCGCAGCACAATCTTTCCAGGACTTAAGCGAATCTGAAACATACGCCAGAAACCTTCCTGCTTGGCCTTCAGACAGTGCGCAGCTTTAAAGTCACCCTTCCTTGCACTCTCCGCAAGTCATGCATTTCGCCGAACGTCATAGGCGTATTTAAATCGTCGGCAATTGCATTCACAAAGCTTGGCGGCGGAGAATCATCCGAGCTGAATGAGGTTTGATGCTGATCGCAACCCATTGTCGAGGTTCTTCCGCAAAGTTTGTTCGACTCTGCTAATCCCGAACAGTCCAATCAATTGGTTGACGATACTGCGTCCGTAACATTGTGAGACGAAGCGTGGGCCCTTCCCATGATTTTCCGCCAATCTTTGAACTGCTCAACAAGCTCGCTGATCGTCACGAAATTGCCGAGGCTCTTGCTCATCTTCTCGCCTTCGACCTGCAAGAAGCCATTGTGCATCCAGTAATTCGCCATCACCGGCGTATGGAAGGCGCAACGCGATTGCGCAATCTCGTTCTCGTGATGCGGAAACACGAGGTCGATACCGCCGCCATGGATATCGAAGGTCTCGCCCAGATGCTTCCATGACATGGCCGAGCATTCGATGTGCCAGCCAGGCCGCCCCGGAGTCTTGATGCCGGCGGGCGAAGGCCACGCTGGCTCACCCGGCTTCGACGGCTTCCACAAGATGAAATCCTGCGGATCTTTCTTGTACGGCGCCACTTCAACGCGCGCGCCAGCGATCATTTCGTCGAGCGGACGGTTGGAGAGCTTTCCATAGTCCTTCATCGACGGAACGTGGAACAGCACATTGTCTTCGGCCACATAAGCGTTACCGGTTTTCACCAACCGCTCGATCAGTGTCTTCATCTCATCGATATGTTCTGTCGCACGCGGCTCGATGGTCGGCGGCAGGCAGCCGAGCGCCGCCACGTCCTCCTTGAAATTTTTGTAAGTCTCTTCCGTCAGGTCGCGGATGGAAGTGCCGCGTTCGGCGGCACGCGCGTTGATCTTGTCATCAACGTCGGTGACGTTGCGCACATAGGTGACGTGTTTTTCGCCGTAGATGTGCCGCAATAGCCGGAACAACACGTCGAACACGATGACCGGGCGCGCATTGCCGATATGGGCGAAGTCATAGACCGTCGGTCCGCACACATACATACGCACGCGCGCCGGATCGATCGGCGTAAACACCCGCTTCTCGCGCGTCAGCGTATCGTAGAGCTTGAGTTCCATAGCAAATGACATCCGTCGGCCCCGCTGGCCGGGCGTCCTGCTATCTCAACGTTGAGAAAAAGACGGCCGCAGCCAGCGTGATGCGCTAGCGAATAATCTCCGGGCAAATGCCGCAGATATGGTTAAGGCCGTTCATGGCGGCACAATGATTTGTCACGCCCGGATCGTCAAGGTGCTGGACGAAACCTCGCAAAACACAGGAAAAATTTGATGACTGAGGCCCCGACCGCACGGTTAAGCGTGCCTTAACGATTTCGCTCACATTCTCCGATTCAGCACCAGCCTCGGCTGGCGTCTCCAATCAGCGGACACTTCGGAATGCGGACAGTTTTGGTCGGCCTCGTCGCGTTGTTCTGCTTCGGCCTTGCGGCGCCCGCAAAGGCGGAACGGCGCATGTTTATTATAGCGAATGATGCCGACGGCTACGGCGTCGACCGTTGTCTCGCCTCGGGGGAAAAATGCGGCTCGGCGGCAGCCAACGCCTATTGCAAGACGCAGGCATTTGCGCAGGCTGCGACCTACCACAAGGCCGATCGTAGCGATCTCACCGGTGCCATATCCGACGCCGATGGCGCGAGCTGCCGTGGGGGCAGCTGCAACGTTGTCGCTATCGTCTGCACGCGCTGACAATCAATCGCAGGTTCAGCCGGTTTTGACCGGATCATGGCAAACGGCGCAAATTTTGTTGCCGTCGAGATCACGCACATAGGCCCCGTAATAATTCGGATGGTAATGCGTGCGCAGTCCTGGCGCACCCATGTCGGTGCCGCCGGCAGCGAGCGCCGCCGCATGAAAGGCATCGACTGCCGCGCGTGACTCCGCATTGAATGCAACAGTCACGCCATTGCCTGGGCTGGCCTCTCTCTTGTCATACGGCCGCACCACCCAGAATGGCTCGTTGATGCCGTCAAAGTTCTCTGGCGCGTAACTGGCCGCAATCTTGACGGTCCTCTTCCGCACCAGGCCGAGCGGCTTCAGAGCTTGATCATAAAAGCGTGCAGCCCGCGGCACGTTTGCGGTGCCGATGGTGAGATGGCTGTACATCAGAGCCCCCTATCGATGAACTCGCCCTACTCTTGCGCTAACCCTGCAGCGCTGCCCACATTTCGCGATCCCGCTCGGCGGTCCAGATCACCGGCCATTCGATACCTCGCGCTTCGTCATAAGCGCGCGAAACATTGAACGGCAGGCAGTGCTCATAAATCGCAAAACTCTTGAATTTTGGATCCATGGTCAGGCGGGCAAAATCGAACGTGTCTTTCAGCGATCGACCCTTGGCAACGCTGTCCTGGACCGAGTCGTAAAGTGTAGAAACAAAATCGGTGGTGAGCTCGATGCCCTCCTTGACCATTTCAGGCGTGGTGAGTGCCGCACCACGACCGGGCACCAAAGCATTGGCTTGCATCTCCGCCAGATGATCGAGCGTCGCGGGCCAGTCGGTGAAATGTGCGTCGCCGCAATAACACGCCGATTTGTATTCCACGAGATCGCCGGTAAAGACAACGCCCGCATCGGGAACGATTGCAATCACGTCGCCGGCTGTGTGGCCGCGCCCGATATGCATGATCCGCACCTCACGCCGGCCCAACCAGACCGAGATCTGGTCAGGAAATGTTATCGTCGGCCACGTCAACCCGGGAATCGATTCGGCGGCGCGGAACAGGCGCGGAAACCGGCCGATTTCCGAATCCATATCCTGCTGGCCACGTTCACCGATCAAGCCGCGCGTCGCGTCGGATGCCAGTATCTCGGCCCCTTTGTAGGCCGACGCTCCCAGAACCCGCACCGCATGATAGTGCGTCAGCAAGACGTATTTGATCGGTTTGTCAGTCACCTTGGCGACGCGCGCGATCACGTCATCGGCCATTGAGGGTGTTGCCTGGGTGTCGATCACGATCACACCGTCGTCGCCGACGATGATGCCGGAGTTCGGGTCGCCCTCGGCCGTATAGGCGTAGAGTCCGGTCCCGATCTGATCGAATGAGACCTTCTTGTCGTTGAGGTCTTCGGTGGAAGCAAAACCGGTCACTGCTCTACGCCTCTCTCTCGATCAACGCGCAACGACCATGCACCACCATCGGCTACCACACGAACCAACAATTCCGTGAGCCCGAGGTGGTGGCGCTCGGCCGTCAAAAGCGCTGAGAACTTTTAGTTGCTATTGTAACCAACGCCAACGCGATCGCCCACGCGGAACAGTCGGCGGGGCTGAGCGTTAATGCCCCGGACGGAGACCCTTGGGTCCGTGCGATGCGATGTCTGATCTTTATCCAGTTCGCCAGGTCCATTTGGATCCTGGCCTGGAGTGACGAAACCGGCCCGGGCGTCCTGTCGCGGCGTCTCGCAGCGCTGCGCTTGTGGCCATCCCGCCAACAGCGGCGCGGCATCCAATAGTCCTGACTCATTGCACCCGGCCGGAAGTTCGGCCAAGATTCCCGTCATGCGCGAAGGTGCCTCGGAGAGCAACGAGTTGCCGGCGCTGGGGAACGCAGCAGCATCAACATGACGGACGAGACGGCCCAGAAAGTGCATAACGCGTCGGTCGACCATGCGGCGCTCAAGCTGGATGAATTCCTGCCCTATCGTCTCAATGTCTGTGCCAGCCTGGTGTCGCAGGCGCTCTCCCGCATTTACGCTGACCGCTACAAAATAGGCGTGCCGGAATGGCGGGTGCTGGTTACGCTCGGTGAATTCGGCGCGATGACCGCCAAGGCAATCGGCGCGCACAGTCACATGCACAAGACCAAGGTTTCGCGCGCGGTTGCATTGCTGGAGCGGCGCAAGCTGGTCACACGCCGGGCGAATAAGGCTGATTTGCGCGAAGCATTCCTCTCGCTCACCCCGGCAGGACGCGATATCTACACGGAGCTCGCTCCGACCGCGCTCGATTTTGCCCGTAAGTTGCTGGAAACTGTGGATGCAGGTGACCGGGCTGCGCTTGATCGCGCAATCACCAAGCTCACGGAGCGTTCCGCGCAGCTTGCCCCCCGTATCGCCAACGGCCACCGTCCCGGCTAGATTGTGGCGGCGCAAACTGGGGTCAGTCCGTGAAACTCTATTCTTATTTTCGTTCCTCCGCCGCCTATCGGGTCCGCATCGCGCTCAATCTCAAGGGGCTTCCGTATGAGACGGTGCCGATCCACCTCATCAAGGAGGGCGGACGCCAGTACACTCCGGAGTATCGCAGCATCAATCCGCAAGCGCGAGTGCCGGCACTCGAGTTGTCGAACGGCGAGGTGCTCACCCAGTCGCTCGCGATTATCGAATACCTCGACGACATCCATCCAGAACCACCGCTATTGCCCGCAGACGCGCTCGGACGCGCCAAATGCCGCGCGATCGCGCAATTGATCGCCTGCGATATCCATCCGCTCAATAATACCAGCCCGCTGAAATATCTCAGGCGTGAGCTCAAACATGAACAGCCCGAAATTGACGCCTGGTATCATCACTGGATTATCGAGGGCTTTACTGCGCTGGAATCCCTGCTCACTCCCGGCCCGTATGCGTGCGGTGCGCATGTGACGATTGCGGACATATGCCTTGTGCCGCAGGTCGCAAATGCACACCGCCTGAAGGTGCCTCTCGATAAATTTCCAAAGATCGTCGCAGTGGATGCCGCA
The DNA here is from genome assembly GCA_963817815.1 of uncultured Alphaproteobacteria bacterium. Lineage (GTDB taxonomy): Bacteria > Pseudomonadota > Alphaproteobacteria > Rhizobiales > Xanthobacteraceae > Pseudolabrys. The sequence goes on along the minus strand of CAWFPY010000009.1, from coordinate 69,355 downwards.
TGCCTGAAGCTTCCGGCGTTCGACAAAGCGCGCCCGGAAAACCAGCCCGACGCCGAGTGACGAGCACGCGGCTATCTGCTAGATCACCGCTCCGCATTACCCTGTTTCTCCCACATCGACGAACGGCCCGTGATCAACAGCAAGCTCGCACGCGTCGTCCTCTGGATGGTCGGCGCATTACTTTCGTTTTCGCTCATGGCGGTTTCGATCCGCCAGTTGTCGCGCGGCGGATTGAGCATTTTCGAAATTCTCGCGATCCGCAGCGGTGTTGCGCTTCTGGTCCTTTTCATCCTTCTCGCGGTGCGACCCGATTTGCGCGTGCACGCGCTGCCACGGCGTATGGGCCTCAACCTTTTCCGGAACATCGTGCACTACGCGTCACAGTTCTCATGGGCGCTCAGTCTCACAATGCTGCCGCTTGCCACGGTGTTCGCGCTCGAGTTCACCATGCCCGCGTGGACCGCACTGCTTGCGGTCTGGTTTCTTCACGAGCGCATGACGCCGAGCCGGCTGGGCGTGGTCGTACTCGGCCTTGTGGGAGTCCTGGTCATACTTCGGCCGGGCATCACCGGGTTTAATCCGGCAGCGATATTGGTTTTGTTGGCTGCTTTCGGGTACGCGATCACGATGATCACGACAAAGCAGTTGACGATGACGGAGAGTACTTTCGGGATCGTTTTCTGGATGGCGGTGATCCAGTTCCCGCTGTCGCTGATCGGGAGTGATCTTACGGCCTTTGTCCATTTCGAGGCGCGTCACATTCTACCCGCCATCGGCGTCGGCACAGCCGGGCTCACGTCACATTATTGCTTGAGTAACGCCTTCCGCTCCGGTGACGCCACTTTGGTGGTCCCGCTGGATTTCATGCGTATTCCGCTGATCGCAGTGGTCGGCTGGGCGCTCTATGGCGAGCGGCTCGATATTTTCGTTCTGCTCGGTGCCCTCATTATTATTTCCGGGGTGCTCTGGAACCTGCGATCCGAAGTCGCAAGCGCAAGGCTCGCCCCGCCAGATTTTTCAGACTAGAGTGCCCCATATGAAGTCGTCATTCTACAAACTCACGGCAATGCTTATTGCATGCTCGGGCCTGGCAACGGCCCAAGCCCAGTCGCAGTCGTCAAATCCCGCGTGCCAGCGCCTCGAGACCCAACTCACGACGCTTGACCGCGGAAATGCCGATCCGGCACGCGCCGACCAGATTCGGCGGTCGGAAGACCTGGTCAACCGACAGCAATTCGAGGTGGACCGGCTGGTCGCACAGTCGCGCCGCATGGGCTGCGAAAGCTCAGGCTTCTTCTCGATTTTCAGCAATCCTCCCGCACAATGCGGACCACTGAGCCGGCAGATCGACCAGCAGCGCAGCAGCCTCGAGCGTATGCGCAACGACCTTGAACGACTTAATGGCGGCACGACCGAGCGCGCGGCTCAACGCCAGGCGTTGCTGATTGCACTCGGCGACAATGGCTGCGGACCGCAATATCGATCGGCCGCCCTCGCCGGCCAGCAAAACGGCTTCTTCGACCGCTTGTTCGGCGGCAACGGCAGCGGGGCCTACTCGACGCCCGCGGGACCGATGGGCGGCACTTTCCGCACCGTTTGTGTGCGCACGTGTGACGGCTTCTATTTTCCGATCTCGTACTCAACATCGCCAGATCGTTTCCGCGACGATGAACTGACCTGTCAGCGCATGTGTCCGGCGTCAGAGGTTTCGCTCTACACCTATCATAATCCCGGTGAGGAAATGACGCAGGCGGTTTCGCTGAATGGTCGGCTCTACACCGAATTGCCGACTGCGTTTCAGTATCGGAAAGCTATGAGCCCTGAATGCAGCTGCCGCCGTCCTGGCGAAAGCTGGGCGCAAGCGCTCAAGGCCATCGGGCCCGATGATACGGTCGCCCCCGGCGACGTCGTCGTGACCGAACAGAATTCAAGACAGCTGTCACAGCCCCGGATCGGCCCGGATGGCAAGCCTATCCGTCCTGATCAGCGCGCACCGGCAGCAGCGGCGACCGCACCGTCGTCGCCGCAAGCAGCGGAACCACTTCCCGAAACTGATCCGACCAAGCGCAAGGTGCGCACGGTCGGTCCGACATTCATCCCCGCCCGCTAAGCGGCTGCTTTCCGGCAGATTAAAAATCGAATGCTTCGCTCTTCGCCGGCTTTCCGGTGACCAATGATACATCGGGTGCCGGCATCGGCGTGCCGGGATCGCGGAAACGGTTCGTAATTGGATAGCGGCGGTCGCGGCCGAAATTCTTCAGCGTCACCTTGACCCCGGGCGCCGCCTGACGCCGCTTGTATTCGGCGACGTTGATCATGCGCTCGACCCGCATCACAGTTTCATGGTCGAATCCTGCAGCAACGATCGCCGAGATAGGTTCCTCGCGCTCGACCAACCGTTCCAGGATCGGATCGAGCACCGCGTAAGCCGGCAACGAATCCTCGTCCTTCTGGTTCTCGCGCAATTCCGCGGTTGGCGGCCGCGTGATGATATTTTCGGGAATAACTGCCCCGCCCGGCCCCTTGGCGCCCTCGGGCATCCAGGCATTGCGCAGTCGCGCCAGGCGAAACACCTCGGTCTTGTACAAATCCTTGATTGGATTGAACCCGCCATTCATGTCGCCATAGAGCGTCGCATAGCCGACCGACATTTCAGATTTATTGCCGGTGGTTACCACCATGAGATTGAACTTGTTGGATATCGCCATGAGGATGGTACCGCGCGCACGCGCCTGGAGATTTTCTTCGGTGACGTCGCGCGGCACTCCGGAAAAGATCGGCGTAAGCGCCTTCTCAAAGCCCTCGACGGCTGCCGCAATAGGCAATGTCTCGTAGCGCACACCAAGTGCCTTGGCGCAAGCCGCTGCATCGTTCAGCGATTCCTGCGATGTGAATTTGTAAGGCAGCATGATGCAGCGGACGCGCTCCGGGCCAAGCGCATCGACTGCCATCGCTGCGCACAGCGCAAAGTCGACGCCGCCTGAAAGGCCAAGCACGACGCCGGGAAATCCGTTCTTGTTTACGTAGTCGCGCAGGCCAAGAACACAGGCCGCATAATCGGCACGATCAGCATCATCGCTTGCGATGACCGGGCCATTTTCACAGCGCCATGTTCCGCCGCGGCGCACCCATTGCGTGGTGACGATCGCTTCCTGAAAAGCCGCAAGCTGGAATGCAAGCGAACAGTCTGCATGCAGACCGAACGACACGCCGTCGAATACAAGCTCGTCCTGTCCTCCGACCTGGTTGACATAGACCGTCGGAAGCCCCTGCTCAGTGACACGCGCTACGGCAATATTGAGCCGCACATCGCCCTTCTGCCTCCAGTAAGGCGAACCGTTCGGCACGACCAACATTTCGGCGCCGGTCTCCGCCAGACATTCGACGACTTCCGCGCCCCAGATATCCTCACAGATCGGAAGCCCCAGGCGGACCCCCCGAAAATTGACCGGCCCCGGCATCGGCCCAGGGGCAAACACGCGCTTTTCATCAAACACCCCGTAGTTGGGGAGATCGACTTTGTAGCGCAGCGCGGCAATGAGGCCGCCGTCAAGCAAGGCCAACGCGTTGTAGAGTTTGCCTCCGTCGACCCATGGCGTGCCGACGAGCAGTGCCGGACCACCGGATGCTGTTTCGCGCGCTAGCGCTTCGACGGCCGCGCGGCAGCCTGCCTGAAAGGCGGGCTTGAGAACCAGATCCTCAGGCGGATAACCGGCAATGAACAGCTCGGGGAACACGAGCAAGTCGGCGCCTTGAGCGGCCGCTTGCTCACGGGCGCGCCGCACTTTCTCGGCATTGCCGGCGATGTCGCCGACCGTCGAATTGAGCTGGGCAACCGCGATGGCCAGCCTGTCAGCGGGACGAGCGTTCATGGGAAAGCTCTACCGCCTCGCCATCCGGTCCGGCAATGGGGTGCCTTGCATCGCAGCCCAGCGAGCGTGCGCCGGCTCAGAACGGTCCAAAACGGTAGCTGCCTTGCAAAAAGACCCCGTAAATATTGGCCTTGAAATCGAGCGGTTGCGGGAAACCGCCGACATCCTCGAAATGCGTGTCCCCTTTGCTCTCCATATGCCAATAGCGGCCGCCGACCCCAACACTGATGGCGTCGTCAATCTGATAGGACACCAGCGCCTCCAGTTGATAACCCCAACCATGGCCGTCCTCGAGAATTGGGAAAGGCAGATCGGGCCGCAGCAGATGGTTGTCGGAGCCGGAGAACCATACATAGGGAAGGAATGCGCCTTCGACGTTGAGCCGCCAACGGTCGGCCAACGGGACATCCGCGTTAAGACCAATGCGAAGCGCTTGCCAGGTGTCATCTTCAACAATAGCGGCGACACTGGTCGGAATACCGCCTGTGCAAATATCAGGATTGGTTGCGGTCTGTTGGCATCCGAAGGCTTTCATCCGCAAATGCAAATAGTGGTAGCCGACAAAGGCATCGACACGGAAATCGGAGCCGCGCAGTAACGCGCCGCCGAAATCGAAACTGATGTAACCAAGCGACTGGTTCTGAAGCGTGCTGTTCGTGCTGGAATACGGCACGATAACAGGCGGAAAGTCTTCGTCCTGAAGGTTGCCTTGGGTCAGCAGCCCACCGCCAGCGTAGCCCTTCCAGAAAAGGCCAGTGCTGTGGTCGACGCGTGCAACCATTTCAAGCGAATGCGATTGCATGTCGGTATAGCTGAGCCGCGAAACCAGTTCATCGCGGCTAAATCCGTAGAGATTCTTGCTGGTATTGCCGAGTCCGTACCAGTAACGCAACGCGAATGAAGACGTGAATTGAGATGTCTCGGTCGTCAAGATAAACGGATCAGCCGCGGCTGCCGAACCAACAGCGGCGCACAGTCCCCACAACCCAAGCAACGATCCACGCAACCGAACTTTGAGCATGACATCCCCAACTGTCATCGACGCGGGGAGTTTTCGGCCCAATTGTTTTCGAGCTCGTTACAATTTTACCGAGCGCGTTGACGAACGCTTCGCATCATTAAAGAAGCCATAAATGGCGAGCGTTTACCTTTATGCATTCTGAAAAGTCCGCTCGCCGCGGTCGCATTGCATTTGTTTTTGCTCGAAAAATCGTGTGTTCGCGCGTGCACTAGCAGGCACGCAGGCGGTAACAAACCATCAACTCAACGCGTATGTGACGGCATTGCCTGGCTCAGCCTGGGATGCGTGATCGGGTGGCGATGTAAATTCCCGGCGTCAGAGGCCAGCAACAGCCGGCATCGGCTTGACCTGGCCGGACCGTTCTTTCTTCAGCAATTCGGCCAGCAGGAAGGCAAGGTCGATGGCCTGCTCGGCGTTAAGCCGCGGATCGCACGCCGTGTGATAGCGATCGTTGAGGTCAGCATCGGATATGGCGCGCGCGCCGCCGGTGCATTCGGTGACGTTCTGTCCGGTCATCTCGAGGTGCACGCCTCCGGCATATGTGCCTTCGGCCTGGTGTACCTCAAAGAAACTGCGCACCTCTTTCAGGATCAGATCGAACGGCCTGGTCTTGTAACCGCTCGCGGACGTAATGGTGTTGCCATGCATCGGATCGCAAGACCACAGCACCACTTTACCCTCGCGCTTGACCGCGCGGATGAGCGGCGCCAGCAGGTCGCCGACTTTATCCGCCCCGAAGCGGCCGATCAGCGTGAGGCGGCCGGCTTCGTTATCCGGATTGAGAATGTCGATCAGCCGGAGCAGGTCATCGGGCTTGCTGGACGGGCCGCATTTCAGCCCGAGCGGATTCTTGATACCCCGCGCATATTCGATGTGTGCGTGATCATGTTGCCGCGTACGGTCGCCGATCCACAGCATATGACCGGACGTCGCGTACCAGTCGCCGGTCGTTGAATCGACCCGCGTCAATGCTTCCTCGAAACCGAGAAGCAGCGCCTCGTGGCTCGTATAGAAATCCGTCGTGCGCAGCTCGGGATGGCTCTCAAGGTCGAGGCCGCAAGCCTGCATGAAACCGAGCGCTTCCGAAATGCGATCCGACAATTCGACATAACGCCGCGACTGCGGGCTGTCCTTGACGAAGCCGAGCATCCACTGCCGCACGCTGGCAAGGTTCGCATAGCCACCTTGTGCGAAGGCGCGCAGCAGGTTGAGCGTCGCGGCCGACTGGCGGAAGGCTTCTATCTGCCGGCGCGGATCCGGACGCCGCGCTTCTTCGGTGAAGGCGACGTCATTGATGATGTCGCCGCGATAGCTCGGCAACTCTTTGCCGTCGCGCTTCTCGGTCGGCGACGAGCGCGGCTTGGCGAATTGCCCGGCAATACGACCAACTTTCACGACCGGCGAGGCCGCGGCATACGTCAACACCACCGCCATCTGGAGAAACATTCGGAAGAAATCGCGGATGTTGTTCGCACCATGCTCGGCGAAACTCTCGGCGCAGTCACCGCCTTGCAGCAGGAAGGCCTCGCCCTTGGCCACACGCGCCAACTGCTTCTTCAGGCTGCGCGCCTCGCCGGCAAACACCAGCGGCGGGAAGGTCGCCAGTTGTTTTTCGACGTCAGCCAATGCCTGCCGGTCCGGATAGTCCGGGACCTGCTGGATTGGCTTCTTGCGCCAGCTATCGGGCGTCCAACGTTCGGACATTACGCACTACCGTTTGTTTGAACGTGGTCTCGACCGAAAACCGATTTCCGCTTTTCGGGATCACGCTCGAGCATTCGGGCGGCGTTATACACGACAGCCCCCGGTAAAGGCCAGTTTTTCGATCAAATTCGGTTAGTTTAGGCCTTATTCCGCAGCGGCGCGGCCGTAGCTCATGGCCTTCTCACGCAAGGTGACCAGTTCCTCGGCAGCCGTCGGATGAACCGCCATCGTGGCGTCGAAATCCGCCTTGGTCGCGCCCATTCTCACGGCAACTCCGATGATCTGGATTAATTCGCCCGCGTCGGGGCCGACGATATGGCAGCCGACCACGCGGTCGGTATTGCCATCGACCAGCAGTTTCATGAACGAGCGCGTATTGCGGCCGGACAGCGTCGCCTTCATCGGCCGAAAACTGGTCTTGTAGACATCGACGATGGAGAGTCGCTCGCGGGCCTGCTGTTCGGTCAGGCCGATGACGCCGACTTCCGGCTCCGAGAACACCGCGGTCGGGACGTTTGTATGATCGACCGGTGTCGGTTTGCCGCCGTAGACCGTGTCGGCAAAAGCGTGACCCTCACGGATCGCCACCGGCGTGAGATTAACGCGGTTGGTGACATCGCCCACGGCATAGATGTTCGGGACGGACGATCGAGAATACTCGTCGACGTCGATGCCGCCGTGCTCATGGATCTTCATCTGCAGGGTTTCAAGCCCAAGTCCCATAACGTTCGGGCGGCGACCGATGGCAAACATAACCTTGTCGACCGCAATTGCGCTATTATCGGACAGTCGCACTCTGAATTCATTGCCAGACTTTTCAATTGCAGCGACCGTATGACCGCACGTAACAGTGATGCCGCGTTGACGCATCTCGTTCCGCAAATGCTCTCGCACGTCGTCGTCAAAGCCGCGCAGAATATTCTCGCCGCGATAAACAAGCGTCACTTCGCTGCCAAGTCCCGCAAAGATGCACGCAAATTCAACCGCAATGTAGCCGCCTCCTTGAATCACGATTCGTTTCGGCAGCTCCGGCAGATGAAACGCTTCGTTCGAAGAGATCACATGCTCGAGGCCCGGAATTTTTGGTCCCAGGTGCGGCCACGCGCCGGTCGAGATCAAAATCGTTTCCGCGCGCACGCGCGCACCCGTTGCAAGACGCACCGTGTGTGCGTCTTCGAGCGCGGCGCGACTCTTGACCAAATCCACATTGAAGCGTTCGAGCGTGTTGGTGTAGGCGGCTTCCAGGCGCGCGATCTCTCGATCCTTGTTTGCGATCAATGTCGGCCAATGAAATTGCGGCTCGGCAACCGTCCAGCCATAACCGGCCGCATCCTCAAACTCGTCGGAAAAGCGCGACGCGTAGACCAAAAGCTTCTTCGGCACGCAGCCCCGAATGACACAGGTCCCGCCGACGCGATATTCCTCGGCGATCATCACGCGCGCGCCGTAGCTCGACGCAATGCGCGCGGCCCGCACCCCGCCGGAGCCTGCGCCGATGACAAAAAGGTCGACGTCGTGGTCCGCCATCAGCCGCCACCATCACATTGTCAGGACCATCGCACCGGTTGTCGGCAATAATCCATCAAAGCGAGTGACCCCGCTTCTTCAGTTCGTCGCGCATTTTCGCGATAACTTGATCGGAGAGCGTGTTTGCCCAGTCTTGCGCAAATTTCAGGCCTTCCTCGCCGACTTTCGGCTGCTCGGCGAGCAACTTCATGCCGACTGGAGTCTTGTAGAACGCCAGCACCTCTTTGAGCTCCGCTTCGGTGAAGTGGGTAGCGTACAATTTGGCCATTTCGGACGTTAGTTCTTCGAAGCGCGGCGCGAGGTCAACGCGCATCTGGGCAGATATCTCGTTGAGATCCTTGCTGAGGGCCGGATTCTGCTGAAGAAACAAATTCTTTGCCTGCCCGATGACGCCGGGGATCAGGGGATTGAACAGTGCGGTGGCGCCCGTCACCTTGACGAGCTCTTTGGCCGCCTGGACCGCCGCCACCGATGTCTGCTGGGCATTAGCAAAGCTGCCAAACGCAACCAGCGCAACGGCGACAGCGACCGGCCTCACAGCGCATTTAATGACTTCAATCACGCTCATTGGAAACTCCATCTAGCTCGAGATCTCAGGACCTTTCGACGATATTCACGCCGTCTGGCCCACCAATAATGGCCATCTGCGCGAGGCCAATAAACAGACCATGCTCCATTACACCTGGCACGCTCGAAAGCGCATGCGCCAACGCGGCCGGATCGTCAATCCGTAAGAGTGCAGCGTCGAGGATCCAGTGACCGCCATCCGTGACGAAAGCATGGCCGTCCTTGCCACGCCGCAGCGTCAGGAGTCCTGGCGTCTGGATTTCTGCAATTGCCTTGTCCACTGCAAGCTGCGTGGCAGCCAGACCGAACGAGGTTACTTCGATCGGTAGTGGAAACTGGCCCAGGACGGCAACATTTTTGCTATGGTCGGCAATCACGATCATGCGCGCGGAGGCAGCTGCAACGATCTTTTCCCTCAGCAATGCGCCGCCGCCCCCCTTTATTAAGCAAAGCTCGGGGCCGATTTCGTCGGCGCCATCGACGGTCAGATCGAGCTCAGGAGTTCTCGTCCAGCGTGGTGAGGGGAATGCCGCAACGTTTTGCATCGGCAAAAGTCGCGTCGGAAGTCGGCACCGCGACGATATCGAGTCCTGCGCGAACGCGTTCGCCAATCAGTTCGACAAAATGCTTGGCAGTCGATCCTGTACCAAGGCCCAGCCGCATGCCGGGCCGCACAAATTCGACGGCGCGAGCAGCAGCTGCGCGTTTTTGGGCATCGGCGTTCATCGGTACCGGCTGAGCAATCAAGCGTCGATTGACGATATGGTGCGGGTGCTTATCTAGCCCCGATCGTTGTGGCTGAATAGCCGTAAATTGAAAAGCTGGCGGGCCTGGTAAATCGGCCTTGCAACGCCGATGAACGAAGGCTAGCGATCCTCTCCATGCCCTCTCCCACTATCATTTTTGACCTCGATGGCACGCTGATCGACACGGCTCCCGACCTGATCGACACCCTTAATGTTATTTTCACACGAGAGGGATTGCCCCCGGTGCCGTACGAGGCTGCACGGAATGCGATCGGCGGCGGCGCCAAGACGATGATTGCGCGCGGGATCGAAGCAGAAGGCCGCGTTTTTTCGGCTCAAAAGCTCGAGCAAATGTTCGCGGATTTCATTGCGCACTATTCCGATCATGTCGCCGATCGGTCCCGACCGTTTCCTGAACTCATTGATGCGCTCGATACCCTCGCCGCGCGTGGATGCCGGTTTGCTGTGTGCACAAACAAGCTTGAACGGCTGTCGGTGCTCTTGCTGGGCAAACTTAAGCTCGCGGACCGCTTTGTGGCGATCTGCGGGCAAGACACTTTCGGCATACAAAAGCCCGACCCGGAAATTCTGCGGCAGACAATCGCGGCTGCCGGCGGAACATTGCGACACGCGGTTATGATCGGTGATTCAAACACCGACATTCGTACTGCGCGTGCGGCCGGCGTGCCGGTTATTGCGGTCGACTTTGGCTATAGCGAGCGCCCCATTGCCGAATTTGGGCCAGACCGGATCATCAATCACTTCTCCCAATTGCCCGCTTCGATTGCGGCCATTTTTTCGGGAATCTGACGGGCTGTGGTAGGAAATTATGGTTAATTTGGTAAGGTTAACGTGGCGCAATATGTTGCGCCTGCGTGACGACGCCCCTATCCTTCGCGCGGGCGAGCGGTCGCTAGTTGCTCGAGTGGGACGGTTAATATGATGTATCGAGTTCTTACGATGATCGGCGGCGCACTTGCCCTCGCGGCTTGCTCGTCAACTCCCGATTGGATAAATCTTGATGGACTTAAACCGGGTCCATCGTTGGACACCGTGAGCTTTGAGTCCGAACCTCCTGGCGCGGAGGCAAAAGCGTCGAATGGACAAACTTGCCGGACCCCATGTTCGCTCGCGCTGCCTATTGAAGCCGCCTCATCGGTGACTTTCACGCTCAACGGTTACCTGCCCGAAACAGAAAGACTCGAAGCCATCACGGCGACCGGCGAGCCGCCCCGGTTGCGGCCTAATCCGGTTGTCGTTGAGCTCACGCCCGGCGCACCGCCCGTCGCGAAGAAGCCGCCCGCCAAGAAGCCTGTGGCAAAAAAACCGCCCCGACCGAAGCCGGCCGCTGCAGCAGCCCCGCCACCGGCAGCTGCGCCCCCGGCACAGGCAGCGGCACCGTGGCCAACAAACCCGCCGCCAGCGCGCCAGTAAATAGATCCATCTAGACAACGCCACTCAGCCTGGAACTGAGTGGTTGCCGAACGCTATGGCCAATCGCGGCCAGAATTCCTATATGTGGGGATGCGCGTAGTGTAATAAGCGCGACGCAGGGTTGGACGATGGCATTGGCCGCCGGCACCTCCACTATTGAACTCGACCGTGCAACGCCGGGCGCGTTGATCGACCCGTTCAACCGCGCGATTACATATCTGCGCGTTTCGGTAACCGATCGCTGCGACTTCCGCTGCGTCTATTGCATGTCGGAGCACATGACCTTCCTCCCGAAGGCCGACCTGTTGAGCCTCGAGGAACTTGACCGGCTCTGCAGCGCGTTTGTTGCAAAAGGCGTCACCAAATTGCGCTTGACGGGCGGCGAGCCGCTCGTGCGGCGGGGGATCATGACCCTGGTGTCGTCGCTATCGCGACACCTCGCAAGCGGCGCCCTTCATGAACTGACGCTGACGACCAATGGCTCGCAATTACAAAAATATGCCTCCGAACTCAAAGCCCGCGGTATCGAGCGCATCAATGTTTCACTCGACACGCTTGACGCCGACAAGTTCCGCACCATTACGCGCTGGGGCGATCTCGGCAATGTCATGGCCGGGATCGATGCGGCGCAAACTGCGGGGCTCAGAGTCAAAATCAACGCGGTTGCTCTGAAAGGCGTGAACGAAGACGAGATCGCCGGCTTGTTGGAATGGGCGCATGGGCGCGGCATGGATCTCACCGTCATCGAGGTAATGCCGCTTGGTGATGTCGATGAATCGCGCCTTGACCAATATCTGCCCTTGTCGATCGTCCGCGCGCGGCTGGCTGAAAAGTATACGCTGGACGATATCGACGACAGTACGGGAGGCCCTGCCCGCTACGTGCGCGTGCGGGAGACCGGCGGCCGACTGGGCTTCATCACCCCGCTCACCCACAATTTCTGCGAATCCTGCAATCGTGTCCGGATTACTTGCACTGGTACCCTTTACATGTGCCTCGGGCAGAATGACGCTGCGGACCTTCGTGGTCCGCTGCGCGCTTCAGAAAGCGACGACTTGGTGCACCGCGCGATCGACGAGGCAATCACGCGCAAGCCGAAGGGACATGATTTCATTATCGACCGTCGGCACAAAAAATCGGCGCTGCCGCGCCATATGAGCACGACCGGCGGCTAAGACGCGGTCCGGGGCAGATCGATTACGAAAACGCCACCCTCAGAGCAGACCACCTAGCGCGCGCGGCAGGGCAACGGTAAATTTGCCGGTCCGGGATCGGGTTCGTGACCCGAGGCTATCCCCCAGTAGTGGGACGCCCCGGAACCAGCCTTTGGACGCCGCAAGACTGTCGGTAGGCGTTGGCACTCCCTCCATGTTCGACCAAATTCTCCATTGACGCCCTATGGCAGCATCGGATTAAGGTGGCGGGCTTGGCTTTCTGGCCTGGCGTGGGGATAATAAATCAAAAATAAAAAAGCCGGCCGGCGACCCCGCCGAGACGGTAGAGGGGAGTGGTCAAGTGGGTGCTCTGGACGCATTGCTGACGGCATTGCTGCCGTTAACGCGCGCAATCGACGCCGGCACGACCTGGATCGGCAAGAGAATTGCGTGGCTGATATTAGCCGCCGTACTCGTTTCCGCGGCCAATGCCACTATCCGCAAGATCTTCGACACTTCGTCAAACTCATGGCTGGAATTGCAATGGGTGCTTTTCAGCATGGTGTTTTTACTGTGCTCGCCATGGACGCTGCTCGCCAATGAGCACATCCGTATCGACATCGTGAATAACCTGCTGCCGAAGCGTCTGCGGGATTCTATCGATGTCATCGGCCATGCTTTTTTCCTGATGCCGTTGACCATCGTCATGATTATCACCGGCATCCCATTCTTCCTAAGATCGGTAGAGATCAACGAGCAGTCCGGAAATGCTGGCGGTCTTCCGCAATGGCCGAGCAAGGCGCTGGTCATGATCGGATTTGCGATGCTGTTTGTCCAAGCTGTGTCCGAACTGATCAAACGCATCGCGGTCATGCGGGATCTTATCCCCGACCCGCATGCCGGCCAAAAAAGCTCGCTTGAAACCGAAGCCGAGGAAATAATCGGCGCAATAGAAAAGCATTAGTTGTTTGTTGGGGTAACCGGGGTCAAGCATGGAAGCATTTTTCATCGCCAATATGGCTCCGATTATGTTCGGCGCCCTGGTTATTTTTCTTCTCCTCGGTTACCCGGCTGCGTTTTCGCTCGGTGCGGTAGGACTTATTTTTGCGATCGTGGGCATCGAACTCGGCCAGTTCGCTCCGAACTTCTTGCAAGCCTTGCCCGAACGCGTCTACGGCGTGATGAGCAATGACACGCTCCTGGCGATCCCCTTCTTCACATTTATGGGCCTGGTGCTTGAACGGTCGGGAATGGCCGAGGATCTGCTCGACACCATTGGACAATTGTTCGGTACCGTACGGGGCGGCCTCGCCTATGCCGTCGTCTTTGTCGGCGCCTTGCTTGCGGCAACCACAGGCGTGGTTGCCGCTTCGGTGATTTCAATGGGGCTGATCTCGCTGCCGATCATGCTGCGCTACGGCTATGACCGGCGCGTCGCCAGCGGCGTAATCGCAGCCTCGGGAACGTTGGCGCAGATCATTCCGCCCTCACTGGTCCTGATCGTGATGGCCGACCAATTGGGCCGCTCGGTCGGCGACATGTACGAAGGCGCTTTCATTCCGGGCATCGTGCTCGCCGGACTGTATGCACTCTATATATTCTTGGTGACGATATTTTTCCCGAAGGCGACGCCGGGCCTGCCAGCGGAAGCAGTTGGTTTCCGTGAGCCGTCGGGCAGCCGCGGTCTTCCTTCGCTCGCCGTTCTTACAATCGTCAGTGGCGTATTCGGCTGGCTCATGATGCGCAACTCGAGTTCGCACGGCGCAGATTTTGTTGTCTTGAGTATGTTCTTTGGAATCACGTTCGCGTTCGGAGTGGCAGTGGTCAACTGGTTGACAACCCGCTTCATTGGATTCCGATTTCTCTCGCATATCGCTCAGCAGACAACCTTCGTGATGGTGCCACCCCTGTTTCTGATCTTCCTTGTGCTGGGCACGATCTTCATTGGCGTGGCGACGCCAACCGAGGGGGGCGCCATGGGGGCGACCGGCGCGCTGATTCTCGGCGGGCTTAAGCGCCGACTGAATTGGGACCTCATTCGTCAGGCCACCGAATCCACCGCCAAGCTATCGGCCTTCGTGGTGTTTATTCTGATCGGCGCGCGGGTATTCTCACTCACATTTTACGGCGTGAGCGGGCACATCTGGGTCGAGAATCTGCTGACGTCATTGCCTGGCGGGCAGATCGGCTTCCTGATCTTCGTCAATGCCTTCGTCTTCGTGCTCGCCTTCTTCTTAGATTTCTTCGAGCTTGCCTTTATCGTCATTCCCCTGCTCGGGCCGGCGGCAGAGCATCTTGGGATCGACTTGATATGGTTCGGGGTCATTCTCGGCGTGAACATGCAGACATCGTTCATGCACCCGCCGTTCGGGTTTGCGTTATTTTATCTGCGCTCGGTTGCTCCGCGCGAAAGCTTCATCGACCGTGTCACCGGCAAACGCACAGACGGTGTCACTACCGGACAAATTTATTGGGGCGCGGTGCCGTTCGTGGTGATCCAGGTGATCATGGTGCTGTTGGTGATCCTCTTTCCGGCGATGGTCATGCACTACAAAGGTGCCGCATCGACGATTGATCCTAATAAGGTCAAGATCGAGATTCCTCAAATCGAACTGCCACCGCTTAACTTTAAATAAGCCCCTGAAAATTACTGGCGCGTCCCGCCAAATTAAAACGGCCCCGGAACGTCGGTTCCGGGGCCGTTTGCATTCAATGCCGGTCAGCCGCGCGAGTGGCGGACCATAAAGGAGTCGTAGCCAAGTTCTGCGACCTGGAACCACTGGTAGCCATTGTTGGAATACGTGGTCATCGAGTCATAGACTTTCTTGAAGGAGGCGTTGTCCTTGGCGATCTCCGCATGCAGCTCCTTCGCCGCTTTGAAGCAGGCATCCATGATCGCTGGTGAGAAGCCGTGGAGCTTCACACCATTGGCGAGCAAGCGCTTGAGCGCCGCGGGATTAACTTCGTCGTATTTTGCGACCATCCATTGGTTGGCGTAGGCAGCCGCTTGCTCGAGGATTGCCTTGTAGGACTTCGGTAGTGCATTCCATTTCTCATTATTGAAGAAGGCAAAAATCATCGAACCGCCTTCCCACCAGCCGGGATAGTAGTAGTGCGGCGCGACTTTGTAGAAGCCGAGCTTTTCATCGTCATAAGGACCGACCCATTCCGCCGCATCGATCGTGCCCTTTTCCAGTGCCGGATAAATGTCTCCAGCCGCGATCTGCTGCGGCACCGCACCGAGTTTTTGCAGGACCCGCCCAGGGAATCCGCCGATGCGCATCTTGATGCCCTTGAGATCGTCGACCGTATTGATCTCCTTGCGGAACCAGCCGCCCATCTGACAGCCAGTGTTTCCTGCGAGCAGCGCGGTGCAGTTGTACTTGCTGTAGAATTCATTGAGCACTTCCTTGCCGCCGCCGAGCGTGAACCAACCTTGGTTCAGGCGCTGGTTAGGACCGAAGGCAACCGAAGTGCCGAATGCGAAGGTTGGATCCTTGCCGAAATAATAGTACGAGGCAGTATGGCCGCATTCGACGGTGCCGTTCTGCACCGCATCAACGACCTGAAGGCCCGGCACGATTTCGCCACCGGCGAATACCTGGATCTGGAATTTGTTATCGGTGGCCTCCGCAACGGCCTTGGCCATCATTTCCGCTCCACCGAACAAAGTGTCGAGCGATTTCGGCCAACTTGTGGTCATACGCCACTTGAGTTCGGGCATCGACTGCGCAATCGCCGGAGCGGCAACTGCGCTCGCGGCGACACCTAGGCCGGCTGCCTTGATAAATTGACGACGTTTCATTGCTATCCCTCCCCTCGTTTTTTATGGCGGGAGCCCCAACCCGCATGCAGCACTACAACACGTACGGGGCTTGGCGTGAACCATGACGGAGCACGGCCGCCAAAGCCAGTCTGTACGGCTTAAACGAAAGTTGTAAATGGCCCCATGGCCCGATGGCTGACCAAAAGCAAGAAGGGCCAGCCTGTGGCTGGCCCTTCGGCAACTTATATCGACTTTTCCTAGCTTTTTGCGCCGGTACGGATCATGAAGCTGTCGTAGCCGTATTCGGCGACCTGCCACCAGAGGTATTCGTCGCGGCGGAATGCCTGCATGGAGTCCAGCACCTTCTTGTAGTCGGCATTCACGGCTGAGGTTTCGGCGTTCACCTCATTCGAGGCCTTAAGGCATGCTTCCATCGTGGCCTGCGTGAAAGGCCGCAGCTGAACGCCATTGGAGACCAAGCGCTTTAGCGCTTGCGGATTCTTTGCATCATAATCGCCTTGCTGTTTCGTGTTACAGGCCGCAGCCGCCGCTTCGAGGATCGACTTGTAACTCGTCGGCAGCTCGTTCCATTTGGCAAGGTTGACAAGCATATGGTTAGCGGTGCCGCCCTCCCACCAGCCGGGATAGTAGTAGAATTTTACGACCTTGTAGAAACCGAGCTTTTCATCGTCATACGGCCCGACCCATTCAGCGGCGTCGATGGTGCCCTTCTCTAAGCGCCGGGTAGATGTCGCCGCCGGCGATCTGCTGCGCGACCACACCAAGCTTGCCAAGCGTTTTGCCCGCCCAGCCGCCGATACGCATCTTGAGGCCTTTGAAGTCATCCGGCCCTTTGATCTCCTTGTGGAACCAGCCACCCATCTGGCAGCCGGTATTGCCGGCCAGCAAACATTTGGTGTTGAACTTGGCGCCAAAGTCGTCGATCAGTTTTTGGCCGTCACCATGATAGAACCATGCGTTTTGCTGGCGGGCGTTGAGGCCAAACGGGACCGCGCAAAACAACGCCCAGGTCGGATCCTTGCCGATGTAGTAGTATTGCGCACTGTGGCCTAGTTCGACGGTGCCATTCTGCACCGCATCGAGCACCTGCAGGCCCGGAACGATTTCGCCGGCGGCAAATGTCTGGATCTGGAATTTTCCGTCGGTCGCTTCCGACACATATTTCGCGAATAGGTCGCAAGTACCGAACAATGTGTCGAGCGACTTCGGCCAGCTTGCAGTCAGTCGCCATTTCAGCGTCGGCGACGACTGGGCGATCGCCGGCTTGGCGATCGTAGCAGCAGCGGCAGCAACGCCCCCTGCTCCGACCGCGGCGAGAAATTTGCGACGTTTCATCAAAAAATCCTCCCTATAGCGCTCCCGGTTGATTGGAATTTCCAGGGAGCGAAACCAATTGCCCCGCGCGCCCAGAGCATGCGTCTGCAGTTAACTGAGCGCAAGTTCCCCATTCGTCGAACGGGCAGCGCGTGCCGGAAGCCCTATTTTACAAGGCCAAAACGGGGGGTTATGCCTCGATTACGATCTTAGGCGTGGGCCGCGCCGCACCCTTGATCTGATCGCGAACCCGGGCGGCAATTTCGCGGTAGATCTTGGCGTGCGGACCATCCGGTTCGGTGGCCACGACAGGAAGCCCCGCGTCCGATTTTTCGCGAATAGTCATATGGAGCGGGACTTCACCAAGGAAAGGAACGCCCAATCGTTCGGCTTCCTTTCGAGCGCCACCGTGACTGAAAATATCGGAACGGGTGCCGCAGCTCGGGCACAAAAAATAACTCATGTTCTCGACCACGCCGAGCACTGGAACATTCACCCGGTTGAACATCGCAACGCCGCGCCGCGCATCGATCAGGGCAAGATCCTGAGGCGTGGAGACGATCACCGCGCCTTTCAACGGAACCTGCTGCGCCATCGTGAGTTGTGCGTCGCCCGTGCCTGGCGGCATGTCGACCACCATGATATCGAGCTTGCCCCACTCCACTTCGCGCAGCATTTGTGTAATCGCCGACATCACCATCGGGCCGCGCCAGATCATCGGCGTTTCTTCGTCGATCAGAAACCCAATCGACATCACCGTGAGGCCATAGCGCTCAATAGGCTTGAGACGCGTGCCGCCAATCGTCTGCGGTTTCTCCTTGATAGCGAGAAGTTTCGGCAGCGATGGGCCATAGATGTCGGCATCAAGCACGCCGACCTTCATTCCAAGATCGCGCAGCCCCAGCGCGAGATTGACCGCAGTCGTCGATTTGCCGACGCCGCCTTTGCCGGACGCGACCGCAATGATGGCATCAACGCCGGGAATTCCGGGCTGCACCTTGTCAGCCGGATGGGCGTGCGCTGTCGGCGCTCCTGCGGCACGCGGCTGGGTCGCAACGTGCGCTGGCTGCGGTCCACGCGCGGCCGCACCCGCGGCGCGCTCGGCCGTCAGGGCCACCAAAGCCGATTGCACGCCGGGAATGGCGCGCACGGCGTCTTCGGCGGCCTTGCGCACGGATTCCCACGACTTAACCGTGGCGGCATCCACTGACAGTGAGAAAAAGACCTTGCCATCAGAGACGACGATATCGGAGAGCACGCGCGCGTCCGGCAAGGTCGTGCCGTCCGGCGACGGAACCTTTGCCAAAGCCGCGAGAACCTGCTCCTTGCTCACCGCCATAACTGCATGTCCTTAAAAGCCTGATTTCGCCGACACCATAAGCGCGGCGGCGGAGCGGTCAATGCGGGGGTAGTTGACGCCCTTGCCCCCGCGATGACCTATTGGCAGATAAGCATCGGCCGCTGGCGGCCAAGAGAAATTTTCCGAGGGAGAATGGTGATGGCGAAGGTGGCGTTTCTGGGCCTGGGTGTCATGGGCTACCCGATGGCGGGACATCTGAAGAACAAAGGTGGGCACGAAGTCACCGTTTATAACCGCACCGCGGCCAAGGCCGAGCAATGGGTCAAGCAACATGGCGGCAAATCGGCCCCGACCCCAAAGGCGGCCGCCGAAGGCCAGGACTTCGTCATGTCCTGTGTCGGCAACGACAACGACCTGCGCGAAGTAACCCTGGGTCCCAACGGCGCTTTCGCCGGCATGGGAAAGGGCAAGATTTTCGTCGACCACACCACCGCATCAGCGGAAATCGCCCGTGAGCTTCACGCCTCCGCCAAGAAAAGCGGCTTCGATTTCGTCGACGCCCCCGTGTCCGGCGGCCAGGCTGGCGCCGAGAATGGCGCCCTCACCGTCATGTGCGGCGGCGATGCCGATCCGTTCGGTCGCGCCGAAAAGGTGATCGTCGCCTACGCCCGCGCGTGCAATCTGCTGGGGCCGCCGGGGTCGGGACAGCTCTCAAAGATGGTCAACCAGATCTGTATTGCAGGCTTGGTGCAAGGCCTGGCTGAAGGCCTGCACTTTGCCAAGAAGTCTGGTCTCGATATCGAGAAGCTGATCGCAACAATTTCCAAAGGTGCGGCACAGTCCTGGCAAATGGAGAACCGCTACAAGACAATGGCGGCGAATAAATTCGATTTCGGATTCGCGGTCGACTGGATGCGCAAGGATCTCGGAATTTGTCTCGGCGAAGCGCGCAAGAATGGCGCGCACCTGCCGGTTACGGCGCTGGTCGACCAGTTCTACTCGGAGATCCAGGCCATGGGCGGCAAACGCTGGGACACGTCGAGCCTCATCGCCTTGCTCGACCGGTGATCTTGGGGCAATAACTCGGAGCGGACATCCGCTTACATGCAGATCGATCTGTCGCCGTCTGGAAATGCGATAGAAAGGTTATTGTCTTTGTCACGTTGGCCCCGATCGGGTGACACCTGCGTGATTCGTATTTGTCCCCTAAATGGCAACTAGTAGACATTCCCTCGGCCTGCGCGATCCGTGCGTCGCTGCTTTGGAATCGTGAAGTTGCTTTCGATCACATGCGCCTTGTCTGCAAGTTCAAAGCAGAGTGCGACGATCGCCTCGTGTGTTTTTGCGTCTGGGCAACCGCGGGCGACTTCGGTCAGACGCGCGGAAAGGTCTCGCAGATATACGGCTATCCCATATTCCATCGTCGCCTCCTGTCTTCTGTTACAGAATGCCCAACAGTGCTGTGATCACCTCCGCGGCTCCCAAAACGACCGTAATCATAATGAGCGGTGGATAGTGGATACGGGACGATCGCCGCCTCAAATTGAAGGAAGCGAGGGCTATCGCCGTTTCGTTTGGGGAGGCCGACAAAAATAAGGACAGCAGTCACCGCCAGTAGGATCACGCCGATTGTGAGGTGCATCAGGGCTTCCCTCCGTCACGGGTGACCAGCCGCATAAAGAGGACGCCCCACCCCAAGCCGAGAAAAAGCGACCCGAATAGCCAAACGTGAGGATTTGGCCGCTGATACCAGAGCAGCCCGTTCAGAATGAGGAATACGACCGTTAGAACGGCTATGGGCACTTTACGCCACCAAAAAATTTATGCCAAATTTATGCGATGGAATCGCCCGACAAATCAATGGGAAAAAGCCCTGTCCGGCATGTGGAGAGGGCAAATGACCCCCTCAATCGCATCGTGCACACCGACAATTCGATTACGACCTATTGGCGTTGCCCGGAGTGCTCGCACGCCCAAGTCACTCAAACGCCCCGTCAGCTAAATCGTGACGAGCGGTTGCCAAAAGGTTCTGGCGATCTCCAATGCATTTATTTTTTGAGTTTTCCACCAAGTCTCCTCACTACTCGCCTGGTGCAACTGGCGATGGTCCCCGCGGCATAGTGGCACGGTGAATTCATCGCTCACCTTGAGTCCGATTGCCCGCGGCTGCGCAAACCGCAGATGGTGCGGGTCGCACGGCTCGCGTCCGCAGACCAGACACGGCTGACTCGCCACGAACTTCAAATGCGGGCAACCAAAATGTTTCGAATTGGAATGTTTTCATCCTGACGCAGCGATCAGGAAAATCCGAACGCCATTGTCTAGGACTATGCCGCCGCACTCGGCCGCGCCGACACGGCTGCATGCCAACGTTTTACGTTGCTGGCGCCTTCGGGCATTGCAAGTCGCCCCGGCTTCATGAAATCGACGGCGACCTGTATCGTAATGTCGGCGACCGTATAGCGGTCACCCGCAACGAACTCGCGTTTGGCGAGTTCGCGGTCGAGCAACTCGAGAAACCAGGTCACGCGCGGCCTGTTCGCATCAGCCCAGGCCGGAACCTGCGGCACTTCCAGCTCTTTCATCGCCGGATGCGTGTGCCGGAAGACCGCTGCCACGTTCGAGAAAAAGTTTATTTCCGCCCGTCGATTCCACATCTCCACGATGGCGATGTCTTTCGGCCCGACGCCGAACATTGGCGGCTCCGGATGCAGCATTTCGAAATAGCGACAGATCGCAATCGACTCAGTGATCACGGTGCCATCGTCGAGCACCAGCGACGGCATCCGCTGCAACGGATTGATGGCGGTATATTCCGGCGTTTTGTGCTGCATCGTCATGATGTCGACCTGCTCGGTCGGCAGTGTGATGCCTTTTTCGGCAAGGAAGATGCGGGTGCGGCGGGGGTTCGGGGCTACCTTGCTGTCGTAGAGTTTCATCCGTCTCTCCCCCGGCGAAGGTGTTTTCCCCTCCGGTAATACCCGAACATGGCCCAAAACCGCTGTCAAAGGGGGTAAACAATCCTTAACCAGAGATTTTAGGCCCCTCTTAAGCTTGGTCTTAAGGATTTTGCGCAAGGCTCCGCCGGTGTTTTTTGTAAGTGCCAGCGTCATTTAATGCCGACTCCAGGCGAACAACCTGATCTCACCGCGCTGCCACCGGACGACTCGCCGGTGAAGCGGCGCCTTGCCGCGCAATATGTGCGCGAAGCGCGTGACCGCCTGACATCCACCAGCGGCACGCGCCCGGCCTTCGACTACGAGCTGTTGCGCCAATACGCCCAAAACCGGATATCGGCTTCGCTCGTAATCCTGCTGCTTGTGACGACCGTCGGTTTCATGTCGAGCGTGTGGACCGGCGCACTGGGCGCCGGCGCGTGGACTGCCGCGGTGCTGGTGATCCACGCCATTATCGTCACCAAATGCCGGCAGTTCCTCGAAAAGCCGATGCACGAAGTCTCCGCACGCGCATGGCGGCTGCGCTTCATCACGCTTGATCTGTTCTACGGGTTGGCCTGGATGTTCAGCCTGATCCATCCGATCGGCATAGATGAAAGCTCGAGCACCTTCATGCTGTTTGTGATGCTGCTGGTGGTCGCAGTGTCGAGCATGCTGGCCTCAAGTCTGCCGACTGCTGTTTTTGCGGCGACCTTTCCCGTCACCACAGCAATCGCGCTCGACTTCATCCTGCAAGGCACGCTGCGACACTATATTCTCGCCCTCATGGCGTTGACCGCGCAAGGTTACTTCGCGGCGCTCACCTATCGACTTTATTCAAGCACGCTTGCAACGCTGGAAGCGCGTGCGGAAAAGGATGCCTTGATCGGCGAGCTCGAGCAGGCGAAGGCGATTTCAGACGAAGCACGCCGCCGCGCGGAAGCCGCCAACATTGCCAAATCGCGTTTCCTGGCACAAATGAGTCACGAGCTGCGCACACCGCTCAATGCGATCCTTGGTTTTTCCGAAGTGATGAAGACCGAAGTATTCGGGCAACATGCGGTGCCGGCCTATAAGGAATACTCAGCCGACATCCATAACTCAGGCGTGCACCTGCTTGGCTTGATCAACGAGATTCTTGATCTGTCGCGCATCGAGGCCGGCCGCTACGAGCTCAACGAGGAATCCGTGTCGCTCGTGGCCATCGTCGAAGACTGTCACCATCTTCTCAAGTTACGCGCGAGCAATCGCGGCATCACGATCCATGAAGTCTTCGAGCCGGACATGCCGCGGCTATGGGCCGACGAACGAGCCATCCGCCAGATCTGTCTCAATCTGTTGTCGAACGCGATCAAATTTACGCCACAAGGCGGCGAGATCTGGTTGAAGGTCGGCTGGACCGCTTCAGGCGGTCAGTACGTCAGCGTCAAGGATACCGGCGCCGGCATCCCCGAGGAGGAAATCCCCGTTGCGCTCGCATCCTTCGGCCAGGGCTCCAATTCGATCAAATCGGCCGAACAGGGCGCCGGCCTCGGGTTGCCGATCGCCAAAAGCCTGGTCGATCTGCATGGCGGGACATTTACGCTGAAGTCAAAGCTGCGTATTGGCACCGAGGTAATCGTCACATTTCCTCCCGAACGGGTTGTAGCAGCCATGGCGCCAATGACCGAACACGCGCCGCCAATCGTATCGCGCGCCGACCTGGAATTGACCCCGGAGCAAAAGCGCCGCATCAGCCGCCGACCGTTGTTCCGGGCCGGGACGTAACCTCAAGCCTTGCGACAATCACACAATTGCCTTCCCAAATGCGATGCTTAAGGTCGCATCCGACTCGGCCCGAGCTAACCCATGATCGAGACCCCTTGCGTCAAAATCTGCACCCTCGATGCCCGCGCCGGGCTTTGCCTCGGCTGCGGCCGGACGGTCGACGAAATCACGCGCTGGAGCCTCATGAACGCGTCCGAACGTGCGCGAGTAATGGCCGACCTACCCGCTCGTCTGGCCACGCGCGATGCATTGAAAACAGCCACGGCAACAGGATGACGCAGTGAGCCGCCGCCTTGTCTGGTCTCTCCTTTTTGGCGTTGCCCTGTCGCTTGCAGCCTTGATCGCGAGCAGCGATCAGGATGCCATAACAAATTTGCTCAAGCATGATGTCGGGTCGCTCGCGATTAAGATCGTGCTGGTCGTTTTTGTCGGGGGGCTGGTGCTCGCCCTGTTCCGCGAAAGCCTGTCGAAGGCAATCGAAGCGGCAGCCTTCTGGGCCGTCGTCGGCTTGCTTCTGGTGGTTGGCTATAGCTACCGGTTCGAACTACGTGAGGTCGCCGATCGCGTCGTAGCCGAACTCGTGCCTGGTCATGTCGCAGGCCATGGACGCAATGTTGAAGTCGTGCGCGGACATGGCGGAGATTTTGCGGTTGCCGCGCACATAAACGGCACGCGTGTTCCGATGGTGCTCGATACCGGGGCAAGCTCGGTTGTGCTGACGCAAGAGGCAGCAAAGGCCGCCGGTTTGCCGATCGAGGTCCTCAACTACACCGTCAATATCGATACCGCGAACGGCCGCACCCGCGCGGCTGCGGTCACGCTCGATCGCCTCGCGGTGGGCGGTCTCACGGAACGCTCGGTGCCGGCTTTGGTTGCCCAGCCGGGACAGCTCAAAAACAATCTGCTCGGAATGAGCTTCCTCAACCGGCTGGAAAGCTGGGAGGTGCGCGGCGACAAGTTGCGCCTGCGGGGAACTCAATGAGTGGCCGCGGCTAGATCAGGCTTGCGGCAAATCGCAGCGCGACCAGGATCAGAAAAACTCCGAAGGCAATCTCCAGCTTTCGCCGCGGCAGCCAATGCGCCAGGCGCACGCCGTAGCTCGTTGTAAAGCTCGATACCGGCGCCATCAGCACGAAACCAACGAGCGATACGAATCCGATCGACAATGGCGGCAGCTGCGCCATATGCGGCCAGCCAGCCAACATGTAGCCGATTGTGCCGGCAATCGTGATCGGAACGCCAACTCCGGCTGATGTTCCGACCGCCTGATGCATGGGTCGGCCATAAAGTGTCAGCACCGCATTCGAGATTGCGCCACCGCTCACTCCGACCAGCGAGGAAAACAGGCCGGTGATGAGGCCATAGACGGCAAGCACGCCGCGTCCGGGCAATTCATCACCGAGCTTCCAACGGTCACCGCCGAACAACATACGGATAGCAATGAAAGTAACAAAGAATAGGAAGGCAATCTTGAATACAGGCGCGGGCGCGAACGACGCAATCACTGAACCAATCGCAACACCAAAAATCGCCGGTAGCGTCCAGATGCGGACGACTTCAGGAAGCACAGCGCCTTTCTTTTTATGCCCCAGATAGGATCGTATCGTCGTCGGCACGATGATCGCGAGCGAGGTGCCGATACAGGTCTGGATGCGGACGTCCTCGGGCACACCGATGACGCGGAATACTTCATACAGCACCGGCACGATGATCGCGCCGCCACCGATCCCGAACAGGCCCGCGAGAATCCCGACGAGAATGCCTGCGCCCGCAATCCAGAGGGCGAGCATAACGATCTCGCTGATCGGGTATCCCAGCAGCATGAGGCCCTGAAAAATGTACGGCGGGGGTATGCAACTTAAGCGGCGATGTGCGCCAAATCCGTTGCTCTGTCCAGCACCAGCGCCAACGCATCTGCCATGACGGCGGCGCTGGAGTCGGGCTTGACCGCCTCGGTCGCCAGATGCCGGCGGAAGGCACGCGCGCCCGGTACCGCACGGAAGAGCCCAAGCACATGGCGGGTGATTGCGTGAACTTTTACGCCCTTGGATACTTCGCGCTCGATATAGGGAACGAGCGCGAGAGCCGCCTCTTTGGGCGAGGTGAACTGTGCGGCGACACCGAAGATCTGCGGATCGACGTCGAGCAACCGCCAGGGCTCCTGGTAAGCAACCCGCCCCATCATCACGCCGTCAAGCGTGCCAATCTCCCCTTGCGCCTGTTCCAGACTGGTAATGCCACCATTCAGAATGATGTCGAGATCCGGATGTGCGGCTTTCAGTCGGCGCACAAGCGCATAATCGAGCGGCGGCACATCACGATTTTCACGCGGTGACAAGCCCTTTAGCCAGGCCTTGCGCGCATGCACAATCAGCGCGTCGACACCGGCGGCTTTGACCGCCGCAGCGAACGCAAACAACGCTTCCTCGGGATCCTGCTCGTCGATTCCAATCCGGCACTTGACCGTCACCGGAATTCGGACGGCAGCCCTCATGGCAGTGACGCAATCAGCAACGACCGACGGTTCCGCCATCAGGCAGGCACCAAACCGCCCTTCCTGCACGCGGTCGGACGGGCAGCCGACGTTGAGGTTGATCTCATCGTAGCCAAAATCTTCGCCGACACGCGCCGACTGGGCGAGCGCTGCCGGGTCGCAACCGCCAAGCTGCAGAGCTACCGGATGTTCGACGGGATCAAAGCCGAGCAACCGTGCACGGTCGCCGTGCAAAATGGCGCCGGTGGTGACCATTTCGGTATAGATCAGCGCGCGACGCGTCAGCAGACGGTGGAAGAACCGGCAATGCCGGTCGGTCCATTCCATCATCGGAGCGACACAAAAGCGCCTATCCAGCAATTTTTGCGTTTTTGTTGGTTTTTCTGTCACTTCGTTACTTTTGCTCACAGCTCATGTCATATAGCCTCAACTTTTAGATTTGTCAGAGCTCATTCTGGTCCGGCGCGAGCTTTTCACCGATGAGTAACGGAACAACTTTTTTCTCGTACAAGCTCCTCAAAGCCGCTCCAATTGCCTGATGCATATCCAAATATCGATATGTCCTAGACGTCCCGCAAAAATAACGTTTGGCTCAGATTTCAGCCAAGTTTTTGTATTGCCTGTAGCGCAGCTTATCTTCCCGCCGCCCTATTGGGTAATAGGGCTCGTCATGATGATGCGAAAGGTGCGCATTATCGTCGGGTTTTCCCGTCAGACGTTATAGTTCGAATAGCTGCGTAACCCCCGCATAAAAAGAATGCAGTGATGACGGTCTAATGTCCGCTTTGTGCCAATAGCGGACGTTCGAGCAAGTTATTCGTCCGCAAACCAATGCTTTCCGTTGACAAGAATTTCAGTCCACGACTCGTCGTGGTCAATTACGTTCACCTTGGCGCCCTGCTTCAGCCATATGCAGCCCTTCCATTTCACGGGATAAGGCGGGCGGCCGTTATTTAAGCTGGCCAAAGTGCGTTCATGTGCTTCCGCCCAGCTAGGGCAAAATCTGACGTCTTTACTCAGGCGTTGCTGGTCGGCCAACGCCGAAACTGCGCTGACCACAATGGCCGCCGCAGTGATAATGAGGCACTTGTGCATCGCAGCCTATCCCTTCTAAAGGCGATGGGTATCCCAAACCAAAGCAGCGATAAGGCGGTCCGCCGATATTTTCTGTCTATGTCCGCTTTGGGTCACCACCAGACATCGAGACATGTCCGCGGCGTGTCCGCTTTACCCCTGAAAGCGGACATTGCAAATTCAAGAAGCGCGTTTTGCCTTGCGAGCAATTGCTAAAAAGGAGAAGGTGCCTAACCTGATCTACCATCCACCGAACAACAGGTGCACTTTGTTTTGCAGACAAACGAAGCTCGCGTTGGGTGCCGTGAAACCTTTCCTCGTTATGATCACCTTCACACTAATCGTATCAGGCTGCGCCCGCGAACCATGGGGTCCTGATACGGATCCCAACATAGTCGCCTGTCAAAGCGCTTATGGTTTCACTCCTGGCACCCCGAACTTTGACCAATGCATGCAGAAATTTAAGGAAATAGATTCTCGAAAAGCAAATCGATCTATCTTGTGAAATACTTCCTAAACTGACGCCTAGCCGGTCATGTCCGCTTTAGATCATTAGCGGATATCACGGTGCATCCGCACGAGGTCTGCTTTGCCCCTAAAAGCGGACATTGCCCAAACGGTCTGCGCAAACGGAAAGACCGCCTCGCGGCGGTCTCTCGGAATTTAAATAGATGCTTTTGGTTATGCAGCGGCGGCCATTGCCTTTTTCTGCATGAATAATAAGTTGAGCACTCCCAATCCACCGAGGCCGTCGACACGGTAATAATTATAAGACTGAATCCCGCTTCGCAATCCACAAGCCGTCACCCAGCGAGAATTGCCTATACAAGGCGTTAAATAACTTGGTCTGGGACATTTTCTGCACGACCGCGTAGTAGCCCGCGCGGGCGGCGATCCCCATCAGACCGTGCGTGAATTCGCCCTGCGTTTTCCACTGCACCTTCATGACGATTTGCGATCTCAAATCCGTTTCCGCCAAAATTGACGAATATGTAATCCGCTTAAATCCGGCACGCCGGAGCATTCGGTCATATTCCCAGTTGTAATAAATGTGTTCGTTGCCGCCATAGTGGCCGAGGCGCACGGGATTGGTCTCAAGCTGACGAAAAAACCAAGCCTTGCTTCGCCATGGCTTCAACGTCGGCTCAATCAGAATGACGACACCGTTTTCACGCAGCAAGCCGTAGGCGTTTTGCAGCGCGGCCTGAGGATCGTCACAATGGTGGAGGCTGCTATTGAAATAAACAGCATCGAAGGATCCGCTCAAAGACCTGCTCATCTCTTCGGCTGTCGAATGTACACCCTTAAATTTGATACCGAATTTTTCGGCCGCGCGGCTTGCGATTTCGATATTAACTGTCGACGGCTCGACACCGATTACAGAAAAACCCAGTCGCCCAAGCTCCAGAGAAGAAAAGCCCACGCCAAATCCGACATCAAGGACGCTGGCTTTGGGCGGCAAATAGCGCGCGATCTTACGGGTTTGCTCAACAATCAAGTTCTTGTTGCTGCCGACCGTCCAACTTTCCAAACTGTTCGATGATCCCAGATATTGAAGCAGTTCATCCTTGCGTGCGGAACGAATGTCCAGCTCTCGCGCCAATCCGGCGCTCATCTCAAACGACATCGTGGCCACCCCTGATAAAGTCCAGTTTCGCTATGCACGATCCCTTGCATCATCAATCAACTCCGCAGCGCAGGTGGAATGTTACTTGCATTACCGGAGGTCGCACGAGCGAAGCAGCCAGTAGCGCGGTACAGGAGCCGTCATCGCGCTGGACGCATCGAGGCACGCGAACCTTCCGTCATGTTATTGGCTGCAAAACGTACTATTGACCTCATCGGGTCCGGTTTCGGCTTGCTGGTATGCGCACCGCTGTTCATCGGGATTGCGATCGCGATCAAAATGACGTCGCCGGGGTCCGTTTTCTTTCGGCAAAAGCGCTACGGCTACCACGGTCGACGATTCCGTATTTACAAATTCAGGACCATGTTTGTTCATTTAAGCGACGATCGCGGGACACGTCAGACGCAGACCGATGACCCGCGCGTCACGCCACTTGGACGCATTCTGCGAAAGTCGAGCCTCGACGAGCTTCCTCAGCTCATCAATGTCCTCGTCGGAGACATGTCATTGGTTGGGCCGCGCCCGCATGTGCCGGGCATGCTCGCTGGCGGCATGTTGTACGAAGAGCTCACACCTTATTACTTTCAGCGGCACAACATGCGCCCTGGCATCACCGGCCTGGCGCAAGTATCCGGTTATCGCGGTAGCACGGCTGTCCCGCTTTCCGCCATCGAACGGCTAGAGCGCGATTTGCAATACATCGCGCGGTGGTCCCTGTGGCTCGACATGAGCATCATCCTCCGCACGGTGATTAGGGAGCTTTTTGCGGGCTCTGGCGATTGAAATAGACGGGTCGCTACCCAAGGCCGATCATTGGCTTGTGAACTGATCGAGCTCAATCCATTTGCGCTCCACGGCGCTGCGATAACATGCTTCCGCCAACTGAACGTCGCGAATTCCGGCGGAGAGATCGGAAACAATTGGAGTACCCAGCGCGACGTGACGAATAAAATTTTCCCATCCGATACGGTAAGGATTGATGTAGGGTCCCGTAGCAGCCACTTCTTGCCATTCGCCGCGATAATCTAGGCCAACATCGCTGACCGGATTCATATGACGAATACCCGGCGTATCGTGTGCTTTCTGGATCCAGCAACGATGCACACCGGCGACCGCGGATCCACCTGTTCCATCGACTTGCAGCGTCAGCAGATCGTCGCGGCGAACACGCGTAGCCCATGAGCATCTGATCGTCCCCACAACACCGCTGGTGAGCTCAACTAAAGTGACCGATGTATCGTCGACATCGACGCGATAGCGTTGGCCGGCTTCATCGATCCGTTCCGGAATCTCTGTCCTCGGCGCCGAGACCACCCTCTGAATGGGATCGAGGATCTGTTCGATCACGTAGCGCCAATGCGGATACATATCTGATGTTAAACCACCGCCACCGTCCCGCCGATAATTCCAACTCGGCCGCTGACTGGGCCGCTCCGAACCATCAAAAACCCACCAGCCAAACTCCAATGCAAAGCCGGTGACGCGTCCGAAAAAGCCTTGCTTGGCGAGCGCTGCGAGTTTCTGCAGCCCCGGAAGGAAGATCTTGTCTTCGACGGCGCCGTGCCTGAGATGGCGCAATCGCGCCGCTCGCAACATTGACAAGCCCTCGGCCGTCGACGGTGCCACAGGCTTTTCACTGTAGATATGCTTTCCGGCCGCAATCGCTTTGGTCAGTGCGGCGACGCGCTGCTTGGTCGCTGCCGCGTCGAAAAACACAGGAAAGTCGGCCTGGGCAAGCGCCTCATCGAGATCGGTCGTCCAGCGCTCGATGCCATGGATACGCGCAATTTCGGCGAGCCGATCGGAATTGCGTCCGACCAGAAAGAGGCGGGGCACAATGTGATCAGCGCCCGCCGCCAAGCCGCCTTCCGCCCGGATCGGCACCAAAGCATTTGCCAAATGCTGGGTCGAAGCGATCCGCCCGGTTGCGCCGTTGACAATGATACCGATTTCCTTGAACGCCAATTCCTTGACCCCCCTGCCCGACTTTCTATCATGCTCCGCCGACGCCGCTACCTGGGGCGAGGCTACACCGGTGATATTCCATGCCCCGCCATATTGTTTGCCTCACTTTTGATTTTGATACCCAGTCCGGCTTTATTGCCCGCGGTATGACGACGCCAACATCGCTTTCGCGTGGCGAGTTCGGAGCGATCGCTTCCCGCCGGATCCTGGATTTTCTCAATTCGCGCAACATCAATGCAACCTGGTTCGTCCCGGGCTTCACCATTGAGAGCTGGCCGCGAGAATGCGAGGCGGTCGTTGCGGGTGGACACGAGATCGCACACCACAGCTGGGCGCATATTCCGCCAGCCAATCAGACCCGCGAACAGGAAGAAGCCGACTTGGTACGCGCCAATGATGCGATTGCCCGTTTGAGCGGACGCAAAGCGCGCGGCTACCGCTCACCTTCCTGGGATTTGAGCGAGAATACGATCGACCTGCTATTGATGCACGGATTTCGCTACGATTCGAGTTTGATGGGGTCAGACTATCTCCCTTATCTCGCCCGGCGTGGGGATGTTGCCAGGCTTGGCGAGCCATTCCATTTCGGAGACAAAACGACACTGATAGAAATGCCAATTAGTTGGTCACTCGACGACTACCCGCATTTCGAGTTCGTTCGCACCGAATCCACCATCCTTGCCGGACTGCACCCCGCGCGTGCAGTGATGCAGAGCTGGCAGGATGAATTCCTTTATATGAAGAAAACCGTCGACTGGGGTGTGCTGACCTACACCATGCATCCCTATGTTATCGGACGCGGTCACCGAATGCTTGCGCTTGAGGACATGGTCGACAGGCTCGGGAAAGAGGGCGCCGTCTTCATGACGATGGAGGATGCCGCGAGCGAAGCTGAAAAGCGCTTGGCTTGCTGAAGAAGGAGCGCGAGGGCAAGGCCATTGCGCATTGAGTGTGCGGCCAGCATGCTCACCGCACGGAATTGGCAAGGGAATGATGAACAATGATCCGCATCGGAGTTATCGGGCTCGGCTGGTGGGGCAAGCAGATTGTGACCTGTCTTGCGGACAGCCCTTGCTTCGAGGTCGTGGCCGGATGCGATATCGACACCAAAATGGCGGGACCGTTCGCAACCGCACACAAGTTCGACCTGGTCGACGACTACAAGGCCCTGCTCAAGCGGCCTGATGTCGATGCCGTGGCCGTCGTAACGCCACATCTGCTGCACGAAGAAATGGCGATCGCGGCATTCGGCGCCGGCAAGCAGGTGTTTTGCGAAAAGCCGCTGGCGCTCACGACGGCGAGCGCCGAGCGGATTCTGGCAGCCTGCGCCAAAGCTGGCGGCATCCTCGGCATCGGACACGAGCGCCGTTACGAACCTGCAATGGAAGAGATGCGCCGGCTGTTCGAGAGCGGCGCGCTTGGCCGGGTGCTGCACATGGACGCCAATGTCAGCCACAACAATTTTCGGAAGATGGACCCGTCGAACTGGCGTCGTGACCCGGGGCATGCACCGGCCGGCGCGTGGACAGCGCTTGGTATTCATCTCGGCGATATGTTCGTCTCTATCGCGGGGCGACCCGTTCGTGTGAGCGCACGCACCGCTTCACAAATATTTCCATCGCCTTCGGAGGATTTTGTTAGCGCCGAGATTGATTTTGAAAATGGAGCCCGCGGTCGCATTACCTGCCTGTCGACACCACCGTTTTACGGCCGCTTCACGCTGGTTTGTGACCAAGGCTGGGTCGAAGTGCAGGAAGGCGGCAACGTTGACAAGGGTATCCCATCGAGTTTCGTCCATTGTGGTGCTGATGGTAGCCGCCAGACGCGCAGCTACGAGCACGCCAACACCGTCCGGATGAATTTTGAGGCCTGGGCGGAAGCAGTCGAAGGCCGCTCTCCTTATCGCTTCACGGCCGACCACCTGCTCGCGAATATCCGCATTCTCGATGCCGTTACCCGCTCGGCGGCGGCGGACGGAAAGCCCATGACCCTGTGATACGCAGGCTTCCACCGGTCCTCGAAATCTGCCGCCATTTAGGCTACACCGGCCCGATATGCAGAGCGAAAAAGAACAAGTCGCGCTTTCCTCGATCGCGGCCTCGGCCGGCCTGACCGTCGCGAAGGGTGTGGTGGGCTTTACCACCGGCTCCCTGGCCATCTTGTCGGAAGCAGGGCATTCGCTGATCGATCTCGGCGCCACGGTCATGACTTACGTCGCCGTTCGTATTTCCGGAAAACCGGCTGACAAAGAACACCATTACGGGCATGGCAAAGTGGAAGCCGTCTCGGCGCTGGCTGAAACCGCCCTGTTGTTTCTTCTGTCAGGCGTGGTGATCTGGGAAGCCATCACGCGCCTTGTTGAGCATGAGGGCCATGTGGTCGAAGCGACCGTGTGGGCCTTTGGCGTGATCATCGTATCGATGGTCGTCGATTTTTTCCGCGCCCGCGCCCTGTCGCATACTGCCGAAAAGACATCGAGCCATGCGCTCGAAGCCGACGCGTTGCATTTCTCATCCGACCTTTGGTCTTCCATGGCCGTGCTGATCGGCCTGCTGGGTGTCTATTTCGGGCTGCCGTGGGCAGACTCGGCCGCCGCACTGGTGGTGGCGGTGCTCGTCTGCTTCGCCGGCTGGCGGCTCGGCAAGAAGACTATCGATACGCTCATCGACGTTGCGCCGCCGGGCGCCGCGGACAAAATCACCGCCATCGCCGCAAAAGTCCCCGGTGTGGTCGCAGTCGAGCAAGTGCGCGTCCGCGCGGTCGGCGAGAAGACTTTCATCGACCTCGGGGTGGCGGTCAGCCGCACCCTGCCGCTCGACCGCGTGAGCGCACTCAAGGATCAGATTGCGGGCGATATCCGCCGACAAATGCCTGGCGCGGAACCGACCGTCACCACCGATCCGGTCGCTCTCAGCAACGAGAGCGTGCTCGATTGCGTGATGGTCATTGCGCGCAACCGCGCACTCGCCGTGCATCACGTCACGGTTCACGCGCTCGGCGACAGACTGGCGGTGTCCCTCGACCTCGAGGTTGACGGCAAGCTCTCACTGCGCGCGGCTCACGAATTGGCCGATGGGCTGGAGGACGCAATCGCGGCTGAACTGGGTGCCAGCGTTGAAGTGGAAACGCACATCGAACCGTTGCAGCCACAGGATGCCCTGGGTCGCGAGGCCCCGCCGGAAAGGGTCAAAGCGGTTGAAATTGCACTATCTGAACTTGCGGCAGAAACCCGCAGTATTCGGGACGTACATGATGTCCGCGTCCGCGAGACCGATGAAGGCGAGATCGTCAATTTCCATTGCCGCGTCGA
Organism: uncultured Alphaproteobacteria bacterium; assembly: GCA_963817815.1. Taxonomy (GTDB): domain Bacteria; phylum Pseudomonadota; class Alphaproteobacteria; order Rhizobiales; family Xanthobacteraceae; genus Pseudolabrys. Next base: position 35,756 of record CAWFPY010000009.1, on the reverse strand, counting down.
CCCTCAATTGAGTGTGCAGGCCGTGCACGAAAGTGTCGATGCGCTGGAGCGCGCCCTCCGGGAGCGGTCGCCATCGATCAAGCGCGTGATCGGTCACGCGGAACCAGCGCGTTGACGGCGCGGCGGGAGCGATCGGTCCTCGACAAGGCTACATCATTCATTCTTCCAATTGGCGCCCGGACATTCTAGATCACAGTCCATGCGAACCGACATTGCCCAACCTGTCCGCCTGAAAGATTACCGCCCGCCCGATTGGCTGGTGGAAACGGTTTCACTCGACGTATCGCTGCACCCGACGGCGACGAAAGTGCGTGCGACCATCGCGCTGAAGCCAAATCCCCAGACGACCGCTGCTCCGCTGGTGCTGGACGGCGACGGTCTGTCTTTGGTGTCGCTGAAGCTCGACGGGGCTGCCCTGCCCGTCGACAGCTACGTTGCGACGTCCGACAGCCTGACAATCGCGCAGCCGCCGGCTCGGCCATTCACGCTGGAGATCGAAACCGTCGTCGATCCATCGGCGAATACGCAACTGTCCGGGCTTTACCGCTCGAGCGGCACCTATTGCACGCAATGCGAAGCCGAAGGTTTTCGCCGCATCACTTTTTTTCCCGACCGGCCCGACGTGATGGCGGTCTACACGACGCGCGTCGAAGCGGATAAAACGGAAGCACCAGTGTTGCTGTCCAATGGCAACCTGATCGAAAGCGGGTCGATTCCCGGTGGACGCCATTTCGCGGTCTGGCATGATCCGCATCCCAAGCCGTCATATCTGTTCGCGCTCGTCGGCGGGGATCTTGCTTGTGTGGAGGACAAATTCGTCACGTCATCGGGGCGCGACGTGACGCTGCGAATTTATGTCGAGCATGGCAAGCAGGACCGCTGCGGCTATGCGATGGACGCGCTCAAGCGCTCCATGCGCTGGGACGAGCAGGCGTTCGGGCGCGAATACGATCTTGATATTTTCATGATCGTCGCCGTGTCCGATTTCAACATGGGCGCGATGGAGAACAAGGGGCTCAATGTCTTCAACGACAAATACGTGCTCGCCAGCAGCGATACCGCCACCGATGCCGACTTCGCGCATATCGAAGCGGTCATCGCCCACGAATATTTCCATAACTGGACCGGTAACCGCATCACCTGCCGCGACTGGTTCCAGCTTTGCCTGAAGGAAGGCCTCACGGTTTTCCGCGATCAGGAATTTTCGTCCGATATGCGCTCGCGGTCGGTCAAGCGCATCGCTGACGTGCGCGGGCTGCGCGCGGCGCAATTCATCGAGGATGCCGGGCCTTTGGCACATCCGGTACGCCCCGAGATCTACAAGGAGATCAACAACTTCTATACCGCCACCGTTTACGAGAAAGGCGCCGAAGTGGTGCGCATGGTGCAGACATTGATTGGCAAGGAGAAATTCCGCGCCGGCATGGATCTGTATTTTGAGCGCCATGACGGCGAGGCCGCCACCATCGAGCAGTTTATCCAGTGCTTCGCCAATGTCAGCGGCATTGATTTTGCGCAGTTCATGCGTTGGTACAGCCAGGCCGGCACGCCGCAGGTCACGATCAATGGCCGCTACAATGAGGCGGACCACTCCTACACGCTGGAATGCAGGCAGGTGGTGCCGCCGACGCCGGGTCAGCCGGTCAAGGAACCGATGGTGATCCCGCTCGCCTTCGGCCTGGTCGGCAAGGATGGAGGCGATCTGCCCTTGCGCCTGCGCGGCGGCGGAAACATCGAGCGCAATGTCCTGGTTCTCAGCGAGCCGGTGACGACATTCGAGTTCATCGACATCGCCGAGCGTCCGGTGCCTTCCGTCAATCGCGGTTTCTCGGCGCCCGTCCGACTTGACGTTGCGGTCGATTCCGACGATCTGGCCTACCTCGCCGCAAAAGATGCTGATCCGTTCAATCGGTGGCAGGCGTTACAGACAATTTCGATGCGGCTGTTGATCGACAACGTGTCGGCGATCCGGGCGGGCCGCGATCCTCGCAGCGATGACAAGTTGATGCATGCACTCTCGGCGATCCTCGCAGATGCGGCACTCGAGCCTGCATTCGTGGCACTTGCATTGGTGCCCCCCGGCGAAGGTGATATTGCGCGCGAAATCGGCCACGACATCGATCCGGGCGCCATCTTTCAAGCTCGAACAAAACTTAGAATTGATATTGGGGAACGGTTGAGCGCGCCTCTCGAGGCAATTTACAGGCGTATGACAGTACCCGGAGGTTACTCACCCGATGCCAAGAGCGCCGGGCGCCGCGCCCTGCGCAATGTCGCGCTCGATCTGCTCGCGGCAAACGGTTCGATGTCAGGAATTGCGCGGGCATCACAGCAATATGATGCCGCCGACAACATGACCGACCGCATGGCAGCACTCGCGACACTATCGGTGCATGATACGCCGAACCGCAATCGCGCCATTGCGGACTACTACACGCGCTATGCCTCGGATGCGCTCGTGGTCGATAAATGGTTCTCGCTCCAGGCCATGATCCCTGAGCCAAATACCCTCGACAATGTCCGCAGCCTGACTGGCCACCCTGCCTTCTCGATGGCCAATCCCAACAGGGTACGGGCCCTTATCGGTGCGTTTGCGGGCGGCAATACCACCCAATTCAATCGCATCGACGGCGCCGGCTATGACTTTGTAGCCGATACCGTGCTCGCCCTGGATCAGAAAAACCCGCAGCTATCCGCGCGCCTGGCGACCGCCTTCCGTACCTGGCGCACGCTCGAAAAAGGCCGCCGCGCCAAGGCGGAAGCAGCCCTCACCCGCATTAAGGCCTTTTCGACTCTTTCGCGCGACCTGGCGGACATCGTTGAACGCGCACTTGCCGCACCCTGAGGCCAGCCGGCACCAAATTGTGTTGCCAAAAGTATCCGTGGGTAACAATTTTTAAATATTTGACTCTTCGGACTTCTCGACAAATCAGCGGCCATCGATTCCAATCAACAAGTGATTCGGAAAGCGATGCGGCACATCCTTCCGTTTCGAGGGCGACAGGGGAAATTCCGAACGGAGGCCACTTATGGCGCGCGCCGGATTGGCGAGTGCGTCTGCACATCCCGATTCTATCAAAGGCCTCGCGCAATCGATTGCCAAACCGGCATATCGGCGGCTGCTGAACGCCGAACCGCTGCTTCGCCGCGCGGTCCCCGTCCTGATCATCGCTTTTCTCGCGACGATCTGCGTTGGCGCTCTGGTGCAGGTACTCGATCACCGCGCGCAAACTCTTAACAGCGAGGCTGCATCGCTCGAAGCGATTGCGGACCTTACGGCTGAGCGCCTGCATCAACCCTTGAAGCGGGCGAAAGATGCGATCGAGCAGCCACAACAGGTGCTCGCGGCGGCGCTGCCAACCTGGGCGACCGCGTCAGGCCGCCGCTTTATCCTGACGAATGCCGAGGGCGTCGTCACAGCCGCAACGCCGGTCACGGACGCAACCATTGGCCGCCGCTTGATCGACCTGCTTGGGCCCACACAGCCGCTCACGACCTTCGGCGCGGGTGCCGGCGTCATGGAAATAACATTGCCCGACGCAACGCGCGCAATCGCCACCGTGCGAATGCTCAATCCTCCGTTCGGCCAATTCGCCGTCGTGCAGTCCCGCGACGCTGCATTGGCCGGCTGGCGCTCCCTGACCACCCTGACGACAACCCTCTCAGCCACCACCGGTTTCGTTGTGCTTATCCTCGGCTTTGCCTTCCATTGGCAGGCTACTCGGGCACGGGAAGCGGACCTGATTTACGAAACGGTCCGCAGCCGCATCGATACCGCGCTCAACCGCGGCCGATGTGGACTGTGGGATTGGGATCTTGCTCGCGGCCGCATATTCTGGTCGCAATCCATGTTCGAAATACTGGGGCTGGAAGCAAAAGATGATCTGCTGTCGTTCGGAGACGTCAATGCACTTGTCCATCCGGACGATGTGAGGCTCTACGAGCTGGCGGCCGAATTAGCCGACGCAACTGCGACAACGATCGACCACGCTTTTCGCATGCGCCACGCTGCCGGCCATTGGGTGTGGCTGCGTGCCCGCTGTGAGCTCGTCCGTCAGCCAGGCGAGCCCGGCCTGCACCTGATCGGCATCGCAGTCGACATCACGGAACAAAAAAGCCTGGTTGAGAAAACCGTCGCTGCCGACATGCGACTGCGCGATGCGATTGAAACGATCCCCGAAGCATTTGTCCTGTGGGACGCTGACAATCGTCTCGTTCTCTGCAATTCAAATTTTCAGGAACTGCACCACCTGCCTGACGACTCAATTATGGTCGGTGCATCATATGAATCTGTAGTCGCAGCGGGCAGCAAGCCGGTGGTGCGCAACAAGATTGTCACCACGGGTCCGAGTATTCCCGGCGCGCGTACATTTGAAGCGCAACTCGAGGACGGCCGCTGGCTGCACATCAGTGAAAGACGCACCAAAGATGGCGGTTATGTTTCGGTAGGTACAGACATCACTGCGCTGAAGACCCACGAGGAAAAGCTCATCGACAGCGAAAAACGCCTGATGGCGACGGTCTCCGATTTGCGCGCTTCACAGCAGCGCTCCGCTGAACTCACCGAGAAATATGCTGAGGAAAAGACCCGTGCTGAGGAGGCCAACCAGGCGAAGTCAAAATTCCTCGCCAACATGAGCCATGAGCTACGCACGCCGCTCAATGCCATCATCGGGTTTTCCGAAATCATGGAGTCGGGCATGTTTGGCCCACTGGGTGCCGAAAAATACCACGAATATTGCAACGATATTCGGGGCAGCGGCCAGTATCTGCTTGAGGTCATCAACGACATTCTTGACATGTCGAAGATCGAAGCCGGCCGCATCCGGCTTGATTTTGAGGATCTCAGCCTCGATACGCTCCTCAATGAGGCTATGCGCGTTGTCGGAACGCGGGCGCAAGACAAACAATTGCAATTAACGGCTCGAATATCGCCCGAATTAAAATTGCGCGCAGACCGCCGCGCGCTCAAGCAAATCGCGCTGAACTTGCTCTCCAATGCTATCAAGTTTACGCCAACGGGTGGCCGCGTAACCGTACGCGGACGGACCACTGATCACTGCGTCACGCTCGCCATCGCCGACACCGGAATTGGTATTGCCAGCGACGCGCTCGCCCGGCTTGGGCGCCCGTTTGAGCAGGTCGAAAGCCAGCTTACCAAGAGCCACCAGGGTTCGGGTCTTGGACTTGCTATCTCGAAGTCGCTCGTCGAGTTGCACGGCGGCCGAATGCGCATTCGTTCAGCACTCGGGAAAGGGACTCTGGTGGTGGTTCGTTTGCCTCTCGAACCTCAATGCGCCCTGCCCAAAGACGAAGCGGCATAGCACCACCCTAGGCCGCGCTCCTCAAGATACGTAAAAAACTGGCGCGCACCTTCGATTGCGTATCTGCCAGTGTCACATCGAGCGTGGCAAAATCCGGAACGTCAGCTGCCCGCGCCAGCAACCGTAAGAGCCCAGCACCCGCGGCCTTTGGATCGAAGCCGCCAGGCAGGCAGAGGCGCAAGATCTGCGTGATATCATGGTAAAGGTGTACAGCCGCACGCAGGATTTCCGCATCTTCGGCAGCCAGAACCCGCAGCGACAGGGCTTTTTCAAGTACCCGCGCGGTCGAAGTATCCAGAATTTCCGGTCGTTGGTGGGCGTGAATAAGTTGAAGATATTGGGCAATAAACTCGATATCGACGAGTCCGCCTGCCGCATATTTGAGGTCCCAGCGATCGCCCTCGCCTTTTTCTTTGGCGATCGCCTCACGCATTTCAAGGACGTCACCGGCTACCAATTCGGCATTGCGCGGCCTGCGCAAAGTGTCGCGAATAACGTATTCGACGCGGGCCTTGAATGCTGGCGAACCTGAAATCAACCGCGCACGCGTGAGCGCCATGTGTTCCCAAGTCCAGGCTTCGGTCTCCTGGTAGGCGGCAAAGCCGTCGAGACGCGTCGCCAATGGTCCCGCGCGCCCGGATGGCCGTAACCGCATATCGACTTGATAAAGTGCGCCATAGTTGGTCTGCGCCGTCAGGGCGTTGATCAGCCGCTGCGTCAAACGTGCGAAATATTGCGCACCGTAGAGTGACCGTGAGCCATCCGATTCAGGATGCGTATCGTCGAAATCGTAAACCAGGATAAGATCAAGGTCGGATGTCGCGGTCATCTCGTAACCACCGAGCTTGCCCATTGCCAGAATAGCGGTCTCTTCTCCACGCAGATGGCCGTAAGTTGAGGCTAGATTGTCTGCGACTGCGCGGTGAACAGCGCGGATTACCGCGTCTGCAAGCCGCGCGAAGGCTTCGCCCGCCAGCCTCGCGGTGAGCGTGCCCGAGAGAATTCGTACGCCGATCAGAAACATGTATTCCAGGCCGAACGTGCGAATGCGCTCGAGCAAATCTTCGTCGTATCGAGATTGCGCCAGAGCGGCGTCAAGTCGGCGGCCGAGCTCATTTTCGTCCGGTAACGCGCCAAAAAAACTCGGGTCGACCAGGGCATCCATCACCTGCGGATGGCGCGCCAGCGTGCTTCCCAAACGTGGTGCGGTACCCAGCACCAGCACAATCAAGGCGATGAGTTCGGGATTCTGGCGCAACAGCGACAACAACCGAGTCGAGCCGTGCAGGTTGGCAAGGAAATGGTCGAATAATATGAGGGTGGCACCGGGGTTATCCGTCCCCGCGATATGTTCGAGAAGGGACGGCAGCAATGCCTCGAGATGGCTTCGCGCCGCTTCGCCTTTTAGTGAGCGATGCTCGCCGGAAAGCCAGTGTCGAATTATGCTGGAGGCTTCCAACGGAGCGCGAAATCCAAGGGCGGAAAGTCGGTCGAGCGTCTTGTGGTCATCCGTGTCGGGCGGGAACACGAATACTGACGATTCTTGCTCCGGGGTCTTTTCAAACAAACGTGCATAAAAGTGCTGCACCCTGTCGAGATGGCCAAGCAGCACCTTGGCGAAGGCATCGCGATCCTTAAATCCAAGAAAGCATGCAAAACGCTCAAGGCTTTCTTTTTCGGACGGCAAGGTCTGCGTCTGTTCGTCATTCACCATCTGCAGGCGATGTTCGACCACGCGCAGAAAACAATAGGCATCTTTCATGGCATCGCGCGCATCGGCATCGATCCATTTGTCCTCGCAAAGTTTGTCGAGCGTTGTCAGCGTGTCGCGATCGCGTAAACCCGGGTTACGACCGCCCGCAATCAGTTGCTGGGTCTGCGCGAAGAACTCGATTTCGCGGATGCCGCCGCGGCCGAGCTTGATATTGTGTCCCTCAACCGCAATCTCACCATGGCCGCGGTAGGCGTTGATTTGACGTTTCATCGCATGCACGTCGCTGACGGCGGCATAATCGAGATATTTCCGCCACACGAATGGTGCGATTTCGTTGAGAATCCTCTCCCCGAGCACGAGGTCGCCCGCGCACGGACGCGCTTTGATCATCGCGGCGCGTTCCCAATTCTGACCGGCGCTTTCGTAATACGAGACGGCCGCCGGTGTTGATATTGCAATTGTGGTTGAAGCGGGATCAGGCCGCAGGCGCAGATCGGTGCGAAAGACATAACCATCCGCAGTCCGCTCTTGCAGCAACTTTACGAGCCGCTGCGTCAACCGCACGTAAAGTGTCGACGGCTCCGCGTCCGCCGGCAAGGCCGGGGCTGTGGGCTCGTAAAGAACGATGAGGTCAATATCGCTTGAATAATTGAGTTCGAATGCTCCCATCTTACCCATCGCCAACACCACATACCCGCTACCCACTTCGGGCCGGGCAATGTCCGCCAGCTTTAGACGTCCATCGCGTCCCGCCTCGGCAAGGATAAAGCGAACAGCGGCATCGACGGCTGCGTCTGCCAGCTCGGTCAGTGCGCGGGCGGCTCGCATCACGGGCCAGACGCCGCCAATATCAGCCAGCGCAATAAGGAGCGCGCCCTCGGCCTTCATTCGACGCAGCAGCCGCATGGCGTGGGCCGCGTCGACGCTCGACCCGGCGTCTCGCCCATGCTGAGCCAAGAGAGAGGTGAGGTGCTCGTCCGGATCGGACTGGAGCAACCGAAGTAGCCGGGCCGGTTCGAGACTCGCCAACTCCCACAAATACGGCGAGCTTTCCGAGAGGCTTTCGAGCAACGTGCTGACAATTGGATTGGCGGTGAGCAATTCTTGAAGGTGCTTTGCATCGGCTGGCGCAAGTCCAGCCAGCCATTCCGCAACACGCGCGCGAGCCCTGTCCGGGTCGACAAGCCGGGGCGCAGTCGCGAACCGCTGGGCCAGCGTCGCACCTTTAGCCTTGCCGCCGGTACTATCCTTGCGGACAACCGGTTTGCGGGAAGCCTTACGTTTGGCGGGCGGCCTCATCCCGCACTCTGTACCGGCCCTCCCCGCGGCAATGCAATGATGCTTTTGAGCCCGGGCTGGTTATCAGCAAAGGTCAATTCGCCGCCATGCAGGCGAGCAACAGCCGAAGCGAGGCTTAATCCCAGGCCGGAACCGGGCTGCGATCGGCTTTGCTCCAATCGGACAAATCTTTCGACGGCGCGGCCGCGATCGGCTTCGGGAATACCAGGCCCGCTGTCGGCGACGGTCAACAGGATCCGGTCACCTTCGCTGAGCGCACGCACGACGATCTTGGCCTTGGCGCCATTGGCTGCCTCACCACTTGGCGCTGCGTATTTGATGGAATTATCGACCAGATTGGCGAGCGCCTGACTGATGAGCTCGCGATTACCTTTAAGCGGCGCCGGCGCATTGGCTTCCACGGTCAGTACAATCCCTTTTTCTTCCGCCAGGGGCTCATATAGTTCGCCGATATCATTGGCTATTTCAGCGGCATCAAATTCGCTCATGTCATCGCGCGCCTGACCTGACTCCGCGCGCGCGATCATAAGCAGCGCATTGAAGGTACGAATCAGCCCATCCGACTCTTCTATCGTGCTTTCGAGCGCCGCACGATATTCGCTATCGCTTTTGGCGGAACGAAGCGCTTGCTCTGCCCGGTTTCGTAGACGCGTAAGCGGTGTCTTCAGATCATGTGCAATATTGTCGGAAACTTCCTTCACACCGCGCATCAACGCCTCAATGCGCTCGAGCATGACATTGAGGTTTTCGGCCAATCGATCGAGTTCATCGCCCGTTCCCGCGACGGGCAAGCGGCCGCCGAGGTCGCCATGCATGATCGTGCGCGTTGTTTCCGTCATGGCGTCGACGCGGCGCAATACGCGGCGGGTCACGAATAGTCCGCCGGCGAGCCCGAGGACGATCACGATCGCAATCGACCAACGGCCCGCTGACAGCACTATGTTGTAAAGCCGCTCGCGCTCGTCGAGGTCACGACCAACCAGGAGGCGAAAGCCCCCCGGCAGCTGAAAGACGCGTGCGAGCGCGTGATGTTCGGGATGCTCGGCCGGATCGGCCTCATCGAGCCGGCGGTACCCGGTTTCGGTCCAGCCCGGATTGTCGAGGGTCCCCGGTGGCAGCGCCGTAACATTGCCGGCGAGCGACTCGCCCGCAAAGGTGGTGACGAGATAGAGGCTGGAGCCTGGGCGCCGTGCACGCGCATCCACAACGACGACCAGCCGCCGAATCCCGCCAAGGCGATATTGTTCGGAGAGGCCGGTGATCTCGGCATTGACCGTGTCGGTGATCTGCTCGGTGATCAGGCGGCGCGTGTTGAGAGCGAAATAGCCGAGCAGAAATGCTGCAAACAGCGCGAACACGGTCAAATAGACCAGCGTCAGCTTGAACGTGGTCGTGCGAAAGAGTTTACCGAGCGCCGTCACGTATCATATATCCCGCGCCGCGGACCGTATGCAAAAGCGGCTGGGAGAAACCTTTATCGATTTTCGAGCGCAAGCGCGAGATGTGGACATCAATCACGTTGGTTTGCGGGTCAAAATGATAATCCCACACGTTTTCCAGCAACATCGTGCGGGTTACCACCTGCCCTGCATGCTGCATCAGGTATTCCAGAAGACGGAATTCGCGAGGTTGCAGCGAGATTTCGTCCTTGCCGCGATGCACCTGGTGAGAGAGCCGGTCAAGCTCAAGATCGCCGACCCGCAGAACGGTTTCTTCGCTGCGGCCGACGCGGCGGCGCGCCAGCACTTCGACGCGCGCCAGCAGCTCAGAGAATGAATAAGGCTTCGGCAGGTAGTCGTCGCCGCCAGCCCGCAATCCCTTGACCCGATCATCGACTTGCCCGAGCGCAGACAGGATCAGGGCTGGAGTTTCCAGACCTTTTGCCCGCAGCGCGCCGATTACCGCCAATCCATCCCGTTTGGGCAGCATTCGATCGACAATCAAAACGTCGTATTGACCGTCGAGGGCCATGGCCAGCCCATCGTCACCATCGGTGGCAGCGTCGGCAATATGTCCGACCTCGCGAAACGCCTTGACGAGGTAGTCGGCAGCGTCGCGATCGTCTTCAATGACCAGAAGGCGCATGGTGACCCGGTCCGGTTGCGCATCGGCCATCCGGCCGAGAGGGCGCTGCCCGTTAATATCCGCATAAGTGGGCATCGGTCACACCAATTCCAGACATTTCGGTGGCAGGGTCAATGCCCTTCAGCGGCATCCCCGGCCGTACGCGAGGGGGTGGCGGAAAACCGCCACCCCCTCGACGACCCCACCCCGGCGGGGGCGACGGATGCCAGGGTTGGAGCTCGGATCGGAAGCGGGTCCGTGCCTCTGCCGCACAGTCGCTCCGTAATTAGCCGGGACGGGCGCGATGCCCGCCCCGTTGAGGTCGGGCCACCGGCGGGGGCGACGGATGCCGGCAGCACGTCCTCAAAACTCTTGTCAGCCGCTACCAAGCGGCAGGGCGACAAAGCGCGTGTTGTCACCCTTCTTCACGCGGATCAGCACGCTGCGCTTGCCTTCCGTTCGCGCGCTGGCGACGACATCGCGCACATCGGCCGGCGTCGAGACGGATTTGCCGGCAATTTCAATGATGACATCGCCTGTCGAGAAACCATGGTCGGCGGCCACTCCGCCCGATTCGACACCAGTGACCACGACGCCCTCCGCACCGGCGCCTGCGACGCGCGCAGCCGGAGCGAGCGTAAGGCCAAGCTTGCCAACGTCCGCGTTACTGTCGCTGTCCCCTGCACTGGCACGCGCTTCTTTGGTATTCGGCAACTCACCGAGCGTCAGGGTCAGCGTTTTCTCCGCGCCTTTGTGCAGGACCGTGAGCTTCACCGAGGACTTCGGCGCCAGCGCTCCAATCTTCTTGGCGAGATCGCGGGCGTCCTTGACCTCTTTGCCATCGACCGAAGTGATGACATCCCCTGCTTCAATTCCGGCCTTTTGCGCCGGGCTATTGGCCTGGGGTTCAGCGACCAACGCGCCTTCAGCTTTCTTTAGGCCAAGGCTATCGGCGATATCGGGCGTCACCGGTTGAATCTGCACACCGATCCAGCCGCGTGTGACCGAGCCGTGTTCTTTGAGCTGGGCCACCACACTGTCGACGGTGTCGGCCGGGATAGCGAAGGCAATACCGACCGAGCCGCCCGACGGCGAGAAGATCGCCGTGTTGACGCCAATCACGTTGCCTTCGGTATCAAACGTCGGACCACCGGAGTTGCCTTTGTTGACTGGGGCATCGATCTGGATGAAGTCGTCATAGGCGCTCGCACCTATGTCACGACCGCGCGCCGATACGATCCCAGCAGTTACCGTACCGCCGAGCCCGAATGGATTCCCGACCGCGAGGACCCAATCGCCAATGCGCGGAGCCTTTCCCGAAAGTTTCACATACGGGAACGGACCATCTTCAACCTTGATCAACGCGAGATCGGTGCGCGGATCGGTGCCGATGACCTTGGCCTTGTGGATTTTTCCGTCATCGGTCGTGATCTGAACGCTCTCTGCCTTCTCGACCACGTGATTGTTGGTCACAGCGTAGCCGTCGGCTGAGATGAAAAAGCCGGAGCCCTGGCCCGTAATCACATTACGGCCACGGCCACGAGGCATTCCCTCCGGCCCATTCTGACCATCGGGCATCCCGAAGCGGCGGAAGAATTCACGCAGGCCTGGGGGAACTTCGTTGCTGTTCAGTCCAGTGGTTTCCGAGCCGCCGTCAACTTTGACGCGCACCGAAATTACAGCCGGTTTGACCTTTTCGACGATGTCGGCAAAGCCGACCGGAGCCTGCAATTTGTGCGCCTGCTCGGAAAGGTTCTGCGCAATAGCGGCTGGATACCCGCCACTTATATTCAGGCCGGGAGCGACCACCAACGCAGCGGCGCCAAGGCCAGCAACGGTAGTGGCGAGAAGAATGAGTCGGCGGGCTGATAGAGCCCGCGGCTTCTTAGCATCGTTAGCTGGGGGAAAGGCGCTCGGCTTCATCAGGTAATCTCCATCTGGATTCGTTGGTGCGAATGCGCACCTTTTCGAAGCTCAAGATGGGGTGATGAGCCTTACAGCGTCCTGTCGGCAGGATTAAACTTTTGTAAGGTGGGGACGGCAGAATATTTTTGAAATTCAATAGCTTATTCAAAGCGTAGCGCCAATGGGCACGACCAAAGTCTATCGCTTGATCGTGCTGTCATAGTGCCAACGCAGCAATCAGCGACTGAGCCCCAACGTCTTGATTACGCGGGTCGATGCAGCTACGCCCGCAATGTTGAAAAACTGGCATTCAGCCGCGTGCGGCCTTTTTCTCCGTGTCACCAGCCACTTCGGCGGCCTTACCAAGAAGCGCAGCATATTCCCGTCCAAAGACCTTTGCGCAAAAGCGCACGGCCGCGTCGACCTGAGATTGACGGAAACTACGATCTGCATTCTCGGCGTGGCGCAGACCTTCAAGGAGCGCGCGCGTTCCATTATCAAGATATTGTCGAAGCTCGGTCAGGGCGCGTTGGGTCATTTCATTGATCGCGAGCTCACCGGCGAAATAGCGGCAAATTCCCACGAACTCAACGAGAGCTTCGACCTCCGCCACCTCATTCGGATCGAGTACCGAGTTGGGTCGGATTTCCTTGGACGGCCGCGGTCTCAACAAGCGCCGCACGCGATTCGGCATTGACTCGATTTCTGCGCGCAGCAGATCGGAGATCTGCGCCCGTTGCGCTGCAAGTGCACGGCCCCAGGTACTATCGAGCGGCAATTCAAGCTCGGTACGCAGGCCGCGAGCAGAATCATGGATAGTTTTGAGGAGCGCACCGACTGCGACCCCTTGGCCACTGCGCAAGTCCTCGCGCAATTCCGCTACCATCCGCTCCTGTTCGGCGAGAACGATATTTACGGCGACAGCGTAATTAGTTTCAGCAACACGCGCTGCGGTATCACTGCCGGCTGCCTTGACTCCGAGGCGGATCAATTGCCACGGCGCCGTCATTCGATTCATCACCGTCAATAGAGCGTACAAAAACAGTTCGCCATCCCGCGCTGCCGCGCCCTCGATCAACTGTCTGCATTCTTCCAGCTGGGTATTGGCGAGATTGCCGATTTGCAGTGGCAGACGTGAGGACAAAGCTGCCAATACGTCGCGGCCCTTGAGGGCACATTTAAGCGCGGCCAACTCCTCACCAGCGCGCGGCGTACCGATCTGCTGCAATATTCGTCGCCGAGTTTTGTCATCCTCGGTCGCGGCGCCGTAGTTCGCGTCTATAGCAGCAGCGACCCGGTCCTGAAAAATACGCGCGAGACGCTCAGACTTGGTCTGATCACCGGCGAGCATGGCTTCACCCACCTCGTCAGCCAACAAGTCAGCGTCATCCGGTAGCAGATCGCGGCGGACCCAGTTCCACAGCGCATCGAGTGATGATCGTGCGATACGTCCTGGATGACTATGGTCACCGCGGTCGTCGACGAGAAATGGTTCAAGTGGCTTGAATAAAAGGCGCGCCGAATTCTCGATGCGCGGGCCGCCGTGACGCTGGTCACGCACGATCCGCCGCAACTCCTGTAGCACAAGGTCGGCGCCAGAAACGTCTTCTCCACGCAACACAGCGCGCTCGAGTTCGCCAATCAGCAGCGAACGCGCTCCTGGCGAGAGCTCTCGCAGAAATTGCCGCAGTCGCTCGACGGTCGTCTGGGCGCCCGCCATTCTCGATCTATCCGGATTCAAGCCTTCAGCTTGATACGGCGGCGGGCGTTAAGGAGTTGTTAAACATACACGCCTTCGGCCTAATCCGGCGCGCCATTAGATCAATGTCCGCCTTACGGCTAGTCCGCGATGACGGCCGTGCCTTCAATCTCGACTTTGGCGCGCGGCTCCAGTAGGCCAGCCACTACGACCAACGTCATCGCCGGAAAATGCCGGCCAATCTGGCGACGATAAGCCATTCCGATCTCGCGCTGGCGTTCGGCATATTCGGCCTTGTCGGTCACATACCAATTTAGGCGCACGAGATGATGGGGCTCGCAGTCCGCAGCCTTAAGGACGTCAACAATATTTTTCAATGCTTGTTCGACCTGGGCGACGAAATCGTCGCTCTCGAATTGCGCCTGTGCATTCCAGCCGACCTGGCCCGCGATAAAAATTTGCCGGCCTTGCGCTGCGATGCCATTGGCATAGCCCTTTGGCGCGGCCCAGTGCTTCGGTTGCACGATTTCAAACATGCTTTTGCTCATGGTGCCTGCTCTCGTAACTTGAACCGCTGGATTTTTCCGGTTTGCGTCTTCGGCAAAGCATCGATGAATTTTATCACGCGCGGATATTTATAGGGCGCGATGGTCGCCTTTACGTGGTCCTGTAAAATCTTGATCCGAAGATTGTCGCCCAGAATGCCGGCCTTGAGCACGACATAAGCCGACACGACCTGCCCACGCTCCGCATCGGTGGCGCCAATCACGGCGCATTCCGCCACGTCCGGATGCGCCAACAGCGCGGCCTCGACCTCGGGCCCGGCGATGTTGTAGCCCGCCGAGACGATCATGTCGTCATTGCGCGCTGCGAAATGGAATCGCCCATTGTCATCGCGAACAAACGCATCACCGGTAAGGTTCCAGCCGTCGACGACATAGTCTTTCTGCCGCCGGTCGGAAAGATAGCGGCAACCGGTTGGTCCCCGCACCGCCAGCCGTCCTACGGTGCCGGCAGGCACGTCATTCATATCAGCGTCGACGACTTTGGCTTCGTAGCCGGCAACCGGGCGCCCTGTCGCACCCGGCAACGCATCACCAACGCGGCTCGTGATGAAAATGTGCAGCATCTCGGTCGAACCGATGCCGTCGAGAATCGGCTTGCCGGTCCGGCGCGTCCAGTCCTCGAATACTGGCGCCGGCAATGTCTCGCCGGCGGATACGGCGATCCGCAATGATGACAGATTGGCTCCCTTGTCCATTGCCGCCATCATCGCGCGATAGGCGGTTGGCGCCGTGAAGGAGATCGTCGCCTTATAGGTCTCGATAATCTGCACCATGTTTGCCGGCGACGCGTTTTCTAGCAACGTTGCGGTCGCGCCGAAGCGAAGCGGAAAAATTGCCAGGCCGCCGAGCCCGAAGGTGAAGGCCAAAGGCGGCGATCCAACGAATACATCTTCCGGGGTCACGTTGAGAACTTCCCTGGCGTAACCGTCGGCAATGATCAGCAGATCGCGATGAAAATGCATCGTCGCCTTGGGCTCGCCGGTGGTGCCGGAGGTAAAGCCAAGCAACGCGACGTCGTCGCGCCCCGTTGCTACTGCGTCAAACTTCACCGGCTTGTCGAGCGCGACGCGGTCGAGTTCAGCGTCATGGTTGGAGGTGCCGTCAAAATTGACAACCTGTTTCAGGAATTTGCTGACCTTCGCGCAGGCCACCAATTCGTCGGCGATGCGACTGTCGGTCAAAGCCAGCGCGATCTCGGCCTTGTCGACAATCTTGCCAAGTTCACCGGCCCGCAGCATCGGCATCGTGTTGACGACGACCGCACCGGCCTTAGTGGCGGCAAGCCAGGCCGCGACCAGCGCCGGATTGTTGCCGGAGCGAATCAAGATGCGATTGCCGGGCTTGACCCCGTAATTCTCGACAAGCGCGTGCGCCAGCCGGTTTGACCAGTCGGCGAGTTCCTTATAGGTGCGCCGGCGGCCATTTCCGATCAGCGCGATATGGTCGCCGAACCCCCGCTCGACCATGCGATCCGTTAGTTCTACGGCGGCGTTCAGACGCTCGGGATATTGAAATTCAGGTCGCTCAAGCAGGATATCCGGCCATTGATCAAACGGCGGGAGGTTGTCGCGGCTGAAGGTATCGACATGCGCGGACGGGCCAAGCTTCATGTTTCGAGCCATGTCAACGACCTGGGATAGATGAAAGCAAAGATCGCGCGATGATGATTTTCTGGACGTCGGACGCACCCTCGTAAATGCGCAGCGCCCGAATTTCACGGTAAAGCGCTTCAACCGGATGACCGGCGCGCACGCCATCCCCACCGTGAATTTGCACGGCCGTATCGATGACGCGCTGCGCGGATTCGGTAGCGTAAAGCTTTGCCATCGCCGCTTCGCGCGTCACGCGAGCCGCACCCATGTCCTTGACCCAGGCGGCGCGATAGACGAGGAGCGCCGCAGCATCAATCTCGACCGCCATGTCGGCGATATGCCCCTGCACCATCTGCAACTCCGACAACGGCGCACCAAATAACTCGCGGTCCGCGGAGCGCTTGAGCGTTTCGGCGAGCGCACGGCGCGCGAAACCAAGCGCGGCGGCGCCCACCGTGGTGCGGAACACGTCGAGCGTTGCCATCGCGATCTTGAAGCCATCGCCGGCCGCGCCAATCAAATCATCCGCACTGACCTCGCAACTCTTGAACGCAAGTCGCGCGAGTGGATGCGGTGCAATTACCTCGATGCGTTCGGCAACTGAAAGGCCGGGATTGTCCCCCCGTACGATAAACGCCGACAGACCTTTGGCCCCCGGTGCGCCTGTGCGGGCGAACACAACATAAAGATCGGCAATGCCGCCGTTCGAGATCCAGGTCTTCTCGCCGTCGAGAACGTAGCCGTCGCCGTTCCTTCGCGCCGTGGTTGAAATATTCGCAACATCCGAGCCGGAGGCCGGCTCGGACAGCGCAAATGCCGCGATTGCGGCGCCGACGCGGGTTTTCGGCAGCCATTGGCGTTTTTGGGCCGCGGTTCCGAACAGTGAAATCGGGCCCGCGCCGAGGCCCTGCATCGCGAAGGCAAAATCGGCGAGACCGGAATAGCGCGCCAGCGTCTCGCGGATCAAAGCCAGAGTGCGGACATCGATCTTTTCCGACGGATCATCGCCGGGCGCGGTGTGTTTCAGCCAGCCGTCGCGCCCGAGCTTTTGCACGAGTCCGCGGCAAATGGCATCAACGTCGTGGTGATCGACGTGCCCGCAATGCCGAATGGCCCAGGGCTCCAACTCCGCGGCTAGCGCGCGGTGGCGTTCCTCAAAAAACGGCCAATGCAGAAAGCTGCGATCGAGCATTGTTCAATTTCCCGCAAACTGCGGTTTCTGTTTGGCCACGAAGGCCTCGTAGGCACGGCGAAAGTCCTTTGTCTGCATGCAGACCGCCTGTGCGAGCGCCTCCGCCTCGATCGCGGCGTCGAGCGGCATCGAGAATTCATGATGTAACATCGTCTTCGTCATTTTATGCGCGAAAGTCGGCCCATCGGCGAGCTGCTGTGCCAACATCGTTGCTTCGATTTCAAGTTTCTCTGCGCTAACGATGCGATTGAAAAAGCCCCAGCGCTCGCCCTCCTCCGCCGTCATGACGCGGCCGGTATAGAGCAGCTCGGACGCGCGGCCGTGACCGACAACGCGCGGCAGCAGGGCGCAGGCGCCCATGTCGCAGCCGGCAAGACCAACACGGGTGAACAAGAAAGCCGTTTTTGCTTGCGGCGTGCCGAAGCGAATATCGCAGAACAGCGCTATCATAGCGCCCGCACCAACGCAGACGCCGTCAATTGCAGCGACTATCGGTTGCGGGCAGGCGCGCATCGCTTTCACGAGCTCACCGGTCATGCGGGTAAACTCGAGAAGTCCCTTTATGTCGCGCTTCAACAACGGCCCGATAATGTCGTGGACGTCGCCGCCGGAGCAGAAATTGCTCCCGTTCGAACCAAATACAATGGCCTTGATATCGTCTGCATGCGACAGGTCGCGGAAGGTCTGTCCGAGTTCTGCGTAACTGTCGAAGGTAATCGGATTCTTCCGCTCGGCGCCCTTGAGCGTGATCGTTGCAACGCCATTCTTTGCCGACCAGTTAAAATACTTCGGCTTGAAATCGCTCATGTTCATGCGCGCAATCCTCCATGACGAATGCGACCGGACAATCCATCGAGGTGGCGGATCAACGTGTCCGCTTCCGTCGCGTCGAATTCCGACAGCAAGCCATCCACCCAGGCCTGATGCGCCTTGGCCATTGCGGTAAACTCCTTCAGGCCGCGCGGGGTCAGGCGCACAATGATGGCGCGACGGTCGTCCACCGGCGCCTGGCGCGTGACCAGTCTCTCCGACACCAGCCGATCGATTATGCCGGTGACATTGCCGTTCGACACCATCAGGAAGCGCGACAATTCAGTCATTGTCATCCCTTCGGGCTTCCTCTCAAGCGCTGCCATCACATCGAACTGCGGCAGGGTCACGCTAAACTCGACGCGCAACCGTTCTCGGACCTCGGCTTCAATCGCACGCGCGGTACGCAAAATACGAATCCACAGCCGAAGCCGCTGCTTGCTCAGAGACTGAGCCGCTTGACGCGGTTTCGTCTTGACGGAGACAGTCATCGTGATCTCCCGGCAACGACAATGGCCTCGCCGCTGACCGCGGCCGCTCCGGGTGAGCACAGCCACAGCACTTTGTCGGCAACCTCTTCCGGTGAGATTAACCGGCCATCGACATTGTCTTGGGCGAGCGCCGCGCGCGCCTCGGACACGGTGCGGCCTGTCTTGCTTGCAATTTCAGTCGCCGCAGTGTCGAGCAGTGGCGTATCGGTAAAGCCAGGACATACCGCGTTGACTGTCACGCCGGAGGGCTTGAGTTCCAGGGCCAAGGCGCGCGCGAGCCCCACGACCCCATGCTTGGCGGCGCAATACGCCGCCGCATAGGAATAGCCCTTCAACCCCGCGGTCGACGCGGTGAACACGACCCGCCGCGTCCCATCGCCCTTGCGCGTGACGTCACCGAGCGCCGCTTGCACGGTAAAAAACGCGCCGGTCAGGTTGACGCCGATCATGCGATTCCAATGCTCGGGCGATATTTTTCCGGCTGGTGCACTCTCGGCTGCGCCGGCATTTGCAATGACAATATCAATCGGTCCATGCGCCGCGTGTGCGGCCTCCACCATCGCGGTACAGTCCGCGGCATTCGTGACGTCGGCAACGATCGCCGTGGCTTTCGGAAGATCCCTTGCAATCTCGTCGAGCGTTGCCTTGCGTCGCCCAACGAGTGAAACGGCTGCGCCCTCCCGCGCGAGAACACGCGCGATCGCTGCGCCGATGCCACTGCCGCCGCCGGTGACCAGTGCGTGCAAGCCGTCAAGCGCCCCCATCACACCTTCCCCGTCATGACGTCAGGCCGGGATTTCAAACGATGCAGTTGGTCGCGGCCGGCCCAATAAGGTTTCGGCCAGGTCGAACCTTCGTATCCAAGATCGGCGGCAGCGTGCAGGGTCCAGTACGGATTGGCGAGATGGGGCCGCGCCAGGCACACCAGATCGGCCCGGCCGGCCATGAGGATCGAATTGACATGGTCGGCATCGTAGATGTTGCCGACCGCGAGCGTCGCGATACAGGCCTCGTTGCGGATACGGTCGGAGAACGGCGTCTGAAACATCCGTCCATAGACCGGCTTTGCCTGCTTTGTCGTCTGCCCGGCGGACACATCGATCATGTCGACGCCTACGTCGGTGAGAATGCGCGCGACTTCGACGGCATCCTGCGGCGTAATACCGTTCGGCGCCCAGTCATTGGCCGAGATGCGTACCGAAATCGGCTTCTCATCTGGCCAAACCGCGCGCACCGCGCGAAATACTTCGAGCGGAAACCGCATACGGTTCTCAAGGCTGCCGCCATACTCGTCAGTGCGCTTGTTGGTGAGCGGCGTAATGAAGGCCGACATCAGGTAACCGTGGGCATAATGCAGCTCGAGCCAGTCGAACCCGATACGTTGCGCCGACTGCGCCGCGCGCACGAACTCGTCACGAATTTTGTCCATGTCGGAGCGCGTCATCTCCCGCGGTGTCTGGTTTTGCTCGCTCCACGGAACCGCGGATGGAGCCATCAATGTCCAATTGCCGGACGGCAGCGGCGCATCCATTGTCTCCCAACCGAGCTGGGTTGAGCCTTTCGCGCCGGAATGACCAAGCTGAATGGCTATCTTGGCATCCGTCTCGGCATGAACAAAATCGACGATCCGCTTCCATGCAGCTTCATGCTCGGGGCGATATAGCCCGGTGCAGCCGGGCGTAATGCGGCCTTCTGGCGACACGCACGTCATCTCGGTAAAGACCAGCCCTGCCCCGCCTTTCGCGCGTTCGGCGTAATGCACGAGATGCCAGTCGGTCGGCGTCCCGTCGACCGCGCGGTACTGGGCCATTGGTGACACCACGACACGATTCTTCAATTCGATGCCGCGCACGCGTAGTGGCACGAACATCGGCGCTCGTCTTGCCTGCGGCTCGTTGCCGGTCGCCTGGCGCTCAAACCAACGTTCGGCGTCGCCGAGCCAGACACTGTCGCGCGCACGCAGATTTTCGTGGCTGATGCGCTGCGAGCGCGTCAGCAACGAATAATTGAACTGAACCGGATCAAGGTTGAGATACCGCTCCACGTTCTCAAACCACTCTGTTGAATTGCGCGCCGCGCTTTGCAGCCGCAAGACCTCGAGTCTCCGCTCGTCTTCATAGCGGCGGAAAGCATCAGCCATGGTCGGCTCGCTGTGGAGAAATTCGGCCAGGGTAATTGCACTTTCGAGAGCAAGTTTCGACCCGGAACCGACCGAGAAATGCGCGGTGGCGGCAGCATCGCCGAGCAAGACGATGTGCCCGTGGCTCCACCGCTCGCACAGGACACGGTTAAAGTTCAGCCAGGCCGAGCCGCGCAGATGACGCGCATTCGACATCAATTTATGGCGTCCGAGATTGCGAGCAAAGATTTTCTCGCAGGCTGCGGTCGTTTCCTCGGTCGTCATCCGGTCAAATCCGGCGCGGCGCCATGTCTCCTCTGAGCATTCAACGATAAAAGTCGCCGTGTTCGTGTCGAACTGATATGCGTGAGCCCAGATCCAGCCGTGCTCGGTCTGCTCGAAGATAAAAGTGAAGGCGTCGTTGAATGTCTGCTGCGTGCCAAGCCAGATATATTTGCAGGCGCGCACGTCGATGTCGGGCCTGAACACATCCACGTGGGCAGCGCGAACCCGCGAATTCACGCCGTCGGAACCAACGATGAGATCGTAGCCGGCGTAAGCGGAGACATCTTTGGCCTCCGTCTCGAATTCGATTTTGACCCCGAGAGAAAGTGCACGTTCCTGAAGGATGTTCAGCAGCCGCTGGCGGCCAATGCCGGAAAATCCGTGCCCGCCTGAGCGCACGGCGTTGCCGCGATAATGCACCTCGATATCGTTCCAATAAACGAATGACTCGCGAACGCGCGCGGCGCTTTCCGGGTCATTGGCCTGCAGGTTGGCGAGCGTCTCATCGGACAACACCACGCCCCAGCCAAAAGTATCGTTGGGCCGGTTACGTTCGATGACGACGACCTCGTGCCTGGGATCCCGCCGTTTCAGCGAAATCGCGAAATAGAGGCCGCCGGGTCCGCCGCCGATACAAACCGCACGCATGAGCCGATCCGATCCCTTTTTAGGGGCAACAGCAGCAGCACGTTATTATAACCCTATAATTTTTAAACCTAAAGCATTTGTCCACAAAAATACGCGTCCTCAGGTCCCCGCGCATATCTGTCGCGATTCACCGAAATCGGCGCAAAATGGAGATGGTTTCGCTAGGGCCCAGGCTGAAAGAGCTGAGTTCAGCCGACCGATGTCCAAGTGCCGTCTGGGTTGCGGCAAGCCGTACCACGGGCAGTCTGCGGCTGGCCGTCAATGTAAATGGTGTGCGTAAAAGAGCGGCAATTTCGGCCGGCCTGCTGATAGGCAGGCCCTGGGACCACCGTCCCATATCGGCCCGAATCCGGATTGCGCCAAGACACCGGAGCCCCTGATTGTCCGCGTTCGAGTGCATCCATTTGCGCGTTGTAAGCACGCTCTTTGTCTTCGTCGTCGAGCGAGGCGCCAATGCGATTTCCGATCAGCCCCCCAAGCACGCCACCAATCGCCGCCCCGGCCAATCGGTTGCCGGTTCCACCGCCCGCGACTGCCGCGCCGAGCAGCGCGCCGGTTCCCGCGCCGACCAATGTCCCGGTGTTCTCTTTCGGACCGGGGCCCATTCCATCGGGACTGCCCGCGCAGGCAGCAACTACGAGACCGGTGACTACGAAAGCAGCAAGCTTGGAAGCGGACATTTCGACCCCCCGGAAATAAGGCGATTGAGTAAAAGCAACCCGCCTAATGGCACAGATGATCAATCTATCGAGACGCGAAGATTTGGGCAAAACTGGGAATGGCGCCCGCGCGACGACCCAAACTAGACCGCCGGCAACACCAGTTCTGCACGTAGCCCACCAAGCGGAGCGGTACCAAGTGTAAGGCTACCACCGTAGAGCGCAGCGAGCTCCACGACAATTGAAAGACCAAGCCCGGACCCCGGCTTCGTCTCATCCAATCTCTGCCCACGCTTGGAAACTTGCTCGCGTTCGGAAGGCGACAGACCGCGGCCGTCGTCATCGACAATGATTCGAACGACGTGACGCTCGCTCACGGGGTCAGGGCGCTCGCGCACCACCTCTATTGCTACCCGTGACGATGCCCATTTGCAGGCGTTATCGACCAAATTGCCGATCATTTCTTCAAGATCAGGCCGTTCGCCATGAAATTGCGCTTGCTCGTCTGTGTGAACTTCAATGGCAAGCGCCTTCTCTCGGTAAATCTTCTCCATCGTTCGCGCAAGCGCGGTCACCACTGGTGCGACTTCGGTTACCGAGCCGACCACCGTCAGGCGAGCGGCGAGGCGCGCGCGCTCCAAGTGACGCGCAACTTGATCGCGCATGATATCGGCCTGCTCCAGCACCTTTTGCGCAAATGGGTCATTTCCGCGCGCCGTGGCCTCATTCACCATGACCGATAGCGGCGTCTTCAGAGCATGTGCAAGATTTCCGACGTGCGTCCGGGCGCGCTCGACGATTTCTTTGTTTGCTTCGATCAAGGCGTTCGTTTCGCGTGCGAGCGGAGCGATTTCTTCGGGGAATTTTCCTGCCAAACGTTCGGCGCTACCCGATCGGATCGCAGTAAGGCTGTCGGTGATGCGCTTGAGTGGGGCAAGACCAAATCGGACCTGAAACGTCGTTGTCAGCAACAGAACGGCTGCAAGTATGGAAAACGTGATAATAAGCGCCTGGTCGAAGGAGCGCGTTTCTTCCGAGATTTCAGCAGCGTCGCCGGCAACCGCAACTAGGTAGTGACCTTCGTCGCCGAGATCAATATTTCGTTCCACCATCCGGAGGCGTTGATCCTCAGCCCCGGCTACGTAACCTTCCCGCGAACCGTCCTGTCCTGCGGCAATTCCCCTGTCCTGCAAATGCGGCAGGCCGCCGTCCCAAAGCGAGCGTGACGAACGCACTTCCGTTTTACCGGGATCGAGCCGGGTTACCTGCCAGTACCAGCCGGATAGCGGCAATTCAAAAAGCGGTTCGCCGAGCGACTGGGGAAATTTGTCGCCCGCCTCCTCCGGCGATGCCACGTCGGCAACAAGTGTGCGCAGATAAACGCCTAGCCGACGATCAAATGCTCGCTCTACCGCCTGCCGATACAATGAGGACAGAACAAATCCGGTGATGAGGAGAATGACCACTGCCCACGCAGTGGCCGACAAGAAAAGACGCAGCGCGAGGGAGTTTGCGCGCATTCCATCAACGTACGTCAGGCGGCGAGAGCAAATATCCAAGGCCGCGAACCGTCTGGATGATCTCGACCCCAAGTTTTTTGCGAATGCGGCCGACGAATACTTCTATTGTATTCAGAGTCGCGATCGAAATCCTGATCATAGAGATGTTCGACCAACTCGGTGCGCGAAACCACACGTCCAGTATGATGCATCAGATAGGCAAGCAACCGATATTCGTGGCTGGTAAGCTTGACCGGATTGCCATTGACCGAGACGCGCCCAGTTCTGGTGTCGAGCCGCACGGGCCCGCAATTGAACTCGCTTTTTGCATGGCCGGCCGAACGGCGAAGGAGTGCGCGCACGCGCGCGAGCACTTCCTCCAGATGAAAGGGTTTTGCGACATAGTCATCGGCGCCCGCATCAAAGCCTTGCACTTTGTCGCTCCACCGATCGCGCGCCGTGAGCATGAGCACCGGCATCGCGCGGCCCGTGCGGCGCCAGGCCTCCAGGACCGAGATGCCGTCCATTTTCGGTAAACCGATGTCGAGGATAACAGCGTCATAAGGCTCGAAGCTCTCCGAGAAAATGACCCTCCTCGCCATCGAAAGCACGATCGACGACGTAGCCGGCGTCGGTCAGCGCAGTGGCGAGTTGGCGGTTGAGATCGGGATCGTCCTCGATCACGAGGAGGCGCAAAGTCTTGTTCTCCGCTTAGCGGCCGGTATTAAACTCGCCATTCACGGCGTCAACAGTCGCGCTGACCACTTTGCCACTGCGGCCGAGCAAAGTCAGCACATAGACGAGTTTGTCGTCGTGCCGGCAGAGCTGGGCGCGAACGACTTCAGAATGCTTGCGGTGTTCACGCAGGGATTTGATGGCTTGGGCCAGGGAAATCGCATGATTGGCCGCAACCGCAGCACGCTGTTCGGCCTTGGTGAGGCAGGAAGCGCGGTGTGGGGCGTCGGCAGCCAAGGCCGGCACGCCCAGGACGACAAGTAGAGGGACGGCAGCGACAAGATGGGAAGCCGGCATAGGCGGGGTATTAACGGCGCACCGGTGAACGCCACCTGAACGCGGAGGCCTAAAAGCCCGTTTCCGCTAGCTTTCGAAGCCGTCGAACGTTGCATAGCGGTCGAGCGGCTCGCGCGGAGAGCGCCAGGAATTGATCGGGGCCGCCGGATCTTCGTAACCGACAGCCATACCCGAATAAATCATCAAATTGTCGGGAAGGTTCAAAAAACCACGCACAGTGCGGTGGAAAGAAACCCAGGCCTGCTGCGGACAGGTATGCAATCCGAACCCGCGCGCCAGCAGAGCAACAGTTTGAAGATACCCGCCAATATCGGCCCATTGTGCAGCTCCGTGAGCTTTTTCTCGGGCAAAAAATAAGGCGACCGGCGCGCCAAAAAACTGATAATTGCGAGAATACTGCTTATAGCGCGAGGGCTTATCTTCTCGTGGCACGCCGATCGACTTGTAGAGCAGATCGCCAACCGTAAACCGGCGAGTCTTATAGGGTTCGGTCAGTGGCTCCGGATAGATCGTGTAATCGGTGCCCTCGCCTTTCGGCAGTTCAGTCGCCATGCGTGGTGCGAGGAGTGCTTTCAATTCCTCGACCCGACGTCCCGCGATGGCGTAGACCCTCCAGGGCTGCATATTTCCGGCCGAAGGCGCACGTGCCGCCCGTTCAACAATGTCGCGAACGATTTTTTCGGGGACGGGTGTCGGCAAAAACGCCCGGCAGGAGTAGCGCGAGGCAACGGCTTCAAGGACGTCCATGGATTAAATCTCCGCAAAGTACGCCATCATTGGGGTAACCCAACTGCATTCTCGTTTTCCCTGCTAACAGGGAAATAAACAGGGAATGTCGTCAAACCTGCCAGCTATTAAAACTTTTTGAGACCAGCACGCGCGCAAATTCAAAGGCTTCCGGCCAAATTCCCTGCAGCGCCGAACAGGGAATTTTTCCGAGTGAACAGGGACATTATCGGCCAGAAACAGGCAATCATTCATCACAGAACGCCTACAAAGAACTTGATAGTCGTATCTTGGTGAAATCGAGCGGTGCGCAGCGGCTTGCGGCGCTGGAGCGTCAAATCAGTCGCATATCTTTTGGCTTCGTTTCGCAAAATTGCATCAGCGCTTCTTGGGTTTCTTCTCGAGCAATACGCCGTAGGTCCCGCCCTCAGCCTCGATGAACTTTATTCCGGCACGCTCAAGCGCGTTCTGGATACGGATGATTGTCGAGACATGGCCCTGCGCGGGTCCCTCCGTCTGCTCAATACGGGCAACCGTCGCAAGGCCCGTTTTGGAGGCCTTCGCCAGGTCCTCCTGTCGCCATGCAAGAAGGGCCCGTGCGGCCCGGATTTGCGCTGATTGGAGCATGAATTCGAGTGTTCCCAATTCGGTCACGGTTGACAAGTGCTCGTATTCGAGTGATTTTTAATCGTTAACGAGTATTAATGAGGTAACCCCATGAGTCAGCTCGCATTTTCCGCCATCACCTACCGCACCCTCCGCGACCGCATCCGCGCCGAAGACCCGCAGATCGATGACCAGACCCTCGCCGATACGGTCGAGGGCCTCACCGATTTGCACGACATCGTCACAGCCATCATCCGTTCCGCATTGGCTGATGAGGCCCTCGCCACTGGGCTTAAATGTCGGATTGCCGACATGCAGGGACGGCTTGATCGCCTGCAGGACCGAGCCTCCAAACGGCGGCAGATCGCCAAGGACGTGATGGTCGAGCTTGATCTGAAAAAGATCACCGCACCCGATTTTACGGTCTCGATCCGTCCAGGGATGCCATCGTTGTTGGTGCTTGATGAGGCCGTGGTCCCCAGCATTTATTGGCAGCCGAGCGAGCCGCGGCTCAACCGCCAGAAACTTTCAAACGAACTCAAGACTGGCGCCGAAATCGCCGGGGCAACGCTCTCCAATCCAGAACCGGTTTTGAGCGTGAGGACACGGTGATGGGCTTTACGTCAAAACAAACACAAGCCCTTCGGCGCGGTGTTGACGTCCGCCAGATCCGCACCCGCGAAGCCAATGGCCGGGAGCTTTCCTACATAGAGGGTTGGTTCGTGATCTCGGAAGCCAACCGCATATTCGGATTTGATGGCTGGAACCGGGAGACGATTGAATCCCGCTGCGTACTTGCCCGTGAAAACCGCGGCACGTTCCTCGCCGTCTACATCGCACGAGTGCGCATCACCGTGCATGCCGAAGGGGCCACCGTCATTCGAGAAGGCCATGGCTCCGGAGAAGGCCGCGGTGCCTCCCCTGGTGAGGTCCACGATATCGCCCTCAAGGCCGCCGAAACCGACGCCACCAAACGAGCGCTGGCAACCTTCGGCAAACCATTTGGCCTGGAGCTCTATCGGCAAAGCCGCACGGCGAGGCCCCACTGCCGGTCTCCCAACCAATATCGATGCCCGCGTCGCACCAACGAGGTATGGCTTTCATCCCGACGATACGACACCTATTCCACGACCGTCCCGGTACTACGGCCGCCGTCAATCGCCTCCAATCACCGACCAACTTCAAAGAGCTGATGGGCGACCCACCAACCCGGTACCTTCCCGCTCCGCCGCTTGCCCCGCAGTCACTACCGCGCCCCTACCCCAACACAAAATCGACAAAAGCGTTCTCACATTGGCCGAGCCGAAACGTCGACGCGACAAGTCGCACCTGCGCTTTGTCGCTTCACAGCCGTGTCTCGTCTGCGCCCGTCACCCTGCCGACCCCCACCACTTACGCTTTGCACAACCAAGGGCCTTGGGTGTCAAAGTGAGCGATGAGTTCACCGTCCCGCTATGTCGGGGACACCATCGCCAGCTCCATCAAGCCGGCAACGAAATCAACTGGTGGAATACTCTCAAGATCGATGCCCTGCCTGTTGCCCGGCAGCTGTGGGAACAAACGCATCCCAATGAAAGTCAGATCGAAACGCAAAGCCGGCCATCAACCGAAGCAAAGACTGAAAGCTGATGGCGACCGAAAGACAGATTGCCGCAAACAGACAAAACGCAAAGAACAGTACAGGACCACGAACCGAATTCGGTAAGCGCCGCTCCAGACGAAACGCCATGCGCCACGGGCTTACGGCGGAAACCGTCATCGATGTTCTTGAAGACCCAACCGCCTACAAGGCACTACAAAGGGCGATCCACGCCGACTACCGCCCGCGATCGAATTTTGAGCTCCAACTCATCGGCCGCCTTGCCTCACTGCTCTGGCGACTTCGGCGCGCGGTCGCAATTGAAAGCGGGCTTCTAAACATCCAGGCGACAGCCCGCCGCAAAAGAAATGTTGCACGTGAGAAAGACTTTGATCCCGAAAAATTAAAGCCGTTTTACGAGCTCATTCCGTCGCTCGCGCCCTAGGCGCAAGCCGAACTCGAACTCACGTCTGCTAACAAAACAACGAACTTCGTAACTCCGCGGGACTCCCTCGAACACAACCGTGTCCGCACAACAATTGCCGAATCCTTCATGTGATTATCGCGCCTGGATAGCGATATATTCGAGCGGCTAGGTCGCTATGAGATGTGGCTGTGGCGGCAGACGTTACAAACTATACTGTTATGAAATTCGATAGACGCCGATAAATCAATTCGCCGATTTCGTTGAAACTATTCCTCCGCCAAAAAATCGTTGAACCGACGCCTACGTATTCATTGGCCACCTTTTATCCAGTCTCGAAAATTATTGACTTATCCGTCGTTGGATTGTCATCGCTAACGCAATCGTGTTTAGTCACGACAACACATGCCACGCACCCTTGCGACAATCGGCATACTTGCTGCTGACCACGCCCGCATTCGCGGTGACCGGTAATGCACCGGCCGCCAACGGCTGGGCGGCGCGTCCGATCGTGATGCTGGTGGATGCGCGCGACGACCTGTGCACCGGCACCGCGCTGGCGCCCGACCTGGTTCTCACCGCCGCGCATTGCGTCGTGCGGCCGGTCGCCTACCAGGTCAAGGCCTACCAGACCGGCGTGCCAATCCCCGTGCGCACCATCGTGCGCCATCCGCGCTTTGATTATGCGAGCTACACCGCGAGCCGCGCGACCGCCGACGTCGCGCTCGTCAAGCTTGCCGCTCCCCTGCCCGACATTGTCGTGCCGGCCTCTTTGGCCGCGCCGCGCCGCGTCGAAGTTGGCGAAACGCTCACGATCGCGGGCTTCGGCGTCACGATTGCCGGCACGGCGCGCGGGCTCGGGCAGCCGCGCATGGCGACGTTGAGCGTTACCGGCAAGCCGGGCTCGCTGCAGATCCGGCTCTATGATAACGCAACGCGCAACCTTCGCGCCGGGCTCGGCGGCTGCACCGGCGATTCCGGCGCGCCGGCCTTTGATGGTGAAGGCCCGCTGGTGATCGGCGTGGTGAGTTGGTCCACCGCGCCGGGCGATGAAGAAGGCTGCGGCGGCCTCACCGGCGTCACACCGCTGCTGCTGTATCGCGACTGGATCGTGGACACCGCGCGCAAGCTCAACTCGGCAATCGCACCCTAAACGCAAGGCCCCCGGACGATGGTCCGCTCCAAGAGTTCAGCCGGCGAATGATCGAAAAGCGCCTGCCAATGTCTGTTTGGGCATATATCTAAACACCGCCTGCTCAATTGCGCGCAGCCGAGCGCCATTCACCCGGCGTCGCATTGAATCGTGCGCGAAAGCTTTTGTTGAAATGCGACAGGTCGTTAAAACCACAGCTGAAGGCAATGTCTGAGATGCTGCTTTTCTGCTGAAGCGGATCTTTCAACGCCTTACTGCACGCATCCAACCGAGTCTCGATCAACCAGCGTCCGAAAGTTTGTTCAATCTTCTTAAAACGCATATGTAATGTGCGGACTGAAATACCAAAATGTTCAGCGACAAAGCGCGGAGATAGCCCAGGAAAACAAAGATTTTCTTCGCAAAAGATGAGCAAGTTCTCAAGCTCAAATTCTGCTTGCAAGCGTTTTGGTGGTCTGTCGTTCGCGCTCGCAAGTGCCAGCAAGTTGCAGAGGTTCTCAGTCAGCAGATTTGATTCATTCTCGGTCAAATCGTCGGAGAGCAACCGAACCATATGGCGCCGCGCTAGATCGAGGAAGTGTGAGTTCGAAAACTTGTAAAGCGCTCGCTGGCGTAACCAGGGTGCCCGCGAATTGAGCATTGCGCGCGGGACAACGGCGACCGCACGGCATCCGTCGTTGGAAAGAATCGCACGGAATGGCCGGCGACAGTCCGATATTACAACGTCATTTCGAGCGAACGAGAGCAACTCACTGCACTGGTCCATCGCGGTCTGACCTCGCAGTTGCAAGTAGATGGTATAGTGATCCGCGGGAGCCCTAGAAATGTCGCGCGCGGTGCGGACGATCTCGTAGCTGGTGGACTCACACTTCGCAAACCGGAGCGGACCGGAATTGCGTACCCTGAGGCGAGCCGAGAACCGTTCTGATGGAGCTTCAGGCGAAATGCTAAACAGCGTACTGCAAATCATTTCGCGCCAGTACGAGAAACGATCACGCTCATTGATCGTATCGGTCGACCAGGAAACCATGCCAGCCCCCGCGCGCTGCAATTGCTGAGAAGTGTCTTTAAGCCGCCTTTCGCGCTCTCAACCAAATTGCTTGCGCTTTCGGCCAAGATTGCTTGTGGCGACGAGCGTATACATCCGCACAACCATCAAGTGCAAGGTGAAATGCGCATGCCTGAAACGATAGGAAACACTCTTGATAGCGTCTGCGCTCTCAACCAAACCGTTTGCGCTGTAAGACAAGATTTCCTTTGTGCACATACATGCGCGTCGTCAGCATCGGCAGGATCATCAATAAGAGCCCAAGCGCCACCTTTCTTCAGAGGCAAGGTCTCGCCTGCGAGCTAAATCAAACAATTTCTCAAATTTTCCCAAATTCCCGCCTTTCGCTAGGACGTCACGGTGCCCTGGCCGACCTAAGTCCACGTGATTTTAAAGCGAGGATAGCTTCGATGAATTCAGATTCCTTGTCGACGGTCCGTTTTTCGACGGCCGACCTACCCGAAAAGGACCGAATCGCAATATGGCGCGAGCAATACGGGCGTAAGGTACTCAAGCTCGACATTGAGCCCATTAACGAAACTTCGTTGGAATGCTCCGTCCTACTGCGCGCATTGCCGGGCGTGCAAATAATGTCAACGGCAATGTCGCCTGTCCGTATTACGCGCGAGCGTGAATTTCTCGCAGAAGGCAATGAAGATCTTATTTTCATAATCAACCAGTCGGGTACGGCTACCGTATTTGCACGAGGACGAGAGGTTGTCCTGCGCCCGGGTGATGCGCTGCTGATGAGCACCAGCGAAGCGAAGGTGTTTGATCGCCATTCTCACGGAGGTTCTCTATCGTTTCGTATTCCGCGGTCATCGATATTTTCGATCGTTGCAGGTGTCGACGACCTCGTAATGCACCTCATCCCGCAAGAGGCCGAGGTTCTCAAATTACTTGCGAGCTACGCGGCGCCCCTATTCAACGAAATTGCTCTAACAACTCCCGAGTTTAGACGTACCGCGGTCAATCATTTGCTCGATCTCATTGCGCTCGCTCTTGGTGCGACAGATGATACGATGGAACTTGCCAATAAGCGCGGGCTCCCGGCAGCGCGCCTGAGCGTGGCCAAATCCTATATCGTCGAAAACAGCTTTCGAAGAGACCTCTCGGTCGGTACCGTGG
The DNA here is from genome assembly GCA_963817815.1 of uncultured Alphaproteobacteria bacterium. Classification (GTDB taxonomy): domain Bacteria; phylum Pseudomonadota; class Alphaproteobacteria; order Rhizobiales; family Xanthobacteraceae; genus Pseudolabrys. The sequence continues at coordinate 4,194 of CAWFPY010000009.1, read as the reverse complement.
CGACGCATCTTGGTGTGACGCCGCGTAACCTCCAACGGATGTTTGAGAGTGAAGGCACTACATTTTCTGAGTTTCTGCTCGGACAGCGCCTGAGCCGAGCCTATCGCATGTTGACTGAACCGCGGCGGGTCCAGAGCGCAGTAGCCACAGTCGCTTACGACGTTGGATTTGGCGACCTATCTTATTTCAATAGATCTTTCAAACGACGCTTTGGAGCCACACCGCGCGATATCAGGAATGCAGGCCCAGGTTCGACAGGAACGAACGCTAGATGCTGGATGCATCGGTAAAGAGGCGCTGAAGAAACGGACCTCGTTCAATAGGGCGTTGCCGGCGCCTCTGCCACCCCGGATTTGCGTGACGTCCGCTCGCGCATCCAATCGATGGTGAGCACAACTACGGCCGCTGTCACTCCCGCGGCATTAATCCAAATTGCGCCCGCAAAAGTCTCTGGCGGCAATACGACCGCCAGCGCTATGACCGCGTAGAGCGCGCGCGCCACTACCTTGAGCCCCGCAAACGAGAAGCCGACTGCCGCCATGGTGCCAAGCCAGATGCCGAACAGCACTCGGCTGAAATTGAGGACGATCTCAATCACGCTTCCATCCATCAGCAGGCTTGGCGTGAGAACGAATAGAAACGGCAGCAGGAAGGTGCTCCAGCCGACGACGCACGCAATCCAACCGGTCGTCCAACCGTCGGTGCGCGCGATATTGGCGGCGGCATAGGCGGCGAAGGCAACCGGCGGCGTAATCATCGACAGGATGCCGTTGTACATGACGAACATATGCGCTGCCATTGGCGTCACGCCTAACTTTATCAGCGCTGGCGCCAGCAGTGTCGCGGTCAGGATGTAAACACTCACCGTCGGCAGGCCTATACCGAGCACGAAGGCTAGTACCGCGATCAGCAACAGCAGCAGGAATACGTTGCCGCCCGCCAGCGCCAAGAGCTGGATCGTCATGCTGAAGGCAAGGCCGGAAATACTCATGATCCCGACCATGACACCAGCGGCGGCGCCAATCAGGATGATATCGAGCGATACTCGGCCCGTTTCCATGATGGCCTTGAGCATATCGAGAATGCCGAGGCGCTTGCCCCGGTAGCCGAAAATCATCGCCAGCACCATCAAGATTGCGGTAGCGACGATGGCCGCCTTTTCCGGCGTGAGCATCGTCACGTCCGGGTACATCAGTGCGAATACCAGGAACACGATCGGCACCAGGAAATGCCAGCCGGATTTCAGCACATCCTTCACCCTGGGCGCGTCGGCGACCTTGGCGGCGCCGATCTTGTGCTTGGCGGCTTCCAGATCAACGTGAAAGAACAGGCACGCGTAATAAAGCAGCGCCGGAATCGTGGCGGCAATGCAGACCGCTCCGTAGGGCACCTGTAGGAATTCGGCCATGATGAAAGCGGCGGCGCCCATGACCGGCGGCATCAACTGTCCGCCAGTCGAGCCGACTGCCTCGATGGCGCCGGCGCGGTAGGGCGTAAAGCCTGAACGGACCATGGTCGGAATCGTGACGATGCCGACCGCGAGCACGTTGCTCACCGCGCTGCCGGAAATCATGCCGAACAAGGCGGAGCCGACAACCGCGATCTTGGCGGCGCCGCCACGGAAGCTGCCCATCGCCGACATTGAAATATCGGCAAAGAAATCGGCGCCGCCGGTTCGCGCAAGCACCTGGCCGAGGATCGTGAACGGGATCACCACCATAACCGCGACCTGCAGTATGGAGCCGATCGCGCCGTTAATATCGAGGCCGAGATATACGGTCATCCTTTGCGGCGAGACGTAACGCGTCTGGAAATCGCCGGGCAGATGCGGGCTGATATAGACGTAAATCGCCATGGCCGCGATCATGCTGACGAAACCCCAGCCATTGGTGCGGCGACTTGCTTCCATGATGAGCAGGATCAGCAGACCGCTGACGATCAGGCCGCTTAACGGAATCTGCGCCGCTTCGTCGGTAAGCGTGGCATAGCGGACCGTGATGTAGGCACAGAGCCCGATCGAAAGAACAACTGCTGCCCAGTCGAACCAGTGCCGCGGCCGCGACGTATCGGCGATATAGGCGAGTGCCAATGTCAGGCCGAGACAGATGGTCAAAAGCTGTTCGGTATAGAACGATACGTTGAAGACTTGTCTGGGTATATCGAGCACCCAGAGCACGACGGACGCCACCAGCAGCGATTGAAAGACATTGGTCCAGAAAACAGTGGACCTGGATGCGGCGGAGGCAAATTCCGCCGCATCGGGAATGATCCGCTCTTCACTCACTGGATGGCCTTGGCCTGAATGTTGTGTTCCTTGAAATACTTCAAGGCGCCGGGGTGATACGGAATGTCGTAGGACTTGTAGAGCGCCGCGGCCGAGAAATCTCGCAAGGCCGGCTGGATCGAGACTAGGTCCGGCTTGTTCTTTTCCAGCGTGTCTATGAGCTTGTAGACCGCGTCGTCACTTACCTTTGCATTGGTGAAGATCATGTTGTCCCAGGTGTAGACGCCCATCGGCTTTTCGACGCCGACGAAGAAGGGATTAGGAACCGCAGGCGTGAGGTAGCCTTCGGGCACAATTTTCCTGGCGGCCGCCATCCCGCTTTCGGGGATCTCCAAAGCCCGGATGCCGCCGACAGTGGCGTCCACTTCACGCACTTTTGGCGCGCCAAAGGCGAAGAAGAACATGTCGGCTGCGCCGGACGTGAAATCGTCGGCGCCGCGGATGACGTTCGGGATCAGTACCGGCGTCACGTCCTTTTCGGTCAATCCGCCGGTCGCGAGCATTGCCCGCACGAGCGGATCAATGGTGCGCATGGCGGAATAGCCCATGCCGACCTTCTTTCCCTTGAGATCGGCCATGGTTTTCATGTCGGTATTCTTCCGCACCCAGAAGGCGCCGCGCAGCGGATGCAGCGACCCAATGAGCCGAAGATTGGCATTGCCAGCCTTGGCCGCTTCCACTTCGAAAATATTGGCGATGCCGAACTCGGCCTCGCCGCGGCCGACCAGCGGGATCAACACGAATTCGCCAGCGGTCGGCTGAACCACGACATTCAGGCCCGCTTTTTCCTTCAGGACCTTGGCGACCGCTGAGGCCGAGGTGTGATTGAGCGTGCCCGGTTGCATGGTCGCGAAGCCGTAGGTCTGCGCTGCGGCAAAGCCGGGGGCGATAATCACCGCGGCAATGCTGGCTAAAAATGCTGCAGTGGGTCGATATCCCGCTCGTGTCACGACTGGCATCACTTTTCCTCCCTTGTCGTTCGTTCCGATTTATATCGATTGCGCGGCGCAAAATCTGACCGTGAAATGCATTTAAGAGCGACCCTCTCCCGCGCCGCGGAAGAGCGCATTTCGCAATTTTTGCACAGGATTAAAAGTTAAGCGAGGTTCGGGGGTTGATAAACCGCGGCTCAAGCGGGGGACGGTGCCCACCCTTCGAGCGCCGACGTTGAGACCATAGAAGTTTGGTCCAGTGCTCGTCTATTTCGACAATTCACGGCCGAGTTGGATCATTACCGAACAATTTTGGAGTTTTGCGCGGTATCCGCATTATCCCCTCAAATCAGACCTCAGCGGAATTTTTTCGCATGTCAGCTAAGATCCAATAGCGGACATTGCCCGGCGATTGATGATTTCAGCTTCGACGCAGCCTTGCGTCGAGTGAGAACCGTCCGGCGCCAAGCACGTAGAGCAGCAATGTGCAGCCCATGATCGCGAGGTTTTTGCAGAAATTGGCGTATTGCGCCCCGACCGCCGCTGGAGGTACCTCCCAATAGCGGTGCGCAATTGCAGTCGCAATGATGAGATAGACAAAAGTGAAAAGAGAAGTGTATCGCGTCGCAATACCGAGGATGAGCGCAATGCCGATTACAAGCTCGGCCAGCATCACCGGCCAATACATCAATTCCGGCACCGGTACGTGAAGATTGGCGAGATAACGTACAGTGCCGTCATGACCGAGAAGCTTCATCCATCCATAGTCGAGAAAAAGCCAGCCGATGAGCAAACGTGCAACAAGCGCAAGCGTGTCTGCGCCACGTTCGGCATAGGAATCTGTTGCCGAAAACATCGTTGGTGAAGGTGACTGTGACATTGCGAAAGCTCCCCGGTGCGTGGTCTCGTCAGATATGGTGACCACTAGTAATATTCGGGTAGCTGAGCTGCGGGCCATCAAGTTCTCGTGACGAATGC
>CAWFPY010000008.1:0-50927 GCA_963817815.1 uncultured Alphaproteobacteria bacterium | reverse complement strand
CCGCCTTCGCTCTACGAGCTTCGGCGCGATCGCCTTCGCGCAAGGGGCATGCTGCGCCGAAGCGACCCGTCTTCGCGCTCCGCGCTACGACGCGGCACCCGCCCGGCGAAGGCCTTGCCGCGCCGAAGCGTAAGCGAAGGCGGGTGGAGGCCCGGCCTGGAAACGAACCAGGCTGGAAGACCTTGCATGGCTTCTGCGTCACCACTCCGCCACCGGCCCGTTTGCAGCAATAGGATGTCGCCCTTGCTGCAAGTGTACGGCGGTCGACGGATCGTGCGGTGCGGTTAATGCGGGGTTAGTCGACATAATGAGAACGGCATCGACGTTGTCATTCCGGGGCGCACCGACACGCGCGCCGACGCTAGTGCGAACCCGGAATCAGAAACGGGCACTGTGCTTGCGTGCATCTGGATTCCGGGTCCGGCGTTTCACGCCGTCCCGGAATGACGAGAGACTACTAAACCGGCCGCGCCAGGAAAGTCATGCGCTGCTGATTGTGGCCGATATTGTGACCGGCGCGCTGGGCCGCGTAACCGGCGCGCTGGAGTTCTCCAGCATGTCCGCTTCCGCGTAGTGCGACAGCCCGACCGTTTTCTTCAGCCGCAAATAGTCGGACACAAAGATCCGCATCAGTCCGAAGGCCGCCGCCCAGAAGAATCCGTTCGCAGCACCGAAGCGCAGCAGTGCGAGCGCCGCCGCCGGCGCGGCCAGATGCGGCGGCACGATATCGCCGAGCACAAACAGTCCGCCCGGCTTGAGCAAGGAATGGAATATCGCGAGCAGCCGGTCGAGTTCGGCGGCACTGCAGATATTGCGCGACCGAATGCATGACGATGAGATCGAACGAGCCCTTGGGCAGCGCGGCGGCCTGCTCGGCCGAGATGACAGTGATCTTCGGATGGCCGGCGTAACGTAGTGGTGAGCGAGGCGCGCACATTGGGCGCGGCTTCCACCAGGATCAGTTGGGCGCAGACGGCGGCGACCAGATCGGCCGAGGTTGCCTCGCCGCAGCCATAGTCGAGCACATGCGCGGTTGGTGATGGCACGAGCTTGCGGATGTCCTCGGCAATGGTGCGGTAATGCACGTCGCGGTGACGCGCATTCACATAGATCACCGAATGCTTGAAATCGTAGAAGTCGATCCAGTTGGTCATGGAGGATGGTTGTTCTCTTTTTTGTCATCACCGGGCTTGTCCCGGTGATCCCGCTTAGGAAGGCACGGTGCCTGCCTAAGCGAGATGGCCGGGACAAGCCCGGCCATGACAGTCAGTCAGGCGATCTTCCGCTTATTGGAGTTCTTTGGCCTGCCGCATCATCTCGACGAAGCGGGTGAAGAGATAATGGCTGTCGCGCGGGCCGGGCGACGCCTCGGGGTGATATTGCACCGAGAACACAGGCTTGTCCTTGAGCGCGATGCCGCAATTGGAGCCGTCGAACAGCGACACATGCGTCTGCTCGACATTCTTCGGTAGCGACTCTTTATCAACGGCGAAGCCATGGTTCATCGAGGTGATCTCGACCTTGCCGGTGGTGAGATCCTTCACCGGATGATTGGCGCCGTGGTGGCCCTGATGCATTTTCATCGTCTTGCCGCCGACCGCGATGCCGAGCATCTGGTGGCCGAGGCAAATGCCGAAGGTCGGCGTGCCGGAGTCGATCAGTTTCCTGATCACCGGCACCGCGTATTCGCCGGTCGCCGCCGGATCGCCCGGGCCATTCGAGAGGAAGACGCCGTCCGGCTTGAGCGCCATGATGTCGTCGGCCGATGTCTTGGCCGGCACCACGGTGATCTTGCAGCCGGAGCCCGCCAGCAGCCGCAGGATGTTGCGCTTGATGCCGTAGTCGACCGCGACCACATGGAATTGCGGATTGGTCTGGCGGCCGAAGCCGGTGCCCCAGCCCCACGGTGTCTCGTCCCAGGTAAAACGTTGTCCGCTTGTCACCATCGGCACCAGATCCATGCCGACGAGGCCCGGCCACTCCTTGGCTTCTTTCTTGAGGGCGGCGAGATCGAACTTGCCGTTCGGCGCGTGCGCGATCACGGCATTGGGCATGCCGTTGACGCGGATCAGCGCGGTCAACGCGCGCGTGTCGATGCCGCACAAACCGATAATGCCGCGCGCCTTGAGCCAGTCGTTGAGGTTTTTGGTGGCGCGATAGTTTGATGACGCGGTGATCGCGCTTTGCAGGATGACGCCGCGCGCGCCCGGCGTGGCCGCCATGTTGACGGTCTCGATGTCTTCTTCGTTGGTGCCGACATTGCCGATGTGCGGGAAGGTGAAGGTAATGAGCTGTCCGGCATAGGACGGGTCGGTGAGGATCTCCTCATAGCCCGTCATGGCGGTGTTGAAGCAGACCTCGCCGACCGCGTGCCCGGTGGCGCCCAGTCCGAAGCCTTCCAGAACGGTCCCGTCAGCCAATACCAAAAGCGCCGTTGGCTTGGGCTCAGCCCAAGATTCGCCAGAAGTCCCGGCGGGGGCGGCTTTCGTCTGGGTCATGGGCTCTTACTTGCGTATTATAGTGTGAGAGGCAAGGGGCCGCCGGGTGCTGCCCCCAACCGGATTAAGACACCACGAAAGGGGTTCCCGTGCTGCGCGACGACATTAACAAGGCTCTGACCGAGGCGATGAAGGCCAAGAACGAGCGGGCGGTTTCCACGCTGCGCATGGTCAATTCCACGCTCAAGAATGCCGATATCGAGGCGCGCGGCGCCGGCAAGCCGGCGCTGACCGATGCCGACGTGCTGCCAATCCTGCAGAAGATGATCAAGCAGCGGCAGGAATTGGTCGAGTTGTACCAGAAGGGCGGCCGCGCCGACCTGGTGAAGCAGGAGCAGGAAGAGATCGCCATCATCTCCGGCTACCTGCCCAAGCAGATGTCGGAGGCCGAGATGACGGCGGCGATCGAGGCGGCGGTGAAGGAAACCGGCGCTGCCGGCATGAAGGACATGGGCAAGGTCATCGGCGTCCTGCGCGGCAAATATGCCGGGCAGATGGATATGGCCAAGGCGAGCGGGATGGTGAAGGCGAAGCTGAGCAATAACAGTAGCCGTCACCCTGAGGTCGCGAGGCGGTGAAACCGCCGAGCCTCGAAGGGTGGCGGCCGATCATCCTTCGAGGCCCGGCCTTCGGCCGGGCACCTCAGGATGACGGGGAGAGTCAAAAGCCAAAGTAAACTTAGGGGAGAACAACATGAAGAAATTTCTGGCCGCCACGATTGCCGGCGCTGCGCTATTCGCAACCTCGGCCCTGGCCGACGACTACCCGACCCGCCCGATCCACGTGCTCACCACCTCGAGCGCCGGCGGCATCAGCGACATCTTCATGCGCGTGCTCGGCGAGGAGCTGCACAAGAGTCTCGGCCAGCCGATCATCATCGAGAACCGCCCGGGCGGCGCCGGCAACATCGCCTCGCGCGCCTGCCAGGATGCGCAGCCGGACGGCTACACGATCTGCATCATCAATGCCGATCCGATGGTCTACAATCAGTACCTCTACAAGAATATTTCGTTCGATCCGGACAAGCTCACGCCGATCATCAACCTGTTTCACCTGATCCAGGCGCTGGTGATCAACTCCGATCTTGGCGCCAAGACGGTCGACGACCTCGTCGCGGTGTCGAAGGCGAAGCCGGGTACGCTCTCCTACCTCACCGCCTCGATCCCGTGCGTTGTCTACATGGATGAACTGAAAAAAACCAAAGGGGCTGACTGGGTGCGCGTGCCGTTCAAGGGCGGCGGCGAGGCGACCAACGCCATTCTCGGCGGCTCGACGCCGATCGGTCTCCTCGGCATCGGCAATGTGATGGGGCATCTCCGCGGTGGCAAAATGACGGCGCTGGCGCTGGTCAACAACATCCGTACGCCGCTGTTGCCGAACGTGCCGACGCTCGCCGATCTCGGCTACAAGGGCGCGCCCTCGCAGACCTGGTACGGGCTGTTTGCGCCTCCGGGTACGCCGAAGCCGGTCGTCGACAAGATCGCAAGCGAAGTCACGCGGGTCTTCTCGGACAAGGAATTCGTCGAAAAATATGTAATCAACCGCGGGCAGGTGCCGGCCATCAATACGCCGGCCGAGTTTGCGGCCGAGATCAAGGCCGACCGCGCGGCGGCGAAGGATGTCGTGAAGGCATCGGGGCTGGAGCCGCAGTAGGCGCGCCTACACAGCAAAACAGCGTCATGGCCGGGCTTGATGCCGGCCATCTCGCTTAGTCGAGGCACGGCCTTGCCCACTTAAGCGGGATCGCCGGAACAAGTCCGGCGATGACGGGCTTCGCGCCCTCGGAATCGACCAACTGTCCCAAACATCGGCCATGTCATGTCGACGACATAAACGACCAAACTGGCCCAGCCTGATTGCGCTCCGGTCAAATACCGTCCTAGAGTACCTCCATTAAATTTTGCGAGCACGACCTGCGGGGGGCGACCGTGGTGAGACGCTGCGCGGCAATTTTATTTTGTCTTTTGTGCCTCTCTGCAGCCGCGAATGCGCAGAACGCACTTCCCGTATTGCCGACCGGCGATGCGGCCGTCGCAGGCTTTTCCGGCACGGTCGTCCTTGGTCCGCCGCCACCGCCCGAACCGCAGCGCATCGATAAAACCTATATCGACCTCGATGGTCCCTCATTGCGGGTGATCGGTCTCGCCCGCATGGGCGGGCCGCCGCAAGCGCCAGCTCGTGCCGGCACCCAAGCCCTTCACCGCGACAGCGCGCCAGATCGGCCAGGTGTTTTCGCTCGCGCTCGACGACGCCAACCCGCCCAACATCTACGCCGCGGCCAGCTCGGCTTATGGTCTGCCGATCGTTGTGCCGGATGCCGATGGCGATGGCGTGCCCGATCGTTCGCGCCGCGGCGCGCCGAACGCGGCCTTCATGCCCGGCCTGTTTGGCCCGATCACGGTCGACGGCGGACCGGGTTCGATCTGGAAGATCAACGGCAGCACCGGCGCGGTGACCTTGTTCGCCAATGTCATGCTCGGCGGCGTGCCGAATTCAGGACCGGCGCTCGGCGGCGCTCGCATTCGATCCCGCATCGCGTCAGCTCTTCGTCGCCGACCGCGACACCGGCATGATCCATCGCTTCACGCTCGACGGCGTCGAACGCGGACGTTTCGATCACGGCACGCAGGCGCTGAGCGTGGCAGGCCTGCCGCCGATCGGTTTCGATCCGCGCAAGCGGCTGAACATCGAGAGCCCGACGTTCGACAGCGGCAATCCGGCGACCTGGGCCTATGCGCCGCCGGCGCGGCGTGTCTTCGGCATGGCGGTCAGCCGCGGCCGTCTCTATTACGCGGTCGCCGCCGGCCTGCGCATCTGGTCGGTTTCGATTTTGCCCGATGGTTCGTTCGGCCCCGATGCGCGCGGCGAAGTGTCGGTGCCGCGCGGCGCGCTGCCGAATTCGGAAGTCTCCGAGATTCTGTTCGACGATAACGGCGACATGCTGGTCGCCGAGCGCGGCGCGCCGACCGGCGCCTATGACTACAAGGCGCTGGCGGAATCGCCGGAGAACCGCGTGTTGCGCTTCCGGCCGAAGACCCCGGATGATCCGCCGAGCCGCGATCTCTGGTTCCCGGTGCCGAAGGAATATGCCATCGGCTTCCCGCCGACTCTTCGCAACGACAATGGCGGCATCGCCATCGGCTACGGCTACGATCCGGCCGGAAACATCAACCGCGCGGTGTGCGGCGGCACGCTCTGGAGCACCGGCGAGCAGCTGCGCAACGCGCGCGACCGCGCCATCATTCAGCGCTTGCAGGCGGGCGGCCCGCTGATCGTCGACGGGCTGCAGGGCAATTCGACCCGTCTGCTGCGGCCGCTGAACGAGCCGCCGTTCGAGACTTATTTCATCGACTACGACGACCGCTTCGACGATCCGCAGACGCGCGGCACTATGGGCGACGTCGTCATCTGGCGGGTGTGCGGGCAGGCGGCGCTGCCGATTGTGCCGGTCGTGCTCATTTGTCCGCCGGGACTGTTCGATGTCGATGGCGTTTGCCGGTTTCCGCCCACCTGTCCCGCGGGCACGGAATTTTCCAACGGCTGCTGTACCTATCGCGGTTGCCCGGCGAGCTACGTGCGCATCAACGGAAAGTGCGCGCCGCCGCCGATGAACTGCAATTCAGACGAGACTATACAGCGAGGGACGTTGCCAGGCGCCGAAGTGTCCGGCCGGGCTTGTTCCGGTCAAGCGAAGTGCGAGCAGAAATGGTCTGCCAACGGCGACCAACGCGCAGCTCCCACGGCCACCAGACGCGCCGCAAAGGGAATCTGACTGCGGTCCTGGAGAAGTCTTCACCAATGATCATTGCCAGCCGGGCCCGCCGGTCCGCCAGCCACCGAATATGTGCCGCGGCGGCACTTATTGTGCGTGTCCGGACGGCAGCAAGCCCAATGCCGATGGCACGTGCAAGCAATCCAATGGCTGCGGCCCTCACATGGTGCAGGCGAAGGACCCTGTGACGGGCGCTCCGGAAAGCGAATGTGTCTGCGAGCCCGGTTATCACGGGACTTCCGTTAATGGCTCGTACACGTGCATTCCGCCATCGCAGTGCGACCAGTCGCCCGAGAGCTGCTGCCCGACCGGTACCGGTACGCACTGGAACCGGCAGACGGGCGCATGCGTGCCGACGGCGCAGCTGTGCAACCCTTCCGATCCGGCGACTTGGGTCTACGGTGGAATAGTTGCTGCCCGTCGGGCCAACATTGATAAGCTGACGAAACGATGCGACCCGGACAACAAGAACCCGAAGTAACGATTACCAAGACCGGCTCTCTTTGCACCTATGAGCCCGACGACCGCTATGTGGGCGGCAGGGCAATAACTTGTCAGTTCATCGTCACGGTTAAAAACGAAGGCGACGCCCCAGCGTCGGAGGTTGCAGTCATCGAGACGCCAACCCCACCTGCGGTCGTCAATAATTGGTGTTTGATAGCCCAGCCTCAGTGTGGACCTGCACGGCTGCTCCCGGCGCGCCACCGTCGCAAGTATGCCGGCTGAATGAACCGCTTGCTGCCGGCGGGGAGGTTCAGCTTGGCGTTTATACAAGAAGTTGATCCAAATGCGCCCGGTCCGGCTTATGCGGAGAACTGCGCGGCACTTGGTACGAATCAGCCTGGGCAAGATGGAATTGCGATTGGAAATCCTACGCTGCCTTTGCCTGGGAAGTCCCTACCGACAGTTTCCCGCGACTGCAAAAGGTTACCGTTCCCACCAAATGTGACGATTACGAAGATCCTCAACAACTGCTGCATGTCCTCAGTCGGCGGGGCTTATAGTGAGGTGTGTGAATTCTCAGTGAGCGTCAAAAATAACGGGACGGCGACCTACTCGGGTCCGCTCACGATGTATGATGAGGATCCCAATAGTGACCCAAGTGACCCAGGCCTGGGATCGCTCGGGCGCACGACTCGGTCACGATTGGTCCAGGGGAAACGCAAACTTACTCGCTGCCTCCTCGCCACTATAAGCCCGGAGCAAAGTTTAAGAATTGCGTCTCGATGCCCGGGCGTTCGCCCAATACCTCGGGTCCGCCCGGCCCAGATATTTCCTGCATGACGCAAGATGTCCCTGCCGGGGTCGGCCAGTGTCTCGCCACGCCGCCACCGTCGCCACGACCACCACCGCCGCCACCGACGATCACGGTGACCTGCCCCGAAGGCACAAGGATGGGCCTCAACGGCCAATGCTTCTTTGTCGATCCGGGTTGCCAGGGTCCCGAATTGCGGTCCAGTGACCACCGGCTGCCCCTTCAACGCGCCGCGTAAGGCTGACGGATCATGCTGCAACGCCCGCGACCTCCAAACCGGTGCTTGCGGCGGCACGCCGGGACCAACTGCACCGGTGGCGAAAACCTTCGAACGGAAACTGGCCGACTACGCCAGATGTCCGGGCGGAAAGTCCTTCAACCGAGAATGCAGCGTCCGGGAAATTGCTAGTGAACGGCAAATGTGTGAGTCCGAAGGAGTTGAAAAGAACCCCCAAGAAACCACGCAAGCCGACGACCAAACCAAATTCCGATAATCCGGTGCCATCCGGTTCGCCGCCGTAATTCAATATCCAGATCGGTCCGGGCTTCCCGGGTGGTGGCGTCCGGGCGGACATCCGACCGCGGAAGTGTTCCGACCAGGGCGGTCGTGGCAACTGCGGCGGAAGATGTGGCTGACTTTAATGCGTTCGCCGCGGAGGCTGTGATGCGAATTCTTGCTCTTTGCGGTCTGGTGATTGCAGCGATGCTCGGGCTTGCCGCGCCTGCCGCAGCCGCGGGCCCGGCCTGGTGCGCGGCTTATCGCAATGGCAGCACCAATTGCGGCTTCAATACTTATGAACAATGCTTGGCGGCGATTTCCGGCATTGGCGGCTTCTGCAACCGCAACTACATCGACGGCCCCTCGGACAAACCCGCCGCGCGCAAAGAGCGCAAGGAGCGCGAGGCCGAGCCGAAAGCCAAACGCAAGGAGAAGGAAGAAGTCAAAGAACGCGTGACGCCGGCGCCTAAACCCGTGCCGCCACCGGCCGCCGCGCAGCCGGCGCCGGTCATAGTCCAGCCGCAGCCAATGCCCGTCGTCGTGCAACCGCCGGCCGCGCCGGCGCAGCAGCCGGCCAACAATTTCCAGACGGCGCGTGCGCTTATACTCTCTGGAAAATACGAAGCCGGTATCGCCGCGATGAAATCGCTTGGCTTTGACGATCATCCCGACATTGCAAGTTCAATCGGCTTTGCCTACGCCAAGCTCGGCAATCCGGGCGAGGCGCGCAACTGGTACAACAGGGCGCTCGCCGCCGACCCCAATCACATCAGCACGCTGGTTTACTCGGGTGCGCTCTATGTTGCGCAAGGCGATCTCGCCAAAGCGCGCGGCGACCTCGATCGCATCAAGGCGATTTGTGGCGCTGCCGCTTGCTCCGAATCCCAGGAGCTCGAAGGCCAGATCGCCGCGAAGGGCCGCTAGCGGCACCAGTCATGGCCGGGCTTTCCGGCCATCCATATGGCACGCTTGCCCGCCTAAGCGAGATCGCCGGACAAGCCCGGCGATGACAGTGTGGGACAGCCAGTCATGACAGCAAGGCCGTAACCCGTGCGCCGCTTACCGCCGCGACACGCCGCCGAAGTCTTCCAGCACGTGCATGAGCGCTTCCGGCTCGACTTTCACGCTGCCGGCGAACGGGTGGTCGATCACGATCACCGTCAACAGCGCGGAAAAGACCAGCGCCGCAAGCGCGCCCGTCATCAGCGCTTGCGCGTGCAGGTTCTGGGTGCCGAAGAAGAAGGTGAAACCCACCGTGACGATGGCGCCACCGAACAGAACGAACCAGAAAATCTCCGGGATATTGCCATCGGCAGTGACGAAACGCGCCCGGCGCGCCACGCTGATCTCGTCGAGCTGGCGCAAGATCTCCGAGATCAGCACAGTGTCCGCGCCAGCGCCGGCACGGGCATTGAGCAGCGTCACATAGATATTGCTGAGCGAGGTGGTGACGCCGGGATCCAGCGTGCCTCGCTCCATGGCCGGCCAATCCTTGCTGATCGCGGCGCTGAGATAGGCGTTCATGACGCCGCGCAAGGCGGTACGGCGCTCGGCGTTCAATCCGTCCGACAGGCGATAGATTGTCGCTGCCGCGCCCGCCTCCTTGGCGACATCATTTTCCGAGACGTTGAACTTTTCCCACACGACAATGATCGCGAAGGCCAGCAGCACGGCATAGAGGACGCCGACGGTCGCGAACTTGAATCCGGCGACTTCGTTGTTGGTGCGCAGCCGTTCGAACCGGACAAAACGCCGGACAATGAATGGACCAACCATGGCAATGGCCGTCGGCAAGGCGACGATGAGGAGGGCGGAAAGCCATAGCGGCAGCGTGGTCAGGGTGAGCATGCGTGTCTCGCGTTGCGGGCGGCGATCATTCTGGTGACGAGTGTTCCAATTTTTAGTGTGGCAAGCAGTATCCTAGACTGGCGATTCGACGTCATGGCCGGGCTTGTCCCGGCCATCCCGATTCGTCGGGTACAGCCTTCTTGGCCCACCTAAGCGGGATCGCCGGGATCAAGCCCGGCGATGACGACGGAAGGGCTGTCGTCGACGCCGCCTATACGATCTCATCGTAAAGGTCGCGCCATGCCGGGTTCTTTTCCGCAATGATTTTTGTTTTCCACGCACGAGGCCAATGTTTGATGTTCTTTTCTCGCTGGATTGCGGCGTGCGCAGAGTCGAAAATTTCGAAATGAACAAGTTTATTGATTGCATACTTCGCCGTGTGGCGCGCAACGCGAGCATTCCGGTGCTCACGGACCCGCCGGATGAGGTTATTTGTCACGCCGACATACAATGCACCGCCGGGACGGCTGGCGAGAATGTAGACGTAGTACTGTTTCACCAAAAAGCATTCCGGAGCGTGCCGCCTTTCCGCTGTCATCACCGGGCTTTCGCACAGCAGGTCATTGCCGCCCGGCTTGTCCCGGCCATCTCGCTTAGGAAGGCAGTCCCCGCCTCGATCGAGATCACCGGGACAGGCCCGGTGATGACGGAACGGAGTGAGCCCGGTGATGACAGATGGACGAAAGCCCGATCCGGATGATGTTAGGTCAGGTCCAAGCGCGTCAATCCGCTGACCGGATGATGATCGTCCATAAGCTTACCGCGGTGGGCGTCATCACCGGGCATGCGCCATCTGAAAGACGGCGTGCTTTGCACGCATCGCCCCGCCGATCATGGCCGGGCAACCGGGTCCGGCCGCCGGCCGGCCCGGCTGTAAACTTGTCCCGGCCATCTCGCTTAGGAAGGCAGTGCGGCCCTTGATCGAGATCACCGGGACAAGCCCGGTGATGACGTCGGCAGACGCACCCGGCGATGACAAGCGGATGCAAGCTCACCCCACCTCGATCAAGATATCCGTCAGCCGGTCGGGCGCGTCGATCATCACGTCGTGGCCGCACGGCACCTCGTAGGTCCGCCAGTTCGGGTTGGCCTTCGCGCGCGCGTGGGCTTTTTCAAACGAGACGTTCGGGTAGCCTGACGCGCGGATATAGGTCTTCTTCGGTATGCGCTCGCGCGCACCCGTGAGCCTGATCTTTTCGGTCATGGTGCCGATCGGCTGTGGCCCGGCAAGCAAATCCACCCAGGCGCGGTCGTTCTCGTTGACGTTGAACGCCGCGGCACTGCGCACCGGCACCGTTGTGTCGCCGCGCTCCAGCGCCGCCTGGATGATCTCCTGCACCGCCGGTTGCACCAGATCGACCGTGGCATCGCCATTGTCGGGGATGAAGGCGTCGAGAAAGACGATCGAGCGGATGGTGTCCGGGACAGCCTCGGCCACGCCGGAAATGACGCAACCGCCATAGGAATGCCCGACCAAAACGAAATCGGTGAGCCGTTCGTATTTGATCAGGCCGAGCACGTCGGCAATGTGCAGCGAGAGATTGATGCCGGGGTGCAGCAGGTGCGCCCGCTCGCCGAGGCCCGTGAGGGTCGGGGTGAACACACGATGTCCGTGCGCCTTGAGCCGGTCGGCCACGCGCACCCAGGCCCAGCCGCCATGCCAGGCGCCGTGGACGAGGAGGAAGGTTTTGGTGGGCATGCCTGATGGTCTCTCTCCCGCTGGCATGGTGTCTCCCATGCCGCCCTCCATTTTGTCATCACCGGGCTTGTCCCGGTGATCCCGCTTAGGGATCGCACGGCCTTGCCCGCTAAGCGGGATGGCCGGGACAAGCCCGGCCATGACACGGGTGGAGGGCTGTCCCCTCCACAGCCGGGTAGTCAGCCCTGTGGAAAACTAGGATGGGCCTGAAAGGGCAGCTGGCCGAGCGTGTTTCGGCTTCGCCCCGGAAAGTCTCAATTTGGGGGCCTATGATAGGAGCGCACCGAGTCGCGAAACCCATGCGCTTCACGCCCCAGTTCCTTGACGAGCTGAAAGCCCGCCTTCCGGTCTCGGAAGTCGTCGGCCGGCGCGTGAAGCTCATTCGCGCGGGCCGCGAATTCAAGGGCCTGTCGCCGTTCAACAAGGAAAAGACGCCGTCGTTCTTCGTGAACGACCAGAAGCAGGCCTGGTTCGATTTCTCCTCCGGCAAGAACGGCAGCATTTTCGATTTCGTCATGGAGAGCGAAGGCGTCACGTTCCCCGGAAGCCGTCGAGCGTCTCGCGCAGATGGCGGGCGTGGCGCTGCCGAAAGTCTCGCGCGAGGACGAGCAGCGCGATGCGCGCCGCAAGACGCTGCACGACGTGATGGAGCTCGCCGCGAAATTCTTCCAGGACACGCTTGCGTCTCGCACCGGCGCCAAGGGCCGTGGCTATCTCGCCGACCGCGGACTCGATCCGGCGACGCAGCTGAAATTCCGGCTCGGCTATGCGACGGGCGAGCGCTTCGCGCTGAAAGAACATCTCGGCTCGCATGGCATTCCGACCGAAGACATGGTCGAGGCGGGGCTGCTGGTGTCCGGCGACGACATCCCGGTGCCGTTCGACCGCTTTCGCGACCGTGTGATGTTCCCGATCACCGACTTGCGCGGGCGCGTGATCGCGTTCGGGGGCCGCGCGCTCGATAAAGATGCGCCAGCGAAATATCTCAATTCGCCGGAGACGCCAGCTCTTCCACAAAGGTTCAACGCTCTACAACATCGCCGCCGCGCGCCAGGCGTCGCATGAGGGCGCGCCCATCATCGTGGTCGAAGGCTATGTCGACGTGATTGCCATGGTGACGGCGGGCTATCCCGCAACCGTGGCGCCGCTCGGCACGGCCTTGACCGAGGATCAGCTCGGGCTGATCTGGAAAATGGCGGACGAACCGATACTCTGTTTCGACGGCGACAATGCCGGCTTGCGCGCCGCCTATCGCGCGGTCGATCTCGCAATGCCGCGCTTGAAGCCCGGCAAGAGCTTGAAGTTCGCGCTGTTGCCGCAGGGACAGGATCCGGACGACCTGGTGCGCTCGGGCGGGCGCGACGCGGTGGCCGATGTCGTCGGCGCAGCAAAGCCGCTCGCCGGCATGTTGTGGGCGCGCGAAACGGAAGGACATACGTTCGATACGCCGGAGCGTCGCGCGGCGCTCGAAGCGCGCATCAACGAAGTCACCTCCGGGATCGGCGACGAATCCGTGCGGCGCTATTACCGTCAGGATTTCAACGCACGCCTGTCGCAATTCTTCGCGCCCGCGCGGCCACAACAGCGCGAACAGCGTTCCGGCGGCAACTGGCGCGACCCGCGTAGCGGTCGGCAGCTGGCGCGAACGCAATGGCGGCGATTGGCAGCGCCGCGACGCGCCACGCACCGCGGGCCGGGCGATGCCCTATGTGGTGGTGAGCCAGCAGATGGCGTCGAGCCCGGTGCACCGGGGCAATCGCTCGACGGTGTCGCGCCGCGAGGCGCTCATCATGCAGGCCGCGCTCAACCATCCCTGGCTGCTGCATGACCATCTGGAGGAATTCGCCTCGCTCGAGTTCCGTCACCCCGACGCCGAGAAGATCAAAGGCGCGCTGATCGACATCGCGGCGCATGCGCCGGCCCTCGATGCCGCGGCGCTCAAGGCGGAACTCGCCGCCCGCAACCTCACCGAGGTGGTGGCCCGCATTGCGCTCTCGATCACCACCCCCTCGGTCTGGGGGGCGCAGCCGGAGGCCGCCCCGGACGATGTTTTGGTGACCTGGTCGCAGCTTGTCGCCTTGCATCGGCAATGGCATTCACTAACTAAGGAGCTCAAGGACGCCGAGCAGGCGCTGGGCCAGGACGCGAGCGAAGCCAATTACTTGCGGTTGCGCGACGTCAAAAGCCGCCTGGAGCGGGTCGAGGGAACCGAGGCCCTGATTGAGGGCTTTGGAGCCTCTTCCGGTCGGGGCGTTCGTAGCTTATGAGTCCGCCGCCTGCGCATGATCCCGAAAAGTGGGAACCGGCTTTCGGACAAGATCATGCGCAAAAAGGCAGGGCGGTTGGGCAGTAACCGGGCCGGCAATAAAGCCGATTGGAATAAGGGTCGATTCCAGCGGTATTCTTTTAGGTTAATCGGAGCTTAAGCGGGTTCCGACGACACTGGATGACCTGATTCGTGGGCGGCGCCTGTTGCGGGCGCGGCCCTTTTTGGCCGTTAGCTACAGGCGACGGGCCAGGAGAGACGGAATGGCGAGCAAGGCAAAAGCGGCTCAGGCGAAGGAAAAAGAACCGGCTGCGGAGAAGGAAGAAGGCGCGCCGGAGTCCCCGCTGCCGCTTCTCGATCTGTCCGATGCCGGCGTCAAGAAGATGATCAAGGCCGCCAAGAAGCGCGGCTACGTCACCATCGACCAGATCAATGAAGTAATGCCTTCCGGCGAAGTGTCCTCCGACCAGATCGAGGACATCTACGCGATGCTCAACGAGATGGGCATCAACGTCGTCGAGACCGAAGAGGCCGACGGCGAAGAAGGCGAGAAGGCCGCCGACGAGGACGATGACGACGACGACACCGGCACGGAAGTCGTCGAGGCGAAATCGAAGTCGCTCGCCACCGCCGAAAAGAAAGAACCGTCCGAGCGCACCGACGATCCCGTGCGCATGTATCTGCGCGAGATGGGCTCGGTCGAACTGCTGTCGCGCGAGGGCGAAATCGCCATTGCAAAACGCATCGAGGCCGGCCGCGAAGCGATGATCGCGGGCCTCTGCGAAAGCCCGCTCACCTTCCAGGCCATCATCATCTGGCGCGACGAACTCAACGAGGGAAAAGTCTTCCTCCGCGACATCATCGATCTTGAAGCGACCTATGCCGGCCCCGACGCGCAGAAGATGCAGCCGCCGGTGATCGGCCCGGACGGCAAGCCGATCATTCCCGCTGTCGGCACGCCCGTTCCCGGCGCGCCGCACCTCCAGGTCGTGCAGACGCCGGCGCCGCCGGCAGCACCTCCGTCCGCCACGCCGTTCAAGGCGCCGGGCGAAGCCGGTGAGGCGAAGAGCCGAAGGATCCGGCCGAGGCCGCGGCCGAGAGCGATTACGACGAAGACGACATGGAGAATTCCCTGTCGCTCGCCGCGATCGAGGCCGAGCTCAAGCCGAAAGTCGTCGAGACCTTCGACACCATCGCGGATTCGTTCAAGCGCCTGCGCCGCCTGCAGGAGCAGGACATCGAATTCCGCCTGAAGAATTCATCGCTCTCGCCCGCGCAGGAGCGCAAGTACAAGAAGCTCAAGGAAGAGATCATCTCCGAGGTGAAGTCGCTGCGCCTCAACCAGGCGCGCATCGATTCACTCGTCGAGCAGCTCTACGACATCAACAAGCGCCTCGTGTCGAACGAAGGCCGGCTGATGCGGCTGTCGGAAAGCTACGGCGTCGCGCGCGAGGACTTCCTCAAGCAATATATGGGCGGCGAGCTCGACCCGCGCTGGCTCAACCGCGTCTCGAAGCTGTCGGCCAAAGGCTGGAAGAATTTCGTCGCCAAGGAAAAGGATCGCATCAAGGAGATCCGCTCCATGGTGCACGACCTTGCCGCGCAGACCGGCGTCGAGATCGCCGAGTTCCGCAAGATCGTCCACATGGTGCAGAAGGGCGAGCGCGAAGCGCGCCAGGCCAAGAAGGAAATGGTGGAGGCGAACCTGCGCCTCGTCATTTCCATCGCCAAGAAATACACCAACCGCGGCCTGCAATTCCTCGATTTGATCCAGGAAGGCAATATCGGCCTGATGAAGGCGGTCGATAAGTTCGAATACCGCCGCGGCTACAAGTTCTCGACCTACGCCACCTGGTGGATCCGCCAGGCGATCACGCGCTCGATCGCCGACCAGGCCCGCACCATCCGCATCCCGGTGCACATGATCGAGACGATCAACAAGATCGTGCGCACCTCGCGCCAGATGCTCAACGAGATCGGCCGCGAGCCGACCCCGGAAGAGCTGGCCGAGAAACTCGGCATGCCGCTCGAGAAGGTGCGCAAGGTCCTCAAGATCGCCAAGGAGCCGCTCTCGCTCGAAACGCCCATCGGCGACGAGGAAGATTCGCATCTCGGCGATTTCATCGAGGACAAGAACGCGATTTTGCCGATCGACGCGGCCATCCAGTCGAATCTGCGCGAGACCACCACGCGCGTGCTGGCGTCGCTCACGCCGCGCGAGGAGCGCGTGCTGCGCATGCGCTTCGGCATCGGCATGAACACCGACCACACGCTGGAAGAAGTCGGCCAGCAGTTCTCGGTCACCCGCGAGCGCATCCGGCAGATCGAGGCGAAGGCGCTGCGGAAGCTGAAGCATCCGAGTAGGAGCCGCAAACTGCGGTCGTTCCTGGATAACTAAGTTTAGATTTCATTCAGACACTAAAAACGGCGGGCCTCGTGCCCGCCGTTTTTATTTATCGGCCATACATGGGTAACGAAGCCGATCAATTCCCCTTCTCGGCCTGCGCCACGGTCACCGGCTGGTCGCGCCAGAGGTCCGGAAACAGCTTCTTCAAATTCTCGACCTTCGGCGCGTCGTTGATGGCGATGTAGGGCTGGTAGGGATGATGGATCGCGTAATCCTGGTGATAGGCCTCGGCCGGAAAGAACGCCGACTTCATGGTGTCGGTCTTCGTCACGATCGGGCGCTTGAACGCATGCGCCGCATCGAGCTGCGCGATGTAGTCCTTCGCGGCCTTCGCCTGCGCTTCGCTCTGCGGGAAAATTTCCGAGCGATATTGCGTGCCGCTGTCCGGCCCCTGGCGGTTGAGCTGCGTCGGGTCGTGCGCGACCGAGAAATAGACCTGCAGGATCTTGCCGTAGGACACCTGGCGCGGGTCGAAGGTCACCTTCACGGCTTCGGCGTGGCCGGTGCGGCCCGAGCTGACGGTCTCGTAAAGCGCATCCTTCTGCGTGCCGCCGGCATAGCCGGACACGGCATTGGTGACGCCTTTGACGTGCTGGTAGACGGCCTGGATTCCCCAGAAGCATCCGCCCGCGAGCACGGCGGTCTCGAGGCCCGTGCCTTGCGCGGGCGGCTTCGGCCGCCGGCGGCGGAATGGTGACGGCAGGTTCGGCGTTGGCCGCGAGTGGCGCGAAGGCGAGGGCGGCGGCAAAGACTGTGCTGAAGAGAAGGGCGGCGCGATGCTTCATCGTTTCATCTCCCGGAATTGACTTTGCATCTGCATATACGGACGAAAGCCGCGCGGCGGCATCACACAAAGTTACACGTCTGCGTGAGAGGGCGGGTTATTGACGAGCAGCCGGGTCATGCCCGGCCTTGTGCCGGGCATCCCGCTTAGCGAGGGCGAAGACGGTGCTCGCGAATAATCGGGACGGCCGGGACGCTATCGCGTCACTCCAGCCCGCTGATGATGCGGATGTCGCGCACGGCGCCGTCGCCGAGTGCGCGCAGCGCTTCCTGGTAGCCGGGGCTGTCGTGGCCGGCGACGGCCTTTTCAAGGCTGGGAAATTCCGAGACGACGACCCGTTCCTTCAGCCCGGACTTGTAGGTCGCATCGGGCGTGCCGCGGCAGATATAACGCACGCCGAAAGGCGCAAGCGCGAGTGGGGCAAGCTTGGAATAGGCGGCGAGCTTGGCGGGGTCCTTGATCTCGCGATAGGTCGTGATCCAGTAAGCCTTAGGCATATGGTCGCTCCCTCTGATGCGTTTCTTATAATGCGCGATCCTAGCGCTTTCGGGCGAGCGTGCGGAGGGTTTCCAAATCACGAGGCTGTCATCGCGGGGCCGCGTGCCGGCGGAGTGCCTTCAAACCCAGAGACTGTCATGGCCGGGCTTGTTCCTCTCGCTGTCATCGCCGCGCTTGCCCGGCGATCTCGATTTACGGGCACGGCGGTGCCCTTCTAGCGGCTGCCGGACATGCCCGGCCATGACGGCGTTGAGGACAAGCCCGGCCATGACGGTGTAAAGATCACCGCGGGGGCAACGCAGGACGATTCATACGAGATCATTGCACTGTTTTTGTTTGTGCTTTTGTCGGTGTCCGCCGCCCACGCGGCCCAATGCGGTGGCGATTTCAACACCTTCCTGTCGGCCATGGCGCGCGACGCGCAGGCCGCCGGTGTCTCGCGCAGCGTCATCGACCAGGCCTTCGCCGGCGTCACGCTCGACCAGAACGTGCTCGCCTTCGACCGCCGCCAGCGCGGCATGTTTCACGCCAAGAGCTTCGAGGAATACGCGTCGACGCGCGTGATCCCGCCGCGCATCAAGCGCGCCAAGGGGCTGATGGTGAAGAACGCGCAGCTGCTGGCGCGTATCGAGCAGCAATTCGGCGTGCCGAAAGAGCTGATCGTGGCGATCTGGACGCTGGAAAGCGACAACGGCACCGGCGACATGGGCAAGCTCCCGGTCGTTCGCACGCTGGCGACGCTGGCGCATGATTGCCGGCGCACCGAGCTGTTCCAGAACGAGCTCATCTCGGCGCTGAAAATTCTCCAGCGCGGCGATCTGCCATTGCGCGATCTCATCGGCGCCTTTGCCGGCGAGATCGGGCAGACGCAATTCCTGCCGTCGTCCTACATCAAGTACGGCGTCGACTATGACGGCAACGGCCATGTCGATCTGCGCCACAGCGTGCCGGATGTGCTCGCCTCCACCGCCAATTTGCTGAAGACCAACGGCTGGAAAGCCGGCGCGCCGTTCGGCGAGGGCACCGAGAATTTCCAGGTGATGCGCGAGTGGAACAGGTCCGAGGTCTATCGCAAGACCATGGTGCTGTTCAGCGAGAAGCTGCGGGAGTAGGGCTCAGCGATGCCGGGCTATTTCCCGATATTGATCAGCTGGACGCGGCGATTTTCGGCCGCCTCGGGATTGGCGGCGTTGAGCAACTGCTCTTCACCGAGGCCGACAGCCTCGATCCGCGATGGCGAAATTCCGAACGGATCGATCAAAGCGGCGCGAATGGCGTCGGCGCGTTCCTGGCTGAGCTTGAGGTTGTACTCGCGGCTTCCCTTGGCATCGGTATTTCCCACGATCAGGAAGCGATACCCCTGCAGATAGGGATGATAGAGCGCGTCGGCCATCAGTCCGACGGCGCGAAACGAATCCGGGCGAATGCGCGCGGAGTTGAAATCGAACTGGATGGCGATGGTGAATTGAGCAAGCTGATCGAGCTGGCCGAACAGCGGTGCGCGGTTCACACGATTGGTGCGGCTGGGATCGGTGAGCGATTGACTGACGAGCTGGCGCAATTGCGCGGCGCTGACGGTCGCGGCCGATTCCACGCCCTGCAGGCTGCTCACGAGTTGGCCGGAGCTCAAGTTGATTTTGCCGGATCCCGACGAAGAACCGAGCTCCACTTCGTAACCCGCATCGGCAACCGCCTGCTGGCAGGCCGCGCTGATGTTGCGCTTGGCCTTGTAGAAACATTCCATCAGATTTCCGTCGCCTTGCTGGATGCCGGCGCAAATCCGTTTGATGTCCGCATCGCAGACACGCGGGACGGCAGCGCGAGCGGCCGCCCTTTTAACAAGGAGATTGCTCAGCGCCGTGATCGATCCACTGCAACGTGGGGAAATGCTGGCCTGATTTCGTTGAAGACATTGGCGGACGCGGCCACCACCAAGAGGCTCGTTTTTGCAGTACTTGGCAATTTCGGCGCCGCAACTCGTTCCGAGTTGGCCGAGCGCGTCGGCATAACCGATTGTTTGCGCAGGCGCCGTTCCCGCCGAACAGGCGAGAATGGACAAGCCAAGTGCGTAGCCAAGGGCAATAGTCGTGCGCTGCAACATAAAAATATCCTCACGGGTTGCGGGCTGAACGGACATTCGAGCTGAAGACGCCATATAAGGATAGGGGCTACACTGTGGGTATTGATCTAGATCAACGTTCGGGCCTCAGTTGCCTTCAGCCTGGGCGAATATTTTCAAATGCAACGGGGGAGACCAACTATGAGCGTGCGCGAACGCGGGTATCTGACGAAAAACGCAGTCAGATTGACCGCTGTGTTTCTGACAGCCTTCTCCGTGACGGCTGTCTCCGCGCAGACGCAGATTCCGTCCAAACAGCCGATTAAAAGCGGTCGTCAGCACGAAGACGATCAAGGTCGCCTATCGCGCAGACGCCAGGCCATTTTCCTTCGTGAACGACAAAAAAGAGCCGGTCGGTTACAGCCTTGATCTTTGCCGGTTGGTCGTGAAATCGATGCAGGCCCAGCTCGGCATCCCGGAAATCAAGATCGAGTGGGTGCCGGTAACGGTGCAGACCCGCTTTTCGGCTGTCGCCAGCGGCAAAGCCGATTTGGAGTGCGGCTCCAGCACGGTGACGCTTGGTCGCATGAAAGAAGTCGATTTTTCGAGTTTCATCTTTGTCGAGAGCACCGGCATCATTGTCGCGAAGGCCGCTAACGTCAGCAAATTGGCCGACATGGCCGGCAAGAAAATAGCCGTTGCGTCCGGTACGACGAACGAAAAAGCCATCGTCGAGCAACTCAAGGCCCAAAACATCAATGCAACGGTCGTCCCGGTGAAAGATGGCAGCGAAGCCATCGCCGCGCTTGAGTCTGGCAAAGCCGATGCCATTGCCAGCGACAAGTTGTTGCTGGTCGGCGCCAATCTGAAGGACGCGCAGGCTTACACGATGCTTCCGGACGATCTGTCGGTCGAGCCTTATGCGATCGTCGTGCCGCGCGGGGATTGGGCGTTGCGCCTGGCCGTGAACACCGGGCTTGCGCAGGTCTTCCGCACCGGGACAGTCGTTGCCGTCTTCAACGGCTGGTTCGGGCAGATCGGCCTGCAAATGAGCCCGGTGCTTCGGATCATGTACGGCCTGGGATCGCTGTCGGATTGATCGACGGCGCCGCTCAGCCCTTGATCACCCTTTGATCAACCTTGCGGCTTGAACTTAACGATCTTCCAGCCGAGTTTGGTGATCTCGGCCTGCGCCATCGGTGTCACCACGCCGGTCGTTGCAAGCACCGGCACCGCGCCTGGTTTTAACCGGTGAATCTCCGCGGTGGCGGCTGTGAATGTGCGGGATTGCACGTCGGTCCAGACCACGTCATCGAAGGTGAAGGCCGCGATTATTCTGCCGTCGCGCAAGACATTGATCGGCTGGCCCGCGACCGAGATGAAGGACGCAACGCCGCCAACCTCCTTGCTGTGCGCCGCCAGGATTTGCGCGCGGCGACGGAAATAGAAGGCGTAATTGCGTGTGCCGGCGCCGGCGGCTTTTTCAACGAAGATGTTGGTGTCAGCTGCGCCGAGCTCCCTGAGCGCGCGCGCCATGATGAGCAGGTCGGCCGGCGTGTAGTTCCGGTTTTCCAGCAGGCGGTCGATATTGTCCTGCTGGATTTCGAGTTTCAGCAGAATGCCGCGCACCTCGGCGATCAGCTGCGCCGCGGTCTTGTCGCGCAAGGTGTCCTTGGCGCTGCTCACGGTCGCGACCGAGGACACCGCAATACCGATACCGCCGGGCACGAACGACAGGCCGGCCTTGATCGGCAGGCCGCCGCTCGCCATGGCGCCGGCCATTTGCTTGAGCCGCTGCGCCAGCGGCGGGAAATCGGTGTAGGGGTCGACGTCCAGCTCCACCGCCAGTTCGCGCTGGGTGTCGCTGATGCCGAGCAGGCTCTCCATCAGCGGATCGCGGTCGGCGCGGCTGTTGGACAGGCCGGCGCCGGCGCGCTCAAACATGTTGCCGATGCCACTGAGCGAGCGTTCGACGGTATCGGCCGGCTTGGTGATGAGATCGGCGCCGAACTTGAAAGGGCCGAGCGCTGCCTGGCCAAAGGCCTTCCCGAACGCATCGGACTGCGACATTTTCTCGAGCGCTGCGACCGCATTAAGTTCGTGCAGGCGCAGCTTGGCGAACTCGATGCCATCGAAGGAATACTCGCCATATTTTGTGTCGACGTCGAAGATGCGCATGACGCCGTCGCTGCGCACGATCGGCTTGACCTTGTAGTTTTCGCCGACCGCCGCAGTGCCGAGAAATCTTTCAACGGGCATAGGCTTGGGCAGTTCGAGCGCAGCCGTCGTCGACGACAAAGCTATGACGCCGAGCGGCGTAGCAACGAGCAGCGGGATGATGTGCCCGCGCAAGCCGTTTTGCGCCGCAAGGCGCACACAGCGGCGCAGAGGTTGCGCGGCTGCCGCCGCGCATGTGCTGAAAACGCCCCGCATTGTCAGTCCCCCGAAACTCCCGCTTTCAATTGTGTAAATGCTAGCACTTTTCGGGCGTCCCGCGACCGGCAAATTGCCGCCCTGCGGCGTCTGGGCATCACTTAATTTAATGTGGTTAAATGCCGCCGATCGACGACAGGCGGAGCAGTGCGATGGTCGCGACGGACAAGGTATTCGCGGGTTCGATCCCCGAATTCTACGACCGGATGATGGTTCCCCTTATCTTTGAGCCCTACGCGGCCGATCTCGCAAAACGCGTGGCCGAAGCGGCGCCGCAGGCCGTGCTGGAAACAGCAGCCGGAACCGGTGTGGTGACGCGCGCCATGGCATCGCGTCTGCCGGCGAGCGTGCGTATCACGGCGACCGATCTCAATCAGCCGATGCTCGATTACGCCATGTCACGACAACCGGACGACAAAAGGATCAGCTGGAAGCAGGCCGACGCCCTGGCGTTGCCGTTTGACGGTCAAAGCTTTGATGTCGTGGCCTGCGAGTTCGGCGCGATGTTTTTTCCCGACAAGGTCCAGGGCTACAGGGAAGCGCGCCGGGTCCTCAAACCCGGCGGCCGTCTGCTGTTCAACGTGTGGGACAAGATTTCCGAAAACGATTTCGCCCATACTATCGCGCAAGCGCTAGCGGAAGTATTTCCGGACGACCCGCCACGTTTCATGGAGCGCACACCGCATGGCTATCATGACGGCAAGCAGATTCGTGCCGAGCTTGCTGAGGCCGGATTTTCCGATGTCACGATCGATGCGGTGGACGCCCGCAGCAAAGCAGCGTCGCCGCGCGACCCAGCGGTGGCTTATTGCCAGGGAACACCGTGGCGGAATGAAATCGAGGCGCGCGGTGCCGCACGCCTTGAAGAAGCGACGGATCGTGCCACCGAGGCGATGGCGCGGAATTACGGAAAAGGTGCGGTCGACGGCCGTATTCGCGCGTTTGTGATTACGGCGGCGCGTTAATGAGTTGACGGCAGCCCCGCGCAAGTCCAATCGACGCGCGTAAGAGCCCACGCAGGCACCGCAGCCGATGTCGTCGACACACGCCAGCGCCACGACGGCCAAGCGCAGATATCTCGCGCTCGCCTATGGCGTCGCCTGCCACGGGCTGTTTGCGCTCGCGGTTTCGGTGATGATCTACGAAATGGCTTTCGGCCTGAGCCGTGCACAGGGCATTCTGCACGGACCTTGGCGCTGGATCGGCAATGGCCTGCTTTTGCTGCAATTTCCGCTCGCGCATTCGTTTCTGCTGAGCGGCCGCGGGCGCGCTGTGTTGCGTATTTTGGCGCCGGCCGGGCTCGGCGCCGATCTGTCGACCACAAGTTACGTGATTGTCGCCTCATTGCAGATTTTTTTGCTGTTCGGATTCTGGTCGCCGAGCGGAATCATCTGGTGGCAGGCCGAAGGCTGGATGCTGGCGGTGATGATTGCGCTCTACACGGCCGGATGGTCGCTGCTGCTCAAGTCGATGTTCGACGCCGGCATCACGCTCCAGACCGGCGCGCTGGGCTGGTGGGCCGTCTATCGCAACACCAGGCCCGCCTATCCGCCGATGCCGACGCGCGGGCTCTTTCGCGTCTGCCGCCAGCCGATCTACGTGTCGTTCGCGATCACGCTGTGGACGGTGCCGGTCTGGACGCCGGACCAACTCGTGCTTGCAATCGTGCTGTCGGTCTACTGCCTGACCGGGCCCTTGCTGAAGGAGGCGCGTTTTACGCAATTGTTTGGCCGCGAATTCGAAACCTATCGCGCGCGGCATCCTTATTGGCTTCCCTTTCCGAGGCCACCGAAGCTGTCGCCTGTTCAAGGCGACCTTTCGCTTTACGACAGAGATGCCGAGCATTGGTGGGACGGATCGCAGCGGTGGCTGCGTGCCCTGCAAAATCTCGTGCCCGCGCGTTTTGCGTTCTTTGACCGGCTGACGTCATGGGACAAGCAGACGGTTCTCGACCTCGGTTGCGGTGGCGGGTTCATGTCCGAAGCGCTGGCTGCGCGCGGGGCGAAAGTTATCGGCGTCGATGTGTCAGCCGGCGCCATCGGCATTGCCAAGCGTCATGCGGCGAGCAGCGGATTGCCAATCCGCTATCTCGTGGCGTCGGGCGAAGACCTGCCGCTGCCGGACGCCAGTGTCGATTGCGTCGTCTGCGTCGATGTTCTCGAACACGTGCGCAGCCTCGACCAGGTTCTCGATGAAATCCGCCGCGTGCTGCGGCCAGGTGGCGTCTTTCTTTTCGATACGATCAACCGCACCTGGCTTGCCCGCTTTGTGATCGTGTTCTGTGGCGAACGTATTTTTCGCCTGCTGCCGCGCGGCACGCATGATCCGGCGGGGTTTATCAAGCCCGCGGAGCTCGATACGAAGCTTGCCGCGCGCAGGTTTGCGGATCGCGTGTTCGAAGGGTTGGGGCCGCGCGGCATCAACAGCCGGTTCGACATTACCTTCGGCGCACTGCCCGGTACGCAGATCATGTACATGGGCTGTGCGCGCCTGGCGCGCAGTTAATCCACACTTGCTGGCGCAAGTTAGCCGCCTTAAGCTCCTCGGGCCGGAAGAAGTTTGTGCACGAGTGATCATGTTGAAACGAATCTGGCGCGTGTTCCGTCGTGGGTATCGGCCTGTTGGCGATGAGCATCGTCAGCCTTCCCCTCGTCAGTCCGCGCTCAATCGGCCGATCTGGTGCTGTGTGACCGGATCGCCGCCGACCCCGCCGATCCCGACAAGCCGGCCGACGTCAAAGGCACGACGTCGATTGCGCAATCCGATATCGCGACCGCGATCAAGTTCTGCAAAATCGCATCGGCATCATCGCGCCGCGCGCTCTATGAGCTCGGCCGCGCCTACGCGGCCAATCGCCAGATGCCGGAAGCGATCGCCGCCTATCGCAAGGCCGCCGACAAAGGCAGTACCTCGGCGATGGTCGAGCTCGGCGTGCTGCTCGGAACCGGCACGGGCGTTGCGAAAGGACGAAGCGCAGGCGCGCAAGCTGTTCGAGCGCGCCGCCGAAGCCGGCAACGCCCGCGGCGTCAGCAATCTTGCCGCGCTCGGCGGTGGCGCGCCGTCAGATCCCGTCAAGGCGCGTGCCTTGCTGACGAAAGCGGCGGAAACGAATTCGGCGGAAGCGCAATATCAGCTCGGATTAATGCTGGCCGAGGGCGCCGGCGGCCCGAAGGACGATGTCGGCGCGCGGGCGCTGTTTGAAAAAGCGGCCGAGCAAGGCCATCCGGCGGCTCTGGAGCGAATGGGCGAATTCGCCAAAAGCGGACGCGGTGGTCCGCAGGATACCGCAGCCGCCAAGACCTATTTCGAAAAAGCCGCCGCGCTCGGCAACGAAGACGCCAAGGCCGCGCTCAAGCGTGCGGAATGTCCTTACGTCATCAAGGACAAGAACGGAAAATTCGTCACCAATCTTTGCTTCTAGATCGGGCGCCCGCAAACATTATGCCGCGTGCGTGATTTCCGGATCGTTGCAAACGCAGCTGAAATCGATCTTCGATGCGGCCATTGGCTTGTAGAAAAGATAGCCCTGCACGGATGTGACGCCTGCCATTCGCAGAAGCCGGAATTGGTCCGCCGTCTCGACGCCCTCGGCGGTGGTGCTGATGTCGAGCCCGCGCGCCAGGGTAAGCGTGGCCGAGATGATGATCGCGCAATCGGCGCGCTTGGTCAGATTCTGCGTAAATGATTTGTCGATCTTGATCTTGTCGAAGGGGAACATCGTGAGGTGGCTGAGCGAGGAGTAGCCGGTGCCGAAATCGTCGAGTGCGATCGACACGCCCAGATTCTTGAGCTGGCGCAGCACGGTCAGGCTGTCGGTGGCGGATTCGATAAGGGCGGTTTCGGTGACTTCAAGCTCCAGGCGCTCGGGCGGCAGTCCGGATTGCGCCAGCGCACAGATGACGACGTCGACCAGGTCGCGCTTGCGCAACTGCACCGGAGACAAGTTGACCGACACGCGGACATGGGACGGCCATTTGACCGCCTCCGCGCAGGCGGTTTGCAGCACCCATTCGCCGATCTGCGTAATCAGCCCGGATTCCTCGGCCAGCGGAATGAACTTATCGGGAGAAATCATGCCCTTGGTGGGATTGTTCCAGCGCACCAATGCTTCGGCGCCGCAGATTTTCCGCGTCTTGGAGTCGACGATCGGCTGATAATAGAGTTCGAACTGGTCCTGCTGGATGGCGCGGCGCAATTCCGTCTCAAGTTCGTGGCGCACGCTGGCGGCCGCGCTCATTTCCGGATCGAAGAAACAGAAACAGTTTCGCCCCGAGGATTTTGCGCGGTAGAGCGCCATGTCCGCCATTTTCAGAAGGCTATCGGGCCTGGCTGCGTGTTCCGGCGCCAAAGCGATCCCGATGCTGGTCGCGATGTTGACTTCATTGCCCTCGATATTAAACGGCTGCGCGATGAGGTCGATCACGCGATTTGCAAGCTTGACCGCGGCTTCGCGCTGATTGCCTTCGCCGATCTGGATAATGGCGAATTCGTCGCCGCCGAGCCGCGCCAGGACGTCGGTCTCCCGCAGGGTGCCCTTGAGACGCGCGGCGGTTTCGCGCAGCAGCGCGTCGCCGGCCGGGTGACCGAGGGTATCGTTGACGTATTTAAAGCGGTCGAGGTCGAGCAAGAGCACCGTGAATTGCTCACCCCACCGGCGCTGACGCGCGCCCGCGTCCTCGATTTTTTCAACCGCGGCGGCGCGGTTGGCGAGGCCGGTGAGGGCGTCGTGGTGCGCCATGAAGGCAATGCGCTGCTCGGACCGTTTCCGCTCGGTGATGTCTTCGATGACGAGCGCGAGGTATTTCGGCTCGTCATGCTTGTCACGAATGACGATACGGCTGGTCGCCAGAACACGCGTTCCGCGTGCCGGTATTTCCACTTCGTATTCCGCCGAGGTCACGCCGCTGTTGAGCTCAACAGCCTGGCGGTCTGCCTGGTCAAAAACTGCCGCGTCATGAGCGCTGTAAATTTCCTGCGCATGTTTGCCTATCAGTGCGGCATTCGACATGCCGACCATCGCCTCGAATTGCCGGTTTACAAGTGCGAATTTGAAGGTTTTGGCGTCCTTGACGACGACGGCAACCGGAATGTTCTCGATGATCGAATCGAGAAAACGCTTGGTCTCATCCAGTTCCTGCGCTGCAAGCCGCTGTTCGGTGATGTCTTCATGCGTCGAGATCCAGCCGCCGCCCTCCATGGGCCGGTGAATGACGGAGACGAAGCGCCCGTCGGCGAGCTTGCTGACGCCCTGGTGACGCTTGTTCGCCACGATCTCGTCGACCCACTCATCGAGACTCTTTGTGTAATCCTCCCGCCCGGTGCCTTGGGCCGCCCGATAGACAAGAATCTCGCGCAAAGTCGTGCCGGGTTTCGTCTGTTCTTTGGTCAGCCGATATATCTCGGCGTACTGCTTATTGCAGATGATCAGCCGCTGCGCGGCGTCGTACATCGACAGGCCTTGCGACATGTTTTCCACGGCGGCGTTGAATCGCACGTTTTGCGATGCGAGGTCCTGTTGCCGTTTCAGCTCGGCCTCCGCAAGCGCGCGGCTCTTGTCCAATTCAATGATCTGGGCCTGCGCGGCATTGAGGCGATCCTGCTGCTTCCAGGACCGCGCAATCAGGTAGGCGGCAATGATGGTGAGAAGAATCATCGCGGCGGCGATGATGCTCATTGTGACTGACGTCGCGCGCCAGGCCGCAAAAGCTTCATCTTCGCTTTGCGTGACGATGACGACCAGCGGAACGCCCGAAAGCTTATATGCGGCGGCAATGCGCGCCTGATGATCAACTGGGCTGACCGAGCGCGAAAGCGCCGATCTCGAATTTTCCAGTTTCTTGAGGCTTTCGACCGGGTGAATCGCTCCGATTTTTCCTGCCTTGGGATAGCGTGCCAGCAGCGTGCCGTCGGTGCGCATCAAGGTCGCTGCATAGCCGTTGCCGAGTGCCGTTTTCGCGAAGAGCTCTTCGAAATAGCTCAAGCGTGTCGAGCCGAAGACGACGCCCAGGAATTGACCAGACGGAGCCACGATAGGGCGGGCGAGAACGACGGTCCAGGATCCGCTGGCGATGCCTTGCACCGGTTCGCTGACAAAGGACTTTGCCTGCGGATTGTTCTTGATGGCCTGAAAATACTCTCGGCGCGAAAGGTCGATCGCGCTGCTGGGCCAGTCGCGCGAGTGATTGATCCTTATTCCGCGCGCATCGAGAACGCCGAGCGTGTCGATCTGCGGCAGACCAGTGATCTTTTCGTTCAAAAAAAGATGGAATGGCTTGTCGGTCAGTTTCTTCAGATCATTATTCGCTGACGCATCGACGCGGATCTTGTCGGCGACGCTCGCCAGCACAAGGTCGATGGACTGGATCGTGCGCTCCGCGAGCTCCGACAAAGTCAGGCTTTGTCGCAGCAGATCACTCTGCACGTCTTCCAGCGCATCCCGACGCAATTCCTTGAGTACGATTGCGTTGGCGCCGATGACGGCCGCAACAGTGAATGCGGTGCCAAGAATCAGCCCGCGAAAGCGATTCGGCGACAATTTTTTGTTCGTAGATGGCAGTTGCATTCGTAGGCCGGCGCGCAAACTGAGATGTACAGGCTGTACACGGAAAACCATGACGATTCGTGTATGGGCCTGGGACCAATGCCGGTGTGTGTGGCCCCGGATCAGCCGGTATCGCCCGCTGCGCAATACGCGGTTAAGCAATCATTATGTATCGCGTCCGGTATCACCGCGACGGATGCCGGCAAGCTTAACAACTGGTTTGGAGCGCGACGTACCGGGGCCGTCCGGTGCCGGGCCGCGTCATCCCCAAAGTTCATTGTAATTGTGGAACTGCGGAAGGATCGGATCCGAACGCGTCGGCTCCATCAATGGAAGCAGCCGTTTCAATCCGGCATTGATGACGCCGGACGTGTGACGCACGTAGAGATCAACCGGGTAAAGCGACTGGCGCAGATGCCATTTCGGATCGTAGTTGAGACTGCCGCTGTAAAAACGTTTGTAGCCGTTCGCGATCGCCCATTCGATGATGTCGTGGAAAACGCGATAGTAGAGATTGAGGTCGAACGCGACGGAATAGTCGAAACCGACATATTCGTGGCAGATATTATCAGCCTGAATTGTGCACAGGCCAAAGGCGATGATGCGCGTGTCCTGGTGCCAGACAAAAAACCGGACCTTGTCGGGCATCTGCTTTCCGATTCCGCTCAGGAATTCCTTGGTCAGCTTTTCGAATTGCATCGGCGAGCGCGCGAACACATTTTCGTAGAGCGGATAGATGTCATCGACGATGGCTGTCGCATCGGTCTCGACGGTCATCGTGATCGGCGGCCGCGCGCGTTCGGCCACGCGCAGCTTGCGTCGGATTTTTCCACGCGTCGCCGGGCTGAGGTTGCGCGAGAGATAGTCGTCGAAATCCCTGTATTCGATATTGAGCGTGGTCATCGGCATGCTGGGCACGCGCGTGAAGCCGTCGTCGCGCAGGCATTCCAGCGGCGCGCGGTAGCGGGTGGGAAATTCCTTGAGCACGACCAACGCGCAGGCGAGCTCGCGCGCCAGCGTCACCAGCGACCGGCCGAGCAAGCGGGCAATTGCGCCTTCGGATAATTCGCCGCCGTCGAGATGCCCTTCGCCGGCCGCGCACCCAACCATCAGCGTGCGCGCGCGCAGGAAACGGGGCCACAGGCGGCGGATGCCGCCGACCAATCCTTGCGCGAAACCGCCGGTGCCGGCGAGGAGATCCTGGTCGACGACGATGTAAGGCTGGACTGCGCGAATGGCGCCATCGCTTTCGATGGCGAAGTAGCCGTATTGAAATTCACCCGTCAGCGTTTCTTCGATCAGTTCGTAGTAACGGTGGTCCTTGCGCTCGCGGGCAAATGCCGTGTGCCAATGCGGCGAGGCGGCGATCTCGTTGCGCGTGGCAATCCTGATTGTTGCCTGCAAGTCCGCAGACGAAATCGAGCCGGCGCTGTCAGTCGGCTGGTCCATCGATTCACCTCGGCCGGGCAGGCGTGCCCGCTGTCACGCGACGGCGAGGTCGGACGAAAAATCGTTGTAGTAGGGAAAGCCCATGCCGACGCCGAGTTGCCGGCGCCCCGATCGCAGGGCGCGCCGGGCAATATAGGCATCGCTTGCAATGCGAACCAGATCGGGAAATTGGCCTGGCTTTTGCCTGAGCGAACGCATGACGGCGGGAACGTCCGGCGTGCCGTCGAGACGCAAGCCCAAGGTTGCCGCAGGCGGCAGTGTCCGGTGGGCTGGATCGATGATGACGCGGCAGGCAACGAAGGGAATGCGATGCTCGGCCGCGATCTTCGCCGCGATGTGGGATTCCATATCGACCGCTGCGGCGCCCGTCTCCTGATGAAGATCGCGCTTTTCGACGGCCGTCACGATGACGGCATCGGCGCCGGTGACTTCGGCATGAACGGCGCCCGGCAGGACGTCGAGCAATCTTTGGGCCCAGGGGCGATCTGTCGCGATCAGGTCGTCGCCGCTGCGGACGCCTGAGGCGACAACCCAGTCACCCGGGGCCAGGTGGGGCGCGAGACCCCCGGCAATGCCGAAACTGATGATACCCGAAACACCCTGCGCAATCGCCGCGCGAAGGCTGTTGGCGAGCTCCAGGCTGTGATTACAGAGCACGGATACGCCTGGGCCACGCGCAATGCGGGCCTCCAGCGCCAAACAGGTAACGGCAACGACCCCAGCGTGCCTCGACATCCGTCCCCCTTATCCAGACCCCAATCTTCCTCACAGCGCAGAAAGGGTCAATGCCGTCGGCATGATACCCTGTGCCGGATTGCACAGAATCCTGATATGGAACCAGCCCCCGTCGCGCCCGGCATGACATGCCCACCTCGCGGCAGTACCATTGCCTTTGTCGTTGCGTAAAACCGTTGTCGCGCAGCGGTATCTGGAGACAGGAATGAGCCTCGACGTCGAACGCCTCTTTGCCGAACGGGAGGCGGAACGCTACGCCCTGCACGCACGCTATCTCAACGAGCAGATGGTCCGCGTGCTCAAGACGATTGGTTTCGACCAGGCGTACCGGCGTGGGCAGGGGCAATATCTCTACGACCGCGATAACCGGCAATATCTCGACCTGCTCAGCGGCTGGGGCGTGTTCGCGCTCGGCCGCAACCATCCGGTCGTTCGCGACGCCCTGAAGCAGGTCCTCGACAGCGACTTTCCCAACCTCGTCCAGATGGACGTGTCGGCACTGGCCGGCGTTCTGGCCGAGCGCCTGCTGCGTTACGTGCCGCATCTCGAGAAGGTGTTTTTCGCCAATTCCGGGGCGGAGACGGTCGAGGCGTCGCTGAAATTTGCCCGCGCCGCCACCGGCCGAGACGGCATTGTCTACTGCGATCATGCCTATCACGGGCTCACTTATGGCGCGCTCTCGCTCAACGGCGATGAGATCTTCCGCAAGGGCTTCGGCTCGCTGGTGCCCGGCTGCGTGGAAGTGCCGTTCAACGATCTCGCCGCGCTCGAACAGGCTTTGTCCTCGAAAAAAATCGCGGCCTTCATCGTCGAGCCGATCCAGGGCAAGGGCGTCACCATGCCTGAGGATGGGTACTTACGGTCCGCTCTCGATCTCTGCCGCAAGCACGGCACTTTGTTCATTGCCGATGAAATCCAGACCGGGTTGGGCCGAACCGGGCGCTTCCTCGCCTGCGAGCACTGGGGCATCGAGCCCGACATCGTGCTGCTGTCCAAGTCGCTGTCCGGTGGCCACGTGCCGGTTGGTGCGGTGCTGACCCGCAAATGGATTTTCGACAAGGTTTTCGACCGGATGGACCGCGCCGTCGTGCACGGCTCGACATTCGCAAAGAACGACATGGCGATGGCCGCCGGCCTTGCCACGCTTGAGGTGCTCGAATCCGAAAAGCTGATGCAGAACGCGGAACGGATTGGCGCGCGACTGCTCAACACATTTTCCGGAATGATCGGGCGGCACGAACTGGTCAAGGATGTGCGCGGCAAGGGATTGATGATCGGCATCGAATTTGGTTCGCCGCGCTCGCTGACGTTCAAGGCATCCTGGAATTTGCTCGAGACCGCGAACAGCGGATTGTTCTGCCAGCTGATCGTGATCCCGCTGCTGAAAGATCACAGGATCCTCACGCAGGTTGCGGGGCACGGCAATCACACGATCAAGCTATTACCGCCGTTCATCATCACGGATGCTGACTGCGATTGGATCGAAAAATCCTTTGAGGCCGTCATCGCGGACGCGCATCGCGTCCCCGGCGCGATCTGGTCGCTCGGAAAGACACTGATTGAGAACGCTGCAAAGGCGCGGGCGAGCGGGTGAGGGCGCTGGATGTGGTTGCGGCCGACCGCAGGACACGAAGCGCTCGCCGACCCGGCCGTGAAGGCGCGTTTCACCGAACTTGGACTGGACGTCGCCCCGCGCGAGCACCAGACACCAGAGGGCTTGGCCAAATTCCATTAGACCGAGATCGACAAATGGTGGCCGATCATCAAGGAAGCCGGCATCAGCGCGCAGTGAAGGCAGCCGAAGCGGGGTCTGCCCCGCTGGCTGCTGCCAGCCCATTCTAGCTCCCACTTAGAAATCAACGACAGAGCCTGGCGCGTCAGCGCCCGGTCACGGCTGCGTCTGATAGCCAGGCAAGCCATAAATTGCGGATGATCACGACGCCGCAATGGGCCGCTTTTGTCGCTTTAGTCCAATTAAATGACGTTTCTGACCAAGATTCAGGGGGCGGGGCTAGCTAGACGCGCTGTCGGAATTCCCTGACCAATCAAACAGAGTAGCTACATTATGATCGCAAGAATTATCGCGACAGCGTGTGTGCTTGTGGCGACAAGCGTGCTCATCCTGGTTCAAGCCGAACCGATGCTGGCGCAAGGTTCGAGTGCACGAGCCGGTCTCGACGCAACCAAACGCGACTATCGACGACCCGCCCCGCGTCCCGTCGAGAACAAGGCATTGGTCGATCTCGGGCGCGACCTTTTCTTCGACACGCGCATTTCCGCGTCCGGCAATACGTCGTGCGCGAGTTGTCATT
Organism: uncultured Alphaproteobacteria bacterium; assembly: GCA_963817815.1. Lineage (GTDB taxonomy): Bacteria > Pseudomonadota > Alphaproteobacteria > Rhizobiales > Xanthobacteraceae > Pseudolabrys. Next base: position 17,872 of record CAWFPY010000008.1, on the reverse strand, counting down.
TCCCGGAGTTGGGCTACGTGGTGTCGGATGCGCACCCGCGCAATGATTCCGGCAAGGGAACGTCGCGTAAATCGCAGCCGCTGATCGGGTTAGGTCATGCCGGCAATGCGCTGGTCGGCTGGGACGGACGCAGCCCGACTTTGGAGGCGCAGGCTAAAGCATCGATCGCCACCGGTTCCATGTCGATGCGCGAAACCACAACGCCAGTGAAGGTCGAGACGATCGAAGAGCGTGTCAGATCGGCTCCCGAATACGCGGCAAAGTTCAAGGCGGCCTTGCAGGGACGGCCCATCGACGTCGATACGATCGCGCTGGCGGTGGCGGCCTTCGAACGTACGATTGAACCGGGAATTGCGCCGTTCGACCGGTGGATCGCAGGGGACGAGAAAGCTATCCCGGATCCTGCCAAGCGCGGGTTCGTGCTTTTTACAGGCAAAGCGGGATGCGCTGCCTGCCACAACGGCTGGCGATTTACCGATGACCAATTTCACGACATCGGTACGACCACAACCGATCAGGGACGAGGCAAGGAAACCAAGGACGCAACGCAGAATTTTGCCTTCAAAACCCCGACGCTGCGGTCTGTCGCGCAGCGTGCGCCATACATGCACAATGCCTCGATCGCGACATTGATCGACGTGGTACGCCACTACGAAAAGGGGGGCATCGATCGCCCAAGCCGTTCCCCCATGCTGGTGCCGATCCAGCTGACCGATGCGGAGCGCCTCGACCTGGTTGCGTTTATGGAAACATTGACCGGCAAAGGCGAAGACCCGCGACCAAGTCGCTAGGAATAGCAGGTGCTATTTTTCGTTACCGTGCCTTGATCCGGTTGAATTCGGATTGGGCTCGTTCAAATTTCTCATTGAACAGCCACATCGCATCGAGAATCTCGCGATAGGTTGCGGACGTCTTTGCCCGGTCTGTCCGTCCGAAGGTGAAGATGCTGTTGTTTCGCAGGTATCCCATGATCCTCGGGTCTGAAATTTTATAGCCGGTCAAATTGCCTGACCTGAGCGCGGCCCTGGTCGGGCTAGGAATGATCTGGATGAGTTCAAAAAACTTCATCTGATCGATTGGATCGGGCAGTGTTTTCACAATGGCCGGTATTTGCTGGAAAAGATCTGCGTGTGCGCCAGCAAGGCCGTCTCTCACGGCAATCCAGTGGTTGAGCCGGTGATCGAGATTGCCGATCCTTGCCTCTTCCCTGTTGTCACGGGCGATTAGCGCGGGATCGAAGGCCGCAATCGACGTTTTGATCGCTGCCCACTTATTTCGACCGCTCCGGTCCTCGGATGGGCCCGTTTGAAAACTTCCTTTATACGTATTCGATCGCGCGTTCCCGATGTTCTGCTTGCCGTTTGTCTCGGCGAAGAAAAGCCCGAGGCTGATACGGCCTGCCACCGCGGCATTTTCCGCATCGAGGCCCTTGGCCCGCGCAACAGCGGCTCCTAAGTCGACAACATCCTTGAACGGCGTCGGTGAGTTTTGTGCATTGGCAGGCGGCGCCTCCAGGATATCGAAGAGGTTTCTGTATTCATCGATGAGCGGTTCGCTATCGGCATCAAAGTAGGCTGGCGGAACGCCGAATTTGTTGGGTCTTCCGATTCTGGATGGAAGCGCATCGGTGAGATCTTTGTACGCGCTCATCATGTTGATGCGGGCAAGGTAGAGCTCTTGCCCTGGCAAGTTCGGCAGCTGTTGTTTCGCATTGATCTGCGCGCGCCGTTGGCCCAGGACTGCCCTGAAATTGTTGACAGCCTTGTTGTAGGTCTCGAGCGCTTCCGATTGTGATGGAGTGAGTGCGGCCGACTGAGCCTGGGCAGACGATACGAGCGCGCCGTTGCCATTGATCGCATCGATGACGTGGGTCATCGGCGGCGCGAAAAAAAGGCCGAGAGCCATCAGAATAATTCGAAAACTCAAGCGCCCGCCCTCCCGTGGAATTCGGTTGAATAGACTTTTCAGTGATTCGATCCAGGGTACCCGAAAAGCATAACATCAAAACCGGACATCATGGGCTGGGGGGCGTTCCGAAAATGAGGCCGTTCGTTATTGTTGCCAATGCCGCGCTGCCGGCACCTTGGGTCATCGCCATTGGCCGTGACCTATTTTAAGGGAGCCGCATTCGATGCGGTCGCCGTGTTCGGATTGAATATTGTTATTTTTGGCGTCCCGGCATTCGCCCTGGGTTATTTCGGGCGCTGGCTTCCGTTCACGGTCACGCTCGCCAGCATATTGCTGTTCTTACTTTTTTCAGTTGTCGTGGGTAGCCAGATCTCAAGCGAGCGGGAACGGCGGCGGCAGAACCCGCCGGCGCTTCCCTTTAATTCACAAGCTTCTTGAGCGGGTATTGCTCGCTCGCGTAGAGCGACTGAATGTCCTGGTGGTTGAGGCGCCGGTCTTCGATCTCGATGCACGCACCCAGCAACAAGGGTTCGGGAAGCTCCTCGACCGCAAAACGAATGGCATCGGCTGCCGTTTCGAAGCGGCGATAACCGACCTTCCTGGTGCTCTTGCGATTGCGTCCCGGATACAACTCAGCCGGCGCATTGTAGTCGAATTTTTGCACACTACTCTCCAGACCATTCGCCGATGCGAATGCTTTGAAACATCAACACTATATGTGGGGTTCCAAAGCCCCGATTAACAGGGTGGGGGTAGCGGTTTCTTTCGCGCGGCCTGCTACTTCTTCTTCGCGCCCGTGCGGACAATGCTCTTGATTGCCAGCGGCGCTCGGCCGGATTTTTCGGCAATCTCGCGATCCTGCTCAATGATGAAACCGCGCGCGGGTTCGTCCTTTTCCAGGCTGCCCAGAAGCTCGGCCGGCACGCGCCGGTTGGAGCGCTGCGAGCCGTCCTCATAGACGACGTCGAAGAAGACGAATTCGCCCTTCGGATTGGTGCCCGGCTTTTTCGGCATGCGCGCTGTCCTAGCACAAAAGGAAACGCCAGCGCTTGCGCGCTGGCGTCGTCGTCCAAAGAAATATTAGACGGCTTGCAGATTAGCGGCAGCGGACTTGCCGCTGCGCGGATCGGCCTGCACGTCGAACGAAAGCTTCTGGCCTTCGTTGAGATTATGCATGCCGGCGCGCTCGACTGCCGAGATGTGAACGAACACATCGGGGCCGCCGCCGTCCTGCACGATAAAGCCGAAGCCCTTTTGGGCGTTGAAGAACTTAACGGTACCTGTGGCCATAGTGGCCTCCTTAAAAAAACGCGCAAAGGCGTTTATGCCCCATGCAAACCATTCGCATGGGCCTCATATCCGGATTTTGCGTGTTCCTGGGAAAAGGCTGTTAGGCCGAAACTGCAAGGTCAGGCTCAATCTCGAATGCGCCTGTATATAGGGTTTCGCTGCCATCATTGCAATCGGCGGCAATTGCCCAATAATCGCCTTTGGCGCAGTAAGGATAAGAGCCTCGAAACGCGGCTGCGGCGCGCATCATTCGTTAACGAAAGCTTGCAGCTTTGCGGCGGAGATGTGGCGCGCTCCAGACGCGCTCGCCAAATTGCCATTAGTGCGGGCAATGCGTGCCGAATTCAGAATCATTTGCATGCAATTGCGACATGAGCGCGACGCTTTGCATGAGTTCGCGCGCATGGAGCCCATGTTCGCATCGCGTCTGGTGGTATTTGCGAACTGCGCCTATGTAGACGTCAACAATAAGAAGAAACGGGAAACGCCTGTGGAGTCGTCAAGCCCAACTGAGGGAGATGACCCATGGCTTACGCCCACTCTACAGTCGCCTCGCGCGATTTTATTGCCGAAACCCCCGCCAAGGCACGTCGCGGATTATTCCGCTGGTTCTTTGACGCCATGATGCATTCGCGTCAGCGCCAGGCTGATCGTGAAATAGCGCGTTATCTCAACAACGGAAAATTCACCGACGAGGCCGAGCGTGAAATCGAGCGCCGGTTTTTGTCGACGCCGTCCCACTTCTGAACTGCAAGGAAACCAAGAGAAATGACTACGCTTCCAATCCGCGCGCCGATAGTGCCTGCGCTGTCCGGTTTCACGCGCGTGATTACATTCGTCACAATGCTGGTCGACGTGTTCGCCGACGCACAGCGCGCTGCCGCCGCCGCGCACAAGAAATATCCATTCGCCGAGTGGTGAGGGCGGTCAGGCCGCCCCTTCGACCACGCGCATGTCGCGCTCGACATTGCCGGTGCCGAGTGCCTTGAGGGCCTCTTTGTAGGCCGGCGTGTCGTGGCAGGCGATAGCCTTGTCGAGGCTGTCGAACTCGACCAGCACCACCCGCTCGTTCATTCCCGCTTCGTAGGTTTTTGCCGGCTTGTTGCGGATCAGGAAACGGCCGCCGGCCGACTGGATCGCCGGCGCAGCGAGCTTGGCGTAGGCTTGCCAGGCCTCCGGATTTTTTACCGAACGATAGGTCACCACCCAATAGGCCTTCGGCATGTCGCGCTCCCTCGTGTCGTTTGCTGGGTTCGTTGGGGCAGGTTAGGGCGCAATCGCGCGCCGCAGCAAGGCCCGCGCGTCGTCGCTGCCGTCGAGCGGGCGCAGCGTGCGCCGCGTCACTTTCCAACCGTTGTTGCTGCGCATGAGCTCCCAGCGGTTGGCGCCGACGCGGTGGATACGGAAACCGGTTGAGGTCCCGTGGCCGGACAATTCGCGCGGCGCGGCCTGCCGGTCGGGCGTGATGATTTGCAGATACGACGTTGCCACCGCGGTGTCGCCGTCAATCTCGACGCGCGGCAGGCCGGTAAAATGGCAGAGGCCGCCGGCGATGGCGGCCTGATGTTCCGGTGTTTTCACGATCGCTGCGATGGCTTCGTTGCCCGACGCACCTTTGCCGCCGCCAAGGTCGACCTCGCCATCGGCCGCGAACGCATCGCGGTAGTAGCGATCGGTGCCGGTGTCGGCGGCGGGCGGGTGACTTGCGATCAGATGGAAGATCGCGAGCTTGTCCTCGACCGCCCGCAGACGGTCCTCCAAAGAGTCGTGCGTACTCATGTAGAATTTCCCTCTGTTAACAGTAAATCGCAAGCGAGCTTGAGCAGTCGAGCCGGGAGCGACGTTGGTTCGAATCAATGTGTGTATGGCGACAAACGGCGCCGTACCTGGCCATGTCGCCGTACTTGGCCATGTCTAGGACACACAGCGGTATTTTAGAACCATGTGAATTAAATAGTGATGGAACTAACGGGGACGAGCGACGTTGCGGTCACAAAGTTGCCGGAGTTTCCCGTGAAAAGCCGGACTTCCCCAACAGCCCCGCAATGAACATCACTGGAGCCGCCATGATTCGCACTCTCAGCTTCACAACGATTCTGGTTGCGCTCGCCGCCGTAACATCGCCGGCGTTCGCGCAGAAGCAGCGTCTCGCGAGTCTCGATGCCAATGGCAATCTTGATTCTCTGATCGCCCGTCATGCCGCCGCGAATAGTCTTCCGGAGGATCTGGTGCGGCGTGTCATCAAGCGTGAAAGCGGTGGCAATCCGCGCGTTGTCAGCGCGGGCAATTACGGGCTCATGCAGATCAAACTCGCGACCGCGCGAGCCATGGGATACAGCGGCACCGCAGCTGGCTTGCTCGATGCTGACACCAACATGACCTACGCAGTGAAATATCTCGCCGGCGCCTACCACGCCGCGAACGGCAATAGTAATCAGGCCGTGCATTATTATGCCGCTGGTTACTATTACGCCGCCAAGCGCAAAGGAATGGCGATGCCTGGAAGCGATCAGGCACTCGGTGCATTTGCATCAGTACCCACGGCTAACGTTAAGTTCAGCTCGGAGCAAAAACTGCGCGGCGCGATGTCCCATGGCGCGAGTGTTGCGTCATCATCGAGCCTCTATAGCGGCCGGCTCGATTACCACTGATCGCGCTACCGCGATCAGGCTTTGGATATTTGTTTTGAAAAGCGGCAGTCCCGCTAATAGGCGGCTCGCGGGACCGGATAAGCATAGGGAACAGGCGTTTGTGCCGGCTGCGGTGCGCCATACGTGGGCTGTTGGTATTGCTGCCCACTGTATGTCGGCTGGTATTGTTGTCCGCCGAACAAGTAGTCGAACAGAGTAGGCTGACGCGACAGGCCAGTGTTCGCCGCTACCTTACGGCGCGCCCGATGGGCTGTGCGATGTCGAATTTCGCGCACCGTTTTCGCAGCTTCGGGCTTTTTGATTGCTGGCGGAGCTTCCTCCAGAGAGGCGACGGGCAATTCGGCTGACGGCGGCTCGCCGATTTCGATTGGAATGCTGACGCCAGGCGTCTCGTTCACCGGGGCGGTTTCTTCCGGTTCGGCGTCGGTCCGTTCACTGGGCAATCCCGCAACCTTGGCTGCTTCCGGTGGGTCGTCGGAGCGAACCGGCGAATCCGGCAGGTCGCGCAGTCGGCTCAGTTCGCTTGCGCGCTTGAGAGCGGCGAGAATAAGAAACTGTCGTACTTCCGGGTGGCGATCGCGGTCGACCAGCGCACCCCGGGCCGGCGCGATAGCAGCGGTCATGGACGAACGCGATCCGTCCGGCGGACTGAGCGCCAAGACCAGAATTATAATGGCGAGAAGTACGCCGCCTACTGGAAGTATGCGGAGAATCGGCAGCATCAGCCGTGCATAACTGAGTCGGCGTCAATACCAAAGCCCTGCTTGCACACCGTTAGTTCGACAACCGGCGGTGTGAGGCTTTTTTATCACGGGCCCCTGTCACCTGTCGGTCATAGAGGGCCGTGACAGCCCACGTCGTGGTTGCTAGGAAGCGGTTCCAATTATGTGCTGAGGAAGCGTCATGATGAAGAAGCCGAATTGCCCAATCATCGCAATCGAAGAACACTACTGGGACCCCGAACTTTCCAAGCACTTCACCGGGCCCGAAGCGGGCCGGGGCAATGAGACCGACGAACGGCTTTTCGATCTCGGCACTCTGCGCCTCAAGGAAATGGATGAGGCGGGCATTGACATCCAGGTACTGTCACACGGCGCCCCATCCACCCAGAAGCTCGGTGTGGATATTGCCGCGAAACTGACGAGCGAGGTGAATGACCGCCTCGCCAAAGTCTGTGCGGCCAATCCCAAGCGCTTTGCCGCTTTCGCTTCGCTCCCGACTGCGGACCCGAAAGCGGCGGCTGACGAACTCGAGCGCGCAGTTACGAAACTTGGTTTCAAGGGTGCGATGCTGCACGGCATGGCGAACGGAGAGTTTCTTGACCTCAAGAAATTCTGGCCGATCTATGAACGCGCCGAAAAGCTCGACGTGCCGATATATTTTCACCCTTCACTGCCGCATCCCAAGGTGACCGAAATCTACTATCAGGACTACGCAAAAGACTTCCCGCTCGTCGTTCGACCGGCCTGGGGTTACACGGTCGAGACGGCGACACAGGCAATTCGCCTGGTGTTGTCCGGTGTTTTCGACGCACACCCAAACCTAAAGATCATTCTCGGTCATTTCGGAGAGACGTTGCCCTTCCTGGTTTGGCGTATTGATTCTTCGCTCAAGCGGCCGGGCCAAAAGGCGATGAGCTTCCGCGACATTTTCTGTAAGAACTTCTATGTGACGACGAGCGGCTTCTTCTCCGACCCGGCGTTGATTTGCTGCATGCTTGAGATGGGCGTCGATCACATTCTTTTCGCGGTTGACTGGCCGTTTGTGATGAACCCGCCGGCGGTCGAATGGATGCAGAACGTGTCCATATCCGACTCTGACAAGGTTAAAATCCTGAGCGGCAATGCAAAGCGGCTGTTGAAGATGTGATCAGCCGATTGGGTGGCGCCGATAATAATCGGCGTCGGCTGGCGACTGCTTCCAATCTTTGTTGTCGCGCCAATCGTAATGATGCGCGCGCATATCGGCACCGTACCGCACGCGGAAAAGCAACGTGCGCGCCGATCCGTTTGCATATTCGTGCACTTCGCCGGGCGGATGGACCACGAATGCTCCGGGCGTAACCGCGATGGTCTCGGTCGGTGTCCGCATGGTTCCGCCACCGGAAAAGCAGAAATAGATTTCGGTGGCTTCCGGGTGACAGTGATAGGGGCTGATCTGGCCGGGCTCCCAGCACGCTACGGTGACGTCGCCATCGGCGACCTTGCCCAGGATCTTCTCGACATGGTGCTTTGGGTCCCATTGTTGCTCACGTTCGAGGCTGAAAGCATGCATGGCCGCTGGGCTCCCGGTGAATTCAGTGGGGCAGTCTAACGCAATCACTGCTGCGGAAGGAGAGGGCGGCGTTGCACAACGCCCGCGCACATTGATAGAAGGATCGCGCAGGGCCCGTAGCTCAACTGGTTAGAGCCGACCGCTCATAACGGTCTGGTTGGAGGTTCGAGTCCTCCCGGGCCCACCACGCCTTCGGTGTATTGGCGGCCGTTTTGAAAAAATTATCAATCCGGATTGAAGAGTTCGGACTTCAATAAGAAGGCTTCTTCCAGATCTTCCGTTTCTGCATCAGCGCGACCTGCTTATCGATAACGTCGCGCTTGTAGTCGGCGTGCTTGGGCGGAATTTTCTTCAGATAGCGGTTCTTCGGGTAGATCGGCTTTTCATAGATGATCTGCGCGAGCTCGCTGCGCACATCCTTCATCCAGTTCGTCACCTGTGCCGACTCGCGGTGATGACGCAGCGCTTCGATGTTAATCACGCCCGCGACGAAGGTGGAGCCGTTGGTATCGCGCTGTTTGCCAACAAGCTGGCCGCGGTAGTCGACAATCATCGACTGGCCGCCGCCGGCGTCGATACCGACGGGGTGGTCGGCATCCAGGTGATAGCTGCCAATGTTCGGCGCCACGATGTACATGTTGTTTTCAAGCGCGCGGGCGCGATTGGATATCTCAAAGATGTCGTTTTCGGTGAATGGGGCCGGCATCGAGGCGCGGTACACGACTTCGGCGCCGTTCATCGCAAGACCGCGCCCGTTCTCCGGATAATTACCTTCCATTGCCATCATGATGCCGAGGCGGCCGATCTTGGTGTCGACCACCGGCCAGAAGGCCTGCAGATTGCGGCCATATTTCGCAATCCACCAGTCATAGATGTCGTGCGGAGAGACTGAGCGCTCGACCGGCAGCAGCGCCGAGATCTTGTAGTGCTTCAGAATGATCTTGCCGTCGGGATCAACGATAAAGCCGACGTTGAAGAAGCGGTTTTTCCAGTCGGGATGGCGCGCCTTGGCCTGCGCCATGATGTAGACGTTCCATTGCCGCGCCAGCTTACCGACCTCGTCAGTCTCCGGGCCGGGAATGTCGATGCAGCACGTGTTGGCGTAGTCGGCGTGGTCAACGTCGAGCACCTCGTCGTTGAAACCCATCATGGCGCCTTCCGGGATCGCCAGCAGACGCACCGGAATGTCGAGATTCGAAAGCCAGAAGGCCGCCTTCGTCAGGCCCTTGAGATGTTCGATGTTGTGCTTGATCTCCTCGCGGCGGCGGATGCCCCAGAAGCTCGGGATCAGGCCGACAGCGTTATAGGGCTCGATCATGGTCTTCCCCCTGCGCCTACGCCGCAACGCTCGGCAAACCGGCGAGCGCCATTGCCAACTCTTTCTCGTCGTAATTCTGATCGACGAGTTTGCCTTCGAAGAAATTGATGTAGGCCTGCATGTCGAAATGACCGTGGCCGGAAAGGTTGAAGACGATCGTCTCCTTCTTGCCTTCTTGCTTACAGCGCAAGGCTTCGTCGATGGCGCACCGCACCGCATGGGTGGCCTCCGGTGCCGGTACGATGCCCTCACAGCGCGCGAATTCGACTCCGGCTTCGAAGCAGACCTTTTGATGATAGGCCCGAGCTTCGATCAGGCCCAATTCCTTTGCATGCGACACCAGTGGCGACATGCCGTGGTAACGCAAGCCCCCCGCATGGAAGCCCGGCGGGATGAAGGTCGAGCCAAGCGTATGCATCTTGACCAGCGGTGTCAGATGCGCGGTGTCACCGAAATCATAGGCGTACTTGCCGCGTGTAAGCGACGGACAAGCCGCCGGCTCGACCGCAATCACCCGCCGCTTGCGGCCGCCGCGCAGCTGCAAGCCAAGGAAGGGGAACGCAAGGCCCGCGAAATTCGAGCCACCGCCGGCGCAGCCGATAACGACATCGGGGTCATCGCCTGCCATGGCGAGCTGCTCGATGGCCTCCTGGCCGATGACGGTCTGGTGCAGCAGCACGTGATTGAGCACCGAGCCCAACGAATATTTGACCGCCGGATCCTTGGCCGCCACTTCCACTGCCTCGGAGATCGCAATGCCAAGGGATCCCGGGCTGTCGGGATTTTGCTTCAGGATTGCGCGTCCTGACTCAGTCTCGTTCGACGGCGAAGCAATGCAACGCGCGCCATAGGTCTCCATCAGCGCCCGTCGATATGGCTTCTGGTCGAAGGACACGCGGACCTGGAAGACGGTGACTTCGATGCCGAACAGCGCCCCCGCAAAGGCGAGCGACGAGCCCCATTGTCCCGCCCCGGTTTCCGTGCTCAGCCGCTTGATGCCAGCCTGCTGGTTGTACCAGGCCTGGGCGACCGCGGTGTTGGGCTTGTGCGAACCGGCCGGCGAGACGCCTTCGTACTTGAAGTAGATTTTGGCAGGAGTGCCGAGCTTCTGCTCCAGGCGGCGCGCGCGGATCAGGGGTGAAGGCCGCCACATCCGATAGACGTCGCGCACCGGTTCGGGAATGTCGATGTATCGCTCGGCCGACACCTCCTGCATGATCAATTCCATCGGAAACAACGGCTCGAGATCGGCGGGGCCGACCGGCTGTTTGGTTCCGGGATGCAGGACGGGAGGGGGTGGCTTCGGCAGGTCGGCGACTAGGTTGTACCAAGTCTTCGGAATGTGGGTCTCATCCAAGACAAATTTGACCTGCTCACTCACGCGACTCCCCCTTCAATAACGCAATAAGATCGAACTCACGGCAACATACATGAGCGAGTCAAAGTTGTGAACTCGGGCAAGGCTGCCGACAATATCGGCGCTTGACCCGTTGATGCGGGCCTGTGCTTTAATGGGTCATTCGACCCACGGCGCTCTTTCTCAGGGGGGAAAAATGTACCGAGTATCCACGCTGCTTGCGGCCACAGCGACGCTTGCATTTGCAGTCAGCACTGCCACCGCTCAGGATAAGATCCGTATCGGACTTATTTATACCTTGTCGGGACCGCCGAGCGTCCTCGGCCAGCAATCAAAGAATGCCTTCGAACTCGCGGTCAAGGACCTCGGGGGAAAAATGGGCGGCAAAGATGTCGAACTATTTGTCGTCGACGATACCCTGAAGCCTGACGTCGCCATTCAGAAGGTTCAAGAGTTGCTCGAGCACGACAAAGTCGACATCGTCGTCGGCCCGATCTTTTCCAATATGCTGCAAGCGATTCACAAACCGGTCATGGATTCAGGAAAAATCCTGATCAGCACCAATGCCGGCACGTCATCTTTCGCCGGCGCTATGTGCAATCCGCGTTTCTTCGTGACCTCATACCAAAACGATCAAATTTACGCGGCGCTGGGCAAAGTCGCGAACGACAAAGGCTACAAGCGCGTCTACGCCATGGTGCCGAATTATCAAGCCGGCAAAGATGCGCTGGCCGGCTTCAAGAGTACCTATAAAGGCACAATCGTCGAAGAGTCGCTGGTCCCGTTGAACAATCTCGATTTCAGCTCGGACATGAGCAAGATCGGCGCCGCCAAACCTGATGCGCTGTTTACCTTCATGCCGGGCGGGCTTGGAATCGCCCTTATCAAGCAGATCAATCAGGCAGGCTTGAAGGGAAAATTACCGATTATCTCAGCCTTCACCGCCGACGAGGCGACGCTTCCAGCCCTGGGCGAAGCTGCCGATGGGATTTTCGGCGCGCTGACTTGGGCGCCAACCTCTGATAGTCCGCAGAACAAGAAATTCGTCGCGGCATACGAGGCTGCCTATAATGCGATCCCGGCCTCTTATGCGATGCAGGCCTACGACGCCGCCATGTTGATCGACAGCGCGGTGCGTGCGGTCAAGGGCAATGTGTCGGACAGCAAGGCGCTCAGCGCCGCGCTTAAGAAGGCGGACTTCAACTCGCTGCGCGGGCCATTCAAATTCAACGTCAACGGTTATCCGATCGAGGATTTCTACCTGACGAAGGTCGTCAAGCGCGCCGATGGAAAATATCAGACATCGATCGTCGAGAAAGTGCTTGCCAACAACGCCGATCCGTATGCGAAGGATTGCAAACCGCAGTCGAATTAAAGTCGGGGCACAATAACGCCTGAAAAGCCAACGGGCTCGGGATTGCCGAGCCCGTTTCGTTTAATTGGCGCTTGTAAGCGACGAGCAAGTCGATGGAACTGGCAGGGATTGCGGCGCTTGGGCTTGTATCGGGATTGATGATCGGATGCATCGGCATCGGCGGAGTGATTCTGGTGCCGGCGCTGGTTTTTCTCGACGGAATTCCGATCAAGATTGGAATTCCTGCGGCAATGCTTGCTTATGTTCTTCCCAGCCTGGTTGCGAGCTTCGTATTTGCACGCAACAAATCAATTCATTGGGGCATGGCGGCGTGGCTCTGTGCAGGTGCAACTCCGACTGCATTTGCCGGTGCCTGGGCAGTCAGTGCCGTAAATGCGCGCGTTCTCGAGATTATGTTGGGGCTGTTGACGTTCCTGTCCGGCATCAATGCATTGTGGACTCGGCACGCCTCCCATGAGACGCACAATGTAGCTACCGCAACTTTGGTGGGTGTGGGTGCCGGGACAGGATTTCTATCGTCGTTGAGCGGCACCGGAGGACCGCTGGTGTTGGTGCCGGTCCTCATCGCGTTGAAACTGCCAGTACTTACGGCCATCGGGCTGAGCCAGGCGATCCAGTTGCCGGTGGCAATCGCGGCCACGATTGGCAACTTTCTTTACGGCGAACTGGATCTCAAACTTGCGGGAATATTGGCGGCATCGCTGACTATCGGTTCCTGGTATGGCGCAAAACTGGCACACAGCCTTCCGCGCGAAAAGCTCCGTCAAATCGCGTCAGTCGCTCTGGTTGTCACTGGGCTCTATATACTCGCCAATGTGGTTTTGAGAGCAATTCGGTGAAGCGCGGCTATAGCTTTTAAGCGCGCTCGGCCCAAGAATGACTCTGACGATCGCGCTTTCCGCGCTCCATGGAAGTGGCACGAAATCTCATTCGGCGAGAAAGGAGATCAACTTGCCGGCGGCCACACAGTTGATCTCTGCTCTCCCACGACGGATATATTGAGAAGTTCGCTGATCCGTGGAAGGTTGGATTTTGCCTCGACGGTCGGAAAAATATAGTTCTCACAATGCCTCACCGTCGCGGCCATGAGTGATATGCGCACACCCTATGACGACCCGCCGGTGGCAAAAAACACGCCTGTTGCCGACGAAACAAAATACACCACCTGTTATATGTGCGCGTGCCGCTGCGGCATCAAAGTGAGTCTGCGCGACGGCGCGATTCGATATATTGAAGGCAACCGCAATCATCCGGTGAACCGCGGCGTGCTGTGCGCTAAGGGCGCGGCCGGCATCATGCAGCACTACTCGCCGGCGCGGCTGCGCAAGCCGTTAATGCGCACCGGCCCACGGGGCAGTGGCGAATTCCGTGAGATCGAGTGGGAAGAGGCGCTCGTAACCGCGACGCAGTGGCTCGGCAACATTCGCAAGACCGATCCCAAGAAACTCGCCTTTTTTACCGGCCGCGATCAATCACAGGCTTTGACCGGCTGGTGGGCAACTCAGTTCGGAACTGCCAACTACGCAGCACATGGCGGTTTCTGCTCGGTCAACATGGCGGCGGGCGGCCTTTACACCATCGGCGGCTCGTTCTGGGAATTCGGCGAGACCGATTGGGACAACACCAAATACTTTATGCTGTTCGGCGTCGCGGAAGATCATGATTCCAATCCCATCAAAATCGGATTGGGCAAGCTAAAAAAGCGCGGTGCCAAGGTCGTCTCGGTCAATCCGATTCGCACCGGGTACTCCGCAATCGCCGACGAATGGATCGGTATCCGCCCCGGTACCGATGGACTGTTCATACTGGCAATCATTCATGAACTTTTGCGCGCAGGCAAAGTCGATGCAGATTATCTTGCGCGTTACACGAATTCGGGCTGGTTGGTAGTCCAAGACAAAGGCGGAGCCCAAGACGGGCTGTTCGCGCGCAACGATGATGGCGCGCCACTCGTTTACGATCGCAAGCGCAAGTCGATCGTCAGCGCGCTCGACGGAGATGTCAGTCCGGCGCTGAGCGGCGAATACACGCTTGCCGACGGAAAGCGCGTCGTGCCGTCATTCACTTTGCTAGCGGCGCGCTATCTCGAGCAGAAATATGCGCCAGAAAACGTGGCGGAACAGATAGGGGTTCCAGTTGCCACTATCAGACGCATCGCCGCCGAGCTTGCTCATATTGCGTTCAAAGAGCCGGTGATCATTGACAGGCCCTGGACGGATTGGGCCGGCCGCCGTCATTCCAAGATGATTGGGAGACCGATCAGTATCCACGCCATGCGCGGTATCTCTGCGCATTCAAACGGTTTCCATACCTGTCGTGCACTGCACGTGCTGCAGGCGCTGCTCGGCGCGATCGATACGCCAGGCGCCTATAGGTATGAGCCACCTTATCCGAAGTCCGTGCCGCCCGCGGTTAAACCTGCAGGGCAGGCTGATCCGAATGCATCGCTGAGTGGCCCACCACTCGGATTTCCGCAGGGGCCAGAAGATTTGCTGGTTGACGAGAACGGCACGGCATTGCGCATCGACAAGGCATTCTCCTGGGAAGCCCCGCTCGCCGTGCACGGCATGTTGCATACAGTGATTGCCAATGCGCACCGCGGCGATCCGTACCCGATCGACACGCTTTTTATGTACATGGCGAACATGAGCTGGAATTCCGCGATGAATACAGCGGAGACCATGCGCATGCTCAGCGATATTGATCCGGCGACCGGGGAGTACAAAATCCCCCGCATCATCTATTCCGATGCCTATTACTCGGAGATGGTTGCCTATTCCGACCTGGTGTTACCGGACACGACTTACCTCGAACGATATGATTGTATTTCGCTACTCGATCGCCCGATCAGCAACGCTGAAGGCGCCGCCGACGCCATTCGCCAACCCGTGGTAAAGCCCGATCGCGACGTGCGTGCCTTCCAAGACGTCCTCATCGACCTTGGCGCGCGGCTCGGACTTCCATGCTTCGTCAAAGACGGAAAGCCGCGTTATCCGGGGTTATTTCCCGACTTTATGGTCAATCACGAGCGTACGCCTGGCGTCGGTATGCTCGCGGGCTGGCGTGGCGACAATGGCGAGGCCAGTGCGGTCGGTGCGTCCAACCCGCGCCAACTCGATCGGTATATCGATAACCAGTGCTTCTGGCGGGCCGAGATGCCGCACGAAGCGCACTTCTTCAAACCGTGGAATAGCGCATACCTGAAATGGGCGGTTGAGATGGGGTTCCTCGACAAGGCAGAGCCGATCTTCATCCAGCTTTACAGCGAGACGCTGCAGAAATTCCGCCTTGCCGCGCGCGGTCACGGCAAAATTCCGGTACCGGAGCAACATCGTCAGCGCGTCGATACTTATTTCGATCCGTTGCCGATCTGGTACACCCCGTTCGAGGAGGCGGATACCGGCGGTGACTTCGAGTTTCATGCCATCACGCAACGGCCGATGGCTATGTATCACAGCTGGGGTTCGCAAAACGCCTGGCTGCGTCAGATCCATGGTGAGAATTTCCTGCACATCAATCGGGATACGGCGACGAAGCTCGGTATCAGCGATGGCGATTGGGTTAAGTTGACGAGTGCCCATAGCTCAATTGTTGTGCCGGCAAAACTCATGGATGGCGTCAATCCGAATACAGTTTGGACGTGGAACGCGATCGGAAAGAGATCGGGTACGCGAAATCTTGCCCCCGATACGAACGAGAGCAAGCGCGGATTCTTACTCAACCATCTTATTCGTGATCTATTGCCGCCGCGCGCAGACGGATACCGCTACTCCAATTCAGATCCGGTGACCGGACAAGCTGCCTGGTACGATTTGCGGGTTCGTGTCGAAAAAGTTGCTGGCAAACGCGATTTCAGCGAGCCG
Source organism: uncultured Alphaproteobacteria bacterium (assembly GCA_963817815.1). Taxonomy (GTDB): domain Bacteria; phylum Pseudomonadota; class Alphaproteobacteria; order Rhizobiales; family Xanthobacteraceae; genus Pseudolabrys. The sequence continues at coordinate 1,836 of CAWFPY010000008.1, read as the reverse complement.
CTATTTGGCACGCTTGACGCGCCCAAACTGTTCGAACGCCCAGATATCCTTCGCTATGGCGAAATATTCCGAGGGAAGGCGAAATCCAAATGACAACGCTTCCCCAGCAAACGAGCGGCAAGAAGCTCGGTCTTGTCATCGACCTCGACATCTGCGTCGGCTGTCACGCCTGTGCGGTGAATTGCAAGGAATGGAATAGCGGTGGCGTTGCCGCGCCGATGACCGATCTTGACCCATACGGCGCCGATCCGCTCGGCGTTTGGTTTAATCGCATTCACTCATACGAGGCACAAAATGGCGCTGACAGCCGCACGGTCCATTTCCCGCGCTCATGCTTGCATTGCGAACAGCCGGCTTGCGTAACCGTATGTCCGACCGGCGCGAGCTACAAACGGGCCGAAGATGGCATCGTGCTAGTCAACGAGGACATCTGTATCGGCTGCAAGCTATGCTCCTGGGCTTGTCCCTACGGCGCGCGCGAATACGATTACGACGCGGGCGTAATGAAGAAATGCACGCTATGCATTGATCGAATATATAATGAGAGCCTCGATGTTGTGGAACGCGTACCGGCCTGCGTTTCGACCTGTCCGACATCGGCACGTTCATTCGGTGATCTGGGCGACCCGAATTCGGCCGTTTCCAAGCTGGTGCTCGAACGCGGCGGCTACGATCTGATGCCGGAGATGAGCTACAAGCCGACGAACAAATATCTGCCGCCGCGGCCGCGCCGCACCGAGGCATCAGCAATCGGCGCCGATGCCAAATTGGCACCGATGCCTGAAGCGGGTGGATTCCTTGGCTGGATTGACCGCTTGTTGTCGGACTGAGTGCCGTGCACCCCTCGTTCTCCGTTATTTTCTTCACGACCGCATCGGGCGCCGGCTACGGTTTGCTTGCCATGCTCGGTATCTATGGCGCGCTTGGCTTGCTACCGCATGACCCAGCTTTCGCCGTCGTTGCGATGCTGCTGGCGTTTGGTGCAATGGGGGCAGGGCTGTTGTCGTCGATGTTGCATCTTGGCCGTCCCGAGCGCGCGTGGCGGGCGCTGTCACAATGGCGAAGCTCCTGGTTGTCGCGGGAAGGTGTCGCTTCCATTTTCACATTTCTTCCGGCGCTCATCTTCGGTTTTGGTTGGCTGCGCAACTCCGGCGACGGAATATACGTCGCGAGCGGCGTCGTCAGCGCCGTCTGTGCTGTGATCACGGTCATCTGTACGGCATACATCTATCGCTCGCTCAAGCCGGTGCCGAACTGGCACAACCGCTGGGTCGTTTCGAACTATCTGGCCCTCGCGGCAATGACGGGATCGCTCCTCCTCGCGATGCTCGTCAGCCTTTCGGGCTACGATCTGCCTGGCGTGTTGACGTTGTCACTGGCGACCGTCGTCATCGCGCTCATCTGCAAGTTTGGCTATTGGTGGGACATCGATCACGTGAAGGTTGTCAGCACTCCGGAAAGTGCGACTGGACTTGGCGCGCTTGGCACAGTGCGCCTGCTCGAAGGTCCGCATACTTCGGAAAACTACCTGCTTAAGGAAATGGGTTTCCGTATCGCGCGCAAGCATGCGCGCAAGCTGCGGACGATCGCGGTTGCGTTAGCCTTTGTGCTGCCGTTCCTCCTGACGTTGGCAGCTTTCGTGGTCCAAGCCTTCCCTGCCGCCGTTTGTCTCTTTGTCGCGGCGGTGAGCGCTTTTGCAGGGGTTCTGACCGAGCGCTGGCTATTTTTCGCAGAAGCCAAGCACGTCGTGACGCTCTATTATGGACTGCGGCACGAGGCGGCCTGAGCCAGTCGCCACTGCAAAAGTAGCGGGGGATTCCATATTCACCTTTATGC
>CAWFPY010000007.1:0-278247 GCA_963817815.1 uncultured Alphaproteobacteria bacterium | reverse complement strand
ATAACCCGCTTTGCGGCAGAGAGGTCGTCTTTACGCTCGAAATACTGACTGTGCGTGATGCAACTGAGGAAGAGATCGAGGGCGGGCGGGGCGGTCGCCGCGGAGGCGGATATCAACCCGTCACTCATGAGACCTGTTTGAATGGCATCGGACAAATTTCGGCTTCACGGCAAAAGGTGACTTATGAGCGAGACAAAGCCCACGCCCACAAAAGTCCCTGACGGACATGCGCGCTTTCTGACGACGCGTCAGAAACCGGCGACCGAAAAGGGATTTGTTGGTTTCGAAACCGTCTGGGAAGATTTCCAGAAGGAAACCGAATACAAGACCCCAAAGAAGCCGTAGGCTGCCATGTCGAAGCTTGTTCCGCCGCACGGCTCCGAATCCGTGAAGCCACTCTTGCTGCCGGAGGCGGAGCGGGCCGAGGAGCGCAAGCGCGCGGAGAAGACCAGGAAGGTTTCCCTCAACTCTCGCGCCGTCTCCGACGTACTCATGCTGGCCATGGGCGCCTATACGCCGCTCGATGGCTTCATGGGGAATGACGACTGGCGCGGTTCGTGCCTGGACATGAAGCTGGCGAGCGGCCTCTTCTGGCCAATCCCCATCACGCTTCCCGTCAGCAAAGACTTTGCCGACAGTATCCATGCTGAAGAGGAGGTCGCGCTCGTCGACGCGGAGACTGGCGATATCCTTGCCGTCATGGGGGTTCGCGAGAAATATTCGATCGACAAGAAATTCGAGGCAGAGCACGTCTATCGCACCGCCGATCCGAAGCACCCCGGCGTGGCGAAGGTGCTGGCGCAGGGAGATGTCAATCTCGCCGGCCGTGTCACGGTGCTGAGCGAGGGCGAGTATCCCGCCAAATATCCGGACCTCTATATCCGCCCCGCTCAGTCGCGGGCCATGTTTCTCGAGCGCGGCTGGTCGAATGTCGCCGCCTTCCAGACGCGCAATCCCATGCACCGCAGCCACGAATATCTCGTGAAGATCGCGGTCGAGGTCATGGACGGCGTTTTCATCCATCAGGTGCTCGGCAAATTGAAGGAAGGCGACATTCCGGCCGATGTCCGCACCCGTGCGATCCAGGCGATGATCGACAATTATTTCCGCCCGGGCACGGTTATCCAGGCGGGTTATCCGATCGAGATGCGCTACGCCGGTCCGCGCGAGGCACTGCTGCACGCTTTGATCCGCCAGAACTTCGGCTGCTCCCATCTGATCGTCGGGCGCGACCATGCCGGCGTCGGCAGCTACTACGGCCCCTTCGACGCGCATCATATTTTCGATCAACTGTGGCCGGGTGCGATGCTGACCAAGCCGCTAAAGATCGACGTCACGTTCTACTGCCGCAAGTGCTACGGCATGGCGACGGCGAAGACCTGTCCGCACGATCCGAAGGAACACATTTCGATTTCCGGCACGCAGCAGCGTGAGATGCTCTCGACCGACGCGGACATACCGCCGGAGTTCAGCCGGCCGGAGGTAGTGGCGATCCTCAGGAAATATTACGCGGGTCTGAAATCGGCGAGCTAGTGTCGGGCAACATGATCATCGCGCAAATCTCCGACACCCACATAGCGCTGGATACGCCCGACGCCGAACAGAGAATACGTGATTTCGAAAGCACGATTGCGGACGTCAACGCGCTCAATCCGGCGCCCGATGTGATCCTTCACACCGGGGATATCGTTCATAACGGTCGGACGGAGGAATACGCCGAGGCCGTGCGTATCCTCGCGAAGGCGAATGCGCCGGTCTATGTCATCCCCGGCAACAAAGACGATCGGGCGAACTTGCGCGCGGCTTTTTTGCCGCACGGCTATCTCAAGCCAGGTGCCGACTTCATCGAATATTCGGTCGAGGACCATCCGGTCAAGCTGATCGCAGTCGACACGCTGAACACGAGCAGCAACAAAGGCGACTTTTGCTCCGTGCGAGCAAAACGTCTGATCGATCTGATCGATGCCGAATTCAAAAAGCCGATTGCGGTTTTCGCGCACCATCCGCCGTTCGAGGTGCCGGTGGGGCCCAACCCCCTCAATTTCGAGACGCCGGATATGATGGCGAGGCTGCGTGAGGCGTTGCAGCGCTCCGGGCGCGTCGTCGGCGTTTTCAGCGGCCATGTCCACCGCGCTGCCGAAGGCCATGTGGGCAGCATTCCGGCGATTGTGGTGCCGTGCATCGCCACGCCACTGCGCAAAGGTGAGTACCCGGCTCACATGAAGCAGCGTCCGGTTTATTACATCCACCGCTTCGATCCGAATGGGGGCTTTACCACCGAGGCGCGGATTGTCGGATTAAGGCGTTCGGCTCCAGAGGCGTGCGCGGTGAGTGCCTCGGCATCGCCGACGGCGATCGAGCGAAGGTGATCGGCCCATTTTCTGTTCGGTTGAATTTAGCGGCGACGCCCGCTTTGCAGCGCAAACTAACTCGAATTTTCCGCCAAATAAGGCGGCGTCGATAACATCATAGAGGTAACGAGAGAGATTTATCGCTGTCTTCGGCTAAGGTCGGAGAATAATAATAATTCCCGCGGGCGCTCTCGATGGATTGCGCCCCGTGTGGTTGCCAGGGAGGCGACGATGGAACGGCCGGAATCCGTTATTTATGACGAAAAGGCGCGGCGCATGGTCGAGGAAATGACCATGGCCGAGGCGCGGCATATTGCCGAGCGCAAGGCGCAAGAGCTGGAATGCGAATGCAAGGACGGGATGTTTCCGCGCGCGGCAATGACCGACCGCCGCAAATTCCTGTTCGCCGCCGGCTCGCTCGCCGGCGTGGTCGGCACTGCGACCGTGGCGCAGGCGCAGACGCCCAAGGCGCCGCCCGGCGCCGTGCTTTTCAGTGTGCCCGATGATCCGACCAGGGAGCAGGGGCGTCCCGTTGCAGCTGATGGCGGCTATGGCTCGCGCTCGCAGTTCGAGACGGAAGTGCGTTGGCGCTTTCCGACCGCGAACGAGAACACGTCCTGGAGCATGACGCCGCTCGACAAGTCGCTCGGAAATCTCACGCCGTCAGGACTGCATTTCGAGCGTCATCACGGCGGCATTCCGACGATCGATCCGGCCAAGCACACGTTGATCGTGCACGGCATGGTCGACACGCCGAAGAAATTCACGATGGCGGACATCAAGCGATTCCCGTCGGTGACGCGCAAGCATTTCATCGAATGCTCGGGCAATGGCTTGACCGAATGGAACAAGCCGACGCTGAAGACCGTGCAGGGCACGCATGGCCTGCTCAGCACATCTGAATGGACGGGCGTGCAGTTTGCGACCTTCGCGCGCGAAGTCGGCCTGAAGGAGGGCTCGACCTGGGTGCTGGCGGAAGGCGCCGATGCGGCGGTGATGACGCGCAGCATTCCGATGGAAAAAATGCTGAAGGACGCGCTCATCGTTTATGGGCAGAACGGCGAGGCGTTGCGGCCCGAGCAAGGTTATCCGCTGCGGCTGCTGCTGCCAGGCTTACGAGGGTAACACCCACATCAAGTGGCTGCGCCGCCTCGATGTCAGCGACAAGCCCTTCATGACACGCGAGGAGACGTCGAAGTACACGGATCTGCTCGCCGACGGCAAAGCGCGTCAGTTCAGCATGGACATGGAAGCAAAGTCGGTGATCACCTTTCCGTCCGGCGACATGAAGCTGCCGGGTCCCGGCTTTTACAACATCACCGGTTTGGCGTGGACCGGCCGCGGCCGCGTGCAGCAGGTCGACGTCTCTGTCGACGGTGGCAAGACCTGGAATCCGGCACAATTGCAATCGACGCCGGAGCAGATTTGCACAGTGCGGTTCAGTTTCCCGTGGATTTGGGATGGTAAAGCCGCGGTTCTCCAAAGCCGCTGCACCGACGAAACCGGATATGTGCAACCGACCTTGCAACAACTGATCGCGATCCGTGGTTCGAATGGGCCGTTCGGATCGATCTATCACCTGAATGCCATCCAGAGCTGGGGTGTCAGCGAAACCGGGGATGTCACCAATGTTCACGCATAACGCCAAACGGACTGGCGCGAGCGCTTTCTTCGTTGCCGTCCTGTCCACAGCCGCGATCGCGCAAAGCGCGCCGCCGCATTACGGCTTTGGCACGAAAGTCGAGTCCGCCGAGCTCGCAAAGTATTTTGCTATTCCCGCCGACGGCAGCGGACTGCCGCCGGGCAGCGGCACCGCAGCGGCTGGCGCCAAGGTCTACGCAGATACTTGCGCCGCCTGCCACGGCGACAAATTGCAGGGCAATCCGGCAAAGGGCATCGGTGGGGACCGGCTTACCGGTGGCCGTGGCTCCCTTGCCACGAAAACTCCCGATCAAGACGGTCGAAAGCTACTGGCCATATGCGACGACACTGTTTGATTACGTCAAGCGGGCAATGCCATTCAGTGCGCCCGGCTCGCTCAAGGACGACGATGTCTATGCGGTTGTCGCCTACATCCTGTCCGAGGCTAAAGTCATCAAGCCGACCGACACGATGAACGCGCAAACGCTGCCGAAGGTCGTAATGCCGAATAAAGACGGCTTCATACCGGACAGCCGGCCGGAGCTTTCGCTCTACCGCTGATAGGCGGATAAACCATTTGCGGGCAGGCCTTGGCGGAAATTCGATCGGCTTCTTTGCCGATATTCTGCGGCGTTCAAAATCGCCTGTTGTACGGTGGCGTTTTTTCCGTCGATGACTTATAATTGCCACTATGGAATTGCGGCATCTTCGGTATTTCGTGGCGGTTGCGGAAAAGCTGCATTTCTCGCGCGCAGCTGAGCACCTCAATATTTCGACGCCAACGCTCAGCCATCAGATTCAGGCGCTGGAGACAATGCTTGGCGCGCAGCTTCTGTCACGTAAGAAGAAAAGCGCTGTGTCGCTTACGCAGACCGGCAAGCGATTTCTTGAAGAGGCCCGTGCAACACTGAGACAAGCCGAGAATGCCGAGCTTGTCGGAAAACGAGCTGCGCGCGGCGATATCGGTTCAATAGCGTTGGGCTATATATTGTCGGCAAGTTGTATTGGCTTGCTGCCGGAACTCATTGAGGCGTTCCAAAAAGGAAATCCAGGTGTTTCATTGCAGATAAGCCGCATGGAGACCTTCCCGCAAATGAAGGCGATAGTTGAGGGGGATCTCGATATTGGCTTCATCAGGGCGCCGCAGCGGTATCCGGCTGAACTTACGGGGTTTGTTGTTGATCGCCACTCTTACTACGTCGCAATTCCGGAAAGGCATCCGTTGGCCAAGCGAAAGCAAATTACGCCAGCCATCCTTGCGAAGGAACGATTTGTGTCCGGTCCCCTTGAAATGGATGTAGGTTTTTGGGGAAACTTGGGTGCCATATCGAAACCTGGTCAATCGCTTCAGATTGCCGAAAGGACGTCGGATATTTTTTCCCTGCTGACTCTCGTCGCAGCGGGTGTCGGGCTTGGAATTATCTCGGCTCCCATGCAGAACGTCGCAATTCCCGGTGTTGTATGCCGAAAAATTACCGGCGCTCTGCAAGAAGCCGAGATTGCGGTGGTTTACCGAAAGAGCGAAAGTGCTCCGGCTGTAAAATCATTTATACAACGGCTCCGAACAAAGGTGCGGACGCGTGTCTGACCTTGAATTTACTTCTTTGATGATATCGCTATCGAGTTTTGGAGATGGTCGCCGTGCATGATGCAGGTGTACGCCTTCCGCTTCTCCTTCAGCCAATCCCTTTGCGTGGGATATATGCGCGCAATCGCATTGTTGTTTCTCCGATGTGCCAATACGAATCGAAAGACGGAGCGCCTACCGATTGGCACCTGGTTACTCTCGGAAAATACGCTATCGGCGGCGCAGGGATCGTGTTCACGGAAGAAACGGCGGTGGAGGATCGCGGCCGCAAGACTTACGAATGCGCCGGGATATATGCCGATGACCATGTTCCAGCCTATCGGAGAATTACCGATTTCATTCGCAGTCAGGGCGCAATTCCGGCCATTCAATTGGGGCACGCGGGGCGGCGCGCATCCAGCGATGCGCCTTGGCACGATTTCAAGCCGCTTGATGAAAGCGATGGGGCACGCGGGTTGAAGCCGTGGGTCGGCGTGTCGTCGAGCGCCATTCCGGCTTCTCGCGCCGGTTCGTCGATACCAATCGCAATGTCAGCGGGTGATATCCAGGAAATGATTGGGGTGTGGCGTGAGGCCGCCCTTCGTAGCGTCGATGCAGGTTTCGATATTTGCGAGATCCACGGTGCCCACGGGTATTTGATTCACCAGTTTCTTAGCCCCCTCGCAAACCAGCGTAACGATGCCTACGGCGGCGATTTGAAAGGACGTATGCGTTTTGCCCTTGAAATTACCGAGGCAGTGCGAGCGGTATGGCCACAAGACCGGCCGTTGTTTTTCCGTTGTTCGGCGACGGATGGGCCTGAAGGGCGCTGGTCGATGGACGACACGATCGTGCTTGCGCGCGAGCTATCGTATCGCGGCGTTGACGTCATAACCTGTTCGTCCGGGGGAATAGGCGGACCGATCAATACTGAAATCGTGCCGCGTGTGCCTGGTTATCACGTTCCCTACGCAGAGCGTGTGCGAAGGGAAGCCGGCGTAAAATCTGTCGCAGTAGGACTCATCACCGAGGCGCGACATGCGGAACACATTCTTGATGCCGGACAAGCGGATTTGATAGCGCTCGCAAGAGAGCTTCTTTTTGATCCGCACTGGCCGCTTCATGCCGCAAAAGAATTGGGGATCGAGAACTATTTCGACATCCTTCCGCGCGGCCTGTCATGGTGGCTAAAGCGGCGCGAAATCGTGCGCGGGTTGAAACCAAATTGAACCACGAGCCTCTAAAGAGCGGATTGTTTTCGGTAACGGAGAAAGCTATGTGGCGACGCGGACTGGGAGCCCTTCTTACGATTGCTGGATTGTTTGTCCACCAATCTGCATGGGCACAATATCCGACAAAGCCGGTCCATATTGTCGTTCCTTATCCCGCGGGCGGCGCAGTTGATGCCTTTGCGCGAACTTTGTCACAGCGTCTTGCGGATTCGTGGGGCCAGCAGGTGGTCGTGGACAACCGGCCCGGCGCAAGCACCATGATTGGCGCTGAACAAGTCGCGAAGGCACCGGCGGATGGTTATACGCTTTTGCTAACTGCAGAGCTGACCCTGGTCACGGTTCCGCATCTGCATGAAAAAATCCCTTATGATCCGCTCAAGGATTTTGCGCCAATCACCGCGTTGGTTTCGGCAACTCAGGCACTGGTTGCCAACCCGTCACTCCCTGTAAATACGGTCAAAGATCTCGTGGCGCTCGCAAAATCCAAGCCGGGCGAACTAACTTACGGGTCATTCGGGATTGGCTCCACGGGGCATCTCAATATGGAGATGCTTCAGGCCATGACGGGCGCGCGCTTCAATCACATTCCATACAATGGCGCCGGGCCAGCGATGACCGACGTCATCGGGGGGCACATCGGGTTCATGTTTGCCGCACTCAGCATCGTGCAGGGCAATGTTAAGGCAGGCAAGCTACGCATGATTGGCGTCGGGAGCAAACATCGTAGCAGTGAGTTTCCGGACGTGCCGACCATTTCAGAATCCGGTGCGCCGGGGTTTGAAGCAAAGTCCTGGTTTGGTTTGGTGGCGCCGGCCGGTACGCCGCCGGATATCATCAAAAAGATCAATCAGGATGTAGCGAAAATCATTACTGATAAGAACTTCGCCAAAGACTATCTCGCTGCTCAGGGATTGGAGCCCATCCTCGGCACACCCGAACAGTTTGCTGCGTTTATTCGATCCGAGACGGTTAAGTGGGGCAAAGTCGTCAAAGACGCAAAAATAGTGGTCACGAAGTAGCATCTGTCGAGGGGTTACGATTCACGGGCGGGCTTTTGCCTTCAGCTTTTGATCGAGCCGGTTCAAGTCGACGATCATGCGCTCATGCGTTCCGCTGCCGATCGGTTCGATTTCATCACGCGCGCTCACTTTGAACTCAATGCGGCGACCGTCGACTTTGGTCACTTCGGCCTCGGCCGTTATCCGATGGCCTGCCGGTGTCGCTGCGATGTGGCGTATGTTGACACCGGTGCCCACCGCGCTTTCGCCGGAGTCAAGGTAGTCTCGAACGGCGTTGAGCGCGGCGTTTTCCATCGCAGTCACCATCATGGGCGTGGCGAACACACGCGGCAGTGCGGCGTCCTTGAACTGATTGGCAAGGTGTGCCGGCGTCACCATAAGCGAGTACGTGCCTTTTGCTCCGACTGGAATCTGGCGCATCTCACTATTCCTTCATGCCGGGGACATGATTGATCGCTGGCGCAAGGATGACCAGCAGAACCCCGCACAATCCAATCGGTATGAAGGCGGAGCTGGCGATGCCGCTCATATCCCATGCCATACCGCTGACGACGGGCACTATGACTGCACAACTATAGCTAATGGTGAACATTGCGGCTGTCACGCGATGGACATCATCGGGCGGGCTCAACAATGGTGGCAGCGCCAGCACCAGGATCAAAATTGCCGCGGCAGCGAAACCTTGCAATGTGGCTGCCGCGACAATCCAGGGGCCGGAACCAAATACGATACCCACCGCCGCAATCACTTGCAGCAGACCGCAAATGACATAAGGCGATGCTTTCCCTTCAAGTTGGCTCGCAAAGGCAAGCAAAAGGAACGAGGCCGGCAATTGTCCGATATTCAATCCGGACAAAGCAGCGCTGATCCATTCGCCTTGTCCATTACTGCGCAGATAGTCGGGTATGAAGGCGTTGGTTGCAAAATACGTGGCGTTCACTGTGCCGAGCATGATGCCAAGCCGCCAAATCAGGCTATTGCGCCAATTTGGCCACCAACGCCGCCGTGTGGTTGTTCCGTTTGCAAGGGCTTGCTTTGGGGCAAGCGCCATTACGAGCACGGCGATGACGGCGACTGGCACGCTCCAGATCACAAAGCCCCACTGCCAATACCCGCCGGCGAGAGGCAGGACCAGTGTGAGCATCAATGCGACCGGCAGAATTTCTCCGATGAGCAGTCCATTGGTGTAAACCGCCGTCGCAAATCCAATGCGGTGCGGCAGCCAGGCGCGCACGGCCGGCGGCATGCTGACCTGCATGATCGCCACCCCCGCACCCATGGCAATGGTCATGGCGTAAAGCCAATTTACGTCCGGCAGTGCGCCGCGCAATGCGCCACCGATTGCGGTGAGGCCAAGACCGACAACCAATGCGGCGCGGGTGCCAAGTCGTGCAATCAAAAGCGAGCCCGGTACAGCCGCAATAGCGAACAACATCGACGGCAATCCGGTCAGTATGCCGATTTGGGTCGCGCTCAGATTCAATTCGTCATGGATAATTGGAATGACAGGCGGCACCGCCAATATGGTCAGCCGCAGCGCGATGCCGGAGAGCCAGAGTAGAGCTAAAGACGCCAGAAAGCGGGCTTGCGACGTTTCGCCGACCAAACTTTTCATGAAGGGCGCCGATTTTGTCGGTTCGATCGTGTAGCGATTTCTCTGCGCACCAGGTCGGTGAGGGAATCTAAGCGGAAATCAAATTTGATTCCGCGAATTTTGAATGCGTTGGCAGCGGCCATATCTTCGTCCTTGTCACCGATCAGGAAACTGGTGCTGAGATCGATTGGCCATTCCCCCGCGGCTTGTTCCAGCATACCGGGACCGGGCTTGCGGCATCGGCAGCGCACCGCGAGGGACTTGATTGTTCCTTCGGGATGGTGCGGACAATAATAGAATGCATCAACATGGGCGGCATGTGATGCAAGGCTCTTCTGCATATGCGCGTGGAAAGACTTTACCGCATCTTCATCGTAGTAGCCGCGCGCAATACCCGATTGGTTGGTGACAACAAATACGAAATATCCGGCCTCGTTCAGTAATCGCACGGCTTCCGGTGCTCCATCGACCCATTCAAGCTGCTCGGGCCGGTGGGTATAGCCGTGGTCGACGTTGAGAACACCGTCGCGATCGAGAAATGCCGCCGGCCGGCGAACGTCGGCGCTCTCGGGATTTTCGCCGCCACGGCTTTTTTGGTCGGTCATTGTTCAACGGGCTTCGCATGCCGAATTTGCTGGTGCAAGTGGCCCCGCCGTGGCATCGAACAGGCGTGCGTCTGGCTGAATTCCCCGAATGGGACCGAGCAATTACAGATTTCGCACGCATGGCAATAAATGAAAAGGCGTCTGAAACAGAGATAAATGATGAATTTGTACTGACATCATCATATCTTCGTAGACGTGATAAAAGATACGTAGAATCAAAGGGTGCCTGATGCATCTGCAACAACGAATTCTGGTGACCGGCGGCGCAGGATTTCTCGGCTCGCACCTTTGCGAGCGGCTTCTGGCACAAGGCGGAGACGTCCTTTGCGTCGATAATTTTTTTACTGGCGCCCGAAGAAATATCGAACACCTTATCGACCATAAGCATTTCGAATTGACACGTCATGACGTGACATTTCCGCTCTACGTTGAGGTAGACGAAATCTATAACCTTGCTTGCCCGGCCTCGCCAATTCATTATCGGCGCGATCCGGTGCAAACGACGAAGACCAGCGTGCATGGCGCCATTAATGTGCTCGGCCTGGCAAAACGAGTGAAGGCGAAGGTTCTTCAGGCTTCGACGTCCGAGGTCTACGGTGATCCGAATGTCCATCCCCAGCCGGAGGAATATTGGGGTCACGTCAACCCGGTTGGACCACGATCCTGTTATGATGAAGGTAAGCGCTGCGCCGAGACGTTGTTTTTCGATTATTGGCGACAACACAATCTGCGCATCAAGGTCGCGCGCATCTTCAATACTTATGGTCCGCGTATGCACCCCAATGACGGACGTGTGGTATCGAATTTCATTGTACAGGCCTTGCTGGGCCGTGACCTTACAATTTACGGCGACGGTACGCAGACGCGCTCGTTCTGTTATGTGGACGATCTTATCGATGGCCTTATGCGCTTGATGGCGACAAAAGATGAGGTCACCGGCCCTATCAATATTGGTAATCCAACAGAATTCTCGATGCTTGAGTTGGCCAGCACTGTTATTGACATGACCGGCGCGCGTTCGCGCGTCGTCCATCACCCGTTGCCCGAGAACGATCCCAGGCAGAGGCGCCCTGACATCTCGCGTGCGCAAGAATTTTTGTCTTGGTCACCCCGCACACCACTTAAAGAGGGGCTGATCCGGACGATTGCCTATTTCGAAAAGTTATTAAGCGAGACCGGTGTGCGGGAAGTTTTGGCTGCCGACAAAGGCGGCTGATCGGGCAAACTCGTTTCGCGGCGTTTGGCTGAGTATCTGCGGCATAGACCATCGTGCTGCAATGATCGTGAGTGCGCAGCCAAATTTGACTGTTGCCCGACCTTCGGAATTTGCTAGCTAAGCATTTGAAAAAAGGCCCAATTAACCCGTTTAGCGCGCAATCGGAGGTTGGGACGGCGATTTGCTACTATAATTGTGCATTCCGGCGACAAGGGGATCCGGTGAATATCACATCGACCAAGACGGGGTCGTCGGGCCCGACCGGCGCAAAGGCCGCCGATCTCACTATCGTTGGCGGGGCTGGTCATGTCGGCATTCCGCTGGTGCTCGCATTTGCCGAGGCGGGATTGACCGTCAATGTCAACGATCTCAATGAGACTGCGCTGCAGACACTGAAATCCGGCAAGTTGCCGTTCATCGAGCATGGTGCGCCGCCGCTGCTTGCACGAGCCCTGGCCGGCAACAGGCTGTTGTTCACGTCGTCGCCCAGTGCCATCGGGCATGCCGGTCCGGTCGTCATCACGATCGGCACGCCGGTGGACGAGTTTCTCAATCCCGTTCAGTCAGAGGTTCAGCGGTGTATCGATGCCCTGCTGCCGCATGTTTCAGACGATCAATTGCTGGTGTTGCGTTCGACTGTTTACCCTGGAACGACGGATTGGCTGCACGAGTACCTGAAACGGATCGGCCGCAAAAATCGTGTTGCGTTCTGTCCTGAGCGCGTTGTGCAGGGGTACGGCGTCAAGGAATTGCGGGAAATGCCGCAGATCATCAGCGCCACTTCGCCGGATGCTGAACGGGAAGCAACCGAGCTGTTTCGCCGCATCGCCCCCGAAGTCGTCATCGTCAAGCCAATGGAAGCCGAATTCGCAAAGCTTTTTAACAATGCCTATCGCTACATCGAGTTTGCTGCCAGCAATCAGTTCTACATGATTGCAAAATCGGCCGGCGCCGATTTTCAGGCTATCATGCGCGCGATGAAGCAGAATTATCCGCGCGCCCAGAGTTTTCCCGGTCCGGGCTTCTCCGCCGGACCATGTTTGTTCAAAGACACGATGCAGCTGGCCGCTTATGCCCGCAATCAATTCGGACTGGGTCATGCGGCCATGCAGGTGAACGAAGGTCTTGTGCTGCAGCTGGTTGACGACTTGCGTCGCGCTCACGACCTTTCCTCAATGACCGTCGGGCTACTGGGTATGGCCTTCAAGGCCGAAATAGACGATACGCGCGCCTCGCTGAGCTACAAACTCAAGCACGCCATGCAAATGTGCGCGCGGGAGGTGTTGACGACTGACCCGTTCGTGGCCACGGATCCCACTATCCTCCCGCTCGAGCAGGTGATTGCGCGCAGTGACATCCTGATTTTGTGCACGCCGCACTCCGCTTATGCGAATGTCGACCTCAAGGGCAAACCGGTGGTGGATGTCTGGGGCTTTCTCAAGAACGCGAACGTCGTGTACTGAATATGGTTCCGCGCCTCGCGACTACGGTGTCCGCTCGCAATGAGAGAAAGATCGTTCTCGTGACGCTCGCGCAATGCAACCAGACAAATGGCGCGGCCGGGAAATGATATCGTCACTGAAACTGACGCCGCGTCAGATCCTGATTATCTTGCACGATCTTATTGCCACCGCGGCGGCGGTCGTTCTCACATTCTTCATGCGTTTCGAAGGCGCCGCTCTGGATGAGCGGCTGCACGGGCTCGAAAAATTTCTCCCATTCTTCCTGGCTTACGCGGCGCTCGTTTACTTCATCATCGGCTTGCACCGCAACAAGTGGCGCTTCACATCAGTCCCGGATCTCTACAATTTGTTTCGTGCTTCGACTGTTCTTGCCATTTCGCTGCTTGCTGTCGACTACGTTCTGCTGGCGCCAAATATTTACGGAACATTCTTCTTCGGCAAGATCACCATCCTGCTGTACTGGCTTCTGCAGATGTTTTTACTGGGTGGCCTGCGTGTCATCTATCGGTACTTTCACTATGCGCGAACGCTCCAGCGCGTAAGAATTGCGGACGCGACGCCCGTATTGTTTCTCGGACGCGCCGCTGACGCCGAGATATTGCTGCGCTCAATTGAAAGTGGCGCAGTGAAAAAGATCTGGCCGGTCGGGATTCTTTCTCCGTCGACGGCCGATCGCGGGCAATCAATCCGCGGCATTTCAGTGTTGGGCGACATCGATGATCTGGAACGGATCGTCTCCGATCTGGAGGTCCGCGGGACTAGGGTAACGCGTCTCGTGCTTGCCCCGTCTGCGCTGGCTCCGGAAGCGCGGCCGGAAGCGATTTTGATGCGCGCGCGAAGACTTGGTCTGACCATGAGTCAGATGCCGTCGCTAGAGGCTGGCGGGCCGGCCGTTCAATTGGCGCCGGTGGCAGTCGAAGACCTCCTGCTACGGCCCAGCGTTCGCATCGACTATCGTCGCCTTGAGGATTTTGTGACCGGAAAAGCAATCGTCGTGACGGGCGGTGGCGGCTCGATCGGTGCGGAAATTTGCGATCGCATCGTCACATTTGGCGCCTCGCGTCTGCTTGTGATCGAGCAGTCGGAGCCCGCGCTGCATGCGGTCCTGGAATCCCTTAAGGGCATGCATGGCGATGCGGATATTTCCGGACGCATCGCCGATATTCGCGATCGGCCGCGGATTATGAGTCTGATCTCGCAATTCAAGCCCGACATCGTCTTTCACGCCGCGGCGCTCAAGCACGTGCCGTTGCTGGAGAAGGACTGGGACGAAGGTATCAAGACCAATATATTCGGATCGATCAACGTTGCCGATGCAGCCGCGGCGGCCGGCGCAAGTGCGATGGTCATGATCTCCACCGACAAGGCAATCGAGCCGGTATCCGTTTTAGGCGCCACAAAGCGGTTGGCGGAAATGTACTGTCAGGCGCTTGATGACGAATCATCGCATCATGGCGGCGGCCGGCAAACGATGCGGCTAATTTCCGTGCGGTTCGGGAACGTGCTCGCATCCAATGGCTCGGTCGTTCCGAAATTCAAGGCGCAAATCGAAGCTGGCGGCCCCGTTACTGTCACGCATCCGGACATGGTCCGCTACTTCATGACAATCCGCGAGGCGTGCGATCTGGTTATTACCGCGGCAAGTCATGCGTTGGACCGGGTGAATGGTGACGTCTCTGTCTACGTTCTCAACATGGGCCAGCCGGTTAAAATTGTTGATCTTGCCGAACGAATTATCCGGCTCAGCGGGCTGGAGCCTGGCCGAGATATCAAGATTGCCTTCACCGGAATTCGGCCCGGCGAGCGACTGCATGAAATCCTGTTCGCGCGCGAGGAAGAAACCGCCGATATCGGCATTCCGGGAATTGTTGCGGCCAAGCCGGTGCGACCGTCGCTCGAAGCGATCCGGGGCTGGGTTGCGACACTGGAGCAAGGCGTGTCCCGTGGAGAACGGACGGCGATCTACAGTGTGTTGCGCGACGCTGTGCCTGAATTCCGCGGCGAAATCCCTTGAAGGTTTATCGCCCCGATAGCGCCAATAAGGCCCATTTTAAGGGGCAATCTTATTTTACATCGTGAAAACTGCGTTCCTTATTCTGAAAACTCCTTGACTCGGTCCCCTCGCCTGATTTTCCCTGCAGTGAGGGAGAAACAAACCGATGAATGCCACCATTTTGCCGGGGCCCGGCACCAAGGCCCGGCCTCAAAATTCGCGCGGCGGCGACCGCCACAATATCCAGTCCGTCGACCGTGCCTTGTTCCTGCTGGAAACGATTGCCGAGGCCGGCGGGGAAGCGACGCTGACCGAACTCGCCAATCGCACCAATCTCAATATTTCCACCTGCCATCATCTGCTCGCAACGCTGATCCAGCGCGGCTTTGCCGCCAAGGTTCCGGGACGTCGACTCTATGCGCTCGGCGCTCGCATCATTTATCTCGGGCACGCATGCCTGCAGGTCGATTTGCCGCGCCGCGCGCAGCCTTATCTGGAAGCAATAAACCAGGCGACCGGCGAAACCGTTCACCTTGCTGCGCTTCAGGGGGACAACGTGGTGACGTTGGCGGTGCGCGAAGCGCGTCATGCCGTCCGTGTCGACACCGGCCGAATTGGCAAGCTCGAAGCGCCGCACGCCACGTCTGTCGGTAAGGCGATCCTCGCTTGGCTGCCGGAAGACGAAATCCGCCGCATCGTATCCGGCGGTATGAAACGCTATACCGAGAAAACCGTCACCGAGTTTCCCGCGCTTCTCGAGTCGCTACGCATCGTGCGCCGCAATGGTTACGCGATCGATCGCGAGGAGTTTCTCCCTGGCGTGATCTGCGTGGGCGCGGCCATCCGCGACCAGGCCGGAACCGTCATCGGTGCAATCAGCGCATCGACGCCGGCGATGCGTGCGAGCGAAGAGCACGTGGCGCTGATGCGTGACGAGATCACAACTGCAACGCGCGGACTGTCCGCTGAATTCGGCGAGCCGACCGCGCAGGCCGGGTCGAGTCAGGCGGTCGCAAGCTGAATTTGCGCACCGGACAAGAAACTTTTCTTGGAGGATTTGATGTACGCACCGCAGGGCGTGAAAACAAACCACAATGAATTTCCGATACCGGACGCGCAGCGTGCCTGGGTACTTGGCGATCCGGGCCAGCTCAGCATCACCAACAAGCCTGTGCCGGTTCCGAAGAAGGCGGAAGTATTGGTCCGCATCGATGCAGTCGCGATCTGCGCCACCGACCTCGAGATTATCTATCACGGTCCGCCGGCCTCGATTCAGGGCGGCTTGCCCTTCAACAAGGGCTTTACTCCGGGCCACGAATATATGGGCACGGTCGTGGCGCTTGGTCCAGGCGTGGATGAATACAAGATCGGCACGCGGGTGGCGGTCGAGATTCATGCCGGTTGCGGACAGTGCAAGCGTTGCCGCGAGGGCATGTACACGTCGTGCCATAATTACGGGCTCAATTACGGCGACGTCGACAAGGGCCACCGCGCCAATGGTTTCACCACCGACGGCGGTTTCTGCGAATACCAGGTCAATCACGTCAATACGCTGGTGGCGATCCCAGACGAGATGACGGACGAAGAGGGCACTCTCGTCGTCACGGCCGGCACTGCGATGTATGCGCTGACGGAACTTGGCGGTCTCGTCGCCGGTGAAAGCGTTTGCGTCACCGGCCCGGGCCCGATCGGCCTGATGGCGGTGGCGGTCGCAAAGGCGCTCGGTGCCCAGCCGGTGATCCTCACAGGGACGCGCGACAACCGCCTGGAAATAGGCAAGCAGCTCGGCGCTGATGCGGTGATCAACATCCGTAAGACGCCCGACGTAGTGGCGGAAGTGAAAAAGCTCAATGGCGGCAAGGGTGTCGACTACGTGGTCGAGTGCTCAGCGGCCACCAGCGCGGTCAACGATGCGGTGCGCATGGTCAACCGCGGCGGGCGCGTTTGTCTCGCGGCGTTTGCGCATGAGGAGGTGCCGGTGGATGTCGCGCATATCGTGCGCAACAACATTTACGTTTACGGCATCCGCGGCGAAGGAAAGAGCGCGACGCACCGCGCTGAGGCTTTCATGAAGCAGAAGCGCTTCGATGCCACCAAGATCCATACTCACACTTTCCCCCTTGACGATCTGCCGACGGCAATCCGTTACGCCAAGGATCGGGTCGAGGACGCCATCAAGGTGGTGGTGAAAGCGAAGATGGACACTGCGCACAAAGTAGCGGCGGAGTGACGCTTAATTCCTTCCGACGGCGAGGGAAGGGATTCCGGGGAACGCGATGCTGACCTGCGACGATTACATCACGCCGGGCTCGCTTCGCGAGGCCTTTGCCGCGATGGAGGCGCATCGCGGGCGCTATCGCATCGTTGCCGGCGCGACCGACACGCTTCCCTGGGCGCGCGAGGGTCGCGCCGGGAATGTGCATATCCCGGCGCTGATCGACGTCGCGAAAATCCCGGAGCTGCGCGAAATATCCGTCGAGTGACGCGCGGGTACGGCTTGGCGCCGCCACGCCAATCCAGCGTTTCCTCGACGATCCCGCGCTCGTCCGGGCCTTACCAGCCATGCCGCGCTGTGCGGTGTGGTTCGCCGACGACCAAATTCGTGCGCAGGCGACCATCGGGGGCAATATCGTCAATGCCTCCCCGGCGGCCGACGCTACACCCTGCCTGATCGCGCATGCGGCTGAACTCGAACTGGCTAAGAATGCCGGTGGAAAAATCACGCATCGGCGTGTGCCGCTGGAGCAATTTGTGACCGGGCCAAATCAGACCGCGCTCCAGGACGGCGAACTGTTGATCGCGGTCGAATGCAATGCTCTTCCCGGATATGGCGGCAGCTTCGAAAAAGTCGGTCACCGTCGCTCTTTGGTGATTTCCCTGGTGTGCCTGGCAGCGCTGCTCAAGCTCGACCCGCAGGGCCGGACAATCGAGGACGTGCGCCTGGCGATTGCCGGCATAGGCCCGAAGCCACTGCGTCTCGGCCACGTCGAAAAATTCCTTCGCGATGGACCCCTCAACGCGGAGCGCCTGGAGCAAGCGGCCGATATGCCGGTGTCGCTCGTCGCATCTCGTACGCGTCAAGAGTATCGGCGCGAGGTCGTGCGCGGCTTTGTGCTGCGGGGTTTGATCAACGCGGCTCAACGCGCAGGCGCAGATTTGCAGACGCTCGCGCCCGAGCTGGAGGCGGCTTATGCCTGATCTTCAGTTCACCGCCACGATCAACGGCCGCAAAGTCTCACGCAGTGCCAAGCCGCAGCAACGGCTGCTCGATTTCATCCGTGACGATCTCAATCTGACCGGCAACAAGGAAGGCTGCGGCGCCGGTGAATGCGGCACCTGCTCGGTGTTCGTCGATGGCGTGCTGATGAAGTCTTGTCTGCTGCCGGTCGCCAAGGCGCAAGGTGCGACCATCGAGACAGTCGAAGCGCTGGCTACGACCGGCGAATTAAGCGTGTTGCAGAAGGCTTTCCACAAGGCCGGTGCCAGCCAATGCGGCTACTGCATCCCCGGCATGGTGATGGCAGCCACCGCGGCACTACGCACCAATCCGTTTGCCGATCGCGAGGAAATCAAGGAGCGACTCGGTGGCAATATCTGCCGATGCACGGGCTATCAGAAGATATTTCGACGCGGTTGAACTCGCGCGCGACGTCCAG
Source organism: uncultured Alphaproteobacteria bacterium (assembly GCA_963817815.1). GTDB lineage: Bacteria > Pseudomonadota > Alphaproteobacteria > Rhizobiales > Xanthobacteraceae > Pseudolabrys. The sequence continues at coordinate 259,910 of CAWFPY010000007.1, read as the reverse complement.
AACGGCAGGCTGCCGGCGACCGCGTTGATGGAAGACTGAAACCGAGGATGCGGTCATCGGCAAGGCCGTCCGCCGCATCGATGCGCCGAGCAAGGTGTCGGGCCGGCTCCGATATGCCGCCGATATGACCATGCCCGGCATGCTGCACGTGCAGGTGCTGCGTTCGCCGCACGCCCATGCGCGCATCGTTTCGGTCGACACCTCGGCAGCGGAAGCGATGGAAGGGGTCGAAGGCGTCATCACCTGTGCCGACGTTCCGGGCGTGGACGGCTTCGGTGTCTTCGTCAACGACCAGCCGATCATGGCGCGCGGCAAGGTGCGTTATGTGGGCGAGGCTGTTGCAGCTGTAGCGGCGGAAGATCCGCTTGTTGCTGCGCGTGCGGCTCGCCGCGATCAAGGTTGTCTATGACGCTCTGCCGGCCGTCTTCGATCCTGATGAGGCCATGCGTATCGGGGCGCCGGCATTGCACGACTACGCCCCGACAACGTCACCAAGCACATTCCGATCCGCGTCGGTGACGTCGAGAAAGGCTTCACCGAGTCCGACCTCGTCGTTGAAGAGACTTATTCGACGCAGGCGATCGAGCACGCCTATCTCGAGCCGGAGGCTGGTCTTGCCTATGTCGATCACGACGGGGTGGTGACGATCGTTTCACCCGACCAGAACGTCACCCATCACCGCCACATGCTGGCGCGCATCATCGCCAAGCCGATTTCCAAGGTGCGCTTCATCATGAGCCCGGTCGGTGGCGGCTTCGGCGGCAAGGAAGACATGATCTACCAGGGCATGCTGGCGCTGCTGGCGATGAAGACGCAGCGGCCGGTGCGCCTGGTGTTCACGCGCGAAGAATCGATCATTTCGACTGCCAAACGCCATCCCTCGCGCACGCAGCTGCGCATGGGGCTCATGAAAGACGGCCGTATCCGCGCCCTGGCAATGAAGATGATCTGCGACGGCGGTGCCTATGGGCTCTCAACCGAGGGCGTCATGCGCAAGGCCGCGATCCTTGCGGCCGGCCCTTACGTTATTCCGAACGTCCGCGTGGATACCTACGGCATCTACACCAACAATACGCCGTCCGGCGCGTTTCGCTCCTTTGGCGCGTTGCAGACCGCTTTTGCGACCGAATCCCATCTCGATATTTGCGCTGAGCGGCTTGGTCTGGACCCGTTCCATATCCGTCGCATCAATGCCATGCGCGACGGCGCGGTCACGCATACCAAGGCGAAGCTCGGTTCGGTCAGCCTCACGCGGGCGCTTGATGCGCTTGAAAAAGCGTCCGGGTGGGAAGCCGGCGTACCGGATTCGCGCGGCGGCACCCGGAAAGATCTCAACCGCCCGGATATTCGACCGCCCTGCGCCCTCGGGGCGCGGTTCGCGCAAAGCGAGAAGCAAGAGGCGGCTGAGTAATGGCGAGAAAACGCGGACGAGGCATGGCGGCCTGCTGGTACGGCATCGCGCGTACCGCGGTGATCGATCGCGCCGCCGCGTGGGCGGAGATCGATGACGGCGGCAGTGCAAAGATCGTCACCGGTGTTACTGAAATTGGTGAAGGCATTCTCACGGTGCTGGCGCAAATCGCCGCCCACGAGATGGGAGTAAAGCCGGAGCACGTCGTCATCGGCGACAATGACACCGCGCGAGCGCCGGAAGCATCGCACGCCGGCGCCAGCCGCCAGACCTATATGATTGGAAACGCCGTTGCGCTTGCCTCGCGCGAGGCGCGCAAGCAATTGGTCGAGGTCATGGCGGAGGTCTGGGACGTCGATGCCGACGTCATTCGCACCGGCAATGGAGAGATCTGGGCCGAGAATACAAATCACCGCATAACAATGGGTGAGGCGGTGCAGACATCGAAGAGCCGTGGCGTGGTGCCGGTCGGGTCGGCGAGTTTCGGCACCGATACCACTGGTCTTGATCCGGTGGATGGATCGGGCCGGCCCTGGCAGGCCTATGTCTTTGGTGCGCAAGTCGCCGAGGTCGAGGTGGATACCGTGACCGGCGAGGTGCAAGTTCTAGGCGTTTGGGCCGCGCACGATGTTGGGCGTGCGGTTAACCCGCAAGGCGTCGAAGGCCAGATTGAGGGCGGCATCGTGCAGGCGCTCGGCCAGGCGCTGATGGAAGACTACAAGCTGGAGAACGGGCACACGAGCACTTCGGGCTTCGCCAAATATATCTTGCCGACGTCGCTCGACGTGCCGCGCGTCAATTCGATCATCATCGAGGATCCCGATCCGATCGGGCCGCTTGGCGTCAAAGGCGTCGGCGAACCGGCCATGGTGCCGACGATCCCGGCAATCATGAATGCAATCTACGATGCGGTTGGCGTGCGTATCACCGCGCTGCCGGCAACGCCGGAAAAGGTGCTGATGGCGATCCGGGAGAAGAGAAGGCAAGAGGCCGAGAGAGCGGCACAAGCCGCCGAATAAACAATAGGCGCACACAAATGGGCGGCAAATCGAACTGGGAGGATGTCATGAAGAAAATGTTCTCGGGTTGTTGCACTGGCTGCATTGACCACAATTGCGCAGGCGCAGAATTATCCCACGCATCCGATCACCATGATCGTGCCTTATCCGGCGGGCGGACCGAGTGACGTGGTTGCGCGCATCATGGCTGACGGCATGAGCAAGGTGCTTGGCCAGAATATCATCATCGAAAATGTCGGTGGCGCGGGCGGCACGATTGGCACAGCGCGGGCAGCCGCTGCGGAACACGATGGCTATACGCTGCTTGCCGCCAGCATGGGCTCGCACGTATCGGCACCGGCGCTCTTCGCAAATTTGAAATACGACTCGACCAAGGATTTCGCACCGATCGGCCTGACCTCGAACGCGCCGGCGGTGATCGTCGCGCGCAAAGATTTCCCGGCCAAGGACTTCAAGGAGTTTGTCGCCTATCTGAAGAAAAACGGCGACAGCGTGAAACAGGCGCATGGCGGCGTCGGCTCGTCTTCGCACATGGCGTGCCTGCTGTTCACCTCCGAGCTGGGCCTGAAGCCCAATCTGGTCGCCTATCGCGGCACCGGGCCGGCGCTCAACGACGTTATCGGCGGCCATGTCGATTTCTTCTGCGAGCAGGTCGTCAGCGTGCAGGGCGCGATCAAGGGTGGCACGGTCAAAGCCTATGTGGTGTCCGGTAACAGCCGTTCCCCGGCGGTTCCCGACGTTCCATCGGCCAAGGAAGTCGGCGCAAACGACTTCCAGATCAATATCTGGAGTGCGATTTTTGCGCCGAAGGACACGCCCAAAGCCATCGTCGACAAGCTCAGCGACGCGCTCAACAAGACGCTCGATGATCCGGCGGTGGCCAAACGCCTCCTCGAGCTCGGCGGCACAGTGCCGCCCAAAGCGGATCGGGGTCCGGCGCACCTCGCCAGCCAGCTCAAGGCCGACATTGCACGCTGGAATCCAATCCTGAAGGCAGCGGCGGAGAAGACCAACTGATGCTCACGCGAAGCGACAGCGACAGGGCGGTACGCGAGCGGGCCCGCGCTGTCGCCAAGGCCGGCGGTATCGAACAGGCAGTGGCCAAGGGCCTGCCGAAACTGATCGAGTGCACGCTGTCGGAAGCGCTCGTCCTTGGCCTGCTGAAGCAGGGCGTGCGCAAATATTTCGCCATTTTCGGCCACGGCTCGACCGACCTCGGCAACGTGCTCCGTATCTACGAGGAGGAGGGCGTCACCCGCACCATCAACTGCCGTAACGAGGTGGAGATGGCGCATGCCGCGACTGCGCTACGCTGGCAATACGGCGAAGTCTCTGCGGTGGTGACTTCGATCGGTCCTGGCGCCATGCAGGCCTTTGCCGGCTCACTGGCGGCTGCGTCGAACGGCGTCGGCGTTTATCACATCTATGGTGACGAGACGACGTTCGGCGAAGGCTACAACATGCAGCAGGTGCCGAAGGAAGAGCAGGGCCTGTTCGGCCGCATGACGGCGATCATGGGCCAGTCCTACGTGTTGCATACCCCGGAAGGTATCCGCGACGCGTTGCGCCGCGGGGCGCTATGCGTGAACCATCCCTATCGCGCCGGGCCGTTTTATCTGTTGCTGCCGCTCAATACCCAGCCCGCCAAATTGACCGTCAATCTCATCGCGCTGCCGGTCAAGCCGGAGTTGCCGAAGCTTGCGCCCGCCGACGACAAGGCAATCGAGCAGGCCGCCGCGATGATCGCCAACGCGAGCAAGCTCGCGATCAAGGCAGGCGGCGGAACTCGTGGCCACGATGCGGCGGTGCGCCGGTTGGCGGAAGTGGCGGGCGCGGCAGTGGTTCTCTCGCCCGGTTCGACCGGTGTGCTGCCCGATGCGCACGCCCAGAACATGCATGTCGGCGGTTCGAAAGGATCGATCAGCGGCAATTACGCAATGGCGGAGAGTGAACTGTTGATTGTCATTGGTTCACGGGCAGTGTGCCAGGCCGATTGTTCAGGGATCGGCTACAAAAACGCGCAAGCGGTAATCAATATCAACGGTGATCTCGCCGATCTTACGCATTACAACAGGACACTCGGTTTGCCGGGCGACATCACGGCGGTGGCGGACCGCCTTGCCGCGAAATTGGAAAAATCTGGTGCGACCGGGAACAAGAGCGAATGGCTCAAAGCCTGCGCCGCCAAGAAGGCTGAATGGAGCGTCTACAAACGCAAGCGATTTGAGTGTGCGCCGTTGCGCGACGAGGTGTGGCAGAAGCCAGTGTTGCCGCAGCCGGCCGCCATCAAGATCGTTGCTGATTTCGCCAAGCAAATAAACGCAGCCAAATTTTTTGACGCGGGCGATGTGCAGGCTAATGGTTTCCAGATCGTCGAAGACGATCGTACCGGCGACACGTTCACCGAGGCTGGTGCGTCCTATATGGGCTTCGCCGCCAGCGCGCTGCTCGGCTCAGCGCTTGCAGACAAGCCGCGCTACGGTATTGCGTTCAGTGGCGATGGCTCTTTCATGATGAACCCGCAGATTCTGATAGATGCGGTTGAGCACGGCGTGCGCGGCATGATTGTGATTTTCGACAATCGTCGTATGGCCGCGATCACTGGCTTGCAGCTGGCCCAATACCAGCACGAATTTCGCACCAATGACCGCGTGACTGTTGATTACGTGCAGCTGGCTTCTGCTGTGTTGGGGGTTTTCGCCACGAGCGGCGGCGAAAGTGCCGCTGAATTACGGGCGGCTCTCAAGAAAGCACACGCCCATAATGGTCTTTCAGTCGTTCACGTGCCCGTCTATTGCGGGCCTGATGAATTGGGTGGCCTCGGCGCCTGGGGTGAGTGGAACGTCGGCAACTGGTGCGAGGACGTGCAAGCCGCCTGGATCAGGCAGGATCTGTGACAGGGCGCCGCGCCCAATTCCAGGTCAAAATGCCGCGAATTTCGCGGTAAAGGAACGGATTATCCGTCCAGCCGTTAATCTCGCGGCCAAGGCCGGCGCTGAAAAAGCGGCCGGTCGGCAATTTGGAGTTCCCGATGGAAAAGCCAAAAGGTTATATCGAAAAAGAGCGTGAGCGGATCGAGCACGACGAAGATAACGTCGTGGTCAATTCCGACGAAAGCTTTCCGGCGAGCGATCCGCCAAGCTGGACGCCCGTCCATGGCGTTGGTTCGGGCGAAACGAAGAGAAAAAAACCAACGGCGGACCGCTGACGCCGTCTAGAATTTCATTTTCAGAAGCTTTTCGGCATTTCCGCAAAAGAGCTTGTGCTCATCGGCGGGCGCGAGGTTGAGCGCCTGTATCGACTTGATCGTTGGCGCGATCGGACCGAGCGGCGCGTCGGTGGCGAACACGACCTTATCGACGCTGAAGAACTCCAGCCCGCAACGGATCGCATGCGAGCCGCCGCCGAACATGGCGGTGTCGGCGAAGAAGTCGTGCAGATAGTCCATGTGCGGCCGCTTCAGCGATGGCAGGATCTTGGAGTAATCCTCGTCAGTGGTCCGCGCGCCGAGCACCTTTAGCCCGTTGCCTACGCGGCCGTCGTAATAGGGAATCATGCCGCCGAGATGGTGCGTGATGATGCTGAGGCTCGGATAGCGGTCGAACAAACCAGAAAACACCATGCGCAGCATCGCCACGGACGTCTCGTACGGCCAGTGGAAGCACCACCACATCTCGAAGCGCGACTTCTTCTCGGCCGGATAATCCGGCAGTGATGCGGTACCGACCGGATGCAGCCAGATCGGCGCGTCGAGCTCGGCCATGCAGGCGAAAATCGGTTCGAATTCCGGCTCATCGAGCGGGCGGCCGGCGACGTTGGTGTAGATCAGTACGCCCTTGGCGCCGAGATCCCTCACCGCACGCCGCGCTTCCGCCACGGAGCCTTCGACGTCGGTCAGGCATAGTGCGGCGGCAAAGGCCGGGAAGCGATCCGGATATTTTCGGCACAGCTCGGCCATGTCGTCGTTGGCGATGCGCGCAAGGTTCATGCCGACATCCGGCGGTGCGATGTCCTCGATCGCCGGATTGGGCAGTGAGATGATCTGCCGATAATCGCCGATCGCGTCCATGTCGCGGAAGCGCGCGTCGAGATCGAATAGTTTGGTGATGCTGCGCAGGCGCGCGCCGATGTTGCCGGTCATGGGCGTGACCTTCAGCATCTCGTCGAAGAAATGCTGCGGAAAGATGTGCGTGTAGATGTCGATGATCGGGCTCAAGGGTTTCCTCCCGTTTCTTTTTCAAGCACCAGCCGCCGCTGCAAAGGCAGCGCCTGCCAGCCGAAGCGCTCCGCGATCAGGCCCCACAGGCCCTTCGGCGCCCATAGCATGACGACAATGGCGACCGCACCCATCATCAGCAAGTACAAGCTGCCGAGGTCGGCCAGCGTTTGTCTCAAAGCGAAGAAGACAATAGTGCCGATGATCGGCCCTTCGATGCGGCCGATTCCGCCGATCACCGTGATGAAGATGACGAAGGCGGTCCAGTCGTTCACGCTGAACGCGGTGTCGGGCGAGATGCGCAGCTTCATTAGGAAAATCAGCGCGCCGATCATGGTGGTGCCGAAGGCTACCAGCACATAGACGATCAATTTGATCCGCCACACGTCGATGCCGTTGCTCTGTGCCGCCAACTCGTTGTCGCGGATGGCGGTGAGCGCGAGGCCATGGCGCGAGCGCAGCAACGCCACAATGGTCGCGAGGATAAAAACCGTCAGCCCGAGCGCCAGCCAGTAGATCTCGAATTCGCGCATCTGCCGCGAAGGCGCCATGGCGATCACCACAGCGGCGGGCAGGCTGATGCCGGAGCCGCCGCCGAGCACCGAGATTTGCGAGGCGAGCAGGCGGAACACTTCCGCCACCACCCAGGTGCCGATGGCGAAATAGGCCCCGCGCAGGCGGAAGATAAGGGCCGCCACCGGGATCGCCACCAGCGCGCCGATCGGGCCGGCGATCAAAATGGCTGCGATCGGATGTACCTCCAGCATGATGACCAGTGCGAACAGCAGATAGCCTCCGAGACCAACAAAAGCTTGCTGCCCGACGGACACCAAGCCGGCGTATCCGGCGAGCAGGTTCCACAGGCTTGCCAGAGCGACAAAAGTGAACATCTCGGCGAGCAGCCGCAGCGTTTGCCGGTCACCCCAAAAGGGCGCGCATGCCAGGACAACGAATGCCACGGCCAGCAGCGCGACGCCAATGTGGCTCGATCTCGTAGCGTGCTCGACTCGATTCATCCCGACACCTTTGGAAACAGGCCCTGCGGACGCAACGCCAGGATCACCAGGAACACGATATGCCCGGCGAGCAACTGCCAGCCCGGATCGATCTGCGCGCCGATCGCTTGTGAAACGCCCAGAATAATTCCGCCGGCCAGCGTTCCCCACATGCTGCCCAACCCGCCGATGATCACCGCTTCGAAGCCGAAGATCAGCCGCGCCGGTCCAATGGCCGGATCGAAATTGGCGCGTACCGCCAGGAACACGCCGGCGATGGCAACGATGGCAAGTGAGAGCGCCATGGCCATGGCGAAGACGTGATGCGTGTTGAGCCCCATCAGCTGCGCCACCGACTGGTCGTCGGAGGTGGCGCGGAACGCGCGTCCGAGCGCGGTCCTGTAGAACAGCATCTGCAGGCTGGCGATGACGGCAACGGCGACGACGAATTGAATCAGCGGCAGCACGCCAACCCACACGCCCTGCGCCACCTGGAAGGTTTGTATTTCGATGGCGCCTGCCTGCAGCTTGCGGCTGTCGGCGGTGAACCATTCCAGCAGCCCATTCTGGATGATGATGGAGAGGCCAAAGGTCACCAGCAATGGCGGCAGCAAGTCATCGCCGAGCGTGCGATTGAGCAGGCCCCGCTGCAACGCGTAGCCGATCGCCGCCATGACCGGCACCACCAGAAGCAGCGACGTAAGCGGATCGACGCCGAATCCCTGCGTCACCATCAGCGCCACGTAGGCCGCGAGCACGATCAGATCGCCATGTGCGATATTCACGAGCCGCATCACGCCGAAGATCAGCGACAGGCCGGCGGCGAACATGGCGTAGAGGCCGCCGATCAGCACGCCTTGCAGGATGACGTTGATCCATCCCATCGCCGTCAAACCCCGAAATACGCGGCCGAGATGGACTCGCGCGTTAGGTCACCGGCGGCACCTTGCAACGCGACGCGGCCTTCCTGCAGGCAGTAGACTTGGTTCGCCGCGCGCAACGCCTGCACGATGTCCTGCTCGACGATGATCAGCGACAGACCTTCCCTGACGATATCCGGCAGGCGCGCATAAATGTCGCGCACGACGATCGGCGCCAGGCCCAGGCTGATTTCGTCGCACAGCAGCAGGCGCGGGTTTGACATCAGCGCGCGCGCGATCGCCGCCATCTGTTGCTGGCCGCCCGAAAGAGCGGGGGCGGCCAGATGCCGTCGCTCGGCCAGTACAGGGAACAGGTCGTAGATGCGCTTGAGCGTCCAAGGTCCAGAGCGCCGCGATTCTCCTCCGATCAGCAGATTCTCCTCGACCGTCAACGAGGGAAAAAGCCGCCGCCCTTCCGGTACCAGCGCGATACCGCGCTTGACCGTAGCGAAGGCGGGCAGGTAGCCGATGTTTTCCCCGTCGAAAACGATCTCGCCGCCGCGCGGCGGCATCAGCCCGGCGATGCTTTTCAAGAGCGTGCTTTTGCCCGCACCGTTGGCGCCGATCACCGCCACAACCTGGCCGGCCTGGACGCTGAGCGACACACCGAACAGCGCCTGGAAGTCGCCGTAGAAGGCGTCGATCGCGCGGATATCGAGGATGGGCTCAGGCATCACTTTTCTTTCTGTCATTCCGGGACATCGCGAAGCGATGGGCCCGGAAATCCATACTCCGCAGCGCCGGGGTTATCGGATTCCGGGTTCGCTCACTTCGTTCGCGCCCCGGAATGACGAATTACGCATCGGCGGCGATCCCCATGTAGATCTCCGCCACCTGCGGGCTCTTGATCACCGTGTGCGGATCGCCGCCGGCGATGAACTTGCCGCCGTGCAGCACCAGCAGCCGGTCGATTGTGGCGAGCAAAGCATGCACCACGTGCTCGATCCACACGATCGACACGCCGCCGGACCGCACGTCCCGGATCAGCTTCACCAGCACCGCGCATTCGTGCTCGGTCAATCCGCCAGCCACCTCGTCGAGAAGCAGCACGCGCGGGCGCGTCGCCAGCGCGCGCGCCAGCTCAAGTCTTTTTCTGTCAAGCAGCGTCAAGCCACCGGCGCGTTTGTTGGCTTTTTCGGCCAATCCGCAACGATCCAGCAATTCGGCGCAGCGGTCATAGACCGCCGCCTCGCTTTCGCCGGCGCCGAAGGCCGCGGCGACTACGACGTTCTCGAACACGGTCATGCCGGAAAACGGCTGCGGGATTTGGAACGAGCGCGCCAGGCCCTTGCGGCAGCGCCGCTCGGGTGGGAGGCGCGTAATGTCTTCGCCGTCAAACAGCACGCGGCCGGCGTCCGGGCCCAACGTTCCGGTGGCGATGCCGAACAGGCTTGTCTTGCCGGCGCCGTTCGGCCCGATGATGCCGAGCGCCTCGCCTTCGTTCAGCGTGAGGTCAATGCCGTCGGCGACGACCACGGCCCCAAACCGCTTCGAGATGTTTTCCAGCGCGAGGATCGGAGCCACTTTAAACTCTCACACGCATCAGCGTTTCACCGTCATCCTGAGGTGCGAGCGAAGCGAGCCTCGAAGGATGACCGGCCCGGGCCGTCGCCCTTCGAGGGCCGCGCTGCGCGCGGCCGCCTCAGGGTGACGGGTCGAGTTCAGCGTTGGCCGCTCAGCTCAGAGGCTGCAGCTTGCCTCCGAGCGGGATATTCGGCGCAGTCTTGTTCTCGGCGATCACCAGATCGAACTTGCCGTTCTTGCGCTGCCATTGACCGGCGACGAGCGCGGTCTTGGTGACATTTTTCACCGGTTGGCCGGTCCACTGAATCTTGCCGACAATGGACTCGTAGTTGGTTGCGACAATCGACTCCAGAATCGACTTCGGATCACTCAGGTTCTTGGCGCGCTTGAGCACGTCGATTGCCACTTCGAACAATGCGTGCTGGAAGCCGATCGGCTGTGTCCACGGCCTGTTGGTAGCCTTGGTATAGGCGTCGGTAAGCTGCTGGCAGCTCTGGCCGGTGAGACCTGATTTGAACGGATGATGCGGCGTCCACCAGATTTCGCTGGTCAGGCCGTTGCCGCGTTCGCCCAGTGAGTCGATCACGGACGGAAACAGCAGCGCCTTGCCGATGGTGACGATCTTCGGCTTGAAGCCCTGCTGCGCCGCCTGCGACCAGAAGGTTGCGAAGTCGGGCGGGATCATGTTGCCGGTGACGATCTCGGCGCCCGCCGCCTTGAAGGCGGAAATCTGCGAGGTGAAGTCGTTGTTCATGAGCTGATAGCGGCCGGGGTCGTGCAGCTTGTAGCCGGCAGCGGCCAACGCCGGCGGCAGGCCGAGCTTGGGGTCGCCCCAGGCATTGCCATCGGCGTCATTGGGGAACAGTCCGCCGACGACTTTGTTGGTCGGCAGCGTGTCCCATAGCGCCAGGAATGAGCCGATCACGTCCTCAAGGCCCCAGAAGAAATGATAGGTCCAGGTGAAGCCCTTCTTCGGGTCGCCCTTGCGGCCGAAAAAGTAAGGCTGCCACGGACAGTTGGTGGTGATGCAGGGCACCTCATTGACCTCGGCCTGATCGGACACCGGATTGGTCGTGTCAGGCGTGGCTGAGCCGACAATCAGGTTGACCTTGTCGCCGAGGATCAGTTCGGACGCGACCTCCGCCGCGCGGCTGCCGCTCGACTGGCTGTCCTTCGAGATGATCTCGACCTTGTAGGTCTTGCCGTTGTTGCTGAGCCCCTTGCTCAGGATGCCCCGCACCTGTTCGAGGATAAATGTATCGGCTTCACCGAAGCCGGCGAGGGGGCCGGTCTTTGGGCTAACGTGACCAATCTTGATGACCTGTGATTGCGCTTCCGCCGGCAACACACGGAGAACGGCGGGAGCTGCAATTACGCCGAGCCCGGATTTGACGAGCGTGCGGCGGCTGATGCTGTATTTAACGTCATTTCGGATCATTTGCGCCTCCCTGATTTTTTCGCCTCATCCTGAGGAGCATCGCGAAGCGATGCGTCTCGAAGGATGGGTGGCCACATGGTTCGAGACGCGTTGCTTCGCAACGCTCCTCACCATGAGGCCGATTAAGTTGCTTCATTGTTTCAAGTCTTGTTCTCTCGCTTTTTTGAGATGCTGCAATACTTTCGAGCGTAAGGCCGCTTGCTGTTCCGGGCTCCATTTGCGGAAGCCTTCCCCCGATTTGAAGCCAAGCTTTCCGTCTTGCACCAGTTTTTCGAGATAAGGCGAAGGGCCAGGCCGGCCGTCAATGTCCGGCAACACCGTCTTGTGAATCGCCAGAGTTAAATCGGTGCCGACCATGTCGGCGTTCTCCAGCGGGCCGAGCACTGCGAGCCTGCGACCGAACGCAGCCTTGATTACATTGTCTACCGTTTCAGCGTCGCAAATGCCTTGCTCGACCAACGCGACCGCCTCGCGCCAAAGCGCATGTTGCAGTCGGTTGCCGATGAAGCCGGGCACATCCTTCTTTACATGGGCAGGCTTTTTTCCCGCGGCGGCGTGCAGCTTCATGGTGAAGTCGACGGCCTGCGGTGTGGTCCATTGCGTCTCGATCACTTCGACCAGCGGGACCAGGTAAGGCGGGTTCCACCAGTGAGTGCCAAGCGCGCGCTCGCGCTTCTGTAGGCCCTGCATGATCGAGGTGATTGGAATGACTGATGTATTGCTGGCGAGGATAGTGTTTGGCCGCACATGCTTTTCGATCTCGCCGAAAAGTTTCTGCTTGAGCGGTAGATCTTCCAGCACGGCTTCGACGATGTAGTCGGCATCGCGCACGGCCTTGGCGAGGTCGGCTTCTGGCCGGACGCGTTCTACCGCGCTCTGGTCATCGCCGAGATCCTTCAGGTTGGTGAGAATGCGCGCCTTGGCAGTGTCGAGACTGGCTTGCACGGAGTCATAGATCGTCACGTCATGGCCGGCGAGCGCGAACACCTGAGCGATGCCGTGGCCCATCAGGCCGGCGCCGATCACCGCGATGCGCGCTTTCGCCATGAGCTAGCCCGCCGTGTAGCCGCCGTCGGCGTAGAGAATGTGGCCGGTGTAAAAATCGGAAGCCTTCGATGCGAGAAACAGGAGCGGCCCCGCCAGATCTTCCGGCTCACCCAGGCGGCCCTTCGGCACGCGGGCGAGGAATCCCTTGCGGACTGTCTGCGCGCGCTCCGTATCCTCGTACATCCAGGCGGTCAGCGGGGACCGGAAAACGGTCGGACCCAACGCATTCACTGTGATGCCGGTCTCACCCCATTCGCAGCCGAGCGCCTTGGTGATGCCATCGACAGCTGATTTCGACGCGCAATAGGCGCTGTAGCCGGCCGGGTGGCCGAGCAGTCCGCGCGCCGACGATGTGAGGATGACCTTGCCACCCTGACCTTGCTTGAGCATTTGCTTGCCGGCCGCGCGCGCCATCAACCACGACTGATTGACGTTAGCGTCCATCACGTCGAGGAAGTCTTCCACTTTCTGGTCGACGATCTTCGATACTTTGTTGAGGCCGGAGGCGACCACCAGGATGTCGACGCGGCCAAATTTGTCGACCGCGGCCTTGATAATTTTATCGCAGTTTTCTTCCGAGCTCGGGCGCAGCGCGACGATCTCGCTCTTGCCGCCGAGTTTCTCGCATTCAGCAGCAACTTTCTTCAACTCATCGAGCTTGCTTGCTGCCAGCACAACATTGGCGCCGGCGCCGGCAAACGTCTTTGCGGCGAGCGCACCGAAAGCACCCGACGCGCCCGTGATGACGGCCGTCTTGCCCTTGATATCGAACAGGCCAAGTGGATTTTTCAGGAAGGCTTCGGACATCGGACGCTCCTCACAACTTTTCTCTTTGTCATGGCCGGGCATAGCCCGGTGAAGACGGGCGTAAACACCGCTTATGTCCCGGCCATCCACGTCTTGCTTGTCGCTCGCCACTAAGGCGTGGATGCCCGGCACAAGGCCGGGCATGACGCCTTCGGCGTCACTTCGGCGGCATCGCCACCGCGACCACGATGCTGCACACCTCATTGCCGCGATTGATGATCTCCCGTGTTTCATTCGGCTCAATCACACAAGAGTCGTTCGCCTTAAGCACTATCTCCTTGCCGTTGACAATTACGGTCAATTCGCCGCGCAGCACGAAATAGACTTTCTCCGGCGGCGAGGCGTCGGGACCTGCGCCGCCACCAGGAAGAAAGTGTGAATAGCCGAACACAAGGCCCTTGGTGCCGCCGGCCTCGGCGCCGAACATGCGCAATGAGGTGTAGTTGCGGTGATTAGGCGCCTCGTAGGGCTTTGCATCGTTGAATCGTTTGACGTGCATCAGAATTTGCTCCCCTTCTCGATACGGAATTTCTGCTTGGGGTCGAGGATGGCGACCAAACGCACGATACAGCCATCGCCGCGGTCCCAATTCCAAGGGAAATAGGCGAAAGTGACGCGTTTTCCGGTGACCTTGTCGATGTCGCCGCCGACGTTCTCGATCCCCATGATTCCGTTCTTGAACAAAATACGGTGCACCGGTTCCCATTCCGGGAAATCATCCTTCCAGTCACGCCCGCCGGACCACTCGCGATATTCCTCGGCCAGATGCGGATGCAATGGGCCATTGCGCTGCGGGCCGATCGCGGTCGCGAGGGGATGATCATTGGCCTGGGTGTCGTGGCCGACCACCTTGACCTTTTTCTTGACGAACCATTCTCCCGCTGACGGCACGAAACCGGGCGCGCGGCAAAAGTAGTCTTCGCTGTCTTCGTAGAACTTGTGCCAGCCGGTGTTGATGATCACCACGTCGCGCGGCCGCACGATTTTTCCGCAGGCTTTTTCGAGATCATCGCCGGTGATCGGCTCCCACTTGTTCTTCGGGATCGACACCACGATGCCGGATCCGAAAAAGTGCGGCAGCGGCACTTCGTCGATGAAGGGCGTTCCCTGGATGACGTGCGCGGGCGCATCGATATGCGTGGTGTTGTGCATCGACGTCGTAATGCGTTGCGACAGCACGCCCGACTTCGCCATGTAGTGGATGCGCTCGATCTTCACATCCTCGAAGTAAGGCCAGTTCGGTGACTGATAGCCGAAGCGATGGGACAGGTTATAGAACTCCAGCCCCATGCTGTTCTTGAGATTTTCTTCGAACATCACGCCGCGAATTCGTTTGGCCACGGCATCCTCCCTTTGCGTTTATTTGTTGGCGGTTTGCGATGAGCTTGCCGCCGCTAGGCGGCGGCGGAATTCATATGGCGCTCCAGTGCGTTTTTGGTGGCGATTAGGCGTTCCGTAATCAATGACTGCCGGTTGGCGAAGCGTTGGCTGGGCACCGGCACGGAAATGGCGACAGCGTTGCCAAGCGGGTCGTGGAGGGCGACGCCGACGGCGCAGACGCCAAGAGTGTGTTCTTCACGATCGTACGCAACACCGTGCCGGCGCGCCGGCTTGAGATCGGCCAGCAGCGCATCCAGACGCGTAAGCGTCTTCGGCGTGCGCGCTTCGTATTGCCGGCCGATCAGCGCTTCCACTGCGGAATCAGCCAGTTGCGCCAGATAGGCCTTGCCGTTGGCGGTGCAATACAGCGGGAACG
Organism: uncultured Alphaproteobacteria bacterium; assembly: GCA_963817815.1. Lineage (GTDB taxonomy): Bacteria > Pseudomonadota > Alphaproteobacteria > Rhizobiales > Xanthobacteraceae > Pseudolabrys. Next base: position 244,777 of record CAWFPY010000007.1, on the reverse strand, counting down.
TATCGCCGACCGCCGACACCGCGCGCAGGCGCTGCGAACCGATGACCTGATCGATAAAGACCAGATGATCTTTCTTGACGGTCGAGAGGTCGACGGTTTCATGAAGTTCTTCTGAAAGCCGTTCCAGAAACGGCCGCGCCTGCGAAATGAAGTCGCTACGCACTGACGCCGCCAGCCGCAAAATCGTCGGCCCAAGCCGCACGCGTCCGTTCGGCGTTGCCGCGATGACGAGCTTTTCGGTCTCAAGGGCGGCGACGATGCGCTGAACGGTCGAACGCGCCAGGTTCACACGCTGGGCAATTTGGCCGAGGCTTAGCCCCGCATTCTCGTCCTCGAGCGCGCGCAGAATGGTGGCCGCACGCGCGATCACCTGCACCTGGCTCTTGTCATTGGTGACGAGACAATTCATCACGCACTCCACCCACCCGGAACCGGCGGTCTTTTGCCGCCTTGCATCGTGGGACACGTTAGCCCAAAATCCGATACAGCTGAAAGAAAAAAGTTGCGCGGCGCGGGGTTCTCTTAACCCCGCTCGTCCCCGCGAAAGCGGGGACCCAGGGGCAGCCAAGTTCTGCTGTGGTGCTCTGGATTCCCGCTTTCGCGGGAATGAGCGGCGGATGGGTCGCCGTCCGCGCCAACCGGGGAAACGCCATGGTCAAGAAAATCGCACTGGAAGAGCACTTTCTGGATCCCGCCACCGAGCCTTACTGGCGTCCGACCATGGTCGACGTCGCGCCGGCCAAGACGGCGCAGCTCTACGCAAGCCTGACCGATTTCGGCGACCAGCGGCTGGCGATGATGGACAAGACCGGTATCGCCGCGCGCCGTGCTGGCCATCGCCGGCCCGGGCGTGCAGGTCGAGCCCGACACCGCGACCGCTATCCGCAACGCGCGCGCTTCCAACGAATTCCTCGCCAAGGAAGTGCAGAAGCGTCCGGACCGTTATTCCGGCTTTGCACATCTGGCCATGCAGGATGCGAAAGCCGCTGCCGACGAGCTCGAGCGCTGCGTGCGCGAGCTCAAATTCTGTGGCGCCATGATCAATGGCCACACCAACGGCAAATATCTCGACGACCGTTCCTACGATCCGTTCTGGGAACGCGCTGCCGCGCTCGGCACGGTGATCTACCTGCATCCGGCCGATCCGGTAACGCAACCGCCGTCGCTCGCCGGCTACAACGTGCTGGCGCGGCCGATGTGGGGCTGGGGCGTGGAGACCGGCTCGCACGCGTTGCGCATCATTTGCGGCGGCGTGTTCCACCGCTATCCGAAAGCAAAGCTCGTGCTCGGCCATCTCGGGGAGACACTGCCGTTCCAGCTCTGGCGCTTCGACAGCCGCTCGGCGCCCTATGGCTGGAACCTGCCAAAGCCGCCGTCGCAATACCTGAAGGAGAACGTCTGGGTGACGACCTCGGGTATGTACGATCTGCCGCCGGTGCGCTGCTCGCTCGACGCGCTGGGGCGTGACCGCGTGATGTTCTCGGCCGATTTTCCGTTCGACTGGCCGGGCTGCGAATTCCTCGACACGGTGCCGCTCGACGAAGGCTTGCGCGCGGATATCGCATACAACAACGCGGCGAAGTTGTTGGGCCTTTGACCGTCATCCTGAGGTGCGAGCGAAGCCGCCTCGAAGGATGACGGGCTGTCGCCCGTCGATGTCCGCGCATCCGCTTAGCGGGCAGGACCGTACCTCAAGCGGTGGCCGGGACGCAGAGCCTCTATTTAGCGTCGATCACCCGCACCGGCTTGCCGTCGAGAAAGGCACGGATGTCCTCAACGACATCGGGGAAGTATTTCCGGTAATTCTGCTCGCTGACATAGCCGAGGTGCGGCGTGATGACGACATTGTCCATCTTGCGGAACGGGTGATCGAGCGGCAGCGGCTCGACGTCGAACACATCGAGGCCGGCGCCGGCAATTGTTTTGTTCTGCAGCGCCGCGATCAGCGCTTTTTCGTCGACGATCGGCCCGCGTGAGGTGTTGATCAGATAGGCGCTCTTCTTCATCAGGCCGAGCTCTTTCGCGCCGACCAGTCCGCGCGAGCGGTCGCTCAGCACGACATGGATGGTGATGAAATCGGCGTTGCGGAACAAATCCTCCTTGGAGACAAGCTCGGCGCCGCCGGCCTGGGCTTTTTCCGCCGTCAGGTTCTGGCTCCAGGCGATGGTCTTCATGCCGAAGGCCTTGCCGACCGTCGCCGAGCGCTGGCCAAGTTTGCCAAGCCCGAGGATGCCAAGCGTCTGCCCTTCAAGGTCACGGCCGATCGTTACCTGCCAGGACTCGCCGGCCTTGAGCCGGGCGTTTTCGAAGCCGATGCGGCGTGTGAGTTCCAGCATCAGGCCGAAGGCAATGCCGGTGGTCGGACTGCCGGTGGCGCCGGTGCCGCAGACAATGACGCCGCGCTCGGCGCAGGCTTTGACGTCGAACGAATTGTTACGGGCACCCGTGGTGATCAGGAGCTTGAGGTCGGGCAGGGCCTCGATCACCTTGCGGGGGAACGGCGTGCGCTCGCGCATGCCGACCACGATCGCGAAGCCCTGGAGGGCCTTGATGGCCTCATCCTGGCTGGCGAACGGTTTATTGAAGACCTTGATCTCGACGTCCTTGCTGATCGTCGACCAGTCGGCGAACTGCATCGCCACGTTCTGATAGTCGTCGAGAATTGCCGCCCGAACCATGCGCACGCGCTCCTAAACCGTCCCGGGTCATTCCGGGCGGCGTCAATTTAGGGCGGGCAAACCGAAAAGATAGGGGGGTGTCAGACCGGCGGCTGGCCGTGCAAGTTGCCGTATTTGGCGCGCCAGGCCGGGCCGGGGCCGCGCATGTAGTGCAATTCGGGGCGGTAGGGGCGGATCACGTCGCGGGTCAATTCGCGCCATAACCCGGCACAGACGTTGCCGATCATCGTGAAGGGGCGCGGTAACAAGGCAAAAGCGGAACCCGAAATAGCCAATATGGCTCGACCCATGACGCAACTCCCACACCAACCAGGCGGGCCGGGTCGGCCCGCATATCCCTTGGTCGCCCCGTCCGGCGCCCAGGTTCATGGCGTGTGATGATGGCGCTGAAGCGGTTAAAAACCGGTACCCGAAAGGTATACTGACGGCATTTCTCCGATCAGCCTTTCCAGAGGTTTACTGCAATCGCAGACCCAGACATGGGGGTGGCGCGCTTGCTCTTTGCGGTGCCCGCCGTTACATCAGCCACGCATTTCCCGACAAAGCGTGCGGCGGTTTGCTTGATCGATTGCGCGTGGGTGTGGCGCGCGCGGGCGGATTCGGCGCGGAGCAGGGGTTTCAGAGGTCAATGAACGGTCGTCAATTCATCTATCACATGCAAGGTCTGACCAAGACCTTTCCGCCGTCCAAGAAGGTGCTGGATGACATCCATCTGTCCTTCTATCCGGACGCCAAGATCGGCGTGCTCGGCGTCAACGGCTCCGGCAAATCCACACTGCTGCGCATCATGGCCGGCATCGACACGGATTTCACCGGCGAGGGCTGGGTCGCCGAAGGCGCGCGTGTCGGCTACCTCGAGCAGGAGCCGCAGCTCGATCCCAAGAAAACCGTGCGCGAAAACGTGATGGAGGGCGTCGCCGCCAAGAAGGCGCTGCTCGACCGTTACAACGAGATCGCATCCAATTATTCGGACGAGACCGCCGACGAGATGGCGAAGCTCCAGGACCAGATCGACTCCAAGAACCTCTGGGATCTCGACAGCCAGGTCGATCTGGCGATGGACGCGCTGCGCTGTCCGCCCGACGACGCCGAGGTAACCAAGCTCTCCGGCGGCGAGAAGCGTCGCGTTGCGCTGTGCAAGCTGCTGCTCGACCAGCCCGATCTGCTGCTGCTCGACGAACCGACCAACCATCTCGACGCGGAGAGTGTGAACTGGCTGGAAGGGCACCTGCGCAATTATCCGGGCGCCATATTGATCGTCACCCACGACCGCTACTTCCTCGACAACGTCACCAGCTGGATTCTCGAGCTCGACCACGGCCGCGGCATTCCTTACGAAGGCAATTACACCTCGTGGCTGCATCAGAAACAGAAAAGGCTGGAGCAGGAAAGCCGTGAGGACGAAGCACGCCAACGGACGTTGCAGCGCGAGAGTGAGTGGATTACGTCGTCACCGAAAGCACGGCAGGCCAAATCGAAAGCGCGCTACCAGCGCTACGAGGAACTGCTCAAGATCGCCAATGCCAAGCAGAACACGGTGGCGCAGATCACGATCCCGGTGGCCGAGCGGCTAGGCCAGAACGTCGTCGATTTCGACCACCTGACCAAGGGCTTCGGCGACAATCTGCTGATCGACGATCTCACGTTCAAGTTGCCGCCCGGCGGCATTGTCGGCGTGATCGGTCCGAACGGCGCCGGCAAGACCACGCTGTTCCGCATGATCACGGGCCAGGAAAAGCCGGACAAAGGCACCATCAAGATCGGTGAGTCCGTCCATCTCGGTTATGTCGACCAGTCGCGCGACAGTCTCGACGGCAAGAAGACCGTGTGGGAGGAAATCTCCGAAGGCAACGACATCATCCTGCTCGGCAAGAAGGAAATGAATTCGCGCGCCTATTGCGCCTCGTTCAACTTCAAGGGTGCCGATCAGCAAAAGAAGGTCGGCACGCTCTCGGGCGGCGAGCGCAACCGCGTGCACCTCGCCAAGATGCTGCGCTCCGGCGCCAATTTGTTGCTGCTCGACGAACCGACCAACGACCTCGACGTCGATACGCTGCGGGCGCTGGAAGAGGCGCTGGAAGATTTCGCCGGCTGCGCCGTGATCATCAGCCATGATCGCTGGTTCCTCGACCGCATCGCCACGCATATCCTCTCGTTCGAGGGCGACAGCCACCTGGAATGGTTCGAGGGCAACTTCCAGGATTACGAAGCCGACAAGATGCGGCGACTGGGCCAGGACAGCATCATTCCGCACCGGCTGAAGTATAAGAAGTTTGCGCGCTAAGGCGGATTTAGCCCCAAAGCTTGTGGGATGGTTCGTGGGGTGGCTCGCTGGCGGCCGAGCCTTTATTCTCTGCCGGTACTGCCGCAGGGATACGCCATGAACAAGCCGCTCCGCGCTCCGGAAAAGCCGTTTCGTCTCGAAGAAGCGACGATCGACGAGCTGCATGCGGCGATCAAGGCTGGCGAGACCACCTGCGTCGGCATCGTGCGCCACTACCTGGCGCGCGTGCGCGCATTCAATGGCACCTCCAATCTGTTGGTCACCAAAGACGGTGCAGCGATTTCCGGCGCCAAAGGCGCATTGCGTGGCGGCGCGCCGTTGCATTTCCCCACCGACACCGTGAAAGCGTCGGCGGTGCTGCCCGATCTCGACAAATACAAAGGCCCGCCGCTCGAATTCGGCCGCATGGAGGCGACCGCCTCCGATCCGGATGTCGTGCAGCAGTTCGGCATGACCGTCGGCAAGCCGGACGCCGGTCAGGTGAATGCGCTGGCGACCCTCAATATTCGCGGCGAGCGTTCCGTCACCTGCCGTGGGGATTTTGACCGGCATCCATCGCTCGGTCCGCTGCCGAAAGGCGCGCCGCCGGTATGCGAATATTTTCGCCATTTGCCCGACGCGCTCGAGCGCGCGGCCGAACTTGACGCGCGATACGGCCGCAATCCCGATCTCGAAAAAATGCCGATGTACGGTGTCGTGTTTTCGTTCAAGGATCCGTTCGATACCAGGGACATGCGGTCCACCGGCGGCGGCGATGCGCGCTACGACATCGATTTTCCCGCGCGCGACCACCTGCTGGTCGAGCAACTTCGCAATAAGGGCGCCATCATTTTCGCCAAGGCCGTAAACACCGAATACAACGGCCGGCCGGATGATCCGGGCGGACACCACAAGCCCGAAAAGGTGCTGCCGTCGACCCTCGGCTACCAGCGCAGCACCTGGGGCGGCAACCCGTCGAACCCCTACGACACCACGCGCGCGGCCTCGCTCGGCTCAAGCTCCGGTTCCGGCGTCTCGGTCTCGACCAACATGGTGATGTGCAGCCTGGGCGAGGAAACGCGTGCCTCCTGCCGCGGTCCGGCGAACCACAATGCGGTGGCGCTGATCCTGCCGCACAAGGCTTTGCTCGGTTTCGATGGCGGTGCCATTGGCGCGGATATTTATGTCGACCGTTCCGGCATCCTGGCGCGCACCATTGGTGACTGCGCGAAAGTGCTTGATGCGCTGAAGGACCCGATCGAAGGTTACTACGACCCGCGCGATCCGTTCACCGCGGTGCCGCGTTCGTCCGTTTTGGGCACGCAATATGCCAGCCACGCGCAGGCGTCCGGCGCCGCGGGCTCGTTGAAAGGCATACGCATTGGCGTCATCCGCGAGTCGATGGTTGCGCGTCCCGGCTTGATGACGGAAGTGCCGATCGTCACCGCGGCGGCCGCGGAGATCAAGACAGTGCTCGGCGGCAAGCTCGGCGCGACTTTGGTCGAGTCGTCCGATCCACTGTGGAAAAAAGATGCCGATGTCGAGCAGATGGAGGTCGATCACCGGGTTGCGCTGGCGCGGCTGGTGCCTGTGTTCATGCCCGACATTCTCTACCGCCTGACGCCGGACGGGCAGCCGGTCTTCAAGGAGTTTGCAGCAGCCATCGTGCCGACCGAGTTCGAGCCGGGAAAAATCTTCGGCAGCGGTACGATGAAGCCGATCGACTACATGCTGGAGCTTTCGGAAGGCCGTATCGCGCCGCCATCGAATCTCGATCTCGGCACGGTGCAGCATCAGGCGGCGCAAATGGCGTTCCGCTTCCATATCAACCAGTATCTGTCGCGCCGCGCCGCCGACTGGAAGGCGAAGGGATTCGCCGAAACGCTGAGCGATTTTACCGCGCTCAATGCCCGCTCGAAATTCTGGGGCGACGACCAGCGCGCAAGTTTCCTGAATTGGGATGACGTCACCGACATGCGCAACCCGCCCGGCGAACGGCAAAGCGTCAACGAGCGCATCATGCTGCGCGAACTGCTGCGCCGCGCCGACATGATGGTGATGCTGGAAAATCATCTCGACGTGCTGGTGCGGCTGCACACGCCGTGGCCGCCGGGCAAGATTGGCGGTGCCGGGCAAGGCCTGCGCAACAATTTGACGCTGGAGTCGCTGAGCGGCCCGAATGCCGGCCTGACCGAAGTGCTGATCCCGGCGGGTTTCGTAACGACGGCCTACGACCCGATTTACCAGCTCAGCCCCGACGGCACGCGCTACCTGCACGTTCCCTGCAATGAGCCGACCAGGCTTGCCGAGCCGGGGCTGCCGTTTTCGCTGGTGTTCCGCGCCGAGCCGGGCAAGGAGGATGTCCTGCTGCATGTCGCCTCGGCCTACGAAGCGGCGTCAAAGCGCCGGATCCCGCCGCCCGCCTTTGGCGCGCTGCCGGTGGAACAGAACGTCCACTCGGAATAGCGTGCAGGCATGATTCATCGTGTCACTATCGCTATAGCGTGCCTGTTTCTTCTGACGTTCTCCGCACGCGCCGCCGACTCCGCATTTCATCAATGGCTGCAGAAGCAGTGGCCCGCGGCCCAGGAGCTCGGCGTGTCGCGCGCCACCTTCGACGCTGCAACGCGCGGGCTGGAACCCGATCTGTCACTCCCCGATCTTGTCATTCCAGGTAAAGCCGAAAAACAGCCGCAGCAGCCGGAATTCGTGCAGACACCGGGGCAATATCTGCGCGAGGCCACATTCGATCGGCTGGCCACGCGCGGCAAACAACTCGCCACGCAATATCGCGACACGCTCGCGCGCATCGAGCGGGACATTGGCGTGCCCGGCAATGTGGTGCTCGCGATCTGGGCGCGCGAGACCGACTATGGCGGATACCAGCTGCCGCTCGACGCGATCCGCACGCTGGCGACACAGGGTTACACCGGCAAGCGCAAGGAGTTTTTCCAGAACGAATTCGTGCACGCGCTGAAGATGCTGCAGGACGGCGTGCCGCGCGCCGACATGCGTTCATCATGGGGCGGGGCGCTGGGATTGACGCAGTTCCTGCCCTCGGAGTTCTACAAATATGCAGTCGACTTCGATGGCGATGGCCGCGCCGACATCTGGCATTCGGTGCCGGACGCGCTGGCCTCAGCGGCGAAACAGCTTGCCGGCAAAGGCTGGCGGCGCGGCGAGCCCTGGGCGATCGAGGTGCGCGCCCCGGCCGGCGCCGATTGCAGCATTGGCGTTCCCGACGTGACGATGCCGGTCGGCGAATGGCTCAAGCGCGGGTTCGTTCCCTCGTATGGCCGCAAGCTTTCGGCCGCCGAGCTCGCGCTCCCGGCCTCATTGCTTGCAGCCGGAGGGCAGCTATGGTCCGTCGTTCCTCGCGCCGAAGAATTATTTCGTGCTCAAGGATTACAATTTTTCGGATCTCTATGTGCTGTTCGTCGGCCACCTGAGTGACCGCATTGCCGGCGGCAAGCCGTTCGAGACGCCATGGAGCAAGAACGCGCAACTCAAGACCACCGAAGTCGAGACGATGCAGAAACGGCTGACCGCGCTCGGGCTCTACAAGGACAAGATCGACGGCAAGGCGGGCATGCTGACGCGCGCCGCGCTCGGCGCGTATCAAAAGAAGAGCGGGTTGAAGGTCGACTGCTGGCCAACCGCCGCCGTGCTTGAGCACATGCGGCGGTAGTTCTGTTCATTGTCATGCCGGGCGTCCGTTCGACGCATAATCCATTCGTCCCCGCGACAGACGTGACCGCAGGGCTACAAGCGTGGATGCCCGGCACAAGGCCGGGCATGACGAGGATGGTTTGCAACCGAAGTAAAGTCTAATCGCAGACCTGGACGCGGCGCATGCGATAGGCGTAGCCGTCCCACACCTGCTGGCGTTCGGTATGGCAGACCGGGCCATCGGCATAGCCCGGCGGCTCGGCGTAGACGGGGGGCGGTGGTGCGTAGACCGGTGCGGGCTCGACATAAGTCGGTCCGCTATTGGCAATCGCCGAGCCGATGATGGCGCCGGCGGCAAGCCCGCCGACCACGCCGGCGGCAACGCCGCAGCCACGGCAATTCGCTTGTGCTGAAGACGGCAACGCCGCGGCCAGTGTGACGGCCGCGGCGAGCGCAACAAAAGTCTTGTTCATGGGCGTCCTCTCGAGCCGATTGGTTCGGCGCGATCATCCACCCAAAGTCGTTACGCGATCTTTAAGGGCAGATGAATCGCGGCTTGCTCCAGCCGACGAAATTGCCGTAGCCGTCACGCAGCGGCCGGCGAGCCCAGTAACCGCCGGGGCAGCCGGCCGGATAGGGGGCGCCATAGCCTTCATAGACCACATACCCCGGCTCCGGGCCGTAGTAGCGGGGTCCACTGTTGGCGATCGCGCCGCCAATGATTGCGCCGCCGATGACGCCCGCGGCGATACCGGCACCGACGCCACAACCATAACAACGCGCATCAGCAGTGGTCGGCGCACTCATGGTACCGACCGCCAGCGTGGCGGCCGTCGCGAGCGCAAAAACGGTCTTCTTCATGGGGTGTTTCCTCCAGATCGAGGTCGGACAAGGCCCGACCACTAGTGGTGAAGTTTAAGCCAAACCTATCCCCGTGCCGAGAAGAGACGGTTCCAATATGTCGGAAATTTGTTGAGCGCCGGCCCGCCCCTCTTTTCCGAAAAGGCCCGGACACGCTGCCGAATCCGGGCCTCTTTTTCTCACTTTATTACGCGGCTTGCGCTGTTTGGCTAGGCCTTAGTCGCAGACCCGGACGCGCCTGGAGCGCCAGCCCCAGCCATCCCAGACTCGCTGGCGGGTCCAGTAGCAGCCGCCGCCGTAATAAGCCGGGGCAGGGCCGTAATAACCTGGGCCGTAACCGTAGTACGGTCCGTGGACAGCCGAGCCGATGATGGCTCCGGCTGCGAGACCGCCGATGATCCCGGCGGCAATCGCGCCGCCACGGGCCTCGGCAGGTTGCGGCGTTGCGATGGCCGCGAGTCCAAGGGTCGCGGCGGCCGCGAGAGCAGTCAGGGTTTTGGTCTTGTTGAACATGGCGCACCTTCCTCTGGTTCGCTGAGATCGTAAGCATTCAACGATCGGCTTTTTCGTTTCCTGCGTTCCTGTGCTCAGCAACAACAATGATCGTGGAGGTGAGGTTCCTGCTTTTCGCGTGAACAGCGGATGAATACCCCGTCTTGAGGCGTCATTCGGCGCATTAAATTTTAGCAAGACTTGCGGCAAGACCGCGGCAACACGCCAATTCTGGCGAAAGCCTGCCGTTTACTACGACAGGCGCCCGAAGACGCGTTGCAGGATCGTCGCCTCGCGCCTGCGCACCGCGGGATGTCCGGCCAGCTTGGCCACGCGGATGCGCGATGTGGTAGCGCGGCGCAGCCGCGACTTGCTGCCACGCGCTTTTGCAGCGCCGCGCCGTGATTTCGATTTCGCAGCCCCGCCGCGCGTCTTGCGCCGCTGTTTGCTGTGACGCAGCGCCTGGCGGCCGACAGTGCGGAGAAAAAGTTTTTCCAGCGGATAGCTCAGCCTGCGCACCGCTGCTCGCAGCGGCAGCCATTCGACCGCCATGATGTCTTTCATCACGTCGCGACTTGGGTTGACAGCTGCCCGCATATGCCAGAACTGCACGACCTTTGGCCGCCCGCGCGCGCGGTAGGTGATGGCGCCGAGGAATTCGCGCACGCGGACCTGATGGCCGGTCTCTTCGACCACCTCGCGGCGCGCGCCTGCAAGCGCGCTTTCATTCATCTTGAGCTTGCCGCGCGGCAGCACCCAATGCTCGTCCTTCGCGCGTTGGACGACAGCAATCAGCGGTCGCGCGCCATTGCGCACGACGATGCCGCCTGCCGCATGAATGGTCTTGCTCGGCATACCCACCCGCCCGTAGCCGACTCATTTAGCAAAATTGCGGCGCCGCTTGGAGCGAAATACGCGTATCCGGTAAGCGCCTGTGGGCAACTGACTGACTGTTACGAGCGGTTTGTCACAATACTGTCGTCAGCGCTTTGGCCTGCCGCTCGTCGTTCAGTTGAACTTCAGTCCGGCTTCCTTCGCGATCTTGAGGTTGAGCGCGATTTCGCGCCGGATCATGGCGTCCATCTCGGCCGGCGTGAGCGGCGCCGGCCTGCCGCATTGATCTGCAAAGCTGCTTTGGATTACCGCAGCATCATCATCACCCCTGCCATGATCGCCACCATGACGACGGCCATGACTGCAATATGCATGGGGCTCGACAGCATGTGCCGGACAATGGCAAAGCGCGTGCCTTCCGGCAGCAGCGTCATGCCGCATTTCGGGCAGTCGCCGGGCGTCGGCTGCCGCACCGTAGGGTGCATTGGGCACGTGTAGAGCGTCGCACCGGTTTGCGGGTTGTTCATCGTTTCACGCCCGCAGCACGCGCCGCCGCTCTTCGTACTCGACCGCATTGATCTCGCCGCGCGCGTAGCGCTCGTTCAGGATGTCGAGCGCGTCACTGTCACGACTGTGACGGTGGCCGCGCATCATGAACACCATCATGCCCATGCACAGCAGCGCCATGAAAATCATGAACCACGGCCCGAAGGTGAACGGCATCGGCCAATAATCCCACCACATCTCATCCTCCTTTTGTACCTCTCCCCCCACTACGCCCTAGATTAAGACACGGGGTGGCTGCAGCATTGATTTGCATCAACCGGGAGTTTCGCCGCCCGTTTCATCCAAGCCTGTTGCACGGGACCCTGCTGCCGTGTCCTAGTTTTGCTGAACCACCACTGGAGAATGCCAATGCCGAACTTTGCCTGGGATCACATCCATCTGCGCACGCCCGATCCGGAAGCGACCGCCCAATGGTTCGAGCGGATGTTCGGGGCCGAAGTGATCCGCTCTACGCAACAGGGCAAGCCGCGCATCGATATCAAGCTCGGCGGCGCGATGATCTTCACGGCCCCGGTCACCCCGGGCGACGGCGTCAACCCGGCGCCGGCCACTCCCTATCAGGGGCTCGATCATTTCGGTCTCGCGGTCTCCGGCATCGATGCCGTTGCCGCCGATCTCAAGAAGAAAGGCGTGGAGTTCACCAAGGAACCGCACTCGCCGCGGCCCGGCATCAAGATCTGTTTCCTGCGCGGACCGCAGGGAATTTCCATCGAGTTGCTCGACCGCGATCCGAAATACACCTGACGCCGCTTTTACCGCACCAAAAGGGGGACCCATGAAGGTCATTCGAATTGCAGCCATGCTGGCACTTGTGTTCGCGGCTGCACCAGCTGGCGCACAGCAGAAAAGCTTGCGCGAGCAGATCGTGGGAAGCTGGAATTTCGTTGTCGCCGAAGTGGTGGCGCCGGACGGCAAGAAATCTTTTCCTTTTGGTGAGACGCCGACCGGCATTTTGATCTTCACCGCCGGCGGCCAGTTCGCGCAGATCCATGTCGCCAGCGATGTGCCGAAACTTGCCAGCAACAATCGTTTGACAGGCACCCCGGAAGAATACGCCACGATCATGCGGCGAAGCATTTCGCTGTTCGGCACCTACAACGTGAACGAAGAAAAGAAGACGGTGACCTTCCACATCGTATCGAGCACGTATCCGAACTTCGCCGGCGAGGCGCAGGAGCGCACCATCGACAAACTGACCGCCGATGAATTCATCAATACGAATCCGAATGTGGCGGGCGGCCGCGGCCGCGCAACCAATATCTACAAAAGAGCGATGTGAGGGCGGAACCGGGCGTGGAAATCGCCCGGGAGTTGCAACCATTCCGTCTCGCCCTCGTTTGTACGGGGACAATCGGACGCGGCGGGGTTGCCTTGCCCATGGGCCCTCGCCTTTAATGCGCGCAGGGCGTCAGCAGTGAGCGGAGCATAACGTATGCGTGCGTGCGGACTGGCAGTTGTCGCGACGACCATCGTGACCACGGCCATCGTGACGACAGCTATAGCGGACGACGCCCGGTTCGAACGCAGTCTTGAAATGCTGGCACCGGCCGAACGGCTGGAGCAACTCTGCGATTTCACTGCGATGACGCGGATCCGCAGCGAAAAGAAGGAGTTCCGCCCCGACCGCGCCGTCGCGAATGCGATGGCGGAATCGCTCGTAAAAGGCGACACGCTTCAGGTGACCGGCGGCGCCTTCCGCAGCAAGAAGAAATGGTATGCGCTGGCCTATCGTTGCACGGCGACGCCCGACCATCTGAAGATCGTCGCGTTCAACTACACGATCGGCGAAGAGATTCCCGAATCCAAATGGGCATCATTCGGTCTGTGGCAGCAGTAAGCGCGGGCGCGCAATAGCTGCGTTATTGATGCTGCACCATGACCTTCGTACCGACCGGCACGCGCGAATAAAGATCCGTCACGTCATCATTGACCAGGCGGAAGCAACCCGATGAGACCGCTTGTCCAATGGTCTCCGGCGCGTTGGTGCCGTGAATGCGATAGACCGTGGCGCCGAGATTCATTGCGCGCGCGCCGAGTGGATTGCCGGGCCCGCCGGCCATCCAGCGCGGCAGGTACGGTTGGCGCTCGATCATTTCCGGCGGCGGCACCCAGTCCGGCCATTCGCGCTTGAGCGTGATCTTCTGAATGCCGCCCCACTGGAATCCGTCGCGGCCAACGCCGATGCCGTAACGCAGCGCAACGCCGTTGCCCATGATCAAGTAGAGGTAGCGATCGTGGGTGTTGACGATAATCGTGCCCGGCGGCTGTTCGGTTCGGTAGTAGACCGATTGACGTCGCAGCTCCGGCGGCAGGTCGGTATCGCGCGCTGTGTGGTCGACGCCCGGGTCAACATCCTTCATGGTGGGCTCAAACGAAGGCAACAGGCCTTGCGCGGAAACACACGTGAAGGGTGCCACCAGTAGCGCGAGCGCGAAAATCCGCAGCCAGAACATTTCCAATCCCCCGAATGAGTCGTGCCTAGAGCTTATCTTTGATGTGAGTCAGTGGTCGGTCGGAACCGCGTGCGGTCTCGGTATGCCAGCGGCCTTTCTCATCCTCGTATTCGATGGTTTCCGTGTGACCGGGAACCGTTTGTTCTTCGGCGGCAGCCTGCGCGGCCGCGAGTGCGTCCTCATGGGTCGGAAACGGCTCTGAAAATACGCCGTCGACTTTGTAGGCCCAGCCGCCGTCGTGCTCGACAATCTCGTAGGTGACTTCCGCCATGGGTGATCCCCGCGAACTCAAAAGGTGCCCCGATAACGTATCGCCTTCCGGGCCGGTTGCGCCAGTCACATGGTGAGGAGGTATTTGGGCCGGAAAAGGGCCCAAAGGTTACCACCGCCGTTTTTGCGTCCTGCCAGCGGGAATTCAATGCCGGCGGGCATCAGAAATCGAAATCCAGCCCGAACCGCCGCCTGAAGGCCGCGCGGTCCTGCGGCAAGGCGGTCCGCAGAATGGCGCGCGCGGAATAGTTGCCCCGCATCATGCCGGCGTCCATGTACATCCAGTCGACGATGTCGCGCCTCGTGAACGTGATTGTATCGCCCATCTTCAGGCCCTCGACCGTGCGCGGCATGTTGCCGATCTGGCCGATGAACCGCGCGCCGACATGCGCAAACGGGTGAATCCAGAAAAATTCCGGGCCGCCGTCCCCGAGAAGGGCGATCTTGACCGCGAAGCCTTTCATCTCGGGCGCCGGGCGCTTCGCCAAAGCTAGAAATCCCGGAAGGGAATCGCGTGCGCTTTGGATTGCCGCGGCCATGACGGCATCATTGAGCGCGAGGTAGACAAGTTCATCGCGTTCGGCCTTCTGCACGACCGACTGGCCGTCGGACGGCTGCGCGGCGGCCGCGCGGGCGGCGCCGACGATAAGCGCAAAGCCTTTGGCCGTCCGGCCCAACGGATGTCGAGACGACATAGTCGCCGCCTTTCCGGCGCCGGCGCATTACGCGCCGGTCGTTACGGATTGGTCGCGGCGGAGGGCCGGGAGGTTCAAAGCCGGCAGGGCGGTTTCTGGCCCGAGTCCGTGCTTATAAAGCGGAGCATGCGACGTTCACTCAAGCCTTCCACAGCTGTCGAAACTGCGTCGCGACGACCTTTTCGTAAGGCACATTCCCGGTGAGGAGCCCGAGTTCGCGGGCAAATTGATTCATGCCGGCCACAAAAGATTCCGGGATCGCGGCGTCGTAATACGGCAGGTCGCGGCGGATCAGCTCGACGATCAATTCGGCTTGCTCGGGTGGAAACAGCTTGCGGCCGACCTCGGCCGCGCGCGCGACATTCTTCTTTAGCGCAGTTTGCGTTTTGACCATGGCGCGGACCGCGGCCGCCACCACGTCGGGCGACTTTTCAATCAGGCGGTCGGTGGTCGCGATCGATGCCATCGTGTAGTCGAAGCAGCCTTTCGGGCCGTCGCCGCGCCGGACGTCGAGCACGACGTCGCCAATGCCGCGGCGGACCGCAACTTCGGCGCCCATGCCGTTCGCCCAGAAGCCGTCGATCTTGCGGTCTTCCAACGCCTTTGCCGCGGTGAGCCCGAAATTGACGCCGGCGCCGGACGCGCCCGGCACCGGCGCGATCGTCACGCCGTCGCGCGCCAGATCGATCCCGGCCGCGATCAACAGGCGGCGCAGACCCATGTCCACCCAGGGCGCGGCGCCGATGCTCTTGCCCTTGACCGCGCCGATATCACCGCGCCGGGCGGCAAAATCCTTATGCATGACCAGAAACCAGTACATGCCTTGCGCCTGCGCGCAGATCAGCTTGACGCCATCCCATTGCGGAAACGCAGCGAGCGCGGAATGGGCCGAGCCGCCAACGAAATCGACCGCGCCGTCGCGCAACGCCATATAGGCCTTATCGACCGGAAAGATCATCTCCAGCGTGACGTCGAGCCCTTCCTCGCGGAAGAAGCCGAGCTCGATGGCGGCTTCGGCCGGAAAATAGGAATTCGAGATCATGTCGGGCACGGCGAGCTTCATTTTATTAGCGGCTCATGCTGGCGTCAGCGTCATCGCCGCGGCGCGCTTCTGACTCGCGAGCATCGATGTGCGCAGCAGGAATTGCCGCGCCCGCGCCGGGTCCGCCGCGATCTCGCGCAGTTCGCCGAGATTGCGCCGGCGTGCTTCCGGGTCGCGCGCTTCCAGCCGCTTTTTGTTGGCGATCGATTGCTCCTGCACGAACTCGATTGCAACGGTGCGACGCTGGTGGCTGTAGAGATCGAGCAGCTCGTCGGGCGCAGCCTCGAGCATGACCTGCGCGAGCTTGTCCGCCAGGTTGGCAGCGTCCTGGATGCCGCCATTGAGGCCCATGCCGCCGATCGGGTTGTTGACGTGCGCGGCATCGCCGGCCAGCAGCACACGTCCTTTGCGGAATGTCTCCGCCACGCGCTGGTGCGTCACGTAAAGATTGCGATGCACGATCTCGTAAGGTCGCGATGACGGAAAAAACGACTGGATGCGCGACTGCACGCCGGCATCGCTCATGATGTCGCTTTCGGATTGCTCGGGACCGACCGGAAACACCGTCCGCCATAGGCCAGGCGGGCCGTCAGCCGATACCTTGAAACAATTGCACCAGGCGCCCGGGTCGGCGAAATAACTGCGGTAGCAATAGCCGCGCTCGGCCTCGAAATCATACGGCGTCGTGAGCACGATGAATTGCTCCGGCCAGGTGAAGCCGTCGAACGCAATCCCGCACTGCTTGCGAACGATGCTGCGGCCGCCATCGGCGCCGATGAGATAGCTGCCGGCATGGGATTTGGCGCCGCCCGGCCCGCGCACGTCGACCGCCACCGACCGGTCAGAGGGCGACACGTCGACGATTTCGTGGCCGAACAGCACTTCGACGTTCGGCAATTTTCGCAAGCGATCGAGGATGAGTTTTGCGGTCTTGAATTGCTCGCACTGGACGACATAAGGGTAAGGCGTGTCGTGCTTGAGCAGGGCGTGGTCGAATTGCGCCACCAGCTCGCCGCTTGGCCGATCCCAGAACTGGAAGATGGGCGCCACCAGCCCGACCCGCGCCATGTCGGCCGCCAGTCCGTCCTCGGCGAGCAATTCAAGGGTTGCCGGATGGGTGGTCGCGGCCCGCGGATCAGCTTGCGGTTCGGCATTGTTGTCGAACAGCCGCACGCGCAGGCCGCGCCGTCCGAGCAGCCAGGCGCAGAGCAATCCGACCGGTCCGCCGCCTGCGATGAGAACCGGTTCGCCGTTGCTTTTCATGCCCGTTTGCCCGCTCGAACGCCGAAACAAGGAATGTAGATCGGCCTTCGATCCTAACGTATGATGAATTCGTTTCGGGATGCAGCCTAATTTCAGGGGACCGACATGCGCAACCGAGTGAGTTTGGTTTTCGCCATTGCATTCGCTGTTATTGCCTGCGCCTCCGTCAGCCGCGCCGACGAGTGGCCAAGCCGGCCCATCCGCGTAATTATCCCGTTGAGCCCCGGAAGTGCGGCCGACATCGTCCCAAGAATTGTTTTCGAGCAGGTGTCGGCCCAGCTCGGACAGCCGGTCGTTGTCGAAAACAGGCCGGGCGCAAGCGGCACGATCGCCGCGCGCGCGGTGGCCGGGGCCGATCCCGACGGCTACACGCTGCTCGCCCATTCCTCCGCCCATATCATCGCGCCCTCCACAGTCGCCAACCTGCAGTATGACCCGATCAAGGATTTCGTCGCGGTCGCGCCGCTCGGAAATCTGCCCAATGTCCTGGTCATCGCGCCGTCCAAAAACATCAAAACCGTGCAAGAGCTGGTTGCGGAAGGAAAGAAACGGCCGATTACATTTGGGTCGATCGGTGTCGGCAGTCCGATCCACATGGCCATGGAACGCTTTCGCCTGAGTGCCGGATTCAAGGCGCAGGCGATTCCCTTCAAAGGCGCGCCCGAGGCGCTGGTCGAGGTAATGACCGGTCGCGTCGATGTCTACTACTCGCCGGTTCTTGCGGCCCTGGCGTTCATCAAGGAGGGCAAGGTCTTGCCGCTGGCGGTCAGCAGCCCGACCCGTTCGGACACCCTTCCGGACGTTCCGACCACACTCGAATCCGGCTATCCGAATTCGGCCTACCGGTTCTGGATTGGCGTGTTTGCGCCTGCCAAGACGCCGCCCGATATCGTCAACCGGTTGAACGCTGAAATCCAGAAGGCGCTGCAGCTGCCCGCCGTGCGCGGACGGCTCGCCAGTCTCGGCGTACAGCCCATGGCGATGAATGCCGGTGAGTTCGACAAGTTCGTCAAGGAAGAGCTCACGATCAATGCGGAACTGGCCAAAGCGGCGGGAATCTCAGCGCACTGATGATGAAGCTTGGGACTTCCGGTTGGCCCGGTGAGTTGTTATCCTTGTTATTGGCGGCCGTGACCTTAACGAAACGAAGGACACCATTCCGATGCCTCAGGAAAAACCTCTTGTCCGCATTGCTCCGAACAACCCGGTTTTCGATCTGCCGGTGATCGTCGGCATCGAGGAAAAATTATTCGATAAAGCCGGGCTCAACGTCCGCTTTACCGGGACCTACGCCGACCGAGAAAAGGACAGCGTGGAATTCCCCGTTATGGCGCGGATGAAGGAGCAGATGTTCGATTGCGGCTCGGCCGACAGCTACAATGTCTGCGAATGGGCCAGCATCGACCGGCTGGAGAAAGGCAAGCGTGGCGGCAATATCGCGGCGCTGCGCGCCTCGGTGGCGGCGCAGGCGATCATCACGTTCGACGAAACGCTGCAGGTGCCGCGCGACCTCGCCGACATCCCGGTCGTGGTCCAGGAATTGACCGGGTCGCATTACACGACGCTGCAGATGCTTGAAAGCGCCGTCGGCGCCGAGCACGTCAACATCGCGCGTGGCGGCCTGCCGCAGAAGCGCTACGAAGGACTCAAGAACGGAACCTTCCGTGTTGTCACGGTGATGGAGCCGTTCATCAGCCTCGGCCTCAAGGACGGCGCGCATATCATTGCGGCGGCGTTCTACCGCGGCGGCGAAGTGATTGCCGCTGACCTCAGCGCCGAACAGCGCAAGGCCTATTACGATGCGGAGAACATGGCTGTCGACCTGATCAATGCCGATTTCTACAAATACGCCCACCACGTGGCCGCGCACACCAAAGGCGCTTTGAAGCCGAACGAGCTGCTCAAGGCCTTTGTGCGTTACAAGCACGTCGACTACTACGACTCGACGCTGTTCGGCCGGACCTATGACTGGATGAAGGCGCGCGGCCTCACCGAAGGCCAAAGCGTGCATTCCAGTTTGGTCGTCAGCTGAATTCGGGCGAGCAGGCGCGGCCGGTGTGAAGGTGAGGGCATCTGACGCCCTGTACCGCCCATATTCTCGGCTAGACAGGAAGAAAGTGGCGGGTTGATACAACACGCACTCGCTTTGCGGGGGAGCCCATGCGCCAGCGCGTATTCTTTAGCCTCGTCGTCGCCGCCGCGTTACCGCTATCAGTTGCAGCACTCGCCCAGCCCGGTGAAAGGGCTGCGGGACGTCGGTTGGCGACAGAGCTTTGCGGCGATTGTCATCAAGTTCGTCCGCCATTCCCCTTACTGTATCGATATCCTCCAACCTTTGAGGACATCGCCAAACTGCCGTCGACCACCCGTCTTTCCCTGAAGGTGTTCCTCCGATCAAGCCACAAGCAAATGCCGAACTTTATAATCTCAAAGTCAGATACGGATCACATTGTCGAGTATATTCTTAGCCTGAAGCGACAGTAGCTTCTAACGATCACCACCGTAATTTTGGCCCGCACCTTATCGGCGCAGTCGACGGGCAAGAAACACACGACACCGGCGTGGAACGCTTTCGCGGTCCTGCGAATTAGTCAATTGGATTCGCTGATGACAGGCGGCAAGGTTTTTTCGCTCGCGGGATTCCCATTTCCGCGGTCGGGCGGATTGCCGTTTTTCATTGCGTTTTCGGAGTCATCACAAGGAGAGGCATCCATGAAAGCGAAAGTGTTATTGGCGACAGCAATTGTTCTGACATTCGCCGCGCCGGCAGTGGCCGACGAATATTATGTTGTTCGCGGGCCCGATCGTCACTGCACCGTGACGACGACCCGGCCGACAGAGCAGACCACCGTCACGCAGATCGGCCCGCTCGCATTCGAGACACGCGAGAAGGCGCAAGATCGTATCAAAACCACGAAGGTCTGCAGCGACGACACCACGACCGGTACGTCGGTTCATATCGACAAGGACTAAGCTGGACGAAAAATAAAAAGGGCGGAGCTGCTTGCTCCGCCCCGCCGCTAGTCCCTGCCGCTTAGGCAATCAGGGCTGCCAGCGCATCCGCGACATCGAGTGACATGACCGCGATCTGAGAACTCAGAAACGCGTTCCCTTGTGTCGTGGTCAGGCTGTTGATGTCGTCGGTCGAGAGCCCGGCGATGGCGTCCGTGCTCAGTCCCGGTATGCCGCTCGTGCTCGACAGCGCACTGAAGTTGGTGGTCGTCATGCCGGCGACCTGGGCGCTCGTGAAGCCGCCGGCCTGTGTGGTCGTGAGCGCGGCGATTTCGTCCGTCGTCAGGCTGTTGACGCCAGCCACCGTCAGCGCGCCAAATTCCGCCGCGGTCAGCGTGCCGACCTGTGTCGAGGTCAGGTTGATGATCGTGGTGGTGCCAAGCCCGACGATCTGCACGGGCAGCAGCTTCGCGGCGTCCAATGCGTTGAGATTGCCGATCGAGAGATTATTGAGTTGCGTCCAGTAGAGGCCCTGCACCTGCGTCGTAGTCAGCGCCGCCACCTGCGTGGTGGTCAGGTTGTTGAGCACAGTCGTGCTGAGCGTGCTGATCTGGGCCGCAGTCAGCGCGCCGGCCTGGGTGGTCGACAGGTTCTGCAGTTCGGTCGTGGTCAGCTGGGCAATCTGGCTGGCGTCGAGCGCCGCCACGTCGGCGGCCGGCAACGCCGCCACTTGCGTGGCGGTCAGGCTGCCGATCGCCGTCGTGCTCAAGCCGGCGACCTGGCCGGAATCAAGCAGGGTTACGTCAAGCACATTCAGGTGGTCGGTCGACAGCGC
The DNA here is from genome assembly GCA_963817815.1 of uncultured Alphaproteobacteria bacterium. Lineage (GTDB taxonomy): Bacteria > Pseudomonadota > Alphaproteobacteria > Rhizobiales > Xanthobacteraceae > Pseudolabrys. The sequence goes on along the minus strand of CAWFPY010000007.1, from coordinate 223,903 downwards.
GTTGATCTGGCTTGCGGTCAGGCCCTGCGCCTGCGTCGCGGTCAGCGCCGCCACCTGCGCGGTGGTGAGGTTGTTGAGCACCGTCGTGCTGAGTGTGCCGATCTGCGCGGCGGTCAGCGCGTTGGCCTGTGTCGTCGACAGATTCTGCAACTCGGTCGACGACAACGCGCCGATTTCGGTGGCATTAAGCGCGCTCACTTGTGTCGCGGTCAGCTCGCTGATCTGGGTGTCCGTGAAAGCCTGGATCTGCGCCTCGATCAGGCCACTCATGGTCGTCGAGGAAAGCGCCTGGACCTGCGTCACCACCAGGTATTGCAGGTCGGTCGATGTCAGCGCGTTGACCTGAGCGGCAGTCAAGACCGCCACCTGGGTCGTGGCCAAGGCCGCAATGCTGGTGGTTTTCAGGCTGCTGAAGGTTGTCGTCGACAGGCCGGCAATCTTTGCGGCGCTGATGAAAGGGATAACAGACATCGAGCCAACCCATTCCGACTGACTGTCGCGGTCCCGCTGCAGGACAATTGTACGAATGTCGGGATGGAGGAAGCTTCGCACCGATGCATTGATTGATTCTGACGATTGTCAGGTTTGGGTTCTGGTAGTTAAGGCGCTCGAAACAGTCCGTTCAATTCGAACGTCCGGATTAGGGATTTGTTTATGAACGGCGGCGCGGCGGCTCTAACTGCCGCCGCCAAAGGCTATTCGACGCAGAAATTCCACGACCACGGCCAGCATCAGCAAGGCGCCCGCAGTAAAAAGCGCAAGTTGTGCCCGTCGTACGCCGGTTTCGCTGCCGGTGAGACCGCCCACCAGCGCGACGATGCCGAGTGGACATAAAGTGAAGGTCGTGGCGGCCGCGATAATGAGATTGGACCCGCCGCCATCCTGCCACAGCGGCATCAGGCTCACGGTCCAGAGGCCCAGCATTATCAGGCCGGCCAACGCGAAACGAGCGCGCAGCCTGAGCGTGATGGTGACGGGAGCCGGTTCTGCATTTGGGTCTTTAAATTCCGCGCTGGCGCTTGAGCCTGTCGATGTATTGCTCGACTTCCGGCGGCAGCGTGCTCAGTCCATGCTGCCCGGCCGACGACAGGATCGGCCGCCACTGCGATCCCTTCAGGAAACCCGGTTCCCGTCCCGGCGGAATGATGCGGTCGAAGATGATCACCAGCAGCACCGCGAGCAGCGCGACGCGCAGCGCGCCCAGCATGGCGCCGGCGACGCGATCGGGAACGCTGATATTGGGGCCAATCATTTCGCTGACGCCAAGGCGTAGCAGTGCGCTGAGCACGATGCCGGCCACGATAAAGATCGCCACCAGCACCAGCCAGTTCTGTATCGCGGGCGCCTTGAACGTGCTGCTGAAAAAGGGCGTCACGCGTGGCGCGGCCGCCACCGCGACGCCCATCGCTCCGATATAGCCGAAAATCGTCGCCAGGCTGCGCAGCAGGCCGGTCATGAAGCCCATCACGACCGCGAGGAACAGGCAGATATAAAGGGCGAGATCGAAGGGATTGGTCGAGATGAAGTCCATTGCGATTTATCCGAACCGCACTACGCTTTGTGCGTTTGAAGACTCGAAGGAGACCGTACATGGCGTTCGCAGTCACAAGCAACAGCTTCAAGGACGGGGACTATCTGCCGAAGGACTTTATCCTGTCGGCTGATTTCGGCTTCGGTTGTGCCGGCGGCAACACGTCGCCGCATCTCAAGTGGTCGGGCGCGCCCGCAGGCACGAAAAGCTTCGCCATCACCTGCTATGATCCCGACGCGCCGACCGGCTCCGGCTTCTGGCACTGGCTGGTCGTAAACATTCCCGCCGATGTGACGGAGCTCGCGGCCGGTGCCGGCAGCGCCGGCGGAAAAATGCCGGCGGGCGCATTGCAGACGCGCACGGATTTCGGTGCGCCCGGTTATGGCGGGCCTTGTCCGCCGGAAGGCGATCACCCGCACCGTTATCTGTTCACGGTGTTCGCGGTGAAGGCCGACAAACTCGATGTGAATGCCGACACCTCCGCCGCCGTCGTCGGCTTCAATCTGCATTTCAACACACTGGCGAAGGCGGAGATCATGGGCCTGTTCAAGCGTTAAAAGTGATCCCGCAAACTGCCTACTGGTAGAGCGGTATGGTTTTCTCCGTGACTCTCCTTAGGGACAAAATCTGAATTTCCGACGGCCGCTCATTGGCTTATTGATCCCGTGGCTTTTACAGGAGGCCGCCATGCGCCAGGTTTATTTCCACTGCTCGCACGATGAAAAACTGCTGGTGGACTGCTGCGGCGCCGAGGTCGACGGGCTGACCGGTGCACGCGAAAGGGCCGCCATGGTTATGCGTTCGCTCGTTGCAGCACCCGGGCTCGAAGATTGGCGCAACTGGACCATGCATGTCAGCGACGATCTCGGTGATGAAGTTCTCGCGCTGCCATTTTCGTCCGTGGTCGGACGTTTGCATTGATACAGGGAAGCGTCATGTCGCGATTGCCGCGTCACACCGTATCGTATCCCTGCGCAGATGCGCTAAGCGCCGCATGGCGCGAACTGCTGAGCAACGTGTTCGATGCCTACCGGCCCGAGCTTCACTACATGCGCGGACCGGGCCCGAAATGGCGGGCCAAAATCCGGTTCCAACAGACCGGTGATCAGTTGTTCCCGGCCGAACGCCTGGATCTATATGTTGGATCACATTCACCTTAGACTGTGGCGAACAAGCCGGGTGACGGGATGAAGCGTGTGCTTGCCGTTTCGATGCTGATGCTGGCAGGGACGACTTGTGCCGCCTCCGCCGCCGGAACAAAGACTTTCAATTACACCTGCAAGAACGGAGATTTCACCGTCACCGCGTCACTCGACAGCGCCGGACGCTGGAGCAGGACAGAGCCCGTCATCCTGCAGATTGCCGGCGACCCGCCGCAAACGCTCACCGCCGATCCCGATGCGCCTGATGCGGACAGTTACCGCAACAAGGACTTCGAGTTCTATTCGCTGAAGACGTACACCACGCTGACCCACAAGAGCCACGGCGTGACGGTTAAATTCTATAGCGCGTGCCAGATCAATTAGGCGCCGGCCTGGTTGAGAATCCAGAGCGACCCGTTCAGCAGCGTGGCGAAGGCCACCCATACTGCGTAAGGCGTAAACAGCAGAGCCGCGGTGCGGTCGCGCTGCCAACGCATCACAATGAAGGTAAGGATTGCAACCAGCAGCATCGCGACGATGGCCAGCGCGGCGCCGATCATGTGCGCGCCGAAAAACACCGGCGACCAGATGAAATTGAGTGCAAGCTGGATGAACCACGCCGTCATGCCGGCGCTGCGCGGATCGCTCTGCCAGGTGCGCCAGCCGGCGACCGCGACCATGATGTAAAGCAGCGTCCAGACCGGCGCGAAGATCCAGTTCGGCGGGTTGAACGGCGGCTTGGCGAGCCCGGCGTACCAGGCGCCCGGCAAGGTCATGAATCCGATCAGCGTTCCGCCGCCGAGGACGAGCACGATGAACAACGCGAGGGTGAGATGACGGTGCATGGCTGATTCCGGAGGAGGGCGGGCCGCCTTTGAAAGAGATATGCGCGTTTTGCGTTCGCGCTAGCCCGCGCTCGGCGTGTTCCGGTCGAAAAAAACTGCGGATGCTTGTCGTAGGCGTGCGAGGCACGCCGTCCTTCGGAAAGCTTGTCCGGGCATGACGATGACTGGCAGGGTATGATAAGGAATAGTCATGGCACGGGGACCCATCCGCGACAGCCGCAGCGAGGCCGAGAAGGCCTTCAAGGCGGCCACCACAAAACCGGTCGAACAGCCGGCGGCGAAACCGCCGTCGCTGCCCGGCGCGAAGGAGATGGTGTCGCTGCGCATTGACCGCGACGTGCTCGATTTTTTTCAGGAAGACGGCCCCGGCTGGCAGGACCGCATCAACGACGCATTGCGGAAGGCCGCTGGGAAGTAAACTACGCGTAACGCAGCATGCAACAGAACCATAAGGGAGAACTATGATGCGATTTTTGTCGGGATGCCGTGCAGCACTGATCGCGGCGATCGCCGTTTTGGGCAGCGTTGGCCTGACGTCCGCCGCCTATGCCGATAGCGGCACCGTCAGCATCCGGATTTTCAAGGCGGGCTTCGTGATCGGCGGTTCGGCCGGCAGCGGCGTGCTGCGTTTCCAGGGCCGCAATTATCCGCTGTCGGTCGGTGGCCTTAGCTACGGCTTCACCTTCGGCGCATCGGAAACACGTTTCCACGGCACGGTCAGCAATATCCGCCGGCCGTCCGATATTGCGGGCGTCTATGGCCAGGCCGGCGTCGGCGCCGCCGTCATTCGCGGCGCGCAGGCAGTCGTGCTGACCAACCAGAACGGCGCGGTGCTTTCGCTCACTGGCGGGCAGGCCGGTCTCATCGTCAGCGCCGACCTCAGCGGCCTGGCGCTCGGGCTGAAGTAGTTACAATTACTTCCGCTCATTCCCGGGCGCCAACATCGGGTCTACCCGATGTTGCCGTTTAAGTGCGCAAGCGGCTAAAGCCGACTTGCGATGGAACATCCAGCCCTTATGAAAAAAATACCGGGTCCCCGCTGTCGCGGGGACGACCACGGAATATGGGTTTTCAAGCGCTCTCCCGTCACCTTCAGAATGTCGATCAGCTTCCTGTCGCGCCAGCGTTGCAGGTCGGCGATGGTGCGCGTTGCCCGCTTCCTCGGCGACGCCGTCGATGATCTGTTTCTGAACCTGCGGCGTCAGCCGCGTGTCGCCGAGGTCGTCCATCCAGCTCTGCATCGCCGGGCCGATATGCGACATGAAATGCGGCATGCCGCCTTCGCCGCCGGCCAGGTGAAATATCAACGACGGCCCCATCAGCGCCCAGCGCAGGCCCGGGCCATAGGCAATCGCCGCATCCGCATCCGAAACCGACACCACGCCTTCGGCCACGAGGTGAATAACCTCGCGCCAGAGCGCCGCCTGCAACCGGTTGGCGACATGGCCCGCCACTTCCTTCTTGATGTGGATCGGCTTCTTGCCGGCCGTGCAGATAGAAATCCATCGCCTTGACGATCGCCTCGGCGGAAGTCTTCGGGCCGCCGACCACCTCGACCAGCGGAATGAGATGCGGCGGATTGAACGGATGGCCGATCACGCAGCGGTCGGGGTGCTTGCACTTCGTGCTCACGCGGCTGACCAGCAGCCCCGATGAGCTGGTGGCAATGACCGTTTCCGGCGGCGCGCCGGCGTCGATCGCGGCGAACAGATCGATCTTGGTGTCCTCGCGCTCCGGCCCGCTTTCCTGCACGAAGTCCGCGCCCTTGGCCGCGTCCGTCGGATTGTCGAAAAACGTGAAGCGCGTGCGGTCGGCGCCGGGCTGCACGGTCCCCAGTTTTTCCAGAGTCGGCCAGGCATTGTCGATGAAGCGGCGCGCGAAGGCTTCGCCATTGGGCGAGGGGTCGTAGGCCGCGACCTCGAAGCCGCGCGCGAGAAAGCACGCCGCCCAGCTGGCGCCGATGGTGCCTGCGCCGATGACCGATACGCGTTTTGGCATGAGTTACTCCGCTTGCTCAAACTGTCCGGTAACCGCCATCCGCCATGACGATGGTGCCGGTGACATAGGCCGACAGGTCGGAGGCGAGGAAGATTGCCGGGCCGACAATGTCTTCCGGCTTGCCGGCGCGGCCGAGCGGCGTGTGATCCATGAAGACCTTCACGTACTCCGGATGGTTGGCGCGGGTGTTCGCGTTGAGCGGCGTCTCGATAAAGCCGGGACCGATGGCGTTGACGCGCACGCCGTCCTTGCCGAGCTCGGCGGCGAGCGCTTTTGTGAAGCCGAGCACGCCGTGCTTGGAAGCGGTGTAGGCGGCCGAACTCGGCGTGCGGATGTGCACGAAGGACTGGATCGAGGCGAGGTTGACAATCCGCCCCTTGGACTTGCGCAACTGTTCGAGAAACGCCTGCGTTACGTTGAACGCGCCGTTGAGATTGATCGCCATGATGTCCTGCCAGTCCTTGGCAACGGCGTCGGCATCGGCGGTGAAGGCGTTGCGGCGGGTGATGCCGGCATTGTTGACCAGGATCGAGATCGGCCCCGAGCTTGGCGGCAACCTCGCTGCGCTACGGCGCGACAGGCCTTGGCGTCGGTGACGTCGAGCGTAAGGTTTATCGCCTTGTGGCCTTCGGCCTTGATGTCCGCGGCGGACTTCGCCGCTCCTTCGGCATTGATGTCGAGCACGGCGACGCTCGCGCCCTCGCGCGCATAGCCCAGCGCGATCGCGCGGCCGATGCCTGAGCCTGCGCCGGTCACGGCGGCGATATGGTTTTGCAGAAGATTTGGCATGGGTTGTATCCGACTTGCCCTGTTAGAGACGCGCAGCAACTCACCCCGCCGTCACGCCCTTCGCCTTGAACACGCTCACAGCTTCCGGCGTCTTGAGATAATCGAGGAAGGCCTTGGCGGCGGCCGCGTCCTTGCTGTCGGCGGCGACGGCGCCGACGAACACCAGGTCCTGCTGCAAATCACCGGGGAAGGGGCCCGCGGAGCTCAACGCCGGGGGCGATCAGCACGTTGGTGCAGGAATACGCCAAGCTCGGCTTCGCCTTTCGCGACCGCCTGCGGGATCGCGCCGGGCGCGGCCTGGACCTTCAGTCTGTCCTTGATCTGCTCAGCAATGCCGAGCCGCTCGAAGGTCTTCTGCACGAAAGCGCCGGCCGCGCTCCCCGGAAACACCGCAATCGATTGCGCCTTGAGCAGCGCAGCCTTCAACGCATCGGGCGTGCTCACGTCCGGCTTGGGCGCGCCCGCCTTCACCGCCACGCCATAGCCGACGCGCGCGATGTTGGACGGCGTGCCCGCGAATTTGGCCTTGGCGGCGTCATTCTTCATGACGTCGATGGGCACCACGCCGAGGTCGAACGGAGCGGAGGTCGACATCTTGATGAGCTCGGGCGTTGCCGCGAACGTCATGTCTAGCTTGTGGCCGGTGGCTTTCTCGAAGCGCGGGCCGAGCTCTTTCAGGCTCGCGGTCATCGAGCCGCCGGCCAGCACCTTGAGTTCGGCGGCCTGCACAGCGGCGATTGGCGCCATGGCCATGGTTAGGCTCAGCGCTACAGCGAATACATGATTGTCCATCGTCGCCTCCCATAGGTTCTTTCCGCGGAGCCTATATCGTCATGGTCGGGCTTGTCCCGGCCATCTCGCTTAGGGACGCGATGCGCCGTGCCCGCCTAAGCGGGATGCCCGGCACAAGGCCGGGCATGACGACGTGCTTTGAATTTGTGTTGTCACCTCAGTCTGGCCTTGCGCCCGACTGTTTGACAATCAGGCGCCCAGTGCATGACGTCGTCGCGCACTAGATCCTGGCGCCGCGATTATAGGCATCGACCAATTGGTTGTAGTCGCGCAGCAGCCGCGGCGGCGAGCCCTCGACCATCCAGCCGGCGCCCTGATTGCCGAGCATCATCTTGTCGCCCGCGCTGTAAGGCACATGATCGCGGATTCGGCGCATCAAGGCTTTGGCGGTGACCAAAAACGATTTGGCGTTGCCGATGAAAAACGAACCGATCTTGGCGTCGCTGCCGGAGCCGGAAAACTGTTCGGCGCCTTTCACCATGCTTTCGTAATCGTTGATCGCCTGCGTAATTGCGGCAACATCGGGCTTGTCCGCTTCCTCCGCGCGCAGCACGCGCTTGGCCTGGATCATCAGGGCTTCGACATGGTAGCGCGCCTGCTTGCCTTCACTTTTCTCGATTTCGGCCAGCTTTTCCAGCGCGCGTTTGTCGTTGATGGCTTCGACGCCGCTGCGCAGTTTCTGGTCGGCGCTCTCGAATGCATTCCAGGCCGCAACGAGACGAGGGTGCAGGGCCTTGCCCTTCGCCATCTTGTCGTCCTTGTAGTCCTGCTGGGAGTAATAGTCGTCGGCCTCCTTGAGCAGCGGCTCGAGCTTGCTCACGGCTTCTGCATAGGCGGAGGCTGCGGCTTCGAGTTCGACGTCGTGCGGTTCCAGCGCGTTGGCCTTCTCGACATTCTTCCTGCAGTCGGACGTGTCGTAGATCGTGTAGGTGCCGTAGATGATGCGCTCGCGGCCGGTCGGGCCTTCCTTGGCGGCCCAGCTGAAATAGCGCGCGCGTAAATCATAGCTCCGTGCCGACAGCCGGTTGATACATCCGACGTAAGCATTGAGTTTCTCGTTCGGCGACGGCGTCTGGGCGGCGGCCTGGTTGGGGGCCAGCGACGCCATCAAATATGTGGCTCCGAGCACGGCGGCATAAAACGGCTTCATGGTCACACCTCGAATTCCAAATGCGGCGCGCATCATCTTACACGCCGATTCACGCTCGTCCCCCGGCTCTGAGCAGCCGCGTCGGCAGTTAGTCGCCCGCGACCGGCAGGATGTTCATGGCCGCAAGCTTGCCTCGGCCCACCGGGCACGGATAATGCAAGGCAACCGGGGGACCTCTTGTATGCGTGATCGTGTCATCATCGCCGGCGGCGGCATTGGCGGCCTGGCGATGGCCCTCACGCTCCACCAGATCGGCGTGCCCTGCATCGTCTACGAGGCGGTGCGCGAGATGCGCCCGCTCGGCGTCGGCATCAATATGCAGCCCAATGCCGTGCGCGAGCTCTACGACCTCGGCATCACCGAAGCCGATCTCGACCGCGTCGGCCTGCCGGCCAAGGAATGGGCGCTGGTGGGCTTGAACGGCAACGACATCTATTCCGAGCCGCGCGGCAAGCTCGCCGGCTACAACTGGCCACAATACGCGGTGCATCGCGGCCAGCTTCACTTGTTGCTCTACGACAAGCTGGTGGAGCGGATCGGCAAGGAGGCGGTGCAGCTTTGCAAGCCGCGTCTCCGGCTACCGCAAGGACGCCGGCGGCGGCGTCACCGCGTTCGTCGAACGCGACGGCGCGACCGCCGAAGTGCAGGGCGCGCTGCTGATCGGCGCCGACGGCATCCACTCCGCCATTCGCGCGCAGATGCACCCCAACCAGCCACCGATTCACTGGGGCGGCGCGGTGATGTGGCGCGGCACGACCTGGGGCAAGCCGATCCGCACCGGCGCCTCGTTCGTCGGGCTCGGCACGCACCGCCAGCGCATGGTGTTCTATCCGATCTCGCAGCCCGACCCGAAGACGGGCCTCTCGATCATCAACTGGATCGCCGAGGTCACCATGGACAACAGCGAGGGCTGGAAGCAAAGCGGCTGGTTCCGCCAGGTGCCGGTCACGGACTTCGTGCACCATTTCGACGGCTGGGTGTGGGACTGGCTCGATGTGCCGGCGCTTATTCGCGGCGCCGACACCGTGTTCGAGAATCCGATGATCGACCGCGACCCGGTGCCGACGTGGCGGGACGGGCCGGTGGCGCTGCTCGGCGACGCCGCGCACCCGATGTATCCGACCGGTTCGAACGGCGGCAGCCAGGCAATCGTCGATGCGCGCATCCTCGGCGCGGCGATGATCGAGCACGGCGCTGACGCCGGCGGCGCTCGCCGCCTTTGACGAAAAGCTCTGCGGCCCGGTCTCGCAGCTCGTGCTGCGCAACCGCGGCGCCGGGCCGTTCGGGCTCCTGAACCTCGTCGACGAGCGCTGTGGTGGCACCTTCGACAATATCGACGACGTGATCCCGCCGAAGGAGCGCGCCGAATTCATGGCCGGCTACAAGGCCGCCGCCGGCTTTGCCATCGAGAGGTCTCAACAAGGCGGAGACGACGATTGGCCCGGGGCGAGGGTGCGCGTTAACGCGGCGGTGCTGACAATCGCCAAAGCTACCGCCACGATCCCATGGCAGCCCCGACGCGGAAAGCCCATAATTCGTGCACACACACGTCGAAATGGAGATTGCCACATACTGCGCGGCTGCATTCATTGACGCAGCGGTCCTTGCGGACTTGGTGCTCGCCGGTGCCCGCTCTCCTCCTCGCGTTGCCGCACCGAATTGAGCCGCGTGCCGTCGGGCAAATGCCGTCCGGACAGTCGGCGCGTGATGGCGTGGGCGACAGGACGAGAAAAACGGCGGCGGCCGCCATGGCAAGCTTCACAGTGACGCGACCGTCGTTGCGGCGGGGGTCGCCGCGCCGCCGACGGCGCATCGGGTCGGGAACCTTGGTCACGCGCCCCTCCTTTGTGGGATGTGCTCAACCGCTGGTCTTATCTTACAGTTTGGCGCAACGATCCCAACATTTCTTGTATTCAGCCTCGCATTTTGCGATTGCTTCGTGAATCCCGCGCCGGGTGTCTGGTGTGTTGTAGGGGAGTGGGGCGGCGTTGCATCGGGCCAAAGTGTGGTTGCATTTATCATTACACGATTTGCGTGCATCGCTGAATGGGGCGGCCATCCCTTGGCCGAACGGCAGAACGAAGACTGCACCTAAAATTATCACGATGGTCAGCAAGCGTATTGCGGGTTTCATGCAGCATCCTTTCATACCTAGGTTTGCGACGCACCGAAGCCGGGGGCGGTACAAGGCAAACTAGCATTCCTCCGGGCACGTCGCTCGGAACAATTTGCATACATTTAGCTTTGCGTGTGGCGCGCGGTGAACGGCGGCAGCAAGGCTGCGAGAGGATTATGAGGGCACGCGCAATGCCGAGAAATTGCGGCGAGCCCGTAGGGCGTGGATTAGCGAGCGGGGCGCGTGGTCCTCCGGGCGACGAGACCGATGCAGAATATTCCGTTGCTGGCGGTGCCGGCAACTGATTTCATGGCTCACCTCGTGCCATAGGAGGAGGATCATTTGGTGACACGTTTTGCCGGCCGCTTTGCGCGGCGTGCCCTGCTGGCGCTGGCCATGACGGCCGCCCTTATCGCGGCGAGCTTGCAACCGGCCGCGCTCGCCTTTCCGGTGTCCCGTCAAGCCGCGAGCCACGCCATCGTGGTCCCCGTGGCTTGCACGACGGGGGAGTGGAGCGCCTGCGCAAAGAAGTGCGGCTCCGACTTGTCCTGCATGCGTGCTTGTTACAAGACATGCGCCGATACTGTGCGCCGCACCCGCCCGGTCAGCCGCGACGAATGTCTCGACCGGTGTCGGCAGGGATACAACAAATGCAACCGCCGGGACCGGGGCAGCTATGGCTGCCAGTACGAGCAGCAACAATGTGAAGAGAAGTGCAATCGCTAGGTGAGCGAACGCGCTCTTCGGTCAGCGGCTGTAGCCCGCATGGAGCGAAGCGGAATGCGGGAATGTCTTGAGAGTTCGGCCCCGGATTTCGCTACGCTCCATCTGCGCTACGGGCTATTCGTGCGCGATAAACTGCACCCGGACCGGGCCGGTCGATGCGATCATTTTTCTTAATTTTATGTTTGGCGAGAACTAGGCGCTGCTGTTGATGGAAAAAGTAATTTCAAGGACGGTGTTTGATTTCCATTCAACTTCTGGCGCGCCCTTATGGTTCGCGAAACTGTCGCACGGGCCTGAATATACCTCATAGCTTGCATTGCTCTTTGCGATAGCGTCGGAAACGCCGCTCGGAACAACCGCGACAGAATTGTAGCAGTTTGGCGACATCGCTCCGCCATTTGCCCGAGTGATTTTGACCGCTCTAAACTTCTGATCAGGCGAAGGCACATCCCTGAGACAAATATGTCTGTCTTAATCTGGTGGGAGGCCCGAAAAAAGAAGAGAAAGCGACAGCTACCCACCAGAGTGCAATGATCGACGCGGCCATGCCGATGGCAGCGAACAGCCAAGTTAAAACTCTGATGATCACTGTAAGCCCTACAGCGCCCTATTGCTCTCCTTCACCAGCCCCGCATTCTTCATCGCATGCGCCGCCTCCGAATCCAGCGCGGTTGTGTGCGGCGCTTTGGTCGCCTTGTCCGCATCCACATAAACCTGCTGGCCCATGGCGTTGAACTTGTCGGTCATTTCCTTCATCCCCGCCTCCGCCACTTCGAGCCCGAGTGGCGCCTTCTCGTTGTCGCTGAGCCCAGCGGCGTAATCGCGCACGTCGGCCGTGATCTTCATCGAGCAGAACTTCGGCCCGCACATCGAGCAGAAATGCGCGACCTTGTGCGCTTCCTTCGGCAGCGTCTCGTCGTGGTATTCGCGCGCGGTGTCGGGGTCGAGGCCGAGGTTGAACTGGTCCTGCCAGCGGAAGTCGAAGCGCGCGCGCGACAGCGCGTCGTCGCGCAGCTGCGCCGCCGGGTGGCCCTTGGCGAGATCGGCCGCGTGCGCCGCGATCTTGTATGTGATGACGCCTTCCTTGACGTCGTCGCGGTCGGGCAGGCCGAGATGCTCCTTCGGCGTCACGTAGCAGAGCATGGCGCAGCCGAACCAGCCGATCATGGCGGCGCCGATGCCGGAGGTGATGTGGTCATAGCCGGGCGCGATGTCGGTGGTGAGCGGCCCGAGCGTATAGAACGGCGCCTCGCCGCATTCCTTCAGCTGCTTGTCCATGTTAATCTTGATCTTGTGCATCGGCACGTGGCCGGGGCCTTCGATCATGACCTGGCAGCCCTTTCGCCAGGCAATCTGCGTCAGCTCGCCGAGCGTCTCGCAGCTCGGCGAACTGGGCGCGGTCATTGGCGTCGGCGATCGAGCCGGGACGCAGGCCGTCACCCAGCGAGAACGACACGTCGTATTTGCGCATGATGTCGCAGATCTCGTCGAAGCGCTCGTAGAGGAAGCTCTCCTTGTGCCGCGACAGGCACCACTTCGCCATGATCGAGCCGCCGCGCGACACGATGCCGGTGACGCGGTCGGCGGTGAGCGGCACGTAGGCCAGCCGCACGCCGGCGTGGATGGTGAAATAATCGACGCCCTGTTCGCACTGCTCGATCAACGTGTCCTTGTAGACCTCCCAGTCGAGCTTGATCGGCATCGCCGTCGACCTTCTCCAGCGCCTGATAGATCGGCACGGTGCCGATCGGCACCGGCGAATTGCGCAAAATCCATTCGCGCGTGTTGTGGATGTTGCGCCCGGTGGAGAGGTCCATCACCGTGTCGGCGCCCCAGCGGATCGCCCACACCATCTTCTCGACCTCTTCCTCGACCGAGGAGGTGACGGCCGAGTTGCCGATATTGGCGTTGATCTTCACCAGGAAGTTGCGGCCGATGATCATCGGCTCGAGTTCGGCGTGGTTGATGTTGCAGGGTATGATGGCACGCCCGCGCGCGATCTCGTCGCGCACGAATTCCGGCGTGATGAAGGCGGGCAGCGCGCCGCCGAACTGCTCGCCATCGGCGAGGGCGGCCTCGCGCGCGGTCGAGCATCTTCTTGCGGCCGAGATTTTCGCGCTCGGCGACGTAGATCATTTCCTTGGTGATGTGGCCCGCCTTGGCGAATTCATATTGCGTGACCGGCTTACCATCGAGCGCGCGCCACGGCTTCGGCGTATTGGGGAAATTCCGCGCCAGATGCTTGCCAGTGACATTGCCATTTCGACCGGCTCGATCGGCCTGCCATCCATACTCCTCGATCCGCCGCGCTCCTTCACCCACTCGATGCGCGTGCGCGGCAGCCCCTTTTCCACGTCGATCTCGGCCGCCGGTCGGTGTAGGACCCGTCGTGTCGTAGACCGCAGCGGCGGCTCGCCCACGAAGCATCGAGCGAATCTCGCGGATCGGCACCCGCAGGTCGGGCGCACCTCGGCATCGATAGACCTTGCGCGACGCGGGCAACGAACCCGTCGTGACTTTCGGGAGGGTGACGTTGGGATCGTGGATGTTCATTTTACCTTCTCCTCCGTAGACGCGGCCGGCGGCGCCACGTGCACGCTCCGGGAACATTTGTGGCGGATCGAGATAGCCGAAGTAGCTCAGCAGCACGCCGAGCAGAACGGCGACCCCGCCGTCGACGACGAAAAAATTCGGATATGACCAGCACCAACAGGCCGATCTGTTCGATCAGCTGCGGCGCCACCATGCGCAGGATACCCCCGATGATCGCGGCCAGCCTCCCCCCATTGCTCGTGAAGCGCGCGCGCTCGAACATGGCGCGATAGACAACACTGTTGAAGATCATGCCGGCGCCGCCGGCGATGAATGACAGGGCCAATCAATTTGGCCAGAAAATGCGATCGTTCCATGGTCCAGTCCCCCATTTGGATGTCCACGCTCACGCCACATACCCTTTGAAAGTCACAAAGCCGCCGACCGCGACGCAGGAAGATGCCGAGGCCGGTGAAAAAGCCGGCATTGCCGATGATCGAGCTCGCGACGAAATTGGCGAACTGCGGCGCAATGATACGGAACGTGCCGACGCAGGTCGAGAACCCAGCCGATGACCGTGACCGTGCTGCGCCAGTCGGGCGTCCAGTCGTTATGCACATTGAGGATCGCGAGGCCCGCCAGCAGCATCAGGACCCCGGAGAAGTAGATGAAGGGCAGGCCGGCGAGGAACTGCGTCGCCATCTCCCGATAGGTCGCCTGGTTCGCCAGCATGCCGATGCCGATCGCCGACAGGATTGGGCCCACCAGCCTCGCGATGTTGAGCGACGATTGCATCGAATGTCCTGTCCCTTCGCCGGCATGACCCGGATCAGGTTCAAAGGGTTTTTCTCAGCCCCCAACCGGGGCACCCCTCGGAACAACGTTTAATGTAGGCACGGGGGCAGGGGTGTCAATGCGGGCAGGGCAGAGGCGCGGTTCCTGTTGACCGCACTCTCCCGCTCCCGGTGTCATGCCCCGCGAAGGCGGGGCATCCAATAAACGCCCGCCAGTGAGGTCACCTGCGAGCCTGCGGCGTACCGGGTCCCCGCTTTCGCGGGGACGACGGTGGAAAACTCTGCGAAGCCTCGGCAATGACGGTTGAGAGGTCACGTCTTCGGCAGCTGTGTCACTTCAATCTTCACAGTGCCGGTGGCTTCCGCGATCACGCGCAAGGTAGTTGCGTCGAATTCGATGCCGGTGAGGCGCAGGTCCAGCACGGCGGCGTCGACGCGCACGCCGTTGCCGACCTGCTCGAATTCGGTGAGCGCGGCGCCGATCTTGGCTTTGGCATCCTTGGCAAACGGCTTGAGATCGATGACAGCCTTGTCGGCAAGCGCCTTTTGCAAGTGAGGCATGGCTGCGCGCGCGGCCGCGCCGAGCAGGCCGAAGGCGGCCTCCGATTCGACGGCGAGCGACATATCGGTCAGGCGCAGGAGCTGGTTCTGCGGATCGAGCAGCGGCTTGCCCCAGATCTGCACGGTGGCTTCGGTGCCAAAGCCGAACCAGCTTTTCTTCTCGCGCGCCTTTACGCGCAGCGAGATCAGCAGGCGGTCGCCCGCAGCCGCAAGGCTTGCGCGCAGGATCTCGACATCGACTGGCCCGCTGCCATCTTCGGGAAAATGCCGGCCCTTCATTTGCGGATCGAGCAGCTTGTTGAGCTCGGTGAAGGGCATGTCGATCGGCACGCCCGACCGCCAGCACGCCGTCCTGCATCGGCGGTACCAATTCGAGCTGCGCGGGAAACGGACAATTCGGCTTGGTTTCGCTCGGCAAGATGCGGGTTTCCGCCTGCACGCCAATGGTGATCGTGACATTGCGTGCATCGACCTGCGGCTGCGCCGCGGCCGCGCGCACCGGGCGCATTTCCAGCCAGAGCGGCGGCAGTCCGGTTTTCTCGCCGCCGAGCGGGATCGACCGGCACATCTTGGCCCATTGCTCGCGCGCGGTGCGTTCGATCATCGGATCGTTGCGCAGGCGCGATTGCAACGAAGCGATCTGGTTATTGACCATCGGATCGAGCACCGACTTGATCTCGCCGGCGAGGTTGACCTTGAGGCCGGCGATGTTGGTGCCGGTATCGCCGAAATCGAGCCGGCCGGTGAGGTTGGGCTCGATGCGCCATGACGACGTGATCTGCGGGCGCGAGGTCACCACCACATTGCCGCGGAAATCGCTACGCTGGTCGAGCGTCTTGACGGCGAGATTCTCGATTTGCTTGCCGACCTCGCCGCTGCCGAGCAGGTTACCGATCGCGCCGCCGATCCCGCCCACCGCCTTGCCGGCAGTATTTCCGACCTGTCCGGTAATGCGAATGCTGCCATTGAGTGGCGTCGTGACGGTGAGCGTGCCGGCCTGACCGGAGGCGGTCATGGTTCCGCGCGACACCGTCAGGCCGATCTCGGCCTGGCCGAGCAGCTGCGTCACCGGGTTGTCGTTCTTGCCGGCGAATTCGCGTGGAGCGGTGGCATCGAGCGATTGGCCGATGGCCGTGAGCGCAACCGCGACCGGCGCAATGACGTGCGAGGCGCGCGTCACCGGTTGTAACGGTTTGGGCGGCTGCAGAATGGCAAGCGCCTCCGGCAGCCCGCTGTCGGTTGGGACAATGCGGTTGAGCATCCAGAGCGTCACGCTGAAGAATATGGCAACGACGCAGAAGGCTGCGACACCCCAACGGACATAACGCGAGCGGCCGAAGGCGCGGATCGGCGCCGTCGCGTAATAAATGAATGTGTCGAGGCCGCTCATCTGGACGTTCCGCTCGATTCGCCGGAGACCGAATTCTTAGGCGGCGGCGCCCGCTTGCGCCAGCGCGTGAGAACGTCGGAGATGAACCGCCAATCACCGCTCATCCCCGCGCAAGCGGGGAACCAGAGCAGCAATAACCACCGTACAAATTGGCTCCTGGATCCCCGCTTGCGCGGGGATGAGCGGATCATGACCAGATTTATATTTGGCGTTACCGCGCTACTTAATCGTCAAATTCAGCGCCTTGACCATCTCGCCCCATTTGGTCACTTCGGCCTTGAACATCGTCTCGGCTTGCGCCGGCGAGCCCTGGATCGGATCGAAGCCGATGGTGGTGAGTTTTTTTTGCACATCGGGATTCTTGATCGTGTCGTTGATGGCCGTGTTGAGTGCGGCAATGATCTGCGGATCGGTCTTGGCCGGTGCAAAGAAACCGACCCATGACGCGGCGAAAAATCCGGGGAAACCGGCTTCCGCATAAGTCGGCACGTTCGGCGTGACCGACGCCCGTTTGTCGGCCGCAATGCCGAGGCCCTTGAGTTTTCCGGCGGCAACCTGCGCGGCCGCGCCGCCGCCCAATGTTGTCGCGAGCAGGTCGATCTGATTGCCGAGCGTTGCATTGATTGCCGGCGCGCCGCCCTGGAAGGGAACGTGCGTGGCCTCGATCCCCGCAATCTTCTTGAAGAAATATTCCGCTTCGATGTGCGAGCCGCTGCCGACGCCGGCCGAACCGAAATTGATGGTCTTGCCTTTCGCCGCCTTGACGAAATCGGCGAGGTTGTTGGCGGGGTTGCTCGGACTCGTCACCAACGCCTCGGGGCTTGAGGCGACGATGGCTACGGTCTTGAAATCGCCCGCCGTGAACGGCTTGGTCTCACGCAGCGTTTCGTTGATCGCGAGCGCCGTGGTGGTCACCAGCAGCGTGTAGCCGTCGGCCGCGGCGTGCGCGACCACACCGGCCGCGATGTTGCCGCCGGCGCCGCCGCGGTTCTCGACCACGACCGGCTGATGCAAGCGCTCGCTCAGGCCTTGTCCGACCATGCGCGCCAGCGTGTCGGCGACGCCGCCCGCGGCAAATGCCACGACGAGGGTGATCTTGTTGGACGGATAAGTGTCAGCGGTAGCGCGCCCGCTCAGCGCGAATGCGGAAACGATGAGCACCGCGAATATGTGCCGAAGATGATGTGGCATGAACGATCCCCCTGAATCTCGCGTTCTTGTTCGTGGCTGAATGTGCGAGCTGTACCGAGTATTCCATTCCGCTGGTTTTCTGACAACTGCCGGCTGCGTTGCTCCGTCGCCTAGGTGCGTGGTAGCGATATTTCGCCATGGCACAACCCTTCATCGAGCCATGCGACCGCGGCGTCATCGACGCCCAGCCGTGCCCGCGCGCGCTCGGGCGCGAGATCGCGCCGCAGCACCGCCGCGTGGTGCTCGCCGCCTGCGTGCTCGCTTCGTCCATGGCCTTCATCGATGGCTCCGCGCTTACCGTCGCGCTGCCAAAATTGCGCGCGTTTTTTGGCGCGGACCTCGCCTCGGTTCAATGGGTTCTCAACGGCTATGTGCTGGCGCTGGCCGCGCTGACGTTGATCGGTGGCGCGCTCGCCGATCACTACGGTAAGGCGCGCATGTTGGGTGCCGGATGCCTTGGCTTCGGAGTTGCGTCGGCGGCCTGTGTGATAGCGCCGTCGGTCGAGTGGCTCATTGGCTTTCGCGTCATGCAGGGTGTTTCCGCCGCGATCGTCACGCCGTCGAGCCTGGCGCTGATCGGCGCAATTTATCCGAAGGAAGAGCGCAATCGCGCGATCGGTGTGTGGGCGGCAGCATCCGCGCTCACCACCGCTGGCGGCCCGGTGCTGGGAGGCTGGTTGACCGAACATTTCGGTTGGCAATGGGTCTTTGCGATCAACCCGCCGCTGGCGCTGGCCACGATCGTACTGCTGATGGTCTATGCGCCTGCCGACCAGCATGAACCGAGGCGGTTCGACGTGGTGGGCGCCGTCATTCTTGCGGCCGCGCTTGGCGCATTGGCCTGGGCGCTGAGCCAGATCGGGCCGGGGAAGGCCGGAGTTGTTAGTGACGTGATGATTGCCGTGATCGCTGTTTTGGGCCTTGCGGGGTTTGCCGGCTACGCAGCCTGGGAGCGCACCAGCTCTCATCCCATGACGCCGCCGCGCCTGATGGGCAATCGCGCGTTCGTAAGCCTCAATGCAGCGACCTTGTTCATCTATGCGGGCCTGTCGGCCATGTTTTTCCTGGTGTCATTCGATCTCATCGACCGGCGCGGCCTCACGCCGACCGGTGCGGGCCTGGTATTCTTGCCGTTCACGCTCGGCGTCGGCCTGCTCTCGCAGCCGTTCGGCGTGCTGGCCGACAAACTCGGTGCGCGTACGATGCTGATCGTGGGGCCCCTCGCGGCGTCGCTCGCGTTCTTGCTGCTGGCGCTTGCGTCAAACGCATCGCTTGAGGCGGGAGTGCTGGCGCCGATGGCGCTGCTCGGCATTGCCTTCGCGGCGCTGGTAACGCCGCTGACCGCGTCGGTGATGTCGGCGGTCGCACCTACCGACGAAGCGCTCGCGTCGGGCGTTAACAATGCAGTCAGCCGGGTCGCGCAATTGGCCGGCGTTGCGCTGTCCGCCGGCGTTGCATCATATTCTTCCGGGTATCGCGCGGGACTAGTCGTCTCCGCCGTACTTGCTGCCGCGGGGGCCGCTGTCATTGCCGCGTTCCTGCCCCCGACAGCGCCAGGCCATCATCGGAGACAGCCATGACCCAGAAATGCACGCACGGAACGGGTATTCGCGATGTGACACCGAGCGCGCTCGGTTGCGAGGAATGCCTGAAAACAGGCTCGCCCTGGGTGCATTTGCGGCTATGCCGGACGTGCGGCCATGTCGGCTGCTGCGATTCATCCCCGAACAAACACGCGACGAAGCATTTCCGCGCCACCGGCCATCCCATTATCGAGGGTTATGATCCGCCGGAAGGCTGGGGATGGTGCTATCTCGACGAAACATTCGTCGATCTCGGCGACCGCACGACGCCACAGCGCGGGCCGATCCCGCGTTTCGTCTGACGACGACTAAGCAGTCTTGGGTAGCGGAATCGGCGCCAGTTCCTGCGGCTGATAGTGCGCCAGCGCCTGGATCGCGCCCAGGTCGATGAATTCGATCTGCCGTTCGCTGTCTGCAATCAATTTTTCAGACCGCAATTGCTGCATCATCCGGTTCAAATGCGGAACGCTCAGTCCAAGCACGTCGGCCATGACTTCCTGCGAAAACGGCAAGACAAAGCTAGTCGGCTCGGCGCGCCGGACGGCGCGAAGCCGCACATGCAATTCGAGGAGAAAATGCGACAGGCGCTCGATGGGCGTGCGGCGTCCGATGTCGATGATATGTTCGGCGTAAGTGGTGGCCTCCTGCACGGCGATCCAACTCAGGGCGAGACCGAATTGCGGCCGCCGGTAACAGAGCTGGACGTAAGCATCGAGCGCGCAGACGTTCATCGTGAGATCGGTGATGGCGCTCACCGAATAGACCGCACGCTCGTAAAAGCTTCCCGGCAGCCCCACGATGTCGCCGGGCAGGACCACGTTCAAAATTTGCCGCTTGCCGTTACGTAGCAGCTTGTAACGCACGGCGTAGCCGTCCTTCACGAAGCAAAGCTTGCGATACGCGTAGCCATCGACGATGAGATCGCGCCGCCGCCGGATGGCCAATTCGCCGTTGATAATCTCGTCGAGGCTTTTCAGGTCGGCCGCGTCGAGATCGACATGCTGCAAGAGCCGGGCGACGAACGGGTGCTGTTCCAGGACATCGGCTGAGGATGAAAGGCCCATGGGCGGTAAGCTAATCCGGTTCGTTAATCTGAATCAATGATCCTGACGAAAGCGCCGCCCGGCTGAAATCGGTCGAATACAGCACCACTCTCTTCCCCTCTGGATTGGGTGGACCAACTACTGGCTCATTCAAATGGCCGCGCTGCGTATGTGCGGCCATTTTTTAGGTGGATGGTCGTGGCCCCGCAGAGAAAACGAACAAAGCATCGCGCAGGGCGACTATGCCGCGAAAGTCAGCGCGTCGATCATCAACGCCAGCATTCTGCTCATGTTCAGCTACAGCTTTTTTCACTGGATCATTTTTGAATAGTGCCGGTGGTGGCTGAACCGCTGGCAACGACGTGCCGGGACGGCTGGTTCGGTTGCCCCTTTCCAGCCGTTGCGCGCAGGGAAGCCCCGGCCGTGCGCCGGGGCTTCTTTTGCCTGTGGTAGGGCGGCATGGCGACGCTCCGGAATTCGTTCTGCGATTACCGGCAACGTGCATTGCTAGACAATGATACCAGCGGGCAGAGCAACCGGCGCAAAGGCAACCCTTGTTCCCGGCAAATAATTAAACAATCGGTCTCATCGTTTGCGGGCTTCGTCGCAGATTGTGACTGTGATCGTGACAAGAGCGGCCGCTCATATCGATAAAATTCGAGATCGTGTAGGGACGTATGCGTCCTGGATTGCGCGTTTGCGCATCGGTGCGCCCGTTCCAAAGCTTCATCTCGACGACTCCGATCCGTTGTCGCGGCTTGGCCAGGAGCTACAGCTTCTTGCCGATACGCTGGAGCAAAAGGAGCGGCAGCTTCAACTGCTTTTCGACCAGGTTGAAAAGGTCGAGAGCGGCGTGCTGGTGGAAGATATCCTCGACCGGATCTTCGATGGCTTTCACGGGCTCATTCCCTACGACCGTATCAGCTGCGCGTTCCTTTCCGCCGACGGGACTTACCTGACCGCCTATTGGATGCGTTCGGACCTTGGTCCGACCAAAATTGCTGCCGGATATTCGCGGCCGATGGCCGGAAGCAGTCTCGAGCAAGTCTTGCGCAGCGGCCGCCCGCGCATTCTCAATGACCTGGAGAGCTATCTGAAGGCCAAGCCAAAATCCGATGCAACGATGCGAATGGTGAAAGAAGGAGCGCGTTCAAGTTTTACGTGCCCGCTGATTGTCGGGCACCGGCCGGTCGGAGTTTTGTTCTTCACGAGCCGGCACAAGAATACGTATCGCGACGTGCATCAGGCGATATTTCGACAAATTGCACACCAGGTATCAGATGTCATCGATAACAGCCGGACCTATCTGCATATTATCGAGCGCAACCGACAGCTGATGGAAGAGGGCAAAAAGCTCTCTGAAATTGCGAGCCGCGATGCTCTTACAGGGGCGCTTAATCATGGCGCCGTCATGCGGTCGGTCGAAGAGGCCTTAAAGCGTGCTGCCCAGACGCAGATTCCGGTCGGGATCGTCATGGCGGATATCGACCACTTCAAGGCGGTCAACGATAGTCTCGGCCACGGCGCCGGTGACATCGCGTTAAAGGAATTTACCCACCGCCTTGCGCGCGTCATTCGCCAGACCGATCAGCTGGGCCGGTATGGTGGCGAAGAGTTTCTTGTTATTGCGGCCGGGCCTCTCACGCATGACACGCTGGCCAAGGCAACCGAACGCATGCGCCACGCCATCATTGCCGCGCCTTTCGACCTCGGCGGTGAAACAAGAGTTATTTCAGCGAGCTTCGGTGCGGTCATTGCAACAGGGATCAATGGATCCGCGCAGGAAGTCGTTGCCGCTGCCGATCGCGCACTTTATGCAGCGAAAGATGCCGGTCGAAATCAGGTCGTGATCGGTTGAGCGTCCGTTGCGGCAGCCAAAAGGGCGCCTTGCCCGCGAGCCAATCCTACTTCATTTCCTTCATGCACTTCTTCACGAAGGCGGCGCGCTGCTCCATAGGGACGTTTTCCCGCATCGCGCGCTCGTCGCATGCGCGCATTTTCTTGGAATCGGTACGCGACAGCATCCGTTCCGGTGCAGTCGACTTCATGCTCGTCGCCAGCGCGGGCGGAGCAAGCCAGGGCATGCAAAGTGCCAAGCTGACGATAACGATAAATGTATGCCGCATGGCGGCCCCCAATCGCGGACCGATGATCGCGCGTCTTCCGAGGCTGGCGCAAGGCCCGACGTCAGCAATAGCGCGCCATCACTGGTCTTTGCCCATGCGATGCAGCTTGAGCACTGTATAGACCGTGTCGCTCGCCGGCGTCGGGATGCCGAATTCACGGCCGAGGGTCCGCACCTTGCCGGCAAGCCAATCAAGCTCAAGCCGGTTGCCGCGTTCGAGATCGTGCGCCATCGACGCCTTCATTCCAGGTTCAACTTTGTTGACCAGGAAATTCATGCGCTCGTCGAGGTAAGCCGGATTCAGGGCGACGCCTTTGGCTTTGCCGACCGCAAAGGCCTCATCCATCAGTGCGCGGAAGAAGCCGCGCAGCTCGGGATCCGCGACGATGGGTCCGATCGGAGATCGCAGGCTGGCAGTTGAACCTGCCATTGCGGTGAGAAATATGAATTTCTGCCAGAGCTCCCGGCTAATGTCGTCGGATAGTGCAATGTCGAGCTTGGCAGCTTTGCCTGCATCCACAAACGCCGTGAGTTTGTCGTCGGATTTTTTGTCGGCGCGGCCAAATCGCATCATCGCAAAGTTGCTGGTGTGCTTGATGACGCCGGGGGCAGCGATAGTGGTCGCGATGTAGGCAGCGCCGCCAACGACGCGATCAGCGCCCAACACGGCAGAAATGCGATCAACGCTGTCGACGCCATTCTGAAATGTGATCAGTCGGCTATCGGGGCCAAGAAGGGGGCGTGCGGACGCTGCCGCCGTTTCTGTGTCCCAAAGTTTGACCGCGAACAGCACGATGTCGACCGGACCGACTTTCGCCGGATCGTCGGTGACGTTGGGCTTGGGCAGATGCAAATCGCCGTGCACGCTTTCAATCTTGAGGCCGTGCCGCGCAATGGCGTCACGGTGGGCGCCGCGGGCAATGAAGTAAACATCATGGCCCGCTGCCGCCATGCGGGCGCCGAAATATCCGCCGACCGCCCCCGCCGCCATCGCTGCAATACGCATGATCAAAACTCCAATGGATCTGTCGACATATAGCGGTACCGACGGCGCTGACCAACCGAGAATTATTCATCGGTCGCATCAAAAAAATTGCCCGGCGCGAGGCCGGGCAAGTTCGGGGGAGGTTCGAGAGAAATTAGTAGAGGCCGGAGGGGCTGATCCTGCTCCAGGCCCTCTGTGCGGGGCTCTGTGGCTGTGGTGCATATGACTGAGTGATGGAGACGCGCTGCGGCTCCGGAGGCTTTCTTTGCGCCACTGAAGTTTGTGGCAGCACGATCACCTTCGCGCCAATCTGCACGCGGCTGTAAAGATCCTTGACGTCTTCATTGGTCAGGCGGATGCAGCCGCTCGACACGTGCTTGCCGATTGACGTCGGATCGTTGGTGCCATGGATGCGATATTCGGTGCCGCCGATATACATGGCGCGCGCGCCGAGCGGATTGCCGGGGCCGCCCGCGACCATGCGTGGCAGATACGGCTGGCGCGCGATCATTTCAGCCGGCGGGTACCAATCCGGCCATTCGGTCTTGCGTTCGACTGATTTGATGCCGGACCAGGTGAAGCCTTGGCGGCCGACGCCGATGCCGTAACGGATCGCCTTGCCGTTGCCGAGCACGTAATAGAGGAAAGTGTGCGGGGTATCGATGACGACCGTGCCGGCTGCCTCTCTGGAGGCGTAGTCGACGATTTGCCGCTGCAAGCGCGGAGAAGGCTGAACGGCCTGGGTGTCTTCGTTTTCTTCGACCGGAGCTGCTTCGAATGTCTGCGGCGCGGCCTGCATCTGGGTAGGAGCGGTGAGGAAGGCAAACAGCGGCTCGGCGTTCGCGGCACTGCACGACAACACGGCAGCGCCGATCAGGGCTGCAAAATTGGCAGATGAGGACAAAAACTTGGACAAAAACTTGGACATGGCACCCTCGTCAGCTCCTCCCCGTCCTTATGTCGAGCCAATAGCCGAGAGGTTCAAAGGTTCCCTCAAGCCCAATGAGTAAAAACCCTTAAAAGACAGGAACGAATTGGCGAAAATTGTGTTTGCGGCCGGCGCGAGCAGCCGCACGGCGCCTTTGAACCTGCGGGCGCCTGGCGATGACTAACAGGCAGTGAATAGCGCCACTGTAACGACCGGCGCTCGCACGCCGGGAAGGAAATCGCCATGCTGCTCGTCGACAAACTACCGAAAGGCTTTGCGCCGACGCAGCTTGTCGGCGGTGCTATCCATGCGACGATGTATATATTGCCCACCGCCAAGGGCACATTCTATTTGGCGCGCGCGATGGGCTTTGACGGACTCGGACAGTCCCTCAGCTCGGTGCTGATCGTGACCGGGATCTGCTGGCTCATTCTGTTTCTTCCAAGTCTCACCGGCGCATCGCCGAATTCAATCCAATCGCAGCCACGATGGCTCAAAATCTCCTGTACGCTGGCTGACCCGGCTGTTTCGATCGGCGACAAGTTCAAGGCGACCTTCACAGACTGGCTTAGTCTGCTGATCATCGTATCCTCGCTGATCTGGATCGCGAGTTCGGTCTTTGGTGGCGTCCCGTTATTGCCGTAGTGGAGGCCAGCATGAGCGCTAGGCATCTTTCGCTCGTCCTCGTAACCGCGGTCATCGGGTTGATGTCTGGTCCTTCGCTACAGGATGCGTTCGCGGACGCAGCGCAATTCAGTTGCAAACCTGAACTGCGTGCCGAGGGCCGGCGCAGTGAGCCTGGTTCGGCTGAAGAAAAAGCGAGTGACGCACTCAAGTTTTCCATCAGCAAATGGGGACAATTGGCGCAGGGACTCTACGGAAGCCAGTTTGCCAACTGGGAATCCGCCAAAGAACGCAAAATCGAATGTGAGCACTACGACGAACCCGCACTCAATGGACGGGTATCATGCGTTGCGATTGCGCTGCCGTGCGACAAGCGCTGAACCGCTGACGTTCAATTATCCGGGACCCGCTGCAGGTTTATAATTCCGCGATCTAGTCTTTTTGCTTGTGCCAGCCCACGACAGCATCGGGCACACTGTCGGTCGAGGCGAAATAAGGTTTGATATCGATGAGCGGCGTGCCATCCAGGCAGTCGAGCCCGACCACCGATAGCTGCCCGCCTTCAATCCGCAAAAGCTTGACCACGCTCACGGCGACCGGGTTGGGCCGGGCGGGGGAACGCAACGCGAAGGTGCCGTGTTGGACGCCGTAATGGCCTGGCACCTGAAGCACCAGATCGCGTGGGGATTTGTCCATCCAGTAGAGCAGCATGAGATGGCTGCAGGTCTCGACGTCCTTGAGGCCGTCGCGCCAGCGTGGATCGACATCGACGGTACAGACCGCCTCCGACTCCCGGGCGTTCTTCGGGCAGTCCTTGCGCTCCTTCCAGGGCGTGTGGATACGGCCGATGAAGTAGAGGCCCGCATCCGGTTGACCGGGGAGGTCGACCGCCTTTTCACCGTCGCGGATGCCGAAATCTTTTGTGGCGCCCATGTTCGTTCTTTAGCGCGACTAACTCGCGCTTTCAGCCGGGAACAGTAGCAATACAGGCCCAGAACATAGATTCCTTGGACCCCTTCGACGCACACCGATCGCTAACCAGCCCACGAGAAGCCCAGTCTCCGGGCTTGCCGAAGGGTGTTTCAACGTATAAAGATATCCTTATATAGTGGGAAACGGCCCATAGGCTGGCCTATCTTTAGGGTTCAATGAACAGCACCGGCAAGCTTGGTTTTGATGCCCTCAACTCGGCGCTCAAGGCAGCAGGTGAGGAAACGCGCCTGCGGGTGTTGGCTCTCCTGGCCGAAGCCGAGCTTACCGTCTCGGACCTCACCGACATCCTGCGCCAGTCGCAGCCGCGCATCTCCCGCCATCTCAAGCTGCTGGCCGAGGCCGGGCTGATCGAGCGCTTCCGCGAGGGCACCTGGGCTTTCTTCCGCCTGTCCGAGCATGGCGGCGGCGCCGAAGTCGCGCGCGCGTTGATCGAACGCCTCAATCCAGCCGATCAGACCATTGCTCGCGATCGTGATCGGCTCGCTTCCGTACGGCAGGCGCGCGCTGCGGCCGCGCAAGCTTATTTCCGCGCGCATGCCGCCGAATGGGATCGCATCCGCAAGCTGCACGTCACCGACGAAGCGGTGGAGAGTGCGATCCGCGCCGCGCTCGCCGACAAACCGTTTCGCTCGCTGCTCGATCTCGGCACCGGCACCGGACGCATGCTCGAGATGTTCGGGCCTGACATCGAGCGCGGCCTCGGTCTCGATCTCTCGCTTGATATGCTGTTGCTCGCGCGCGATCGACTCGAGCGTGCTGGCCTGAGGAATTGCAGCGTACGGCAGGGCGACATTTACGATTTGCCGTTGGCGGATGATTCCTTCGACGTCGTCATCCTTCACCAGGTTCTGCACTTCCTTGATGACGGCGCCCGTGCAATCCGCGAAGCCGCACGCGTGCTGCGCCCGGGCGGACGGCTCCTGGTGGTCGACTTCGCGCCGCACGAACAGGAATTTCTGCGCGAGCAATTTGCGCACCGCCGGCTCGGTTTTGCACCCGAGACAGTAACGCAATGGATGACCGCCTCTGGCCTCGAGCCGGTGCTCCACAAGTCGCTCGCACCCGAACCCGGTTCCGACGGCAAGATTGCGGTTTCGTTGTGGTTGGCGCGTGATACGCGTGCGCTGATGGCGAACCCGGTGCGGCGGGAGGTGGCGTGATGAATGTCCGTCCCAGCCGGTTCGCGCTCAGCGAAACCCGCCGCATCCACGTGTCGTTCGAGTTCTTTCCGCCGCAGACCGAGGAGATGGAGAAGATCCTCTGGGAGTCGATCGAGCGTCTGGCGCCGCTGGCTCCGAACTTCGTCTCGGTCACCTACGGCGCCGGCGGCTCGACGCGCGAGCGCACCCACGCCACGGTCAAGCGCATCCTGGCGGAGACGCCGCTGACGCCGGCGGCGCATCTGACCTGCGTCGGCGCGGCGCGCGAGGAAATCGACGCCATCGTGCGTAACTATCACAATGTCGGCGTGCGCCACATCGTGGCGCTGCGCGGCGATTCCATCAGCGGCCCGGGCACGCAATACGCGCCGCATCCGGGCGGCTACAAGAATGCCGCCGATCTGGTCGGCGGCATCAAGCGTAACTGCCCTGACATCGAAGTCTCGGTCTCCGCCTATCCGGAAAAGCATCCGGACTCGCCGACCGTCGACGCCGATATCGATATGCTCAAGGCCAAGGTCGATGCCGGCGCCGAGCGCGCGATGACGCAGTTCTTCTTCGAGAACGACCTTTACTTCCGCTATCTCGACCGCGTGCGTGCGCGGGGCATCAATATCCCGATCGTGCCGGGCATCCTGCCGGTGCAGAACTTCAAGGCGGCGAAGAATTTCGCCGCCCGCGCCGGCGCCACCGTGCCGGGTTGGCTGGCCGAGCGCTTCCACGGCCTCGATAACGATCCGGCCACGCGCAAGCTGATCGCCGCTGCGGTCGCCGCCGAGCAGGTGATTGACCTGGTCGACCGCGGCGTCACCCATTTCCATTTCTACACGATGAATCGCGCGGACCTTGTTTACGCGATTTGCCATCTGCTGGGCGTAAGGCCCGCCGTTTCTTCTTCCCTCTCCCAAGGGGAGAGGGTGCCCGAGCGAAGCGAGGGCGGGTGAGGGGTTATGGCGTTGCGTGTGTCAACAGCGAGGAGACTACGGCGCGATGAGACGAACGCCGAGCGGACACTATGACGATTGTCGCTACTGCGAGTCAGGAACCCCCTCACCCTAACCCTCTCCCCAATGGGGAGAGGGAACATGCATGAGCAAGCGGCACATCTAATGCCTAACAAGAACACTCGACGAGAATTTATAGACCTGCTCCGCCAGCGCATCCTGGTGCTCGACGGCGCCATGGGCACCATGATTCAGGGGCTCAAGCTCGATGAGGAAGGCTACCGCGGCGCACGTTTCGATGCGTGGAACCGCGAGGTACGCGGCAACAACGATTTGCTCAATCTCAGCCGTCCTGACGCCGTGCGCGATATCCACCTGGCTTATTTCCGTGCCGGCGCCGACATCGTTTCCACCAACACATTCTCCTCCACCAAGATCGCACAGGCCGACTACGGCATGGAGGACATCGCCTACGAGCTCAATCACGCTGGCAGCAAGCTGGCGCGCGAGGCCGCAGTCCTCGCAGAAAAAGAAGACGGCAAGCGCCGCTTCGTCGCCGGAGCGCTCGGTCCGACCAACCGGACCGCATCAATTTCGCCCGATGTCAGCAATCCCGGCTTCCGGGCCATCACCTTCGACCAGTTGCGCGAAGCCTACGGCGAGCAGGTGCGTGGATTGATCGACGGCGGCGCTGACTTGTTGCTGATCGAAACCATCTTCGACACGCTCAACGCCAAGGCGGCGATCTACGCCATTGCCGAAATTTGCGAAGAGCGCGGGATCGACGTGCCGGTGATGATCTCCGGCACCATCACCGATCGTTCCGGCCGTCTGCTGTCCGGGCAGACGCCGGGCGGGTTCTGGAATTCAGTCAAGCATGCCAACCCGGTGACCATCGGGCTCAACTGCGCGCTCGGCGCGCAGGAGATGCGCGCGCATATCGCCGAACTCGGGCGGCTGGCCGACACTTTCGTCTGCGCCTATCCGAATGCGGGCCTTCCCAATGAATTTGGCTACTACGACGAGAGTCCGGAATTCATGGCCGAACTGCTCGGAGAGTTCGCCGAAGCCGGTCTCGTCAACGTGGTCGGCGGCTGCTGCGGCACGACGCCTGAGCATATTGCCGCCATCGCCAAGGCGGTTGCGGGTAAGCGCCCGCGCGCCATTCCGGAAATCCCCCCGCAGCTGCGACTGTCGGGCCTCGAGGCTTTCGCGCTCACGCCGGAAATCCCGTTCGTCAATGTCGGCGAGCGCACCAACGTCACCGGCTCGGCCAAATTCCGCAAGCTGGTGACGGCCGGCGACTATGCAGCGGCGTTATCCATCGCGCGTGAGCAGGTTGAGAACGGCGCGTTGGTGATCGACGTCAACATGGACGAAGGCCTGCTCGATTCCGAGCAGGCAATGACGACCTTTCTCAACCTGATCGCGGCCGAGCCGGACATCGCGCGCGTGCCGGTGATGGTCGACTCCTCGAAATTTTCAGTGATCGAGGCCGGCTTGAAATGCTTGCAAGGCAAGCCCGTGGTGAATTCCATCTCGATGAAGGAAGGCGAGGCGGCTTTCATCGAGCACGCGCGCACCGTGCGCCGGTACGGTGCCGCGGTCGTCGTGATGGCCTTCGACGAGAAGGGGCAGGCCGACACGCTTGAACGCAAGACGGCAATCTGCAAGCGCGCCTACGACATTCTGGTGAACCAGGTCGGCTTCCCGCCGGAAGACATTATTTTCGACCCGAATATCTTTGCCATTGCGACCGGCATGGAAGAGCACAACGGCTATGGCGTGGACTTCATCGAGGCCACGCGCTGGATTCGGAAAAACCTCCCGTACGCGCATGTCTCGGGAGGCGTTTCGAACCTCTCATTCTCCTTCCGTGGCAATGAGCAGGTCCGCCAGGCCATGCACTCGGTGTTTTTGTTCCATGCCATCAAGGCCGGCATGGATATGGGCATCGTCAATGCCGGCCAGATGGCGGTCTATGACGATCTCGATCCGGAATTGCGCGAAGCCTGCGAGGACGTGGTGCTCAACCGTCGGCCCGACGCTGCCGAGCGGCTGCTCGATCTGGCCAAGAAATTCCACGGTGCCGGCCAGGGAGCCAAAGAGGCCGATCTCGTCTGGCGCGACCAGCCCGTTGAGAAGCGGCTGGCCCATGCATTGGTGCACGGCCTCACCGAATTCGTCGAGGCTGACGTGGAGGAAGCGCGCCAGCGCGCTACACGTCCGCTCGACGTGATCGAAGGCCCACTGATGGACGGCATGAATATCGTCGGTGACCTGTTCGGCTCGGGAAAAATGTTCCTGCCGCAGGTGGTGAAATCGGCCCGCGTGATGAAACAGGCGGTGGCCTATCTGATGCCCTTCATGGAGAAGGAAAAAGAAGAGCGCCGGCTCGCAGGCGGTGCGGCCGAGCGCTCGTCGAACGGCAAGATCGTCATGGCGACAGTCAAGGGTGACGTGCATGACATCGGCAAGAACATCGTCGGCGTCGTGCTTCAGTGCAATAATTACGAGGTGCTCGATCTCGGCGTGATGGTGCCAGCGGCAAAGATCCTGGAAACGGCGCGGGCGGAAAATGCCGATATCATCGGCCTGTCCGGCCTGATCACGCCATCACTCGACGAGATGTGCCATGTGGCGGCCGAGATGGAACGGCAAGGCTTCGACCTGCCGCTGATGATCGGCGGCGCAACCACCAGCCGTGTGCACACGGCAGTGAAGATCCATCCGAATTACCGGCGCGGGCAGGCTGTCTATGTCAACGACGCCAGTCGCGCGGTGGGCGTGGCGCAGTCGCTGATGTCGGTCGATGCGCGGTCCGGCTACGTCGCCGAATTGCGCGGAGAATATGCGCGGATTGCTACCGCGCACGCGCGTGCGCAGGAGGACAAGGCGCGGCTGCCGTTGTCGGTCGCGCGCGCGAACGCGCTCAAGCTGGACTGGTCAGGGTCCTATCAGCCGCCGAAGCCAGGTTTTATCGGCACGAAGGTTCTCAACGACTATCCGGTCGCGGAATTGATCGACTACATCGACTGGACACCGTTCTTTCAGACCTGGGAGCTTTCCGGCAGGTTTCCGGCGATACTCGACGACGCCAAATACGGAGCCGCGGCGCGGCCGCTTTACGAGGATGCGCGCGCAATGCTCGACAAGATCGTGGCCGAGCATTGGTTCAAGGCCAATGCCGTGTTCGGCTTCTGGCCGGCGCAAGCGCAGGGCGACGATATCATTTTGTATGGCGATGAAGCCCGCGGGACACCGGTTGCGATGCTGCATGCGCTGCGTCAGCAGTTGTCCAAGCGAGAAGGCCGCAACAATATCGCGCTTTCGGATTTTGTCGCGCCGCGTGACAGCGGCGTGAAGGATTACATCGGTGCCTTTGCGGTCACCGCCGGCATCGGCGAAGATGTCATTGCCGAGCGCTTCAAGCGCGCCAATGACGACTATTCGGCAATCCTGGTGAAGGCGTTGGCCGACCGTCTGGCGGAAGCTTATGCCGAGCGGCTGCATAGTCGCGTGCGTAGGGAATTCTGGGGCTATGCGCCGGAAGAAAGGCTAGGCGCGGAAGATCTTATTGCGGAAAAATATCGCGGCATCCGGCCGGCGCCAGGTTACCCGGCGCAGCCCGACCACACCGAAAAAGGCACGCTGTTCCGCCTGCTCGACGCCGAGCGCATTGGCATGAAGCTCACGGAAAGTTTCGCCATGTGGCCAGGCGCCGCGGTGTGTGGCCTATATTTCAGCCACCCGCAAAGCGCATATTTCGGTGTCGGAAAAATCGAACGCGATCAGGTCGAGGATTACGCGAAGCGCAAGGGGTGGACTGTCGGCGAGTGTGAGCGTTGGCTGGCGCCGATCCTCAACTACGATGTCCATGCATCGCCCAGTATTGTGGCGGCTTAAAATGAAAGACACCGGAGAGGCGTTTTTCTCCGGTGTCTGAACCTTTGGCCGGTTTTACACCGGCAATTCTTGGTTTGGCGTCGTCGTTGGCCTCTTGAACTCAGAATGCACCCAGCAATATTGCGCCGACGAAAGCAAATACAGCGCATACCGCCAGTACGTTGAGCTTCAAGGTAAGGTCCACGGCAGGTGCCTCCCTTGTTGACTTGATTGAGCCTAACACAAAAGTCGTAGGCGCTTAAGGTGGGTCCCGCATGGCTCCCTTGAAACCGCGCATACCACAAGCGGTAGCGACAACCGATTGATCGCACGGCGCAAAAAATTTTTGGGCTGGAAAATTTGGCGGTGCAAAACCTGTCGATTGCGGCATGTTTCATGGCAAATTTGCGGCAAATACCACCGGTTGGACGCGTCGAATCTGATCGGTTTCGCATTTGCGAATCCGCATGTGTACGTGAAGGACGATTGGTCGCCGAAGATCGGTCGGATTTTTGATTGCGTAAACCTTTCGGCTGTGACGTGATCCCGGCGCTCGCGGAACACCGTTCTGCTAATGCTGAAATTTCAAGTCCTGGGAGGCGTCATGCAGCGTCGATTCTTGGTCAGTTTGGTTATTGGCATTGCGGTCATGCTCGCGGTAGCGCCGCTCGCACAGGCGCAACCTTCGGGACAATCCTGGCCGCAGCGCCCGGTTCGTTTCATTATTCCGCTGGGAGCCGGTTCAGGCGTCGACATCACGGCCCGGCTGCTGGCCGACAAGCTCGCGGCGAAATGGGGCCAGCCGGTCGTGGTTGAGAACCGTCCGGGTGGCGATGCCTTTCTTGCCATCACCGCTGTTCTCAATGCGCATGACGATCACGTCCTTCTGTTTGCGCCGGCGTCGACCTTCACCGCCCATTCGCTACTGCACGAAAAGCTTCCTTACGATCCCAAAGATCTTGTGCCGATCGCGCGAGTGACCAACACGCTGATCGCACTCGGCGTGCCGGCAGATCTCAAAGTTTCCACCGTGAAGGAACTCGCCGCCAGGATCAAAGCGGATCCCGGCAAGTTGAACTACGCGTCTGTCACTGGCGCCAACGATCTCCTGTTCGCGGCTTGGCTGAAAACCGAAAAGCTCGATATGGCCAAGGTTCCTTACAAAGACGCGGTGCAGGCCATCAACGATCTCGCGGAGGGGCGCATTCACGCGTTTGTCGGCGCTTATGCAATCATGCGTCCGCGCGTGCAGGCCGGTAAGGTCAAGGTCATCGCCTTGACCAATCGCCAACACGCGAAGACCTTGAACGACATCCCGACTGCTGCGGAAGCCGGTTATAAATCTCTGGAGTTCGACGGTCTGGTCGGCCTGTTCGGGCCACGCGATTTTCCACCGGCGGTTCGCGATCGTATCGCCGCCGATATCCGTGAGGTCGTGAGCGATCCGGAGATCGACGCGAAGCTCAGCGCCACCGGGCAAGTCGTCAATCCGGGCACGCCCGCCGAATTTGCTGCTGCGCTGGATGATCAGCGTGCGACTGTGGCAAAAATCGGCGATACGCTCGGTATCAAGACCGCGCCGTAGCGGTACTTAGCTTTCGATCAGCCGCACGATCGCTTCGGTCGCGCGGCGAATATGCGGAACCGCAATAAATGCGAGAACGGCGGCCACCGGCCAGCCAGTGATGAAGGCTTTGAGCCACCGCGGCACAAAATCCGCGCGCAAGCCGATATTGGTAAAGGTGACAACCCCGCTGACCACGAAAACGATGAGCGCGCTGATCATGACAGGAAAAATGAATCTGGCTTTGCCTTCCATTGCTTCCCCTTAAGCGCACGATTCCGGCTGCGGAAACCGGACCTCGATACGACCCTGTTCTAGCAAATCACCCGCGCCCCGCGGGATCAGAACCGAAACGGGCGGCTCGTTCAAGGCCGGGCCTGATTTTGGCAAGGAATCCTTATCCTTAACGGAATCGGCGTCGGCGATCGTTGAAGCCTCGTTAAAGAAACTGCTCGCATTTTCGGGGACATGAAGGGTGGCGTGGGTTTGTATTTCGCCGGTGCTGGCGTTCTGCTGGCGCTCGCAGGTTGCGGGCGCAGCTTTATGTCTGGCGAGCGCGCGCCGTGGCGACATCAAGCAGAAGTCGCGTGCATGAAGTCGGGTGCGGTCAAGGTCGGCGCAGGCGTCGTGCAGATCGAGCCCATCGAGGGCCCCGGCATGTGCGGCGCCGATTTTCCACTCAAGGTCGCGGCATTGGGCGAGGGTAGTCCGGCCATCAGTTATTCGGATGATTTGCGACCGCCTGGATCCATTCCTGCGAATTCGGCGCAGATGCCGCACTGGCCGATCAACGAGCCACGTTATGCGCCGCCGGCGCCCGTTGGATCAGCGCCGGTACAATCGGCGCAGACCCCGAACATGCGGTGGGTGCCCGGACCGGCACCCGCTCCGCAGTCGCGCTTTGTAACTCCGGACCAACCGATGTCGCTCAACCCGCCGGGTAGCACGCCCGGTGTGACACCCAACGCAGCACCGTTGCCCGACGATATTCCTGACGACGCTGTGCTTCCACGCGGGCGTACGCCCGCGACCTATCCACCCCAGCGCGCGTACGGCGCGCCGACCTATCAACCGCCGCAAGCCCGCGCGCCGCCATCGCTCGGGCCTTCGCTTGGACCTTCTCTTGAACCTTCCCGCGCGCCGCAAATGATGGCCTCGGCCGGCCCGGCGACACTGACGCCGGCGGCTACGCTCGCCTGCCCGCTCGTGTCTGCGCTTGATCACTGGGTGAGCGAAGGCGTGCAACCGGCAGCGATGCGATGGTTTGGTGCGCAGGTTGTCGAGATCAAGCAGATCTCTGCTTATTCATGCCGCGGAATGGTCGGGTCCGGCGGCTCCGGTATTTCCGAACACGCTTTCGGAAATGCGATAGACATCGCGGCGTTCACGCTCGCGGACGGACGACGGATTACTGTTCAGGAAGGGTGGCACGGCGCGCCCGAAGAGCAGGGCTTCCTGCACGATGTGCATCTCGCCGCCTGCGACAACTTCACCACCGTGCTGGCGCCCGGCTACAACGCTGCGCATTACAACCACATCCACGTCGATTTAATGCGCCGCTCAAGCGGTGACCGTCCGTGCCGGCCGGAAGCAATCTCCGGCGAAGTGGCGGCGGCAAAAGCGCGCGCTGTATATGCCCGGCAGCGCGGCCCTGCCTATACCGGATCGGCGGCGAGGCCCGCCATCAGGCACAGCAAGCCACCGGTTGCGGTACCCGGGGAGGACGGCGATATCGACTTTGAATACGGCGATGCATTGGTGACCGGGTCAATTGCTGGTCCAGCTCCAGCACTGATGAGCGCGCCCAGCGAAATTGATGCACCAGCCGTCGCATCTCGGCAGTCTGCCCATCGTGGCAGTATCCCGATGCAGGACCGAATAAACCTGCACTAGCATATAAATCAGCAGGGCGATGCGCCGCATGCGCATCGCCCGAAGCCGCCATTTTTTAGAAATCTCAGAACGCCGCGTCGAGCAGCATCGCGCCGAACAGGATCAGTCCGGCGTCCCGGTTTGATTTGAACAAAACCAGGCAATGTGCGGGATCATCGATATCAAGTCGCGTCACTTGCCATGCCAGGTGAACGGCGAAGGCAATCAGGCCGAGCGTGAAAATTAATCCACCGCCCACCATCAATCCTGCAGCTGATATCAAAACGACTGCTGCCACGTAAAAGCCCGCCAGCATCGTGGGCGTTTGCTCACCGAACAGCAACGCGGTCGACTTGATCCCGACCAACAGATCGTCCTCGCGATCCTGATGCGCATAGATGGTGTCGTAGCCGATCACCCAGCAGATCGATCCCGCATAGAGGATGAGCGGTGCCCAATCGAGTCGTCCGAGTGCGGCCGGCCAGCCCATGAGCGCACCCCACGAAAAGGCGAGGCCAAGAAAAATCTGCGGCCAATAGGTGATGCGCTTCATGAAGGGGTAGATGACGACCACCAGAAGCGAGGCCAAGCCTGTGATGACCGTAAAACGGTTGAACTGGGTCAAGACCAGCAAGCCAACCAGCGCTTGCGCGAGCATGAATAAGGTCGCCTGCGCAACGGTCACCTGTTTTGACGGGATCGGTCGCGAGCGGGTGCGTTCGACCTTTTCGTCGATATCGCGGTCGACGAGATCGTTCCAGGTGCAGCCGGCGCCTCGCATCGCAAAGGCGCCGATGAAGAACAGCGCGATGTGCCACACGCTCGGGAAGTGATCTTGATGCATGCCGGCCAGTCCAAGGGACCACCAGCACGGCATCAGAAGCAGCCATGATCCTATCGGGCGATCGAGACGTGCCAGTCGCAAATAAGGCCGGCAGTAAGGCGGCGCGAGACTATCGACCCAGTTTCCGGTCGCATCGGCGACGCGTCCGGTCGTCTCGCTCATTTTCCGAGTGGGCTGCCGGTCAAGGTGTCAAAGGTGCCGCGACCGGTCTTGATGTTGTTGGAATTGGGAACTGGATTGCTGAGCGCATCGCTCAGGCTAGGTCCTGTCTGCTGTGGCGCCGCGGCAGCCTGGCAGACTCTCGTGCGCACTTCGGAAATTTTGGTGACGCTCTGCTTGAGATTCTCGATGACTTGCGGCGGGATGCCGCACCAAACCGTATTGTCACTGGCGTATTTGAGCATCTTTGTCTGGGCGGTGATGAACGCTCCAAACAATTGGCAAGCCTCCTTCGGCGAGGCTTTGCGTTCGTTCGCGGCTTTAATGGCGAGCCCTTTTTTTTCAGCCTCGTCTCGCAGCTTGAAGAACTCCTGAACGCAAGGCGGTTCCTGCTGCTTGGCTGCAGGTGGCTGGAACTGGGCGTTCGCCGTTCCGGCATACAGCGCAGTCATGCACGCGGCGAAGAGTGCCCGGCGCAAACTCATAAATCAGAACCCTCTGCTGCTCCCTGCCTTACTATACCAGCCTGGAGCTTCCGGTGGCTTATAACAACCTGAATGCGTCGGGAAGGCGGCAAGGGGGAGCCCGACCGATAAGTCTCGCGAAGGCCCGGCAGACCGCGTAAACCGGTGCCCTTGCCGTCCCTTAAAACGGTTAATCCCATGCCGCGCTACGATTTTCGCACGACCCGTCTTTATGTGGACGCGCCACTAACCCAAGGCGGCGAGGTGACGCTCGATCGGGACCAGGCAAACTATCTGCTCAATGTGCTTCGGCTTGGGCAGGGAGACGCGGTGCTGTTGTTCAACGGCGCCGATGGTGAGTGGCAGGCGAACTTGGCCGGAAGCGGCAAGCGTTCGGTGACTTTGATTGTCGGGGTGCAGCAGCGCGCGCAAACGCGCGCCGGCGATCTGCATTTCCTGTTTGCGCCGCTCAAGCATGCGCGGCTCGACTATCTCGTGCAAAAGGCGGTGGAAATGGGCGCCTCACGGTTGCAACCCGTTATGACCCGTCACACGCAAGTGGCGCGCGTCAATCTTGATCGCATGCGCGCCAATGCGATCGAGGCGGCCGAGCAATGCGGTATTCTTCGAGTGCCCGAGGTTGCCGAACCGGTGACGCTCGAGCAGGTCGGGGCAGAAGCCGATCGCTTGCTGGTCTTTTGCGATGAGGACGCCGACGTGAGGGACCCCGTGGCGGCTCTCCTCGCCGCGCGTCGGCATCCGCACCAGCCGCTTGCGGTCCTGATCGGCCCTGAGGGCGGGTTTGCCGAGGAGGAGCGGGCGGCGCTCCTGAGGCGGCCAATGGTGGTGCGGATTGCCTTGGGACCTCGTATTTTGCGCGCGGATACCGCGGCCATCGCGGCGCTTGCATTGGTCCAGGCTGTTTTGGGGGATTGGGTCTAGGGGGGCGAGCGAGCTGCGGTAGCACGCCCGTTGCCCGGGCGCGCAAACCTGTGAATCTACCCAGGCACAGCGCGCAGAAGTTATGCTACAATTGCGAACAGCTCGGGGAGCTTACTTATGATGGCTGGGTTTCGTGGTCTTCGCTCACTTTTGATCGCTTCTTTGCTTTTCGCTGGCGCGTTGACGCCAGCCAGTGCGGCGGGATTGCTGGAAAAGGGCCTCTACCTGACCGGGCCGCGCTACGACGGCGTTTTGCCGCCGTGCGAAGCCGCCCTCGGTACGATCTCCTCGCGCTTTTCCGAGAAAGAAGGTCGTTTCTGGAATTCCGACCTGCAAATCGTCGGGTTCGATGCGGTGCGAGAAATTGCCTTTCGCCCCTGGGCATCCCAGACCATTCCGCGCCGGTTTTGTACCGCTGTTGCCATGGTCAGCGACGGCCGTCGGCACACCGTGCATTACTCGATCGGCGAGGACACCGGCATTATCGGGATTACCTGGGGCGTGGAATGGTGCGTGGTCGGGCTCGACCGCAACTGGGCCTATAATCCTGCCTGTAAGATGGCGCGGCCTTAGGCACGCCCTTCGAATACGTCACTATTTGTTCTAAATTGTTCTTGAAATGTTCTCATTTTTGCGGTACCCGTACTAGGGAACCGTTGCGAAACATCAATTTCCGGTTTGTTCTCAGTCGGTGCCGAGGACGCTCATGAGTAGACATCGCATGCGCGAGTTGGCGCACATTGCTGCGGTCGCGTTCAGCTTCACTTTCATTTTTGCCATCGTGGCTCTTGCTCAGGACCGTCGCCAGGGCGAGCCAGGCCAATTCGATTTTTACGTGCTGGCTCTGTCTTGGTCGCCGTCTTATTGCGAAGCCGCGCAGGCCAGGGCGCCCGATCGAGCGCCGGACCAGCAATGTGGTGGTCGCCCATTTGCCTTCGTTGTGCACGGGCTCTGGCCACAATACGAACGCGGGTTCCCGTCTTATTGCCGGGTGCCGGCGCCGCGCCTCGATCACGCTGTTGTCGGCAGTATGCTCGACCTGATGCCGAGCCCGCGCCTGATCTTTCATGAATGGGATCAGCACGGGACCTGTTCCGGCCTTTCGCCACATGCTTATTTTGACACCGTGCGGAAGGCGCGGGCGGCGGTGAAAATCCCGCCGGACTATCTCGAACTCGGCAGGCCAGTCAGTGTGTCACCCGGCGAGGTCACTGAGGCCTTCCTCAAAGCCAATCCTGGTCTTTCACGCACGGCGATGGCCATTGCCTGCGACAGCAAGAGGCTGACGGAAGTGCGTGTG
Organism: uncultured Alphaproteobacteria bacterium; assembly: GCA_963817815.1. GTDB lineage: Bacteria > Pseudomonadota > Alphaproteobacteria > Rhizobiales > Xanthobacteraceae > Pseudolabrys. Next base: position 184,931 of record CAWFPY010000007.1, on the reverse strand, counting down.
TGTCTTGGCAAGGATTTTTCATTTCACGACTGCGCTGAAATCGCGCGCCGCACTTGCCGGCTCGGCAAAATCGCAATTCCGGCGGTGCGTGGTGGATAGGGCGACGTAAAGCGCGCACGCCAGCTAACCCGCGGCTGGTATTCGCAATCAAGCTGTCCGACTATGGAGCTTCGCGCGGAGCGGCAAGGTCAATTTTGAATTATCATCACGAATTCCATGCCGGCAATTTTGCCGACGTGTTCAAGCACGCCGTGCTTTGCCGTATCCTGCACTATCTGCGTGCGAAGCCTGCAGCGTTTCGGGTCATTGATACCCACGCCGGTGCCGGCCTCTTCGACCTTGCAAGCTCTGAAGCAAATCGCAGCGGCGAATGGCACGACGGCATTGAAAAGCTTATGGCCGCTCAGCTTCCGCCGGCCGTTGCGGAATTGCTGTCCCCTTACCTCGAAGTCGTCGGCGCTCTCAACGAGCGCGGCCGGCTTCGGATCTATCCGGGTTCTCCGGCGCTGGCGCGCGCATGGCTGCGCCCGCAGGACCGATTGACCGCCTGCGAGCTCGAACCGACAACGGGCGCGGCGTTGAGCCGCAATTTGCAGGGCGACAACCGCATCAAGACGCTGACGCTCGATGGCTGGGTGGCTCTGAATGCCTACGTGCCGCCGAAAGAACGGCGCGGCCTTGTGCTGGTCGATCCGCCGTTCGAGGCCGACAACGATTTCGTGCGGCTTTCGGCTGGACTGGCGGAAGCACATCGCAAATGGCCGACCGGCATCTATGCCCTTTGGTACCCGATCAAAGGCCGCCGCGAACCCGATGCCCTCGCCAAACGGCTGCGCCGGCTGGCCTTGGCGAAGGTCTTGCGGGCAGAGATCCTGGTGGCACCTCTCAGTGATCCGACGCGGCTGAATGGCGCCGGGATGATCCTGGTCAACCCGCCTTGGACACTGGAAAGCGAGCTTTCGGCCATGCTGCCTGCCCTCGCCAGTACTTTGGGGCGCCAAGGGAAGGGCGGTTTCCGGCTCGATTGGCTTGGCGCCAGGGACCCCGCCGCGATCCATTGATCTTGTGGCCCCTTTCCACAGGCGCGCAGTTGGTGTGTAGTTCCCTATTGGCAGTGACGTTCCGCCTCCTGTGGGGGCCGGCGGAGTTGACTGAGGCCGTCTTGGGCCGACGCTTTCCCCGATTGTGAATGTCCAGCCGAGCCGCCGTGCGTGGGGCCGGCGGCGGAGCAGTGGGGGAGAGGAGTTTTCCCGATGGCACAAACTGGTGTCGTGAAATTCTTCAATGGCGAACGGGGCTACGGATTCATTAAACCGGACGACGGCGGGCGTGATGTGTTTGTTCACATCACTGCCGTCGAGCAGGCTGGACTGAAGGGACTGAACGAAGGCCAGCGGATCAGTTTCGACGTGGAGCCGGATAAGAAGGGTAAAGGCCCAAAGGCCGTGAACCTGGTCGTGACCGGCTGATCGAAATCCATCGCGTATGCGTGCGCGTTGATTTGCAGGTTTCAGCTCGATCAGCCGTGGCTCTGCTTGTGTCGACGGAGGGTGTTGGCTTTAGCGCGAGTGCCAACGACGTGTGCGCCGCAAATTAAGTCCAAAAAAGCCCCGGAGCGTGCTCCGGGGCTTTTTCGTCGCGTTCAACGGACAATCAGAAGCGGTAGTTCAAACCGGCGCGGACAATGTTCGTATTAAATTTTGCGTCTGAACCAAGAACTGAGCCGCCGCGTCCGAGATCGACGTAAAGATACTCGACCTTTGCGGTCCATGGTCCGGCGATCGCGGCTTCTATGCCGCCGCCGAGTGTCCAACCGGCCTTGGTGTCGTGCGCGCTGCCGACTCCGGCGATCGATGTCTTGATATCGCCTACGGCAAGGCCCCCTGTCACATAGGGCATGAAGCGATCAAATGCGTAGCCGAGGCGGCCGCGCACGGTACCAAGCCAGTCATTCTTGGTTTCGCAAGTGGTGATCGCGCCGCAAACAGCGCTACCGCGAATGTTGCTCCAGTCGATGTCACCTTCGAGGCCGAACACCGCTTGGCCCATCTGCCAATTGTAGCCGAGCGTGCCTCCGACCAACCCGCCCGAAGTCTTGAACGAGCCTGTTGCAAACGGGTCGGAGAAATCGGATCGGCCCCACCCGCCGCCGCCGTTGATGCCGACATAAAAGCCGGTCCAGTTATATGGCGGTGGAACATAGAGTGGCGCTTTCGCTGGCATCGTTTGGCGGCGCTGAATATCCGCCGCTGGCGCTGATGCGACGCCAACGGCGATCAATGCCACGCCCGCGAGCAGAAGCCTTTTCATGACGCACCTCACTGCAAGTATTGCGGACGGACGCGAATGCGCCGTCCCCCGATTGCGCCTCCAACGCTTGTGTCGCGTCAGTGGTTCCCTGCGCCACATCGTCGGCCTTTGGCGGACGCGGAAGTTCCACAACGAAAAAAGCCCCGGACCGAGGCCCGGGGCTCTTCTTTCGTTATGCACTTCGATCAGAAACGATAGTTCAGACCGGCGCGTACGATGTTGGTGCGGAAGTCGACGTTGGTTGCCAACGCGCAGCTACCCGCTGGACAGTTCACATCGCCAAGGTCGACGTACAAGTATTCGACCTTTGCCGTCCATGGACCAGCAATTGCCGCTTCCAGGCCGCCGCCAAGCGTCCACCCGACGTTCGTGTCGCTGCTGCCAGGGAAACCCGCTGGATTTGCCTTGACGTCGCCGAACGCAACGCCGCCCGTGATGTAGGGCATGAAGCGGTCGAACGCGTAACCGACACGACCGCGGACAGTGCCGAGCCACGAATTGCTCGTTTCACAACTCGTCGTGCATGGCACGGCGGACGAACTGCCACGGATCCTGGTCCAGTCGATATCGCCTTCAATACCGAACACGGCCTGGCCGACCTGGTAGTTGTAGCCGATGGTGCCGCCGACGAGGCCGCCTGACGTGTCACGGCCACTGCTGCCGGTTGCCGCATCCCAATCGGAATTGCCCCAGGCGCCGCCGCCATTGATACCGATGTAGAAGCCGGTCCAGTTGTAAGGAGCGTAGTAGGCTGGTGCCTTGGTGGGCATCGCCTGACGCCGCGCGATGTCGGCCGCGTTGGCTGCTCCCATCATCGTTACAGTGGCGAGCGCAACAACGCCCGCCGAAATCAAACGCTTCATTTCAAAAACCTCCGTCACACTACCCACCCACCAGTTCATTGGTGCCGGCAACCTATTCGGAAATGCTTTCGCGTCTAGTGCATGGAAGTCACAGTCCAAAACAAGTTGTCAGTTGCATCGTCGCATCGCCGACAACGAAATGACACGCTGTCGCCACGATCTGTCACGCCGGCGGTCAGCCGTGGTGAAAAAATATTTAACACCGTTCCATTCGGTGGAAATTCTCCCGTTGTCTCCACAGTGGAACTTGCACGTTGAATGCTGCGCTGAAGATCGAAAACAAAAAACCCGGACGGTAAGGTCCGGGTTCTTCGCAGAGTGAATTCTTGCACCTCAGAAATGGTAGTTCACGCCGAGCCGCAGATAGCTCGCTTGCAGGCCATTGTCGGTGCCGGTGAGTGTGTAAGCACGGCTGCCGAGATCCATATAGAGGTACTCGACCTTCGCCGACCAATTGGGTGTGAAGCCGACTTCCATGCCCAGACCGCCGGTCCACCCGACCAGCGTCTTGCTTTCGTCGAGGCCGCCGAATTCTGCCTTGAGGTCGCCGTAAGCGAGCCCGAAGGTTCCGTAGAGAAGAATGTTGTTGATTGCAAAGCCGGCGCGACCGCGCAGCGTTCCGAACCACGGATTTGAAAACTTGTACGGTGCGAAAGTGTCGTCCGCCGCGCTGGCCTGGATGTCGGTTTCCGCGCCGAACACAAATTGACCGGACTGCCAATTGTAACCGATCTGCCCGCCGCCTGCGACGCCGCTTGGATCGATGCCGCTATTGGTGGCCTTGCCCCATTCGTAGCCGAGGTTGAGACCGACATAGGCGCCAGTCCAGTTGTAGACACTGGGCGGCGGGGCATAATAGGGCGCTGGGCCGCGCGGAAGGTCGGCGGCGGCGGCAGTACCTGCGGTGGTCACTGCCACCGACATCGCCAGGATCATCTTTTTCATCTTACCCTCCACTCAACTCCCGCTCTCTGTGCGACACCGATGCGCCAATGATGACTGGCGCGCGCCCGGGTGCCGGCGAAAGCTCGACATTTTCATGGAGGATTTATCGGGCCTTTTAAGTTAAACGGTTATGAACTGCTAACGGTTGGCAGCCGTTATCCCTAAAGAACCCTTATTTTTAGATGTTTTGTTTCGACTCTATTTACCATGTGGCCCCAATCGGCATTTATTGTGGCAGTTTGGCGTTGCGCGACCCGCGCGGGACAATGCGGAACGCGAAAACGTCAGTCGAACACGGAATTATTCGGCGATGGCGGACGAGGTAACAAAGCATGCGCCGCGCGCCGCCCTGATTACCGGCGCCGGCCGCCGGATCGGGGCGACAATCGCGCTCGCGCTTGCGCGTGCGGGTTACGCCGTGGTCCTGCATGCAAACAATTCGCGCGAGGATGCCGAGCGGCTTGCACAGGCAATCACCGGGGCCGGGGGACGCGCAAGTGTGGTGCTTGCCGATCTCGCTGAACCGGATGCAGTGCGCGGCCTTATTCCCTCGGCTGCCGCATTTGGCCAGCTCACGCTTCTGGTCAACAACGCCGGCGAGTTCGAACCCGACGACATAGAAACTCTGTCACCTGCACGCTTCCAGCGTGCCGTCGCCATCAATCTCGCAGCGCCACTTTTTCTTTCGCAAGCCTTCGCGGCGCAAGCGGCCGTTGGTGTTGACGCGTCCATCGTGAATATCATTGACCAGCGCGTCCTGAAACCAACACCGCGCTTCTTCTCGTACACGCTGAGCAAAAGCGCATTGCATACGGCCACCATAACTCTCGCACAGGCGCTGGCGCCAAAACTTCGGGTGAATGCCGTGGCGCCGGGTCCAACACTTCCGAGCCCGCGGCAAACCAACGTGCAGTTCGCCCAACAAGCCGAAAGCCTGCCACTTCAACGCGGCCCGCAGCCGGAGGACATCGCGACGGCCGTTCTCTATCTCGCGCAGGCAAAAAGCGTCACCGGAGTTACAATTCCAGTTGATGGTGGCCAGCATTTGTCCTGGCGTACCGCGGATACCGAAGTGGTGGAGTAGGGCGCTCGCGCATGCGCGCAAGCGCAACGAGTGCACTATCTTATTCCCATGAATGGCACCAACAAAGACATCGACCCGGCGAGCGTCCTGCGCGAAGAGGACGAGGAGTCGTCGTTGCCGGATGTGGAGCTTGAAAACCCTCCCACTGGGACTCTTGCGGGTGGCCGCGCGGCCATTACACGCTTTGCAAAACTGGCGCCGTCTGCGCCCGGCGTCTATCGCATGATCGATGTGCAAGGCGACGTGCTTTACGTCGGCAAAGCCAAGAACATCAAAAAACGGGTGACGGCCTATGCGCGGCCAACGGGGCACGACAGTCGCATTTCCCGGATGATCGCTGCGACCGCGACTCTCGAGTTCGTCACCACGAAGACAGAGACTGAAGCGCTTTTGCTTGAAGCCAATCTGATCAAGCGCCTGCGGCCGCGCTTCAATGTGCTCCTGCGCGACGATAAATCGTTTCCTTACATCTTGATCACCACCGACCATTGGGCGCCCCAGATCCTGAAACATCGTGGAGCGCGCACCAAGCCGGGTCACTATTACGGGCCGTTTGCGTCTGCCGGTGCGGTCAATCGCACCATCAATGCGCTGGAGCGCGCCTTTCTGGTGCGCTCCTGCTCGGATTCATATTTTGAGGCACGGACGCGACCATGCCTGCTCTATCAAATCAAGCGTTGTTCCGCGCCCTGCACGCGCGAGATCGATTTTGCCGGCTATAGCGAATTGGTTCGGGAAGCGAATGAATTCCTCTCCGGCCGCAGCCAATCAGTGCAAAAGGAATTGGCGCGTGAAATGGACAAAGCGTCCAACGATCTCGATTTCGAACGTGCCGCGATTTATCGCGATCGCTTGTCGGCGCTCTCCGCAATTCAGTCGCACCAAGGCATCAATCCGCGGAGCATCGAGGAAGCCGACGTCTTTGCCGTGCATCAGGCCGGCGGCTATTCCTGTGTTGAGGTATTTTTCTTCCGTACCGGACAAAACTGGGGTAACCGCGCGTACTTTCCGAAAGCCGACCGTGCGATCGGGTCAGATGAAGTTTTGAGCGCATTTCTGGCGCAATTTTACGACGACAAGCCGCCACCGCGGCTCATTCTCGTTTCGCACGAATTTGAGGAGCGTGCACTTCTCTCGGAAGCGCTCAGCACCAAGTCTGGACACAAAATTGAAGTCAGCGCGCCGAAACGTGGCGAGCGCAAGGAGTTAGTCCAGCACGCGATGGCAAATGCGCGTGAAGCGCTCGCAAGGAAGCTTGCGGAGACGTCGTCACAGCAAAAGCTACTGGGCGAGCTCACCGAGACCTTTACATTGCCGGGCATACCCCGCCGCATCGAAGTCTATGACAACAGCCACATCAGCGGGACAAACGCCGTTGGCGCTATGATCGTCGCCGGTCCGGAAGGTTTTCGTAAAAACCAGTACCGCAAATTCAATATTCGCTCAGCCGACCTCTCGCCGGGTGACGACTATGGGATGATGCGAGAAGTGCTGCAACGCCGTTTTAAACGGCTGCTCGAGGAAAATCCGCGCACGATGATTGATGGCGTGGTGTCGCTTGTTTTCAAAGGCGACGACGAAGATCAGCCATGGCCGGATCTGGTTTTGATCGATGGCGGGCAAGGTCAGCTCAAGGCGGCGCAAGAAACGCTTAGCGCTCTTGGCGTTACGAACGTGCCGCTGGTCGCAATTGCGAAGGGGCCGGACAGGGACGCCGGCCGAGAGACGTTCTTCATGCCGGGACGCGAGCCATTCAAGCTGCCGCCGCGCGATCCCTTGCTTTATTTCATCGAGCGGCTACGGGACGAAGCGCACCGCTTTGCCATCGGCTCGCATCGCGCGCGCCGAAAAAAAGACATCCGTGAGGCCGGTCTGCAGGAAATTCCGGGGATCGGGCCCACCCGCAAGCGGGCGTTGCTCCGCCATTTTGGCACTGTGAAAGCCATCGAGCGGGCAAGCCTGCCTGATCTTGCGCAGGTGCCCGGAATTAATGCGGAGACCGCAAGAAAGATATATGAGTTCTTCCACGAACAAGCCGGCCGTTAGCCGTGAGGAAAGACATGATCATCGCCAAACAAGAAGACGTCACCCCGGTCGTTATCGACGCCTACAAAAACATCGAAGACCCGCGTTTGCGCGAGATTGTCGCCTCGCTGATTAAACATCTGCACGCTTTTGCGCGTGAAGTGCACCTGACCGAGGAAGAGTTTCACAAGGGAACGGAAATTCTGGCCAGACTCGGCCAGCTCACCAACGACAATCACAACGAAGTGGTCCTGATGTCGGGCTCACTTGGGTTTTCTTCGCTCATCTGTCTGCTCAACAATGGCAACAAGGGCCAGACCGAGACCACGGCCAATCTTCTCGGCCCGTTCTGGCGCATGAATTCGCCGCACACGGAAAACGGCGGCTCGATAGTGCGCTCGCCGACGCCGGGTCCGGTGCTGTTTGTCAATTGTTGGCTTAAGGATCAGGGTGGAAAGCCGATTGCCGGCGCAAAAGTCGACGTCTGGCATTCCTCGCCGGAAGGATTCTACGAACAACAAGATCCCGAAGCAGGCGCCGATGAACCTGCGCGGCCAATTTACGACCGATGCCGAGGGCAAGTTCGGCTTCCGCAGCGTGAAACCGGCCGGATATCCGATTCCGATCGACGGTCCTGTCGGCGACCTGGTTCGAGCCGGTAAACGGCACCACTACCGGCCCGCCCATCTCCATTTTTTGATCTTCAAAGAGGGCTTCAAGACGCTGATCTCCCAGATCTACGTCAATGACGACGACAAGACTGGAGACCGACGTGCAGTTCGGCGTCACAAAGGCCCTGATCGGCAACTATGTCCGCCACAACGGTCCAGCGCCGGCGAGCGACGTTAAGGGCGAATGGTACTCGCTCGATCAGACTTTCGTGATGGAGCCGGGCAAAGCCCGCCTGCCCAAGCCGCCAATTCAATAAACATATTGTAGTCAGCGGGGATTCGCTCGCTATCGACGGTTGACCTTGCGGCGGCGCGGGTGTTCCTTTCGGGCATGAACGCCGTCAGTTCCCGTTCCCTACCAGCGCGGCCGCTCGCGCTGCCAAACCTGCTCACCTACGCGCGCATCGCCGCCGTGCCGGTCGTCGTCGGGTTGATGTATTGGCAAAGCATTTTCGCCGGCCCCCTGTGGTTGCGTTGGGCGGCACTGGCGATATTTATCTCGGCCGGCGTGACGGACATCCTCGATGGCTATCTAGCCCGCACCTGGGGCCAACAGTCGTCGCTTGGCCGTATGCTGGATCCGATTGCGGACAAATTGTTAGTGGCGTCCTGTCTCCTGATGTTGGCCGCGGAAGACACGATCCGCGGTTGGACCTTGCTCGCTGCCGTCGTCATTCTCTGCCGTGAAATTCTGGTATCGGGCCTGCGGGAATATCTCGCCGAATTGCGAGTTGGCGTTCCGGTGACGCGGCTCGCAAAGTGGAAGACAGTCGGGCAGATGGTTGCGGTCGGCTTCCTGATTGCGGGACCCGCTGGCGACCGAGTTATCCCTGCGGTGACGCAGACCGGTATCGTTCTGCTGTGGTTGTCGGCGCTCCTAACGCTCTATACAGGTTGGGACTACATGCGCGCCGGCCTGCAATATATGATCGATGAATGACGCTGACATTGCGCTATTTCGCCTGGGTGCGCGAACGGATCGGCAAGCCCGAGGAAGTAATCGAGATACCGTCAAACGTCGCGACGGTCGGCGAATTGATGGCTTGGCTTGCCTCGCGCGGCGAAGAATATGCCCATGCCTTCAAAAACTTAAATGTCATTCGGGCCGCCATTGACCGGCAGCATGTGCGACCGGAAGCGGCGATCAAAGGTGCCAGTGAAATCGCGTTTTTTCCGCCAATGACAGGCGGATAGCCTCTCCCGCGCCGGCGCGCTAGATTGAGAAAATGAAAGTGACAGTACGCTTGCAGCGCGAGCCGTTTGACGCCGCCGCCGAGGCGGCGATGCTTGCGCGCGGCCGCACAGATGTTGGAGCGCTCGTCACATTTACGGGCGTTTGTCGCGGGACCGAGGACGGTGAGCCGATCGCAGCGCTCACGCTCGAATACTATCCGGGGATGGCGGAATCCGAAATTGAGCGTCACGCCGCTGAGGCCGCCGAACGCTGGCCTTTGTTAGGTGCCACGATTATTCATCGATATGGCCGCATTCTGCCAGGAGAAGATATTGTGTTGGTGGCAACTGCGTCGTCCCATCGTGATGCGGCGTTCGCGGCTGCTGATTTTCTGATGGATTATTTGAAGACCCGCGCACCGTTCTGGAAGCAAGTTGAGAAAGCGAACGGGACAACGTGGGTTGATGCCAAATCAACTGACGATGCCGCTGCCGAACGCTGGGCCGTGCAGCGCCGCCAACTGAAACGGCGGAATGAATGCGCGTGGGGCGCCGGCTGGAGAGGACCATGGTTCCGATCGCGATCGTTGTGGTCGCTGTCATCGCGCTCTGCGTCGGCCCAGCCCCCGCCGCTGATGTGTCTTATTTTGAAGTGCCACGCGGAGCGCATCCGCACGATGTTGCGCCAGCGCCGGATGGCAGCATCTGGTACACGGCCCAATCGCAAGGCGCGCTGGGGATTCTCAATCCGAAAACCGGCCAAGCGATACAGATTTCGCTCGGGAAGGGGTCCGCTCCACATGGAGTGATAGTGGGGCCCGACCGCGCGGCGTGGATCACCGACGGCGGACAAAACGCAATTGCGCGTTTCGAGCCCGCAACCAAGGCCGTGAAACTTTTCCCGCTGCCGAAGGAATTTCCCGACGCAAACCTCAATACGGCGACTTTCGACCGCAAGGGCATCCTTTGGTTTACCGGACAGAACGGAGTGTATGGCCGGGTAGACCCTGCGAGCGGCAAGGTCGAAGCCTGGAAGGCGCCAAAGGGATTTGGGCCCTATGGCATCACGACGACGCCGAATGGAGAAGTTTGGTACGCGTCCCTTGCCGGTGATCACATTGTGAAAATTGATACCGTCAGTGGAGATGCGCTGATGGTGCAGCCGCCAAAGTCCGGGGTCGGCCCGCGCCGCATTTGGTCGGATTCCAAAGGACTGTTGTGGGTGAGCCTCTGGAACACCGGAGAACTCGGCCGCTACGATCCGATGAATAAGACGTGGAAAGTCTGGAGCCTGCCGAAAAGCAAAGGCGGCTGTTACGCCGTCTACGTCGACAACAAGGACAAGGTCTGGGTTACCGATTTTCTGGCCAACGCTATTTTGCGTTTCGATCCGGTAACCGAGACGTTCGAGAGTTTTCCGAGCGACAAACGTGGCGCTTCAGTGCGACAGCTTCTTGGCCGACCGGGGGAGGTATGGGGCGCGGAGTTGGGAGCCGACCGGTTGGTGGTCGTCAGGGACTAAGTTCGCAGGACAAGAAATGACGTTCGATTTGTCCCAGAGCCCCTGAATAAATCTTAGGCCGCCGCAGCCTTGGGCTTCACTTCGTTCGTATAGTCATCCATCAGCGTCTTGGTGATGCCGCCGGGATTGAAATTCCACTGGGCGATCTCCGCGACTGCCGTGACTTCCGCGGCCGATCCGGTGATGAAGCACTCGGAGAAGCTGGTGAGCTCATCCGGCAGGATGCGGCGCTCGACGACTTCCATGCCGCGCTTGCGCGCCAGCCCGATCACCGTCTGCCGGGTGATGCCGTCGAGAAAGCAATCGGCGATTGGCGTGTGGACCTTGCCGTCCTTGACGAAGAAGATGTTCGCGCCGGTGCATTCCGCAACGCGGCCTTCCCAGTCCAACATCATGGCGTCAGCATAGCCTTTGCGCTCGGCCCGGTGCTTGGAGATGGTGCAGATCATGTAGAGGCCGGCGGCCTTGGCAAGGCAAGGCGCGGTCTTCGGATCGGGCCGGCGATAGTCGGCAAGGTCGAGCCGGATTCCTTTGAGCCGCTGTTCGGGATCGAAATAGCTCGGCCATTCCCAGCTGGCGATGGCCAGATGGATGGTGTTGTTCTGCGCCGAGACGCCCATCATTTCCGAGCCGCGCCAGGCTACCGGACGGACGTAGGCTTCCTTCCTGCCGTTTTTGTCGACCACGAGTTTCTTAGCGGCGACAATTTCCGCGGCGGAATAGGGGATTTCAAAATCAAGGATATTGGCGGAGCGCTTGAGGCGTTCGGCGTGCTCTGTGCTCTTGAATACTTTGCCGCCGTAGGCGCGTTCGCCCTCGAACACGCAACTCGCGTAGTGCAGGCCGTGGCTGAGCACATGGAGGCTGGCTTCATTCCAGGGCACGAGCTTTCCGTCGTACCAAATGACCCCTTCGAGCCGGTCATAGGATTGGGCAGCCATTGGTCTTACTCCTTCACCTCACGCGAGGGGGCATCTCGTCGCTGTGATGGCGCATTTTTCGCGCCTATTCCAACACTTTGCGTCAGCCGGTAACACCCGGTATGACTTGACTGACCGGCAAGGACGATATCGACAGCTAGAGTTTGCATCCTCAGATACGATGCTTTGGTACGATCATTTCGTCTACCGCGTGGTTTTTGTAACATAAAAACAAAATATGTCAACATGGCTGACATAAATGTGAATAAGGTCGCCGCGGCCGGCGCAAGTGTGGCCGATCGCGCACCGGCCGGTCCGCTGCCTCCGGCGTCTACTGAGCCGGTCTGGGACATCATCGAATTGTTGTTCTTTGCCTATCGCGATTTCGTCGGCGATCCGGATGAGGTGCTTCTGAAACTGGGGTTCGGTCGTGCCCATCACCGGGTCCTGCATTTCGTGAACCGCAATCCGGGGATGAAGGTCGCCGACCTGCTTGAAATCCTGAACATTACCAAGCAATCGCTCGGGCGCGTTCTCAAACAATTGGTCGATGAAGGCTACATCCTACAGAAAGAAGGCGCGCAAGACCGTCGTCAGCGCTTGCTATCCGTAACGTCCAAGGGTGAAACCTTGGCACTCAAGCTTGCCAGTTTGCAGACCCAGAGAATCAACCGCGCTTTCGGCGAACTTGGCCCGAATGCGCACGAAGCTGCGCGGCGCTTCCTAACGTCGATGATCGATACAGACAATCGCGACGACGTGTTGCGCCTGATCGCGCGCGCGGATCGTGCGTCTACGACGCGAGGCTGACTTTGACGGGAGGAAAGCCTCGGCAATGATGCTGCCCGCCACGCTTCCCGATGATGCGCCACATCTTCTGGTGGTCGACGATGACCGTCGCATTCGCGACTTGCTTTCTCGTTTCCTGGCCGGCGAGGGCTATCGCGTGACGACGGCGGACACGGCTATGGATGCGCGCGCCAAGCTCAAAGGTCTTAGCTTCGATTTGCTCATTCTCGATGTGATGATGCCCGGCGAATCCGGCTTCGATTTTGCTAAGGCGATCCGCGGCGATTCCAATATTCCGATTCTGATGCTGACCGCACGCGATGCCGCTGAGAGTCGCATCCGCGGCCTCGAAATGGGCGCGGACGATTATTTATCGAAGCCATTCGAACCACGCGAGCTATCGCTACGGATCGCGAATATTCTCAAGCGCGCTCAGCCGGCGCCACCGCCGCCGCCCGTTGAATCGGTACGCTTCGGGCCGTTTGTTTATCATCTGGCGCGCGGCGAATTGCGCAAAGGTGACGAGATTGTCCGATTGACGGACCGCGAACGCGAGATGCTTCGCATTCTTGCCGGAACACCTGGAGAAACAGTTCCTCGCATGTCGCTTGCCGGCAATGGAGGTACGGTCAGCGAGCGGGCGGTGGACGTGCAGGTCAACCGCTTGCGCCGCAAGATCGAGCGTAATCCCGCCAATCCACTGTTCGTGCAGACGGTACGTGGCATCGGCTATCGGCTGGTGATCACATCATGACCAGTCTCGATATCGGCAACAGCGTTCGTAACGCGCTAACGCGACTCCGCGAAGCATGGGAGTGGTACGACGCGTTGCCGCCAGTGCGTCGAATTCACAGTGCGTTGTGGCAGATTGCCGATGGTTGGCGGAGAGTCGCCCGCTGGCTCAATAGCGTGATGCCAAAGGGGCTCTACGCGCGAGCGCTACTCATCATTATTGCTCCGATGGTGATCCTCCAATCCGTCGTCGCCTTCGTCTTCATGGAGCGGCATTGGAATGTCGTGACGCAGCGGCTGTCAGCAAGTGTGGTGCAGGATATTGCCGCGCTGATCGATATTTATCGCGGCTATCCGCAGGACGCTGACCGAGCTTTGATCCGGCGCATTGCGCAAGAGCGGCTTGGCCTCGTGGTCGATTTCTTGCCGTTGACCGATATGCCGCCTCCAGGTCCCAAGCCGTTCTTTTCGCTGCTGGATCAGGCTCTTTCGGAAGAATTACGCAAGCAAATCGGGCGTCCGTACTGGATCGATACCGTCGGCAAGTCGGCTTTGCTTGAGATCCGTGTGCAGCTCGACAATACGGTCATGCGCGTATTCGCACGCCGAAGTGCGGCCTATGCCTCGAATTCGGAAATCTTCTTGCTCTGGATGGTCGGTACCTCGACCGTGTTGCTGATCGTTGCGATTATTTTTCTGCGTAACCAGATCAAACCGATTCTTCGCTTGGCTGATGCAGCTGAAAGCTTCGGCAAAGGCCGCGAAGTCCCCAACTTCCGGCCGCGTGGCGCACGCGAGGTACGCCGCGCGGCGGCCGCCTTTATCGAAATGAAGACCCGCATTGAACGTGCGATGGAGCAGCGTACCGCCATGCTCGCCGGCGTTTCGCACGACCTCCGCACGATCCTCACGCGATTCAAGCTCGAGCTCGCGTTGATCGAGGGGACGCCGGAAGTCGACGCGATGAAGAAGGACGTCGATGAGATGGCGCGGATGCTGGAGGCTTACCTGGCGTTCGCGCGCGGCGACAGCGGTGAAATCGCTGCGCCGACCGACATGGCCGCCTTTCTGGAAGAATTGCGGTCTGACGCAGAACGTCAAGGCCACAAGGCAACGGTCGTCTTTCACGGTCCACCGATTGTCACCGTGCGGCCGGCTGCGTTCAAGCGATGCCTGGCCAATCTCGTCTCGAACGCGGCACGGCATGCGCCGTCTATCGCCATTACCGGCCACCGCGATCACCGTTACTTGACCGTCACCGTCGACGACGACGGTCCGGGGATTCCCGTGGCCTTACGCGAGGAAGTGTTCAAGCCTTTCCTGCGGCTTGATGATGCCCGTAACCAGGATGAGGGCGGAACGGGATTGGGGCTCGCGATCGCGCGCGACATTGCGCGTTCGCATGGCGGCGACATCACGCTCGGCGATAGTCCGCTTGCAGGATTGCGCGCGACGGTGCGCGTGCCGGTTTAAGCCGCTTCCGCCTCTTCATCGCGCCGGCGCCGGCGCGGCCCGCGCAACACGCATTTTGGAAGCGCGCAGAGATCGTCAACGAATCCGGCCCAACGCTCGGCACTGGCGAGGCCGCGGTCGAGTGCCGCCATCGTGCGGTCGTGACTTTCCTCTTCGTCATCAACCCAAACCGAAAGCACGCGCGCAAACATCAGGGCTGCCCCTTGCGCGCGCAACGCGCCGCGCGGGCCCGACGCACCGATGCCGGCGGCTTCCAGCATCCAATGTTGCGAGCGGACAGCCATGGCGTTGAGTGCGAAGGCAAGGCCTGGATTGCGCCGCGCCGAGCGCATGATGGAGCGAACCGCCTCTTTGTAAGGGGCGAGGGCTTCCAGGCGCCGCATCAACACGTCGAACAGGCGCTCGCGGGCCGGCTCCTCGGCCATGTCGTCATCGACACCCGCCAGCACTGCCCGGTCAACGTCCTTGATATGGGCCGCGAGAATGGCAAGCGTCGAGCCGAATTCCGCGCGCAGCTGCGAAAGTTTAAGTCCGGCCTGGCCGGCGACCTCGGCGAGGCCGATTTGCTCGAAGGAGTGCTCCGCGAGCAGTGACATCAGAGCGTCGATCGCCTTGTCGCGGTCTGTGGTCCCGCGCGGTGAGGAGGCGGCCTGAGCTTTGCGTTGACGTTTAGCCTTGCGCGCCATGAGAGCCTCCTTTGGGAAAACGATTGCCCCTTAATGTAGGCCCGCAATGGCGGTTGTTCTAGGGCAGGGAACCCTATGCTTTGAGCTTGGAAAGCGGACGTTGTGGGTTAACGCGTTAGCCCGCAAGTTCGCGCGAACGCCGGGTGGCGGCTGCAATCGCCCGAGTCAGCAACTCGTTAAAGCCGCCTGGTCCCATCAGAACGTCAAGGGCAGCGGCGGTCGTGCCGCCGGGCGACGTTACGTTTTGCCGCAAAATCTCAGCGCCCACAGCCGATCGATGCAGGAGTTCGCCTGAGCCGGCGACGGTTTCCTGGGCGAGCCGCGTCGCAAGCGCGGGCGGCAGTCCGGCAGCGATGCCGGCGTTTGCCATGGCTTCGGCCAGCAGGAATACGTAAGCCGGCCCGGATCCGGATAGCGCGGTCACCGCGTCCATCAATGATTCATCGCGAGCCCACTCAATTTTTCCGATGGCCGCAAGCAATTCACCGGCGAGTTTGCGTTGGCTCGCCGAAACTTTTGCATTCCCGATCGCGACGCTGATGCCGCGGCCGATCGCCGCCGGTGTATTTGGCATTGCGCGCACGATCGCGGACCCCGGCAACGATCGCTCGAGAAAATCGATCGTGCGGCCGGCCATGATCGACAACACCAGGGTAGATTTCCCGACATAGGGCGCGAGCGGTGGCACTGCCTCGGGCGCGCTTTGTGGCTTCACCGCGATTACGACCGCAGTCGCGGTGGCGGCATTGCCTTTTGGATTGAGCTTGATGCCTCGTCGCGTGAGGGCCTTCACCATCTTGCCCGGGTGGGGTTCGATCACGATGATCTGCGTCGGTTTGAGGCCGCGCGCCAGCCAGCCCTCGAGCATGGCCGAGCCCATCTTTCCGGCGCCGAGCAAGACCAGGCGGCCGGGAAATTTGCGGAGTGATTTATCGCTCGCCAAGGAACGTTTCTTGGAGCGTTTCTTGGAGCGTTTCTTGGGTCGCTTCATGGCGACATCATATCGCCAATTGTGGGCTTATGCCTCGCCCGATGTTTCGAACATGGCGGCATCGAGTGCCTCGCGAGCGCCTTTGCCGGCCCAAACCACGAATTGGAAAGAGGAGAAATAGCGTTCGCAGGCATCAAGCGCGGTGCCAAGCAATGCTTCGCATTGCTTGCCGGAGGCTTCGGTGCCGCCCGCCAGTACCAAAGCGTGGCGGAACATCACGATGCCTTCGTTCACCCAGTGGTCGAAATGGCCGACCCATAGCCGTTCATTGATCAGGGAGATCAGTGCCTGGACCTCCGCGCGTCGACGCTCGGGCACCCTCAAGTCGAAGGCGCAGGCCAGGTGGAGCGCCTCTATGTCGCCCATCCAGGTGTAGGAAAGCTGGTAATCGGTCCAGCGCCCGGTGACTAATATGGTGATCTCGTCATCGGAGGCGCGCTCAAAGGACCAGTCATTGCCGGTCGCCAGGCGTTCCACGACATCGAGTGGATTGATTCGAGATTCTTCCGTGTAGCTGGCCAGGGACATGTCGTCTCCGCTTTGCCGATTGGAGCGAGGGAAACGCACGCCACCGCACGCGCGCGGGGTAGACCCAAGTTGGGCCACGACCGCAGTCGACGCAGGGGTTACGGGATGCCTTGACGGAGCGACCGAATCACAAAGCGATTCGACTATATCCCGCCCGATTCCTTCCGCCAAAGGCATCGTCAAGGGCTAATGAGCCGTGATTTGCCTGGCATAGGCAACGGCGCCGATTCGACTCTCCACAGCCAATGCTGCGGCAAGTTGAATCAGTAGTGGATAACTTTAAACGGGGAGTCAGTCGAACAGGCTCGACACTGACTCTTCAGTGGCGGTGCGCCCGATCGCCTCGCCAATCAACGACGCGATCGGCAGGATGCGGATATTGCCGGCGCCGAGCACTTCCTTGGTCGGCTGGATTGAGTTGGTGATCACCAGCTCCTTCAACCGCGACTTGGCGATACGGGTGACCGCGCCGCCCGAGAGCACACCGTGGCTGATATAGGCGTAAACCGCCTTGGCCTTGTTTTCGAGCAAGGCGTCGGCGGCATTCACCAGTGTGCCGCCCGAGTCGATGATGTCGTCTACCAGCACGCAAGTGTAGCCGGCGACGTCGCCGATCACGTTCATCACTTCCGATTCACCCGCGCGTTCGCGCCGCTTGTCGATAATAGCGAGCGGCGCATTGATGCGTTTGGCTAACCCGCGCGCGCGGACCACACCGCCGACGTCGGGGGATACGACCATGACATTGTCGAGCTGGAAGTGCTCCTTGATGTCGCGCACCATCACCGGCGAGGCATAAAGGTTATCGGTTGGAATATCGAAGAAGCCCTGGATCTGCCCGGCATGGAGGTCAAGCGTCATGACCCGGTCGGCGCCAGCGCGTGTAATCAGATTTGCGACCAACTTGGCAGAGATTGGCGTACGCGGGCCCGGTTTACGATCCTGCCGAGCATAACCGTAATAGGGGATCACCGCGGTGATGCGGCGCGCGGACGAGCGGCGCAACGCATCCATGATGATCAGCAATTCCATCAGATGGTCGTTGGCGGGAAACGATGTGGACTGAATGACGAAACAGTCCGCTCCGCGCACGTTTTCCTGAATTTCGACGAACACTTCCATGTCGGCAAAGCGCCGCACCACGGCTTTGGTCAGCGAAGTTTTGAGGTACTCGGCAATCTGCTGGGCCAGCGCAGGATTAGAGTTGCCGGCAACGAGCTTGATCGCTCCATTCTTGCCCGCCATCCAGAAATCCTCGCCCTCACTCGCGCCACGGCGGCGTGGTCATAACAAGGCAGGCTATGGCCGGCAATACGGGTGCAAATCTTTGTCCGAAGCTTTCACCAACACGATGAATCGCCCCTTAGTGGCTTCTGGCCGCCATTGTCAGGGTGTCCCGAGCCGACGTCGTCGTGCCCGGGCGGCGGCTTGGAAGCGGCACCGGGCCGTCCTGTTGGTCGTCGGGAGCGGCATCGGCTGCGCCCGTTGAATCCGGGTCGGCCTGTGCATGGGAAATGCGGAATATCCCGGCTGCCTCGGGCGATGATTCGCCCGGATTGGTCATGGCCACCCGAGGCTCGGTCGGAGAGGGCGCCGTGCCGGGCGCGACCTCAGGCGAGGTCAGAAAGGCGGCGAGCTGTTCCATGCTTGCGCGGGCGATCCGGCCCAGCATGGCATCGTCGGCTGCAGCCCACGCGTCGCGATGCCGGCCCTTCGCCGTTTCCTCGCCACTGATGCGCAAGGCGCGCTGTTCATCCTGATCGAAGACGTCCCACACCCAGGTGATAGTGGTTTGATGTTTCGTGAGTTTGATTGCGAGATAGCCCCGTACTCGATAAGCGGAAGCTTGTTCGCGCGAGGTCACCGCAAGACGGCGCGATTGTGCTTCATTGTTGAGATCTTGCACGAGTTTTCGGAAATGTCCGGGCGGCAGCCCGTCGACGGATTCAAATGCAACGGTCGCGCCGCGGGGCTGTGCCGCGGACACGGCTTGATTGTCCGGGTTGCAACCAGCGAGCGCCAACGCACAGATCGCCGCCAACAGGCTACCTGAGCTTTTGACAAAGCACGCCGCGTCTGTCGCTCGACAGCGCCCACGCCACTCCATAGACACCCCTGCGGCCTTGTTTTTGGTCTTCAAGTTCCTTCGGCCAGCCCGAAGGTTAACGGCAAGGAGGGCCGTGAGTCCAGCCGAGCGAAGCGGCGTGGGAATTGCGACGGCGCCTCAATCGACAAGCGCAATGGCGTTTATGTGCCGACCATAATCGGGTTCACCGCTGCGCGTTGTGCGTCGATAGCTGAAGAATTGATCCGGCTCCGCATAAGTGCACAAGCCAAGGTCCTCGAACTGTTCAATGCCGGCGCGCTGAACGCGCTCGGCAATGTAGCCGGTCAGATCGAACATGGCATGGCCGGCGCGGTCCGATGGTCTGAAGTAGCGCGAATTGGACCGATCGGCAGCAAGGAAACGTTCAACGAATTCGGGTCCGACTTCGTAATTCTGCTGCCGGATTGTGGGACCAAGTGCGGCAGCAATGTTGCCGCGGTCGGCACCGAGGCGCTCCATGGCCGCTACGGTTGCTTCGATCACGCCGGTGAGCGCGCCGCGCCAACCGGCATGCGCAGCGCCGATCACGCCAGCCTCGCTGTCGGCGAAAAGTAAAGGTCCGCAGTCTGCCGTCGAGACCCCGATCGCAAGACGAGGCAGGCGCGTGACGACGGCATCGGCGCGTGGGCGGTTGTCGTGTGTCCACGGCTCATCTGCGACAACAACGTCCGGTGAATGAATTTGAAAAGGCGTGAGCAGGTGATCTGCGCGTACGCCGAGTGCGGCCGCCATGCGGGCACGGTTTTCGGCGACCTTCTCGGGAGCGTCGCTGGAGCCGACACCGCCGTTCAGTGAAGCATAGAAGCCCTGAGATACGCCACCGGACCGCGTGAAAAACGCATGCCGTACACGTGGAGTGGTAGCGAGTGAAGGGGCCTGCAGCATCGGTCACCGTGGAGACGTTAAATGACCTCGGTCGGTCAATAGATAATGTGCGCAAAGGCCCGCGGCTAGCTCATCCGGCTTCGAAACCGGGCGGCGCTCCGATGGAAGGGTGCGCGAAGGCAACAACCTTAAACAATTCGCCCATTTCGGTGCGATCATGGCCGATCAGGCGCGCGAGCGCCTGATCAATATCAGCAGAATGCGCGGCCTTGGTCTTAAGGGAGGCGGCGCGCTGTTCGATCCCAAGCCGCCGCAGAAATTGCGATTGGCCAAGGGGCCCGAAGCTCGCAACCCCCATGGCCTCGACCGCCCGTACCAACGCCTGAAAATCTACATGAGCGGTGAGGTCGAGATTGCCGGGGTTTGTCAGCGGGTCGGCGAAGGCATGTTGGCCGACGGCCTGGAAGGTCTCGCCGAGGCCGCTTTCGATATGGCCATAGTCAATTACGAGCGCGGCGCCTCGCCCGTCGGCGACGCGCCGGCCCATCTCCACCGCCTCATTGTCGCTTCGCCATTCGAAGATTGCGCCCGCGCGCGCCGCGCGCACTCCCAGCGGAAGCAATGACTGGAAAAACGGGATTGGTTCCGGTGCGACGGTGAAGGCAAGCTGATCAGAATCATCAATTTCGATCCGACGTTCATGCCAGCCGCGATCCGTCTTGATCGCCTGATTGACCGGCAGCGCGTCGAAAAATTCATTGGCAACCAAAATCGCGGGGCCTTTGGGCACCTCGGAAAGCGCCTTATGCCAGAATATCGGCACGCCAGCGCCTTCCAGCGCCGCTTGCTGCTGTGCTTGTAGGAGCGGGCTTGCTTCGACGAAATGGACGACAATTGCCGCGCGGAAATCCGGCACGATTTGAATCGCGCGCAGCGCATCCTTCATCAAGGTGCCGCGGCCGGGTCCAAGTTCGATCAGCCGCACGTTCTCGGGCGCGCCCATCTGCTTCCAGACCGCCGACATCCAGAGGCCGATCAGTTCGCCGAACATCTGGCTGACTTCCGGCGCGGTGATGAAGTCGCCGCGCGCGCCGAACGGGTCGCGCGTGATGTAGTAGCCGTGCTCGTGATCGAACAGGCACAGCGCCATGTACTCGGCAACTGGCATCGGTCCCGCAACTGCAATGCGGCGCCGAATTTCGCTTTCCAGCGGGGAACGCCCGTCCACTAGTGGCTCCGAAGCGGCCGATGCTTCAGTGCGTAGGCAATAAATCCGACGCCAGCGAGAAAGAGTGGCACGGACAGTAGTTGGCCCATTGTGGCACCGCCCCACAGAAATCCGAGTTGGGCGTCCGGCTCACGAAAGAATTCACAAAATGTACGTGCCGCAGAATAGCAGACGGCAAAGCTGCCAATGATCAGGCCGGGACGCTTGAGCGCGCCGGCGCGCATCAACAGCGCGAGCACCACCAGCAGCACCAGACCTTCCAACGCCGCCTCGTAAAGTTGGCTCGGGTGTCGCGGCAGCGGTCCGCCGCCTGGAAATATCATTGCCCAGGGCACGTCGGCTGGACGGCCCCAAAGCTCACCATTGATGAAATTCGCAATGCGGCCGAGGAATAGACCAACCGGACCAACCGCGCATGTGATGTCACCGAGCGATAAAAACGGAATGCCACGCTTGTAGGCGAACAACACGACTGCGACAACGCAACCGGTGAAGCCGCCATGAAATGACATGCCGCCATTCCATAGCTGTAAGATTTCCGCCGGGTGTGAAGCAAAATGCGGCAGATTGTAAAACAGCACATACCCCGTGCGGCCGCCGAGGATAATGCCAACCGTCACCCACAATACGAAATCATCGAAGTCCGTGACGGTCATGGGCGCTTTTCCGCCCCATAGATTTTTCGATTGAACAAGAAAGCGGGCGTAACCCCAGCCGATCAGGATGCCGAAGATATACGCGAGGGCGTACCAGCGGATCGCGAACGGGCCGAGGTGCACCAGCACCGGATCAAAAGCCGGGTAGGGGATGACGAGCACAGGCATTGTCGTGTCCGATTCGCGCAGCACGGCGCCGGAGTGTGGTAGCATGCCGGGCCTTGCGGCGGGATGACCCCACCGCCATTGTTAATGGACGGTCCAGAATTGCGGGAACCGGTTTTGAGACGGGTTTATATATGAGGGCTGTTGACGGCGGCGGAGACGAAGCATGACCCAGACCAGCAATCGCATTTTCGATGAGATGGCGCGTTTGATGAACGACGCCGCCGGCGTCGCACAAGGTGTGCGGCGCGAATTTGACACCCTTTTTCGTAGCCAGGCTGAACGCATCCTGCGCGACCTTGATGTGGTCCAGCGTGAAGAATTCGAAGCGGTCAAGGAAATGGCCCGGCTGGCGCGTGAAGAAAACGAGGCGCTGAAGGCGCGCATCGCCGCCCTCGAGGCAAAAGGCGAAAAGCCAGCCAAGAAAAGCGCTGGTTCGTAGTTCGAACCACGGGCGTTGGCGCAAACGGCGCCCCGGAAACACCGCGGAGGGCTTTCTTGCCCTTTCCGGCCCCCGCCGCTATAACCCGCCCCGTTCGCGGCCCCCGGCACCCCTGGAGGCATGCCGCGCACGCAGGCGGCCGAAAATGCCGCCTTTTCCATTGGTTTAAATGAGGAATTCAAGATGGCGACCGTCCAGGAATTGAAAGCGACGGCACGTCCGAAAGGCGGCAAGGGGGCCGCCCGGGCTGCACGTCGATCCGGCCGAGTGCCGGGCGTGATCTACGGAGAGAACAAACCCCCGCTGATGGTCACGCTCGACCATGACGAATTGCGCCAGCGCATCTATGCCGGGCGCTTCCTCACCACGCTTTACAATCTCGATGTGGACGGCACCAAGCACCGCGTGATCCCGCGCGACTTCCAGCTCGACGCGATCAAGGATCTGCCGATGCACGTGGATTTCCTTCGCGTGGCCGAAGGCGCGACCATCCGCGTGAAAGTGGCGGTGCATGTGCTCAATGCCGACCAGTCGCCCGGCGTCAAGCGCGGTGGTGCGGTCAACATCGTCACCCATACCGTGGACGTGATGTGCCCGGCGGAATCGATTCCGGAATCAATCGATGTCGATATTTCCAGCCTCGACATCAATCACTCGAAGCATCTCACCGACGTCACGCTGCCGCCCAATGTTCGCGTGATCGGGCGTCCGGACATGACGCTCGTCACCGTCGTGCCGCCATCCGGCTACGCGGAAGAAATGAAGGCTGCCGCCGAAGCTGCCGCCGCTGCCGCTGCGGCTGCTGTTGCCGCCGCTGCTGCTCCGGCTGAAGGTGCCGCACCAGGAGCTGCTCCGGGCGCCACGCCAGGGGCCGCTCCTACTGCGGGCGGTGCCGCACCGGCTGCTGCCGCCGCGCCGGCAAAGTCCGACAAGAAGTGAGGAGGCGCGTAAGCCTCCTCGCCAGTGTTTGCGAAATCGGCAAAGCGCCCGATTCCGAAAATCGTGTACCGGTTTTCGGAAAAGATCGTGCGCAAACTCTAAGACAGCGCCGTTGACGCCATGCTGCTTTTCGTCGGTCTCGGTAATCCCGGCTCGCGCTATATCGGCAACCGCCACAATATCGGTTTCATGGCGGTCCAGGCGATCGCGCGCCGTTTCGATATCTCTCCGTGGCGGCGACGGTTTCAAGGCGTTGCCGTCGAAGGCAATATTGCTGGCGAGCGTGTACTCCTGCTTTTGCCCGGTACCTTTATGAACGAGTCAGGACGGGCGGTGGCAGAGGCTGCGAATTTCTACAAGCTGGAGCCTGCCAATATCGTCGTGTTTCATGACGAGGTTGAGCTGCCCCCCTGCAAAGTCCGGCTGAAGCTTGGCGGCGGCAATGCTGGCCATAACGGCTTGCGCTCGATCTCCGATCATATCGGGAATGACTACCGCCGCGTACGGTTCGGCATTGGTCATCCTGGCGACAAGAGCCTGATGGAACAGTATGTGTTGCAGGATTTCGCCAAGAGCGAATGGCCCTGGGTGGAAGCACTGTGCGAGATCGTCGCTGAAAACGCTGCACTGTTGATTGAAGGCAAGGATTTGACGTTTCAAAACAAGGTCCATCTCGCCATGGCCGCCAAAGGGTTCGGCGAAGAAGACGAGCCGCCTGGCTCCGAATAGCGATGTAGGTAACGAGATAACACAGCCATGGGATTCAAATGCGGCATCGTTGGCTTGCCGAATGTCGGCAAGTCGACGCTCTTCAATGCACTGACGCAGACGGCGGCTGCACAGGCGGCCAACTATCCTTTTTGCACGATCGAGCCGAATGTCGGTGAGATCGCCGTGCCGGATCCGCGTCTGGACAAGCTTGCGGTGCTGGGAAAATCGGAACAGATCATTCCGACGCGGATCACATTCGTCGATATCGCAGGCCTGGTGCGCGGCGCCTCCAAAGGCGAGGGGCTCGGCAACCAGTTTCTGGCCACGATCCGTGAGGTGGACGCGATCGTACATGTGGTGCGTTGTTTCGAAGACAGCGACGTCACCCATGTGGAAGGCAAGATCGACCCGATCGCGGACATCGAAACCATCGAAACCGAACTGATGCTCGCCGATCTCGACAGCCTGGAAAAGCGCGTCGACAATCTCGAGAAAAAGGCCAAGGGCACCGGCGAAGACGCCAAGCAAGCCAAGGAAATGCTCGATCTGGTCAAACGCTCGCTTGTCTTGCTGCGCGAGGGCAAGCCTGCTCGCATGGTCGACCGCAAGCCCGAGGAAGAAAAACTGTTCCACTCGCTGGGTCTGTTGACCTCGGCACCGGTGCTTTATGCGTGCAATGTCGAAGAAGCCTCCGCTGCAACGGGCAACGCCTTCTCCCGCAAGGTCGAAGAGCGAGCCAAGGCCGAGGGTGCGGTTGCGGTCGTGATTTCGGCCAAGATCGAATCCGAAATCGCGACGTTGCCGCCCGAAGAACGCGCGGACTATCTCGAGGCGGTTGGCCTCAAGGAAACCGGGCTCGATCGTCTGGTGCGCGCCGGATATGAGCTGCTGCATCTGGTGACGTATTTCACTGTCGGCCCGAAGGAAGCGCGCGCCTGGACGATTACCCAAGGCACCAAGGCGCCGCAGGCGGCGGGCGTGATCCACTCGGATTTCGAGCGCGGCTTCATTCGCTCGGAAACCATTAGTTATGACGACTTCATCGCGAATAGCGGCGAAACCGGCGCAAAAGAGGCCGGCAAAATGCGGCTCGAAGGCAAGGACTACGTGGTCGCCGATGGCGACGTGATGCATTTCAGGTTCGCGACCTGAACCGCTGAGCCGGCCAATTCGAATGACGCGTTGAAGTCTGCGGAACCCGCATACCTCGCCGTCCTTCACAAGTATTGAGCGCACAGCCGCTTTCGCGGATGATGCGACCAGCATGAACGCGAAGCGTTACTGGGAAGATTTCCAGCCGGGCGAGGTCGCTATTTTGGGCCCGCGCCTGGTGACGCGCGAGGAAATTGTTGCCTTTGCCGCCGAATTCGACCCGCAACCAATGCATCTTGATGAGGTGGCGGCTGGCGCAACTATGCTCGGTGGACTTGGTGCATCGGGCTGGCACAGCTGCTGCCTGTTGATGCGTGTCATTGCCGACGGCTTCGTCAATCAAACTCATTCCATGGGCGCGCCCGGCGTCGACGAAGTGCGCTGGCTCAAGCCCCTGCGGCCGAATACACAGGTGCGCGTGCGTGCGACCGTGCTCGAAACGCGTGCCCCCAAAAGCCGTCCGGATTTCGGCTTCGTGAAATGCCTGTTTGAAATGCTTGACGAGCACGACATGGTGCTGACCACTCTTACGAGCCCGTTAATGATCGCGCGGCGCGAAGAGGGCGCGCGCACGTGAAATATTTCGAGGACATCGCGTTGGGCGAGCGCATTCCGGTCGGCAGCCACACCTTCAAGGCGGACGAAATCAAGGCCTTTGCCGCGCGATTTGATCCACAACCCTTCCATTTGGACGAGAGTGCTGCGGAACGCTCGCATTTCGGCGGTCTTTGCGCGTCCGGCTGGCACACCGCAGTGGCTTGGATGCGCCTGATGGTCGATTCTCGCCGTCGCCTGATGGAAGCAGCGCGCGCCCGCGGCGAGCCGGTTGCCGCCATGGGACCAGCGCTCGGCTTCCGCGAATTGAAATGGATGAAGCCGGTCTACGTCGATGACACAATCGAGTATACGAGCGAAATCATCGCGGCGAGAGTCTCGGAAAGCCGTCCTGGCGTTGGCCTCGTCAGCATTCGCTCCACCGGGATCAACCAACATGGCGAGCCCGTGATATCGTTCATCAGCACCACGTTTGTCGAACGTCGTCCGGTGACGCCATGACCGCAGCCGCTATCGGCACAAAAAAAGGAGAGAGTCGGGCGCTGGGCGTGGCCTGCGGCGCGCATGCGCTGCACGACGGCTATACCGATCTGGTCTACGTGATGTTGCCAATCTGGCAGGCCGAATTCGGGCTTGGCTTTGCCGCGCTCGGCCTGATGAAGACGGTGTTTTCCGGCACGCTGGCTGGCTTCCAGATTCCAGCAGGCTTCCTGGCGGAACGGTTCGGGACAGCAACGGTGCTCGCGCTCGGCACCGCGCTTGCGGGCCTCGGTTACGTTTTCGCGGGCTTTAGCACCGGTGTGATCACGCTGGTGGCGGCTCTGTTTGTCGGCGGTCTGGGCGCCAGCACGCAGCATCCGCTGGCGTCATCACTCATCGCCCATGCCTTTGCCGGGTCGCGGTCGCTAAAAGCACTAGGCACATATAATTTTGCCGGCGATATCGGGAAGATGACTTTGCCGGCGGCGGCGGCCTTGTTGTTCGTGGTGCTGCCGTGGCGTCAGGCCCTAATGCTGCTTGGCAGCTTTGGTGCGATCGCGGCGGTCGCGATATACATTGCGATACCGCGTTTCACGGATCGTGACTCAGCCGCTCCGCGCAAGAGTGACGGTAAGGCGCATCGACACGGCGTTGCCCGCGCATATGGCTTTCCATTGCTGCTCTCGATTGGCGTGATCGACAGCGCCACGCGCATGGCGTTTCTGACATTTCTGCCTTTCGTGCTCACCGCAAAGGGCGCCAGTCTGCAGACCGTCGGTCTCGCGCTCACCTTGGTATTTGCGGGTGGCGCCGCCGGAAAGCTGGTTTGTGCCTTCATCGGTGCCCGCATTGGCGTCGTTGCCACGGTGTGGCTGACAGAAGCTGTGACCGCGCTTGGCATCGTGGCGCTGCTCCCATTGTCGCTCGAGGCTGCACTCGTATTATTGCCGGTCGTTGGCGTTGCGCTGAACGGGACGTCGTCGGTGCTGTACGGTTCAGTTCCTGACCTTGTTGAACCTGCACGGCGCCAGCGTGCGTTCAGTATCTTCTATACGGGCACGATCGGTGCGGGCGCGATATCGCCCGCAATCTATGGCCTGCTCGGCGACGCTGT
The DNA here is from genome assembly GCA_963817815.1 of uncultured Alphaproteobacteria bacterium. Lineage (GTDB taxonomy): Bacteria > Pseudomonadota > Alphaproteobacteria > Rhizobiales > Xanthobacteraceae > Pseudolabrys. Next base: position 157,845 of record CAWFPY010000007.1, on the reverse strand, counting down.
CGGAGTCCCGACAGCCCTGATCGTTGTTGCCGCGCTTGTGCTGGTGACGCTTCCGGTCACGCTCGTATTGCGGCCAGTGTTGGCGGCGCAGACGTCGTAACCGTCACCGATCGTGCGCTTTGAGCTTGACCTGTCCCACGACGGCTGCCGGCAATACGTCGAGATAGGGTCCGAGCAGGAAAGCTTCTCCTGAGCCGCTGCCATACATGCGATCATGCGCATCGATCATGGCGCGCACCGGCTTTACGCATCCGGCCATCGAATCCACGATCAGATCATTGATCTCGCCCGGCCGCAGGTCGGTGCTGTAACGCGGATCTGCGAAGACCCTGCGCACGATGCAGTCCGTTGCCTCTTCCACAAAAGGCAACAGCTTGGCGTCTTTCTGACGGGTCGACATTGGCACCCACGCGCCGGTCTCGGCGAGCGGGGTTTGAAAATCGAGAGAGACACTCAACACAAGCGACAACCCGAACAGTGGTTCGAGAAGCATCTCTTGAGCCTCATCGATCGAATCAAGGTCTTCAATTCAAGTATCGCAATCGGAATCGCTGCGCACGTTAATTCTGCAACATTTTACCGGCGCCGTTCCGGATGCCGCAAATATGAGCAATGCGCGGTAGCGCCAGGATGAGCGCGGAACCAGATTGGTCGCGCATCATTATGATGGCATGGCAAACGCATCCAAATCCGTCGCCCCGATGAGCGCTGAACAAGCGGTGCTGCTTCGCAAACTCGCATTCGATGCCTACGAGCCTGAGGCCTTCAAACCGAATTTGACTAAAGCGGTAGCAGAACAACGCATTGAAGTGCTGCAGGCGAAAATGAAGTTAATGAGCGAGCCGCCGCACACACAATGACTGAATTCGTGAAACGTCATAGTGCCGCTCGGGGAGGAACCGTTGCGCGAGACCTCGCGTTTGCTGTTCTGGACTGAAATCAGGAGGAGGAACTTATGACATATTTTCGCCATGCCGCGATCGCGGCCGCGCTGCTTGCAAGCGCGGGAGCCGCAAGCGCGCAAACCACAGTCATCACCCGCGATCCCGTGGAATCGCGGACCGTAGTGACCACTGAACCGCTGCAATTGACCCCGGTGCAGCGGCGCACGATCTATCGCACCATCGTGCGTGAACGCGTGAGCCCGGCACGGCCGACCGTGGAATACCGAGTCGGCACCCGCGTGCCGGAAAACGTCCAACTCTACGCAGTGCCGCAAGACGTCGCAGTCGAGGTGCCCGCGATCAGGTCGTATAAATACATGGTGGTAAACGACCGCGTCGTCCTGATTGACCCAGCCACGAGCGAAGTCGTCGACGAATTGGCCGAATAAAGCTGCCCAACCGACTGACAATGACCCGGTGTATTGCGCGCCGGGTCATACTTTTTGCTACCACGCGTTTACCTTGAGGCTGCCGGGCTGTTATGCGCGTGTAGGTAGGTGCTGGATTTTTTCGCTCCCAAGGGCCATATTAGTGCTCGAGGAGCTTCTGATTATGTCGATGATCAACTACCGTGCGCCTTCTGAATTATTTCCCAGCCGCAGCCGCAAGTCGCGCCGGCCTATCGGCTACAAGCGCTTTCCGACAGCCGCGGAAGCTATCCGTTTCGCCATTGAGGAATTGCCGCCGGAATTGCTGCTAGGCGCCTATCTCGAGGTGGAAGAGAAACGTTTCGACGGCAACGGCATCCGGCAGCTTTATGACAGCGCCGACTATCCCTTGCCGCGCAAGGCCGCCGCCAAGGCCAAAGTCGCCGCCGCCAGCTAAGTAATCTGCACCGCATCTAAGTCACTGTCCGCCGTTGCGGGCAGCGTTTGCGCATCTGCTTGGCCGTCTCGGCCATCAGCAGGCTGCAACGCTGGCACTGTGGCATTAGACCACTTACCTCATGCAACCTCTGCTGCCTCTCGGTTGTTGTTCCCGCACAGCCGAAGGAGGCCACCTATGAAAAACAGGTATTTGCTCGCTCTCGGGACTGCCGTCGCCGCAGTCCTTGCCCTTCCGTCCATTGCGTGCCGGGCCACGCCGAGGACGCGACCAATCCTGGCCTCGTCCCCAATACCGGACAGATCAACGCCGGCGGGGCAACACAACCATCGTCGCAATCGGGCGACTTCGCCAATGTCCCCACGCCGGAAGAAGCGCGCGCGGCCTTGATGGCGCCGATCTCCAAACAGCCGTCGACCGGTGACGCTTCAGTCGCGACGACCGGCACCGGCGGCCGCGATGCAAACGCAGGATCGCAACCGTCGCCCGACGGCAATGCTTCTGCCGAGCCGCCGCCATCCGGACCGATAGGCTCGTTCGGCCAGACCATTCCCGCAAAGTTTTCCAAGCGAAACGACACGCTTGATCGCGTGCCGACGATGGCACTTCCGCTGCCGCTCAGCGATCAGCAACGCAAGCAAATTTATGATGCGGTGACGGCCGACAAAGCGCAGCCGGCTGCGGATGCTGATGCTCTCGAACCGGCGAGTGAACTGTCGCCGGACCAGGCGCTCAACGGCATGCATCCGTTGCCCGAAAGCGTGCGCAGCATCGACGGCGTCGCGCGGCTGTATTTCGTGAAGGCGAAGGACAAGGTCCTGTTGGTCGAACCGGCAACCCGGACCGTCGTCGGACAAATCACGTCGTAGCATTAAAACCATCGCCGGTTTGTCCGGCGATGGCATTTTGTGTGGATGACGTCAGACCGCCGGACGGTCGCCTGAATTGCTCGGCGCGTTTTTCCATTGCGTCAGGCTGTCGCCGATCACTTTCATTGCCGTCATTGCCGCGTGGCTGAGGCTGGCGTAGCCGGCGATTTCGCGGCCGACGCGTTCGCCTTCGCTGCGCAGCATTTCGCGCACGCCCTGAAGCTCGAGAATGACGCGGTCGATTTCTTCCATCGATGCGCCCGATACGCGGCGGATCAGCACATTCAGATTATCGACGATCGGTTCGGGCGCCTGCTCAGTTTCGTTATTGCGTTGATGGCGCCGTAAAAATGCGACGTCACGCCGCACGAATTCACGAATCTCTCCCTCGAACGCCGTCGCCGCCGCCTGGTCGACTTCGCTCAGCCTCTCCGGTGATTTCCGATTCGGAGCAAACGCCTCCGGACCGGTCTTTTCCGGAATCCTGTCCGCACCAAGCCGATCTGGTCTGATGGCCGTCATGTCCAACTCCTCCAAAGCGCAAAGGGATTTGCGCATAAGCTCCCACTCGCGGACTGATTGCCGCATGCGACTTGGGCGGCCGTGGGGCAGGGACGGGGCGGGTTGATGGAACTTTACGTCCGGGCGCGGCCGGGTACCCAGTTATGCACCGCCTTTTGCAAGGCGACGGCGGCCAGCGGCTACCAATGCAGCTTGAAGCCGGCGGTAATGCTCTTGTTGCTGGTGGTCTGGCCGAAGTCCGTGACGGCAGTGGTCACCTGCAGCGGTCCATAAACCTTCTGCTCGGCGCTCAGGGTGTTGTGGGTCACCGGGTCGTTGCTGGCGGTCGTTACCCCGGCCCCCAGGGTCGTACCGGTTGGGAGGATGTTGAACTTAACCGCCTTTTCATTGCCGAAGACCTGCGGGGTCAGCGGAGCGGGATTGGCCGGTAGCGCCATCAGCGGCAGATCGGTCGGCCCGGTTGGCTGGGCCATCGTTTGGGTGACCGAATAGGTGTCCTGCACGGTCACCGCAAACCGCCCACCGAATGGAATCGAATGCTTGAGCGTGCCGCCCAGTTTGCCCTGCTCATTGGAGGGGTCGACGCGCGCATCCACGCTGCCGATGTTCGGCACGCCGACCGAAGCCCAGGCAGCGCCGGCGCCGAACCCATCGCGTGTCGTCGGCAGCGGACGGTCGTAGGCGGCGCTTGCGCCCGTGTTCGAAGGCGCGAGATCGGCGCCGACCGAATTGTCCCATCCGGTCGGCAGCGGTTGCTTCACCACCACGGTGGTGGAGCCATCCGGTTTCTCGGTGCGCTTGACCTCATAACGTTTGTCGGACGTGCCGGGCAAACGCAACGGCTTCTTGGGCGGGCTTGCGAGCGCGGCCGGATCGAAAACCAGCGCGTTGCCGAGCAGCGCGCTTTCTTCCGGAGTGAGCGGCGCTTCAGGGCCGAGTTCAGCGCCGGTGGTTTCTGCGGTTTGTGAGGCATCTTGCGCAAACGCCGGCGGCGCGGCGAGTACAAGCATGCCGAACATCCACAATGCGCAGGGTGCGCTTGCTCGCATTCCCGAAAATCTCCCCCGAGATGATGCGTCCCGGTTGTATTTGTCGCCGCCCGATCTCAGCGCGAACCGGTTAAGCATTGGTTGCTCTATGGCACGGAACTTTGGCAAAGCTGTGGAGCGCCATGGAGCGCCATGGAGCGCGATGGACTAAATCTTGCACCAAATGATGTCAGCTGCAGCGCGCGGCAATGGCCTCGTTGGTGTGCTCGACATCGGCGTCAAATCGGCCCAGATCGCGGTCGCGCTCGGGCCCGTTCTTGCACAGCGCGACGACAGCGCGCGCCTTGACCAGCTCGAGGAAATAAAGCCGCGTGACATTGCATATTTCGGGCCCATTGCTGGCGCCGAGCCCTTTGAGCCGCGCCTGCAGTGTCGCGAGACCGGCGGTCGCATTGGCGAGGGTACGGTCGCAGCCTGGTTGGATCGGTTCCGGACGCGCGGCGGGCGCCGCCAGCAGCGCCAGGACGAATGCGGCCGGAATGACCAGCCCTACAAATGCGAAAAAAGCCAGGACGAAGCGTTTCAGCACGACATGATCCCCCTGTGATCCACCATTGGTCGGCCCGGGGAGGGAAAAGGTTCATGTGCGCGCTACCCTTTTACCGACTGAAATCGAACATTTCGCGGTATTCTGAGTTCAATGAGGGGGAGGCGGGGCAACCGGAGCAACGGCCATGCCCGCACTTTTGCCGATCATCCTGGCGTCGCATGTCGTTATGGCGGCCGACGCTGTACCGAAATTCAATGTCGAGCGCACCTGCAGGCCGGCCGCGGCCGCCGGCACGTTGCCTGGACGCGATGCTTCGTCCTGCCAGCGTGACGAGAACGACGCACGCACCAAGCTTGAGCAAGAGTGGACGCATTACAGCGTGACGCAGCGCGCGCAATGCGGAAGCTTTGCGTCGCTCGACAGGGCGCCAAGCTATGTCGAACTGCTGACCTGCCTGGAAATGGCCAAGCAGGTGCAGGAGTTACCGGAAGATTCGAAGAAGGGAACCGGCGAGCGCTGACCGTCAGGGCTTCTTGCCGGGCGGGTTGCTGTAGGGGCTGCCGGACGAGCCCTGCATTTGCGACAGCTTGTAGGCTGACAGCTGTTTGGGCTTGTCCTTGTCGGCCTTGGGTTTCTTCTTTTCCTTCGGGACCCGCATCTGACCTTTAGCCATGACGTCCTCCTGAAGCTCTGGAATCGCCGGATGCTAACGGGCGCGCGCGCCAGCGCAAGTGGTGATAATGGGGAGGGTAAGGTTCGCGGATAAAGCGTCAGGTCTTGGGCGCCGGAGCGCCTGCCGCCTTCATTTTCTCGTCGATGCATTTGTTGACGAGGTCGGCGCGCTTGTCGAGATCGGCATGCGCGTTGGCCTTTTCCGTCTTCATCCAGCACTCCCGGGCCGCGCGCGAATGGGTCATCGGCTCGCTGTCGGCGACCGGCTCTGCGGGTTTGGCCGCCTGCGGTTTCGCCTCCGGTTTGGATGCTTCTGTCTTCGAAGACTCGGTTTTGGGTCCGGCCGCATCCGGCTTGGCCGACGCCACTTCGGCCTTCGGCGCACTGGCTGCCGTTGGGCCGGTTCCGTCGGTTTCGCAGGCGGCGAGTGCCAGCGCGGCGGCAGCAAGCACCACGAAACGCGCGGTGGTAACCAGAGTACGAGTCTTGAGAATCGAAGCGTTCATACAAGGCGTTCCAGACTGGGTTGTCGGATCTTGGCCGCGCAGGCCCGGACCGGCGAAGCGGCAAGGGTCGAAGCGACTTGGCTATTTGCACGAAATGACCCCGCCTGTGCAACGCCTGTGTGGAACAACTTTCACAATCCCGTGCGCATCGGCGAACCGCAGCCGGCAGGCGACGTTGAACCTGCGGGACAAGGCGGGGCCATATTCAGGAGACGGGAATGCGCATTTTTGGGGCGGCCGCAGCGGCCGCATTGCTTGTCTGCGGCGCTGCGCGGGCGGACAGTCCAGCACAGCCGCCGGAAAAAGGCGATGCTGCTGTCGGCGTTGGTATCATCTGCAACACGCCGCAGCAGGCGGAGCAATTCGTCGGCTTCCGAAAAAAGGGCGCTGCGCCTGAACAGGCGATACACGCCGTCAATACGATAGCGCGCGATCGGCGTGCCTGCGGTGTCGCGGCTGTCGCCTATATTCGTGACACGACCGTGGATACGATGGCCATGCAGGACAGGCTCGTGCAGATCGTGCGCATCAACATCGTGGCGGGCTTCAATGGCTCCGGCTGGAAGCGCGTGTCCGACACGGTGCAATATGCCGTGCTGGAAGGCGATGGCGAATCCATCTGAAAGTGCTGAACGACGAAAATCATTAAGCAAACTCAATCGCCGTTGCTTAACCAATCCGTCCGTTTTGATTTGCCATCCGGCGGTCCTTTGTGGCGACACTGCATGCTCAAAATCATGCGTGGGCCATTCACGATGCATACTTCTGGACGACTGATTTTTGCGGCGGCTGTTGCGACGGCCGCTTTCGTCGGCACCTGCGTTTCGTCGGATGCGGCGGACCTCGGGCCCGGTGTGCGCAGGCATGTCAGGTCGGCGTGGTATTACTCGAACTGGCGCGATCGCTGCGCCTATGCCGGCTATTACTGTCTCTACGCCTGGGACGGTTACGTCTATCACTATCCCTTCGACGACCGCCCGTCCGCTTACGCGTATTCCGCCCGCCGCCATCGGCACAGATACTAGCAATCCCGCGCTAGGGCTTGTCCTGCGACAGCTCGATCTCGCGTCCCAGCACCTGCTGGACGGCATCGAACGAGTCCATGAACTCGCGCAATTCGACGATGCGGTCGTTTTCGAGCCGAAAGAAATCGGCGACGAACAGCTGGATGATGCGGCTGGTTGTGCGTTGGCGGAGCCGCGCCAGCACGATGGCGGCGGCGGTGTCGTTCTCGGTCACCATGAAGACCGGCGTATAGCTCAGATACTCGAACGCGGAATGCGCGGAGCGCATCGTGGCCGCAATGGCCGCCTTGCCGTGCTTGCGCCCGAGATAGGGAAACACGTCGACCGGCGCGTGGCTGGTCATCGTGACGTCGTCGTCGAAGGATACGAGCGCATCGTCGATGCGCCCCTCGGCAAAGGCGGTGTAGAGGTCGTAAAGCCGGCTGCGTAGCGTTTTGTCCAGCATCATCGAGCCCCCACGGCTGCGCCATAGTGCGCGCCCATCGGGTGCTGGCGCAAGCGGCGGCGCGCCAGCCCACCCGATAATTCGTTTCATATTCAGTTTTCAAACAGCCCAACACGGCACAGCCGCTCGCAAACACCCGCTCGTCCCCGCGAAGGCGGGGACCCAGGGGCCAAACGCACCCGTTGGCTGTCGCTCTGCATCCCCGCTTTCGCGGGGACGAGCGGATTTGTTGCATCCTCTGCCCGCCCTATTAGTGAGGGAACACCTTGCCGTTTCGCCCGTTGTGACAGGGAACCCGGAGAACGGTCATGAAAACCTTGATGCACAGCGCGGCCGCCGCGCTGGTGTTGCTGTCGATTCCCGCGCTGGCGCAGGACAAGACGCTCGATCCCAACGGAATTACGGTCGATGCGCGGCGGCCGCCGTTGCAGCTCAACGATCAGCAGCGCACCGCCATCCAGGATGCGCTCGAAACCGAGAACACCGAGCAGAAGGCGCCGGACAAGTTTGAGGCCAAGGTTGGAGGAGCGCTGCCCGCCACGATGACGGTGGATGCCATGCCGGAGTCGCTGATCCAGCGCGAGCCGTCGCTCAAGCAATATGGCTACGCCAAGCTTTCGAAAGACGTGCTGGTGCTCGACCCGATGAAGAAAACGATCATCGCCGTCATTCCACTCAAAGTGCCGACGACCGGCAAAGCCGAGGCGCCCGCCGACTGGGCGAAAACGCGTGGCCGCGAGCTGACCGGCCAGGCGCCGGAGTCGACGACAGGCACGGCGCCGCAGCATGAGCCCGCCGGCGATTCCGGCGACAAGAAGAACGGCAACGAGGCGACGACTAGCGAAAAGTAGCGCCCGCTCGACTACGGCCGCAGTGCCAGCTATACACACGTCAGGTCGGATTCGGAACTTTGTCCCGGTCCGCCCGTTAGTTGCCGCTGGGTTCAATGTCAGCTGAGGAGAAGGGGCGATGCGTCATCTCATTGTATTGGCGACAGGCGTTTTCCTGATTGCGGCGGCCGGTCAGGCCGTCGCGGGTCCATTTGCGCCGGCGGGCTTTTCACGTGCTGACGGCGGCGCGCCGCTCGTGCTGGTGCAGGACAAGCCGGCGAAGAACGAAACGTTGACGCAGAAGGTCAAGCGCGCCTGGCGCAACATTGCCGGTTACAAGTTCGATGTGAACTGTCCGATCAATAGCCACCGCACCTGCGCCGAGACCGGCAAGGACCGCGATGACGCGCGCGGCAAATGTATCGCGCGCAATCCGCTCTGCTGGGTTTCCGACGCGAAATAGCTGCGCGAGTGCCGGCGTCTAATGTTTGCGCGACCTGAACCCGCCGCGCATCCCCGGCCGGCCAAGCTTGCTACGCCCGCCCTCCGCCCGGGCGGGCTTCACCTCGTGTGACAACCCGATGCCCATTTCATCCAGCGCGGGCTTGTGCGGGCGCGAGCGCGATTGCAGGCCCTTTGTCTGCGCCACCATGACATCGCGCGCGGTCGGGTTATCGAGCACCGCCATCTCGGTGGCGCGCAGGCGCTTGATCTCGTCGCGCATCCGGGCGGCCTCCTCGAAGTCGAGATCGGCGGCGGCCTCGCGCATGCGCGTCTCCAGATCGGCGATGACCGCTTCGAGATTATGCCCGATCGTCGCCGCATCGGCGAATTCGCCGGCGCCCGCCGCGCCGGTCGCGATCAGCACGTGGTCGCGCTCGTACACGCTGTTGAGAATATCGGAGATGCCCTTGCGCACGCTTTCCGGCGTGATGCCGTTGGCAGTGTTGTACTCAACCTGCTTCTCGCGTCGCCGGTTGGTTTCGTCGATCGCGCGCTGCATCGAGCCGGTCATGAATCGGCATAGAGGATCACCTTGCCGTCGATGTTGCGCGCGGCGCGGCCGATGGTCTGAATCAATGACGTTTCACTCCGAAGGAAGCCTTCTTTGTCGGCGTCAAGAATGGCGACCAGCGCGCATTCCGGAATATCGAGGCCCTCGCGCAGGAGGTTGATGCCGACCAGGGCGTCGAAGGCGCCGAGCCGCAGGTCGCGGATGATCTCGATGCGCTCCAGCGTGTCGATATCGGAGTGCATGTAGCGCACGCGGATGCCCTGTTCGTGCAGGTATTCCGTGAGGTCCTCGGCCATGCGCTTGGTCAGCACGGTGACGAGTGAGCGGAAGCCTTTCGCCGCCATCTGCCGCACTTCGCCGACGAGGTCGTCGACCTGGGTGCGCGCGGGCCGCACTTCCACCGGCGGATCGATCAGCCCGGTCGGCCGAATGACCTGCTCGACGAAAACCCCGCGCGCTTCATTCATTTCCCAATGGCTGGGCGTGGCCGAGACCGCCACCGTCTGCGGGCGCATGGCGTCCCATTCCTCGAAGCGCAGCGGTCGATTGTCCATGCAGGAGGGCAGGCGGAAGCCGTATTCGGCCAGTGTCGCCTTGCGGCGGAAGTCGCCGCGGAACATGCCGCCCAGCTGCGGGATGGTGACGTGGCTTTCGTCGGCGAAAACCAGGGCATTGTCGGGCACATATTCGAACAGCGTCGGCGGCGGCTCGCCCGGCTTGCGGCCGGTGAGGTAGCGCGAATAGTTCTCGATGCCGGCGCAGGAGCCGGTGGCTTCCATCATTTCGAGGTCGAAGGTCGTGCGCTGCTCGAGCCGCTGCGCTTCCAGCAGGCGGCCGGCGGCGTTGAGCTGGTCGAGGCGCCCGCGCAATTCCTGCTTGATGCCCGCCATCGCCTGGATCAGCGTCGGGCGCGGCGTTACGTAATGTGAATTCGCATAGATCTTCACGAACTCCAGCTCGTCGGTCTTGGCGCCGGTGAGCGGGTCCATCTCCTCGATCTTCTCGATTTCGTCGCCGAACAAGTGGACGCGCCAGGCGCGATCTTCATAGTGCGCCGGGAAAATATCGACGGTGTCGCCGCGCACGCGGAACGAGCCGCGGAAGAAATCGCCTTGCGTGCGCTTGTATTGCAGCGCCACCAGGTCGGCGAGCAGTTGCCGCTGGTCGATCTTGCCGCCTTGTTTCAGCGTGAAGGTCATCGCCGAATAGGTTTCCACCGAGCCGATGCCGTAGATGCAGGACACCGACGCAACGATGATGACGTCGTCGCGCTCGAGCAGCGCGCGCGTGGCCGAATGGCGCATGCGGTCGATCTGCTCGTTGATCGAGGATTCCTTCTCGATGTAGGTATCGGTGCGCGGGACGTAGGCTTCCGGCTGGTAGTAGTCGTAGTAGCTGACGAAATATTCCACCGCGTTGTCCGGGAAGAACGACTTGAACTCGCCATAGAGCTGGGCCGCCAGCGTCTTGTTGGGCGCGAGGACGAGGGCAGGGCGCTGCGTTGCCTCGATCACCTTCGCCATCGTGAAGGTCTTGCCCGAGCCGGTGACGCCGAGCAGCACCTGCGTGCGGTCGCTGCGCTTGACGCCTTCGACCAGTTCCTTGATCGCCTCCGGCTGGTCGCCCTTCGGCTCGAAGTCGGATGCGATGACAAGTTTCTTGCCGCCTTCGGATTTTTCCGGCCGCGGCGGGCGGTGCGGTGTCCAGACTTGCTGACTAAGCTCAGGGCGGCCCTCGCGCAGCAACTTCTCAAGTGACTCCGCGGTCGCGGCGACGCCCATCGACGCCAGCCCGCCGGGGCCTGTCGGCAGGTCGGCACGCGGCAGGCGATATTTTCCGTCTTTCTTTACCTCCCCCTGGAGGGGGGCGGTCGCCGGCCCAACGGGTCCGCGCGAAGCGCGGCCCGATGACAGGCTCCGGACGGCGGGAGGGGGTGAATTTTTTCGGCGCCGCTCACCCCACCCCGCGCGCCTTCGGCGCGCGACCCTCCCCCTGCAGGGGAGGGTGAAGAAGCATCGTCGTCGTCGCCGAGGCCTAGTTCCTGCGCCAGCGCCGGATCGAGCCCCGTAATGGGCGATGCCGAATAGTTGCGCTGGGGCGCCTCGTTGAATTCCTTGGGTGTGGACTTGCGCGCCTTGTGCGCCTCCGAGAAGTCGCGGCGGCGATCCCAGGAATTGTCCGGCGGCTGCTGGAGTCCGGTCCCGGAACCCAGGCCTGCGGTGCCGCGGCCGATGCCGGGGTTCAGCAGGTTGGCGAGCGCATCGGGCGTCGGCTTGTCGTCCGGCCGCGCGGCTTTGGCGCGCGTCGGTTTGGCCGGATCTTTCGGCTTTTTCGGAGGGGATTTGGCCATCAGACCCCGAATATGGGGCGAGTCCGGGCGCGAGGAAAGGTGGCCGGCAAGCGTCCGCCAGCTATGATTCCGGTGCACACGCGGTCAGCGCCCGGAACGATATATCAAAAGACGTATTAACTGGATTGACGTCGGTGGCCGGAGTTCGGAGGGGCTGTCTCAGTGCTATTACCCCTGAGTAAACGTCTGTATGCGGCGCGCGCCTTCGAGGAGGCGATCGATACCATCCTCGACGACACGATTGCCTTGCTCGGTGCGGAATACGGCAACGTCCAATTGCCGATTGGCGATGCGCTGGCCATCGTTGCGCAGCGTGGCCTGTCCGGGCGGTTTCTCATGGCCTTCCGGCGGGTGGGCAAGAACGACAACTGCGCCTGTGGCCGCGCGCTCCGCCTCCGGAAAACGGTGGTCGTGTGCGATGTGGAAAAGGACGCCGACTTTGCGGCGTTCCTGAAGGATGCGCGCGACGCCGGCTTCCGGGCAGTTCAAAGCACGCCGTTCTTTACCAGCGATGGTTTGCTGCTCGGCATGGTGTCGACCCACTTCGCCAATGTTCATGAGCCGACGGCGATTGAACTGGAAACCTTGCAGTCCTACAGCATCGTTGCGTCCGAGCACGCCTATCGTCTGCTTGGCAACGAAATGCTTGGCACGAAAGCCGAGCACATGAGCGAGGCGCTATACGCATCGGTTCTACGGCGTCGCGATGCGTCAATGGATATCGAAGTTTGACTGCGAGACCCGCGTTGCCGGCGCGGCGTCGCCAGCACGCCTGCGCTGATGCGAATGCGCCGATAGCACATGCCGGGCTTTCGAGTGTTGCGCGATTTGCAGCGCGGGCTTGTTCGGTTTCGCCGCGCAGTAGCTGTCGACGGCATCCACCACCGCCGCGGTGATGAGTTGTTGTCGCTCGGGGGAGGCCAGCGCCAGTTCCTCGTCGCGGTTCACGATCGAGCCCGCTTCCAGCAGGACAGCGGGCATTTGCGTTTGTTTCAACACGAACAGCGTGTCGTAGCGGTAGACGCCGGCAACGGCGTCCAGGAGCTTGTGCTGCCACCGGCCCATGAACTTCTCGGTGTAGTGCGGTGTGTATTGCAAGCCGCGCGCCTTCAGCTGCTGGCCGAGCGTGCTGGCGAACAGCAGGCTGTCCTTGAGGTCGGGATTATCATCGGAGACGAAGATCGAATGGCCTTTGAACCGGTCGCTGAACCCTTCGCGCTTCCCGTTGTATTCCCATTTTTCAACAAAGCGGTCGGGCACGGCGTCGTGGTGGATCGACAGCAGCAGATTTGCCGAGAGCGCGTTAGCGCGGGCCACGCGCGCATAGAGGCTCGGGTTCGCCCGGCCGTCGGTCACCATGAGAACGGTCTTGGCAAAGCCGGCATCGCGGAGAGCCTGATCGATCTGCCGGGCGAGCCGCAAATTGAAATCAAATTCGTCGACGCCGCGCGCGCTTTTGGCGCCGGGCGATTTCGTGGTGTGGCCGACATCCAGCACGACGCGAAAATCCGCGACGGGCGCAGACTCGCCGCGTCTGTTTTCACAGGGCTCGCGGGCGGTTCGGCGCGGGCAATACAGGCCGGCAGCACGGACCAAGACGGCCGCAAGCGATATCGCTGAGGGGCGCCAGGAGCGATTCATAATGCATTCTGTGACATTTCCCGCCGCAAACAATTGCGTTTGTGGATGCGGCTTGCTCCATCATTAATTCTTCTGCGATCCTCCGCTACCACCCAAAGCAGGCGTGCCGGGTTTTGGAGGTTTGTTTGAACGGGGCGCCACCAGGACCTGTCCGCCGACCGAGGTGCCCTGACCAATGTAGGCATCCTGAAACGGTCGGAATTGCCTCTCCTTATAATTAAAATTTCCCGCTTCGATCGAACCATCCCTTCGCGTGTGTTTGGGTTGCCCCAAAAGATTACCGGGATAAACAATCCAGAAAAACGGGAGCAGGAAGGCGGCTGTTGCTTCATCCGAAGTCAGCTCCCTTGTTTTCGCGCTTGCCAACAATGCCCGCGCGCACGATCACGCTAATGACTCCGACGCCTATGCCGCCAACGACCCAGGGTCCGGCTGTCGCTGATGAAGCGGGCACGGCAGTCACAGGCATAGGGCCCTGAGCTGCATGCACGGACATCGTTGCGGTCAGCGTTAAAACCGCCGCCGCCAATAGCGATATAATTTTTTTCATTTGCTCGCCCCACGCCCGATATCGCGGGCCATACGAAGGAAATGAATCGCAAAGAGATTGGGCTGCCCGCCGGAAACGAATTGCCGGGAAATTGGATGCCTATTTCCATGAAAAATCAATGCCGCCATTATCAGAGGGCTCGGCCTATTTGGACTTCGCCGGCCGAGGCACCTGGTAGCCGGCCTGGCCGCCGCGATCGATTGCTTGTTGCATGAGGCCCGACGTCTTCGCGGTTTCGATGAATTCGCTGATATAGGCCAATCGTTCCCGCGTGGCCCGTCGCGATCTTTCCGTCCCATGGGGCCTTGGGAAGGCCGCTGCCGGTTTAAGAGGATAGACTGGCCGTCCATTGCAGTGATTCTCTGCGAGGAGTTACCAAGATGTGGGCGGTCCTGGGTTTCACGTTTGCGGCCACGATCGGCCTGGTGGTGGTGCTTGTTGTGGGCCGTCACGGCCTGGCCCGAAGCAAAACCTATCCATGGCAACTCTACGCGACGGCGAATATGCACGTCGGGATCATGGGCGGCCTCGCCGGCTTCGCTTTCACCGGGGTGGTGCTTGTCGTGACCCTCGCGCATGACCGGCCCGGCACAGCGGCGAGTTCGCTCGATACCGTCATCGTGATGTTCCTGGTGGCCTACCTCTGGTGGGTCGGCAACGCCTTCCTGATTTCCTACATTCCGCACGACGAGACGAGCGGCGAGCTGGTGCCGCGGGTCCATTTCAGCCTTGCCTCGACCATCGAATATCGCACGGTCTTTCTGTCCTGGTTTGCGCTGTTGCCGCTTCTCGAGGCCAATGGATTTGGACGCCTCGCTGGCGTGCTCTACTTTCTTTTGCCCGCATCTCTGCTTTTCGGATCCGTCCTCATCGCAATGTGCACCGATGGCCTGGGTCTCATGCGGCTATCGGAAACATATCTTTCCGCGGTCGTGGGAACGATTCTCGCGCTGGGATACGCCGCCATTTGCTGTTCTCGTTCCCGACGCTCGTTCCCCATCCTCCGCGCTGTACCTCACGCTTATCATTTTCTGCGTCAACGGCCTGGGCTTTGCACTGGCGGCACTCACGCCGCTTTCGCCGCGATACGCCGGCATCAGGCGATTTTACAAGCAACATGGCCGGCGGATTGTCATTGCCGACATGCAGCTGACAATGGCGTCGCTCGCGTTCCTCTGGCTCTGTGTCGTCGGAGCAATCTGAATTTGTGACGCCAACCCGAAGTGACAACTAAGGGGGCGGTATTCCAAACACAGCGTCGAATATCCGCTTTCGGAGGTAATTGGACTTCAAAGATGGAGGTTTGGACCTGTTTACGAGACCCTAGACACAATGAAATTAATGCGGGTCGGCCGGTGTTATCTATGAGGGGCTGGTCGCGGAGGTGCTACATGATCGCAGGTCAAATAAAAGTTCTTTCGGTGGCGGTCGCTTTGGCAGCCCTGATCGCTGCGCCGGCACAAGCCAAAAATGTCACCAAGAGGAAGGCGCCGGCCCCTAGAGTGGTGACTTTCCAAACCCTGGCGCCGATCTACGGGTGGGCCGGCCAGTACCGCGGCACGGATCCCGATCCGAATATTCGCTTTCAACTGATGCGGGATCAAAACTTACGCTAATTCGCTATTGCCCCTGAGCGGATTTGACAGCCTGATTTTCTGGGCGAAACGGGCCAGCGATCGAACGGGCGCGTGCGCCTACATCACCGCGCCGATTTGCCATGGCACGAACTCGAGATCGCCATAGCCGAGATCTTCGGATTTGGTGTGGGCGCCCGAGGCGACCTGCAAGACTTTTTCGAAAATTTCCTGGCCCTTTGTCTCAATCGACGTGCCGTCGAGGACATCGCCACAGTTGATATCCATGTCCTCGGTCATGCGCCGATACATGTCGGTATTGGTGGCAAGCTTGATCGACGGCGCAGGCTTGCAGCCGAAAGCGGATCCACGGCCGGTGGTGAAGCACATGACGTTACTGCCGCCGGCAACCTGACCCGTGGCGCCGACTGGATCGAAGCCGGGCGTGTCCATAAATACGAAGCCTTTTTCCTTCACCGGCTCGGCATATTCGTAAACGGCGCGCAATGTGGTGCTGCCGCCCTTGGCCGCGGCGCCCAACGATTTTTCCAGGATGGTCGTGAGCCCGCCGGCCTTGTTGCCTGGCGCCGGGTTGTTGTTCATCTCGCCGCCATTGCGTTTTGTGTAGTCCTCCCACCAGCGGATCCGCTCGACCAGTTTTTCGCCGACCGCGCGATTGACCGCGCGCCGCGTCAGCAGATGCTCGGCGCCATAGATCTCCGGCGTTTCCGCCAGAACGGCCGTGCCGCCGTGTTTCACCAAGGTGTCGACGGCGGCGCCCAGCGACGGATTGGCAGTGATTCCGGAATAGCCGTCCGAGCCGCCGCATTGCAGCGCCAGCACGATCTCCGAAGCGGGCCGGGTTTCGCGCTTGGCGCGCGCGGCCACCGGCAACATGGACTTGATGCGATCGAGACCTTGCTCGATCGTTTTTCTCGTTCCGCCGGTCGCCTGGATTGTCATGGTCTGGAAATGATCGCCCTCGACCATTCCATACTCATCTTTCATGCGATCGATCTGGAACACCTCGCAGCCCAGGCCGACCATCAAGGCAGCGCCGAGATTGGGATGGGTGGCGTAGCCCCATTGCGTCCGCCGCAACAGGTCCCAGCCTTCGCCATAGGCCGCCATGCCACAGCCGCTGCCATGAACAAAGGCGACGGCGCCGTCGATTTCCGGATAGTCGTCAAGAATGCCGGATCGATTGACCTCTTCGGCGATGAATTTTGCGACCGATGCCGAGCAATTCACCGAGGTGAGAATGCCGATGTAGTTGCGCGTGCCGGTTTTGCCGTTGGGCCGCAGATAGCCTTCAAACGTCGCGCGTTGCTCCGGCGGCAGGATCTCGTCGTTCTTTGCTCCTTCGGCAAACCGGTAGTCGCGGGCAAAGTCGTGCAAGCCCACATTTTGCTCGTGCACCCAGTCGCCGGGAGAAATCGCCTTCGATGCAAAGCCGATCGTTTGCCCGTATTTCGTGACCGGTTCGCCTTCGCGAATGGCTGTCACCGCCATCTTGTGCCCGCGTGGAACCCGCTCGCGCGCGGTCACGCCCGCGGCAGCAACGCCGGACGCAATCTGGTCGACGGCGACAACGACATTATCTTCGGGCGAAAGCCGGATGGTTCGTGGTGTGCTCATAAAATGCCTGACTGGTTTGACGGCAGCGCGTGGGCAAGTGGCTTACAAGTGGGCAATAAAGGCTGTTGCGGGACGCCGACCGCATAGTAACATCCTCACCAACAGGCGACCCTAAAAAATAACCGCCACACCGGGGAGGTTAGCATGCCGAATTGGCCGCGCCATTTGGCGCACGGTCTCGCTCTTGTTGCCGCGCTGTTTGTTATGGCTGGCCCCGCCGGGGCCCAGACCAAGCTCAAATGGGCCCACGTCTACGAAGTCTCAGAGCCCTATCACACCCAGGCACTGTGGGCGGCCGAGGAAATCAAGAAACGCACCAATGGCCGCTACGAGATCGGCGTATTTCCGGCCTCGCAGCTCGGCAATGAAAACCAGATCAACGAAGGTCTCGGGCTCGGCACGGTCGACATCATCTATACCGGCACTTCTTTCGCCGGCTCCATCCACAAGCCGCTCGCGATCTCGGGCGCGCCGTTCATGCTGCGCGATTTCAATCACTGGAAGGCCTATCGCGACAGCAAATTGTTCCGCGATATCGCTAAGGGCTACGAAGACAAAACCAAGCACAAGATCGTGGCGCTCACTTATTACGGCGAGCGCATGGTCACCGCCAACCGGGAAATCAAGAAGCCCGAAGACATGAAGGGCATGAAGCTGCGCGTGCCGCCGGCGCCGTTGTATTTGATGCTGGCGAAATCGGTCGGCGCCAATGCCACGCCGATCGCCTTTGCTGAAGTCTACCTGGCCTTGCAGCAAGGCACCGTGGACGGCCAGGAAAATCCGCTACCGACCATCATGGCCAAAAAATTCTACGAAGTGCAGTCGCATATCATGCTGACTGGCCACATCGTGGAATCGCTTGTGACCATCGTCGGCGGCCACGTCTGGGCGAAGCTCTCGGATGACGACAAAAAGGTGTTTGAAGAGGTTCTGACGCAGGCCGCGTCCAAGGCATCTGAGGAGATCCGCACGTCAGAACAGAAGATCGCCGATCAATTGCGCGGGATGGGCAAGACGGTGGTCGTCGTCGACCGTGAGGCGTTCCGCAAGGCCGCGATCCCATTGCACAATGATGCTTCCGCCGGCGCCGGCTGGAGCAAGGCGGAATACGACGCGCTGCAGGCGTTGAAATAGCGAAACCGATGCGAGTTCGGTCATGCCGCGGTCAGGGCCGCGGCATGACCGGTGCAATCTGCGGCGCGGGGGAGCGATGAGCGAAAAAGAAACGCCCAAGGGCGAGAAGCGCCTGATAGAGGCCGAAGACGCCGAGGTGATCATCGAGCATCACCCGGAAGACTGGCTCGCTTTCGTGCTGTTCTGGTCGCTGGCCTTCATCGTTTTTCTCCAGTTTTTCACGCGCTACGTGCTCAACGACAGCCTGGCCTGGACCGAGGAAATCGCCCGCTATGGCCTGATGTGGGTGGTGTTTATCGGCGGCATCATGGTCACGCGGCGCAACACCCATATCGCCGTCGAATTGCTCTCGAACGTTATGAAGCCGGGGCCGCTGCGCGCCACGCTTTTGGCTTTTGTCGATTTCGTCAAACTGGCGTTCATCGGCCTGCTCGCCTTCCTGTCATGGACCATCATCGAGCGCATGGGCGTGCAGCGCATGACCGTGTTCGACCTGCCGATGAGCTACGTCTATGCCGGCGTGGCGCTCGGCTGTTTCGGGATGTTTTTGCGCCAGCTGCAAAACGTGTGGCGCAATGCGCGGCTCGGGTGGCGTCGGCCACATGACGTCACCGACCAGATCGCGGCGGACTAGCGCATGATCGTCATGGCCTTCATCTTCATTGCGGTGCTGCTCGCCGGTGTTCCGGTGTTCATCGCGCTGGCTGGCTCGTCTTTTCTCTACACGCATTTCTCCGCCCAGTTGCCGGATTTCGTGATCCTGCATCGGATGGCGGGCGGCATTGATTCATTTCCGCTGCTGGCGGTGCCGTTCTTCATCCTGGCCGGCAACCTGATGAATTCCGCCGGCATCACCAACCGCATCTATGATTTCGCCGTTGCGCTTGCCGGCTGGACGCGGGGAGGGCTCGCGCACGTCAACATCATCGGCTCGGTGATCTTCGCCGGCATGTCGGGCACCGCGATCGCCGACGCCGCGGGCCTCGGCACCATCGAGATCAAGGCGATGCAGGATCACGGCTACGACACCGAATTTTCGGTCGGCGTCACCGCGGCGTCCTCCACGCTCGGGCCGATCATCCCGCCGTCCTTGCCATTCGTGATCTACGGCATGATGGGCAACGTCTCGATCGGCGCGCTGTTTCTCGGCGGCGTCATTCCCGGCTTCGTCATGACGGCCTTCATGATGGCCTATGTCTACTACTGCGCGCGGCGCTACGGCATGGGTCGCGACCAGGCCTTCGTGTGGCGCACGCTTTTTACGACTTTCATTGCCGCATTTCCCGCGTTGCTGACCCCGGCGATCATTGTCGGCGGCATGACATTTGGCTGGTTCACGCCGACGGAAGCAGCAATTGCGGCCTGCGCCTGGGCCATGGTTCTTGGAATCTTTCTCTATCGCACCCTGACTCCGAAGCAGTTCTACAAGGTCTCGATGGACACCATCGAGACCACGGCCGGCGTCCTGTTGATCGTCGGCGCGGCCTCGCTGTTTGGCTGGGTGCTGACGACCACGCGCGTCACCGAGTACACGACCGAGGCGCTGCTGGCGTTGACCAACAATCGCTACATCATCCTGCTGCTGATTAATGTGCTTCTGCTGGTGATCGGCTGCTTCCTGGAGCCGATTGCGTCGATCAGCATTCTGGTGCCGGTGCTGATGCCGGTGATTGTGAAAGTCGGCATCGACCCGGTGCATTTCGGCGTGATGATGACACTTAACCTGATGATCGGGCTGCTGCATCCGCCGCTCGGCATGGTGCTGTTCGTGCTGTCGAGAATTGCCAAATTGTCGATCGAGCGGACGACCATGGCCATTCTGCCCTGGCTCATACCGCTGCTCATGTCGCTGATTGCGATCACGATGATCCCGGAACTGACCTTGTGGCTGCCGCGGGTCGTCGGACTGGTGAAATAGACTTTGATTTGGGGAGGATGTGATGGCCGGCACAAAACTCACGCGACGGACAATGCTGGGCGCGCTCGCCGCGCTCTAGTCAAATATGTCGTTCGATTACAATAGGCTTCGACCCGGTCGCGCTGGTGTCGAGCACCTCGCGGAATTTCTGTTGTTAAAGCCCGTTGGCGGCGAAAAATCCGTTTACAACTTTGGCCAGGCCATCCGGATTGTCGCCGGCGAGGTCGTGACTGCCGGCAAGCTCGACGGTGGCGGCGCGAGGATTGAGTTGCTTTATCTTGTCGAGCGTCGCGGCCTCCAACATGTTTGATTCACTGCCGCGGATGACCATCGTCGGAATTTTTATGTCCGTTAGCATGGGCCACAGAAAGGCCGGCACCGGCGTCGATTGTCCCGACTCCAGTGCCTTCTTGAAATTGTCGCGATAATGCAGGTCACGCTTGAGCGCGTAGCCTTTGTCCGTTTTCTTCAGGAAGGCTTCCCAGCGTGCGCGCCGCCTGGCATCGGCCGGGTTCTCGTGCTCATAGGCCATCGCTTCCTCGACGGAGGCAAAGACATCCGGCTGGCCGCCAATGCGCTGAGCGGTATAGCGGCGGCCCGACGTTGCAATGTCCGGTGCGAAATCAACCAGCAGGAGAGCGGCGGCGCGTTCCGGCTTCCAGCCGGCGGTGGCGAGGCAGACGCGGCCACCGAAGGAATGGCCCATCAGCACGGCTTTGCTCCAGCCGAGGGCGTCGAGCACGGCGATGACGTCTTTGCTCAGTGTCTCAAGCTTGTAGTCGCGCGCTGCGCTCCAGCCGGACTCACCGAAACCGCGCATGTCGATGGCAGCCACCTCGCGGTCTATTGCGATAAGGGTGGCAACGTCGGTCCAGTCGTAAGAAAAGTAAGACAAGCCATGCACGATGAGCACCGGCGTGTGACCGGGCTTGCCGAATTTTCGATAGAAGATATCGACGTCCGCGGAGTGCACGCGTCCCGACGCGCCCTGGTTGCCGAGCATAATTCCAACGCTCTAGGTGTGGCCGACGACGATGCCCATGCCGGTGATCCATTCCGGCACCAGGTGGTAGTACTTCAACTCGTTCTCGAGCTTGCCCATCGCATTAGCGGCGGCTGCCGCCGCGACCCAGGTGCGCACTTCGTGTGCGCCAAAACCGGCGACGCGATCGATTTCCTTGTCGGTCATGGTGTCGAAATCTTCGAGTCTGGACTCGAGGAAGCTCTTTAAAAAATTGTGGTCCCATTGTTCGTCCGGCGGCAGGCAGGGACCTTTACCAACGACGAGATCGCGCGCCGCGCGTATCACGCGTTTCTCACGCGTATCGTATTCCTCCGCGGTCGGCGTGGCACGTTGGATCAGCCTTTTGGCCACATCCGGCGGGCTCATCTCCAGTCGCGGAGTGGGCGGGTCATGCGACAGTCCGCCCGATCCGATAAAGGTGATGCGCAGGTTCTTGTCGGCGAGGAATTCGCCAATCGCGGTACCGAAGGCTCGCACGCGCTTGAACGACGGGCGTGGGTCGGCCGCGCAATTCACGAAGACCGGCAGCACATTGTAGCGCGCCAGCGCACCCGTCAGCTTGAACAGCGGAATAGTGGTGCCGTGATCGACCTTCATCTCGTGCGAAATGGCGACGTCGATGTCCTTGGAATGCAGATAGCGCACGCAATTAATTGCGAGTTCGCGCGGCACGCGTAGCGGGCCGCCTTCCAGCTGCCAGTCTTTTGTGCCCTGCGCTGCGGTGCCGATGCAGAACATCGGCATCAGCTCGTAGAAAAAACCATTGAAATGATCCGGGGCGAACACCACCACCAGATCGGGATTGAACTTATGCAGCGCGGCGGCGCACTGGTCGAGCTCGCGGAAGAACTGGGCGTGGACGCCGGCCTCGCTCTCTTCCACGTCGGTCAGCATCAGTGGGCTGTGCGAGGCACAAATCAATTGAATGCTCATGATCTCTTCTCCACTAAACGCGAGTTTCGCTCAGATTTCCTTCCGCAAACATTTCATCGACGTCGACGAGTCGCACTGCAAGCCCTTGCTCATAAGAATAGCGCGCCATCGTGGCCAGTGTCTTGCGGTTTGCCGCGTTAAGCCCATAGGTCCAGAAGTCCTCGCCCATAGTGGCCACGGTCGCCTCATATTCCGCGGCGACCCAGGGTAGCCCTATCTTCAGTGCAGTCACTTCGGCAAGATCGGCGTCGGCGAGGCGTTTGGCCTGTAGGAACGCCTTATAAAGACTTGCCGCGAGCCAGCGATTTTTCTCGTAAACGTCACGGCGGATGCCGAGCGCGTGCATGATCGGAAATATGCCAGTCTTGCGAAAATAGTCTTGCTCGGCCGTGCGGTAGTCGGGGAACAGGCGTCGGACTTTTGGATGCCGGTTGGCAAAGCAGGACGGCGCGCGCGCCGACATAACGGCATCGATTTCCCCTTCGGCGAGCATTGCGGACAGCGATTTGTCGTCGCGCGAGGTGAGCGGAAATCCCGTTGGCAGGTTGAGCGGGAACTTGTCGCGCCGGCCGGGATTTTCCAGCCCCGCTTGTACCCAGTCGATGTCCGCGGCCTTGATGCCGAACTCGTCCTGAAGATAGCCGCGGAACCACATCACAGCGGACATCTGATATTCCGGCACACCGATGCGCTTGCCCCGCAGGTCGGCTGGGCCTTCGATGCCGCGATCACTCCGGACATAAACCGCCGAGTGGCGAAATGTGCGTGAGAGGAATACGGGCAATGCAACATAAGGTGTCGGCCCGCGGGACAGTGCGATCAAAAAGGGGCTGAAGCCGATTTCGGCCACCTCGAATTCACCGTGGAAATAGGCGCGCTCGAAGCATTCCTCGACCGGCATGGTAATGTAATTGACGTCGCAACCTTCGACGCGCACGCGCCCGTCAGTCAGGGCGCGGACCCGGTCGTAATCCCAGCTGGCAATGGTGATCGGCAACCGGCTCATAGGCCTTCCCGCACTTGAAAAAGCCTTATCGCCACAAGCTTCGAAAGTCCATACTATTGACTGAATAAGCCAGTGCGGGATGATGTCGGCCATCCGCTCGATCCGCGCTACCGACCGGGTTCTCGTTAATGCGACGCGATTTAGTGTGTAGGGTGTGAATGACCATGACCAGAAGCGCCTTGCGGGCAATGCCGACCGACCTCAGCCTTAGCCCGGTTGCGCGCTACATCCAGCTCGCCACTCTTTTCCGGAATCGAATCGTGTCCGGCGAGTGGCCGGTGGGCAGTCGCATTCCCAATGTGGACGAACTGGCGGCCGAATTTGGCGTGGCGCGCGGCACTATGCGCGAGGCGCTTGGACTCCTTGAGCAGGAGGGGTTACTCGAGCGACTGCGCGCCAAGGGCACTTTCGTGCGCCGTTCGCCGACCGAGGGTTATGCCCACAAGCTCGCGATCGATTGGCAGTCGCTCATCTCGGCGCATGAAGGTGCCAAGATCGAGGTGATCGAGCGGCGCGTTGTGAGCCAATTGCCGTCTTTTGACCTGGTGAAGGGCAAGCCTGCGCCGAAATATCAAATGATGCGAAGGCTGCACCTGCGCGAAGGTCGGCCTTATCTGGTGGGGCGCTTCTATCTTGAATTCGAATTGTTCAAGCAGGGCCCGCCGCTACAGTTTCGCCGGCTGCCGACGTTGCCGATCTTGCACAAAATTGCCGGTGCGCGCATCGCCAAAGCCTGGCAGACGTTGACCATTGGCTTGGCCGATGTCGAAATCTCGTCGCTGCTGAAGATCCCACTCAATGCGCCGGTGGCCAAGGTCGACCGCATCGCCGTCGATAAGAACGGCATTATTCTCTATGCTGGCCACGGCGTTTATCGCGGCGACGCCATCTCAATGGAAATCGAACTGCGCTAAGCGTGGGCCGGACAGGATAGCGCGAGACAGAATTGCCCAACACACAATCGAACTTTAATGGCCGGCGCGAGGACCTGCGGCTGGTGACCGGCCGCGGGCATTTCAGCAATGACTGGAACCTGCCTGGCCAGGTTCATTGCGCATTTTGTCGTTCCGACCGTGCGCATGCGATTATCAAGTCAATCGATGTAAGCGCAGCCGCAGCCAGTCCGGGGGTGATCGCCGTTCTGTCGGGGCGCGATATTGCGGACGTAAACTTCGCCACAGTGCCACCGATTTCACCGCCGCCAGGTCGCGGCGGGCAAGGTATTCTCGTCCCCCAACGGCCGGTATTGGCGCGCGACCGCGTCCGCTTTGTTGGTGAAGAGATCGTGGCTGTTGTGGCGGAAACCGCCGCGGCGGCACGGGATGCCGCCGATCTCGTCAATATTGAATATGAGGACCTGCCGGTGGTCATCGGCGTTGAGAACGCGATTGCCGACGGCGCCTTCGTTATCCACGATAATGTCCCCGGCAATATTTGCTTCGATTTCGAATATGGCGATGAGCAGAAAACGGCGGAAGCCTTCGCGCATGCCTATGGCGTTGTCACACTAACCGCAGAGAGCCCTCGTGTGGCCCCGACACCGCTGGAGGTGCGCGGCGCGCTGGTGTCTTACGATACGGCCGCCGACGTTTATAACATCTGGTGCGCCAACCAGGGCGCGCGCTCCTTCCGCGATGATCTCGCCATCATGGCGGGTATTTCGCCGGACCAGCTACGCGTGCAGATGCTCGACGTCGGCGGCGCCTTCGGGGCGCGAACGGCGCCATTTCCCGAATACGCGGTGATGCTGCACCTTGCGAAGACGCTGAACAAACCAGTGAAATGGTTGTCGACGCGGTCGGAGGATTTCCTGACCGACAATCATGGCCGCGCCATCTCGCTGCGAGGCGAGCTTGCCTATAGCAAGCGCGGCAAGTTCCTTGCGCTGCGTACCACCTGGCTTTGCGACTCCGGTGCCTATCTCGCTCCCGCTGGTGTTCTCACCAACTCGATCAATGGCAAGTTCATCGGTGCCGGCGTCTATGACGTCGACGCGGTCTATGGCCGCCACAAGCAAGTGATGACGAATACCGCGCCAACGAATGCCTATCGCGGGGCCGGCCGTCCCGAGGCGAATTACATTGTCGAACGTCTGGTCGACGAGGCCGCCGCCAAGCTTGGCATTGATCCGCTTGAATTGCGCCAACGCAATCTCATTGCCAAGGAGCAGATGCCGTACAAGTCGCCGACGGGCGCCAATTTCGATAGCGGCGACTTCGGCGGCGCGTTGGCCAAGGCGAAGGAGCTTTCGGACTGGCAAGGCTTCCGTTCGCGCCAACGCGCGTCACGCAAGCAGGGCAAGCTGCGCGGCATCGGCTGTGGGATGTTCATTGAACCGTCGGGGGGCGGTGGCACAAAGAAAGATGAGGTCGCGATCCTGTTCGAGCGGGGCAATATTGTCATTCACAACGTCGCTGGGCCCAGCGGGCAGGGGCACGAAACGGTTTTTCCCGAATTGGTCGCGCGCTGGCTTGGCGTGCCGGTGGACCTGGTGGTCAGTAAGTCGGGCGATCCTGATGGGCCGAAGCTCTCGGGAAATCCGTCGATCGGTTCGCGTTCAGGCATGTTGCAGGGCAGCGCTTTCAAGGTCGGCGCGGATATCGTGATCGAAAAAGCCCGCCGGCTCGCTGCCGATGCTCTCGAAGCCAATGTCGAGGATATCGAGTTTGCCGATGGCGTATTCACCATCGCCGGTACCGACCGCTCCATTGCGATGACGCAGCTGATCGAACGCAGCGCAGCAGATTCGCCGCATCCTTTGGATACCGTCGCCGAACGTGGAATTTCGCAGGCCTTTCCGAGTGGCGTGCACATCGCAGAGGTCGATGTCGATCTGGACACCGGCGCTGTCGAGGTGCTGCGCTACACGGCGGTCGACGATATCGGCAACGTCCTCAATCCGACATTGGCTGACGGGCAACTTGCTGGCGGAATCATGCAGGGTGCCGGCCAGGTCTTCGGCGAATATTGCCAGTACGACGAGTCAGACGGTCAATTGATGACTGGCAGCTTCATGGACTACGTCATGCCGCGCGCGCATCTGCTGCCGCCACTGAGCGCGGCCCATCACACAACGCCGAGCCCGAACAATCCACTCGGCGCCAAGGGAGTTGGAGAGGCGGGCACGACCGGTGCGTTGCCGGCCTGCATGAATGCCGTGATGGACGCATTGCGCTTCGCCGGAGTGAGCCATTTCGACATGCCGGCGACGCCGGCGCGCATCTGGAGCGCGCTCGCCGCGACAAAACAGTCGAACGAACGGCCCCGCCGCCAGCGTCCTGTGTCTGTTGTAGGCGGCGCGAGCGAATTTTTGACCCTCTCGATGCGATACATGGCGTCGAAAAGACATAAGTATGGACTTTCAACTCAAGCTGTGGAAATTTTGGCTGGTGGTACGACGGCAAAATGCGTGCATGCGCTGCAATAAAAAGAGAAATAAGGGGGAGGTCACTATGATCCGCTTGATTTTCGCCGCGCTGGTCGCGCTCGCGCTTCCGGCGCAGGCGCAAGATGCCTATCCGTCGCGCACGATCACGATTGTCTGCCCTTATTCGGCCGGCACCACACCCGACATCATTGCGCGTCAGTTCGCCGATGCGCTGTCCAAGCGCGTCGGCCAGCCGGTGGTGGTCGAAAGCAAGCTCGGAGCCGGCGGCCTCCTCGGCACCGAATACGCCGCTGCGCAGAAGCCCGACGGTTACACGCTGTTCCTTGGCTCAAAAGATACCAATGGCGTGCTCGGTCATCTCTATCCGAAGAAAGGTTTCGATCCGAACAAGGTCCTGGTGCCGATTTCGCTGCTCGGTACGATCGACAATGCCTTCGTGGTTTCGCCGTCGCTCGGCATTAACACGCTGAAGGAGTTCATCGAAGCCTCGAAGAAGGGACGCAACTTTACTTTTGCCTCGCCCGGGGTTGGTACCAACCTTCATCTTCTCGGCGAACTGCTGCGGGTCGAGGAAAAGCTCAATATGACCCATGTGCCTTATCGGGCATTCCCCACCGCGTTTCAGGATGTGATCGGCGGGCGTGTCGATATGGTGGTGGCCGGCGTGCCGCCGATCACCGGGATGCTTGAGGCCGGAAAGCTGAAGGCGCTGGCGGTGACGAGCCCCGTGCGCTCACCGGCGCTTCCCAATGTGCCGACGACGCAAGAGCTTGGCTACAAGGATCTCACTTTCATTGGCTGGTTCGGTCTGCTGGCGCCGACCGGCACTCCGAAGGCAATCCTCGACAAGCTGAATGCCGAGGCAAAGGCGATCTCGCAAGATCCAGCCTATCGCGCTAATTTCGCGAAGATTTATGTCACGCCTGTCGGCAATGACGCCGCGGAATTCAAGTCGTTCATCGATTTAGAAAGTGAACGTCTCGGCGCTTTGGTGCGTCAGGTCGGGATCACGATGGAATAGGCTGAGCGTTCGGAACGTGTTGTGAGCTTAACCGGGGAATGTCTGTGTCGTAAGGTGGGAAAGGCCAATCGAATGAAAAATTTCAAACGAAATATCTGTTCGTTGGTGGTCGCCGCGCTTTGCTCTGTTGCGGCGTCCGGTGTGCGCGCAGAAGACACGTTGAAGATAGCGGTCGGGCAACTGACCACCTGGGAAAACCAGGCAACGTTGCTCGGCCAGGACGCCGGCATCTTCAAAAAATACGGTATCGTGCTCGAAAACTTTGGCACGAACGGCGCCGGCGAGACATTGCAGGCTGTCATTTCCGGCAGCGCCGATATCGGAATCGGCATGGGTACAACCGGGGCAATGCGTGCCTTTGTCCGCGGCGCTCCAGTTCGCGTATTGACGCCGGCTTTCACCGGCACCGGTGATCTCTACTGGTATGTCCGCGCGGACTCGCCGATCAAGTCGCTGAAGGATGCGACCCCCAATAACACGATTGCTTATTCGACAAGTGGATCCTCCACCAACAGCCTCGTTGTCGGGTTTGGCCATGAGCTCGGTATGAAGGCGAAGCCGACGGCGACCGGCGGACCACCTGCGACGCTAACTGCCGTGATGTCGGGCCAAATTGATATCGGCTGGGCGTCTCCGCCGTTCGGGCTGAAAGAAATCAATGCAGGACAAATCCGTGTTCTCGCGCGCGGCAGTGACGTCCCGTCCACCCGAAATCAGACCGTGCGGGTACAGATCGTCAATGCGAATGCGTTGAAGAACTAAGAAGGACGTGATTGAGCGATTCATGAAGGGCTATCGTGAGTCTGTCGAATGGATGTATTCCAATCCGCAAGCTCTCGACATGTACGCCGCCAAGATGAAAATACCGAAGGAATTGATCGCCAAGGCGCTTCCACAATCCCATCCGCGGTCTTCCATGCAAATGGATCAGATTTCCAATGTCGAAGGTATTATGGCCGACGCCATTGCAAATAAATTTCTGGAAAAGCCAATGACGAAAGAGCAACTTTCCGAATTCTTTCCATTTCCAGACCTGGGGAAGTAAGCAACCTTGGCGACCGGGTGCCGAAGCCCGTGCCGATAGGTTACGCCGCCCTGGCCCACAGCTGCTTCGAGGCGCGCCGCGCGCCTTCGGCCAGCGATTGCAGCTTGAGCCACACGATCTTGGTGTCGACCTGAACCCTGCCGGCAAACGTGCCGAAACCGCAGTCGACGCCGGCAATGACGTTGTCGCGCCCGACCACCGAAGCGAAATTCAGGATGCGGTCCGCGACCACTTCCGGGTGCTCGACAATATTCGACGTGGAATCGATGACACCCGGAATGATCTTCTTGCCGGCCGGCAACTTCACATCGCGCCAGATCTTCCATTCGTGCTCGTGCCGCGCATTGGCGGCGGGGAATGACACCGCGTGCGGTCGGCCCGACAGCACGATATCGACGATGTCCTTGAACTCGACGTCCGTATGGTGCGGCGCCATGGTCGAACCCCAGCACACATGCATGCGCATGCGTTCGGGCGGCAGGTCGCGCACCGCGTGATTGAGCGCGGCAACATTGGTCGTGATGATCTTGCGATAGTCGGCAAGCGGAAGGTCGAGATAAACCATGTGCCGCAGCATGGCGAGATCGGGGCAGTCGAGCTGAAGGATGAAGCCGGCCGCGACGATCGCCTGGTATTCCTTGCGCATGACATCGGCGAGCGCGAAAATGTAATCCTCGTCGTTCTTGTAATAGTTGTTCTTGAGATAGCGCGCGATTTGCCCGGGCGAGGGCGAGGTCATGAAGATGTCCTCGGCCTTGGCGCCCTGGATCGCCGCCTTCGCAATGTCGATATCGGCCTGCGCGGCGGGCCAGTCCTTCCAGTCCACAGGGCCGTTGCAGGCCGGGCGGTGCTGGAACGGCGACGCGAAATGCTTGAGGATTTCCGCCAGCTCGGGGAATTCCGGCTCACCGGTGCCCATCGGCGGCGCGCTATCGCCTTCGTACCCGGTCAGCCGCTTGAGCACATGCACGGTGTAATCCGTGCGGCCCTGCTCGCCGTCATTGATGATGTCGATGCCGCATTCGACTTGCTTGTGCACGACCTGCGCCACGGCCTCGCGCACCGCCGCCTGCAATTCGGCGCGGCGCGCGCCGGGCTTTTGCTCCTCGGCGAGCAGCAATTCGACCACCTTGGCGGTGCGCGGAAGGCTGCCGGTATGTGTCGTGAGGATGCGGTTCATTAGTCAGAAACCGCGCATGACTTCGGTCACGTGCTCGACATTCGGCGGCGCCGAGAAACAATGGCCGACGAGCTTGCGCCACTCCTGGAAATCCGATGAACTCGCGGAAATCCTTGGTGTGGTTTTCCAGCGTTTCCCACTGCACGAACAGGCGATAGCGCTGCGGCATTTCGTGCGAGCGCTGCAGCGTCATGAACTTGCAGCCTTTGGCGCGCTTGAAAATCGGCGCGGCTTTTTTCACGCCGGTTTCAAATTCAGCTTCCATTCCGGGCTTCACGTCGATCTGCGCGATTTCGAGGATCATGCGGTTTGTCCGTGTGAGGGCAGAGGCGGGGCCGCCATTATGGTCCGCGCGTCCGGCGGTGGAAAGAGCGGGCGGACGCTTACTCCGCCGCCTGCTGGTCGGAGACGTCGATGAAGCCGCCGGACTGCCGCCGCCAGAGCGAGGCATAGTGGCCGTTGCGGCGCAACAGCTCATCATGCGAGCCCTGCTCAACAATGCGGCCGCGGTCGAGCACCACCAGCCGGTCCATCTGCGCGATGGTCGACAGCCGGTGCGCGATGGCGATCACGGTGCGGCCCTGCATCAGCGTACCGAGGCTCGACTGGATGGCAGCCTCTACTTCGCTGTCGAGCGCCGAGGTCGCTTCGTCCAGCACGAGGATCGGCGCATTCTTCAGGATCACGCGGGCGATAGCGATGCGCTGGCGCTGGCCGCCGGACAATTTCACGCCGCGTTCGCCGACATGGGCGTCGTAGCCGCGGCGGCCCCGCCAATCTTCGAGTTCGGCGATGAATTCGTCGGCATGCGCCATCTCGGCGGCCGCAATGATATCGGCGTCGCTGGCGCCCGGACGGCCGTAGCGAATGTTGTCGCGGATCGAGCGGTGCAGCAGGGACGTATCCTGCGTCACCATCGAAATCTGCGAGCGCAGGCTCTCCTGCGAAACCGCGGAAATGTCCTGGCCGTCGATGAGGATGCGTCCGCCTTCCAGATCGAAGAAACGCAGCAGCAGGTTGACCAGCGTCGACTTGCCGGCGCCGGAGCGGCCGACCAGGCCGATTTTCTCGCCGGGCTGCACGTCGAGCGTGAGGCCGTCGATCAGCCCGCTTTCGCGGCCATAACCGAAACGAATGTCCTCGAAGCGAAGTGCACCGCGCGCGACATCGAGCGTGCGGGCATCGGCGCGGTCGGTGAGCGTGTGCGGCTGCGCGATCGTCATCATGCCTTCCTGCACCACGCCGATATTTTCGAAAATGCTGGTGACCTGCCAGGCAACCCAGCCGGACGCACTGACGATCTGCATCGTCATCGGCAAAGCCATGGCAACCGTGCCGACGCTGACATGGCCATAACGCCAGAGCATGATCGCGAAGGCGCCGGTGCCGGCGATCAGCCAGGCGTTGAGCACCGCCAGCGTCAGACCGAACAGCGTGTTGAGGCGCAGCGATTCATGGAAACGGTCGGTGTGATGGTCGACTGCCTCGCGCACATAGGCGTCTTCGTCCTTGGCGCGCGCGAACAGCTTCACCGTCACGATGTTGGTGTAGGTGTCGACGATGCGCCCGGTCAGCAGCGAGCGGGCTTCCGACATCACCTTCGACTTGTCGCGCATACGCGGCACGAAGATGCGCAGCATCACCATATAGCCGGCGAACCAGAGCAGCACCGGCACCGCCAGCCAGCGGTCGGCGGTGGCGAGCAGGATCAGCGACGACGTGCCGTAGATCAGGATGAACCAGACGGCGGTGAGCAGCGAGACCAGGCTTTCGCGGATCGCCGGTCCGGTCTGCATCACACGCGTGGCGATGCGGCCCGCGAAATCGTTCTGGAAGAAGGCCCATGACTGGCGCGCGACGTGCCAATGGTTCTGCCAGCGGATTCGGTTGGCGACGTTGGCGGCGATGGCCTGGTTCATCACCAGCTGCTGGATGGTGTAGGCCGCCGGGCCGAAGCAGAAGCAGGACCATGGCCATGACCAGCAGCACCGGCCATGCGGAGGCCAGCAACTCTTCCGGCTTGCTGTTGCTGACCAGCGTGACGACTTTCCCGATGAAGACCGGGATCATCACGTCGATCAGCGCCACCGCGAAGCCGGCCGCGAACAGCGCAGCGAAAGGCCCTTTCGCCTGGCGGGCGAAATACCAATAGAAGGCGACCAGGCCGGGCGGCGGCTCGGCGCTTCCGGGAATGGCGGTCGGCGCCAGGGATTTCTCAAAAATGCGAAACATCGGTGTCTCAACGCGGGCGCGCGCGACGCAATGGCGCCGCGCGCAAGCCGTTCGTGGCTGTAAAATTCAACGCGGAACTAGAGCCGCATCGTGTCGATAGAATGGCACGATGCCGTTTCGTGGCCTCACGCCCGGGCGTATTTGCCCCGCCCGAAGAAGCGGTCCTTCTGGTCATCGCTGGCCTTGTCGCGAACCGACTTGAGTGTACCCACCTGGGCAAGCGCGCGCTTGACGGCTTCGCGGGCGGCAATCTTGTCCACCCATTTCTTAATGATTGGATATTTTGCCGGGTCGATTGCAAGCAGTTCGAAATTGCGCAGCCACGGCCACGCCGCGATATCGGCGATGGTGTAATCATTTCCGGCCACATAAGGATGTGCTGACAACCGCTGCTCGTAGAGGTCGAACAGCTTGATCACCTGCGTGCGGTAGCGCGTGGCGCTGTAGTCGTGGCCAGGCCCGGCGAACTTGCTGAAATGCACATGCTGGCCGCTCATCGGCCCGACATTGGCGATCTGCACGATCAGCCATTGCAGCGTGTCATAGCGGGCGACCGGCTCGTGCGGAATGAACTTGCCGGTTTTCTCGGCGAGATAAATGAGAATCGCGCCCGACTCGATGACGGTGTAGGGCTTGCCGCCCGGGCCTTCGTTGTCGACGATCGCCGGCACCTTGAGTAGCGGATTGATCTTGGCAAATTCCGGCGTGAACTGGTCGCCCGCCCACACGTCGACCGGCTTGATGTTGTAGGGCAGCCCGCATTCCTCGAGCATGACGAAGATCTTCTGCACGTTCGGGCTGGTCAGCGCATAAAAGTCGATCATGAGAATGGTCTCACCTATGGTCTCACCTGGAGCGACCGCGGACTGCGGCGGCCCTTTCTATAGACGAGGACCGGGCTTTCCGGCCAGTGCTTCGGCGGCCGGTGCTTCAGCAACTTTGCGAAGGCAGGCGGGACAGAGGCAATCCTCGGCCGGGGAGGCCGGCATCGGCAGGGCGTAGGGTACGGCCGTGCACCAGCAATTGGTCGCCAAGCCCGCATTCGAACGTTGCGCCGCAGCGCCCGCAGGCGAGTTGTCGAGGCAGGATGGATGGTTGCGGTTGCATGGCATGGACTTTCGGTCGGGCCGGCCTGCGACTGTCATATTCCGGAGTCGAATCAGCCGTAACGCTATCTTATGCCAACCTTCCCACTCATCGATGTCGTTGGCGGCACCGGCGCAATGCTCACCACGCTATGCTGGCTGCCGCAGGCCCTCAAGGTCATCCGCGAAAAGGAAACGCGCGCGCTGTCGCTGCCGGCAACGGGCGCATTCACGGCCGGCGTAGTGCTGTGGCTGATCTACGGCCTTGCGATCGGCGACTGGCCGCTGATCGGCTCCAACGCGGTGACGCTCACGTTGATGGCGCCGATCCTCGCCATGAAGTTGCGCTACGGCTGACGGCTTTTTTCACGCAATGGTCGCTACTGACCTAAATCGGGCACGCGTGCTTTTGACCATTTCACACGACCATCAGGTCCTTGCCGACAATGATCTCACCCTTGAAAAACTTTGCGACCGGCTCGCGCCAGATGTCGTCGCTGATGCTGTCGATCGCCGGAGTAAGATGCGAGAGCACAAGCGTTTTGACGCCCGCCTCCTGAGCGATGCGGCCGACGTCTTCGGACGGTGTGTGGTCGGCCTTCATATGCTCCATGAAGGCCTCGAATTTCACCGGCCGCCCTTGGGCGATCTGGCCTTTGATGTATTTCTCGACCGCCGGCACGTACATCGTTTCGTGCACCAATACGTCCGCACCCTTCGCCATTTTCGCCACTGCTTCGAGCGGCGCGGTGTCGCCGGAAAATGCGATCGAACGGTCCTTGAAATCGAAACGGTAGGCCAAGGCAGGCTTTACCGGCGGATGCTCGACCAGGATTGCGGAGACTTTAACGTTGTCGTCCGCCGTCACCGGGCCGGCTGCTGAAATTTCCTGCACGTTGACAGACGTGAGCGGCTTCATATGGAAGTCCTCGGCCCAGAAGTCGACCGTTTGCTTATAGGCGCGCATGAAGTCGTCGGTCATCTGCCTGAGCGGCGGCGGCCCGAAAGCATGCACATCAAGCGGCAGGCCCTGTATCCAGCCGACGATCAGCAGCGGGCCATATTCAATGTTGTGATCGGCATGATGGTGCGTGATGAAGATCGACTTCAGTGCGTTGAATGGAATGCCGGTGCGCGCGAATTGATTGGTCACGCCCATCCCGCAATCAAGCACGTATGCCGAGCCGTTGCTCAACATCACGTGGGACGTCATTTCGCGCGAGCGGCCGGGCACGGGACCGGCGGCGGTACCAAGCAGCACCAGCTTGGTGCCCTTTGCATCCTTGAGCGCGGCCTGCGCCTGTTGCGGCGTCCAGCGCGGTCCGACGGACTGCGCAAGGCTTTGCTCCGTTGTGGCAGTGACGATTGGGGCGGCCGCCAGCCCGGCCAGCAGGCTGCGGCGTGATAGTTCGAATGGGCTCGAAGTGTCTGTCATCGTTTGTCTCCCCCAGGCGGTGTCGATGTGGTCCATCGCGCTTTTAGCTGCCACGATATCGCCCACGTATCCGCCGTTCAATGGCTCGCCGTCAGTCAGCCGGGATATCGCAGGAGGCTTTGGCTGACCGGGCGTCCATTCGCCGGATGATTGAAAGTCAGTGAAAGGGGGGCAAAAAACGCCCACGATCAATATTCTCGTGAAATTGGCAAAGGTCTGAGCGTCAGTCGAGGCGCGAACCGACGCCCTTACGGCGCGTCGCCGCCGCCGATATAGCCGCCGATTTTCCAGCCGCTCGCATCCTTGACGTAGCAGATCTGGTCATTGCCGATCGGCGCGACTGAATCCACCGACACGAACCCGGTCTTGCCCGAAGGCGTGACCACGCGCAGGAAGGTGGGGGCGGTTGGTCCGTTCTCCGCCACAATGCGCACGAAGGCGCTGCCGAGCTTCTCGACGACCGGCGCGCTGGACTGCGGCGCGGCGTGGACCTCGAGGTCGGCGGAGACCGGATAACCCCAGTCGCCCACATCGGTCTGCGTGCTCTGGAGCAATGCTTCGAAGGCCTTGCGGTCGAAATTCGGATCGGCGGGCGCGCAGGTCGCGCCCTTCTGCTCGGGCGAAGCCGCGCCGGTCGGATCGTCGGCAAAGCTCGCCAGCATGTCCCAGCCGGCGCCGTCTTTGTTGTTGAGGCCGAGCGCGGCCGCGAGATTGTCGATGCCGGCTTTCTTCTTGTCGGCGCGGTCGCCTTGCTCGCGCAGCCAGAAGAAGCCCTGGCCGACGACCAGCTTGGCCAGCGCGGCGCGGTCCTTGCGCTGCGCCACTTCGCCCATCTGTTTGCGGAAGGCCTCGAAGCTGGGATCGGCGATCGGCTGTGGCGGCGTCACCGTCACCGGCTTGTAGGGTCCGGCCTTGGGCGGTGGCGGGGGCTGCTGGCCGCGCGGC
Organism: uncultured Alphaproteobacteria bacterium; assembly: GCA_963817815.1. Lineage (GTDB taxonomy): Bacteria > Pseudomonadota > Alphaproteobacteria > Rhizobiales > Xanthobacteraceae > Pseudolabrys. The sequence goes on along the minus strand of CAWFPY010000007.1, from coordinate 122,554 downwards.
TGGTTTTGCGCCAGCACGGGTGTTGCGCCGGCGATCAGCAAAGCCGCGAATAGTGATGTCAGATGACTGGTGCGCATCATATCGCTCCCGGTTCGGTGCAGGCGCTGAGCCGTGCACGGCCGCAGCCCTCGGCCAGCGCGAAACCTAGCACAGGTTGTCGGCGGCAAAAAAATTGCGGTCCCGGAGAGCAGGGTTAGCCGACGGGACCGCAGAAGGGGGCTATACGCCGGACGCAACAAAGACAGGCGCAGGGTGTTATTAGCGCGCGGCCATGACGCGCCGGTGACATCTCCGGTTTGCCTGTGGACGCCTGCGCCGCCAGGCCGCTAAACCGCATCCGACCGCGCCCGCCCGGAGAGTCCCGCCCAATGCCGATTTTGTCGCCTTTTCTCACGCCCGTTCTTTTGCTGATCGGGTCCAACGTCTTCATGACCACCGCCTGGTACTGGCACTTGCGCTACAAGGAAGTGCCGCTGATTTCTGTCATCTTCATCAGCTGGGGGCTCGCGTTCGTCGAATACTGCATGGCGGTGCCGGCCAATCGCTACGGCAGCGCCGTGTACACCACGGCCCAGCTCAAGACGATGCAGGAGGTGATCACCTTCGCGGTATTCGCCGTTTTCTCGTTCTTCTATTTGCGCGAACCGATTACGTTGAGCCAGGGCTTCGGCTTCGCATTGATCGCGGCTGGCGCCTTCTTCGTGTTCCACAAGTGGTGAGTTGAGCCGACGGACTTCCGCCGTCACTTCGCTGGCATCAGGCGCAGGATGCGGCCGGACGCGTTATCGGTGAGCAGATAGAGCGCGCCGTCAGGCCCCTGCCGCACGTCGCGGATGCGCTCGTGCAGGTCTTGCAGCATGCGCTCTTCCTTGACGGCTTTGTCGCCCTTGAGCTCCAGCCGCGAGAGCAATTCGAACTTCAGCGCGCCGTTGAACAGGCTGCCTTTCCAGCCTGGGTAGAGATCGCCGGTGTAGAAGGCCATGCCGGACGGCGCGATCGACGGTGTCCAGTGCCAGAGCGGATCGGCGACACCGTCCATCGTGGCCTTGCCGTCGCCGACCGGAGTGCCACTGTAGTTTCGGCCATAGCTGACCAGCGGCCATCCGTAGTTTTTGCCTTTCTCGATGATGTTGATCTCGTCGCCGCCCATGGGGCCGTGCTCTTGCTCCCACAATTTTCTGTCGGCGGGATTGAAGGCAAGGCCCTCGGCGTTGCGCAGGCCATAGGCCCAGATCTCCGGCAGTGCATTTTGCCGTCCGACGAAGGGATTGTCGGGCGGCGCCGTGCCGTCGGGCGCGATGCGGATAATCTTGCCGATATGATTGTCGAGGTTCTGCGCAAGCGCACTCGGGCCGAAATGATCGCCGAGGGTGACGAACAGATTGCCGTCCGGCGCGTGCACCATGCGGCAGCCGATATTGAGGCCGCGCGAGACCGGACCCTTTTGCCGAAATATTAGCGTCGGTGAATCGAGCCGTGGCGTCTCGTCGTCAATCAGGCGCGCGCGCAAGACGGCGATACGGCCGCCGCCATCGGCGGGCTCCGCATAACAGACAAAGATCGTGCGGCTGCGCTCGAAGTCCCGCGCCAGCACGACGTCCATCAAGCCTGCCTGGGATTGTGCAAACACTTTCGGGACGCCGCCGAGTGGCGGCGACAATTGGCCGTTGCGGGTGACAATCCGCATGCGGCCGGGCCGCTCGGTCACAAGCATGCGACCGTCCGGCAGGAATGCGAGTGACCATGGGTGCGCCAGGCCGCCGGCAACGGTCTCAACCGTAATGTTGCCGGCGGAACTGGGAAACGCCGGATCGGTCGCCCGCGCCAGCGCGCTGGCCGTCAGCAAGGCGGTCAGCGCGAGGATCAATCGCATACAGTCTCCATCAATGCCGCCTCAACTGTGCGACATCGCTGGAAGTTCCGATAGGGGTGGCGTCAGCTGTGGGTCTTCTTGTGCCGGTTCGGGTGCGGCAGCGACAAGATCGTCAGCCCGCCCATGCCGATAAACAACAGGCCGAGCAAAAGCGCGATTGCAAACAGGCCGCTTTCATTGTCGATGACGTTATCCACCACGTCGGCGTGCGCGATGCCCACCGAAACCACGGTCACGGCAAGGAGCGTGCAAAGCGCGAGGGCGATAGTTGTGACCAACTCGGCAATGGCCGCATTGCGCCGCTCGCGCCCGAGGACGCGCTCGGCGGGGGGCATGAAACCGGCTGACTGAATGTGCCTTCGCATAAACATGGTGGCGAACCTGAAACAGGCTGCTTTGGTAATGGTACCGGACTAACGCCTGAACCCGGCAACGGTTCGACCCGATTGGGGCGGAGCCGGTCATGAAGCTGGGCGTTTTCGTGGCGGCGGCCGAAAAAACCGAGCAATTCCGGGGGCTACTGGGCGGCGGCCAGTTCAGGCTGCCAGCTCATGGGGATGTAGCCGGGTTCCTCGGCGACTCGTTTGAGCCAGGCGCGAATCGCCGGATAGCGGCCGAGGTCGAAGTCGCATTGGTCGGCGACGTGGGTGTAGGCGTAGAGCGCGATGTCGGCGATCGTGAAGTGGTTGTCGACGAAAAAGGGATAGCGGGCGAGGTGCGTCTCCATCACGCCGAGCGCGCGATAGCCGTTTTCCATCCAGTCCTCGAGCGCGTGGCTTTGCAAGTCGCGGCCGCCTTTGATCAACGCCAGCCAGAAATAGGCCGCGCCGATGTTCGGCTCCAGGCTGTGCTGCTCGAAGAACATCCATTGCAGCGCTTCGGCGCGTCCAATGCGGTCTTCCGGCGCAAGCGTTGTGCCGCCCGCGACGTACCAGAGGATCGCATTCGATTCAGCGAGATGGCGGTCTGGCGCGACCTCCAGCAACGGCACCTGGCCGTTGGGATTCTTGCCGAGAAATTCCGGCGTGCGGCTTTCACCTTTGAGGATGTCGACCTCGACAAGCTTGTACGGAATGCCGAGCCGGGCCAGCGCAAGGCGGACCTTGTAGCTGTTGCCGGATCGCTGCATCGAATAGAGCGTGTACATCTCGTTCCAGGTCCGAATAAGAGTCAGATCCGTTCAGGCATCCGCGTGTGATTGATCGCTTCCGAAAACGCCGAACACTGTCCGGAACCATGCGCGCCCCCCGGTGCGCATGGGCGGATAGGACGGACAAAGTCCGGCAATAACAAGGCCGTCAAATAACGCTTGCGTAACGAAAAAATTAAATTGCATTCGCTGCAGTGCAGCGAACGAATGCATCGTCTACGGCAGCTTATTAAGAAGAATTCTATTCCGCTGCCACCCGGTGTGCGCGGGCGTATTCGATCAAGGCATCGTCATCGACCGGTTCGATGGGCGTGAAATCGCGGTGCGCGATCCATTCCGGGCGCGTGAACTTGGTGATGTGGTTGGAACAGGCGCAGAGCGTCAAATAGACGATCTTGCGCGGGTAGGGCGTAATGTTCGGCGGCGAGGCATGCACGAGATTGCCGTGGAACATTAACACAGATCCGGGCTTGCCGGTCGGCGCCACGATGCCGACGCCGTCCGGGCCGGCGGCATCGTGCGCGAGCCGTGTCACGGTTTCCTTGTCCAAGGTCCAAAGCGGATAGGAGGTCGTGGTTTTGTCGTGGCCAGCGGCGAGCACGCCCTGCTTGTGGCTTTTTGGAATGATCATCAGCGCGCCGTTGATCGGCAGCACTTCGTCCAGGAAAATCGCGATGTTCATAGCGCGCGGTTCCGGCATGCCGTCGTCGCGCGCCCAGGTGCCGTAATCCTGGTGCCACTGCCAGACGTCGCCTTCGAAGGCCGCCTTGGCGTTGAGTTTGAACTGGTGCACGTAAACGCTCTCGCCGAACAACTGCATCAGCGGTTCGACCAGCCGCGGATGGCGCGACATGACCTCGAATACTTTGTTGAACTTGTGCGCGGCAAAGGCGGTGCGCGGCGCGCCGGATTTCTCGCGCCAGACTTCCTGGCGATCGAGCTTGAGAATGTTTTCCGCCTCCGAGCGCAACAGCGCGATCTCTTCTTCCGAGAAGCAATTGGGGAAGAAGACATAGCCTTGTTCGTCGAAAGCCTTGAGCTGCTCGGCGGAAAGTTTCATGGCGTGCTCCCGGAATAGACCGGCCCATCTGCGGGGCCTTTTGGGAGCAGTCTACCGGCAGAAAGGCCGGTCGCCTAGTTGCCGGGAACGAGGCCGATTTGGCCTGCCGCGGCCTGCGCACGCGGCTGATGGGCATACGCTGCAATGCGACGGGCGGCTACAATCGCGAGCACGGCGATGGCGAGCCCCGCCGGTACGTCGATGAAATAGTGCCCGCCATCGACCGGAATGGACACCAGCATCAGCGTGTTGATCGCCAATCCGATCCAGCGGAGCACCGGAATTGGCCACATGCCCACCGTGATGATGAGAGCGAGCGCGGCGTGCAGGCTGGGGAATGTCACGATGCCTTGCGAGCCCATCGCCATCAATTGCCGGAACGATCCATCGCGCAATCCGAGGAAGATCGGCAAATGGTATTCCTGTGTCGCCGGCACAATGTCGGGATAGGCGGCGGGCGAGAGCTTGTAGAAGCCCCACACGCCCTGCGCGGGCACCAGCGCGGCGATCACGATGGTGACGATTGCCGAGATCATGAAAGCGAGCACGAAGACTCGCATCCAGGCGAGCCGCCCGGCAAGCGCGAGCGCCAGCACCACGATGACGGTCTGCGGCAACAGGCTCAGATAGATGATGCTGAACAGCGGGTGCAGGCTGGCATGTGCATCCATCCAGTTGAGCAATGACGTCCAGTCGAGCCCGAGCGCGCGGTCGGCGGCATCGAACCAGCTATCGCGCAACGGCAGGTCGAGACTTGCTGCAATGTAAGAGAACGGCGCGCCGACCGCGGCGAAGGCGACGATCTGCGCGGTTCCGCCGAGCGCGCTGGCGAGCCGCGGATCCGGCCGCCGCGTCTGATAGAGCCAGTAGCCGGCGAGCGACAGCGCAGTGGCGCCGCCGGCGGTTGCGAACGAGCGGCCCAACGAGCTGGAAGTTCGACGCCAGCGGGGCGAGCAGCATAATGACGGCCAGGGCGATGATGATCGCCCAGATGATGCCGTCCAGCCGGCGTAAGCCCGCCGCATGCCCGATCATGGATGTTGTCCTGCGCGCCCAGGCGTTGCGCGCCCGAGTTGCCGGCAACTAACCATGGTGCGGTTGCCCGCCGGTTAATCGTGTCGATTTAAGCCTAGGAATGCGCGCCGGACAGGGGTTTCCCGCGGGTCCCGGATTGATCGCGATGGGCGATTGAACCCATCGATTATCTTCACCAAATCGCCACTTGATGGACTCGGGAGCGGGCATTACGACAGGGGCACCGCACAAACTGCGGCATAAACCGGAGTGTTTCGATGGCCTTTCTTGCGGACCAGCTCAAGCGCATCAAGCCGTCGGCGACCATCGCCGTCACGGACAAGGCGCGCGCGCTCAAACTGGCCGGCCGCAACGTCATCGGGCTGGGCGCCGGCGAGCCGGATTTCGACACGCCGGACAACATCAAGCAGGCGGCGATCAAGGCGATTGAGAGCGGCAAGGCATCCAAGTACACGAACGTGGATGGCATCGCCGAGCTCAAGGACGCGATCGTCAGGAAGTTCAAGCGCGAGAACGGCCTCGAGTACAAGGCAAGCCAGATCACCGTCGGCACCGGCGGCAAGCAGGTGCTGTACAATGCGTTTATCTCGACGCTCAATCCCGGCGACGAGGTGATCATCCCGGCGCCGTACTGGGTGAGCTATCCCGACATGGTGTTGCTCGCCGGCGGCGAGCCGGTCGAGGTCGCGACCACGATGGCGAGCGGGTTCAAGATGACCGCGCAACAGCTCGAGCGCGCGATCACGCCGAAGACGAAATGGGTCTTGCTGAACTCGCCCTCGAACCCGACCGGCGCTGCCTATACGCGCGCCGAATTGAAGGCGCTCACCGACGTGCTGGTGAAGCACCCGCACGTGCACGTGATGACCGACGACATGTATGAGCACCTGGTCTACGACGACTTCGTGTTCACCACGCCGGCGCAGGTCGAGCCCTCGCTTTATCCGCGTACGCTCACGATCAACGGCTGCTCGAAGGCCTACTGCATGACCGGCTGGCGCATCGGCTATGCTGGTGGGCCGGAGCCGCTGATCAAGGCGATGGCGATGGTCCAGTCGCAGTCGACGTCGAACCCGGCGGCGGTGTCGCAATGGGCGGCGGTGGAAGCGCTCAACGGGCCGCAAGACTTCATCGCCAAGCACAACAAGATCTTCAAGGAGCGCCGCGACCTCGTGGTGTCGATGCTCAACCAGGCGAACGGCATCAAGTGCCCGACGCCGGAGGGCGCGTTCTATGTTTATCCGTCCTGTGCAGGCACGATGGGCCGGACAACGCCGAGCGGTAAAAAGCTTGCGACCGACGAGGATTTCGTCACCGAGCTGCTTGAAGCGGAAGGCGTTGCCGTCGTGCAGGGCACCGCTTTCGGGCTGGGGCCGGCGTTTCGCATTTCCTATGCGACCAAGACCGAGGACCTGGAAGAGGCGTGCCGGCGTATCCAGCGTTTCTGCGGCAATTTGAAGTGACGCGCTGGCGTCATTCCGGGAGGGCCCGAAGGGCCGGACCCGGAATCCAGATACATCCTCATGAGTTTTGTCTGGATTCCGGGTTCGCCGCTGCGCGGCGTCCCGGAATGACAGCTGGATTGAATCAACTCTCGGCGTCAGCAATGAAACTCCCGTTGAATACGGCGCCGCTACCGGATTCACTATCTCTTATGGGCGTCTTCGCTAATCTGCGGGGATGATTTGCCTCAAGGTTGCGGCTTGCATTCTCGTCGTCGGGCTTGTCCCGGCCACCGCGCAGGATCGCGTCGCGATCGGCACGCAACGGCTGACGGACAATGGCGCGTTGTTTCTTGCCGCCGCGGAAGGCTATTTCCGGGCCGAAGGCATCGAGCTCGGAATGACGGCCTACGACTTCGACCAGGCCGTCGTGGAATTGCTTGCCGCCGGCACCACCGATTTCGCCCTCGCGGGCTTCACGGCGGCTGCATTCAATTTCGCCGGCAAAGGCGTGATCAAGGCGATCGCGGCGCAAACGCGCGAGAAACGTTTTTATGAGGGCACCGAAATCGTCGCTTCCAATGTCGGCTTTGCGAAAGGCCTGCAGAAGTTCGAAGATCTCGCCAACAAGACGGTTGCCGTCGACAGCAGGAGCCTGACGTCCCTCTATCAGCTCGACCGGATCGCGAGCATCAAAAAATTCGACGTAAAAAGTGTCACCGTGAAGCCAATGCCGTCGCTTGACGCCCTCGCGCGCGCGGTTGGCACCAACGAAGTCGATGCCGCCATCATGCCGGCAGCCTATGTGCGTGAACTTCTTTCAGCCAACCGCGCCAAGCTTGTCGGCTGGTACTCGGAGCTCGATGACCTGCAATTCGGCGCGCTGTTTGTTTCAACAAAGATGATAGCGACAAGGCGGGCGGTGGTCGAAAAATTCGTGAAGGCCTATCGCCGAGGCGTCGCCGACTATGCCGCCGCCCTGTTGCGCAAGGATATTCATTCCAAGCGCGCGTCCGACCTCCAGTCGCACGAAGCCGCCACAAAGATCGCGCGCTATGTTTATCCGGACCGCGGCAATGGTGGCGCGGCCACGGTCGAGGCGAACGCCAACTTCATCGAGCCGCAGGCGCAGCTCGATCCGGCCGACATCGAGCGGCAGGTTGCCTGGTACAAAGGGCGCGGGCTGGTCGATAAAAACGTCAATGCGCGCGACGTCCTCGACCCGAGCTTCGTCAAGTAACAACTTTGCCGCGCGGAACAACAGATTTCCGCACTTGCCAGCCACCCGCCTCTCCTGAGACGATAATGCGACAGGGCCGGGAAACCAGGTCCGACCTCCCGGCCGGCAAGGGAGGCGTTTATGGGACAAAACGGCACTGGTCCCAATGGCACAAGGAACTCGGGTCCACGGTGCATTGCGCTGGTGGGCCCCTTCCAAAGCGGCAAGACCACATTACTGGAAGCAATTTTGGCCCGCACCGGCGCGATCCAGCGCCAGGGCACGGTGGATGCAGGTACCACCGTCGGCGATGCCAGCAAGGAGGCCCGCCATCACAAGATGAGCGTGGAAGCGACCTTCGCCACCGCCAATTTCATGGGCGACAGCTACACCTTCATTGATTGCCCCGGCTCGATCGAATTCATCCAGGACATGCGCAGCGTACTGCCGGCGGTCGATGCCGCGGTGGTCGTTTGCGAGGCCGACGAAAAGAAGGTTCCACAACTCCAGCTGATCCTGCGCGAGCTGGAAGACCAGAACATTCCGCACTTCCTGTTTCTCAACAAGATCGACAAGGCCGACAAGCGCGTGCGCGAGACGGTCAAGCTGCTGCAGCCCGCGTCGCGTGTGCCTTTGCTTTTGCGGCAAATTCCGATCTGGAACGGCGACATCATTTCCGGCTTTGTCGATCTCGCGCTCGAGCGCGCCTTTGTCTACAAGGAACACGCGCCATCGGAGATCGTCGATCTGAAGGGTGACGATCTCAACCGCGAAAAAGAAGCGCGCTTCACGATGCTGGAGACGCTGGCCGATCACGACGACGAGCTGATGGAGCAATTGCTCGAAGATATCCAGCCGCCGCGCGACAAGGTGTTCGACGATCTCGCCAAGGAATTGCGCGACCGTATTGTGTGTCCGGTGCTGCTCGGCGTCGCCATCCGCAGCAATGGCGTGCTGCGGCTTCTCAAGGCGTTGCGGCATGAAACGCCGGGCGCCGATGAAACGGCGGGTCGCCTCGGCGTTAAAGCCGGCAGCGACGCGGTCGCGCTGGTGCTCAAGACCTTCCACACCATGCACGGCGGGAAGATGTCGATTGCCCGTCTGCTCGCCGGCCAGGCCGGCGATGGCACCACGCTCGCGACCTCGGCGGGCGATGCCGGGCGCGTGTCCGGCGTCTTCAAGCTTATGGGTCAACACTTCGAGAAGCGCGGGCAGGCGACGAGCGGCGAGACAATCGCCTTCGGCAAGCTCGACAACGCCAAGACCGGCGACACGCTGTCGTCGGGCAAACAGCCGCACGCCGCGCTCACGCAAGTAAAACCTTATGCGCCGGTGCTCGCCATCGCGGTGCAGGCCAAGGAGCGCAAGGATGACGTCAAGCTGGGCCCGGCCTTCACCAAACTGACCGAAGAGGATCCCTCGCTGACGGTCGTGCACAACGCCGAAAGCCACGAGGTGGTGATCTGGGGCCAGGGTGAAATGCACCTGCGCGTTGCGGCCGAGCACCTCGCCGATCGTTTCGCGGTGCCGGTGTCGACGCGGCCGCCGTCGGTCGGCTATCGCGAAACCATCCGCAAGCCGATTACGCAGCGCGGCCGGCACAAGAAGCAATCCGGCGGCCACGGCCAGTTCGGCGACACCGTGTTGGAGATCAAGCCGCTGCCGCGCGGCTCCGGCTTCAAGTTCGAGGACCGCATCACCGGCGGCGTTGTGCCGCGCAACTACATCCCCGCGGTGGAGGAGGGCGTGGTCGACGCGCTCAAGCACGGACCGCTTGGTTTTCCGGTGGTCGATTTGTCGGTTGCGCTGATCGACGGCTCCTACCACACGGTGGATTCCTCCGATCAGGCTTTCCGCACGGCCGGGCGCATCGGTATCGTCGAGGGCTTGCCGCAATGCCAGCCGGTGCTGCTGGAGCCGATCCACCTGGTCGAGATTGTGTGTCCAACCGAGGCCACCGCGAAGATGAATGCCATTCTGTCGGGCCGGCGCGGACAGATCCTCGGTTTCGATACGCGCGAAGGCTGGGATGGCTGGGATACCGTGCGTGCCCAGATGCCGGAGTTGGAAATCGGCGACCTGATCATCGAGGTGCGTTCGGCGACCGCTGGCGTCGGTTCGTTCGTCTTCAAGTTCGACCACATGGCTGAACTGACCGGACGCACGGCGGATCAGATCATCGCGGCGCGGCGGGCGGCGGAATAACGTTCTGCGTGTGAAATCGGTGCTGTTCGCGCATGAGCAAGCGCGGACGCGACAATTTTCGACATTTTGGTAAGCAGTTACAAAGCAGCTTCAGCGGCAGTTGTTGGCTGTTAACGGTGCAGCCGCCGCTTCCCCGCAAAATCGTCCTCATGCGCGCATGGGCGCGCGGCACGGACATTGCGGCATGCTGGCAGGTTTGCGCAATCTGTTTTCATCGGGGCCGGCTCCTTATGCCGACCCGAAAGCGTCGATTCCGCTCGGCGAAGTGCTGCGGCGTAACTGGTTCGAGCTGTGGTACCAGCCGAAGATTGAACTTCGCACCATGCATCTTGTCGGCGCCGAGGCGCTGGTGCGCGCGCGCCATCCCACCCGCGGCATTGTCCCGCCGATCTTCTTTCTGCCCGATGCCAGCGTCGAGGACATGCATGCGCTCACCGAGCGCGTGATCCTGACGGCGCTCCGCGATTGGGAAAATTTCGCGCATTACGGCGTGCCGATCAAACTCGCGGTCAACGTGCCGGTGTCGGCGCTCGTCGACCTACCGATTCCGCGCATGTTGCGCGAGATGCGTCCGTCCGCGGCCAATTGGCCGGGGCTGACATTGGAAGTCACCGAGGATCAGATCATCGACGACCTCGATCTCGCCAAGGATGTTGCCGATGCGTTGCATGAACTCAAATGCGATCTGTCGGTGGACGATTTCGGCGCCGGCTATTCTTCGCTTGTGCGGCTGAAGCAATTGCCGTTCAGCGAGCTCAAGATCGATCGCAGCTACGTCGCCAACTGCAATGTGGACCATTTCAACGCAGGCCTGTGCGAGACGATCGTCGAGCTCGGTCGCCGTTTCGGTCTGCGGACCGTCGCGGAGGGCGTCGAAACGACGCATGAGAGCCACAAGCTGCAATCCATCGGTTGCGAGGTCGGACAGGGCTATCTGTTTGCAAAGCCGATGCCCCAGGCCCAGCTCATCGGCCATCTGCGCGCGCGCATGAAAGGCCGGACTGCGGCGCACGCCGTTAACGGCCGTCTCGCTACCATCTAGCGATTTTCCACGCACCTCTCGCAGAACCGTGACTTGCCAGTGAAGGCGGCGTTCCTTATTTCTGGACGGCGATTCCGGGGGAACTGCGCCATGAACGTCATTCGCCGCCGCGGCTGGGACATTCCCGACCGTCTCGCCACGCCCGAGAATCTGGCCTTCAGCCGCCGAAGCCTGCTCGCCGGCGGGGCCAGCGCACTCGCATTGGCGCCTTACGCGGCACATGCCCAGCGCGTATCCGATCTCGACAAGCTGCCGGACCCGACCGCCGACCTCTATCCCGCCAAGCGCAACGAAAAATACGCGCTCGACCGGCCGATCACCGACGAAAAGATCAACGGCAACTACAACAATTTCTACGAATTCAATTCGTCGAAGTCCGTGGCCGCGCAGGCGCAGGCGCTGCCGATCCGGCCGTGGATGGTGAAGATCGACGGGCTGGTCGAAAAGCCGATCGAGATCGGCATTGACGAGTTGATCCGCAAAATGACGCTCGAGGAACGAACATATCGCCATCGTTGCGTCGAAGCCTGGAGCATGGCGATCGCGTGGACAGGCTTTCCCTTCGCCAGGCTTGTCGATTTTGCGAAGCCACTCGGTTCGGCCAAGTTTGTGCGGATGGAAACGTTCAACGATCCCAAGGTCGCGCCGGGGCTGCGACAGACCTGGTACCCGTGGCCCTATATCGAAGGGCTCACGATGGCGGAGGCCACCAACGAGCTCGCCTTCCTCGCGACCGGCGCCTACGGCCATCCGATCGCCAAGCAACACGGAGCGCCCTTGCGCTTGGCGGTGCCGTGGAAATACGGCTTCAAGTCGATCAAATCGATTGTGCGCTTCAGCTTTACGGACACGCGCCCGAAGGGCATGTGGGAGGCCTTGCAGGCTTCGGAATATGGCTTCTGGGCCAACGTCAATCCGGCGGTGCCGCATCCGCGCTGGAGCCAGGCGAGCGAAGAGGTGATCGGCACCGGCGAGCGCCGGCCGACGCTCATTTTCAATGGCTATGGCGACTATGTCGCCGGGCTTTACAAAGGAATGGACAGCGAACGCCTCTGGGCGTGAGGCTGCACCTCGCTATCCCGGCATCGCGCGCGAGCGTATGATCTGTTGCGGCGGGAGCAACCCCCCTGGAGGTTTTTATGTCCACCCAGCAATCCGGCATTCAAAACATTCAGCGCGCGGCAGCGGCCGCGTTCCACGAACATTGGGTGCTCTTTTTGGTCGAAGGTGTGGTGCTCCTGGTGTTGGGCGCAACCGCCGTCGTTTTGCCGCCCATCGCGACCTTGGCGGTGACCATCCTGTTCGGATGGCTATTTCTGGTAAGCGGCATCGTCGGGCTGGTCACAAGTTTCTGGATGCGCCAGGCGCCCGGTTTCTGGTGGTCGCTACTGTCGGCCGTACTCGGCATTGTCGTCGGCGCGATGTTGCTGGGGTCGCCGCTGACCGGTGCATTCTCGCTCACGCTCGTGTTGATCGCGTTCTTTCTGATCGAGGGCGCCGTATCGATCATGTTCGCGCTCGATCATAAGCGCGAGCTGTCCGGCCAATGGGGCTGGATGCTGATGAGCGGCCTCGTCGATCTGGCGCTGGCTGTCATGATTCTTGCCGGCCTGCCGAGCACCGCGGCATGGGCCATTGGGTTGCTGGTTGGCATCAACATGATCTTCGGCGGCACCGCGCTCATCGCGATGGCGCTGCACGCGCGAAAATCAGCCTGAACTCTACGGCTCGACTTCGCCGGCTTCCGCCTCAGCCAGCTTGGCGCGCCAGTCGGCGCGCTTGAGCATGAATGCGTAGGCCGAGAGCGCGAGCAGGCCGATGCTGACGGCCATCAGGCCGGCCGAAATCGGACGGCTGAAGAAGATAAAATAGTTGCCGTTCGACATGATCAACGACTGACGCAGGCTTTGTTCGAGGATCGGCGAGATCACCAGGCCGAGCACCAGCGGTGCCGGGTCGAAGTCGAACTTGCGCAGCGCGTAGCCGAGCACGCCCATGATGAGCATGATCCAGACGTCGACCACCGAGTTGTTCACCTCGTACACACCGATAATGCAGAACATGATGATCAGCGGATAAAGGTAGGCGTAGGGAATCCGCAGCACGGTCACGAAGACGCTGACCAGCGGCAGGTTCAGCAGCAGCAACATGACGTTGCCCACATACATCGATGCGACGAAGCCCCAGAACACGTCCGGATGCTCGTTGACCAGCGTCGGGCCAACCGACACGCCGTGAATCATCAGGGCGCCGATCAATACCGCGGTAATCGGACTGGTCGGAATTCCGAGCGCAAGCAGCGGCACAAAAGCACCAGTTGAAGCCGCATTGTTCGCGGTTTCCGGCCCGGCCACACCCGCGATGGCGCCCTTGCCGAACTGTTCGGGATGCTTGGAGACGCGTTTTTCCAGCGCGTAGGACAGGAAGCTGGAAATGATGTGCGCCGAACCCGGTATGATGCCGATGATGAAGCCGAGCACGGTGCCGCGCGTAATCGGCATCACCGCTTCGCCCCATTCCTTGCGGGTTGGCAACAAGTCGCGCAGTTTCGGCGTGATGATGTCTTTGACGGCGTCAGCACTGGGCGTCGACAGGATCTCGCCAAGGCCGAAAAGACCAACGGCCACTGGCACGATACCGATTCCGTCGCCCAATTCGGCGAGGTCGAAGCTATAGCGGAAGTGCCCGGTCATGTTGTCGATACCGATCATGCCGAGCAGCAAGCCGAGGCAGGCCATCAGCAAAGTTCTGATCAGCGAGGACGACGACATGTAGGCCAGGAAAATCAGGCCGAGCACGAGCAGGGCAGTGTACTCGGGTGGCCCGAATCGAATGGCGATCGTCGCCAGCGGCGGTGCCACCAGCGTGAGCACCAGCACGCCGAACGTGCCGCCGATCCAGGAACCGACCGCGGCAATGCAAAGTGCGGCGCCGGCGCGGCCTTTCTTCGCCATGGCGTAGCCGTCGATGCAGGTCATCACCGAGGATGCTTCGCCGGGAATACGCATCAGGATCGATGTGGTTGAGCCGCCATATTGCGAGCCGTAATAGATACCGGCCAGCATAATGATGGCTTGCGTCGCATTGAGGCCGAACGTCACCGGCAGCAGGATTGAAATACCGGCGAGCGGGCCGATGCCCGGCAGCACGCCGACCAGCGTGCCGACCAGGCAACCGAGGAACGCGTACCACGCGTTGGCCGGCAGCAGCGCGACGGAAAAGCCGAGATAAAGGCTGTGAAGGGTTTGTTCCACGAATTGTCCTAGAAGCCGAATGGCCCGGTGTTGATCGGCGTTTTGAGCACGTAGACGAACAGTACGTAGGTGGTCCCAACCACACCTAGGCTGTAGACGGTGGCAGGCAGCAGCCGCCGCCGCTCGATGATGACAAGCAAAGCGAAGATCAGCAGCACGTTCGTGGTGAGGAACCCGAGCCACTCGAACGCAGTGATCGCCGCCGCGGTGAGCGCCACGACAAGGCCGGCATGCTTGGCGTCGCTCCACGTCAGCGTGGCGAAGATCCTGCTCTCGCTCGCGCGCAGCATCAGCACCAGGCCGAAAAAGATGGTCAGGGCCGCAATGATCTTCGGCATGAATCCGGAGCCCGGCAGCGACAGGTTGCCCGTCGGCAGGTCGCCGCTGAGGGCGATCACCATCAGTCCGAAAACGACGAAGAAAGCGCCTGCGACATGGTCCGCGCGCAAAGTCATTGAAGAGTCCATTGCTTTCGAGAACTTGGCATCCGACAAAAGTTTGGAGCCCCGCAAAGCGGGGCTCCGGTGGTGGCGAGTATCATCCCTGAACGCGGCCGATCGCGATGATTGCGTCTTCCTGGCGTTTGGCGTCGGAAGCCCAGAACGTCGTGAATTCCGGCTGATCCATGTATGCCAATTCCTGGCCGAGATTGTCGAGCGTGTCGAGGAATTGCTTGCTGTGAGCGGCCTTGTTCAGCCCGTCGCGCAGGGTCGTGATGATGGGTGCGGGCGTGCCTTTCGGAGCGAAAATGCCGACCCAGAAATAGTATTCGAGATCGAAGCCTTGCTCCTTGAAGGTCGGCACGTCGGGCAGTGATTTGGTGCGCTTGGCGCTTGATACGGCCAGTGCGTTGACCTTGCCGGCGCGGATATGCGGCAACGCAATTGATGTCGGCGACATGAAGAAGTTGACGTTGCCGCCCAGCACGGCGGTGACGGCGGGGCCGCCGCCGTTGGTTGGCAGGTGCCGCATCTTCAGGTCACCGGCCGTTTTGGCAAAAAGCACTGTTGGAATGTGAGAGGCACCGTAAAGGCCCGATGAGCTGTAGATCAGCTTGTCCGGATTGGCCTTGGCGTCGGCGACGAGATCCTTCACCGACTTGTACGGCAGGTCCTTGTTGGCGATCAGCACGATCGGATCGGCGACGATGCGCGCGATCGGTATAAAGTCGGCATTGGTGAACTTCGGTGCGCGGCCAAACAATTTGTCGACCGCGGCAAAACCGGAAATCGACACAATGTGGGTGAGCAGCGTGTAGCCGTCGGGTTTGGCGGTCGCGACAAATTGCGCGCCCACGGCGCCGGCCGCGCCCGCCTTGTTTTCGAGCACCACCGGCTGCTTGAAAACGGCTTCGAGCGCCGCGTCGAGCGGACGCGTGATCGTGTCGCTCACACCGCCCGGCGGAAACGGACTGATGACAGTGATGCTGTGCGAAGGATAAGCGTCTTGCGCGCTTGCCCGGCCAGTGGCCAAACTAGCGGCCGACGCTGCGGTGCCGACGACGAAACTGCGACGATCCATGGTCATCCCCTCCCATACTGGTGCCGTTTAATCCGGCTTCCTATTGAACGCGTAGCCGATCAGCCTTGGACGCGGCCGATCAATTTCACAGCCTCATCGGAGCGCTTGGCGTCTTCCGCCCAGAATTTGGCAAAAGCGGCCGCATTGAGATAGTCGGGCTCCAGGCCGGCATTGGTGATAGCGGACTTGAACAGGTCGGAATTCCCCGCCTTGTCGATCACACCGTTCAATGTGGCGACGATGTTGGCGGGCGTGGCCTTCGGCGCGAAGATGCCGACCCACAGATAATATTCGACGTCGTAGCCGAGCTCCTTCAGCGTCGGTACGTCGGGAAGCGCTTTCGTGCGCTTGCCGCCGAACGACGCCAGCGCCCGCAACTTGCCGCCCTTGATATGTGGCAGAGTCGCGGAAACCGTCTGCGTGCTCATCTGGGCGTTATTGCCGAGCAAGGCGGTCACCGCCGGTCCGCCGCCATTGGTCGGCAGGTGGCGAAGCTTCGGGATGCCGGTGGCCTTTTCGAGCAGCGCCACCGGCAGATGGGTCGCGCCATAGAGCCCGCCTGAACTGTAGATGATCGACTCCGGACGCTTTTTCGCGTCTTCGATCAGGTCCTTGAGAGTTTTGTATGGTTGCTGGTCGTTGACGACCACCAGAACCGGGTCGGCGACCAGACGCGCGAGTGGAATGAAATCGGCGCGGGTGGTTTTGGGTTGTCGCCCGAACAGCCTGTCGACTTCCTCGTATCCGGAAATTCCGTTGTTGTGCGACAGCAGTGTGTAGCCATCCGGTTTGGCATTGGCGCCGACTTGCGCGCCAACCTGACCGCCGGCGCCAGCCTTGGTTTCGACCACCACGGGCTGTTTGACGATCGGCTCGAGCGCCGACGCGAAAGGCCGCGTTACGATGTCGTTGACGCCGCCGGGCGGAAACGCATTGATGATCGTGATCGCGTGCGAGGGAAACGCATCTTGCGCGAAGACGGGGCCGGCCGCGGTAAGTGCTGTCGTGCCGATAATAAAGCTACGGCGATCCATTGTGATCCCTCCGGAATTTTGTAAAGCGAGCAGTCGCCGTCGCGTCAGCCCTGAACGCGGCCGATGGCATGCACCGCCGCCTCGACTCGCTTGGCGTCTTCGTCCCAGAACTTCGCGAATGCAGCAGAGTTCGAGATAGGCGACTTCGTCGCCGATATTGGTGATGGCCGTCTTGAATTGATCGCCGGTCGCCACCTGCCTGATGGCATCGCCCAGTGTCTTGACGATCGGCGCCGGCGTATTCTTCGGCGCGAAGACGCCGACCCACAGCGAAAACTCGACGTTGTAGCCCAGTTCTTTCAGCGTCGGCACATCTGGAGCGGAAGCCGCCCGTTTTGCGCCGAAGCAGGCGAGCGCGCGCAATTTGCCGGCCTTGATCTGGCCGCTGGCCGCGGCGATCGACGACACCAGCACTTGCGAATTGTTACCGAGGATCGCGGTCAAAGCCGGGCCGCCGCCGTTGGTCGGCAGATGTTTCATCTTGATGCCGGCGGCTTGCATGAACAGTGCCGTCGGCAGATGCAATGCCCCGTAGAGGCCGGACGAGCTGAAGGTCAGCTTGTCGGGATTGGCTTTCGCATCGGCGACAAGCTCTTTCAGGTTCTTGTACGGTTGCTGATCGTTGACCAGCAGAACCATCGGGCCGGATGTCAACCGCGCGATCGGGATGAAGTCCGCGCGCGTGAACTTGGGCTGGCGGTCGAACAGCTTGTCGACTTCAGCAAAGCCCGAGATCGACACGATGTGGATGAGCATCGTGTAGCCATCGGGCTTGGCGTTGGCGGCAACCTGTCCGCCCAACGCGCCGGCCGCGCCGGCCTTGGTTTCGATGATGCAAGGCTGCTTGAGGATGGGTTCAAGGAGAGCGGCGAGGGGACGGCCGACGACGTCAGCGGCGCCGCCCGGAGGAAACGGATTGATGAATGTGATCGCGTGGGACGGATAAGCATCCTCGGCGAAAGCCGGACGAATGCCGAGAGCGGCGGCGGTGGCAGCGGTACCAGCGACGAAAGTGCGTCTATCCACGTGATCCTCCCTGGAAATGCTTGTTATTGCCGGGGTTTGGACCGGCCTTGTTGTTAGGAGGGATGCTATCGCCCTGCATGGTGGGCAATCAAGCATCAATGATTGCCACGGCGCGCGTCCAGCCGGCCGAGCCGCCCCGCACTTTCACCGGAAAACAGCTCACCGTGAAGCCTTTGGACGGCAGCGCCTCCAGATTGTGCAGCTTCTCAATGTGGCAGTAGCCGATATCGCGCCCGGCTCGGTGACCCTCCCAGATCAGCGACGCGTCGCGCGTTTCGGCATATTTCTTCATTGTATAGATGAAGGGCGCGTCCCAGCTCCAGCCATCGGTGCCAGTCACGCGTACACCACGTTCCAGCAGATAGAGCGTGGCCTCGCGTCCCATGCCGCAGCCTTTGGCGACATAGTCGGGACGACCATAGGCAGTACCGGCGCTGGTATTCACCACGACAATCTCGAGTGGGGACAGCGTGTGGCCGATCCGCTTGAGTTCGGCCTCGACGTCTTTGGCGGTCGCCACGTAGCCATCCGCGAAATGACGGAAATCGAGTTTCACGCCGGGCCGAAAACACCAGTCCAGCGGCACCTCGTCGATAGTCATCGCGCGCTTGCCGCCGTCCATCGTCGAGGCAAAGTGGTAGGGCGCGTCGAGATGTGTCGTGCAATGTGTCGACAAGCGTACCCATTCGAAGCCCCAGCCTTCGCCGTCCGGCAAATCCTCTTTTTTCAATCCGGGAAAGAATTTGAGGATGTCGCGCGCCGTCGCCTGATGATCGAGATACTCAATCGTCGGGCCGTAGCCGGGAGGATCGGCAGCGACGTCGTTCTCGAGTGGCACTGATATGTCGATGATCTTGGGTGGCATATTTTTTCCTTGTCATGCCCGGCCTTGTGCCGGACATCCACGTCTTTACTGTAGATCGTATCATTCAAGACGTGGATGGCCGGGACAAGCCCGGCCATGACGAAACCGGAGAGAACTATGCCTGCTTATTGGGTTGCGCGTTCCAAGATCAACGATCCGGTCGAATACAAGAAATACACGGACCTTGTGCCCGCCATCATTGCCAAGTTCGGCGGCAAGGTTCTGGCGCGTGGAGGCCGATTTCAGATCATGGAAGGCCCCGACAAATTTCATCGTTTCATCGTGATCGAATTCCCGACTTTGGAGCAGGGCGTCGCCTGTTTCACATCGCCGGAATACGACAAGGCCGCCGCCTTCCGCCGCAGCGGCGCGGGCGAGGTCGAGACGATCATGGTTGAAGGCGTCTGACTGTCCCACCCTGGGTGGGCGCACCACTGGCGTGGGCAGGCCGATTGGGCTAAAAATCCCGCAAAACCACAATAAGTTGGGAGGGTAAATATGGTGCGATATCTGAAATCTGCGACCTTTGCGGCCGCGCTCGCCGCGGTGCTGGCGGTGCCGGCCACGGCGCAAGACAAGCAGCCGATCAAGATCGGTTTCGGCATCGCCGAGACCGGGCCGCTCGGCCCGAACGGCAAGTCCGCGCTGCTCGCGATGGACATCTGGGTTGAGGAGACGAACGCCAAAGGCGGCATACTCGGTCGGCCCGTGCAGCTTGTTCATTACGACGACCAGAGCAATCCGTCGACGGTGCCCGGCATCTACACCAAGCTGCTGGACGTCGACAAAGTCGACCTCATCGTCGGCGGCTATGGCACCAACATGCTGGCCCCCGCGATGCCGGTCGTACTTCAGCGCAAGAAATTGTTTCTCGGCCTGTATGGTCTCGGCGTGAATACCGAGTTCAAGTACGACCGCTACTTCGCGATGATCCCGTCGGGTCCGGAGCCGAAGACCTCCTTCACCAAGGGTTTCTTCGACACTGCGATGGCGCAGAACCCGAAGCCGACGACGGTGGCGATTGTCGCAGCCGACGCGGAATTTTCCAAAAATGCATCGGACGGCGCGCGTGAGAACGCCAAGAAGGCCGGTCTGAAAATCGTCTACGACAAAAGCTATCCGCCATCGACGACCGACTTCTCGCCGATCGTGCGTGCGATCCAGGCGACCAACCCGGATCTGGTGGTGATCTGCTCCTACCCGCTCGACTCGGTCGGCATGGTGCTGGCGGCGAACGAGGCCAAGCTCAATCCGAAAATGATCGGCGGCGCCATGGTCGGCCTGCAATCGACCGTGTTCAAGACCAAGCTCGGGCCCGCCCTCAACGGCTACATGAACTACGACTTCTGGCTGCCGGCGAAATCGCTGATGTTCGACGGTACCGAAGCGTTCTTGAAGAAGTATCAAGAGCGCGCGGCCAAGGTCGGCGTCGATCCGCTTGGGTTCTATATGGCGCCGTTCAGCTACGCCTACCTCGATGTCCTGGGCAAGGCGATCACCGTTACCAAGACCCTCGACGATGCCAAGCTCGCCGATTATCTGCGCAAGACAACATTCAAGACCATCGTCGGCGATGTCTCGTTCGGTAAGGGCGGGGAATGGGCGAAGTCGCGCGTATTCCAGGCCCAATTCCGCGGCATCAAGGGCAATGGCGTCGATCAGTTCAAGACCACCGACACCTTGGCCATCATCACCCCGGCGGAATACAAGTCGGGCAACGTGATCTACCCATTCGAAAAGGCCCGGCAATAGGGCCGTCCCACTGCTCTGCCCACGGTTGGGTCAAAATAGACGGCGCGGCCCGGTGGCCGTGCCGCTCGTTTTTGCGGTGCGAAAATCCCGGTTTTAACCCAGATTTATAAGCCCATTGGCGAGTGGACCATTGCATCGCCCGCTGTCATTATTAGCCACCAAAAGAAAAATGAAATTCATTGGGAGGAGACCTTATGCTGCATAAACTCAAATCACGGACCTTGACCGGCATCGCGGGGACGGTTGTCGCCCTGGCGGCCTGCGCAATGTTCGGTGCAACCGCCACAGCCCAAAACAAGGAGCCGATCAAGATCGGCTTCAGCATGGCGCAGACCGGTCCGCTTGGACCGAACGGGCAGCAGGCGCTGCTCGGCATGAAAATCTGGGAAGAAGAGACCAACGCCAAGGGCGGTCTGCTCGGGCGTCCGGTCAAGCTGGTTTACTACGATGACCAGTCCAATCCGTCGACGGTGCCGGGCATCTACACCAAGCTGCTCGACGTCGACAAAGTCGATCTGGTGGTCAGCGGCTATGCGACCAACATGGTCGCGCCAGCCATGCCCATCGTCATCCAGAAGAAGAAGACCTTCATCAGCCTGTTCGCGCTCGACGTGAACGCCTCGTTCAAATATCCAAAATATTTCTCGGTGCTGCCGACCGGACCGAAGACCAAGCCTTCGTTCACCGAAGGCTTCTACCAGGTCGCGATGCAGCAGAATCCAAAGCCCACGACGGTCGCATTGACCTACGAGGACGCGGAATTCTCGCAAAACGCGTGCGAGGGCGCGCGTGAGAATGCCAAGACCTTCGGCGTCAAGATCGTCTATGACAAGAGCTTCCCGTTTAACTCGCCCGATCTCTCGCCGATCGTGCGCGCGTTGCAGGCCTCGAACGCCGATATTGTCATCGTGTGCTCCTATCCGCTCAGTTCGGTCAACATGGTTCAGGCGATAAAAGAAGCAAACTACAAGCCGAAGATGATCGGCGGCGCGATGGTCGGCCTGCAGGCCACCGTGTTCAAAAACAAACTGGGGCCGAAGCTCAATGGCTTCGTGAACTATGAGACGTGGGTGCCGACCGAAAAATCGATGGCGCCGGCCGCGGACTTCTTCAAGAAGTACCAGGCGCAGGCTCCCGCCGCGAAGGTGGATCCGCTCGGCTACTATCTCGGCGGCTGGGGTTACGCCTACATCAACATGCTGGGCGAAGCGATTGCCGCGACCAAGAGCGTCGACGACGACAAGATTGCCGAGTGGCTGCGCAAGACCCCCCACAAGACCATTATGGGGAACTGGAGCTACGGCCCCGGCGGTGAGTGGACCAAGTCCGGCATGATGCAGGTGCAGTACCACGACATCAAGGAAGGCGCGGGGCTAGAGACCTGGAAGGGCATGTCCTACCAGACCGTGCTCACGCCGGCGGATGTGTCGACCGGCAAGGTCGTCTATCCGTTCGAGAAGGTGAAGTAAGCTAACGCTCGCAGCGTCATAGCCAATAAATAGCGGCGCGGGAGAAATCCCGCGCCGTTTTGCTTGATCCGTCATCCTGAGGTGCGAGCGCAGCGAGCCTCGAAGGATGAACGGCCACTGAATCACAGGCCGTCACCCTTCGAGGGCCGCCTTCGGCGGCCACCTCAGGGTGACGGCTACATCCCCAAATAAAACTGCCGGATCAGGTCGTTGTTGTTGAGCTCGTCGGCCGAGTGGCCCTCGAAGGCGATCTTGCCGTGCACGATCACATAGCCCCGGTCGGCAATGCGAATGGCCTGCGTGAAGTTCTGTTCGGCCATCAGTACTGTGAGCTGATAGTGCTCCTTGAGTTGCTTGATGGCGTCGATGGTGCGCGCAACCAAGAGGGGTGCGAGGCCGACAGAGGGCTCGTCCACCAACAGGATGCGCGGTGCCAACATCAGCGCGCGCGCGAGCGCCAGCATTTGCTGCTCGCCGCCACTCATGCTGCCGGCAAGTTGCCGTCGCCGCTCGGCCAGCCGCGGAAACGCCTCGAACGCAAAATCGAGATTGCTCTTGATCTGCGCGCGCGCCTTGGGGCGGAATGCGCCGAGCAGCAAATTCTCTTCCACCGTAAGTTTCGGAAACAGCCGGCGGCCTTCCGGCACCAACGCAATGCCGAGATCGACGATCGCTTCGGTCGGCATGCCGACCAGGTCGTGCTTGACGCCGTCGATTTCGGCGATGATACGGCCGGCAACCGGCCGCACGATGCCCATGATACATTTCATCAACGTGCTTTTGCCGTTGCCGTTGGTGCCCAGCAGGGCCACCGTCTCGCCGGCCTTGACGTTGATCGAGACGTCCTCGATCACCCGCACCGCGGCATAGGCGGCGTGCACGTTTTCGATGGTGAGGCTGCTACTGGCCAATGTATGCCCTCACGACTTCGGGATCGCGCACCACGTCTTGCGGCTTGCCGTCGGCAATCTTCTTGCCCGATACCAGCACCGCCAGGCGCTGCGAGAAACTCATCACCGCGCTCATGATGTGCTCGATCAGAATGATCGTGATGCCGCGCTCGTTGAGCCGCACCAGCAGCGCGAGAATATCCTCGATTTCGGAGTGCGACAGGCCGGCCATCGATTCGTCGGCGATCAGCAGTTTGGGCTCCGCCGCCATGGCACGTGCCAGTTCGAGTTTGCGCATCTCGACTTGCGTCAGATCGCGCGGCATCTGCTTGGCTTTTTTCGCCAACCCGACCATGTCGAGCAGCTCGCGGCAGCGCCCTTCAAGGTCGCTGTGCGCGTGCAGCATGCCTTCCCGTGCGCGCACGGTGTAGAGCAGGGGAATACGCAGGTTGTCGGCCAGCGTCATGCTGTGGAACGGGCGCGGCAACTGGAAGCTGCGCGCGACACCACGGTGGGTGCGTTGATGGGCAGCAAGACCGTCGATGACCTGCCCGTCGAAATGCACGCTGCCGGTCTCATTCTGCAAGGTGCCACAGATGCAATTGACCAGCGTGCTCTTGCCCGAACCGTTGGGGCCGATCAGTCCAAGCCGCTCGCCCGACTGCACCTCCAGATCGATGCCGTCGAGCGCGATAAAGCCGCCGAACCGCTTGCTGATATTGTCGACATGCAGCAGCGCGCTCATGATTTCCTCCATGCGCGCAAGCGTTCCTGTACCAGCCCGACCAGCCCGTTGGGTGCGATGATGACGAAGGCCACCAGCATGAGGCCGACGATCAGCAGGTTGACCGCCGAAGATATAGTCACGGTAGCGTATTGCTGCGCCGAACCCAGCAGGACGGCGCCGACCAATGGTCCGATCCAGGTGGTGGTGCCTCCGATCATCGGCATAGCAATCGAATTGACCGCGTATTCAAGGCCGAAGGCCGACGCAGGCTGCAAATAGCCGATGTAATAAGCGAACGGTGCGCCGGCCATGCCCATGAATGCGCCCGACAGCGTGGTCGCGATCAATTTCAAACGTAGTGTCGGCACCCCGCAGGCCTCCGCGGCCAATTCGTCGTCGCGAATGGTGGCGAAGCCAAAGCCAAGTTGGGAGCGCTCGATCGTGCGCGCAGTCACCAGCGCAATCACAGTCAATACCAGCATCAGTGCAAACAGGTATTCAATATAGTTGATGGTGATCCCGGCGAATTCGACGCTTTCCGGACGAATGATATAGGCACCGCGCGAGCCGCCGACGAAGTCCCAGTTGACCACCAAAGTCTGCAGCACGACGGCGAGTGCCAACGTGGCAATGGCGAAGAATGAGCCACGCAGCCGCAGCGTCAGATAGCCCATGCCGAAGCCGGCGATGCCGGACACGATGCCGCCGATGACAATGAGAACAGGAATCGGAAGCGGGAAGGCCCAATCGAGAAAATGGAACGACATGCAGGCGGAGTCGGTAAAACAAATTTCAAAGGATTGCGGATCGAACTTGTGGAGCGCGACTGATGAATAGGCGCCCATGGCGAAAAAGGCGGCCGAGCCGAAATTCACATAGCCGCAATAGCCGCCAAGGATGTTCCAGGCGGTCGCCATTATGATGAATTGCAGGATGGTGTAGCTGGCAAAGAACAGATAGTCGACGTGGACCCAATGCGCGAAGGCCATGACCGCGGCGCCGATGATGATCAATAACAGTGAGAATTTTGCCGTGTTCACTGCGGTCACCGTCCCAACAATCCCGCCGGCCTGAAGGCGAGGGTGAACAGGAGAAAGCCGAAGGATATGGCCGGCGCCCACGACGGGCCGTAGAAAGTCGCGGTTAGGCTCTCGACCACGCCGAGCAGCAAAGCGGCGATCAGCGTGCCGGGCATGCTGCCGAGTCCGCCGAGCACGCAGATGGCGAAGACGCGCCCGATATATTCGCGCCCCACCGACGGCTCGACCGGCTGAATGATGATCAGCAGGGCGCCGGCGACTGCGGCCGTTGCGATCGAAAGGCCGAAGGCGATGCGTTTGATGCGGATCGGATCGACCGCCATCAGCTGCAGCGCCAATTGATCCTGCGACACCGCCATGATGGCGCGGCCCGTGAAGGTGCGGGTGATAATGAGCTGGATGGCGCTGAACAACGCCAACGCGACCAGGCACGGCACCAGCATGCGCAGCGGCAGATCGACAATTCCGATGTGAATGCTGGGCCCGATATAGGCGGCTTCGACGTAGCGATAGTCGACACCGAACACCAGGATCAGCGACACTTCAGTGACGAACAGCAGGCCAAAGAAGAAAGCAAGGCCACGCAGTGATTCCTGCCCGCGTTTTTCGAAGGAGAGGTAGTAGACCTGATAGACCGATACGCCGAGTGCGTAGAAGAACGGCAGCATCAGTATGCTGACGATGATAGGGTCGACGCCGAAATTGATATTGATGAAATAAGCGAGATACGAGCCAAGAATGACGAAGGCAGGGTGCGCGATGTTGACGATGTCGAGCATGCCGAACGAAATCGAAACGCCGGCGGTGACGGCAGCGTAAAATGCACCGAGCAATAGCCCGGCTGCGATCGCGTTCAGTAACAAATCCCAGGAAATATCCATGCCGCTCTCAACCGGCGCATGCGCCCAATGTGCCGGTCTAAGTTTCCCCTCTTGAGTCCCGTTTCTTCTTGGTCCGATGCCCGTTGACGAGTTCCGGCCATTGCGCTGCAGTTTGCAGGAAGGCCGCAGGCTTGGCTAGTCCGTCAATCGATGGGCCGAAGCCTGTTTTGCGCGACAAAATGAAACGCCCGCCGTGGGCTGCTGGCCGTCGGCGGGCGCTTCGATGATCGGTGATTTATGCGGCAGCAGATTGCGGCCTGACGCCGGCGGGCAGCGTCATCGGCTTGTTGGCGCTGTCCTTGAACTCAACGGTCATGAAGACCATTTCGCGGTCGCCGAGATTTTCCAGGTCGTGCACCTTGAATTCGTCTTTGCCGTAGCTCTCGTGCCGCGTTTCGCCGGGCTGGTAGGTATATTCCACGGTGGTGCCGTCATGCACGTGCTGGCGGGCGCGGCCACCAGAGACGGCAGTCCAGAAATAATCGAGCACGTGCCGATGGAAGCCGATGCGCTCGCCCGGAGCGAGGCGGATGATCCATACGCGCGTACGTTCATTCTCCGACAACAACGTGGAGCCGACGCACGGGTTCGGATTCTCGCTCTCGCGTTCGAACTCGGCGGCAATATCGGCCGGCCACTGCGACATTCCCTTTTTCTCGGCCTGCTTCTCGCGCATGGTCAGGGCCATGTGAATTCCTCCAAAGCGGTGGCGGTCATATATAGGATAAATGGGTAAACGGAAAGATCGGGGCTGAGCCATTGACCGGAGCTCGTGCAAAGCGCGCAATCATAGTGGGTGGCTCGATGAGCGGCCTGCTGTGCGGCCTTTTGCTACGGCGGGCCGGGTGGGCGGTAGATATTTACGAAAGGGTCGACAGCGAGTTGTCGGGCCGCGGCGCCGGAATCGTGGCGCAGGCTGAATTAATCGCGCGGTTGCGCGGGCTTGGTCTCGCCACCGACGCGCTGGGCGTCAATATTACAACCCGCAAGATTCTCGACGCGCAAGGCCGCCTGACACAGCAGATTGAATGCCCGCAGGTGCTGACCGCGTGGGAACGCGTCTATCGCCTGCTGCGCGATGGCTTTCCGCCCGAGCACTATCACCGGGGGTGTGGCCTCGCCAAATTTACCCAGGACGC
Organism: uncultured Alphaproteobacteria bacterium; assembly: GCA_963817815.1. GTDB lineage: Bacteria > Pseudomonadota > Alphaproteobacteria > Rhizobiales > Xanthobacteraceae > Pseudolabrys. The sequence continues at coordinate 95,930 of CAWFPY010000007.1, read as the reverse complement.
AGATGTTGTGCGGGCGCATTTTTCCGATGGCGAAATCATTGAAGCCGACTTGCTGGTGGGCGCTGATGGCATCCGCTCCACGGTTCGCCAGCAATGCCTGCCGGATGTCACACCGGGCTATGCCGGCTATTCGGCCTGGCGCGCGCTGATCGCGGAATCCGATTTTCCGCCGGATGTTCATCACGAACTGTTCGAATACATGACGTTCGGTTTGCCGCCGGGCGAGCAGTTCCTCGGGTACCCCGTGGCAGGTCCCGACAACGATCTGCGGCCGGGCCACCGCCGTTACAACGTCGTCTGGTACCGGCCGGCCGACGAGGCGACCAAGCTGAAATGGTTGCTGACCGACGAGCGCGGCGTGACGCACGCGATTTCAATTCCACCGCCGCTGATCCGCCGCGAGGCGATTGCGGAAATGCGCGCCGATGCCGAGCGGCTGGTCGCGCCGCAGTTTCGCCAGGTCGTGCGCCTGATCGAGGAACCGATCCTGCAGCCGATCTACGATCTGGAATCGCCGCGCATGGCCTTCGGCCGCGTGGCGGTTGCGGGCGATGCAGCTTTCGTTGCGCGCCCGCATGTTGCGGCAGGCGTTTCCAAGGCGGCGGATGACGCAGCGGCGCTGGCGGAAGCGTTGCAGCGCGAAGCTGACGTCGAGAGCGCGCTCAAGCGTTTCGAAGCGGCGCGGCTTCCGGAAAATCATCGCATCATCGAGCGCGCGCGCCACCTCGGTGCTTATCTGCAGGCCAGCCGCACCCAGGAAGAGCAGGCGCGCGCCGGACGGCACAGCGACGATGCGGCGGTGATCGCCGAGACGGCGGTGCTGGATTTCCTGTACGCGTGAGTTGCAATTTACCGGTTACAGAAATTCACGTTCTTTGTTGAATGGCGCGTCCATCGTGTAGCCGTGCGCGGCGCGGTAGCCGTCATAACGGTACCCCTTGTACTCCAGGACTATGGATACAACGAACGCGATGAGCACCATGGCGACGATGAACTCCGCCAGACCCGCTATGGGATATTGCATCAGGCCGCTGGCAACCGCGCCGGCGGCAAAGAAATAGACGAAATAGCCCGCCGTTTTGTGATAGGCCTCGAACGTACGACGGCGCGTTGTCATGTTGTAATGGTCGCCGAACCAGGTCTTCGGATCGTTCGGATCGGCGGAGTAATAATTTTTCCCGCCGTGCTTGCCTCTGAGCCAGCCGCCCATGATCTGCAAACATCCGAGCGCGACGGTCGTCAGGCCGAACATCGAATGCAACGACCCGCTAAAGCCGCGGCTGACCGTCACGGCGACAATGGCTCCTGCGAGCGCCAGACTGATCGAAAATATCAGCCCGTATTTGTGGACGCTGAACCACCACCACTCGATATTCTTGATGCTGACTTTGCGGTGCAGGCCGGTCAGCGTCGGCTTCGGTTTACCGAAACGGATGGTGATGATGCAGATCGGAACCAGCACGAACCAGACCGCGACCATCAGGATGGCGTGATAATCCCAATGAACCGGGATGGTCATTCCCAGAAAATCAAAATGTACTTCCGTCGGAATGTGGGTTTGAATCCCGGTCACTACCGCCTCCGCCGTTTTATTTTCGCGCCTGTAGAATGCGGCAGAGTGAATATTAGCATAAAAAGGCCTTTACCGAGCCTGCCAAAGATTTAGCGCTCACATCCCCAGCAACGTCTTGGCGTTGCCGCCGGCCAGCGCGGCACGGGTGCTGTCGTCGAAACTGGCGACAGAATTGATATGACCGATCGGGTCATATTCCAGCATGTCGAACGGATAGTCGGTGCCCATGACGATACGGTCGGCGCCGAAAGTGTTCACCAGCGCCTCGAGCTGATGCGGCGTAAATACGACCGTGTCGAGATAGACGTTCCGCCGCAGATAGGTCGTCGGCGGTTGCGGCAAATTGCCGTGCGCATCCGAGCGGGCGCCCCAGGCATGATCGATGCGGCCGGAATAGGCACCGAGGAAGCCGCCGCCGTGCACGGCGAGAACGCGAAGCTTCGGATGCCGTTCGAAGACGCCGTCGAAGAGCAGGTAGTGCAGCGCCACCGTGGTGTCGAGCGGATTGCCGATGACGTTGTTGAAGTAAAACCGCGCGAAACGCTGCGGCTGCGTGAAACCGGTCGGGTGGATTAGCACCAGTGCGTCGAGCTCCTCGGCTTTTTTCCAGAACGGCGCGAAAGCCGGATCGGATAGTTCCTTGCCGTTGACGTTGGTTAGAATCTCGACACCCTTGAACTTGTGCTGCTTCATGCAACGCTCAAGCTCTTTCGCCGCCTCATTGCCGTCCTGCATCGGCACGCCGCCGAGCGCAACCAGCCGGTCGCTATGCTTGCCGATATATTCGGCAATGCCGTCGTTGAGCGCGCGAGCAGCCTGCACGCCGACTTCGACGGGTAGGTAGTAATAAATCTGCGGTGGCGCTGGGCAGATGAGCTGCGTGTCGACGCCCATCTCGTCCATCACGGCAAAGCGTTCGTCCGTTGTGCTGATGCGCGTGCGGATGTCGGCCGCCTGCTTTGCCATCAGAGCCTGCGTCTCGGGCGTCGAGTCCGCAACCAGCGGATCGGTCGATTGCTTGAGATGCGGCGTCACGATTTCGGCGACGCGCGGCACCGCGACGTGCGCGTGCATATCGACGGTGAGACTTTTCGGTCGCGCGTCGCGCCCGGGCTTGCCGTGCTTGCGTGCAGCGGTATTCGCATATTTGTTCCAGATCTCAGCCATTTCGCATTGCCTCTGTTGTGGCGCGACCTCGTGCCGCGCGTCGATGCTTTTTATGTGGAAGCTTCCTAGAACACCCCGAGGTGCTGGCGCAAATCGACGCCGTCTTTTTCGAGCTTGGTGGGAGTAGAGACCACCGCCACGCGCCCGGTGTTGAGGATGACGATGTCGTCGGCGACGTCGAAGACGAGCTTGGGGTTCTGCTCGACCAGCACGATCGATAGCCCGCTTTGCTTGAGCTTGCGGATGGTCGCCATCACCTCGGCGACGATCTGCGGCGCCAGCCCTTCGGAGGGCTCGTCCATCAGCAGGACGCGCGGATTGCCCATCAGCGCGCGGCCGATCGCCAGCATCTGCTGCTCGCCGCCGGACAGATGCGCGGCGATCTGCTTGTGCCGCTCATGCAGACGCGGAAACATCGCGAACACGGTGTCCGCCGTCCACGGTGCGTGCTTGCTGCCGGCATCCGGCTTGCGCGCGGCGACCATCAGGTTCTCGCGGACGGTCAGGCTCTTGAAGATACGGCGGCCTTGCGGCACCAGCGCCACGCCGCACGCCGCGACCATCTCGGGCGACAGGCCGGTGACCTTGTCGCCGAACACCACAACCTCGCCGCGGCGCGGCGGCAGCAGGCCCATGGTGACATTCATGCAGGTCGACTTGCCGGCGCCGTTGCGGCCGAGCAGGCCGAGCATGCGCGCTTCGCCAAGCTCGAACGAGACATTCGCCAGCACGTGGCTATCGCCGTAATAGGCATCGATGTTGCTGAGGCTGAGCGCGCTAGTGGCCAAGATAGACCTCCCGGGTGCGCGGGTCGGCCACCACTTCGGCGCGGGTGCCTTCGACGATCACCTCGCCGAAATGCAACAGCGTGATTCGCTCGGCGAATTCCAGCGCCACGTCCATGTTGTGCTCGATCATGACAATGGTCACGTCGCGCGGGATCGCCATCAGGCATTGATGCACGTCGCGCCGCTCGTCGATCGACAGGCCGGCAAATGGCTCGTCGAGCAGCAGCACCTTCGGATTCTGCGCCAGCGCCATGGCGATCTCGACGCGGCGGCGCTCGCCGTAGGAGGTCTGCGTGAGCGGCCTCTCGGCGATATGAGCGAGGCCGACGCGTTGCAGCGCCGCAAGTCCGTGCTCGATCAGATGGCCCTGGTGCTTGATGTCGGTCAGCGGATTCCAGCGCGCCGGCGACAGGCCGAGCAGCGCCAGCGACACATTGTGGATGATGGTGTCTTGCGGGAAGAGGGTGATGATCTGGTAGGTGCGCGCCATGCCCATATGCGGCCGGCGCCGGCTTGGCACTTTGGTAATGTCCTTGCCGAACAGGTGGATCGAACCCTTGTCCGGGCTGAGCTCGCCGGTGATCAGGTTGAACAGCGTGGTCTTGCCGGCGCCGTTCGGGCCGATGATCAGGCGGCGCTCGCCCGGCTCGACGTCTAAATTGACCTCGCTGGTGACGTGCAGGCCGCCGAATGCCTTGCACAGGCCGGAGACGGTGAGCGCGCTCATGGTTTGCCCTCCGCCGCCGTCTGCTTGCGGGCCGCGCCGAACTTGCGCCAGGCAAGCCGCCACAGCCGCGCGCTGCCCGGCACCAGTCCCTCCGGCATCAGGATGACGATGGCGACGAATATGGCGCCGAGCAGGAAATTCCAGCGCTCGATGAAGCCGCTGACGACGCTTTTGACCACCACCACCAGGCCGGCGCCGACGATCGGCCCAAGCAAAGTGCCGGCGCCGCCGGATATCACCATCAACAGCACTTCTGCCGACGAGGTCAGCGCCAGTGTCTGCGGGCTGATGAATTGCGTGTAGTAAACGAACAGGATTCCCGACAGGCTGGTGAGCAAGCCGGAGAATAAACAGGCCCAGAAACGAATGGCCCAGACATGATAGCCGAGCGCGTTCATGCGGCGCGGCTGGTCGCGCGTGCCTTTCAGCGCCGCGCCTAGCGGGGAGCGCACGAAGATCGCCACTGCGATTACCGCAATCACGAAAACGATCAGCGACGTGTAGTAGAAGGCGGCAGCCGATGTTAGCGGGATGCCGAACGGCGTCGGCCGGCCGTGCACGCTAATGCCATTGTCGCCGCCGGTAACGCTGATCCAGCGATAGGCCAGGCCCCACACGATCTGTCCCAGTGCCAGCGTGATCATGATGAAACCGATTCCGGTCGAGCGTAGCGACAGCACGGCAAACGTCGCCATCGACGCCACGCCGGCAAGAAGCGCGCCGATGATCGCGACAGGGTGCCCATAGCCGGCCTGCAAGATATAGCCAGCGGCATAAGCCGAAACACCAAAGAGCGCGGCGTGGCCGAGCGACACCAGGCCGCCGTAGCCCGCGAGCACGTTCAGACCGAGCGCGAACACGGCGTAGAAAAGGATTTGGCTGGCCACGTTGATGTAATAGATGCCGCCCATCCAATAGGGCAGTGTGACGAGCACCAGCGCCGTGACTGCGAGCGCGATAAGACGCCGGCTCATGGCACGAACCTGCCGAACAGCCCCTGCGGACGCAGCAGCAGCACCAACAGCATCGGCAAGAACAGCACGAAATAGGCGAGCTCAGGAAACATTGCCTGCCCGAAATTGTAGATGAAGCCGACGATGATGCTGCCGACGAACGAGCCGAGCAGGCTGCCCGACCCGCCGAGGATGACCACCACCAGCGCCAGCGGCAGCATGTCTTGGTCGAGGCCTGGGTAGACCGACAGGATCGGCGCGCCGATGATGCCGGCAAAGGCCGCAAGGCCGGCGCCGAGCGCGAAAACGACGGTGAAGAGCTGCGACACGCGAATGCCGACCACCCGCGCCATATCAGGATCGTCGACCCCGGCGCGGATCATGGCGCCGAGCCGCGTGCGGTCGAGCAGAAGCCAAAGCCCCAGGGCGAACACCATGGCGATGCCGATGACGGCCAGACGATAGAGAGGAAAGACGGCAGGCCCCGCGCGCACCGATCCGGCGAGGAGGTCCGGCGTCGAGACATTAATCGGGTCGCCGCCCCAAACGTACAGGCAAAAATCGGCGGCCATGAAGGAGATGCCGAGCGTCACCAGCACCTGCGCCAGCGGCTGCCCCGGCAATTGGCGTAGCAGCAGGCGCTCGACGACGGCGCCGAACGCAGCCACCAGCAGCGCCGCCAGAAGCGCCGCGGTCCAGAAATCGAATTGGAGCGCGAGAAAACCGCCGATGAAGGTCGCGCCGAAATAGGCGCCGAGCATGAACAGCGAGCCGTGCGTCAAGTTAGGAATGCGCATCAGCCCGAAGATCAGCGAGAAGCCCGCCGACAACAGGAAAAGCAACCCGCCGAACGTAATGCTGTTGACGGCCAACACGAGCCATAACGTCATGACCGAAGTGTCCCTCGCGCCTTGAAGGCCGGAAGCAGCGGGCGCCGCCTTCCGCGCGGCGCCCGCCGGTTCGGTTTCGTTACGACTTCAGCGGCGGGTAGTCGCGCGAATAGACCGGCTGTTGCAGGAACTTCTTCTCGTCATAGGTCCAGAACTGGCTGACGTTGTGGTAAGTCTTGATCGTCTTGTTCCAGAGCTTGAGGCCGTATTTGGCGCCTTCTTTGCCAAGCTTGCGGATGTAGAAGTCGCCGATCACGTTGCCGAAGTGGTCGAACTTGACCGGCCCGCGCGGCGTGTCGGTTAGATTGACCGACCGCATCGCTTGCACCAGCTTGGTCTTGTCGCTGGAATCGCCGTTGAGCGCCTTGAGGCCCGCTTCCACCACATCGCAATTGACGTAGAGCAGACCGGCATACTGGCCCGGAACGGTATTGAAGTTCTTCAACATGCCGTTGACGAAGCGCTGGTTGCCGTCGTTTGGCAGGTCAAGCGTATATGGAATGCAGCTGGTGAGGCCGATCGCTTCATCGCCATAGCTCTTGAGCAAGGCGTCGTCGCCGCCGGTTTCGCCCGTGACCACTGGGAATTTCAGGCCGGCGCTGGCATAGGCCTTCATGAAGCGCAACGGATTCGAACCGGCGAAGCCCTGGCAGACGCCGTCACAATCGGCAATTTGCGCGACATAGGGCGTATAGTCCGGCGTGACCAAAGGCGGCCACAGCTTCTTGAGAATCTTGCCGCCGTTGTCCTCGAAGGTCTGCTGGAAACCGCCCATCTGCTCGTAGCCGAAGGCAAAGTCCTCGGAGATGCAGATGACGCGCTTCAGCTTCAACTCCTTGGCGGCGTAGTCCGCCATCGGATGCATTGCCTGAGCGGAGGTCGCGGAGGCGCGGATGAAATACGGATTGGGGCGGCGCTGCGTCATGTCCTCGGCGGCGGCGAGGCTCAGCAGAGGAACCTTGCTCTGCGCGATGTAGTCGGTAATCGCCAGCAGCTCGAAGGCCGCGAGCGGCCCGAGGATGGTGTCGACCTTGTCGCGCTCGACCAGTTCCTGCGCCTTGGTCTTGGTGCCGGCAGGATTGCCGCCGGTGTCGGCGGAGAAGAATTCGATATCGCGTCCGGCGATCTTGTTGTTGTGCTCTTTCAACCAGGTGAGCACGCCCTGTTCCATCTGGATGCCGCCTTGCGCCAGCGGACCAGTCTTGACGGTGAGTAGGCCGAGCTTGAACGGCGCCGCTTGCGCGATCGCCGGTGCCGGGAAATTGAAGGCCGCGGCCGCGACGCCAGCGGCCGTGCCGGCCATAAATTTACGACGGTTGACCTTGCGAGACATTCCGTTCCTCCCTCTACGCCCTTGCGGGGCTCATTTTTTGACGGGCCTTCGTCGCATTTTATGCGGGCCGCCAGGTTTGGTGACACAAATTGACTGACATTGCGGGCCGCCATGCCCCACCGGCGGACCAATTGGCCCTATCATCGGCCAAGCCGTTCCATGATGTAAAGCCCGGTCGGGTGCGGCGACCCGGCGCGGCCGCCTGCGACAATGGGCAAGGCGATCGCACAACCGCAGCTTGAGTTATTCGGGAATTAAATGCCGAGATAGCTGGATTTGATCTCGTCATTGGCACGCAATTCCTCGGGCTTGGCGGAATAGACCACCTGACCCTTGCTCATGACGTGCACATAATCGACGAGTTTGAGCGCGAGATGCGCGTTCTGCTCGATCAGCAGAATGGACAGGCCTTCTTTCTTGAGCGTGCCGATCGCCTCCCAGAGGCCCTGGATGATGATCGGCGCCAGGCCCTCGGATGGCTCGTCCATGATCAGGCAGTCGGGGTTCGTCATCAGCGCCCGGCCGATGGCCAGCATCTGCTGCTCACCGCCGGACAATGTCTTGGCGCGCTGGTTGCGGCGCTCCTGCAGGCGCGGAAACAACTTGTAGACGCGCTGCAAATTCCAGCCGTGCCGGTCCGGGCTGCGCTCGGCCACCAGCAGGTTCTCTTCCACGCCGAGCGTCGGAAACACCCGGCGGCCTTGCGGCACCAGCCCCATGCCGCCGCGCACGGTTTCGAACGAGGCCTGATGTGTAATGTCACTGCCTTTGAACACGACCTTGCCACGGCGCGGCGGGTTGAAGCCGACGATCGAATTAACCAGCGTCGACTTGCCGACGCCGTTGCGGCCGAGCAGGCCAAGGATCTGGCCTTGCTCGAGCTGCAGCGACAGACCCTGCAGGACGTAGGCGTCGCCGTAGTAAGTATGAATGTCCTGAACTTCGAGAATGGCCATGGCGCTAGTCCGTCCCCAGATAGATTTCCTGCACCCGGGCGCTCGAATGGATTTGCTGCGGCGTGCCGGATTCCAGGATCTCGCCGAAATGCAGAACGGAAATCTTCGAGGCGACGTCGAACACCACATCCATGTCGTGCTCAATCAGAAGAATTGCGAGTTTCGGATCGAGCTTCATCAGGAACTCAGCCATTTCGGTGGATTCGCCCGACGACAGGCCGGCGGCCGGTTCATCGAGAAGAAGTATCTTCGGATCGCTGGCGAGGCCGAGCACGATCTCGAGTTGCCGCTGTTCGCCGTGCGACAGGTTGCGGACCTCGGTGTCCTTGCGGTCGAGGAAGTTCGCCTGCTCGAGCAGATGATGGGCCTTGTCGTAGACGTCTTTGTACGACGACAGAAAGCGCCACATCACGAATTTCGACGGCCGCAGGCCTTTGATCGCAAGCAAAACGTTGTCAAGAACAGTGAGTTTCGGAAACAGGCTGGTGACCTGGAACGTACGCGCCATGCCGAGCGCGGTGCGCCGGTGGCTCGGCCACGCGGTGACATCCTGACCGAAGAGCAGGACTTGCCCGGAGGTGACGGGATAGATGCCGGTGATCAGGTTGAACAACGTGGTCTTCCCGGCGCCATTCGGTCCGATGATGGCCTGGCGGTCGCCCGGCATAATGCGCAGCGTGACTTCTCGCGTGGCCTGCAGGCCGCCAAAGCTCTTGCAGAGTCCCTTGAGTTCAAGGGCAGGGACCTGACCGCCGTTCGTTTGAGTGTCGGTGCTCACGCGTACATCCTCGGGATTCAGTGAAATGCCGGAGCCCATTGCTGGGCTCCGGCGCTCATCGCTTATTCGCAGAACTTGCAGGGCGGATAATCGCGGTCATAGACCGGGTGCGCCAGGAACTTCTCCTTACCCTCGGTCCAGAACTGGCTGACCTTCGGGTAAGTCTTGATCACGGTGTTCCAGAGCTCGTCCTTGTCGTAACCGAACATCTTCTTCTTCTCGACTTTCTTGATGTAGACGTTCTCGATCGGGTTACGCATGTCGTCGAGTTCGACCGGTCCGCGCGGCGCATCGAGCTTGATGCTCGCCATGACCTTGATGAACTCCTCCGGCCCCGGATATTTGCCGCCGGTCTTCGTGAGCGCCTTATCGAGCCACATCGCGGTGGTGTAGTTGTTCTCCGAGTAGTAGCCCGGAACCTTGCCGAACTTGGCGCGATAGGCCTTCACGAAGGCCTGGTTCGCCGGCGTGTCGATCGCCGCGCTGTAGTGCAGCGCGGAAACGTCGCCGATCACTTCGTCACCCATGAACGGCAGCACGAACTCGTCGTAGCTCACGCCGCTGCCGAGGATCTTCGTCTTGATGCCGGCCGAGCGCAGTTGCTTGGGAAACTGCAACGCCATCGGTCCGACCATCGTGGTGAAGATGCCGTCGGCATCCGCCTTGAAGGTCGGGATATAGGGCCCGAAATCCTTGGTGCCGAGCGGTGGCCAGATCTTCTGGATGACCTTGCCGCCGCAGGCTTCGAACGCGGACTGGAAACCGCCGGCCGTTTCGTAGCCGAAGGCATAGTCGGCCGCGATCACGATGACTTTCTTGAAGCCGTTATCGCAGGCCCATTGGCCCGAGCGGATGGTGCGGCAGCGACGAGGTCCAGCTGGTCCGCATGAAATACGGATACTTGCTGAGCTGCCGCTGCGTGAGGTCGTCAGCCGAGGAGACCGACGAGATATAGAGTGTCTTCTCGCTGGGTCGAGATCGGCGCCAGCGCGTAACCGCTGGAGGCGAGCAGGCCGCCGATGAACATATGCACCTTGTCCTGCAGGATCAGCTTCTTTGCCTTGGTCACGCCGGCATCGGGCTTGCCCTGGTCGTCCTCGACGATGAACTTCACGTCCATGCCGCCGAGCTTGTTGTCGTGTTCAGTCGAGGTAAAGCTGGAAGCCGTCCACCATGTCCTTGCCGACCTGGGCAAAGATTCCGGTCACCGGCGCGATGTAGCCGATGCGCAGCTCTTCGGCATTGGCCGGCGCGGTCAATCCGAGACCGAGCGCCAGGCAACTGCCCAGCAATATTTTTTGCAGTCTGTTGGTCATTCGATGGTCCTCCCTTGTTGTCATGGCCATCCCGTTACCGCTCAGGAAGGCTTGGTCGCGAGTTTCTTGAGCTCTTCATCCTTGTCTGGAGATTTGAGCCGCTGCCCGAAGCGGGAGAGAATCCCCATCAGGCCCATCGGCAAATACAGGATTGTAAGAACGTAAACGCCGCCGAGCACGTACTGCCACCATGGCACCAGCGTGCTGAGATATTCGCGCAAGCCGAACACGATCGCCGTACCGATCGCCGCGCCCACCAGCGTGCCCGAGCCGCCCAGCACGACCATCAGCAGCGAATCCACCGAGGTGGTGAGCACGACCGTCTCCGGGCTCACGTGCCCGTTGGTGTGGGCCCACAGCACGCCGGCCAGCCCGCCAAAAGCGCCCGCGATGACGAAGGCGATATATTTGTGCAGCCATGTGTTGTAGCCGAGGATCTGCATGCGCAATTCGCGCTCGCGGATGCCGGCAAGGCTCTGCCCGAAAGGCGAGCGCACGAGCACATACATCAGCGCCATCGACACCGCGAAGAACGCAAACACGAGATAGAAGAACGTCACTTCATTGCCGAGATCGAGCCCGAAATTCGGCCGGCCGTTGAGGTTTATGCCGTTGTCGCCGCCGGTGAGCGAATTCCAGCGATAGGCAAGCCCCCAGACGCACTGGCCGAGCGCGAGCGTGATCATCAGGAAGTAGACGCCGCCGGCGCGGATGGCGAACAGGCCGAACAGCGCCGCGAGCGCGGCGCCGAGCAGCATGCCGAGAATAACGACGATCCAGAAATCCCAGCCGAGACCGAAGTGGACCTTGGTCGCCAGCACCGCGGTGAGATAGGCGCCGACGCCGAAATAGGCCGCCTGGCCCATCGACGAAAGGCCCGTGTATCCGAGCAGCAGGTCGACGCTCATCGCCAGGATCGCGAAAGCCATCGCGCGCGTTGCCAGCAGGACGACGAACGAGCCGGAGTGCGGAACGATGAACGCCAGCGCAGCCAGGCAGGCGACGACAATCAGGATCTTGAGTTTCTGGTTTGCCATCGGTCGCGCTCAGTCCCGTCCAAACAGGCCGGTCGGCTTGATCGCGAGGATCAGCACCATCGGCGCGTAAAGGGTGAAATAGGAAACTTCCGGGAAGAGGGCCTTGCCGAAATTATCGGCGAGACCGACCGCGAGCGCGCCGATCGCCGCGCCGCCGAGTGAGCCCATGCCGCCGATGATCACGACTGCAAAGGCCAGCGGCAACATTTCGAAATCGAGACCCGGATAGATGCCGAGGAACGCGCCGCCGATGACGCCGCCGAGCGCGGCGAGAAAGGCGCCGAGCGCGAAGATGAACATCGAAATGCGGTTGGTATCGATGCCGACGCCCCGCGCCATCTGCGCATCGTCGACGGTCGCGCGCACGGCCGCGCCCATACGGGTCTTTTCCATGACCAGCCACAGCAGGATGCCGAATGCGAGCGCCATGCCGATCATGAACACGCGGTAGAGCGGCAAATAGATGCCGCCGATCACGATGCTTTGTGTCAGTGCGGCCGGCGGATTGATGTCCATGTTATTGCCGCCCCAGATGTCGAGCGCGCCCTGCTGGAACAGGAAGGCGAAGCCGACGGTGAGCAGCACCTGGCGCAGCACGTCGGTCTCGACCGGCACGATCGCCACGCGATTCAGGATGATAAAGAATCCGACAGCAACGAGCGCGGCGACGGCGATAAAAGGGCTCCAGCCGTGCCCGATGAACTGGCCGCGGGCCGCGGCCAATGCCGCGATCACGCCGAGACCGGTTCCGATGACAGCGTTACGGAAAAATTCGAATCCCTGCGATCGCAGGAACAGCCGTTCCATCAACAGGCCGAGAAGCGCAACCGCGAGCGCGGCGACCGGCAGCGACAGCGCCCACGACCCGGTCGCGTGGATGACCGACAGCGCGATGTAGCCGCCCAACAGAAAGTAGGACCCATGCGACAGGTTGACGATGCGCATGACTCCGAAAATCAGCGACAGCCCACTGCCCACAAGAAATAACAGCGCGCCATACGACACGCCGTTAAACGCCTGGACCACCCAGAATTGCGTACCCATTTCCCCCCTGATCCTTCTGTTACGTCGAAGGTTGCGTGAACCTTACCTTAGGTCTGATGGGTATGAACACCCCAAATGGCCGCAGCCGGTCATTTGTAAGGTTGCGCTGGCCGGCATCCGCAGTCTCTGCGCGACTAGCGTTTGCCTGCTCGCTTTTTCGGCGGAATGATCGGCAACAGCAGATAAGGCGCCTTGCCGCGTCCAAAATGCAGGCTGGTCGTGCCGTTAAAAATGGCGGGTGGGCGATCGCGCGGATCGTCGTGCAGAAATGGGCCGCATCCCTTCAGCTCATTCTTGAAGTTGGACAGCTTGCCGCCGCTGGCCCCGCCATATTCGTAATCTTTGCCGCGGATCGACAAGCCCACGCGATAGCCGGCCGGCACCACGATCGAACTCGGCCAGATCTCGATGTCGAGTTCCACCGTCTCGTTTTTCTTGAGCGGCTGCTTCTGGTCGTGCGTGTGATAGGGGCGGTAGGGCTTCGACAACTTCTTGTCGAGCTTGCGGTGCGATGCGCGCAGCCAGCCTTGCGCGATCGGCGTGTGCGGATCGATCGCGCCCTGGAATACGATCTCCTTGAGATCGCCGGTGAAGACCCGCAACACGATGAAGAAGTCGGCATCGGCTGTCGACGACGATGCGAACAGTTTCAGCGCCGACGGTCCGGTGATTTCGGTTTCCTGCGCGAGCGGCGGCGTGAGGAACGTGAGACCATCGCCCATCGATGCGAACTTGAGTTGCGCCACGCCGGACGGCTTTTTGGTCGTCAGCGTCATCGCGGCGGGGTCGAGATAGAACTTGGTCCAGCGCGTGCGCTTGAGCGGCCATTCGTTCTCGGCGCGCGGCACGAACTTGTCGATGTGCCGCACCTGCAACAGCACTTTCGGCTGCTTGGCCCATCCGGCTTTCTTGCCGTGCAGGAAATGATCGAAGAAGCGCAGTTGCTGTTCGCGGCCGTAGTCGGTGTAGAAGTGCGTCCAGTGCTCGATCCCGTGCGCTTCCAGCCATTTATGTTTGGACGCGGCGCGTCCGAAGCCTTCGAAATTCCCGCGCGGGTGCAGGCCCTGTCCGCCCCAATTGGCGGCCGAGAACAGCGGCGTGGTGACCTTGTCCCATTTCGGCGAACGCGCTCTGTGGTAGTCGTCGTCCATCGGATGCGCGGCAATCTCGGCGCCGAAGTCGGCGCGATTCCTGGCGAGCTCGGCGTCCGACAACGTTTCCGGTCCGCACACGAGGTCGCCGTGCACGCGGCTGCGCTTGCCCTTTTCGCCGGCGCCGTATTGCACGGTCTTGACCTGCATGTCGTACCAGTTCTCCCAGAACGTCGAGAGAATGCCGCCATGATGCGTCATGTCGCGGTACCAGTCGGCGGCGCCTTCCCAGATGCAGATCGCGGCGAGGTGCGGCGGTTGCATCGAGGCGACATGCCACTGGTTGATGCCGTAATAGGAAATTCCGTTGAGGCCGACTTTGCCGTTCGACCAGGGCTGCACGCCCGCCCATTCGATGCTGTTGTAGAAATCCTTCGTTTCGCGCGGCGAGAAATGATCGATGAAGCCAGGCGAGCATCCGGCGCCGCGGGAGTCGACGCGCACGCAGACGTAATCGTGCGGCACCCATTTTTCCGGATCGACCACTTCCCAGCTCTGGTAGAGATTGGTGGAGTCGGCGGTGACGTCGGGATGCTTCTCGGTCATGCGCTGCCATGCGCTCGGATACCCGTCCTGGAACGCAAGACTCTTGGCGTATGGCCCGTAACTGAGGATGACCGGATATTGTCCGTCTTTCACCGGGCGAAAGACGTCGGCGCGCAGCACCAGCCCGTCGTCCATGGTGATCGGAACATCCCAATCGATCCGCATGCCGTCGCGGATCTCCGCCCGCTGCTGCAATGACGCCATCACGCTCTCCCGCATTACTGTACTTGTCGGGCGAGAGGCTACAGAAGCGCGGCGCATGAAGAGCGCAAGGCATTCGTCGTCACCGGGCTTGGCCCGGTGACCCCGCTTAGGAGGGCAAAGTCGTGCATTGTGAATCGGGATGGCCGGGACATGCCCGGCCATGACGATCGAAGATGTACTACCGCTTCTTCGCCCGCTTCACCTTCGCCATCTTTTCCAGCACGGCGCAGACGGCGGCGGTATCCTTGGCGCCGTACCCGGTTTTCATCGCCTTGATGTAGACGCCCTTGGTGGCGTTGAAGATCGGCGTCGGCACGCGGATCTTGCGCGCGTAATCGCCGATCACCTGCATGTCCTTGTCCCACACCGAGATCTTCATGGTGACGTCGTCGTAGCGGCCCTTCGCCATCATCGGCGCGCGCAATTCGAACACGCGTGAATTGCCGGCGCCGGCCGTGATGAGATCGACGATCATGCGCGGATCGAGACCGGCCTTCATGCCGAGCACCATGGCTTCGGCGGAAGCGACGTTGTTGATCGCGACCAGAAGGTTGGCGACATATTTCATCCGGCTACCATTGCCGAATGGCCCGACATTGAAGACGTGCCGCCCGAACGAGTTCAGGATCTTGCCTAGCCGCGAAATGACTTTCTTGTCGCCGCTGGCATAGAACACCAGGTCGCGGTTCTTGGCCTGCGCGCCGGTGCCGCTGACCGGGCAATCGATCATGACATGTCCGGCTTTTTGCAGGACCTTGGCGGACTTTTCCTTATCTGAAATTGCAAAGGTGCTCATTTCGACCAGCACTTTGCGCTTGAGCTTGGCGGCAGCGATTTTGCGGACGGTGTCGGCGAGCGCTTGCGGCTTGGGCAGGCTGGTAAGGATCGTTGGCGCAGCGGCTGCGACTTCGGCGGCGTTGTTCGCGATCTCGACGCCGGCGCGCCTGGCTTCGCGTCGCCGTGCGGGGTTCGTGTCGAAACCGACCACATGCCAGCCGGCGGCTGCCAGGTTTTTGGCGAACGCGCCGCCCATGATGCCGAGGCCGATCACACCGACCGTGCCCTTGCTTCGTCTCACAGCCATTCACCTCTCCCTGAAGCGGAATCGCATCACTCTTGTCCCGCCCCGTCTTATGCGTTGAGTGCTGGACTGTCGAGTGGGCCCACGCGGGCAAGGCGGCTTTCAAGAGCCGTCCCGATCGCCTATCGTCGGCCGCAAAAGCATTTCAGGGAGGACGTATGCGGATTGGTATTGCAGGTCTCGGCGTCATGGGCGCGGCAGTTGCGGCGCGGCTTATGGAAGTTGGCCATGAAGTGACAGTCTGGAACCGAACGCCCGGAAAAACCAAGGCACTGACGGACGCCGGCGCCAAGGTGGCGTCGACCCCCGCCGAGCTTGCCAGTGCGGTCGAAGCTACGATCACCATGCTCACCGACGCTGCCGCGATCGATGCGGTCTACAACGGGCCGAACGGTCTTTTATCCGGCGATGTGAAAGGCAAGCTGCTCATTGAAATGAGCACTGTGCCGCCGAAGGTGCCGCTGGCGCTTGCGCCCAAGGTGCGCGCCAAGGGCGCGGCGATGGTGGAATGTCCGGTCGGTGGTTCGACTGCACCGGCGCGCCAGGGCAAGCTGCTCGGCCTGATGGGCGCGGAGCCTGCGGATGCCGAGCGCGCCAAGCCGATCCTCAATCAACTCTGCCGGCGACTTGAACATTGCGGGCCGGTCGGCACCGGCGCGTCTATGAAGCTCGCAATCAATTTGCCGCTGATGGTGGCATGGCAAGCCTATGGCGAAGCCTTTGCGATCGCGCGGAACGTGGGCTGGGAGCCCAAGCGCCTGCTCGATCTGTTCGTCGACACCAATGGCGCCAACCCGGCGCTGAAAAACCGCGCCGATATGATTGTCACCATGTTCGAAGGCCGCGATCCGGGTCCGACCACGTTCAGCATCGCGAACGGCGTAAAGGATCTGCGCACAATGGTCGAAACCGGCGAATCGAATGGCGCTGAGATGCTCGTTACGAAAGCGGCGCTTGTCGGTTTCGAGGATGCGACCAAGCACGGTTTCGGCGGCGGCGATGGCTCGCGCATGTCGGTCTATTGGGCGAGCCGGAAGAAATAAACTTAAAAGGAGTACACGTATGTCGGTAACGCTTGCGCAAGCATCCACATTGTTGACGTGGCGCTGAAGAAGGCGCGGGAACTTAAGCAAATGCCGCAGACCCTGGTGGTGCTCGACACCGGCGGTCATGTTGTTTGCGCCAAGCGCGAAGACGGCTCGGGAATTATCCGTTTCGAGGTGGCCGTCGGCAAAGCCTATGGCGCGCTCGGCATGGGCTGGGGTTCGCGCACCATGATGGAGCGCGCCGCGCAGAATCCGAATTTTCTCACCGCCATTGTGGCGGCGAGCGGCGGACGGCTGGTGCCTAATCCGGGCGGCGTATTGATCCGTGATGCCGGCAACCAGATCATCGGCGCGCTCGGCATTTCCGGCGACACCGCCGACAATGACGAGATCATCGCGGTCGCCGGTATCGAGGCGGCGGGACTGAAGGCCGATCCGGGTGGAGCGAAGAAGTAATCGTCGCGCCGCCGTGCGGGATCAGTTGCAGGGATTTCTGGGAGGTCATCGTGAAACTGTTTTCGTTCTGGCGTTCGCTGGCGACGTACCGGGTGCGCATCGCCCTCAACCTCAAGGGGCTCACGCCCGAGATCGTTGAGGTCAACCTCATGAAGGGCGATCAGCGCGACGCCAAATTCCGTGCGGTCAATCCGATGATGGCGATCCCGGCGCTGGTCGACGGTGATGGCCCGGCGCTCTTCGAGTCGCTGGCGATCATCGAGTATATTGACGAGACGCATCCGAAGCCGCCGCTGATGCCGACCGATCCGAAAGCGCGCGCGCGTGTGCGCGGCCTGGCGCAGATCGTGGCCGCCGATTCGCATCCGTTGATCGTGCCGCGCGTGCGCGAATATCTCGCTCACGAATTCAAGGTCGATGAAGCGGGTGTGATGAAATGGGCGCAACACTGGCACAACGCGGCATTGACCGCGCTGGAGCAGCATCTGGCGACCGAAAAGGACACCGGCACTTATTGTCAGGGTGAACAGCTCACCATTGCCGACATCTGCCTTGCCAGCCAGGTGGCCGGCGCGAATTTCTTCAAGGTCGATATGGCACCCTATCCGACGGTTGCGCGCATCGCCGCGACCTGCGCCAAGAACGATGCCTTCGCGCGCGCCCATCCGCTCAAGCAGCCGGGTGCGCCGGCGGCGTAACCCCACCTTGTCATCACCGGGCTTGTCCCGGTGATCCACGACTTGGTTCAATAAAGATAAGCGTGGATGCCCGGCACAAGGCCGGGCATGACGGAGAGGCTCCGGGACCATGTTGAACACCGCAATCGTCGGCCTCGGCTGGTGGGGCAAAACGCTGGTGAAGGCGGCGCACGACTTCGGCGCGCCGCTGCGTTTCGTGCGCGGCGTCACGCTCGAGCCCGACACCGTGCGCGATTTTGCCGCCGAGCGGAACATCGCTATCGGCACGTCGTTCGAAGACGTGCTGACCGACAAATCGATCCAGGCCGTCGTGCTGGCAACCCCGCACACCAAGCATCGTGCGCAGGTGGAAGCGATCGCCGCTGCGGGCAAGCACCTTTATTGCGAAAAGCCGTTTGCGCTCAGCAAAGCCGATGCGCAGGCCGCGCTCGATGCCTGCAAACGTGCCGGCATCGTGATCGCTGTCGGGCACCATTTCCGGTTGATGCCGTCGATGCGCGTTCTGGCCGAGCTGAAGGAGGCCGGCGCCTTCGGCACGATCATGCATGCCGAAGGCAATTACAGTCACGATTGGCTGGCGAGTTACCCGGCTGACAGCTGGCGCATGCGGGCGGAAGAAAGCCGCGCCGGCGGGATGACCGGCATGGGCATCCACGTGCTCGATTGCTTCCGCGACATGGTTGGCCCGATGAAGCGCATCAGCGCGCTGTCGAAGGCGCGCGCGCTCAAGCTGCCGACCGGCGACACGACGTCGGCGCTCATCGAGTTCGAGAACGGCGCCACCGGCACGCTCGTCACCACCATGAAGACTCCCTTTGCCTGGCGCATTGCGATCTTCGGCGAGAATTGCTGGGCCGAAAGCGTTAGCGAGACGCGCGCCATCGTTCGTCGTGCCGGGAAAGAGCCGGAAGTGATCGATCGCCCTGCCGACAATCATCTTGGCCGCAATCTCGATTATTTCGCCAAGGCTGCGATGGGGCAGGGGACTTTCCCGATTCCGCCTGCCGGCATCCTGCAAACGGCCTCGGCGCTGGAAGCGGTGTTCAAGTCAGTCGATGCGAACGGCGCCTGGATGGAGGTGTGATCGGCTATGGCTGAACCACAAATCCGGTTCGATGACGGCGCCGCCTATGAGCGGATGATGGGCACCTGGAGCCGTCTTGCCGGCGAGGTGTTTTTGGATTGGCTTGCGCATCCCCAGGGTTCGCGATGCGTTGACGTCGGTTGCGGCAATGGCGCATTTACAGAACTGCTCATTGAGCGCTGCGCGCCCGTTGAAGTTCAGGGCATCGATCCGTCGGCCGGGCAACTTGCTTTTGCAAGGGAGCGGCACAAGGCAAAAGTTGCTGAATTTCACCAAGGCGACGCCATGGCGCTTCCGTTTGCCGACCGCACGTTTGACGCGGCCTTCATGGCGCTGGTGATCTTCTTCGTTCCGGAACCGGCCAAAGGTGTGGCCGAGATGGTGCGCGTGGTCCGGCCGGGCGGAACCGTTGCTGCCTATGCCTGGGACGTGCTGGGCGGCGGATTTCCTCTGGAGCCGCTCCAGGTCGAAATGCGGGCGATGGGCTTGAAGACACTGCGGCCGCCTAGTGCGGAAGCGTCACGTATGAACGCACTGCGGGCTTTGTGGACGGATGGCGGACTTGAAGCCGTCGAGACCCGAGAAATTGTCGTGCAGCGGAGTTTTGTGAATTTCGACGAGTTCTGGGCGATCAGCCAATTGGGATCGACCGTCGCGCCGATCGTCGCAGCGTTGTCTCCGAGTGACGTCGAATTGCTCAAGTCGCGCGTGCGCGCGAATTTGCCGCCGGATTCCGCAGGCCGCATCACCTACAGTGCACGTGCTCACGCCGCAAAGGGCCGCGTGCCGAAATAATCAGGCCGACGCTTTGCGCTTTGCCGGGTCCGCGATCGCTTCGTCCCAAACGTCATGAATATGTGCGACTTCGGCTTCGAAGCGCTGCAGGAACATACGCGCTTGTGTCGATAGCGTGCGCCGCGTCGGCTGAATCACCACGAATTCCGCGTGCAGCTCAGGGCTCACGATCGGATTGACCATCAGTTCGTTTCGACCGATGTCGTTGACCGATATCACGCTCGGCAAAATGGTCACGTAGTCCGACCGCGCGACGAATTCGAGCGTGGCGATCATCGCGTCCATCTCCAGCAGCGCCGCGACCTCGACCCCATGCGTCTGGAAGTATGTTTCGAGATTGCGCCGCCGCGTATTGTCCGGCCCCGGCACGCACGAATTTCAGCGGCGTGCAGTCGGCGAGCCGCATCGGCGACAGCGGCGAAGCCCGCGACGCGGGCCGGAGATCAGCATTTCGCGGTCGCGCACCAGCAGCCGCGACCGCAGGCCGACAGTGCCTTCGTAGGCCGGCACCACCGCAAAATCGAGTTCGTCGTCGAGCACCATCTCGGTGAGCATGCCGCTGTAGCCTTCGACGATGTGCAGGCGCACCTCCGGGCAACGCGGCACGAAATCATCCAGCACTGGCGCGAGCACGGCGCGGGTGAAGGTCGGCATCAGGCCGATGCGCAGTTCGCCGGTCACTTCGCCGGCGAGCGAGCGCGCCTCCTCGGCGGCGTGCTCAAGCGTGCCGACGGCTTCCACGCAGCGCTTGTAGTAGCGCAGGCCCGCGGGCGTCGGCGTTACCCCGCCGGTGGTCCGCTCGAACAGCTTGACCTTGAGCGTGCGTTCGACGGCTGCCACGTGCTGGGAAATGCCTGATTGCGTGGCGTTTTCGCGCTGGGCCGCGCGGGTAAACGAGCCCTCCTCGCAGACCGCAATAACGGCGCGGATTTGCCGCAGCGGGATATTGGCCATGAAACCCCCGAAAACCCTGACATTAGAAAATCTAATGCTCCAGCGCAGAATATATTATTTCTGCTTTCGCTGCCAACAGGCATAGAGTTTCCGTAAATCAGCAACGGGCGCGTGCAGGCGCCGGTCGGGAGGGACCGTTATGGGTGCGAATTTCGGCATTGCCGGCATGGATTGGCAGCAGCGGGTCAACTGGGACCGGCTGCGTGAATACCGTATCGAGCGCGCGCGCACGATGATGAAGAAGCACGGCCTCGGCGCCGTGCTCTGCATGTACGACGAGAACGTGCGCTACATCACCGGCACGCTGACGCCAGGATGGAACCGGCTCAAGCCGGGTCTGCGTTACGCGATGCTGTGCGGCGACGGCCGTCCGGTCTTGTTCGAGCAAGGCGATATCGGTTTCCAGATCGAGCGCCACAGCCCGTGGATTCCGAAAGAGAACGTGCGCCACTCCTTCGCCTGGATCAAAGGCGCGGCGGGTCCGGCCTCCACGCAGCAGGTTAACAAATTCGTCAAGGCGGTGTTGCAGGCGATGAAGGACAACGGCGTCGCGGGCCAGAAGCTCGGCGTCGACTTCATCGACATCAACATGATCAACGTCTTCAAGGAGAACAACATCAACTGGGTCGACGGCATGACCCCGATGATGGAAGCGCGCGCCGTGAAGAGCCCCGACGAGCAGGAATGCTTCCGCATCGTCGGCGCGATCGGCGACGCCACGCATTGGGAGTGCATGAAGTTCCTGCGCCCCGGCATCACCGAGAACCAGGTGACCGCGCACCTGATGCAATATCTTTACAACATCCCCGGCATGGAAGACGTCGAGGACGTGATCGTTTCGTCCGGCCCGAACACCTGGCCGAACTGGCGCAACTTCTCCGACCGCATCATCCAGCCCGGCGATATCGTGTTCATGGATTTGGCCGCGCTGACGTGGAACGGCTACAAGTCCTGCTATTACCGGACCTACTGCGTCGGCAAGGAGCCTTCGAAAGAGCAGAAGGATACATACGCGACCGCGCTCGAGTGGCTCTACGATTCGATCGGCGCGGTGAAGGTCGGCGCCACCACGCGCGACATCGCCATGAAGTGGCCGTCGGCGATGGAAACCTGGGGCTACGAGGACGAGGACCAGGCCGCCGCCAATCTGTGGGGCCACGGCCTGGGTCTTGCGCAATACGACCCGCCGGTGATCTCGCGCATCTGGTCGCTTGACCATCCGATCGACATCCAGGAGGGCATGACCTTCGCCCTCGAAACCCAGCACGGCAAGCGTTTCCGCTACGGCGTTCGCATCGAGGAAATGCTGATCGTGAAAAAGAACGAGATCGAGATCGTCTCGAACTTCCCTGTGAAGCAGATCACAGTCGTCGATCCGCTGCCGGGCTATGGGGATCATGTAAAATGACGCCGGCTTGAGCCGGCGTCATCCCCGGGCGAGCCGCAGGCGAGACCCGGGGATCTCGAGCCACAGACTGTGCTCTCCTAAGCGAGATGGCCGGGACAAGCCCGGCCATGACAGTAAAGAAGCGCAAGGCGATCCAAGGCGATTAATGACCGCTTTCATTCTACAACTGGACGATCCTTTTGCCGCCGATCCCGAACGGGTCGGCCCGAAAGCGGCGAATCTTGCCGGCTTGACGCAAGCCGGCCTGCCGACGCCCGGCGGCTTCGCGCTGACGGCGGACGCCTATCGCCAGCAGTTGCGTCACCTCGGCATCGAGGACTTGCTGCGCCAATACAATGAAGGCGATGTGCCGACCACGCGCCGCATCTCGATCGAGGTCAGGCTTGCGCTCTACGAGAAACCGATCGCGCCGGAAATTCTCGAGCCGTTGCTTTCCGCCTGGCGCAAGCAGCGCGAGACGACACCGCTCGGCGTGGTGCGTTCCTCGGCGCTGATCGAGGATCGCAAGGGCACCAACTTCGCCGGGCAGTTCGAAAGTTTCCTCGGCCTGTGCGACGAAACCGAATTTCTCACCGCCGTGCGCGCCTGCTGGGCCGCATTGTGGACGTCGCATGCGCGCCGCTACATGGACAATCACGGGCTTTCGCCGGCCGATACCGCGATGGGCGTGCTCATCCAGCCGCTTGTTCCGGCGAGCGCCTCCGGTGGCGGCCTGAGCGAAACGGCCGAAGGCCACATGCTGATCTCGGCCACCTGGGGCCTCGGTTCTGCGATTGCGCAGGGTGAGGTGGTGCCCGACCGCATCGTGCTGAGCAAATCCGGCTTCCTGCGTAGCAACGATGCGGGCCGCAAGGCGCATCGCGACACCTGCGCGCATGGCGTCTCCGCGCCGGAACTCGTGCCCAAGGACATGGTGAGCGAACCTTGCCTGACAGCCGGGCAGGCGGTGACGCTCGGCCGTCTCCTGCGCAAATGCGAGCAGCTTGCCGGCGGGCCGGTCGAGATCGAATGGGCGATGGATGCGAGCGGCTTCAAGCTTCTGCAATCGCGGCCGCTTCATATGGAGCCGGCGATCGTGCCGGACGAAATCTGGCTGCGGCACCCGGGCCTCAACGGCCACCCCGCCGGCATTGGCTGGGGATCGGGGCGGGCAGTGGTGGTGAACTGCGAATGTGAATTATCGCGCGTGGCGCCCGGCGACATCCTGATCACGAAAGTCGCGGGGCCGGCGCTCAGCCACATCCTGCAACGGGTCTCGGGCGTCGTCGCCGAGCTTGGCGGCTCCACGTCGCACCTGGCTTCGCTCGCGCGTGAGCGCGGCATTCCGATGGTGCTGGGCGTGCTCGACGCCACCCGCAAGATTCCCGACGGCGTGCAATGCGCGGTCGATGGCGTGGCCGGTATCGTGCGGTGGCAGCGTTGACGGGCAAACCGCGCATCTTTGTCAGTCAGCCGATCGCAACCAGCGCGCTGGAGCGCCTGCGCGCGATCGCGACCGTCAAGATCAACACCGACTCGAGCAAGATCATCGCCAAGCCGAAGCTGATCGCGGCAGTGAAGAAATGCGACATTCTTTTCTCGCTGCTGCATGACAAAATCGATCGCGCGGTGCTGGCCGCCAATCCGAAATTGCGCGCGGTGTGCTCGATGTCGATCACGCCCGACAATATCGACGTGGCGGAAGCGACCAAACGCGGCATCCCCGTCACCGTGGTGCCGCCGATCGTCGCGGAAGCGACCGCAGACATCCATTTCGGGCTCATGCTGGCGGTCGCGCGCCGCATGATGGAAGGCGAGAAAATGGTGCGCGCCGGGAAATTCCCCGGCTCGCAGTCCAACCATCTCGCCGGCGCGTTTGTGCATGGCAAGACCATCGGCCTCGTCGGCGCCGGCCGGATCGGTCAGGCCACCGCGCGCCGCGCGCGCGGGTTCGGAATGAAAATTCTCTATTGGGGACCGCGGCGCAAGCTGGAAGCCGAACAAGAGATCGGCATGGAGCATGTCACGCTCGACCGCCTGCTGTCTGAATCCGATTTCGTGTCGCTGCATCCGCCGCTCAATGCCGAGACCCGGCACATGATCTCCGACAAACAGTTCGCGCTGATGAAGCCGACGGCCTTCATCATCAATACCGCGCGCGGCGCCATCATCGATGAAAAGGCCCTGATGCGCGCGCTGAAGAAAAAGCTGATCGCCGGCGCCGGGCTCGACGTGTTCGAGCACGAGCCGAAATTGCCGCCGGCGCTGCGCACCATGAAAAACGTGGTGCTGACGCCCCATCTGGGCAGCGCGGTGATGGAAATCCGTGACAAGATGGCGAATATTGTTGTCGACAATATCCAGGCGCTGATCGACGGCCGCACGCCGCCGAATTGCGTCAATCCGCAGGTGCTTCGGTAAGGTGTCATCGTCCGCGAACGCGGACGATCCAGTAACCCCAGCGCTTGAGATCGGATCGATACTCAGGGAATACTGGGTCCCCGCTTTCGCGGGGACGACAGTTGAGGAATGGGAGAACATCCATGGCGGACTTGCCGAAACTTGATGTGGTCATCGCTAACAATTTCGGCCATCTGCCGATGTTCATTGGCGCGGAGAAGGGCTTCTTCAAGGCCCACGGCGTCGACGCCAGCTTCAGGGTCGTGGATACCGGGACCGACATGGTCAATGCCCTGCACAATGGCGAGGCGCAGGTCGGCGACATGAGCACCACGACCTATCTGAAGGCGGTGCACGCCGGCAATCCGTTCCAGGTCATCGGCCTGATCATGAACGACGCCACCAACGATCGCTGCGATACGCCGCTCGCCATCGTCACCAAAAAGGGCACGGGCATCAATGTCGGCAAGATCGGCGATCTGCGGGGCAAGAAGGTCGGCCTCGCCAAGGGCCAGACCTCCGACGAATATTTCAAGATGGTGCTGCGCCGTGCCGGCGTGAAATACGACGACGTCACCATCGAGAACATCTGGTCGCAGTTCGGCCTCGCGCCCGCGCTGAAGGAAGGCAAGGTCGATGCCATCGTGACCTGGGAGCCCTTCGTGACGCAGGCGCTCACCCAGGTGCCGGATACATTTGAAGTGATCCGCGGCGGCCAGCACATGTCCTATGTGATGGTCGCGGTGGCGCATGGGCCAACGGTCCAGTCGAAGCCCGCGGTGATCAAGAGCATTGCCGCCGGTCTCGCGCAGTCGTCGTACTTCACGCGCAAGAATCCCGACGAGGCGGTCGAGATCTTCGCCAAATGGGTGCCGGGTACCGACGTGGCGATTGGCAAGAAATCGATCAAGCACATCCACTTCGATCCGCGCATGTCGCCGAATGTGTTGCGCGCCTTCGAGAACGCCGAGGACGAAGTGCTGATGAACACGTTGAAGGGCGCGCCGCGCCTCGATGTGCCGAGCCTGTTCCGGCCGGAGTTCATGCAGCAGGTCGAGAAAGAGCACCCCGAGTATTTCGCGGATCTGCCGAAGCTGGCGTAGCAGGTACTCACAATCGGAAAAGTGATTTGCTCCCGATGACGGTGCCTGCTTTGGGTCTGCTTCAATACCAGTCGTCAATGTGCTGATGGAAAGGAAAAGTGATGTCGATCAAATTTGCTGCTTGTTCCGTCGTTTGCCGCCGCCCTTTTTGGTCTTGCCTTGACGGTGGCGCCTGCCCACGCAGACGCTGAAGTGGGCATGCTGAGCTGCCGAAGCCCGGGCTCGACCGGCTATATCGTCTTTTCATCGCGCACTTTCGACTGCGTCTTCACGCCATCAAGCGGCGCTCCGGCCCAATACTATCAGGGCACGGTGCAACGGTTCGGAGCCCAAATTGGCTTCTCCAGCGATATGGCCATGGGTTGGGCTGTCTTCGCGGCCACGACGCACGTCGGCCCCGGTGCACTGGCTGGCGGATATGTCGGCGCTTCTGGTGGAGCGGCGATTGGTGTCGGCGGAGCGGCCAATGGCCTCGTTGGCGGGCTCAACAACTCCTTCGCGCTTCAGCCGATCAGCCTAGAAGGTGGGGTCGGGTTGAATGTCATCGCCACGGTCACGGGATTGGAGTTGCGTCCCGTGAAGCCGGTCCGTCACCATCGCCGTCATCGTCGCTAGCCGTAAAAACGGCGAGCGTGTGATTCAATTGCCAGGAGAGGCCGCCGTGAGGCGGCCTTTCTTTTTAGGCGCGGGTCATTTTTTAAAGGCAATCGCCCCGGAACATGCAGGCCCAATAAAGAGAGCCGATCTCATTTTGTACCGGTAAAGCGGACATCGCACAGGCTTGTCGGTCTGTCTTCTCATGACCGATGATACAAAGCCCGCCGCTTTGGTGCGCGACTGCGCCACAAAGTTCCGACGCAGCCGGACCGGCGGAATACATACGAATTTTATTGATTTCCGATCTTGCCCGCCTACTTACTTGGCGCAACGAATCAGAAAGCCGGGGCATTCGCCATGCCATTCGTCGTTTTTCTTACGCTCGCATTCACGGGATGGTTTTACGCCGCCGCGACATACCAAAATCGCGGTTATGCATGGGCGGACCAGACCTGCGAGAGCATGCCAAGCTTTTGCGCGGAACCGCATAAAGTCGGCATCGTTGCCATCGCCGTCGTGACCATGTTTCTCATTTTGCGCGTCGTAAAGTCCTAGATCTGCGCAAAGTCCGCCGACATTAAAGCGCGGTCAGGATGCTCGCAGGGCCGGGTAATACTTCGCTGATGTCCGCTCATGACCCAAAGCGGACAAAAGTCAGCCGAAAATCGGAAGAGACGACCGATTTACTAGAAGACGTATTTCCAGGCGATCAGCAAAATTACGACTGTCGCCGCTCCCATCAGTAATATCTGTCCTACAGCGCTGTGAAACAGACTTCCCTTATGGGATCCACTCGATCCACTTGGCATTGTCATGGGCGATCTCCCTTTCGATGCTTTAGTTCCCTTTGGTTGGACGCGTTGACGGCACGATTTTAATGATCGTGCCGCAATGCTCACATCGATGAACGATGTGACGGCCCTCCTTGGTCGCTTGCATTGCGACAGAGCAAACGGGGCACGGCTTCGGCAACTCTGGCGCGGACGACCTTCGGTCCATGCCCGCACAGCCTCACCAGCCGGGCGTTTCTTTCAATTACGGAGGTTTGCGTAATGTATAACCCATCACATAGCGGCCCGAAGTAGGGCCGGCGGCTGGTCCATTTCAGGCCGTTAGCGGGCTTCGTAAGGGCACCAGTGCCCGCGGTTCATGCTGAGAACGATGGGACCCGATAGCAGCAGGTTTTCAAGGGAAACCAACTGACCATGTTGGTCCGGCAATAGAAAATCCGGCATCTGATCGCCGACCGCAGGACCCACGGCGCCGGAAACAAGCGCCTCAAGGTGGTCGACCAGTTTCTGATAGATCGCCGCGATTTCGGGCCGCAAGCGTGCGCTGTGTTCGCGATAGGTCGCCAGTCTTTCCCTGAGACTCGCATTCATGCCCGACGCGAGCGCAAATGCCTCCGCCGTAGTTTTGGGCAATTTCTCCGGGTCGCTCAAGGCTGCCTCGCGCTCGCATCTAAACGCCGATGATCAAGGCAAATAGATAGCACGCAAGCCGATAGCTGCGCGCTATCGAATGCATAGCATCTCGGTATTAGCCGGCAACCACGGCGGCTCTTACGGTCCGCGCGTCATCACCGATGACGCCGCGACTTTCGAGCGCGCCAAACAGTGCTTCCAAGGAGAACGTCCAATGACCCGCTTCACGAAAATTCTTGCCGCTTCCGCTCTCGCCTTTGCCGTCGTTTCGCCCGCCCTGGCGGAAGAGCAGGCCTTGCTCAAAGAGCGCAATGTCTACCTGTTCATGAACGGAAAGATGGTCAGCACCACCGCAAACGAAGCCACCCATGCCATGGCGATGAAGGAATTCACGCCGGTCAAGGACGGCACGATGATCTACGTCAGCGGCGGCAAGTACTATATCGGCGCCGACAAGAAAATGCCGAACGGCAAGATGCTGCACGCGGAAATCTTCGGCAAGGATCTGGGCGCCGGTTCCCAGCACTAAGTGATTTCGTCCTCCCCACAACTTGTGAGGCTGCCTCGGGCAGCCTCATTTTTTTGGCGCCTCACACTAGCTCCGCGCCGCTTTCGCTTTGCGACCTAGTTCGATTTGAGCGAACGCATCGTGGACGCTCATCAATGGCGCCAAATTAATCTCGCCCCGAACTGATTCCGGACGTGCGGGTGCTGCATTACCCTCGCGAAGCGGGAGATTATGTTGGGCTGTGACCCGTGCGCTACAGCCGTCGCGGCCAACAATCGCTATAGTCAACGTGTAAGCATCGAGTACGGGAAATGATGGCGTATGTAATCCGCGAAGGCAGGCTGTTTGAGCTGAAACCCTCCGAGTGGGCAATGATGCTTGGTGGTGTTGCTCTCTGTGGGCTCATAGCGCTGCTTTTCTTTTTCTGATGTCTCAATTCGTAAGCTGTGCCGCCCGCCGTGGTGGAGTGTTTATATGTGAACCTGGCGGAACCTGGGGAACCGGCGCAAACGGCCGGGGCAAACCTGCAAGGCGGGCGCAGAATTGTAGCCGTCGTCGGCAACGGTTGGGCCACATTTGAGTTTCAACTAAGTCAGGTACGGAGGTTTGGATGACACCACCGGGTCAGAACCGCCGCGACGATCGCTAGCGCAATCGTTCGGGCGCTAACGTAGCGGCAGCTTTGCGAACGGCGCGTCGGGAGCGGCCTTCGCGGGTCGCATCAGTCAGGCAAGACCCCAACTAGGCCGTTCTCGACGACTGCTTGGTTTCATGTGTCATCGCTTCACCAAGCCACACATAAGTCACGCGGGGATCAAGGCTGCTAACAGAATGAGCAGCGCCAATCCGCAAATCGTCCCGATGGGTCCACAAACCTCTCGCCTTGCTCTATCAGCTTGCGCCTGCCTGTGATCGAATTCGTTTGACATTGGTTGTTGCTCTTTCGCGGCACGACAAATTCTCTTGTCACCAATGTATTGGTCACTTGCTGCCTATCGATGTGAGATAGCTCACACGAATTGTATTTTTCGGTCATGAGGTGCGGAATTTCAGAATTGCGCGGACGGGGGTTGCGGCACCGGGTCCCTCCATGATTCTCTAGCGGCGGCGGGGCTAGCAACCAGGAGTATTTCGGTGGAGCGAAAGAAAGCGTCCGATTTCCCCCAGGAGCTCCTGAATCTGTTTGACCGGTACGTGCACGGCGGCATTGATCGCCGCCAGTTTCTCGACGGCGCGCAAAAATTTGCCGTCGGCGGGATAACGGCGGCCGCGCTGTTCGAGATGCTCCGGCCGAATTATGCATGGGCGACCCAAGTCCAGGAAAACGACAGCCGGATCCAGGCTGAATCTGCGACCGTGCCGTCGCCACAAGGCAATGGAAGCATCAGCGGCTACCTGGTCCGCCCGGCAGACGCCGCGGGAAAATTGCCCGCAGTGCTGGTTGTGCACGAGAACCGTGGCCTCAATCCGTACATAAAGGATGTGGCGCGGCGGCTGGCGGTGGCCAAGTTCATCGCGTTTGCTCCCGATGGGCTGACCCCGGCCGGCGGCTATCCCGGAGATGACGAAAAAGCCGTGGTGCTTTTCAGGCAGATCGACAGCGCAAAAATGAGGGAAGACTTCTTCGCCGCCGCAACGTGGCTGAGATCGCGGCCAGATTGCACCGGCAAACTCGGCGCTGTCGGCTTTTGCTACGGCGGAGGCATTGTCAACATGCTCGCCGTGCACATGGGTCCCGAGCTCGCCGCTGCCGTCCCATTCTACGGAAGTCAGCCAAGCGCCGCCGACACGGCCAAGATCAAGGCACCCGTCCTTGCGCAATATGGCGAACTGGACACACGGGTTACGTCAGGGTGGCCAAACTTCGATGCCGCACTAACGGCCGCACACGTCACGCATGAGGGACATGTCTACAAAGGAGCCAATCACGGCTTCCACAACGATACGACCCCGCGTTACGACGAAGCCGCGGCCAAGCTCGCCTGGCAGCGCACGCTGGACTGGTTCGACAAGTACCTGCGATCGGCGGCGTGATGATGGCTGGCACAATCAACGTCATTGTTTTTCCGGGCGGGTTCAATTTGCCGCTGTGGACGGCCATCGATCGGCAAATTTTTAAATCGTATGGCCTCGACGTCGAGCCGCACTACACCGTCAATTCCGTTGAGCAACTCACGGGAATGATCACCGGACGCTGGGAAATCGCGCTCACCGGCTTTGACAACATCGTGGCCTATCAAGAAGGGCAGGGCGAAGCAAAAATCGATGTGACGCCGGATCTTTTCGCATTCATGGGGGGTGACACCGCATTCCTGCGGCTGGTGGTCCAGCCCGACATTGCGTCCTACGCCGACCTCAAGGGCAAGACGCTGTCGGTTGATGCGCTCACAACCGGTTTTGCCTTCGTCCTGCGGAAGATGCTCGCGCATAATGGTTTGAGCGAGGATGACGTTTCGTTCGAACGGGCCGGAGGCGCCTTGCAGCGCTTCGAAGCGCTCAAGGCGGGAAAACATGCGGGCACGCTTCTGGTCACGCCATTCGATCTGATCGGGAAGCAATCAGGCCTTCGCGTCCTGCAGAGTGCGTCGGAAGTCCTGCCGCACTATCAGGGCATATCAGGCGCGGCGCGGCGAAGCTGGGCAAAGGACAATGCAGACACGTTGACCGCGTTCATCCGTGGCTATCTCGATGCGCTGGACTGGCTCTATGCGAGCGGCAACAAACAGGCCGCGTGCGAGCTGCTTGCGGCCAAGGTGCCGGGAATGTCTCCGCAATTGGCCGCGTCAACTTACGACGTTCTGCTGGATCCCAACGGCCGGGTTCGACCGCAAGGCGGCTTTGGATATCAAAGGGATTGAAACCGTATTGGCATTGCGCAGCGAGTACGGCCGCCCGGTAAAAAATCTGAGCGATGCGCGGAAATACGACGACCCAAGTTATTACCAGGCCGCGCGGGCCAGCCGGTAAAATCCTTCAATAGAAACTTGCCGGCTCCAGGACGACTGGAGCCGGCAAGCCGTGTTTTATTTTCTCGCGGATTCGAACGGATAGATAATATTGCCGGTCTTGTGTTCAGGCGGCCAGACGACAACCCACTTCTTGAGATCGGTAACCTGACCCAGATCATTGCCGGTGACGTTCTGCCATTGCGTCACAACCATGCGCGGCTTGGCCCATTCGCCATCCTTGCCGAACTTGATCTGGCCGGCCACCGTTTCAAACGCGTGGGTGCGCATGTATTCCGCGATCTTGGCATGGTTGAAGCTTTTGGTGCCTTCGACCGCCGCGGCCAGGACCTGGCCCGCCGCATAGCCGTACGGAGCAAAATTATATCCAAACGGATCGACGCCTTGTCCCTTTGCCCGCTCGCGATATTTGTCCAGCAGCGCCCGTACGCCCGGGAAATTAAATGTCGGAATTGGCACAAAGACTTCGGCATTGTTCAGGTAACCGTTCATGAGCGGCCCCATCTGAATCTTGAGTGGCGTGGCCAGAAGACCAATCATCGTGCCACCCATCATCTTGGGCGTCAGGCCGGCCTCGCTTGCAGCGCGCACGAAACCAACAGAGTTCAGGCGGGTAGGCGCCCACGAATACGATGTCCGGGTTGGTCGCCTTGATGGCACGGACGACCGGCGTCATATCGGTGCTCGCAGGCGGATAGCGCTGATCGTAAACGATGGTCAGGCCAGCGGCCTTGGCATTGTCGCGCGCGCCATCTGTTGCATTTTTCCCAAATTCGGCATCGGCGCCGACGATGGCAATTGTCTTTGGTTTGGGGTTTTGCGCGGCCGCCAGTTCAAAGAATCCCCGCGAGAACTCGCGCTTTGGATCGGGCCCCAGCGGGATCATGGAGAAGTAGTTTTTGTAATGCACTTCGCTATTTGCAGCGGTGCCGAGAATGCCGATCGTGGTCAGGTTCCGCGGCGCGAGAATTGGCAGCGCCGCGCTGATCTGGTTGGTGCCATAGGGCCCGAGGATCAGGTCGACCTTATCGACGTCGAGCAGTTTCGTATAAATATTATTTTCGTTCGACGGGTTGGTCTGATCGTCGTAGTAGACCAATTCGACAGGCCGGCCCTGCAACCCGCCTTTCGCATTGACGTCATCGCGCCAGATTTCGAGCGCGATCAGCAGCTGTTTGCCATTCGGTGCATTGGCGCCGGTCAATCCCAGGCTGAAGCCGACCTTGACCGGATCGGCCGCCACGGCCTCGCGCAGAAACGCCAGCGGTGCCGAAGCTAAAAGAATCCAAGCCAGCGTCCAGATTGTCACACGCAAACGAAGTGTCGCGCGCATGTTTTGCCTCCCACGTTTCCTTGCCCCGTCTTGTTTTTGGCGCGTGCCGTAGGGCGGCAAGCTCGCGCTCCGCAGTCTATTCGCCAGTGTCTATCCGGGGCGCCGTCGCGCCATTGAGAAACAATTTCGCCGCGGCCTTGATGGTGCGTGCGATCCCTTCCGGGGAAGTTGCTTCATGCGACGATGTCAGCAGCGCCAGCTGGTGCTTGCCGGTCAGCATGTCGAGAAAAAGTTCGGCCAGTATTGTGGGGTCGCCGGGGCCAAGTTTCCCGGCTTTTTGCTGGCGTTCAATCCAGCCGGCGACCAGGCTGTAAGCCGATATCGGGCCAAGCTGGTAAAAGAGCCTGGCGACCGACGGAAAGCTGCGGCCCATCGAAACCATCAACCGATGCTGCTCGAGGATCCGGCGATGCAAAATCATGTTGAGAAAGTGCGTGCCGATCGCCGTCAGCTGCTTTTCGAGACTGGCATTTTTATCGACCGCCGCGAACATATCCCGTTGGACGCTGGCGCAATATTCGGTGATCACGATCTCGAATAGACCGGCCTTTCCTCCAAAACGCTCATACAGGGTGCGTTTGGATCCGCCGATGCGTTCGACGATATCGTCAATGGTGACCTGCTCGTAACCGCGCTCAAGAAACAATGGCGCAACGAGCGCGACGATCTCGCGCTGGCGCTCTTCGGTCAGCCGGCCGCCGCGACGCGGCTGCGATCTTTTTGCGACGTTGCGAATGGTGCGTCGCGGGACACCTTTGTTTGCGCCGATGAATATGTCCGACATTCAGGATCCGCTTGACGACGTGAAGGGCAAAGCACCTGGCGCGTGGTCATCCATCGTTGTTGCGCCGCTCAAATCTTGGCCTTGCAAATGAGCATGTATACGGTAACGTACATTACACAAAACGTCCGCTCAAAAAAGACGGTGTGGGAGGAAAAATTGAATTCGTCAGCAACGGCTGACGCGCCGCGCCTGGCGCGCGACCGTTCTCATTTCGACATCCATCTGAGATGCCGGCGTTTCACTGGCGGCGCACCGCGTGATCGCGTCGCGCTCCGGAAGGCGTCCAATGGCTGAGGACGGCTATCGGCTGATCAGCTATCGATCGGCGTCCGGCGCTCCCGCAAGCCGGGGTGAAAGTCGGCGATCGTGTCTATCCCGCGGCGTCGCTGGTTCGCGGGTTGAAGGATGCCGGCTCCGTCCTCGGCCTGCTGCGGGAATGGGACACTGCACATCCGCTGCTCGAGGCCGCCATAAGGACGGTGGACCCCAAGGGTGGCGCCGCATTCTCCGACGTGTCATTGCTGGCGCCTATTTTATATCCGGGCGCGCTGTACTGCGCCGGCGCGAACTACTGGGACCATCTCGAAGAGATGGCCGAGATCGCCAAGCGCGTGACCGGCAAGGCGCCGGCGATGACCAAGGCCAAGGATCCGTACTTCTTCATGAAAAACACTGCTGGCGCGATTATCGGCACCGGCACGCCGGCAAGGCTGCCGTCGTTCTCACGCCAGGTGGACTGGGAGGCGGAGCTGGGCGTCGTCATCGCCCGACCCACCCGCAACATCTCCGAAGAACGGGCGCTGGATGCAGTTGCCGGCTACCTGATCGTCAACGATCTTTCCGCCCGTGACCTGATGAAGCGCGAAGGGTCTCCCTTCGGCATGGACTGGGTCGGCCAGAAATGCTTCGAGGACGCCGCGCCGATGGGGCCGTGGTTCACGCCCGCCGCCTATATCCCCGATCCAAATGACATGGCCATCAAGCTCTGGGTCAATGGCGTTCTCAAGCAAAACTCCAACACGGCGCGGCTGGTGCACAATATCGCAGAGCAGATCGCTTACCTGTCGCGCCACTTCACGTTGCAGCCTGGCGATGTGATTGCGACGGGGACGCCCGCCGGCGTCGGCATGCCGCGCGGCGAATTTCTCAAGGTCGGCGACGAAGTCAAAATCGAGATCGACGGCTGCGGCACTTTGGTCAACCGCATGATCCAGGACGATTCCTGAGGAAGCCGGCGCGGCAACGCGAGAGGATGCGATGGAAACGATCGGATTTATAGGCGTCGGCAAGATTGGCTTTCCGATCTGCCGGCACCTCATCAAGGCCGGGCACCGTGTGCTCGGCTATCGGCGCGGTTCCCTGGCGGAATTTGAAAAAGCCGGAGGCATAGCTGCGAAATCATCTGCCGATGCAACGGAGAACGCCGACATCGTCTTCACGTGTCTGCCTTCAGACGAAGCGCTCGATGAGGTTGTGAACGGGCCGCACGGGATTGCCAGTGCGGCGAAGCCGGGCCAGATCGTCGTCGAGTTCGGCTCGCATGCTTTAGCGGTCAAGAAAAACTACATTGCGCCTTTGGCCAAGAAGGGCGCCATATTTCTCGATGGCGAGGTCGGCGGCACGCCCGGCATGGTCGAGGCCCGCAAAGGAGTTATTTATCTCAGCGGCGACGCGCAAGCCTGTGAGCGCCTGGCGCCGATCGTGAAGACGTTCGCCGAGATCTCGATTTTTCTCGGTCCGTTCGGTTCCTCGACCACCGTCAAGGTCATCAACAATATCATGGTCGGCCTGCACATCGCCGGCACCGCGCAGGCGATGGCGATCGGGCTGCGCGCCGGCGTCGATGTTGACCTGATGATCAAGGCGATCGCCAACGGCAGCGGCGGCTCCACGCAGTTCGGAATTCGCGCGCCCTGGATGGTGCAGCGCAAGTTCATGCCGCAGCAAGGCTCGGCCCAGGGCCTCGCGCACTATCTCGAGCGCGGCAAGGAATTGGCCGACGAGGTGGGCGTCGACGCGCCATTGGTCGATTGTCTGATCGACATTTTCCACCGCGCGCTGCCGCAGATCGGCGAGCGCGATGTCGCCTCCATCATCGAGATTTTCGAACCCGACGCAAAAGCCAAGAGCTCCGGCAGTAACACGAGGTGATGCAATGATTGGTGTGCGCAAAATCGCTCATGCGACCTATGAGGTCCCCGATCTCGACCGGCAACTTGAGTACTACACGGATATCCTTGGCCTCACGCTGTCGGCCAAGGACAAGGATGCCGCTTATCTTTCAAGCACGATCGACCATCACTCGGTCGTCCTGAAAAAGGGGGCTCAGGCCAAGTGTATCCGGATCGGATTTCAGATCGGGCCGGATGACGATCTCAACGCGTTTGAAAAACAGACCGCGGCGTTGAATATCAAGACCGCGCGCAAGAAGGATCCCGAGCCGACGATCGCGGACATGGTGACTTTCGAAGATCCGAAGGGCACCGTCATGGAAGTGTTCAAACGGGCCGATTTCCAGCATCAGAAATTCCAGAGCAAGGGCGTTGTCCCGCACAAGCTCGGGCACGTCGCGTTCCACTGCGAGGACGCAAAGGCCGTGACCAAGTTCTATTGCGATGTGCTGGGTTTCCGCGTGTCCGACTGGATGGGCGATTTCTTCTCATTCCTGCGGTGCGGTGTTGATCATCACACCATCAATCTGATCAGCACGGGCTCGAACCGTCATTTCCATACCGCATTCGAGCTGCGCGACTGGGGACACCTGCAGACCGCCTGCGATTACTTGAGCATCAATGGCTACAAGATGCTTTGGGGTCCGGGACGCCACGGCATCGGCCACAACCTGTTCGCCTATCATCAAAGCCCGGCAGGCCTCATCACCGAGCTTTTCGCGGAGCTGGATCAGATGAAAGACGAGGCACTGGGCTATTTCGAACCCAGGCCGTGGCACCGCGACAATCCCCAGCGTCCGAAAGTCTGGGCGAAGGATCCCACCGCCGCGAACCTGTGGGGTCCGATGCCACCGGACGAAATGATGAAGTTGTAAGCATCGTTGACGGTTGTTGCCTGGCCTTCCGGGCTGGCGATGATGGGAGCTTTGGCGTGGTCGATACAATTCAATCCGCGCGCGTAAAGGGTTTCAGGAAGCCCGGCGTGGACGAGTTGCTCGAGCGCGCTCGCGCGATCGGTACGTTGGCGCGCGAACACGCGCTCGAAACCGAACAGAACCGTCACGTGTCCGCTGACCTGATTGCCAAAATGCGTGAGGCGGGGCTGTTCCGTGTCATGCAGCCGGCCCGGTTTGACGGCTTCGAGTACGGGTATGACGCGTTCGTCGAGCTGGTTGCGGCTGTTGCGAGTGGCGACGGCTCGACCGGTTGGGTCTACAGCCTCGGCGCCGTGCACCCCTGGCTGATTGCCTGTTATCCGGAAGAGGCGCAGCAAGAGGTCTGGAGCCAGGATCGCGACGCAATCGCTGCCGTGTCGTACGCGCCGACCGGCAAAGCCGTTCCGGAAAAAGGTGGCTACCGGCTCAGCGGCCGTTTCAGCTTTGCCAGCGGTTGTGACAATGCGACCTGGGGAATCCTTGGCGGGATGCTGCCGCTCGAAGGCGGCCCGCGGCCCGGATTTTTCCTCGTTCCGCGATCGCAATTCACGATCCACGACGACTGGTTCACGATGGGACTGGCCGGCACCGGCAGCAAGACGATCGTCGTCGAGGATCAGTTCGTTCCCGTCTATCGCACGGTCACCTTCGCGGAGATGTTGACCGGAAACGGGCCGGGCACGCAAAACCAATAGCAATCCGCTCTATCGCCAACCCATGTTGGCCGTCGTGCCGCACTGTCTTGTTGCGCCGGCCCTCGGCATGGCCCGCGGCGCGCTCGAGGCGTTCAAGGAACAAGCGAGCGGCCGGACGACACGTGGCGCGGTCGCTGGTGGAAACAACAAGATGAGTGAGTTCGCCACCATCCAGATGCGTGTCGCCGAAGCGACCGCGTCAATTGATGCAGCGCAGCTCATGATCCATCGCGACATCAGCGACACGCTCGCGACTGTTACTGCGGGCAAGCCGGCGGGTGTCGAGTTGCGGATGCGCAATCGCCTCACGCATTCGTTCGCCACCAGGCTTCTGGTTCAGGCGGTTGATGCCGTCTTTGTCGCCGCCGGCGGCGCCGCGCTCGGCCTGCAGCATCCGGTGCAGCGTTTCTGGCGCGACATCCACGCCGCGAGTGCACATATCAGCCTGAATTGGGATTCGGTTTCGGCCATGTACGGACAGCATGTGTTCGGGCTTGAGCCGAAGGGTCAATATTGATGGGTCAAATTGAAGCGAATTCGCTGCAGACCGGAGAGTGCCAATTACGCAAGAAGCCGCCGTCTCCGGCGGCTTCGCACGGCTCAGCCACACGAAGTGTCTTACTTCAGCTGGTTCGAAATGTAAGTGAACTTGGCATTGAGACTGGAGCCGATTGCATTGACGGCGGCGATGATGACGACCGGAAGCGAAGAGCCGCCCGTCACCGGAAGAAGAAGCAGGTCGCTGGCCTGAAAACGGACAATTTGGGCTTGAGAGGCACATCCTGAATACGCATGTGAAGAGTCTGTCTAGAGTTGCTCATGTACACTCGCGGCCGATCAGCGAGGTGGAAAGCATGAATCGATCACCGACAATCTCTGACCCCGATTGCCCTAAATGCCAGAAGGTCATGGATTGGCACAGCGCTCTGGAATCGGGGGCGCAACGGATGAATGTATTTTATTGCAAAACATGCGGTACGTTCGTCACAGCGCCTGCGTCCGGAGAGCCATCCGAAACGCTCAAGTGCTAGAGCGCGTCGCGCTGTAAGTCATGAGCGGACATTATCGCGGGTCAGAGCGACGTTCGCTTTTTCTAAAATGCGAGGCCAACCAGCTCAACCAGCCCGTATCCCAAGAGAGATGCCCAGGCCACACTGAGCCCAAGTCCGAAGGCGATGACGACAGGCGGCCAAATTTGATGAAAATAAAGAGTTGAATCGTTTACGGTCGCCGGGATGGCCGGAGCAGCCGCTGTTTGAATTTGCATGATGACTTCTGAATTGTTCGACGCCCACAAAACAGAGGAACAGTAACCCGCCTGTTTTCACACCAAGCAAGGTTACCGAACCCGACGTGCTGAGATGTGGCTTCGCTCAGCACGGTCGACTCAAGCACTTATAATGTTGCACTGCAACAGTTATATTGCAGTGCGGAAATTCACACAGTGACATTCGAAGTCGGTCAATGTCCGCACTCGTGAGGGGGCGCGCGCCGCCAAAACGAAAAACCCCGCCGTTTCCGGCGGGGGTTGAAGTTGGGAAAGAACCCGACATCGGGCTCTCACCTAATTCTTTCTAACGTGACGCTCTGACGATTAATCGCAAACGCGGACGCGCTGGGTGTGGATGCGGCCGTATCTGTCTTCGAACTGTTGCCGCTCGACGTGGCATCCACCGTAGACGGGTTGATAGCCGAACTCATAGTAGCCCGGGCCGCCGTAATAACCGCGGTTGGCCTGCGAACCGACGATCGCCCCAACAGCCAGGCCGCCGACAACGCCAGCGGCGACTGCGCCGCCATTGCCGCCCGCGTATGCAGGCTGTGACGTCACCGCGACCGCCAATGTCAAGGCAGCAACGGCCGCGAGAGTCATGGATTTCATCATGGTCTATCCCTTCAATGTTGCGTGTTAGTCGATGATCTGAACGATGCGCCGCGT
This sequence comes from uncultured Alphaproteobacteria bacterium, assembly GCA_963817815.1. Taxonomy (GTDB): domain Bacteria; phylum Pseudomonadota; class Alphaproteobacteria; order Rhizobiales; family Xanthobacteraceae; genus Pseudolabrys. The sequence goes on along the minus strand of CAWFPY010000007.1, from coordinate 57,111 downwards.
GCGGGGATCAACCAGCACGGCATGGTCGTTCACATAGGTGTAGCGGTAGCCGGTCACGTGATAGTCGGCCGGAACGTCGTAGTAGGTGACGCCGCTTTCCGGCAGCGTCGCGCCGACGACGAATTCATCGTTGTAACGATAAGACGGCACGCGTTCGTGAACGACATATTCGCGAAAGCGTGGACGGTCCTCTACGCCAAGGATGCCGCCGACAGTGCCGGCGACCGCGCCGACCGCTCCGCCGACGACGGCGCCGACCGGGCCCGCGTCGTGCTCACCTTGCGCCGCGCCGCGTTCCATTCCGCGCACGGTGCCTTGCGCCTGTGCCGTCATTGGCAGCGCGAGGAAGGCGAGAAGCATGGACGGTACCAAAAGCCTGGATTGCATGTGTCGCTCCAAAGGTTGGGATTTCCAACCGTCTGGGGCTGGACGCAACACCAAGCTCCCGCACCGCTGATTGGTTCCCTCTGCGCGAACTATCTTTTGCGCGCATAAGGCCAGCTGAGCCTGCGCCGCCGCGCTCGTGTGTCTTATTGACACAAGTTGTCGCACGCACATCGACGCCGCGTTCACGAATAAACCGCGGCCACTTTGATCTGCCCTTCGTTGCGCAGGACCTGGAGCGAAACGTCAGCGTCATGCCGGCGCAGCCTTATGTCTACGGTCGATTGGCCCAGACGCAAATTGTGCATGGTCACCTCATCGAGAAATGACGGCAGCTGTGGCTTGTGCAGCAGGATTTCGTGGCGGTCCGGATTGAATTCGAGACCGAGCGAAGCCTGCAGCAGCAGGAGCGGTGTGCCCGCGGCCCAGGCCTGCGGCGAACAGGCGACCGGATAGAGCGTCGGGCCACGTTCGCGTCCGCGCTGGAAACCGCAATAGAATTCAGGCAGGCGCCGCAGGTCCATATAGCTTGCTGCTTCGAACAGGCCCTTGAACACGCGATCCACCGCGCTCTTGTGTCCGTAGCGCGCGAAGCCGGCCGCGATGAGTGAATTGTCGTGCGGCCAGACCGAGCCATTATGATACGACATCGGATTGTAGCGGCGCTCCTCGCGAGCCACCGTGCGGATTCCCCACCCCGAGAAAAACGACGGCCGCATCAGGTCGCGCGCCACCGCCTCCGCGTGCTCCGGCGCGGCGATCCCGCTGAACAGCACCTGTCCGGCGTTCGACGTTCGCACGCGGCATTGCCGCTTCTGTCCATCAAGTGCGAGCGCATAGGTGCCGATATCCTCGCACCAGAAAGCCGCCTCGAATTGTTCGGCAAGTCTCCTGGCCTGCGCCTCAAGTGCGTCGCCGCGCGCGTGCTTGCCGAGCCGGTGCGCGCCGCGCGCAGCCAGAAGCTTGGCCGCATAGACGTAGCCTTGCACTTCGCAGAGCGCGATCGGGCCTTGTGCGAGCGCGCCATCGGCATGGAAGATCGCGTCGTGCGAGTCCTTCCAGCCCTGGTTGATAAGGCCCTTTTCGTCGGCGCGACGATACTCGACGAAGCCGTCGCGATCGGGATCGCCCGGTCCGTCGATCCAGCCCAGCGCCGCTTCGATATTGGGCCATAGTTCGCGCAACGTTTCCGTGTCGCCGGTATGCTCGGTGTAGAGTCCAGCCAGCATCACGAACAGCGGTGTTGCATCAACGCTGCCGTAATAGAGGCCGAAGGGAATCTCGCCCAGCGCCGCCATTTCGCCGCCGCGCATCTCATGCGGGACTTTTCCGGGTTCGGCGTCGACAAGCGGATCGAATGTGGTGGCCTGAAAGGCGGCGAGCCGCCGCAGGACGCCCTTGGCGATCCGGGAATCGCACCACAACATTTGCAGTGCCGTGATGATGCCGTCGCGGCCGAACGTGGTCGAGTACCAGGGAATGCCGGCATAAGGGTAGGGGCCTTGCGGCGTATCGGTCGTCAGCATCGTAAGGTCGGCCATCGAACGGCATATCATCTCGTTGAAGATATGATTTGAGCTGGTGATGGTGGCCATGCCGCGGCTCGCGGCCTGGCGCTGCTGGAACGCCGCACGCAACCCCTTGCGAAACGGAACGGCGATGCGCTCCTCGGCGTCGGGTTCGCAATTGACGGTGACAAATATCGAGCGCGCCTCGTTGGGCTGCAGAACGAAGGCGTAGCCCGCGAGGCGCTCGGACAGATGGTCCGGTGCCGGTTCGAACAGAATCGCCGTGCGCCGCTGTTTGCCGTCGAGGCCCCGATAGTTCAGCGCGACCCTGGCTTTGCCGACGTCCGCACTCGCGATACCGCGGCGCTTGCGGTGCATTCCGCGCACCTCGAATAAATCGGCGAAATCGCTGGCGAAGGCGAACGAAAGCTCGACGTTGAAGGGGTGGTCGCCGTGGTTCTGCAAACGCAGGCGCTGGTAGACAGTACCGTTCAGAAGGAAAATCGTGCGCACGACGTGCAGCATGTCCTTCGGCTGCACCAGCTTCTGATTGAGATAGAGATCGGGATTGGTCAGGTCGACAGTGAGGAAGGAATTGTCGTCGCGGACGGCTGAGCCCAGCAGCAAAGGCTGTTTGCCGCTCAGCAGCATTTCCAGGTGGGAGAGATAGCGGGTGTCGCAGAAGAAAATGCCGTCGGGCCCGCCTGGCGCCGCTCCGATATCCGCATGGCTGTCGAACACGGCAAAGCAATCGCCCTGCTTGAGCGTGCGGCGGGGCCGAGTAGAGGATCCGGTCCCCGGAATGTAGAAAGGTATTTCGGGAACGTCCTCGATCGGCAGGGCGATCGAGCTGTGGCTAAGCAACGAGCGGCCTCAAAATCTTCAGGTCCTTGCCGTTCGGCGCAATCCCAACTTCCAGCGGCTCACGCGCGGGGGACGGCGCCAGCAACGACCGGTAAATACCAACATAGTCTTTTGCCATTCGTGTGGCGGAAAAACGTTGCTCGAAACGCTGACGCACTTTTTTTCGATCGAGCGCAATAACGCCCGGCAGGGCGGCGATCGCCTCTTCCATGGTGTCGACGATGGCGCCCGTGATGCCATCCTCCACGATCTCGGGAACCGAGCCGCAGCGAAAGGCCAGCACCGGCGTACCGCAGGCCATCGCCTCGATCATGGAGAGCCCAAACGGCTCGGGCCAGTCGATTGGAAACAACAGCGCCCGTGCGTTGCCCAGGAATTCTGATTTCTGGTGGTCGTTGATCTCGCCGATAAATTCAACGCCGCCGCCAGCGAGCAGCGGTTCGATCTCGTTCTTGAAATAGTTCGCATCGGCGCGATCGACCTTGGCGGCGATCTTGAGCGGAATCCCTGCCGCCCTTGCAATGGCGATGGCGCGGTCGGGACGTTTCTCGGGCGAGATGCGGCCGAGAAAGGCGAGGTAGCCGCCGCGCCCTTGCGAGTGTGGCGCGGTGCAGGTGCGCCGGGATGCCGTGATGGACGGTTCCCGCGAAGTTTGCATTTGGTATCGGACGCCGCTGCGCATTCGAGATCGACACCAGCGGCATGTCGCCGAAGCCCAGATAGAGCGGGAGCAGATCGGTCAGATCCTGACGGCCGTGCAGCGTGGTGACGGTGCGGCCCGCGATCGGGCGGAACAGCGGAAAATGGAATTGATCGATATGGAAATGCAGGATGTCGAAGTCGTCGGCCTGTTGGCGGACGCGATCGAGCATCAACATATAATAGGGAATCGTGTCACGGACGCTGGCGTCGAGCCGGAGCGCCTGGGGCACGCAGGGTATGAGGTTGGCGGCGGTGATCGAGTCGCCGCTCGCGAACAAGGTTACGTCATGACCAAGGCCCACCAGCTCTTCGGTGAGATAGGAGACGATCCGCTCGGTGCCGCCGTACAGCCGGGGAGGGACGCTTTCCATCAAGGGTGCTATCTGCGCGATTTTCAATTTAGTCCCTTCCAGAGTGACTGATGGTAAAGATCGTCGCGCGCCCTAAGTTCCCGGGAATTTGATCCGGACGACGCTTCGTGCATGGGAAATATGTCCGGCTCGCCATCGCTCATCTGCGCGCGATGCTGGTGCGTTTCGCCTTGCGGAATGTTGTGCCGTTCGGAGGCTTTGGGCGCGCCTCCCTCGTTATCCCATCGCGCGATCGCGCGAGCCTGAAAGCTCAATTCGCTGCTGGCCATTGTTCTCGTGAATTTTCTCACGAGATTGGCTGGATTGAACAAATTGAACATACAGAGCCTGCTTTTCGAGGGCCCTGGGCTGACGCAAATCAGGGAAAACATATGTGGCTATTGCGAAGGCAAATAGCGAGGGCGGGCACGATTAATCGTGATGACAACACGCTTTATCGTGATGAGCAGACTCGCTCGACTATTCACGAACAAAGGCGCACTATGTCTGGTATCGGACGCTCAATGAAAGCGTCCGATGGCGATTCACGCCACTTTTTAGGAAAATTAGCGCTGCCTGGCCCTTGCTCGAAAGCGGGGCAGAAGGTTCACATGCTTACTTTGCTTGCCCTCGAAGTCCACGCCATTCGTCGATGTCCAGGCCGGACTTACGCTCGCGCAGGCCATCGTCGATACCGTGCGCGATCCACTCGTAGTTCTCGATCAGGATCTGCGCGTCATCGCCGCCGGCCGGTCCTTCCTTCAGACTTTTGGGCTCGTGAGTGGCGATGTTCAGGGGTGTCTGATTTACGAGATTGACGACGGTCAATGGAACATCCCGGAGCTTCGCGATCTTCTGGAGACGATCACCAAGAACAGGTCGGCTGTTGAGGGCTATGAAGTCGACCGGGAGTTTCCGGTGATCGGGCGGCGCACCATGCTGCTGAATGCGCGCGAGGTCTTCTACGAAAACGGATCCCACTCCACCAGTACTTTTAGCATTCGAGGACGTTACCGACCGGCGCGCCATTGAGCGGCAGGTGGCGGAGCTCCTGCGGGAAAAGGACATGTTGCTGGAGGAAATGCAGCACCGCGTCGCCAATAGCCTGCAGATCATCGCCAGCATTCTCCTGATCAAGGCGCGCACGGTCCAATCGGAAGAGGCGCGATTGCAACTGGAGGACGCGCACCAGCGCGTTCTGTCAGTGAGTGCCGTTCAACAGCATCTGCATATCGCCAGCCGGAACGAACCGATTGAAATCGCCAGTTATCTGTCGAAGCTTTGCGAAACACTGGCACAATCGATGATCGGCGACAGCCGGCCGATCTCGCTGAAGGTCGAGGCCGATGCCGGCACCGCCATAGCGCGCGAGGCCGTCAGCCTGGGGCTGATTGTGACCGAGCTGGTCATGAACGCATTGAAGCACGCATTTCCCAATCCGAAGCCGGATGCGGCGATCGTGGTTTCCTACAAAGTCGCTGAAAAGGACTGGAAGCTGACGATTTCCGACAACGGTATCGGCAAGCCGGATGTGAAGGCGAGCCAAGGCAAGGCCGGTCTCGGCACCAGCCTGATCCAGGCCTTGGCGAGACAGCTTGATGCGACTGTTGACGTTAAAAGCGATCTCCACGGAACTGCCGTGTCCATGACGCACGCGACATTTAAGGCCATTCCACCGCAGGCGATGACGAAGTCTTTCGTTCCAGCTGGAGCGATTTCGGAACCGGTCCAGTTGTGACATGCGTCATCGTTGCTTCGATCACGAATTGTATCCGCATGAGCAAATCGCATTGCGCTAAGGCCCTGCGGTAACCATATTTGATTCACACGACCGCATCGGCGTTTGAAAAGTTCCTCGCCGCACATGCGTTCCATGATGATCCGACCAGCGCCCAGGGTGTCGCTTCCGGAACTCCAGAACGGAACACGCCCTAAGGATGAATGTCATGACTGAGTCCCCACAATAAAAACACATCGTCAAAGCCCACCGGCGTTCCCGGTCAAAATGCTGCGCAGGCATTTCGTGCGACGGCTGAAAACGGCGCCGCGCAAGCCAAGCAAGGTTTCGAGAAGATGCAGGCCGCCACGGCAGACGCCACGGCCCTGATGAAGAGCAGTTTTTCGACCGCCGTCCAGGGTGCGCAGGACTACCAGGCCAAAGTTATGGAATTTGCCAACAGCAATACTGAAGCGGCCTTTGAATTTGCCCAGAAAATGTCGGGCGTGAAATCACCGTCTGAATTTTTCGAACTGTCGACCAATCATTCACGCGAGCAGTTCGAAACTCTGACCGAACAAGCCAAGGAACTCGCAACGCTGGCGCAGAAGGTCACGATGGCGACCGTGGAGCCCATCAAGACCGGCGCGACCAAGGCATTCAGCCAGCTCTCATGAGCTGACTTGGATCAATCTAAGTGTCTCTGGAAGCCCGGGCATTTCTCGGGCTTCTTTTTTATTGGTGATGGCAGTCGCGAAGGAAAAGGTGGACTGGCTTGCGCGCGTGCGCGCCGTCCCGGCTAGCGAAGGGCGATGATGCGTACTTGCTGCTCTTCATTGGCAGGCTTTCTGAAGTCGAACTGGCAGCGCTGCTCAAAATCAGGCCATCCGTGTTTCGAGCATGCCGCGCCCTTCACGGCGAGCGGCAGGCGATCTCCCTTGCTGGTGGCCTGCGGAAATACGCGCATATCCACGGGAGCGTTTGCTTGCGGCGCAAGTGTCGTGAGGAAAACCACAACGCCCGCAATTGCGGCCGCGACCGCGATCTTGATGATTGGCCTGAAACCGTTGTTCATCTGAAGGTCCCTTATGCGCATGGACCGGTAACGTGTGGACAGGTTGAAGGTTCAAATAGTCGACAAGTAAAACGAAATACCAACGGCCTTAATTACAGTCGGGGTGTAAGTATTTATCGGCTTAAATATTTGTTCCAGCTCGGGAACAATTATCGAATACGGGCGTTGACTACTTAGATTTAACGATATGCCTCATCAATCGCCGTGCTTCCGAGCGACATCCGTAATTTTTCGTGACGGCAATTGAGGTCAACCAAGGGGCTTTTTCATGCATTCGACGCTCAAGACGGGACTGTTCGCATTGATGCTGACGGCGATGCCGGTCATGGCGCTGGCCGGAACGCTGGAAGGCGTTGCGATCGGCGCGGGCACCGGCGCCGTCATTGCCGGTCCTCCTGGCGCAGTTGTCGGAGGCGTCATCGGCGGTGTCGTAGGCGGTCCCGATGTCGTTCGGCACTCGCACCACCGTCACTGCTGGATCAATGACAGCGGCTATCGTCGGTGCGCATGGCGCTGAGTGTATCTGCCAGAGCAACTCAACCGGCACGAAATATTTTTAGTTTGATTCTTCCAAGGGAATTAAAATCATGTCGCTCGGTCTCATCCTGATCATCATTCTTGTTATTTTCTTATTCGGTGGCTTTAGCGGTCGCTTCGGCGGCTACGGCTATGGTTACGGCCACGGCGGCGTTGGTTTGATCGGAACGATTCTCATCATCGTTGTTGTACTGATGTTGCTGGGGCGGATCTGAGCCCGGCGATCGATTTTGATCTGCGTCAATGCGCCGGAGCAGCAGTTGTCTAATCTGTATAAACGCATCAGCTGCGTCAAATCCAACAATAAAAAATACAAAGAGTTAGAAAGGCCAAAACATGAAAAATTCAATTCGTAAATATATATTCGGTGTCGGCGCTTCGTGCGTGCTTGCAGTTTCTTTTGCAGCTCCATCGAACGCTTTCCCGGTGCTGACAAACAGCGCAACAGTTAACTCATCGATGCCGAACATGGTCACCGATGTGCGGTATTATGGTCGTGGGTATGGCGGCCGCTATTATGGCCGTGGCTACGGATACGGCGGCTATGGATATGGTGGGGCCGCGGCTGCTGGTATCATCGGCGGGCTTGCTGCTGGTGCCATCATCGGATCGGCTGCTGCCAACAACGGCTATTACTACGGCTCAGGTGGGTACTACGGCCCGGGCCCCTATGCCTACGAGCCCGCGCCAATCTATGTGCAGCCGCGCTATCGCGGCGGCTACTATGGTGGCGCTGCCCCGTGTTGGCCGTGCTACTGATTTAAGCTGGTCGCCCGGAAATATATAGACAATCGAAAATTTGGACGATCATAAGTGAGGCCGCCTCAGCAGGCGGCCTCTTTTATTTTATTCCGTACTTCGCGTATTCATCTGCGATGTCGGCCTGGATGGTCTTGGCTCTCGCTATATCGGCGTTGCCGCCTGGCCATTGCGTGGGAGCAAAATACCAGAAGATGGCGCCGGTCACGATGATCAAGGCCGTGCCGCAAATGATGGAAAACATGTTTTCAGCCTGTCCCGCTTGCGCCCCGGAATCGCTTGTAGCCCGGTTAAAACTCACCGATGTGGGACATCGCCCGGTTTTGGGGATAAGGCAGACAGCGCCTGGCCATGCGACAATATCCGCTGATGGTCCAAAGCGGATATCGGCCGGGCTCACGCAGGAGGCGAGGGATGAAACTCTGGATCGGGGTGCTCGCGGCAATCCTCATCGGAACGCCAGCGCACGCGCAAAGCGACCCGACAAGCGGGACCGCGTTTTATCCAAGTTGCCTGGCGGCCGCCGATATCGTTCAGGGCAAGCGTCCGGCGACTGATTCAGAAGATGCCGCAAAGCAACTCCGGCAAGCATCGGTATGCTTTGGGGCCGTGACGGCAATTATGAAGCTCGCGCCCTTGTTCAAGCCCGAATTTGCCGTGTGTCCGCCGGCCGCTATTTCTGCTGACAGCAAAGGCGCGATTGCGCAAATGATCCTTGTCACCACCGCTTATCTGAAAAGCCATCCTGAGCAACGTGCGAACAATTTCCATCAGACCGCGGTGAATGCCCTGGTCGCAGCGTGGCCTTGCCCGAAGTAAGAACGCGATACGTGGTCCTCGCGGCGCGAATGCCGGACGTCGTGACGCTTCGGTCAATTTCCAAGACTTTCAGACCAGAGCTTGCCCGACTTCGGGTCGAACAAGTCCCAATTGTTTCCGTCCGGGCGGCGGCGTACCGCGAATTGCATTCGTTTCGGCCCCTCGGGGCTCACGACATCGAACGCGACAATGCCGGTATTGCGATCGATGAATTTATGCTCGACGCAATCGCTCGATTGAAAGCTGTTCCCCAAAACGAGGAGTTCCGAGTACGCCGACTTGCAGGCATTCCTGACGTCACTGTCGGGCAGCGTGACTTCTACCGGTTTTGGCGCCTCGGCCTTGGTCGTGTCCGACGCCGGCAGGAGATGATACGCCGCGATGCCGAGCGGCACCGACGCGAGCAACATGAGTGGAATGACGTATTTCAGCGAGACGTCAGTCATGTGATCGCCTGGATATGAGCGATCTTAACGGCCTATCTGTGAACGGCGCACTAACGCCAGGCGGACATCACGAGTGCAGCCCCAAACCAGCTGATCCAGCCGCCGCTTTTCGCACTTCTTCGCTGAACATCAGCGCCGACTCTTTGGTCATCGATAAACGGATGATGTCCGCGTCCAATGTCCTGAGTTCGAGCAACAAAAGGTCCGGGCGATCCGGCGGGACGGATGTGCGAAATCCCGATACAGCGTGGAACATGTGCTGTTCGTTCTGTTCTTCGTTGGCCATGGGACGTCCTTCAATAGCGGCTGCTAGAGAGCGGTTGATCTAGCACGGGTGCCGCTTGCGATGCCACGGCAAGCAACCGCACCGGCGATGAGAGCGCCTACGACTTATCCCGCGCCCACGTCACGATGACGCGCACGACCTTGTCGTTCACATTGGGGTGCGGCATCGGCGGGCTTTCGATGTGCAGGACATCGTCGCCTTCAAAGCGCAGGAAGCGGACCTGTTCGCCGCCGACCCAGGCCTCGTTCCAGGCGACCTCGACCTTCGTGATCACCTTGTCGCCTTCGACGCGATAGCGCCCGCTATAGGCGATCATGCTGCGCAGCGCCTTGGCGCGGTCCTCGTCGGTCTTCGGCACCGGCCGCCCGTCGGCCGTTACCAGCGCGAGCCAGCGTCCTTCCGGCGTCGCGATCTGGTAGCCGCGCGGGTGTTCACCCAGCACCGGTGTTTTCTCTTTGGTTTGCGCGTCTTCGTACATGACGGAGACCAGCTTCCAGGTGCCGACAATTCTGTCCTTGTCGGCGGCATGGGCGGGCAGGCAGAAGCAGTAAGGCGCAGCAAATGCGATTGCGCGCATCGGGCTCTCCTATTCCGCCGTCCAGCCGCCGTCGATGACCAGCGAACTGCCGGTCATCAGCGCCGAGGCGTCGCTGGCCAGGAACACGATGGCGCCCATCAGGTCCTCGACCTGGCCCAGCCGGCCGAGCTTGATCTTGTCGAGCACTGCTTTCTTGAAAGCTGGGTTCTTGAACGATGGTGCCGTCATCGGCGTTTCGATGAAGGTTGGCGCCAGCGAATTGACGCGGATGCCGATCGGCGCCAGTTCCACTGCCAGCGCCTTGGTGAAGCCTTCGACCGCGTGCTTGGCCGAGCAGTAGATCGTGCGGCCGGCCCAGCCGACGTGACCCATCTGCGACGACACGTTGATGATCGAGCCCGGTTTTTTGGCCGCGGTGAGTTCGCGCACCACCGCTTGCGTCACGAAATACGTCGCGCGCGTGTCGAGATCGAACAGCCAGTCGTAGACTTCGCGCTTGGTGTCGACGAACGGGCCGGGCTGGTTGCCGCCGGCGCTGTTGACCAGAATGTCGAAGACCTTGCCCTTGAGGGCCGTGTCGACCGCCGCGTCGTCGGTGACGTCGAGCGTCAGTGTGTCGGCTTTTTGGCCGCGCGCGCGGATCGCGCTCGCTGCCTCCTCGATCTCGCCGGTCGTGCGTGCCGCAAGCGTGACGTGGGCGCCGGCATCGGCCAGCGCCGCAGCGGCAGCGAGCCCGATGCCGCGCCCGCCGCCGGTCACCAGCGCGCGTTTGCCGTCGAGGCGGAACGACGGTGTCTTGGGGAGATCGACCATCTACCGGTAGCGCAGTAACCCGCCAGCTTGCCCAGGTGGTAGGTCGGTGAGCGAGATCGGCCGGGGTCGCGTGTAAGCTGGCGAGGGTTAAGTTCGTGCACCGCCGACCCGCCGCGCTATGCGCGCGAGCGATCCCGCTCCGGGGCAGGTGATAGAAAGTGTCACTCCGCCGCCTGGGCGTAGGGCACGTTGCGGCCGCCGTAGCGGCGCACGCGGATATTGGCCTGTTCGGCGTGGCCGGAGAATCCTTCGAGAATGCAGAGCCGCGAGCAGACTTCGCCGATCTTGGCGCTGGCTTCGTCGGTCAGCACCCTCTGATAGGTGCAGGTCTTGATGAATTTGCCGACCCACAAGCCGCCGGTGAAGCGCGCGTTTTTCTTGGTCGGCAGCGTGTGGTTGGTGCCGATCACCTTGTCGCCATAGGCGACATTGGTGCGCGGGCCGAGGAACAGCGCGCCGTAGTTCCGCATGTTGTTGAGGAAATAATCCGGGTCTTTCGTCATGACCTGCACATGCTCGGAGGCGACGCGGTCGGCTTCGCTCAACCATTTCCTCATAGCTGTCGCAGACGATCACCTCGCCGTAATCCTTCCAGGCCTGTCCGGCGACATCGGCGGTGGGCAGGATCTTCAACAGCCGTTCGACTTCCGCCATGGTATCGCGCGCGAGCTTTTCCGAATTGGTGATCATGACGGCGGGGGAGGTGGGGCCGTGTTCGGCCTGGCCGAGCAGGTCGGTGGCGCAGATTTCGCCGTCGACGCTGTCGTCGGCGATGATCAGCGTTTCGGTCGGGCCGGCCAGAAGATCGATCCCGACGCGGCCGAACAGTTGGCGCTTGGCCTCGGCCACATAGGCGTTGCCGGGGCCGACGATCATGTCGACGGGCTGGATCGTTTCAGTGCCGAGCGCCATGGCGGCGACGGCCTGCACGCCGCCGAGGACATAAATGTCATCGGCGCCGCCGAAATGCATGGCGGCGACGATGGCCGGATGCGGCCCGCCCTTGAATGGCGGCGCGCAGGCGATAATGCGTTTCACGCCGGCGACCTTGGCGGTGACGATCGACATATGCGCCGAGGCGACCATCGGGTAGCGGCCGCCCGGCACATAGCAGCCGATCGAATTGACCGGGATATGCTTGTGGCCGAGCACGACGCCGGGCAGCGTCTCGACTTCGAGGTCGTGCATGGTCTCGCGCTGCTTCTGCGCGAAGTTGCGGACCTGGGCTTGCGCGAACTTGATGTCCTCGAGATCGCGCTTGGGAACCTGCGCAATCGCGCGCTCGACCTCGGCCGGCGACAGCTTGAAATCCTTCGGCGACCATTTGTCGAATTTCTCCGACAATTCGCGGATCGCCGTATCCTTGCGTTCGTCGACCTGCGCCAGGATGCCTTCGACGGTCTCGCGCACCTTGGCGTCGGCGGCCTTGATCGCGCCCGCGTCCATTCCGCGCTTGAGCCAACGGGCCATGAGATGTCTCCCGATCGCACTGGCACGCGTCATGGCCGGGCTTGACCCGGCCATCCAGCTCGAAAGCTTTTGGCACAGTTGACACCGCTTCATGAGACCCCCGGGTCACGCCCTCGCGCGCGGGGTGACGGCTGAAATTGTTGCGCGCTGCAGGCCTACTTAATCGCCTGCGGATTGATCGGCGATCCCGTTCCGCCGGTGATGATCAGCGGCGGTCCGCAGAAGAAGAATTCGTAGATGCCATCCTGATCGCAATCCTCGGCCAGCTCCTTGAGATAGAAGATCTCGCCCATGCACAGGCCCATGGCCGGGATCACGACCCAGTGCCAGGGCTGATTGGCCTCGGTGGTTTCGTTCGGCCGCACTTCCACGCCCCAGGTGTCGGTGCAGATCGCCGCGATCTGCTTGTCCTGGCACCAGTAACAATTCTCGAACTTCACGCCGGGCGCGTCGCCGCCGGCATAGCCGCCCCATTCTTTTTCGGCGAGGCAACGCTCCATCTGGCCGGTGCGCACGATGACGAAGTCGCCGCGCCCGATCGATACGTTCTGCTGCTTTGCGCACTGGTCGAGTTCGTCATTGGAAATGCTTTCGCCGTCCTGCATCCATTTCACGCCGCGGTAGCGCGCGATATCGAGCAGCACGCCGCGGCCGACCATCTTGTTCTTGGAATGCTCGATGCCGAGCACGTTGAGACCGCGGGCGTCGACCATCTTGGCCTCGTGGCCGTTGTAAGCCTTTGTCCTCGTAGAAGATGTGGCCGAGCGCATCCCAGTGAGTGGCGCCCTGCACGCACAGCATCAGCGTGTCGTCGGCGTAGCGAATCTTGTTCCAGTCCTGCCGGCCGGCGATGGCGTCGGTGCCGGTGGCCAGCATCTGGTGGATCGGATTGAAGCGGCCTCCGAACAGGCCGGTCTGCGGGCCTTCGTGCGATCGAGCGGAATGCCAAGCGCAAACACCTTGCCGGAACGGATCAGGCTCGCCGCCTTCACGATGTCCTCGGGCGTGACGTGGTTGAGGGTGCCGATCTGGTCTTCCTTGCCCCAGCGTCCCCAGTTGCTGAGCTTTTTGCGTGGCTTCGGCGATCGCTTGCTTGCCGACCTTGATATTCATGAAGCGTTCCTTCCGGACTTTTCGTTATTTCGCGGCGTCAAATTGTCGCCGCCCGCTATCCTCGCAATAATCGCCGGTCACCGGTGTTTCATCAAGCGGGGTGCGTCACCGGCGCTTTGACAGGGCACGCGATGCTTGCGCATGATCCCGCCCACAAGCCCGCCCAAGAAACAGTCACGCTCATGGAGGATATTCATGAAATACAATTTGATCGCTGCCGCCGCGTTTCTCGCGACTGTTCGTGCTTCCGGCCCAGGCGGCCGATATCGTGGACGAGTGGGCCAGCGTGAAGGCGCCGGCGGCGCCTGAACTCAAGCCGGTCACGGTCGATACCAAGACCACCGCGCTGCTGATGCTCGATTTCATGAACCAGAATTGCGGCAAGCGGCCGCGCTGCCTCGCGCGATCCCGGCGATGAAGAAAGCTGCTCGCCGAAGCGCGCGCCCATAAAGTGCCGGTGATCTACTCCATTATCGCAAACAGTACCCCGGCTGATGTCATTAAGGACGTGGCGCCACTCGCGGATGAGCCGAGTGTCCTGTCGGGACCGGACAAGTTCCGCAATACCGACCTGGAAAAGATCCTGAAGGAAAAGGGTATCACCACCGTGATTACGGTCGGTACAGCGTCGAATGGCGCGGTGCTTTATACCGCGAGCGGCGCGGCGTTACGCGGCATGAATGTCATTGTCCCGGTCGATGGCATGTCGGCCGTCGACCCCGATCGCGGAGTACTCCACCGCGTTTCACATTTACGAATGCGCCGTCGGTTTCGGCAAAAACCACTCTCACCAGGAGCGATATGATCAAGTTCTGACGTTGTCAGCCCGGCCGCCGCGAAGCGGCGAGACCCGGTGATCCCGCTTAGGTGAGAATGTGCTCTCCTAGGCGAGATGGCCGGGACATGGCGTGCGAAAGCACGCCGTCCTTCGGACGGCTATGCCCGGCCATGACAACGAAGATCGAGGCGAAATTACATCTTCCCCAGCGCCCGGAGAATCTTGTCCGGCGTAAACGGCATGTCGGTGAGCGGCTGCGCTCCGAGCGGACGCAGTGCGTCATTGATAGCGTTCATCACACAAGCGGGTGCGCCGGCGGTGCCGGCTTCGCCGGCGCCCTTGGCGCCAAGCTCGCTGTCGGCGGTCGGCGAAACAACATGCCCGCATTCGATGTCGGGCATTTCCACCGCCATCGGCACCAGATAGTCGGCCATGTTGCCGTTGAGCATCTGACCGCGCTCGTCGTAGAGGCACTGTTCAAACAGTGCCGCGCCGATGCCCTGCACCACGCCGCCACGAATCTGCTCGTCGACCAGCTGCGGATTGATGATGGTGCCGCAGTCCTCCACGCACCAATGTTTCAGAAGCTTTACGAAGCCGGTGTCGATATCGACTTCAAGATAGCTCGCCTGGATACCGTTGGTGAACGCAAATGGCCATGCGCGCGGGACGTAATGACGCGTCGCCATCAACTCCGCCTGAAAGCCCGGCGGTAGCGTGTCGGGGCGGAAGTAAGCGACGCGCGCCAGTTCATCGAGCGGCAGGCGCTCCGTGCCTTTCTTTTTGTCAACCACAATGCCGTTGCGGATATCGAGCTCGTCCGGCTTTGCCTGCAGCATCGCGCCCGCCACCGCCAGCACGTTCGCGCGCAGCGCCTTGCCGGCCTGCCAGGCCGCTTCGCCGCCAATGCCGGCCGCGCGCGAAGCCCAGGTGCCGCCGCCATAGGGCGTGTTGTCGGTGTCGCCGGTGATGACGCGCACTTTGTCCATGGAGACGCCGAATGACGACGCGACGCATTGCGCCACCACCGCTTCAGCGCCCTGACCCTGTTCGGTCACGCCGGTCGCCACGATGATTGCGCCTTGTGAGTCGAGCTTGACGGTGGCGCCGTCCATCGAGGTGATGCGCGCGCCGCCGACGCCGTAAAAGGCGGCCGACGGGATTGGTGACCTCGATGAAGCTCGCGAAACCGATGCCGCGATTAGATGCCCTTGTCGCGCAACTTTTTCTGCTCGGCGCGCAGGCCGGCATAATTCATCATCGCGTCGAGATGGGCGAGCGCCTCGTGATGCGAGAGCAGCTCGAACTTGAGGCCGGCGGCCGATTGCGTCGGGTAGGCATCGTCGGCGATGAGATTGCGCCGGCGGATCTCCAGCGGGTCCATGCCGATTTTGGCGGCGGCGAGTTCGACCAGCCCTTCCGTCACCGCCACCGCGATCGGGTGGCCGACCGCGCGGTACTGGCACATGACGTTCTTATTCTGGAACACCACGCGCGCCTGCGCGCGGTAGTTGGGGCATTTATACGGGCCGCCCGTGAGGTTCACGACCTGGTTGGCCTCGATGCCGCTGGTGCGCGGATAGACCGAGTAGGGGCCGATGCCCGTCAAGTCGTCGATCTCGAAGGCGGTAATGGTGCCGTCCTTGTTGACGCCGATCTTGGCCTTGATGCGGTGGTCGCGCGCATGGATGTCGGTGACGAAGCTCTCGATCCGGTCGGCCACGAATTTGACCGGGCGCTTGAGCAGCTTGGACAACGCGACGGTCGCCATTTCGTCGGCGTACGTGTGCACCTTGATGCCGAAGGAGCCGCCGACATCTTTCGTCAGCACGCGCACCTGGTCGGTGGCGATGCCGAGATGCTTGGCGAACAGGTCCTGCATCATGTGCGGTGCCTGCGTGCCCTGGTAGACCGTCATACGCTGCTCGCCTTCGTTCCAGTCGGCGACAATCGAGCGCGGCTCGTTGGTGACGCCGGTGTGGCGGCCGAAGCGGAAGGTCGTCTCGATGACGGCGTCGGATTCCGCGAAGGCCTTGTCGACCGCGCCGACGTCGAGTTTTCGTTCGAAGCACAGATTGTCGCCGAGCGACGCGTGGATCACCGGCGTCTTGCGATCGAGCGCGGTTTCCGGATCGGCGACGATCGGCAACTCTTCGTAGCTCACATTGACCAGTTCGCAGGCGTCCTCGGCTTCGGCGCGCGTGCGCGCGACCACCGCGCACACCGCTTCGCCCTGCCAGCAGGCGACATCGACCGCGATCGGGGACTGCGGCGCCGATTTCAGGCCCTTCAAATGCGTCAGCACGCCGACCCATGGGGTCATGACCTTCGCCAACTCGGCGCCAGTGACCACCGCAATCACGCCTGGCGATTTCTTCGCCACGTCGGCCTTGATGGACTTGATGCGGGCATGCGCATGCGGCGAGCGCACATAGGCAACATGCGTCATGCGCGGCAGCGAGACGTCGCTGACATATTGTCCGCGCCCTTGCGTGAGCCGGTGCAAATTCGGCCGCGGCACCGAGCGGCCGATATAGGAGTTTGGCCGGTCGAGAGCGGTCAGCGCGGACGGGACGTCTTCGGTGATTTTCATGGACCGCCTCTATCCTCTTGTCATTCCCGGGACGGCCCTCACCGGACCCGGAATCCAGAGCCAAAGACGGCGCGCTTTTCTGGATTCCGGGTTCGCTCGCTGCGCTCGCGCCCCGGAATGACGGAAAAGCGCTGCTGCGCCACCGCTTCGACCGCATCGACGATGGCGTGATAGCCGGTGCAACGGCAATAGTTGCCGGAGATGTGCTCGCGGATTTCCTCGCGGCTCGGCACGCTTTTTTTAGCTTTTGCGCGTTTGAGCAAATCCTGCGCCGCGGCGATCATACCGGGCGTGCAGAAGCCGCATTGCAGCGCGTTTCGCTGCTCGAACGCGGCCTGCAGGTCGGCGACCTCGCCGGAGTCGGACAGGCCTTCAATGGTCTCTACGGTCATACCATCGCACTGCACCGCCAGCATCAGGCAGCCGCGGACGATCTCGCCATCCACCCGCACGGTGCAGGCGCCGCACACGCCGTGTTCGCAGCCGACATGGCTGCCGGTCAGCGATAGGTCCTCGCGCAGGAAATCGACCAGCGTCTTGCGCGGGTCCACGCGTTCCTGCACGCGTTCACCGTTGACCGTGAGGGAGATGTCGAGGGCGTGATCACTCATGATCGCGCCTCCATCAGTTGCGCGGCGACACGGCGAAGCAGAACGCCGGCCAGATGTTTCTTGACCTTGGCGGTGGCCTGGACGTCGTCATTCGGCTCAAGATCGAGCGCCTTGACCGCGCCATCGATGTCGCCGCTCGCCAGCGCCGCTTCGGCTTTTTTCACGCGCTGGGGCGTATTGCCGACCCCGAAATAAGCCAGTCGCACATCTGTCAGCCCTTTTCCGGTGGCGCGCGCGCTGGCGGCAAGCCCGACAATTGCGTAATCGCCATGGCGGCGTGCGAGCTCGGCAAAGCCGACGCGTGTATCCTTGGTCGCGGCCGGCAGACGAATGGCGGTGAGTACGTCGCGCGGCCCGAGCGCGGTCTCGAACAGGCCCTTGAAGAATTTCTCCGCCTTGACCTTGCGTTTTCCTTTCGGCCCGGTGATTTCGATTTCGCCGTCGAGCGCGAGCAGGCAGGCCGGCAATTCCGCCGCCGGGTCGGCGAAGGCGATCGAGCCGCCGAAAGTGCCGCGGTTGCGGATGGCAGCGTGGCCGATATGCGGCATGGCCAGTGCAATCAATGGCGCATGCCGGGCGATCAATTCGGAACGCTCGACCTGCGTGTGCCGCGCCAGCGCGCCGATCTCGATCGAGGAGCCTTTCTTGGCGATACCGTCGAGACCTTTGATGCCATTGATGTCGATCAGCAGGTCCGGCGCGGAGAGCCGCATGTTGAGCGTGGCAATCAGGCTCTGCCCGCCCGCCAGCAGGCGCGCATCCTTGTGCTTGCCCAACAGCGCAATCGCTTCCTTCAGCGTGCGCGTTTTTTTGTAGGCGAATGGCGCCGGTTTCACGCGTCCTCCCCGTCTTTATTATTCTTATTGTGACCGGGATCGGCGGCAGGTCAATGCAGGCAAGGCGCTCGCGATGCGGCCGCATGCCGCGTATAAAGACCGCACAAAATGAGGGGAGAACCAATGGCGAAGGAATTCGAGGGAAAGGTCGTCGTCGTCAGCGGCGGCAGCCGTGGCATTGGCCGCGCAATCGCGGTCGCATTCGCCCGCGAAGGTGCGCAGACTGTGCTGGCTGCGGCCAATGAAGCCAATCTCGCTGAGGGCGCCAAGGCAGTTGCCGCAGCTGGCGGTCCACAGGCGATGACGGTTGCGGGCGACCTGCGCACGCTTGAGGCTTGCGAGCAAGTCTTCGCCAAAGTCAACGAGCGCTTCAAGCGTTGCGACGTGCTGGTCAACAATGCGGGGGCGACCCGCGGCGGCAACTACTTCGAGTTGCCGGATGCTGCCTGGACCGACGGCTTTGCGCTGAAGTTTTTTGCGACCGTGCGGCTGACCAAACTGTTCTGGCCGTTGCTGAAGACCGCGCATGGCAACGTCGTCAATATTATCGGCGGTGCCGCACGCACGCCCGGCCCGGAATTCCTGATCGGCGGCGCGGTCAACGCGGCGATGGGCAATTTTGCCAAGGGACTGACCGCGCTTGGCAACCGCGACGATATCAACATCAACGTCATCCATCCCGGACAGACGCAGACCGATCGGGTTGAGCAGCTGTTCGCGCAATTCGCCAAGGCGCAGAACAAATCGGTGGAGCAGGTGCGGGCGGAAGCGCTGACCAAAAGCGGACTGCGCCGCATCGGCCAGCCGGAAGACGTTGCTGCATTGGCATTATTTCTCTGCGGCGCGCACGCGCGCCATATTCACGGCACAGCCATCGCGGTCGATGGTGGTGGTACGCCGGGGTATTACTGAGACGCTGATCCGGAGTATGCTGAAAGCGCGTGCGAAACCTTTAACGGACGATTGCCTTCACGATATCGATGGCCCGGCGCAGCAGCGTCATCGATGCTTCCAGCGTGCGAAAGGCCGCATGCGATGTCAGTGTGACGTTGGACATTTTTGCCAGCGGATGATCGGCCTTGAGCGGCTCGGCGTGAAACACGTCGAGACCGGCGTGACGGATATGGCCGCTGTTAAGCGCGTCGAGCAGCGCTCCTTCGTCCACCAGCGCGCCACGCGCGGTGTTGACCAAAATCACGCCGGGTTTCATGCGCGCGATACGCTCCTTGCTCAGGAACCCGCGGGTTTCGTCATTGAGGACCAGATTGAGCGACACCACGTCTGATTTTGCCAGCAGTGTGTCGATGTCGACCAGTGGCACGCCGGCGCGGCGTGTCCGGTTCCAGCCGATCACGTCCATGCCGAGGCCCTTGCCCATGCGTGCGACTTCATTGCCGATGCCCCCGAGCCCGATCACGCCGAGTGTCTTGCCGAACAGTTGCACGCCTTCCTGCGGCGTCCAGATGCCGCCACGAACCTCCCGGTCCATGCGCGCCACATCGCGCGCGGCGGCAAACATCAAGGCGATGGTGTGCTCGGCGACGGCTGTGTCGCCGTAGCCCTTGATGGTGTGGACGTTCACGCCGCGCGATTTCAGTTCGTCGACATTCATGTAGCTGGCGGCACCGGTGCCCAGGAAGACAATGTGTTTGAGTTGCGGGCACTGAGCGACCAGCTCGGTCGGCATATATGAATGGTCGTCGAGCGCGATCTCGTAGCCGTTGAGCACGCGCGGCAATTCATCGCGGATGAAGGCTTTGCGGTTGATCTCAATAGCCGGATCGTCAGGGCGAATAACTTTGTCCCACACCGGCGCCAGCTGGTCGTTGCAGTCGATAAAGATGGATTTCATGGGAGTTCTCGACTTGAGCGGGCTCTGGGCGGGCATTAAGGCCGACTGCAAACATTGACGGCACGCGATGCGCGGAATACATGCACCGGGCGCCGCACACAGCATAATGCTGAATTGCCGCCTATTCCATGCCGCCGGTATGGGTGGACCATCCGGGATTTCTGATGAAACTTGCAAGCTTCAAGGTGCGTGGGCGCGACTGTTTTGGCGCGGTGGTGGGTGAGGGTGTTGTCGATCTGAAAACCCGGCTGGCGCCGAAATTCTCCAGCGTGCTCGAACTGCTTCGCCGCGATGGCCTCGACGAAGCGCGCGCGGTGGTGCAGGGCGTACGTCCGGATTTTCCGCTCTCCGAAATCGAGTTCATGCCGCCGATCGCGGATCCCGAGAAGATTCTTTGCATCGGCATCAATTACGCGAACCGCAACACCGACTACGGCGATCAGGATGTACCGAAATACCCGAGCATGTTTTTTCGCACGCCTGGATCGCTGGTAGCGCATGGACAGCCGATCGTGCGGCCGCGCGAGTCAGAGCAGCTCGATTATGAAGGCGAAATTGCGCTTGTGATCGGCCGCAGCGGGCGACGGATTCCTCAAGATGAAGCGCTTAATTTTGTGGCTGGCGCGACTTTGTGCAACGAAGGCACGATCCGCGATTGGCTGCGCCACGGCAAATTCAATGTGACGCAGGGCAAGAACTGGGATGCGACCGGCAGTATCGGGCCGTGGATCACGACCGCCGATGAGGTCGACCTGAGCAAGCCCTTGCATTTGACGGTAAAAGTCAACGGCGAAGTGACGCAGGACGACACGACCGCCAGCATGATCAAGTCGTTCGCGGAACTGATTGCTTATGTCAGCACTTTCATGACTCTCAAGCCCGGCGACATCCTCGTGACCGGGACGCCGATCAAGCTCAAGCGCAATGAAGCGCCGGTTTGGCTCAAATCCGGCGATACCATCGAGATTGCGGTACCTCAAATCGGCGTGCTGCGTAACACGGTAAAAGACGAACAATGAGCGACGGACACAAAAAGGTTTGCGTTATTGCCTGGCCGGCGGGGCACTCGCGCTCGCCGCTGATCCACAATTACTGGATCAAGCAGCACAAGCTCGACGCCGAATATCTGCGCGAGGCCGTGCCGCCGGAAGGATTCGCCGATTTCATCAAGGGCATGCGCGCCAATGGTTATGTCGGCGCCAATGTCACGGTGCCGCACAAGGAGGCAGTGCTCAAATTGTCGGAGCCGGATGAGCGCGCGCGCGCGGTCGGTGCGGCCAATGCGCTCTGGTTCGATGACGACAGGCTGCGCTCGACCAATACCGACGTCGAAGGATTTCTCGCCAATCTCGATGCCGCGACGCCGGGCTGGGACCGCGGCCTTTCAACCGCGGTCGTGTTGGGCGCCGGCGGCGGCGCGCGCGCGGTGGTATTTGCGCTGCTCGCGCGCGAGGTCGGTCGCATCTACGTGATCAATCGCACCGAAGAGCGCGCCAAGGCGTTGCGGAAAAAGTTTGGCGCGCGCGTGCAGGTGGCCGGTTGGGAAGAGACGACCGGCCTGCTCGGTGGTGCCGGGCTGCTGGTCAACACAACAACGCTCGGAATGGTGGGCCAGCCGCCGCTTGAGTTCAATTTGCGCTGCCCACCATCGCTTGTCGTTGCAGACCTAGTTTATGCGCCGCTGGTGACCGGTCTGCTGGCGTCCGCGCGGGCACGCGGCCTGCGCACCGCCGATGGTCTCGGCATGCTCCTGCATCAGGCCGTGCGAGGCTTTGAGCTCTGGTTCGGCATACGTCCAGAAGTGACGCCGGAACTACGTGCGTTGATCGAAGCCGATTTGCTCAAGAAATCGTGACGGTTGCCGGCGAAGGAATAAGTCGCCAAGCACTGGGGTTTTCTGCCTGACTGGGACTGGCTTTTTGCCTGTCCCAGATCGGGAGGACGTTCATAATGTACAATCAGAATATGACGTGGCGAACGCTTGGCGCTGCGCGCCGTTGCTTTGGTTTTCGCGACCGCCGCTTTCGCGCAGCAGCCAGGCCGCATTCGCGGCCAGATCGAGAAGGCTGACGGCCCGATGCTGTCGCTGAAGACGCGCGACGGCGCCATGCTTGCCGTGAAGCTGGCTGACGACGCGCGCGTGTCAGCGCTGGAAAAAGCGTCGCTCGCCGATATCAAGACCGACAGCTTCATCGGCATTGCCGGCATTCCGCAGCCGGACGGCAGCATCGATGCTTTTTCGGTTCATATTTTTCTTCCCGCCCAGCGCGGTGTTGTTCCTGACCGGCACGGCCCGTGGGATGCACGCCCCAACAGCACCATGACGAATGCCTACGTCGAGAACATGGTCGCGTCCAAAGACGGACAGACGCTGATGGTGAAATACAAGGACGGCGAGAAGAAAATCAATATCACGCCGCAGACGGTCATCGCCGCCGCCGCGCCCGGGAAGAAAGAAGAGCTCAAGCCGGGTGCGCAGATCATCATCTTCGGCTGGGACAAGCAGGCCGACGGTACGGTGCTGGCCAAGACATTGTATGTCGGTCGTGCCGGCCCGCCGGCGATGTGAGACGGAACGCTTCTTTTTAAACGGCGTTGCCCGCGAGGGCGACGCCGTTATTTTCGGGGAATAGCCATGATCCAGCGAATTGCGTTCGGCATCTTGTGCGGTTTGGCGTTTGGTATCATTTCGGCTTCGGCGCCAAGATTCGGCCAAAGATAAGCCCGTGCGGGTCGCCGGCACGGTCGAAAGTTTTGACGGCCAGGTGCTGGCGGTCAAATCTCCGAAGCTCGGTGAGGTGAAAGTCAATCTCACCGCGAACGCCACGGTCTTCGGCGTGGCCAAGGCAACGCTCGCTGACGTCAAGCCAGGCTCCTATATCGGTGTCGGCGCTATGCCGCAGCCGGATGGGAGCCAGCGCGCCATGCAGGTGACGGTTCTGGCGGAATCCCAGCGCGGGCTGAGCGAGGGCCATCGGCCGTGGGATGCAAAACCCAACAGCACGATGACAAACGGTACCGTCGATCAGACGGTGGCTGGCATCGACGGGCAGGTGATGATGGTGAAATACCAGGGCGGTGAAAAGAAGATCATCGTTCCGCCCGATGCTGTGATCCAGGCTTACGTGATAGGCGATAAGAGCGAGCTGAAACCGGGCGCACATATCGCGATCGTGCGTGCGGTCAAGAAGCCGGACGGCTCGCTGGAAACCGACCGCGTCAATGTCGGGCGCGGCGAGGTGGTGCCACAATAGCGTGACGCGTGGGCGCATGCGCTGAACCACGCGCGGAGACGTCGAGATCGCCGGCAAGCTCCGGCATTTCGCGCATCAGGGCAACCAGCCTGTTGTGGCGGCCGCCGAGCGCGCGCGCCTCACGCTGATCTTCGATCGGCCGGCGCACCTCGTCGCAGCGCGCCAAAACTTGGATATCTTTGCCGTCGATATCAGCGCCATGCTCGGCCAGCCGCGCCAGGAAATGCGTGAGATCCTCCAGCCGATCGGCGACCACGTGGATGACGCCCGATTCCTCCTGCACGCGGCCGGTTATCGCCACGTAGCGCGCGCCCAAGACCACCGGGCGAAAGCGCTCGAAGACTTTCGGCCAGACAATCACATTGGCGACCGCGCTTTCGTCTTCGATGGTCATGAACACGACGCCATTGGCCGAGCCCGGCCTTTGCCGGCAGGTGACCAGGCCGGAAATGCGCACGCGCGTGCCGGATACCACGCTGCGGAGGGTCTCGTTTTGCCTGATGCCGCGCGCGTTGAGATCCGGGCGCAGGAATTGCGCCGGATGCGCGCGCAGCGACAGGTGCAGGAACCGGTAGTCGTTGATGACCTCTTCGCCGATCGGCATGGGCGGAAGACGGACGTCGGGCTCACGCGAGACGATGCGCGCCGGCGCGGCGCCGCCGTCGACGGCAAACAGCGGCAGGTCGTCATCACGGTCGCCAACCCGGCCAAGCGCTTTGGCGGCCCATAACGCCTCGCGGCGGGTGAGGCCAAGCGAGCCGAAAGCATCCGCATCGGCCAGCCGTTCCAGCACGCGTGGAGAAAGCCCCGTGCGCAGCCAGACGTCGCGCACGGAGTTGTAGGCAAGATTGTCGTCATCCTGAGGTGGCGGCGCGAAAGCGCCGCCCTCGAAGGATGACAGCGCCGTCGCCCTTCGAGGCTCGGCGACTGCGTCGCCTCGCACCTCAGGGTGACGGCGCCTCGCCACGATCAATTTCGCATCCTCTTCTTTCAGTCCCTTGATCTCGCGCAGGCCGAGGCGAACCGCGCAGGTGGTGTACACGTCATCCAGCATCTCGCGATGCAGATCGTGCAGGCGTTCGGCTGCGCGTGGACCCGGTTCGAGCGTTGAATCCCACTGCGAATGATTGACGTCGGGCGGCCGCACCTCGACGCCGTGCTCGCGTGCATCGCGCACGATCTGCGCCGGCGCGTAGAAGCCCATTGGCTGTGCATTCAGGAGCGCGGCGGCAAAGGCGTCCGGATAACGGCATTTCAGCCAGGCCGAGGCATAGACCAGCAGCGCGAAGCTTGCCGCATGGCTTTCCGGAAAGCCATATTCGCCGAAGCCTTCGATCTGCTGGAAGCAACGTTCGGCAAATTCGCGCGCATAGCCGTTGGCCAGCATGCCGTCGATCATCTTGCGCTGGAAGGTGCCGATGGTGCCGACGCGCTTGAAGGTCGCCATGGCGCGGCGCAGTTTGTCGGCCTCCGAAGGCGTAAAGCCGGCGGCGACGATGGCGATCTTCATCGCCTGTTCCTGAAACAGCGGCACGCCCAGGGTCTTCGACAGCACTGCTTCCAGCGCTTTCGACGGATAGGTGACGGCTTCCTGTCCGCGCCGGCGGCGCAAATAAGGATGCACCATGTCGCCCTGGATGGGCCCCGGCCGCACGATCGCGACTTCGATCACCAGGTCGTAAAAGTTCACGGGCTTCAGCCGCGGCAGCATGGTCATCTGCGCGCGGCTTTCCACCTGGAACACGCCGAGCGAATCCGCGCGGCACAGCATGCGGTAAACGGCGGGATCTTCGGGGGATGGTGCGGGGTGGGGGCGCTCGTTCGCCCGCGTGCGGGAGGGCGGGGCGCGGCCGATCGGCTCGGATGGGTAGGCGGACGGTCGCCCCCTCCCGCTACGATCTTCGGACCTTCGCGCCCCGGTGGAGGAGATATCGCGCGGGGGAGGTGACGAGGCGTAATGCTGTCCACCAGATCGAGCGCCTTGCGCAGGCAGGACAGCATGCCGAGGCCGAGCACGTCGATTTTCAGGATGCCCAGCGCGTCGAGATCATCCTTGTCCCACTCGACATAAGTGCGGTCGTCCATCGCCGCATTGCCGATCGGCATCACTTCGTCGAGCCGGCTGCGGGTGATGACGAAGCCGCCGACATGCTGGGACAGATGACGCGGGAAGCCGTTGATCTCGGCCGCCAGCGCCGCGATCTGGCGCATGCGCCGGCTGTGCGGGTCGAGGCCGGTGCGGGTGACGGCGTCCTTCGACACCGCGCCGCCGCCACCGCCCCAGATCGAGGATGACAGCGCACCGATGGTGTCTTCGGACAAGCCGAAGGCCTTGCCGACCTCGCGGATGGCCGAACGGCCGCGGTAGGAAATCACGGTGGCGGCGATGCCGGCGCGTTCGCGCCCGTATTTGCCGTAGATATATTGAATGACCTCTTCGCGCCGCTCGTGCTCGAAATCGACGTCGATGTCGGGCGGCTCGCGCCGCTCGGGAGAAATGAAACGCTCGAACAGCAGGTCGGCGCGGTCGGGATCGACCTCGGTCACGCCGAGGCAGAAGCAGACCGCGGAATTGGCGGCCGAGCCGCGGCCCTGGCAGAGGATGCCCTGCGAGCGCGCGAAGCGCACGATGTCGTAGACGGTGAGGAAGTAGGGCGCGTATTGCAGCTGCGCGATCAATTTGAGCTCGTGCTCGAGATTGGCGCGCACCTTGTCCGGAATGCCGTGCGGGTAGCGTTTGGTGGCGCCGTCATAAGTCAGGTGGGCGAGCGCATCCTGCGCGTTGTCGAAGCCGGCTACCAATTCGTCGGGATATTCGTAGCGCAGCTCGTCGAGTGAAAAGCGTGAGCGCGTCGCTGAGCGCCATCGTTTCCTCGATCGCTTCCGGTGCGTCACGGAACAGCCGCATCATCTCGTGAGGCGGTTTCAGATAGCGCTCGGCATTGGCGGCGAGCTTGCGTCCGGCGCGGTCGATCGTGGTCTTCTCGCGGATACAGGCGAGCACGTCGGCGAGCGGCCGCCGGCCGGGATGGTGAAAGAGCACATCGTTGATTGCGATCAGCGGCACCCGCGCCGCGCGCGCAAGCTCCTTGCTGCGCGCCAATCCTGCGCGATCGCGTCCGCGATAAGGCATGCTCGCAGCGAGACGGACGCGGTGAGGGGCGGCGGCGCGTAGTTGCGAGAGCATGTTTCTTACCCTCTCCCCGCTCTCTTTCTCCCTCCCCGCGTGCGGGGAGGGTCGCGAGCGAGGTCGGGTGAGTGGCTTTCGAGTGCTCCGGTGCGACCGCCCCCCGTCCGGCTCGCACTTCGGCGCTCGACCTCCCCCGCAAGGGGGGAGGTGATTAGGAAGCCATCACCACCAGCTCAAGCCCGAAAGCATGCGCCAGCAGATCGTCGAGATGTAAAATGCAATCGCCCTTTTCGGCGCGAAGATTTCCCACGGTGAGCAGGCGTGTGAGCCTTCCCCAGCCGGCGCGGTCGCGCGGATAAGCGAGGATGTCGGGCGTGCCGTCGGCGAAGACGAGCCGCGCGCCCGGGTGATAGCGCAGCGGCAGATTTTGCTCGCGCCTGGCCAGATGGGCGCGCACCACGCCGGCAACCGAATTGCGGTCGCACAGGCCGATGCCGGCAAGCCCGATACTGGCGGCCTGCACCATCAGCTCTTCCGGATGCGAGGCCCCGCGCAGGAAGGAGAAATTCGAGGCAACGGCAAATTCGAGGTAACGCATTACAATTCTCAGGCCTCACGCAAACGTCCCGTGCAGGAACCAGGTTGGGGCAGGGTCGCCTGGCACAAGATCGCGGTAGAGACCGGCGCGGAACAGCCAGAAGCGCAGCCCGCTTTTGTCTTCGACGCGGAAGTAGTCCCGAGCGGAGCCGCCGTGCTCGCTCCACCAGGCGCCTTCGATGCGCTCGGGACCTTCGGCGGCGACCACTTCATGCAGCGCGCGGCGCCAGCGAAAGCGCAACGGCGGGCCATCCGGCACTTCTGCAACCGCCTCGATCGGCTCCGGCCGCGTCAGCAGCCGCAGCGGACGCGGCGAAAGTGCTGCCTCTTCCCGATAGCGGCGAAACGCAGTCCAGCCGGCATCGCCATTGACGGCCTGCGCGGGGAGTGCGGCTTCGGCCACTTCAGGGATGTGGCTGTCCTGCGCGGCCAACCGGTGCACGCGGCGCGCCCCCAGCCGCGCACTCAGGCGATCGATCAGGCGGCAGAGTTCGGCCTCATCTTCTCCGCCGCCAATGCCGATCTGTTGGGGCGGGGAGGGCTCGGCAACGATGACGGACAGCCGCGCCATATCGAAGCCGAAGCCCGGGTCGAATGCATCGGCCAATGCGGCGAGGCGTTCGACAAACAGCCCACGGATTTCGTCCGGATCGCGCAGCGGCCGCGAGGTGCCGGCGGCAATGCGGCGGACCATGCCATCGGTGCGGAATAATGTGAGCTCGACGCGGCGGGCGCCGTCGCCGCGCCGCTCCAGCGCGAATTGCAGCCGCCGCGCCAGCCGTCCGGTCACCGCCAGAACGTCTTCCTCGCGTGCGATCGGTTCGGCAAAGCGCTGCTCGGCCACGTAGGGCGCGACCGGCAATCGTGGCGTCAGCGGTTCGTGCTCGTGACCCAAGGCGCGGTCGAGCTGGCGCAGCACCTCGGATCCGAAGCGCGCGGTCAGCGGCGCGCGCGGCAGATCAAGGATATCGCCAATACGCTTTAACCCGACACGGGCGAGGCTTGCGGCCGTCACCGAGGGAATTCGTAACGCAGACAGCGGTAATGGCGCGAGCAACGCGCGTTCCTCGCCGCCGGCAAAGCTTGAAACTTGGTTTGCCGGTTTGCCGTAATGCGCGGCGGCCCAGGCGGCGCCGATGGTTCCGGCAATGGCCAGCGACCAGGCGAAGCCGGCATTGTCCAGCCGGTTGCTCAGGTCGGCGACCAGCTCGCGCTCGCCGCCATAAAGATGTGTGCAGCCGCTGATGTCGAGCAGCAAGCCATCGGGCGCGTCGCAAGCGACCAGCGGCGTGTAACGCAGGCACCAGTCGGCAATGGATTCGAGCAAAGCGGAATCGGATTCGGCATCTTCGGCAACCGTCTCGATGCCGGGATGCATGGCGCGGGCTTGCGCCAGCGTCAGGCCAGGCTTGAGACCAAGCCGCTCGGCTGCCTCATCGACAGCCGTGAGGACTTCGACATTGCCGCGCTTGCCGGTGACGACAAGCGGCGAAGATCGTTCAGGTGATTTTTTACGCGACCTGACGATGCGGTCGGTCGAGAGCCGGCGCAGCCACAGGCTGAGCATGCGTTGCGAGGATGAAACGCTCATCGCTGTCACTCCATTCGAGAATCCATGACCCGACCGGGCCGCGACGGTTGCGGACAAGGTGCGCGGCAAAGCGTGGCGCGCCGGGACCGTGCGCGATTGCCGATGCTGCGGCGCCGACGATCCAGCGGGTGGCG
The DNA here is from genome assembly GCA_963817815.1 of uncultured Alphaproteobacteria bacterium. Lineage (GTDB taxonomy): Bacteria > Pseudomonadota > Alphaproteobacteria > Rhizobiales > Xanthobacteraceae > Pseudolabrys. The sequence continues at coordinate 28,354 of CAWFPY010000007.1, read as the reverse complement.
GCGGTGGAGCTGTCGCCCGGAGGTGCGGCGCGCAGCAGCAGCGCCAGCGCGCCGCTCTCTCCGGCGGCGAGCGAGAGCCGCCGCACCGCGATCTCGTCGATTTTGCCGGCGCGCATTTCGCCGATCACGACGCCAACGGCGCGGCAGCGCAGGGCCTCTTCCATTCCCCACAGCAGGTCGCGGCGATGCGTGACGCTCACCGTCACCAGCCGTTCGGGGGCAAGGCCGAAGGCATCGAGGCCGGCGCCATGCGGTACGCCGCTCTCGACGCGCGCCATCTCCTCGGCGATCCAGAGAAGCTGCTTCCTTCCTGTCATGGCCGGGCTCGTCCCGGCCATCCCGCTTTGAGGCACTCGTCCCCAAGCGAGAGGCGGTGCAAGGCCGGGCATGACGAGAGTCCCAAAGCAAATCCGGTGGCCGCAGCGGAATGAGCCTCCGCCGATGCTGCAATTTCATGCAAGGCCCCGCGCATGAGCCCGCCGCCAAGCATCGTGTCGATCGCGGCAATGCCAAAGGGCAGTGCGGCGGAGCCGTTCTCCATCTTGAGCGGCCTTTGCAGGGCCTGAAGACGTTGGCGAAGCTGCGCGATCATCGCTAAACCCAATCTCTAAGCCCTTGAAGATGCGTACTCATTCGGCCCAGCCGGGGCTGGACCGCGTGGTCTTTATGTTCTTGGTTTGTTCTAATGTGATCGAAGGATGGGGGGACGTCAAGCCGCAAGGGAATGGGGTGACGCGGGACCGATGAACCCCAAATCTAGAACCCTGCCTAGATGTGCGTGACGTAGACGATGAAAACCGCTGCAGCCAGCACGCTGGCGAGCCAGACGAGTCGGGGATCCGCGTGTTTGTTCATGACGACCCTTACACATACAAATCATGTGCCAGAACTCTCACCACCCCCTTAAATTTAAACCCCGCCATCATCTTAAATTTCCGCGGCAGCGGCCCCGGCGCGATCACATCCCGCTTGAGCCGGAGGATTAAATCCATTCAGCGCAAGTCGTTCAGCCTTGCCGCTCGAACGTCCTGATCTCGATTTCCGATTTCAGTGTCCGGTGCACCGGGCACTTGTCGGCAATCTCCAGCAGCCGCTTGCGTTGCTCGGCGTCGAGCGCGCCTTCGAACGTAATGTTGCGATCGATCCGGTCGACCATGCCTTCCTTGGTCTCGCAATTGAGACAATCCTCGGCGTGGATCTTGTTGTGCGTCAGCCGCACGGTGACGCGCTTGAGCGGCAATTTCTTGCCATCGGCATAAAGCCGCAGCGTCATCGACGTGCAGGCGCCGAGCCCGGCGAGCAGGAGATCGTAAGGACCGGGACCGGAGTCCAGCCCGCCGGCCTTGACGGGCTCGTCGGCCAGAAACCGGTGCGGCCCGCTCAAAATCTCCTGCTGGAATTTTCCATTGCCGGTTTCGCGCACAAGCACAGTACCGACCTCGATCTGCTCCTCGCTGCGCTCCGCCGGCGCCTCGAGATAGCGCTCGGCCCAGGCGGCGATCACGTTCGCCACATAGATCGCATCGCTCTTCTTGCTCAGCAGATGATCGGCGCCGGCCAGCGACACGAAACTCTTGGGATGCTTGGCGGCCAGGAATATCCGCGACGCATTGTCGATGCTCACGGTATCGTCGGTCGGCGAATGGAATATCAACAGCGCCTTGCGCAGATTGGCCACACGCTCGGTGATCCGTTGTTCCGAGATGTCATCGAGGAATTCGCGCTTGATCCGGAACGGACGTCCGGCCAGCGACACCTCGACTTCTCCCTGTTCGCGGATCTTGTCGACCTGATCCTTGAACAGGCCGGTCACGTGCGCCGGATCGCAGGGCGCGGCGATGGTGACCACCGCGCGCGCATCGGCGATGCGATGCGCGGCGGCAAGCACCGCCGCCCCGCCCAGGCTGTGGCCGATCAGGATCGCCGGCGCGCCGATGCGTCTTGCGCAGATAATCGGCGGCGGCGACCAGGTCATCGACGTTCGACGAAAAATGCGTATTGGCGAATTCGCCTTCGCTGGTGCCGAACCCGGTGAAATCGAAGCGCAGCACGGCGATGCCGCACATCGCCAGCCGCTCGGCAATGCGCTTGGCGGCGAGGTTATCCTTGCCGCAGGTGAAGCAATGCGCGAACAGCGCAAAGGCTGTCGGCTTGCCGAGCGGCAGATCGAGCGCAGCGGCGAGTTGCTCGCCTTTGGCATTGGGAAAATTGAAGCGTTCGCTGCGCATATCGGGGCCTCGTCATGTCGGCGTCGCAGCCATATGTATACGCGTCAGCGGAACGATGCGCGCGGCAAGTGCAGGCATGACGGAAAAGTTATCGCCGCTTGACCTTGCAAAATCCGCATTGTCCGCCAATCTCCGCCGGCTCGGCGGGGCCTGAGAGGAGACCGCGATGAGTCTCGTCGACACGCGATATGACCAGATGTTTCCGGTGCTGACGCCGGCTCAGGTCGAGACCGCGCGGCGCTTTGCCAGCGGCGCTGCCAGAACATTCGCGCCCGGCGAACTTGCATACGACGCAGGCGTGCGCAATGCGCCGGCCTGGCTGGTGCTCGGTGGCGGGCTCGAGATCATCCGCCGCGACGGCCTGCATCGGCAGGGCTCGGTCGTCCTGCTCACCGGGGGCCAGTTTTCCGGCGAGGTCAGCCAGCTTGCCGGCCGCGGCACGCTCGCGGTCGCGCAAGCCGGTCCCGAAGGCTGCACAGCGCTGCCCTTTGATGCCGCGCACATCCGCGCGCTGGTCATCGGCTCGGCCGAGCTCGGCGAAATCATCATGCGCGCCTTCATCTTGCGCCGCGTGGCGCTGATCCAGGAAGGCGGCGTCGGCTCGCTTCTGATCGGCCGCCCCGGCTCGCCGGATCTGGTCCGGCTCGCAGGCTTCCTGTCGCGCAATGGCTATCCGTACACGGTGATGGACGCGGCCTCCGACGAGGAGGCGCGCGCGACGATCGAACGTTTCGGCGTGCCGGCGGATGAACTGCCGCTGATGATCTGCCCCAACGGCTCGTTCCTGAAGCGGCCGACCGATGCTGAAGCGGCGACGTGTCTCGGCATCACGCCGGAGCTTGATCCGAAAACGGTCTACGATGTCGCGGTGATCGGGGCCGGTCCCGCCGGCCTCGCCGCCGCGGTCTATGGCGCCTCGGAAGGTCTGTCCGTGATCGTGCTCGACCAGCGCGCCATTGGCGGGCAGGCCGGCGCCTCGGCGCGCATCGAGAATTATCTCGGCTTTCCGACCGGCATTTCCGGGCAGGCGCTGGCTGGCCGCGCCTTCACGCAGGCGCAGAAGTTCGGCGCCGAGATCGCCATTCCGCTCGAAGCCGTGCGGCTCGATTGCGCGGGCGCGCAATCGCCGGCGGGCCGCTGCGCGTCGAGATCGCCACCGGGCAGGCGGTGCAGGCGCGCACCGTCGTGATCGCATCCGGCGCGCGCTACCGCCGTCCGGCGATCGCCAACCTGTCGGACTTCGACGGCGCCGGCGTGTCCTACTGGGCGTCGCCGATCGAAGCGAAGCTCTGCGAGGGCGAGGAGGTGGCGCTGATCGGCGGCGGCAATTCGGCCGGGCAGGCGGTCGTGTTCCTCGCGCCGAAGGTCAAGCGGCTGCATCTGATCGTGCGCGGCAAAGGACTCGAGGCCAACATGTCGCGCTATCTCATCGACCGTATCAAGGCGTTGCCCAATGTCGAACTGCACACCGGCGCCGAAGTCGTCGCGCTCGACGGCGACCGCTCATCCGGGCTGACCGGCGCGACGTTCCGCGACCGCGCGAGCGGGCAAACCCACAGTTTCCCGCTGCGTCATCTGTTCCTGTTCATCGGCGCCGATCCGAACGCCGAGTGGCTGGCCAACTGCGTCGCGGTCGACGACAAGGGATTTGTCGTCACCGGAAACGGCTTCTCACCAGGTGTCGGCCGCGCGCCACTGCCGCTCGAGACCAGCATGCCCGGCGTCTTCGCCATCGGCGACGTACGCGCGGCCTCGACCAAGCGCGTCGGCGCGGCGATCGGCGAGGGTGCGGCGGTGGTGGCGCAGATCCATCAGGTGCTGGCGGCCAATTCTGCGCCAGGGCTTTGAGCCTCGGCGAGCCGCTCGGTGCGCATGGCTAGCCCTTCCAGGTCGGCTGACGCGGGTGGATGTGAGGCTTGAAGTCGTCGAAGTCCTTCCAGCCCGGCTCCGGCGGATCGCTTTTTGGCTGTGGCGTGTAGATCGACGGGCCGGTCAACTGCATGTCCGGGATGTAGCGCGGGCAATTGGGGAAGATGGCGCGCGCCTCGACCCGCACGATCAGCTGCGCGCCGACGGTCTCGCCCAGCAGCGGATCGCTATCGCTCACGCGCGCCCGGCCGTTGACCCGCAATCGTTTCGGCTTGCCGTGCATCGCGATGAACAGCAGGCCGACATTCGGGTTGACCACGACATTGCCGAGGCTCTTGAACATGCCGTTGCCGTCGTAGTCGGGAAAGGCCAGCTCGGAAGGGCCGGTCACGCGCACAAAGCCCGGCATGCCGCCCTTGAACGAGCAATCCGGCTGGCCCTGCGCGTCCGCGGTGGCGAGGAAGAAGTAGGTCGCGCCCTCGATGAAGGCCTTGTCGTCGGCGGTGAATGCCGTGCGCGTCAGCTTTTCTTCCAGTTTGTCGGAGATGCGCCGGCTGTCGAAACGGTCCTGCAGTTGCCGGTTGCCGTCGTGATACATGATGCTCATCGCCGTACCTCGCTGCTCGAATGAACTAAAATCCGATACGCGTCTCACTTGTCGCCCGCGATATGCCGGCGCCGGATACGGCGCACCAGCCACCAGATCGCCGCGACCGCGACCGGCACGAACAGCGCAGTCGCCAGCGAGATATCGACCGGGACGCCTTCGTCGTGCGCGCCCTTCACCAGGTAGCCGAACAGCCCGACCACGTAATAGCTGACGGCGGCAACCGACAGGCCTTCGACCGTCGTCTGCAAGCGCAATTGCAGGCGCGTGCGCTCGTTCATCGACTTGAGCAAGTCGCGGTTCTGCTGCTCGAGCTCCACGTCGACGCGGGTGCGCAGCAGGTTCGCCGCGCGCGCGAGTTTTTCCGAAAGGTTCTCCTGTCGCGTCTCAGTGGTCGCGCAAGTCCGCATCGCGGGCGCCATGCGCCGCGCCAGGAACGACGACCAGGTCGGGAAACCTTCGACCTTGCGCTCCCCGATGGTCTGCAGGCGCAGCTGCACGATTTCATAGTAGGCGCGGCTGGCGCCGAAACGGAACAGGCTGGCGGCGGCGCCGGCTTCAAGTTCGGCGGCCAATTCGGTCAATTCATCGAGCAGGCGATGATTGTCGACGAGCTTCGAAGAACGCCGCATTTCGTCGGTGACTTCGGCCAGCCGCTTCTCGATGCGGTTGATCGACGGTTGCAGCCGCTGTGCTTCCGGCAGGCCGAGCAAGGCGAGCGTGCGATAGGTCTCCAGTTCGATGACGCGCTGGACCACCGCGCCGGCGCGCTCGTCGCCAAGGCCGCGGTCGAGCACAAGGATGCGCACAAAGCCGGCGGGGTCGGCCTGGAAGTCGGTGGTAAACAGCGCCTCGCCATCCGAATTTTCCGCCACTGCGAGGCTGGCGCGGTCAAACAGCTTTTCGATTGCGAATTTTTTCTTTTTTTCAGCCAGCAGGTGCAGGTCGAGCGCCACCAGCAGCGGGCCCGGCTGCGGCAGGCTCATCATCGGCGCCGCCAGCGACGCGGCATCGGGCACGAATGGCACAACGCCGGGCGAGGGCAGCTCCCAGGTGTAGGTGGTAAATTCCGAATGCTGTTCCCAGCGCAGCGCCGCTCCGCCGAAGACGACGCGGTGCTGCTTGGCGGATGCCTTCAGCGGCTCGAGCTGGCGGCGGGCGCACAGGTCGGCGAGCGCCGCGCGGTCGCGCTTGGCGGCATCGCCGGCGGTATCGAAGGCAAAGTGCAGGACGCGGCGCGGCGTCGCTATCGGGGTAAACGGGCGCGCGTGGACTTCGCCGAGGATCGCCGCGCGCAAGGGATGCGGGGTGAGCTTTCCGCCGTCCTTGATGGTGACGTCCGCCGTCATGCCTATCGGGTCGCATGCACGGGCAAATTTGGCAAGATAAGTCAGGATGCTCCCAAATTGGGCACGACTGGCGCAGAATTTGCTTGAATTCACTCACCGGTCATGGCCGGGCTTTGTCCCGGCCATCCCGCTTAGTGAGGCACTGCGTCCCTAAGCGAGATGCCCGGCATAAAGCTTGTGCTCGGGCCGGCGAAGCCGGACCCGAGTGCCGGGCATGACGAAAGTAACTTTTGAACCGAAGGAGCAAACGAATGAACCGCGCCGATCTCACCGAAAAACTTCTCGACATCAAGCGCGAGAAAGGCTGGACCTGGAAATACATCTGCGAGCAGATCGGCGGCATGTCGCCGATCCTGATCACGGGAGCAATTCTCGGCCAGCACAAGCTGACCAAGCCGCAGGCCGCCGCCGCCGCCAAGCTGTTCGGCCTCTCGAAGAGCGAGCAGACGCTGATCAACGAAGTGCCGATGCGCGGCACCGCGACGCCGATGCCGCCGACCGATCCGCTGATCTACCGGCTCTACGAGCTGGTCCTGGTCAACGGCCCGGCGGTCAAGGTGCTGATCGAGGAGGAATTCGGCGACGGCATCATGTCGGCGATCGACTTCGACATGGACATCACGCGCAAGGCCGACCCGAAAGGCGACCGCGTGCAGATCGGCATGACCGGAAAATTCCTGCCGTTCAAATATTACGGCGCCAAGGGCAACGAGCTGGCGTATGGGCTGAAGGAGGAGTGATCTTTTTACCCTCCCCCTTGTGGGGAGGGTCGGCGAACGAAGTGAGCCGGGGTGGGGGTCGTTGTAGATTTTAATGACCCCCACCCCGCTCGCTTCGCAAACGCTCAGCGAGCGACCCTCCCCACAAGGGGGAGGGTAAAGCAACCTCGCGCCGCGCCGCGGGCTCGCATACCCTCTCGCCCATGGCAGAACCACAAACAGGCCGTCGTCGTCGGCGCGCTCGGCGTGATCGGGCGCTACATTGTCGCGCGGCTGCTCGCGCACGGCGATTGGTCGGTCGTTGGCCTGTCGCGCCGAAGCGCCGAGGCCGCGCCGCGCTACCGCCACATCGCTGTCGATCTGCTCGACGCAGACGATACGGCGCAAAAGCTCGCCGGCTTGAAAGACGCCACGCACATTTTCTACGCGGCGTTTCAGCCCGCGCCCGGCGCGGCCGCGGGCTATGCATCGAACATCGCGCCGAACCGCGACATGCTGGTCAACGCCGTCACAGCGATCGAGCGCGCGTCATCGGCGCTGCGCCGCGTCGTGCTGGTCACCGGCACGAAATATTACGGTTCGCATCTCGGGCCTTACAAAACGCCGGCGCGCGAGAGCGATCCGCGGCACGCGGGTGCCAACTATTATTTCGACCAGATCGACTGGCTCTCAGCCTTCCAGCGCAACAAGCATTGGGGCTGGGTGGAGCTGCGGCCGCAGACTTTGTGCGGCTTTGCGCCGGGCACGCCGATGAGCCTGGCGCCGGCCATCGCGGTTTATGCCGCGATCAGCAAGGAGATTGGGCAGCCGCTGCATTTTCCGGGAAAGCCCGGCGCTTATGCCGCGATCTACCAGGTCACCGCGTCGGAGCACTTCGCCAGTGCCGCGCTGTGGGCGGCGACCGAGCCGCGCTGCGGGCTTGAGGCGTTCAACATCACCAACGGCGATTATTTCCGCTGGAAGAACCTGTGGCCGAAGCTCGCCGCCGCTTTCGACATGCCGGCCGGCGACATTCGTACCACGAGCCTGACGGCCGACATGGCAGACAAGGCGCCGCTCTGGCGCAAGATGACGGAGAAGCACGGGCTCAAGCCCTACGCCTACGATGAACTGGTCGCCTGGCCCTTTGCCGATTACGTCTTCGGCTGCGACTGGGATGTGATGTCGGACGTCACCAAGTCGCGCCGTTTTGGCTTCCACGACGTGGTCGACAGCGAAGAGATGTTCGTAGCGCTCATGCGGCAGTTCCGGGCGGAACGGATTGTGCCGTGACACAGTGTCGGTCGGTGGCTGTTCCACCTGAACGTTTTCAGGTTAGAAGAGCAGGGACCGTCCGCATCCCTTCAACAGTACCCCCATGAAACACATCGGCTTCCTCTCCTTCGGCCATTGGACCCCGTCGCCGCAGTCGCAAACGCGGTCGGCATCCGACGCGCTTTTGCAATCGATCGAGCTCGCCGTCGCGGCCGAGGAACTGGGCGCCGATGGCGCCTACTTCCGCGTCCATCATTTCGCGCGCCAGCTTGGCTCGCCGTTTCCGCTGCTGGCGGCCTGCGGGGCGCGCACCAAGCGCATCGAGATCGGCACCGCGGTCATCGACATGCGCTACGAGAACCCGATGTACATGGCGGAGGACGCCGGCGCTGCCGACCTCATCGCCGGCGGCCGCCTGCAACTCGGCATCTCGCGCGGGTCGCCCGAGCAGGTGATCAACGGCTTTCACTACTTCGGTTACGTGCCGCCGGAGGGAATGACCGACGCCGACATGGCGCGGCGCCACACCGAGGTCTTTCTTGAGGTGCTGCTCGGCAAGGGCTTCGCCAAGCCCAATCCATCCCCGATGTTTCCGAACCCGCCCGGGCTGCTGCGCGTCGAGCCGCACTCGGAGGGCCTGCGCGAGCGCATCTGGTGGGGCGCCGGCACCAATGCGACGGCGGAATGGGCGGCCAAGCTCGGCATGAACCTGCAAAGCTCGACGCTCAAGATCGACGAGAGCGGCAAGCCGTTTCATGTCCAGCAGGCGGAGCAGCTCCGGCTGTACAAGGCGGCCTGGAAAGAAGCGGGCCACGCGCGCACGCCGCGGATATCGATCAGCCGCAGCATCTTCGCGCTCACCGACGACCGCGACCGCATGTATTTCGGTCGCGGCGACGAGAAGGACCAGATCGGATTCCTCGGCGGCACCGACCGCGCGATCTTCGGCCGCAGCTACGCGGCGGAGCCGAATGTTCTCGTCGAGCAGCTCAAGCAGGACGAGGCGATCGCGGAGGCCGACACGTTATTGCTCACCGTGCCGAACCAGCTCGGCGTCGGGTACAACGTGCATGTCATTGAATCGATCCTCAAGCACGTCGCGCCGGGGCTGGGGTGGAGGTGATGAGTTCTTCTTACCCTCCCCTGGAGGGGGAGGGTCGACGTCGAGCGAACGAAGTTCGCGACGGCGGCGGGGTGGGTGAGCTGTCTCGAATAACAATTCACCCCACCCCGGCTCGCGACGTCGTCGCTCGCCGACCCTCCCCCTCCAGGGGAGGGTAAGAAGGAAGATTAGTCCGCCACTTTCGCGCTGCCAGCTTCTGCAAGCCGTGGGCTTCTTATCCGTCTCGCCAGAAACGAACGTCAGCTCGAGATAATGAGGCACGTCGTCGTGCCGTGCGCGAGCAATCGGCCCTTGGCGTCGGTGATGCGGCCTTCTGCCGTGCCGACACGACGACCGCAGTTGAGCACTTTGCCCTCGGCCCTGATCTGACCTGTCTCCAGCGTGATGGGCCGGACGAGCGAAATCTTGAACTCGAGCGTCGTACTGCCGATGCCTTTTTCGAGCGTCGAATGAATGGCCAGGCCCATGCAGCTGTCGAGAAGCGTCGCCGCGAGGCCGCCGTGCACCGTGCCCCATGGATTGAGATGAGCGTCTGTCGGGTGGAGCGTGAGGACGACGCGGCCGCTTTCGGCCTCCACCACGTCATAGCCCAGGGTCTGTGCGAACGTGTTGAGCGGCAACGCCCCGCTGGCGAGGCCCTTTACGAACTCCAGCCCGCTCATCGCCTTCTTACGCTCGGGACTGACCGTCCCGTAGGTCCTGGTGGTCATGGTCCACCCCCGGTGTTCTCAGCTTTTACAATGCCGAGGTCCTGACGGTAAGGCGGGAGCGAGAGCCACCCGAATCCTGATGACCGGTTGCGCCGAGCGCTGCGGTTGGGGTGGGGGGTGGCGCCGGCATCGCCGGCGTCATCCCCGGGGCTCGTCCCGGTGATCCCGCTCAGGTCGGGCACAATGCGTCCCTAAGCGAGATGGCCGGGGTCAACGCCCGCGCCGTGACGACCTGATAGGTTCGCTACGTTGCCGCCTTCGCCTTCCGCTTGCGCGCGGGCTTTTTTTCGCCTTGCACCACCGACAATCACCTGCGGTCCGATATCGGCGATGCGGTTGGTGCCGGTCAGCGCCATGGTGACGCTGAGTTCGTTCTTGAGAATGTCGATCGCCTTGCTCACGCCGGCCTTGCCGCCGGCACCTAACCCGTAGACATAGGCGCGGCCGATCAGGCAAGCGCGCGCGCCGAGCGCGAGTGCGCGCATGAGATCCGCGCCGGTGCGGATGCCGCCATCGAACAACACCTCGGTGTCGGAACCAACCGCCTGCGCGACCGCTGGCAGCGCCGAGATCGACGACGGCGCGCCATCGAGCTGACGCCCGCCATGGTTCGACACCACGATGGCGTCGGCGCCGAGCTTGACCGCGGTCTTTGCGTCCTCAGGATCGAGGATGCCCTTGATGATCAGCTTGCCCGGCCAGATCTTCTTGATCCACTCGACATCTTTCCAGGACAGCGCCGGATCGAACTGGTCCTGGATCCAGGTGGCGAGCGAGTTGACGTTCTCCATGCCCTTCACGTGGCCCGCGAGATTCCCGAACGTCTTGCTTCTTGCCTCTCAAGATGCTCCACACCCAGGCCGGCTTGGTCGCAACGTCGATGATATTGGCGAGCCGGATTTCCGGCGGCACGGTCATGCCGTTCTTGATGTCCTTGTGGCGCTGGCCGAGCACTTGCAAATCGACGGTGAGCACCAGCGCGCTGCATTTGGCTTGCGCCGCGCGCGACAGCACGTCCTTGGAAAAACCGCGGTCCTTGATGACGTAGAGCTGAAACCAGAATGGCCGGCGCGTTGCCTCGGCGACATCCTCGATCGAGCAGATCGACATCGTCGACAGCGTATAAGGGATGCCGGCGTCATTGGCGGCCTGCGCGGCGAGGATCTCGCCGTCGCCGTGTTGCATGCCGCTGAGCCCGATCGGCGCGAGCGCGAACGGCGCCGCGACCTGCTGCCCGAGGATGGTCGTCGCGAGACTGCGATTGGACACATCCACCAGGACGCGCTGGCGCAACTTGATGTGCTCGAGGTCGGCGCGGTTGGCCCGGAACGTTTCCTCGCTGTAGGAGCCGCTGTCGGCATAGTCGAAAAAGGCGCGCGGAACCCGGCGGCGGTGCCAGCACACGCAGGTCCTCGATGCAGGTGACGGTTTTCATGACGGCATTTCTGGCGTTGGATGGTCCGGAATTCGGGTAGCACAGTGCCGGCGGGGCGTGAAATGGCCGGTTTGACGCGGGCCGTTACCGGCGAAACGGTTAACCGCGCCCGGTAAGGATTCCTCACAAATTTTGAAGTAAATCCACGGCGTTGGCACTAATATGGGATTGTTGGGCAGCCTTGACCTGTTAACGGGAGGCTTGCCAGGTGCATCGCGCCGTTGCGTAGGCGTCAGGGGTATTTTGATGGTTCGGCGTTATTTCGGGACTGACGGCATTCGTGGCCTTGCCAACCGGGTCATTACCCCGGAGCTGGCGCTCAAGGTCGGCCAGGCCGCAGGGCTGATTTTCAGGAACGGTGAGCACCGTCACCGCGTCTTGATCGGCAAGGACACCCGTTTGTCCGGCTACATGATCGAGAACGCACTGGTCGCAGGCTTCACCTCGGTCGGCATGGATGTGCTGTTGACCGGCCCGATCCCGACGCCTGCGGTCGGCATGCTGGCGCGCTCGATGCGCGCCGATCTTGGCGTCATGATCTCGGCTTCACACAATCCATACGACGACAACGGCATCAAGCTGTTCGGCCCTGATGGCTACAAGCTCAGTGACGACGTTGAGTCCAAGATCGAAGAACTGATCGATGCCGATCTCTCCAAGCAGCTCGCCAAAAGCGCCGACCTCGGCCGCGCCAAGCGCATCGACGGCGTGCAGGATCGCTACATCGAATTCGCCAAGCTGACGCTGCCCAAGGCTGTGTCGCTCGAAGGCCTGCGCATTGTCATCGATTGCGCCAACGGTGCCGCATACAAAGTCGCGCCTGGCACGCCGTGGGAACTGGGCGCCATCGTTATTTCCATCGGCGTCGACCCGGACGGCTTCAATATCAACAAAGAGTGCGGTTCGACCGATCTGGCGGCGCTGTCCCGCAAGGTGCGCGAGATGCGCGCCGATATCGGCATTGCGCTCGATGGCGATGCCGACCGCGTGCTGATCGTGGACGAGCGCGGCCATGTCGTGGACGGCGACCAGCTGCTCGCCGTGATCGCGGAGAGCTGGAAGCAAGATGGCAGGCTGCAACGTCCCGGCGTGGTGTCGACGGTGATGTCCAATCTCGGCCTCGAGCGCTATCTCGGGGGCCTGGGTATCGAACTGGTGCGGACGCCGGTCGGCGACCGCTACGTGCTCGAGCAAATGCGCGCACACGGCTACAACATCGGCGGCGAACCGTCCGGCCATATTATTCTGTCGGATTACACGACGACCGGAGATGGCTTCATCGCGGCGTTGCAGATCCTCGCGGTCGTCAAGCGCGGCGACAAACCAGTGTCCGAGCTCTGCCGCCGCTTCGAGCCGCTGCCGCAGATCCTCAAGAATGTCCGCTACCAGACCGGCAAGCCGATGGAGAGCGCAGCCGTGCGCTCAGCCATCGCCAGCGCCGAGAAAAAACTCGGCCGTGGCGGCCGATTGATCGTGCGGCCATCGGGTACCGAGCCGGTCATCCGCGTGATGGGTGAGGGCGACGACCGCAACCTCGTCGAATCAGTTGTCGACGACGTGGTCGAGGCGCTGAGCGAAGTGGCTGCCTGATACCGCTGCGGACTTTCTCCGGTAACCAAATTCTTAATTTGCGGATTTTCGCGCGCCGGGTTTCGCGCGCGTTCGCGCAAGTTTGCGAGCTGCGCCGATCGGTTCGTTAATTGGCGTGGTTAAGAATTAAGGTTAAGTGCCGCTTAAGGATTTCCTGCCATCGTTGCCCCAGTCGCCGTCCTGTTCGGACGGGCACCTGTTTGTGGGGGATTGCGATGTTTACTCGGCGTCTCAAGCTGTCAGCACTGGCTGCGGTTGCTTCATTTGCGATCATCAACAGCGCGCATGCGGCCGATATGCCGGTGCCCGTACTGGCTCCGGCAGTGGATTATTCAGGCTGGTATCTGCGCGGCGATATCGGCTTCAGCAATCAGAGTGTCGGCAGCCTGTTCAATGTGAACTACGCCAACTTCGCTTCGGTAAACAATATCGACAAGGGCTTCGACGCGGCGCCGCTGTTCGGCCTCGGCATCGGTTACACCGTCAACAACTGGCTGCGGTTCGATTTCACCGGTGAATACCGGGGCGCGGCGAATTTCCATGGTCTCGATGTCGGCGCCCTTCCGGCGGGCGGCTTCGCGGACGATCGCTACACCGGCAGCAAGTCCGAATGGACTTTCCTGTTCAACGGATATGTTGACCTCGGCACCTGGTGGAACATCACGCCATTTGTCGGCGCCGGTGTCGGCTTCAGCCGCAATACGATCAGCAATTTCGGCGACATTTCTGTCTGCGTGAACAGTAACTCATGCGCAACCAGCGGAGGCAGCGACGCCTTTGGCCCCACCGCCAGCAAATGGAATTTCGCGTGGGCGCTGCATGCCGGTCTCGCCTACCAGCTTTATCGCAATGTCACGCTCGAGCTCGCCTACCGCTGATATCGACCTGGGCAATGCGGAGAGTGGCAACCTCGTCGCGTTCGACGGCACCAACAACATCGTCAATCCGATGGAATTCCATCACTCTGACGTCGCAGGACGTCAAACTCGGCGTGCGTTTCAACTTCGGCGGCTACGACTATCCGCCGCCACCGCCACCGCCGCTGCGCAGCAGAGGTTAGAGGCGAGTGGATAGGCGGATAACAGTGGCGAAAACGAACGGGGCTGCGTCATGAGTTGGTTTGGTCATCGAGTTGGAGTTACTGCTGCATTTTGCTCCGTCCTGGCGGCAGCATCGCTCGGCAGCGCGCGCGCAGCGGACTGGCCGCTGCGCGGCGCGATAGAGCCGGCTGGCTTCGCGCGGTGGGATGGCTGGCAAGTCGGTGCGCAAATCGGTGTCGGCACCATGAGATCCGAATTCGCAAATATCACGGGCTCGATGGTTGCGTTTATTTTACGCAATACAACGATTGAAAACGAGTTCGCGCCTTCGAATTGGGCCACATTGTCATCCTCCACAACCAACGGCCAGCTGTTCGGCGCTTTCCTCGGCTACAACATGCAATGGGATCGCCTCGTCGTCGGCCTCGACATGAACTACAAGTACGCCTCGACGCTGGAAGCAACCTCGGCCGATTTAATCGCGCGTCAGTTCACGACGTCGGACGGTTTTAATAACGCAGTCAGCATTGATGCGCGCGCCTCGATGAAACTGGTCGACTATGCGACATTGCGCGCGCGCGCCGGTTATGCGTTTGGCAATTTCCTGCCTTATGCTGTGATCGGCGCTGCAGTCGGCCGGTTTGATTACGACACCACTGTGACGGTTGTCGCGATAGGCACCCCGCCGGCGCCACCGAATCCGAACTCTGGAGCCTCACCTTTTAACCTCAACCAGACGGCTACCAACGGCAAAAGTAACGCCATCGTTGGTGGCGTCGCCGCCGGCCTCGGCATGGATTGGGCAATAACGCCGGGGATGTTTTTGCGCGCCGAATGGGAATACGTCGCTTTTTCGCCGGTCAACGGCTCGCGCATCAACGTCAATACCGGGCAGCTCGGCGTCGGAATGCGATTCTAGCGACCGACGCTCTATTTCACTGCACTTTCCAACTCACGACAGTTGACCGCGGCGGGCAAGTCGCCTATCTCCGCCAGTGGGACACCCTTCCCCAACGAAGGGCGCCTATCTGGAAGGATAGACACAATGACGGCGACGAAGCCCGGCGTGCGGCCGGCCACCCCGCACTTTTCGTCCGGCCCCTGCGCCAAGCGCCCCGGCTGGAGCCTGCAAAACCTCACCGACGCAGTTCTCGGACGATCGCACCGATCCAAGATCGGCAAGGCGAAGCTCAAGCGCGCCATCGATCTCACCCGCGAAGTCCTGGAAGTGCCGGCCGACTATCGCATCGGCATCGTGCCGGCGTCCGACACCGGCGCGGTCGAGATGGCGCTCTGGTCTCTGCTGGGTGCGCGCCCGGTGACGATGCTGGCCTGGGAATCGTTCGGCGAAGGCTGGGTCACCGACGTTGAAAAACAGCTCAAGCTGAAAGACTTCAGCGTCATCAAGGCGCCGTACGGCGAGCTGCCGGATCTAAGCAAAGTCGATTTCTCGACCGATGTGGTCTTCACCTGGAACGGCACCACCTCGGGTGTTCGTGTCCCGAACGGCGACTGGATTGCCGCCGGCCGCAAGGGCCTCACGATCTGCGACGCCACCTCGGCGGCCTTCGCCCAGAAACTCGACTGGCCGAAGCTCGATGTCGTGACGTTCTCCTGGCAGAAGGCGCTTGGCGGGGAGGGCGCCCACGGCATGCTCATCCTGTCGCCGCGTGCCGTCGAACGGCTCGAGACCTACAAGCCGGCCTGGCCGCTGCCGAAAATTTTCCGCCTGACCAAAGGCGGCAAGCTCAACGAAGGCATTTTTGCCGGCGAGACGATCAATACGCCGTCGATGCTCTGCGTGGAGGACTACCTCGACGCGCTGCAATGGGCCAAATCGGTTGGCGGGCTTGCGGGCACGGTCGCGCGCTCGGACGCCAATGCCAAGGCGTTGTCGGACTGGGTTGCTGCGACCGCGTGGATCGATCATCTCGCGAAAAATGCGGGCGAGCGTTCCAACACATCCGTTTGCTTGAGAGTTGTCGACGCGGCGGTGACGCGGCTCTCCGGTGACGACCAGGCAGCCTTTGCCAAGACGCTGGCCGGCCTGCTCGAAAAGGAAGGCGTCGCCTACGACATCGCTTATTACCGCGATGCGCCGCCCGGCTTGCGCATCTGGTGCGGAGCGACCGTCGAGACGCGCGATATCGAAGCACTGACGCCGTGGCTCGACTGGGCTTTCGCCGAAGCGAAAGCCGCATTGCCGAAAGCCGCATGACTTTTTCTTAACCTCCCCTTCCAGGGGAGGGTGAAGGAAGAAACAAAATGCCCAAAGTTCTCATATCCGACGCACTGTCCGCCGCCGCCGTGCAGATCTTCAAGGATCGCGGCATCGAGGTGGATTTCCAGCCGGCGCTCGGCAAGGACAAGGACAAGCTCACCGCGATCATCGGCAACTACGACGGCCTCGCCATCCGCTCCGCCACCAAAGTGACCGCCAAGATGCTCGAGGCGGCCAAAGGCCTGAAAGTGATCGGGCGCGCGGGGATCGGTGTCGACAACGTCGATATTCCGGCAGCGACCGCGCGCGGCATCATCGTCATGAATACGCCCTTCGGCAATTCCATCACGACCGCGGAACACGCGGTTTCGCTGATGCTGGCTTTGGCGCGGCAAATCCCGGAAGCCGACGCTTCGACGCGCGCCGGTAAGTGGGAAAAGAACAAGTTCATGGGCGTGGAAATCTTCGGCAAGACGCTCGGCGTGATCGGCTGCGGCAATATCGGCTCGATCGTCGCCGATCGCGCGCTCGGACTGAAGATGAAGGTCGTCGCCTTTGATCCGTTCCTGTCGCAGCAGCGCGCTGACGATCTCGGTGTCGAGAAAGTCGAGCTCGATGAACTCTTCAAGCGTGCTGATTTCATTACCTTGCACACGCCGCTCACCGACAAGACCCGCAACGTCGTCAATGCGGCTGCCATCAAGATGATGAAAAAGGGCGTGCGCATCATCAATTGCGCGCGCGGCGGGCTGGTGGACGAGGCCGCACTCTATGACGCGCTCAAAAGCGGCCATGTCGCCGGTGCCGCCTTCGACGTGTTCGTCACCGAACCGGCCACCGAAAACCCGCTGTTCAGCCTGCCCAATGTCGTGTGCACGCCACACCTCGGCGCGTCCACGTCGGAGGCGCAGGAAAACGTCGCCCTGCAGATTGCCGAGCAGATGTCGGACTATCTTTTGCGCGGCGCCATCACCAATGCCATCAACTTCCCCTCGATCAGCGCGGAAGAAGCACCGAAGCTCAAGCCGTTCATCGCGCTGGCCGAAAAGCTTGGCTCCTTCGCCGGTCAACTGACTGAAACAGGTATCAGCAAGGTGCAACTGGCCTACGAAGGTGCGGTGGCGCAAATGAACACCAAGGCGCTCACGTCCGCGGCGATCGCCGGTCTGCTGCGGCCGATGCTGGGCGACGTGAATGTCGTTTCGGCCCCGGTGGTGGCCAAAGAACGCGGCATCGTGGTCGAAGAGGTCACGCGGGAAATGCCGGAGGACTATGAAAGCCTGATCACGATAACCGTGACGACCGAACGGCAGGCCCGGCACGTGTCCGGCACCGTGTTTGCCGATGGGCGGCCGCGTATCGTCAACATCAAGGGCATCCGGATGGACGCCGAATTCGGGCCTTCGATGATCTACATCACCAATCTCGACAAGCCGGGCTTCATTGGGACGTTTTCATCGACGCTCGGCGAGGCCGGCATCAATATCGCAACCTTCCATGTCGGCCGCGACGCGCCCGGCGGCAATGCAGTCGCCTTGATTGAAATCGACGGCGAATTGCCGGAGGCCCTGCTCAGCAAAGTGCGGGCGCTGCCGCAGGTGCAACAGGCCAAGCCGCTGCATTTCTGAATTAGGCTGCAAGATCAGCTCTTTGCCGGTCCTTTCGGCCCGCAAAAGCCGGTGGACTTTGGCTTGCCTCCAAAGGGAGCATCCTTTATCCGAAGGTGGACCTGGCCGGTGGCTCCCGGCTCAAAGTGTCCGGGCGCTGGCTCAGGGAAGGGATCCCGATGGCGAATGTTGTGGTTGTCGGATCCCAGTGGGGCGACGAAGGCAAAGGCAAGATCGTCGACTGGCTGTCGGAGCAGGCCGACATCGTCGTGCGGTTCCAGGGCGGCCACAATGCCGGTCATACGCTCGTCATCGATGGCAAAACCTACAAGCTCTCGCTGTTGCCGTCGGGTGTTGTGCGCGGCGGCAAGCTTTCGGTCATCGGCAACGGTGTCGTGGTCGACCCGCAGGCGCTCGTTGACGAGATCGCCCAGCTGAAGAAACAGGGCATTGCGGTGACACCCGAAAGCTTGCGCATTGCCGAGAACGCTATCCTGATCCTGCCGCTCCACCGCGAACTCGAAGCCATTCGCGAGGAGGAGAACGCGGCCACCCGCATCGGAACAACGAAGCGGGGCATTGGCCCGGCTTACGAAGATAAAGTGGGCCGCCGCGCCATCCGGTTCATGGATCTCGCCGACCTGCCGTCGTTGGGAACAAAGATCGAGCGCCTGCTGGCGCATCACAATGCACTTCGCCGCGGACATGGCCTGACCGAGGTCAAGCCGCAGGAGGTCTATGACCATCTTGCCGCTGTGGCGCCCAAGGTCTTGCCGTTCATGGATTCGGTCTGGTCGCTGCTCGATGCAAAGCGGCGCGAGGGCAAGCGCATCCTGTTCGAAGGTGCGCAGGGAGCGTTGCTCGACATCGATCACGGCACATATCCCTATGTCACCTCGTCGAACACGGTGGCCGCCCAGGCGGCGACCGGTTCGGGACTGGGCCCGAATGCGATCGACTACGTGCTCGGCATCTGCAAGGCCTACACGACGCGGGTGGGCCTCGGTCCGTTCCCGACCGACCAGATGGATAATGTCATCGGAAAAACCCTGGGCGAGCGCGGACGTGAATTTGGCGTCGTCACCGGCCGGGCGCGCCGCTGCGGCTGGTTTGATGCAGTGCTGGTGCGCCAGACCGTGCGGACCTGCGGTATCGATGGGCTGGCGCTCACGAAACTCGACATTCTCGACGGCTTTGATGAAATCAAGGTCTGCGTGCGCTATCGTCTGGACGGTCGCGAAATCGACTACCTCCCGGCGGGAGAGCAGGCACAGGCCCGGGTGGTGCCGGTCTACGAGACCATCGACGGTTGGAAAGAGCCGACCGCGAGGGCGCGCTCCTGGGCTCAGTTGCCGGCGCAGGCGATAAAATACGTCCGTCGTATCGAAGAGCTGGTTGGCTGCCCGGTGGCTCTGCTGTCGACCAGTCCGGAGCGCGAAGACACGATCCTGATGAAAAATCCATTTGAGCTATGATTGCCGAAAAAAGACATGAACCGGGGTCAAGCATGAGCCCGAACGTGGGAATCCGGTTTCGGATGGGGATCATGCTCCAGCAAAACAGCGTGCAATGGCCGACTATTATCCTCTAATCGCGCGAGCCGTCAGCGGGCTCGACAAGAACACGGGCGAAAACCGTCGCGCGTTGTATGACCGTGCGCGCGCCGCGCTGGTCAGCCAGTTGCGCGGTGTTCAGCCCGCGCTCGACGAGACCGATATCACGCGCGAGCGATTGGCTCTTGAGGAAGCGATCCGCAAGGTCGAGGCGGAAGCCGCCAAGCGGCCGCGGGCAGACATTCAGGATGCCGAGGCGGCCGAGCCCTCGCTGCGCGATCGTGGCCTGCGCGATTTCCGCGAGACGGTGGCCGAAGTCGAGGGCCTTGGCCAAGCGACCGCCGAAGCCAAACGCGCCGCACACGCAACTTACGAGTCAATGCCGTCAGAGCCGGAGCCGCATTACTTCGAACCTGAGCCCGCACCAGAACCGACGCAGATCACTGAACCGCCGCCCATCGAGGAGCCGCCGCCTCGTTCCGCCGGCTATGCGCCGCAAACCCCGACGCCAGCAGCTTATGATGATGAAGACGGATACACGCGGCGCCCGCAACGATCTTACCGGGGCATCATCAAGCTGCTTGTGCTGCTGCTGGTGCTGGCCGGGATCGCCGGCACGGCATACTGGCAGCGTCAAGCGATCACGTCGATGGTGGCGAGCTTCCGTTCGGAGCCGACGAAGCCCAAGGACACGAGCCAGCCGACAGCCCGCCCGAAGATCGCCGACCGTATCGGGCAGTCCGGCCAGGCTGCACCGGATACAGCCAATGCACCTGCTGCGGCGGTGGCGCAGAAAGTCGTGCTCTATGATGAAGACCCGAACGATCCGCAAGGAAAACGCTATGTCGGGTCTGCGATCTGGCGCACCGAGACGGTATCGCCGGGGCCGGGCCTCGCGCCCGAACTCGCGGTCCGCGCCGATATCGAGATACCCGAGCGCAAACTGCGGATGACGTGGTCGCTCCGCCGCAATACCGACAAGGCATTGCCGGCGAGCCATACCATCGAGATTCTTTTCACGCTGCCGGCGGATTTCCCGGAGGGCGGCATCGGCAACGTGCCCGGCGTGCTGATGAAGCAGAACGAACAGGCGCGCGGCGTTCCGCTCGCCGGTCTCGCCGTGAAAGTCACCAACGGTTATTTCCTGGTCGGGCTTTCCGCTGTCGATGTCGACCTGCAACGCAACGTGCAACTGCTCAAGGAACGCGACTGGTTCGACATCCCCGTCGTTTACACGAGCGGCAAGCGGGCGATCCTGGCGATGGAAAAGGGCACTCCCGGCACGCGCGCCTTCGAGGAAGCGTTCAGGGCCTGGGGGCAGTAGACTGCCGGGACACATTCCAAAGAAAATGGCCGGGCGTGAGCCCGGCCATAATGGTTTTGAAACCTGAACGCGCGGATCAGTGCGCCGTGATCGCGTCCGGCTCTGCGGGTTGTTCGAGTGCCGAGATGCGGGTCTTCACCGCCTTCTGCACTTTCTCGAACGCGCGTACTTCGATCTGACGCACGCGCTCGCGCGACACGCCGAATTCCGCGGCGAGGTCCTCGAGCGTGATCGGGTCATCGGCGAGCCGTCGCGCTTCGAAGATGCGACGCTCGCGATCGTTGAGCACGTCGAGCGCCGAGATCAACGCCTTGTGGCGATTGTCGCTCTCTTCGCTATCGGCCAGGATGCGTTCCTGGCTGGGCGCGTCGTCGACAAGCCAATCCATCCACTCGCCGCTCTCGCCGTCGTCGCGGATCGGCGCGTTGAGCGAGGAGTCGCCGCCGAGGCGGCGGTTCATGTCGACCACGTCCTGTTCGGTCACGCCAAGACGCTTGGCAATGATCTGAACCTGGTCGGGCCGCAGGTCGCCTTCCTCGAGCGCGGAAATCTTGCTCTTCGCCTTGCGCAGGTTGAAGAACAACTTCTTCTGATTTGCGGTGGTGCCCATCTTCACGAGCGACCACGAACGCAGGATGTACTCTTGTATTGCGGCTTTGATCCACCACATCGCGTAGGTGGCGAGACGAAACCCTTTTTCGGGCTCGAAACGCTTGACCGCCTGCATCAGGCCGACATTGCCTTCCGAGATGACCTCGGAAATAGGCAAGCCGTAGCCGCGATAGCCCATAGCGAGCTTGGCGACCAAGCGAAGATGACTGGTGACGAGTTTATGCGCGGCGTCACGATCGCCGTGCTCACGCCAGCTGCGTGCCAGCATGTATTCTTCGTGCGGTTCCAGCATCGGGAACCGCCGAATCTCGTCGAGATAGTGTGAAAGACCGGATTCGGCCTTGAGTGCCGGCAAAGCGGCTGTACGGGCCATGATAGCGCCCTCCTTACTTGTGCCCCCGGATGATCGGCAGGCGGTTGTCGCCGCCGCTCCCCGAGCCGACGGCGCGCATTTGATGTTGCGACCGCGAAATCCCTCGATCGCAGGTGCAGCATAACGACTTGGGCGAGCGAAAGGAAGCATTCCGCCCGTCACGTCACCGTGACGGAAACGTGCGTCCCTGCACGCGGTCAAGTCGTTGATTTCGCTGCTCTTACTTGCGTCGTTTTGACCCGGCTTCACGGCTCTCCAAAGGGATTTCCATGTGCAGGGCATCACGTAAACGACGCAAATCGCCCGGCAGTTCCGAATGGAACTCCAGGGCGTCGCCGGTTTCGGGGTGTTCAATGGCCAACAGATAAGCATGCAAAGCCTGTCTGCCAAGGGCCTCCAGGGCGGCAGCCGCTTTGGGTCCGAGCCGGCTGATCTTGGTCTTGAAGCCGGTGCCATAGGTCGCATCGCCCAGGATCGGGTGCCCGATATGGGCGAGATGCACCCGGATCTGGTGGGTGCGGCCGGTCTCCAAAGTGCAGGCCAGCAGGCTGGCGACCGGCTTGCCGTCCGGTCCGGCAAATTGCTCGAGCAACTGCCAATGCGTGATCGCGGCCCGTCCGTCCGGGCGCACCGCCTGCCTGTCGCGCGCGTGTTGATGGCGGCCGAGGGGGGCCTCGATCGTGCCCTTCGGGCGGCCGGGTACGCCCCAGACCAAAGCGAGGTAACCCCGTTCAAGCGGGCCCTGGGTCTTGTCGGCGAACTGCTTGCTGAGCGCGTGATGGGCCTTGTCGGTCTTGGCGACAATCATCAGCCCGGTGGTGTCCTTGTCGAGCCGGTGCACGATGCCCGGCCGCTTGACCCCGCCAATGCCGGACAGGCTCGCGCCGCAATGGGCAATCAGCGCGTTGACCAGCGTGCCGGCGGCATGACCGGCGGCCGGGTGGACAACAAGGCCTCGCGGCTTGTCGATGACGATGATCGCGGCGTCCTCGTAGACAATATTGAGCGGGATCGCTTCGCCCTGCGGCGTCGCCGGTTCGGGCGGCGGCAAGTTGACAGTGATTGTGTCGCCGGAATTGACGCTGGCGGCCGGATCGCGGATCGTGCGCGCGCCGATCTTGACGTGGCCGGCAAGGATCAGTGCCTTCAAGCGCGAGCGCGACAGCGCCGGGATACGGACGGCCAGCACGCGGTCGAGCCGGCCGCCGGTCTCCTCGGCGGAGATTGTCACTGTCTCAATGGCCGACATGGTTCAACCGATGCCCGACGATCACAAACCCCTCGATCCAGAAGCCGCCGCGGCGATCGGCAAAGTCCGCCGCTTGATGATCATCATTATGACGACGACCTTCGTCGCCATCGGCGTCATCCTGGCCGTCATCGGCTACCGCCTTTCGCAGGTGAAGGAAAGCGCCCCATCGTTCGTGGACGTCACTCATGCGCTGCCGCCGGGCGCCAAGGTGCTCTCGACTGCGATCGGCAGCGACCACATCGTCGTGACCATCGAGGTCGGCGGCGCGGTCCAGTTGCTCACATTCGATCCCGATACGCTCCAGCCGCTGGGGCGGTTACGGTTGGAGCAGAAGCCTTAGGCATTTTCCGTTCATTCCCGCGCATAGCCGTCCGCGAAGGACGGCGTGCTTCGCCCGCCTATACGGGAATCCAGCTTCTTGGCTCCTGCGTGCGCCAAGCTTGCGGACCAGGCCGATCGAGGCTATTTCGATGGCTCGCGCGCCTTTGCTCCCTTCGTCTAGCGGCCCAGGACGTCGCCCTCTCACGGCGAAAACAGGGGTTCGAGTCCCCTAGGGAGCGCCAATTAAATCAATAACTTATGGACATTTTATCTTTGTCCACTCGTAAAACAAAATATCCGTCAAATAAACGCTTGCGAACGTTGGTGTACGATAATGATGCGTGCGTTGCGGCTGACATCCAATTTGCCCCGCGCGGAGAACGATTTACCTACGGCGCGGCACGCTCGCGGGCAGGGGGAGTTAAGGGTGACGCTTCGATGCGCGCCTTGGTCCGACTGCCGGGCATGCCGCGATGTCCGCTTTACCCTCAAAAGCAGACATGTGCAGCGCACAGGCCGATGTCCGCTAAGTGCCAATAGCGGACATCAGATACCGCTCCCACAAATGCCTTAGCGATTAGTCGCGTTGCTCGTTTGGCAATACGGTTGACTTGTCTGTAGGCTCCCCGGCGGCGAGTTTCCGTCTGAGACCACTACTGTCGCTCGTCGCAACGCTTGGCAAAATGATTTCAAAAGTACAGCCATTTGAACTGGTCTCGGTAAGCCGCAAATCACCGCCGTGATCCTCGATGATCCTTTGAGAGATGGATAGTCCCAATCCCATTCCGGAAGATTTCGTCGTAAAAAATGGATCAAATACGCGAGTCCCGTTTTCGGGAGTTATACCGGGTCCGGAGTCCCGGACAGAAAGCGCGACGACCGAATTTGGGTTTTGGGTTGTTACCAGCCGAAGGGTCTTTACCGCTGTGGGACCAGTGGCCATTGCTTCGATCGCGTTCTTGATCAAGTTCAGGATTACTTGCTGTAGCAAGGTTCGGTCGGCCATTATTTGCGGAAGGCCTCGTTGGAATTCGGTTGAAACAGTTACTCCCTGAACGTGCAGGTCGTTTTCAACCATCTGCAACACTCGCCGAACAAGACGATTGATTTCAATCGGAGTCATTTGATGGGCGGTCGTTTTAAACAGCCCACGAATGCTATCAACCACTTCATTGGTGCGTCCGCTTGCATCCATCATGCCCGTTAGGCAGTCCTGTACTTCTTTAAGATCGGGCGGCGTTTTATTGAGCCACCTCAAAGCAGCCGAGCATCGTGCAGATATCGCGGTCAGTGGCTGTTTGATTTCATGCGCGATCGCGGCGGTCGCCGCGTCCAAGCTCATAAGCCGATTTTCACGTTCGCGCCCCTGCAAGATGAACGCGCTGGCAAGTCGCTCATTGAGTACCAAAGTTTCAGAGAGCAGCACGATCAACACGGTTTTTGAAACGATGAAGGAAATCGAACGAGTTGCATAAAAGCCAACGCTGAAGCGAGTTGTAACTAAAAATGCCGTCAGGCTGGTTTCCATTGCCAGCGCACAGACCGCAACCATCAGCCACAGATCAAGTACCGACTTTCCACGAGACCACAGCAGCAAGAGCGCGAGCACACTCGTCAGTGCGATCATTCCATTTGCGTAATGTCCCAATGGCAAAATTCTGCCACTCAGCAAGCGAGGCATAAGGTCATGTCCTGCCGTAACGGCCGAAGCCAGCGTACACACCACAATGATTACGATCGCCACGCTCCATAAAATCGCAGGTCGCGGTGAGAGCCCGATCGGTTCTTTCTTGTGCTTGCCAGGTATCAGGAGGGCATACCCAACGGCCGCCGCGGCAAAACCGAAGCGATAAAAAACACTGAGCCAAGCGGCGCTTTGAGAATGGGCCCCAAAGAGGCCCGTCGGCGTAAACGCGCCTGGAAAGGTGAGTGCGAACGGAATGGCAATCAGGCTGGAAAAAAGATAACCGCTTGCAAGCACCAGGAGTGCGCGTGAGCCAGTTATCGAGAACTGACCGAACAGCAGAAGAGCCGTGACGAGATCGGTCACAAATACAATGGCCATCATCGTTGGAATGAAACTGTCGATCTGCGACAGCGGTATTCTTGCAAACGGAGCCACGCCGCCGTAAGCGACAAGGGTAACGATGATGGATCTGCGCAGGAGCTTGGTAACGCGCAACGCGGTTTGGACCTAGCGCAGAACACATGCGCGGTCTGCCACAGCACGCGCAAAGGCGAAACATCTGTTAATCGGCAGGCGCCGCCCTTTGATGCCATCGCTGAGGTCAAAGGAATGTCGGCAATGGCGCTCAACGTGGCGCTGCTGTCGTCGCATCGCTCCATGCCGAACATTGTGCTCGATGCCAAGGAGCGCGCCGATGTTGTTGCCTACATCCTGACGCTGAAAACCGATTAGGCGGCCGGCTGATGTCCGCTATTGGCACTTAGCGGACATCGGCTTGTGCGCCGCACATGTCTCCTTTTGACCCAAAGCGGACATTCCATTCACGCTAAAAAAACCCGGCTCGCCGGGAGCCGGGTCAAAGTCATATGGGAGGAACGTTGAGAGCCGAACATTGTCACGGGTGAGTCGCTAATAACATTCCCGTAAATTCCCCTACGAGGGACATTCTCGCACAACTGGTTATTTCGTATTCGTCATAGGACTTCGCAGGTAATTTGAGGTGTTCTCTAATGGGGGCGCTATCTCTTTTTCGGGGGCTCACATGAAGTTCGGCCCAATTGTCCTTTTTTGCGCTAGCCTTGGTTTAATCAGCCCGACATACGGCGAGACGGTCAACTATAAGGCCGATCTGAAACCGTCGAACGAAGTGCCGCCAAACGATAGCAAGGCAGCCGGGTCTGTGACGCTAACATTCAATGATGCGACGAAGACCCTGACATGGAAGGGCACGTACTCAGATTTGACTGGGTCACCGACCGCTGCGCACTTGCATGGGCCAGCACCCGCGGGCAAAAACGCGGGCGTTCTCGTTCCGATTTTTGTCGCTGGCTCTGCCAAGGCTCCCGTTAGCCCCTTTGAAGGATCAGCGGTGCTGACCGATGAACAAGTGGGGTATCTTAGGACCGGGAATTTGTATGTGAACATCCACACCCCGACGAACAAGGCTGGCGAACTTCGGGGCCAGGTGGTCCGATAGGCATAATTGAAAAGCGGACATGGCTTTTTGCGGCGCACATGTCCGCTAATGACCAGAAGCGGACATTAGCGCTATGAGACTGCTTGAGGTGGCCATTGCTGCTTCGTATAGTTTCCGCGTGGCGGGGTCGAGCCGGCATCGCCTATGCAACTCGCGGACATGGGGGCAATCCATGACATTGCGTGCACTTGGGACTTTTGGTTTTGCACTGAACGTTTTGGCCGCCGTGAGCGGAAGCCCGGCGCGAGCGTTACCGGTGATGGTCGAATTGACGATAGATGATCTCGCTGCGAAAAAGAAAAGCACCGTAACGGATCAGCAAACCAAGCGAAAAATGGAAAACCAAGCCGACAAAGACCCGAAGGATGCCAGTGCCGCTACTAAGCCAGCAAGTCTCAAGGGTGTACCCAAGGACCAACGGGGCGATCGCACAATTCCGCTAAAGAGCAGAGAAAATGCGCTGAGCTCGGACAGCGCATCGAAGCCGAAATGATGGGCCGTTCACAGTACTAGATCGAGTGAAGAGACCGCTGCGAAGCGGTCTTTGTTTTTGCTCATGTCCGCTTCTGGCACTTAGCGGACACGCCGAGTTGACACTGCACATGTCTGCTAATGACCCGAAGCAGACATCGGCGAGCAACGCGTTCTTGCTGACCACGTGTTCGCGGTTGCGAATGAGGTTGTGCAGCACGTCGAACACTTGCGGCTCAACCGCAACGAGCGTGCCGCGCGACGCAGCTCTCGTCGATCGCTGTCCAGGGAACAATTCTCGAACAGATATAGCAAGTTGCTTGACCCGCGCCACGGCCGCTCAAAATAGCGACCGCGTCGGTAAAAGCAAAATCGAGCCGTCCTAAAAGAAAAATCAAAGGTTTCTGCCGCTGCTCTCCAAGCTACGGCAGGGCTTTTCTGCCACAAAAGCGGGATCAATCAGGTGGTTGAGGCCCTGGTTCAGTAACGCGGGAGACGGTGATGGTCCGACAGTCCAGGCTCTTTGCAGCCGCAGGCGCAGCTTTCTTTCTGACGCTTCTCGGAAATTCCCAATCATTCGCGATCACTTTGACGGTGCAGGGCGGGGGAAACGGCCTGACCTGCACTCCCGCTGGATATAATCTGACTGGTTCTACGCCAGCCGCCAGCAGCGCGGTTTGCTCCGAGACTAACGGAACTTTTGCGGCGACCGGCGCCGTTAAGTCCAGCGCTAGCGCCGGCCACGTCGGCGCATCTACAAACGTCGCGGCGGCCGGCCCCGCCGCCGGAGCCAATTTGCTAGGGACGGCTATCTATACCGACGTCTTCGTCTTCCACTCATCGATCGCGGCCGGCCAACACGCCAATCTCGCTCAACCTGGATGCGATAGGAACGATGAGCTCGGCGGGCGATTTGCGATTGCCAGTATCGACTTGAGAAGCCAATATCGGTGAGCTGGTCAGCGTTATCACGAGCACCCTCAACACGACGGCGCCTCCGACGTGCAGCAGCACGTTCAGTGGTGGCGGGGGCTGGCTGCGGGCCCAGCTTGTTTGCCAGCGGCTCCGTGGCGACCGCGTCTGCGCTAGTCGCCCTGGACCAACCCGTGCTCGTTCAATTGCGCCTGGATGCCGATGTCACCGCGGCAGCTCCCTGATCCTCGTCCAGCGTCCCGTTCGGCAACAGTCTCGATTTCCCGATCGGCGTGGCTCTCTTCAACCTGGCTCCTGGCATCACGGTGCCAATGCGCCCGACAGCTTCGTGACCAATAATATCTTCGCGCCGCCGACCAGTGCGACGCCGCTCCCCGCGGCGTTGCCACTCTTTGCCGGTGGACTTGGTGTGATTGGTTTGCTCGCTCGGCGTAGAAAGCGGAAGCAAGCCGTCTAACCACAATTAGTATGTGGCCGGGAATAAGCCGTGTCGCTCACGATGTCCGCTATTGGCACTTAGCGGACATTCCACTTTGCGCACCGCACATGTCCGCTTAGCAGAAAGCGGACCTCTGTCGCAATTCTTTTGACCGCTTACA